>JBALVI010000013.1:0-72755 GCA_036961205.1 Halioglobus sp. | reverse complement strand
CCTTGCGAGCACTAGCACCTGAAGCTAGCGTGTCTACCAATTTCACCACCTGGGCATAAAAAACGGCGGATTTCTCTATTTGTGCTAAAAAAGTCGAGGTATTCCCTGCGGAATCCTTGACGGGGCGCACTCTACTGTCCCCATCTGGCCTTGTCAACCAGCAGATTACCCTGCCATCATGTTAGCCTGCAGCGATAACACATACAGTTCGAAAGGGAGCTCTTCCGGCGTTGAAAGTTTTGATGATCGCAACCAGTTACCCGCGAAATGACGCAGACTGGCAGGGACTTTTCATTCGCCGTCTGGCTGCTGCTATGGGGCGCGAGCCCTCGTTAACAGCGAGCTTATGGGCGCCTGAAGGACCACTTGATGAGGGTGTAAGTTACAGCTGCACCAGTGAGGACGCTGAGTTCCTGCGCGGGATGGCAGAACGCGGCGGAATAGCTTATTTGCTAAAGAGCACTCCTTTTCGCGGTCTGCTGATGGCTATTAAACTGCTGCTGCGGCTGAGAAAACTCTATCGAAGAGCCGCGCCTGAGACGGATATATTCCATATCAATTGGCTGCAAAACGCGTTGCCTCTTTACCGCATGAACGTCAAGGCTGTGATTGCGGTTCTGGGCACTGATTTTCAGCTGCTGAAAATTCCTGGCGTTGTGTTTTTGATCCGGCGGGTGCTGGCGACTAATCAATGTATATTGGCCCCGAATTCAGACTGGATGGTAGAGGAGTTGAGGCGAAAGTTTGGCGATTTAGCTGAAGTTCGCCCTGTCAATTTTGGCATTGAGAATATCTGGTACGAGATACCTGCTAGCCCGCCAAAACCCGTCAATGAGTGGTTGTGTGTGCTGCGACTCACACCTGCGAAAGTGGGTCGGCTTTTTGCGTGGGGGGAGACAATATTTGGCGAGGAGCACGTTTTGAATCTTGTTGGTCCCAACCAGGCTGGCGTGGATATACCGGAGTGGGCTAATTATCTCGGGCCGCTCTCGCCAGAGGAGCTTAGTCGGGATTGGTACCCTCGTAGTACGGGGTTCGTCACGCTCAGCGAACATGACGAAGGCAAGCCGCAAGTTCTGTTGGAGACCATGGCGGCAGGGTTGCCTGTAATTGCCTCGAATATCCCCGCGCACGCTGAAGTAGTGCAAGAAGGCTTCAACGGTTATCTCGTGGCATCCAAGGAAGCCTTTGCTTCCGCCATAGAAAATATGTCGAACCCAGAACACCGCTCGGAAATGTCCCTAAATTGCCGCAACAGCAGTAAAGCGCTCTATGGGACGTGGGCTGACTGTCTAAACCGTTATCTTGAGCTATATCGAGTTTTGTGATGGCACTTTCACCCCAAAATTCCCGAGTCTCAATTTGCGTCGCGAATTACAACGGGCAGTTCGTTCTCCGACGTTGCCTGGAGTCAATTCTGGCGCAGGATACCGGCGCAGAGATCGAGATCATCGTGCACGACGACGCATCTTCCGATGATTCAATTGAGATTGCTCGAACCTGTTGTCCCTCGGCTATCATAGTATTGAGTGATGAAAATGTAGGTTTTTGTCGAGCGAACAATAAAATGGTTGAAGCGGCGAACGGCGATTTCATTCTGCTGCTTAACAATGACGCTTGGCTGGCGCCGGATGCGGTGCGGCACTTGTTGATTGCAGCGCTTGCTAAGCCATCGTCAATTTTAACGCTGCCTCAACTCTCTTCTCAAGACTCCGCCCTGCTCGACTGCGGAATGTCGCTGGATCTGTTCGCTAACCCGATACCTATTACCCAGAAACGGGAGCAAGAAGTGGCGACTGTCATGGGGGCATGTCTGTGGCTGTCTGCGCCGCTGTGGCATCAGTTGGGCGGTTTCCCGGAGTGGTTCGAGTCGATTGGCGAGGATCTTTACCTCTGCCAATATGCGCGTTTGCTGGGCTGCCAGGTTATAGCCTTGCAGGGCTCGGCCTACTATCACGATGTCGGCGGCTCCTTTGGCGGTGGCAAGGTTTTAGCGACTGGCCTGCAGACTACCGTGCGGCGGCGTCGCCTCAGTGAGAGAAACAAATTATATGTAGTAATCCTGTTTTACCCTTGGCCTCTTCTCTTGCCAGTGCTGCCTCTGCAGATTTTTTTGCTGCTTTTCGAAGGACTTGTACTTGCGCTGGTTAAATGGAAATTTTCGCTCTTTAGAGAAATTTACTTCAACGCAATCGCCTCCAGCTTCTCAAACTTGCCCCGACTTCTTGCCGAACGCGCCAGAATTCAGAAGCAGCGTAAAATTGGAACCTGGAAGTACCTGTCCGTATTTCGCTGGATGCCATACAAGCTGGCGATGTTGCTAAAGTACGGCTTACCGCGCGTGGATTAAAGGCAGGATAGCGCTGCCAGAGCGCAGGCGGACTATTGGGGCTATAATGCCTGCTTTCGAATGTCCACCACCCAGAGCTTTTTACTTTATGGCCAAAAAAGGCAAAATTGCCGACCCACATGCAGAGCGCGAAGCTGCTAATTACGAGAATCCAATTCCCAGCCGAGAGCTTATCCTCGAGTTGCTCGGAGCCGCTGATAAGCCACTGAATCAAAACAAGATTTCCAGTGAGCTGGGTTTGTCGGAGCAGCATCAGGTGGCAGCGCTGGGCAAGCGCTTGCGAGCGATGGAACGCGATGGTCAGCTGTTAGTTGACCGGCGCGGTGCTTTTGGCCTGGTCGATAAGATGAACCTGACTCACTGTCGGGTACAAGGCCATCGCGATGGCTACGGATTTGCCTTGCCACTTGGCGAAGGCGAGGATATCTATCTTAGCGCCAGGCAAATGCAATTTGCTTTTGACGGCGATGAGGTGCTGGTTGCCATTACCGGTGTCGACCGCCGTGGTCGCTCCGAAGGCAAGGTTGTTGAGGTGCTTGACCGTGGCAATCGCAGCATTGTTGGTCGCTATGAGGAAGAGAGCGGGATTGGCTACGTCGTGCCCGACAATTCCCGTATTAACCAGAACATCCTGATACCGCCCAAGGAAAAGGGTGAGGCGAAATCGGGGCAGATCGTTACCGCACTGATAACGCACTATCCCACCCGTAAGTTGAACGCCAAAGGTCAGATAGTCGAAGTATTGGGGGATCATCTGGATCCTGGGCTGGAAATCGACGTGGCTATCCGGTCCCACGATATCCCCTGGGAATGGCCGGATGAGGTGTTGGCCGAGGCTGCATCTCTGGAAAGCGAGCCGCGGGAAGAGGATAAGAAACACCGAATCGATTTGCGCGACCTGGCCTTTGTCACCATTGATGGTGAGGATGCCCGAGATTTCGATGACGCCGTCTACTGCGAAGATGATAAGAAGGGCGGCTGGAAGCTCTGGGTGGCGATTGCCGACGTCTCTCACTATGTACGTCCTGGCTCTGCTCTGGATGATGAGGGCGCAAAGCGGGGCAATTCGGTCTACTTCCCCGAGCGGGTAGTCCCTATGCTGCCAGAAGCGCTGTCCAATGGACTTTGCTCGCTCAAGCCCAAGGTGGATCGCCTCGCGATGGTTTGCGAGATGTCGCTGGAGGCCGACGGCTCTCTAGGCGACTTTCAGTTCTACGAGGCGATCATTCACTCTCACGCTCGCCTCACCTATACCCAAGTGGGTGAGGTACTGGAAAATGGCTTCCATGCGGATGTCGACAGCGACCGGATTGCTGATCTCTATCGTCTACAGGAACTCTACAAATTACTCCGTGGCGCCCGGGACAAACGCGGTGCCATCGATTTTGAAACGGTTGAAACCCGGATAGTGTTTGATCAGCAGCGCAAGATCGAGGCTATCGTTCCAGTGGTGCGCAATGATGCTCATAAGCTGATTGAAGAGTGCATGCTGTGCGCAAATGTTGCCACGGCCCGTTTCTTTGAGGCATCTAATTTGCCTATGCTGTATCGCGTGCATGAGGGGCCCACTGAAGAAAAGCTGGAAAACCTGCGCAAGTTTCTGGGTGAACTGGGTCTGGATCTTCGAGGCGGAGCCAAGCCGACCCCAAACGACTATCAGGCTCTATTAGCTGAAGTCGTTGACCGCGAAGACGCTAACGTAATACAGACCATGTTGTTACGGTCACTGCGTCAGGCGGTCTACCAGCCTGAGAATGCCGGCCATTTTGGGCTAAATTACCCTGGATATACCCATTTTACCTCGCCCATACGCCGTTACCCTGATTTGCTGGTTCACCGGGGCCTGCGGTGCATTGTCCGCTCCGAGCAGGCCAGTAAGTTGGTCAAGCGCGCTGTCGGTGCGGTTCCTATTCCTCGTCTGAAAATATTCCCCTATGACGAAGCGGCGATGGTGGTCATGGGCGAGCATAGCTCTATGACGGAGCGCAGAGCCGACGACGCCACTCGTGAGGTACAGGCTTGGCTCAAGTGCGAATACCTGCAGGAACACGTCGGTGACGAGTTTGATGGCGTAATTAGCGCCGTGACCAGCTTTGGTCTGTTTGTGGAGCTCCAGGATTTATACATAGAGGGGTTGGTCCACATTACTGCCTTGCCGGGGGACTACTATAAGTTCGATGCGGCGCATCAGCGCCTAATGGGCGAGCGCAGTGGGCGCAGCTTTCAGCTGGGCGGGAGAGTGAAAGTTCAGGTTGCTCGTGTCGATTTGGACGACAAGAAAATCGACCTGGAATTAGTGGATTCAAAGCCACCGCAAAAGGCCAAAGGCCAAAAGTCTCCGGCAGCCAAAGAGGGTGGCAAGAAAACGAGAAAATCAAAGGGCGCGTCCAAGAAGACCCCCGGGAAAGCGTCGCCTGGCAAGGGTAAAAAGCCGCCTCCGGCAGCTGAAGATAAGAAAGGCAAACGCAAAACTGGACTGAGAAAGCACCACTAACTGTATGCAGTATATCTATGGAATTCATGCGGTAGACAGCCTTTTGCGCAATAATCCGAAATCGGTGCAGCGACTGTGGGTGCAGCAGGGGCGCGAAGACAGACGCATTAATAGCGTGGTGGAGCTGGCGCAAAATCAGGGGGTACCCGTCGCTCGGGAGCCCCGCAAGGACCTTGATAACCTGGTGGTGGGCCGTCACCAGGGTGTTGTTGCCGAAACATTGGACGCGCCGATTCACGGTGAAGTAGGCCAGTCCAATTTGTGGCAGGAGGCGGACCTTCTGCGGTTTGTCGAAAATCTGCAGGAGCCCTGCTTGTTGTTGATGTTGGATGGAGTCACCGACCCCCACAATCTGGGAGCCTGTCTGCGCAGCGCCGATGCCGCCGGAGTGCATGCGGTGGTGGTGCCCAAGGATAAATCAGCCGACCTTACCCCGATCGTTCGCAAGGTCGCCTGTGGCGCTGCAGAGGTGGTGCCTTTTGTTCGGGTGACCAACCTTTCGCGCACCATGGATGCCTTGAAAGAACGCGGTGTATGGTTATTCGGGGCCGCTGGAGAGGCTGAAAACTCAATATATAACAGTGACTTAACGGGTTCCTCGGCGATTGTAATGGGTGCGGAGGGAGCCGGGTTGCGGCGCCTGACCCGAGAGCATTGTGATCATCTCATCAAACTACCGATGGCCGGTTCGGTAAGCAGCCTTAATGTGTCAGTCGCTAGCGGTGTCTGCCTGTTTGAGGCGATTCGCCAGCGGGCGGACAAAGCGGGTTAGCGCTGAAGTTGGCGTCGAAACGCGACGCTTGCGGTAATCTTGCAAATTATGTAGAATCCGCGACCTCAAAATTTGCCCGGCTGCATGCAGTGGCCGATCCTCCTTGCTACACCGTTTCTCTTGAAGAATTGGGTAGCATTAACCCGTAAGGAGCTTAACTATGCGACATTACGAAATCGTATTTATGGTCCACCCGGACCAGTCTGAGCAAGTCCCAGGCATGATCGAGCGCTACACCAGCGCAATCCAGAAAGATGGCGGTACTGTTCATCGTCTTGAAGACTGGGGTCGTCGCCAACTGGCTTACACCATCAACAAAATTCATAAAGCCCATTACGTGCTGATGAATGTAGAGGCGTCTAACGACGCGATGGAAGAGCTGACTACCACTTTCCGCTTCAACGATGCGGTTATCCGTAATCTTGTTATCCGTCGGGATGAGTCTGTTACCGAAGAATCTTTCATCATGAAGGCTGAAAAAGAAAGCCGCGAGCGCAAGACCCGCTACGAGGAGCGTCAGGCGACCGAAGCCGCGCGACCCGCACCGGCTCCGGCCCCGGTTGAAGAGCCCGCAAAAGATGAAGCTGCACCGGCTGTAGAAGCTGCTGCTACCGAAGAGTAAAGAAGGAGAGTTACCATGGCACGTTTTTTCCGTCGCCGTAAGTTTTGTCGTTTCACCGCCGAAGGCACCAAAGAGATCGATTACAAGGATCTCGAGACCCTGAAGGCCTATGTATCTGAAACCGGTAAGATCGTTCCAAGCCGGATTACTGGCACCAAGGCTAAGTACCAACGTCAGTTGGCCACCGCCGTTAAGCGCGCCCGTTTTCTGTCATTGTTGCCTTATACGGATTCCCATAGCTAGGAAATCTGGCTACGCGTCCTGACAAGCCCAGTTTGATGACACAGCGGAGGTCCGCTTGAAAAGTCTGGCTGAATTTGTCATGCGCGGTCGGCTCCAGGCACTGCTGGTTACACTGGCAGGCGCTGGGAGCCTAATGTTTTGCTGGATCAGTGCCGCAGTAATAGCACTGGTTACCCTACGCCGGGGCGTGGGACAGGGCGCCTGGTTGTTGATGTGGGCGCTGTTGCCAGCTGGAGTGTTGCTGTACGCCTTTGGCGATAGTGGCCCGCTGGTGCTGCTGATTGGCACAAGCGTGCTGGCGCTGATTTTGCGCGGTACGGTCAGTTTGCATCTGACGGTACTTGCCGGAATTGCTGTCGGTGGCCTTACCGGCTTGGCGTTGATCGCCTTTGGCGGCGAGTTTCTGGATAAGTTGGTGGAATTCTTCGCAGAATTTCTGGCCAACCTGGAGCAGCAGCTATCAGACGGCGGACAGCAGCAAATTGAGTTAGTACGCCCCACAGCCCTGCAAATAGCGGGCATGATGGGCGCCGGCAATGGGTTTGGCACGGTTATGTGTCTGTTGTTGGCACGGTACTGGCAGGCTGCACTTTATAACCCGGGTGGGTTTAGTGAAGAGTTTCAGGCTTTGCGCTATTCGCCCACACTGGCAATGGCAATGGCTGTTGCGGCGATTGCAGTGGCAAGCTTAGGCTCGGATTACCGGACCTGGGCAATTATTTGCATGATCCCGCTTAATTTTGCGGGACTTGCGTTGGTCCATGCTCGCGTTCAGGCGCGGGGACAGGGCAGAGGATGGTTAACCGGGTTCTACCTGGCTTGGCTACTCTTTGACCCGGTGAAGTTAATAGTAGTATTTGCTGCCATCGCAGACAGCTGGATGAATTTTCGCCAGCGTTGGCAAAAGCAGCAAAGCTAGATTTTTTTGAAGCTAGTGGGAACACGGTTCCCCATAAAGAGGTTAGTAAGATGGAAATCATTTTGCTGGAGAATATCGGTAATTTGGGTGGCCTTGGCGACAAGGTTGATGTCAAAGCAGGCTACGGTCGCAATTTCCTGATTCCTCAGGGCAAAGCGGTTGCAGCGACTGAAAATAATGTCGCTCAGTTTGAAACACGCCGTGCTGAACTGGAAGCAGCAGCTGCAGATACTTTGGGCTCTGCTGAAATTCGCGCCGCTGCTATCAACGCGCTGGAGCAAATTTCAATCGAGGCCAATTCTGGCGAAGAAGGTAAGCTGTTCGGTTCTGTTGGTACGCGTGACATTGCCACAGCGGTAACTGCTGCCGGCTGTGATATCGACAAGTCAGAAGTGCGATTGCCGGAAGGTGCGTTGCGTGAACTGGGTGAGTACGAAATCGCTATCCAGATTCATAGTGACGTAACTGCCACTGTCTCTGTGGCCGTCATCCCCGAGTAAGGTGTCTTGTCGGGCCTCGCTATGCGAGTCCGGCATGATTTCTAGAATGCACTGGCTGTTAACAGTCGGTGCATTTTTGGTTTTTGCTTTAGCTGCCGGATTAATTTGGTTACTCTGTGCAGTCCCAATAATTATCTAGCAGGCTCATGGCAGACCGCGATTACCCCGATAATGTTTCTGAATTGCCTTACCCGGGCGATAGCGACGTCGCGCGTATCAAAATGCAGCCCCATTCTATTGAGGCTGAACAATCCGTGTTGGGTGGACTGCTGCTGTCGGCAGATGGCTGGGACTCCGTAGCCGAGGCTGTCACTGCCAAAGACTTCTACCGCGCCGATCATCGGCTTATTTTTCGCCAAATTGCCACACTGGCGGATGAGTCCGAACCTGTTGATGTGATCACAGTGGCGGACAAGCTTCAGGCTAATGGCGAGCTAGAGGCCGCTGGTGGCCTACCCTATCTTGCTGAACTCGCCCAAAATACACCTAGCGCCTCCAACATCCGCGCCTACGGCCAGGTTGTGCGTGAGCGTGCCAGTTTGCGCGAATTGATTGCCGCAGCCCAGGAAATAGCCGACAGCGGCTTCAATCCGGAAGGTAGAACTTCCCATAATCTGATTGAAGAGGCCGAGCGCCGTATCATGCAGATCACCGAGCAGGGCCCTAAAGCAGGCGGCCCGCAGGAAGTGAATCCATTACTCAAGTCCGCTCTGGCGCGGATTGAAGATCTATTTAATTCAGGTGGTGATATCACTGGCCTGAGCACCGGCTTTGCCGATCTCGACGGTATGACTTCTGGCTTACAAGACTCCGATCTGGTGATCGTGGCCGGCAGACCTTCAATGGGTAAGACCAGCTTCGCTATGAATCTGGTTGAGAATGCAGTTTTGGCGCAGAAGAAGCCTATTCTGGTGTTCAGTATGGAAATGCCTGCGGAACAGTTGGTAATTCGTATGTTGTCGTCCATCGGCAGAATCAACCAAACTCGAATACGCAACGGCAAGCTGGAGCAGGAGGATTGGCCCAAGCTCAGCGCCGCGGTCAGCAAACTCAAGGACGCGCGCCTGTATATTGATGATACAGCGGCGCTAAGCCCCACTGAATTACGCAGCCGAGCTCGCCGGATCGCCCGCGAAAATGGCGGCGAGCTGGGCATGATCATGGTCGACTATATGCAGCTGATGCAGATCTCCGGCTCGTCTGAAGGTAGGACGGCCGAGATTTCGGAGATTTCCCGGAACCTGAAAGCGATTGCCAAGGAATTCACCTGCCCGGTGGTTGCGTTGTCACAGCTCAACCGTTCCCTGGAGCAGCGGCCCAATAAACGCCCAATCAATTCTGACTTGCGAGAATCCGGTGCGATCGAGCAGGACGCCGACGTAATTATGTTCATCTACCGGGACGAGGTCTACAACGAGGACTCACCGGACAAAGGTACTGCTGAGATTATTATCGGCAAGCAGCGGAATGGTCCTATTGGTACGACTAGGCTGGCGTTTCAAGGGGAGTTTACCCGGTTTGAAAATCTTGCCCGGGGCAATTACGACGAACATTGATTTTAAGCACTTTGCATTCCCCCCAAAGCCCTGTCTTACCTGAAATAATTGAACCTCGCGCCACTGTAATTCGAAACTAGTTCATCGTCACACTTCCATTTGTAACTCCCTATTCGGTATTAGGTAATTGAGCCTAATTCCGGTTCTGAGCACTGAATCCGCACAACGAGGCCGTGTGCCCTATGGCGGGGACGCTCGCAAGCTCGAACCCAGCTCCGGCCGCTGCGGAACTCGACAATTTTTGCTGTGCAAAAATCTGGACTCGGACAGTCCTCGCGGAAATCCCCTCCGCTGGGTGCGAGCTTAAGCGCGAGCTGATTGTCCCCGCCAGAGGGAACCCGGCCTCGCTGTGCTCGTCTGGGCAGAAGCTTAAGGGGTGTGGGTCTAGCGCAGAAGCTAAGGCTTTGCTGGTACCTGGTTTATGTCCAGCACAATCAGGTCGCGTTTAAGCTTTTCCCCTATTTCGGGGAATTCCGCGAGCACTGTCCGAGTCCAGAAAAATGCAAAGCATTTTTTGTCGAGTTGCACAGCGGCCGAAATAGGGGGAAAGCTTGCGGCCGTGCAGGAAAGGACCCAACCACCAGCAAAGCCGGATCTAGCACGAACATCGTTAAACCCTAGTGAG
This sequence comes from Halioglobus sp., assembly GCA_036961205.1. Lineage (GTDB taxonomy): Bacteria > Pseudomonadota > Gammaproteobacteria > Pseudomonadales > Halieaceae > CALJFL01. Next base: position 62,674 of record JBALVI010000013.1, on the reverse strand, counting down.
GGAGTTCTATGCGCTGTTGGATGAATCTGAGGTCAGCGTTAGCTAGAGCCCAGCCTGCTCCCGAAGTTTCCGAAGCTCTGCCAACTGCTCTTCCTTCGACAACGGAGCAGAGGAAGGCTTTTCGAGAGCCTCAGGCTCCGGAACCTCCAGCTGTTCGCCGCGCAAGACACGGCTGCAGTACTTCTGGTAATGCTCTCGATAAACCGGCCAGCTAGTCCGCTCGGTATTGCTGGTAAGGAAGAACCAATCGCTGTCCCGGCCAGCCAGATAAACCGCCGGGTGACTCCAAACCTGTGCTGAGCGGGGAGCTGGTGCGCGACAGGCTTCGATATAGGCATCGTGAGGGGCTGGTAAGCCCATATCGACTAAGCCCTGCTGACAGCATTCGTGCATTCGATTCAGGGTAGGCAGGTATTCACTGTGCTCAATCGCGTGCTTGGCGCCCTTGAGGATTTGTTCCACCGGATAATCGTGTAGTGAATCCAGCCACAGCTTCTTTATTTGATTGAGTTGAACTCCGTCAGGATAGGCGGCGTAATACTGATTGTGATAGTTCAGGCGAAACAGCGCGAAAACCTGATTGATGGCCTCTACATGAGCCTCGCTAGAGATCTTGCGCTGGGCTTCACTCTGCCCTTCACTCCGCCCAGGAGGTGTCGCTGAGGTCTTCTGCGAGGCTTCTATCCCTTGTGCGACCCTTTGAATCAGATTTTTGCTGTCCGCCATTTTTGTTGTCCGTTTGTTGCATCTGATGCCGTTTGGCCCAGTGGTATTTTACATGCTGAATGAACTTACTGTTCCAGGAAGCGAGGGCCTGATTGGTGTCGCGCCAATACACAATGAATTCCGGCAGTAGTGTAATCGCGAAATCCTGATCGATATGCGACAAATTGAGTATGTCGAAAACGTCTGCATTGGGCTGCCATTGTTCGGTAATTCGCTTCGGCTCTGTACTGTGTTCCAGGCCCGAGCTGAATTTGGCCCACTGCAGGCGTATGTGCTGCACGAATTTCGAATTCAGTTCCTTTGGAGCACTGCCGCGCTCGCGCCAGTATAGGACGAATTCGGGAATAGCTTCATTGATGAAGGCGTCGTCAACGCCGGCGCGGGACATGATCTCCAGCGCGTCCTCACTTGGGCGCCAGTACTTGTCCAGTGGCAGGGTTTTTTGGACCTCAAAGGATTCGGCCTGGTGTTGTTGCGCGCGCCGCCAGCTACTGATAACCAACTGACGAAACTTGTTTTCCCAAGCGTGACTGGTTTCACCGCGCTCGCGCCAGTAAAAGATGAAATCTTCCAGTTGGTCTACCGCAAACTGGCGCGGTATGTTGTGGTTAAGTGCTAACAGCTGGAGCATATCTTCACTGGGTGACCAGTTTTCGGGCAAGGTTCCGGAACTGCGCCTGGACACTGGGGCAGGCGGAGGTGGGACGTTGATGGGTTCACGGTTTGATCGTACCGGCTCATTCATGGCAAACAGCAGTCGATCCTCGGTGTGCAAAGGTGGTGAATCGATCAGTATCACCCCCTTGTCCACGAGACTGCGGGAAATGCGGTGCAGGTCGATGGCGTTCCAGAACGGCAGAGAGCGCAGCAGATACTGCCGCGTTACGCTCAACCAGGCGAAACCATCCCGCTGTTGCGGTGATTGTAGGTCAAACTGTGCGTGCAGGTGTTGCAGTAGGATGGATTCTTCCAGACCAATCGTCGCCGCCAGACCTGGTGAAAAAACCAGCTGGCGTTCGGGGACGAGGGAGGAATCTGACATGCTTATACCGGCAATCTAATGGAAGTCTGCTAGGATACGTTTTTTCCGCGGGGACAGGAATGGCAAAACAAAAAACGGCCTTCGTTTGTAACGATTGTGGCTCAGATTATGCGAAATGGCAGGGGCAATGCAATGACTGCGGTGCGTGGAATACCGTCGTGGAAATTCGCCTGGGGCCGTCCAGCGGCTCGGGTCGCGCTGGTGCCGGTGGTAGTGCAAAACGCGGTGGCTTTGCCGGCAAGTTAGCCGAAGCCCGCGTACTTCAGGATATAGACTTTGAAGACCTGCCTCGCTTTAGCAGTGGTGCTGAGGAATTTGATCGGGTGCTGGGCGGAGGGTTTGTGCCCGGTTCATCAATACTTATCGGCGGTAACCCCGGAGCCGGGAAGAGCACTCTTTTGCTGCAAACCATGTGCCATCTCGCGGGCAACATGGAGGCCCTTTATGTTACCGGAGAGGAATCGCCGCAACAGGTGGCCATGCGCGCGCAGCGCCTGGGCCTGGCGACCGATAAATTGCGCCTTATGGCGGAAACCAATGTAGAAGCAATTGTCGCTGCTGCGGATGAATACAAGCCCAAGGTGCTAGTCGTTGATTCTATTCAGGTCGTGCACACCGATGAAATTGCATCGGCACCTGGCAGTGTCTCTCAGGTACGCGAGTGCGCTGCCTACCTCACACGGCTGGCCAAAAAAACCGGGATGGTGCTTTTGCTGGTGGGTCACGTGACCAAAGAAGGTTCGCTGGCCGGCCCCAAGGTTCTGGAGCATATGATTGATTGCTCGATTCTGCTGGAGGGAAGCGATGATTCACGTTTTCGTACCCTGAGGGGCCAAAAAAATCGCTTTGGCGCGGTTAATGAGTTGGGCATATTTGCGATGACCGACAAGGGCATGCGGGAGGTTAAGAACCCATCGGCAATATTTCTCGATCGCAGTGACGACCCGGCATCCGGTAGCGCGGTCATGGTGGTTTGGGAGGGGACCCGGCCTCTTCTGGTCGAGATTCAGGCGCTGGTAGACGACAGTCAACTGGGCAATCCGCGGCGAGTAGCGGTTGGACTGGAGCAAAACCGGTTGGCCATGTTACTTGCCGTATTGCATAGGCACGGTGGCTTGCAGGTGGGTGATCAGGATGTGTTCGCCAATGTGGTCGGCGGGGTGAAAGTGTTGGAAACCAGCGCTGACCTGGCACTATTGCTGGCAATCGTCTCCAGCTTCAGGGACACACAGTTGCCACGGGATATGGTGATTTTTGGGGAGGTCGGTTTGTCCGGGGAAATTCGACCCGTGCCCAGCGGTCAGGAACGTTTGTCTGAGGCTGCCAAGCATGGATTTAAGCGCGCCATCGTGCCCCGCGGTAATGCCCCCAAGAGCGTAGTGAAGGGAATGGAGGTGATTGCGGTCTCAAAGCTTTCCGAGGCCCTGGCGGCCGTCGAATGATCATTTTCACTATTGAAGTTTCTCTCGGCTTGTCATATATATAGGCCTATGGATCAAGTTTCCGCTCAGACCGATCTCCCCTCCAGCGATGCGGAATTCTCTCCAGGCATCTATGCCTGTGGTCGCACCCATGTCGCGCAGCGCAAGCACAATGAAGACGCCTTTTTAGTTGGGCCCGATACATCCGTAGTGGTGGTTGCTGATGGTGTAGGCGGACACAATGCAGGGGAGGTGGCCAGCCGTATAACAGGGGAGGCTATTCAGGAAGAGATGCTGCGCAGCGGCGATCTGGAGCAGGCGGTACGATTTGCCAATCAGCAGGTGATGGCTGGTGTTGCAGCAGGGGTAGGCCGGGACGGTATGGCATCCACTGTGGTTGCTGCCCATATGAAGGGGACAAAATTTGATATTGCCTGGGTCGGCGACAGTCGCACCTATCTCTGGGACGGTTCGCTACACCTACTGACTCGCGACCATTCTTTCGTCGCCGCGCAACTGGAGATGGGCAGAATCACGCTGGAGGAAGCTCGTAACCACCCCCGCAAGAACGTGATTGTCCAAGCCATCGGTCTGCATAAAGACGGCGATCTTAAAGTGGGTCGGAATTCGGGAGCACTGGCCCCTGGAGAGATTCTGCTGTTGTGTACCGATGGCCTGAACGATATTTTGGAAAACTTACAGATCTCTGCGATTCTTTCTCTGAACTCATCGTTGGCAGAAAAATGCGAGGGGCTCATTCAGGCGACGCTGGCTGCTGGCGGTCGCGACAACGTTACAGTCGCCTTGGTGGGTGCAGATGTTTCGGTGATGAGTACCGGCAAACGGCCCAGTACAGTCTGGAGCTTTGATCCGGCGACCGGGAACTATGAGGGATTGCCCGAATTACTGGACGATACACATTTGGATCAGCCCATTGGCACCGAGATGCAGAAACGCCCGGGTACTACCCAGATGATGAAAATGGATGTGATGGAAGAGGTGCGTCGACGCTCTGGTGAGCACCCCAAACCGGAGATCAAGGAAAATAACACCGGCAACTGGAATTGGCTGGTACTGGCAATTGCGGCGGTGGGTGTGGTCGCCGCGGCCGCGGCACTATTTCTGCTTTAGCTCCTGCTCTAAATCCTGCTTTAAGCTAAATTATTCCAGCCTGCCCATTTCTTCGTCGAGCAGGGCAGGATCTTCCATATGGGCGGCAAGCAGGTCTCGCAAGCGACTGATATTTGCCTTGTCTACATGTTCCACCGCGAATCCAAGCCGGCCGGCCTCCACGTGTTGCAGGTAGGCATAGAGTTCCAGGCGCTGCTCCTTGTCAATGTGAATGAGCAGAGTGAAGGGTTCATTGTACTGCGCATCCCAGAGGTCGGGCTGATCGGTAGCGGCCCCAGACAGAGACAGGTCTAGTAAGCGCTGATGCCAAACACTGCCGCCCTGCTGGACCTCTACCGGCAGATCCAGGGGGACTCGGGAGAACCGGCGCAATTCGGGTTTATGATCACTCATGGCGATGCTCTTCACATGTTCAACATGGGTCAACTATAGCGCTGCCGCCGCGGCATTGCGAGATTGCGCCAGGCCTATTTGAGTTTTCTGTAGCGAACCCGCTGTGGCTGATCTGCGCCGGCACCGACCCGCCTTCTGCGGTCTTCTTCGTACTCACTGAAGTTGCCCTCATGGAAGACTACATTGTCGTCATCCTCATAGGCGAGGATATGGGTGGCGATGCGGTCGAGAAACCAGCGATCGTGTGATATGACCATTGCCGCTCCTGGAAAAGCCAGCAGAGCCTCTTCCAGCGCCCGCAGAGTTTCTACATCGAGGTCATTGGTTGGCTCGTCCAGCAGCAGTACGTTGGCTCCCTGTTTGAGAAGTTTGGCCAGATGGAGTCGATTGCGCTCGCCGCCAGACAGGTCCTTGACGAACTTCTGCTGGTCCGAGCCCTTGAAGTTGAATCGCCCTGCATAATTTCGTGAACCCACCTCGTAATTACCAATGCGGAGTACGTCCTGGCCTTCGGATAATTCCTCCCACACCGTTTTCTCGCCATTCAGCTCATCACGTGACTGGTCGACATAAGCGAGTTTTACGCTTTCGCCGACTTTCACGGTACCGCCGTCGGGTGTCTCCTCTCCGGTAATGATTTTGAACAGCGTGGACTTGCCCATGCCGTTGGCGCCGATGATGCCAACGATACTTCCCGGCGGCACCACAAAGCTGACGTCGTCAAAGAGCAGTCTATCGCCAAACGTCTTTTTCAGATTATCGACCTCGAGCACGTTATCGCCCAGTCGGGGCCCCGGTGGTATATAAATTTCATTGGTTTCATTGCGACTTTGAAAATCCTGGGACTGCAGTTCCTCAAAGCGCTGTAGTCGTGCCTTGCTCTTTGCCTGGCGGCCCTTGGGGTTGGAGCGAACCCAGTCCAGCTCGGCTTTTATCGCCTTTTGGTGGGAAGCTTCCTGACGTTTTTCCTGCCCCAGTCGTGCTTCTTTGGCATTCAGCCAGTCGGAATAATTGCCTTCGTAAGGTATTCCGCGACCGCGGTCGAGTTCCAGGATCCAGCCGGCGGCGTTATCGAGAAAGTAGCGATCGTGGGTGATGGCGACAACAGTACCGGGGAAATCATGAAGAAAGCGTTCCAGCCAGCCTACGCTTTCGGCGTCCAGGTGGTTGGTGGGCTCGTCAAGTAGCAGCATGTCCGGGTTGGACAGCAACAGGCGGCACAGGGCCACTCGTCGCATCTCACCGCCGGACAAGGTGCTGACATCGGCATCCCATGGGGGTAGGCGTAAGGCATCCGCTGCCACCTCCAGCTTGTGGTCCAAATTGTGCGCATCGGTGGCCTGAATGACATCTTCGAGACGCGCCTGTTCTTTTGCCAGAGCATCAAAATCGGCGTCGGGTTCAGCGTAATCAGCGTAAACCTTGTCCAGCCCGCTTAGCGCGTCAATGGCTTCCTGTACGCCCTCCTCGACATTGCCGCGCACATCTTTATCGGCATTGAGCCGTGGTTCCTGAGGCAAGTAACCTATGTTGATACCGGCCTGAGGCCTGGCCTCGCCAAGTATGTCCGTATCCAGCCCGGCCATAATGCGCAGCAAGGTTGATTTTCCCGAGCCGTTCAGGCCCAGCACACCGATTTTGGCACCCGGGAAAAATGACAGGGAAATGTCTTCTAGAATTTTCTTCTTGGGCGGCACGATTTTGCCAACCCGATTCATGGTGTAGACGTACTGGGCCATGGTGCTCTCAGCTGCAATTATAGAGGTCGGGATTCTAGCAGCATTTAACCCTTATCCAGAGACCGGATTTTGGGGTAGAATTCTCGGCTTCAAAAAAGGGGGGTGGTATGCCATCGACCTCCCGCTCTCACAGGGATTTCTATGTTTGACAGCGATATGACGATTGAGGGGTTCGATGATGCCATTTTTGGCGCGATTCAAGAGGAAGAGCGGCGCCAGGAAGAGCACATAGAGCTTATTGCATCCGAGAACTACACCAGTCCGCGGGTGATGCAGGCTCAGGGCACTGTCCTGACCAACAAATACGCAGAAGGCTACCCTGGCAAGCGCTATTACGGCGGCTGTGAGTTCGTGGACAAGGCCGAAGTACTCGCAATAGAGCGGGCTAAGGCGCTGTTTGGTGCCGATTATGCGAACGTTCAGCCGCATTCGGGTTCGCAGGCGAATTCGGCAGTTTTTCTGGCGCTGTTGCAGCCCGGGGATACTATCCTGGGAATGAGCCTGGCAGATGGTGGCCATCTGACTCACGGTGCCAAGCCTAATTTCTCTGGCAAACAATACAACGCGATCCAGTACGGTCTGGACACTGAAACCAGTGAGGTGGATTACGCGCAGGTTGAAGCATTGGCGCTAGAGCACAAACCCAAGATGATCATTGCCGGTTTTTCGGCCTACAGCAGAGTGATGGATTGGGCCCGTTTCCGTGAGATTGCGGACAAGGTCGGTGCCTATCTTATGGTTGATATGGCGCATGTTGCGGGCCTGGTGGCTGCGGGCATATATCCCAACCCAATACCCCATGCTGATGTGGTCACGTCCACTACCCATAAAACCCTGCGTGGTCCTCGCGGTGGCGTGATTCTGGCCAAGGCCAACGCTGACCTGGAAAAGAAATTCAATTCTGCGGTATTCCCCGGTGGCCAAGGCGGGCCGCTGATGCATGTGATTGCGGCCAAGGCCGTCAGCTTTCTGGAAGCCCAGAGCGAGGAATTTGTGATCTACCAGAAGCAGGTAGTAACCAATGCGCGCGCTATGGCGAAAACCTTCATTGATCGCGGTATCAACATTGTCTCCGGTGGAACCGATAACCACCTGATGCTGGTAGACCTTATCGATAGGCCCTACACCGGTAAAGATGCAGATGCGGCACTGGGCGCAGCCAATATTACGGTTAACAAAAATGCTGTTCCCGGCGATCCGCGGTCACCGTTCATCACATCAGGCCTGCGGGTTGGTACACCGGCTATTACCACACGCGGTTTTGGCGAGGCAGAAACCGTGGAGTTGACGGGGTGGATGTGCGATGTCCTGGAGTCACTTGAGAGCGGAAATTCTGAGGAAGTGATAGCCGAGGTAAAAGGGAAAGTACTGGAAATCTGCAGTCGCTTCCCCGTCTATCGTTAAACTCCTGTGAAGTTCTCAGGCATAAAAAAACCGGCGTGAGCCGGTTTTTTTATTGCCAGAACGTTTAAGCGTTAGCTTTACGCTCTTTAACTTCAGCAACAACCTTCTCTGCCACATTCTTCGGGCAAGGCAGGTAGTGTGAGAACTCCATCGAGAACTGACCACGACCAGAGGTCATAGTGCGCAGTTGGCCGATATAACCAAACATCTCTGAAAGAGGCACGTCAGCCTTAATACGAACGCCTGTTGTACCTGCATCCTGATCCTTGATCATGCCGCGGCGACGGTTAAGGTCACCAATTACATCACCGACATGATCGTCTGGCGTGTAAACATCAACTTTCATGATGGGTTCAATCAATTGTGCGCCAGCCTTAGGCATGGTCTGACGGAAGGCACCACGTGCTGCTAGTTCAAACGCAATCGCCGAGGAGTCAACCGCGTGGAAGCCACCGTCGTAGAGCTCGATTTCAACGTCCAGAACCGGGAAGCCCGCAACCGTACCTTCATTCATCAAGCTCTTGAAGCCTTTCTCTACAGCCGGGAAGAATTCCTTGGGAACGTTACCGCCAACCACCGAGGATGAAAATACAAATCCGGTGCCAGGCGCGCCAGGCTTGATGCGATAGTCGATCTTACCAAACTGACCAGAACCACCAGACTGTTTCTTGTGTGTGTAGGAATCATCAATTTCCTCAGTAATGGTCTCACGGTAGGCAACCTGCGGCTCGCCTACTGTTAACTCAACACCGTAGGTGCGCTTCAATATGTCGACTTTTACGTCCAGGTGAAGCTCGCCCATGCCTTTAAGGATGGTCTCGCCGGAATCTATGTCAGTTTCAACCCGGAACGACGGATCTTCAGCGATCATTTTGCCGATCGCGATACCCATCTTCTCAGCACCTCCCTTATCCTTTGGCGCAACGGCAATGGAGATTACTGGCTCCGGGAAAACCATCGGTTCCAGCGTGCAGGGGTGCTTGGGATCACACAGTGTGTGACCCGTTTGAACATTCTTCATGCCCACAATGGCAATAATGTCCCCGGCCTGTGCCTTTTCCAGTTCAGCGCGGTCGTTCGCGTGCATCTCCACCATACGGCCAATACGCTCGGTTTTACCGGTGTACGAGTTGAGAATGGAGTCGCCTCGGTTCAAAACTCCCGAATAAACACGCACGAAGGTCAACGCACCAAAACGGTCGTCCATGATTTTGAAGGCGAGGGCTCGAAAAGGCTCGTCGGTAGAGACTAGTGCAACCTCACCGTTAGGCTCACCTTCCTCATCAGTTAGCGGCTGAGGGTCAACTTCTGTCGGTGACGGCAGGTAATCAACAACGGCATCCAGAATCAGCTGCACACCCTTATCTTTAAATGCTGAGCCACAGTAAGTGGGGAAGAAGTCCAGCTTGCGAGTACCTTCGCGGATGCAATGCTTGATAACATCCATGTCAGGCTCAGTGCCGTCCAGATATAACTCCATGGCATCGTCGTCTTGCTCAACGGCGGTCTCGATCAGCTTTTCACGCCATTCTTCAACTTCAGTTATCATGTCTTCTGGCACATCGGAAATATCGAATTTCTCAGGGTTACCTGGATCCGGCCAAACGTGCGCTTTGCGGCTCAAGAGGTCAACCACACCGATAAAGTCTTCTTCGCGGCCTATGGGAAGTACCATCACTAATGGATTTGCGCCCAGAACTTTTTCAACTTGCCCAACCACATTGAGGAAATCAGCACCAATTCGGTCAAGCTTGTTCACAAAGATGATACGCGCAACTTCAGATTCATTGGCATAGCGCCAGTTGGTCTCAGACTGTGGCTCAACGCCACCTGAGCCGCAGAAAACACCTACGCCGCCATCCAGTACTTTCAGCGAGCGATACACTTCAATGGTGAAGTCCACGTGGCCAGGAGTATCAATGATGTTTAAGCGGTGATCCTTCCAGAAACAAGTAGTGGCTGCAGACTGGATGGTAATTCCGCGCTCTTGCTCCTGCTCCATAAAGTCGGTGGTTGCGGCACCATCGTGCACTTCACCGGTTTTGTGAATTTTACCGGTCAGCTTTAGAATGCGTTCCGTGGTGGTGGTTTTCCCCGCATCAACGTGGGCAAAGATACCTATATTCCTGTACAGCGATAAATCAGACATTGTATTTCTCTAACATTTTGAGTGTGGCTTAAAAATAGGGCGCAAAGGTACAGGAAAACGGGCCACATTGGGAGTACCCAAAGCACTCTATTTGTACCTTTCAGAGCAGGGGGTGTCTGGGGCTTGGTCAAACTGGCGACAATACTGCGCATATCGGGGCGCTGTCTGGCGATTGGGCCCGGTAACCGGGCGTATTGCGCATTAGATAAAGTCCGTCTCGTCGCCGGTTCAAAAGGGATGCTACCTGGGCATTTCAGCGTGGCTCATATCGGGTTTATCGGGGAATAATATGTTAATCTTCAGTCACTTAGCTTGAAGGAACTTTCATGCATTGCCCATTTTGTGCCGCAGATGACACCAAGGTCATTGACTCTCGCTTGGTTGCCGGCGGTGACCAGGTACGCCGCCGTCGCGAATGCATGACTTGTAAGGAGCGCTATACCACCTACGAAGTTGCAGAACTGGTGATGCCCAGGGTGATCAAGCAAAACGGCAGTCGCGAGCCGTTTAATGAAGAAAAGCTCAGGGCTGGCTTCTTGCGTGCTCTGGAAAAGCGTCCGGTGTCCATTGAAGACATAGAGGCGGTAATCAATCAGATCAAGCACGCACTGCGGGCCACCGGTGAGCGAGAGATTAAATCACTGGTGCTGGGTGAGTTGGTGATGGAGAACCTCAAGCAACTGGATCAGGTGGCCTACGTCCGATTTGCGTCGGTCTACCGTAGCTTTGAGGATATTGCCGAATTCCGTCAGGCTATCGAGCGACTCGAGGCGGAGCCGCAGGCAGATGATGTAAAGAGTAAGGAAGGCGAGTCGGCCTGACCTTACTGCTGAATTTCAATTTCTGAGACCTTAGCGACAACTGTGGACACATCCCTAGACACCCGAATGATGACGCGAGCCCTGCAATTGGCGCGCCGTGGTCGCTACTGGGCCAGGCCCAACCCGCATGTCGGCTGTGTGCTGGTGCGCGAAGGAAAGATAATCGGCGAGGGCTTTACCCAGCCAGCGGGGGGGAATCATGCTGAGATTGAAGCTCTTACTCAGGCGGGAGATGCCCGCGGTGCAACTGCTTATGTGACACTCGAGCCCTGCAGCCATCATGGTAGAACTGGCCCCTGTGCCGACGCTTTAATAGCCGCTGGCGTAAGCAGAGTGGTGGCTGCGATTGAGGATCCCAACCCAAAGGTCGCGGGTTCAGGTCTTGCCTTATGCAAGGCAGGCGGAATAGAGGTGACCTGCGGTTTACTCGCAGCCGAAGCCACGGCGCTTATTCCAGGGTTTATAGCCCGCATGAGTCGCGGGCGTGGCCGGGTAAGGGTCAAGCTGGCTATGTCACTTGATGGCCGAACAGCGATGGCATCCGGTGAAAGTAAATGGATTACGGGGGCTGCTGCGCGTCGAGATGTGCAGCGCTTGCGCGCAGAGAGCTGCGCGATTGTAACTGGCGTGGGCACTGTTCTGTCCGATGATTGCGCTTTGACAGTACGGCATGATGAAGTGTTGTTGAATGATCCTCACGCTGCTTACGCGCCGCCACAGCCTCCGCTGCGCGTGGTGCTGGACTCAAGTTTGCGAACCACGCAGGGCGCGCGTATTTTGTCGCCAGATGCCCCGACCCTGTTGCTTCACGGGGAGGGCGCTGTCGTTCCCGAATATTTGAAAGTTGGCAAGGCGGCTTTAGACTCACTCCCACGGGGTTCGGCCGGTCTAGACCTTGTCGCACTAATGGAGCTATTGGCAGAGCGGCAATGCAACGAAATTCTGGTAGAATCTGGCCCCCGTTTGGCGGGCGCCCTGTTGCAGGCGGGGCTTTTGGACGAATTAATCGTCTATATGGCCCCAACGCTGATGGGCGACAGAGCCCAGCCTTTACTGGCATTGCCTATCGATACGATGGGCGAGAAAGTCGCTCTGCACATTGATGACATTCGAAAAGTGGGCGATGACTGGCGCATAACCGCCAAACCCCAGAGCTAGAACAGACACGGAAGCAACGATGTTTACAGGTATCATTCAGGCGGTCGGCGAAATTGCGACCTTGCAGCCCAGCGGTGGGGACATACGCCTGCGCGTGCAAACCGGAAAACTGGGTTTGGGCGATGTGGGTATCGGTGACAGCATCGCCACCAACGGGGTCTGCCTCACGGTGACTGAATTGCCAGGTGATGGCTATTGGGCCGATGTATCTGTCGAAACCCTGAATTTCACCACGCTGGCCGAGCTCAAGCCCGGTAGCGCTGTAAATCTTGAGAAAGCGATGACGCCGGCCAGTCGATTGGGCGGACATATTGTCAGTGGCCATGTAGACGGCGTTGGTGAAGTTGTGAGCTTAGTTGAGGATGCCCGATCCTGGCGCTTCGTTATTCGGGCGCCCGACGCACTGGCTAAATATATCGCCCACAAGGGCAGTATCTGCATAGACGGCACTAGCCTCACGGTGAATGCCGTAAGCGGCGCGGAGTTCGAATTGAATATTATTCCGCAGACCATGGCCGAGACCGTTTTTGGCAGCTATAGCGCCGGTAGTAAAGTTAACCTTGAGGTAGATGTCATTGCCCGTTATCTCGAGCGCCTTGTTCTTGGCGATGCGGCGGCAGATCCGGAGTCTGCGGGTGTGTCAATGGAGCTGTTAGCGGAAAACGGATTTTTAGGACGATAGCTTAACCAACAGTTTTAACTGCAGGAATTTTGGAAACTATTTATGGATCTGAATACAGTCGACGAAATGATCAGTGATATCCGCCAGGGTCGTATGGTGGTGGTGCTGGACGATGACGCCGACAGCAATAACGAAGGTGTGGTGATGGTTGCCGCCGAGCATTGCGACGCCAGTCACGTCAACTTTATGGCCAGACAGGCCAGAGGGCTGGTGTGCCTGGCGCTTACCGAGGAGCGCTGTCGTCAATTAGACCTGCCACCGATGGTGGAGGGTGCTCGAGGTGAAAAATCCAATTTCACCCTGTCTATCGAAGCGACGGTGGGGATCGATACCGGGATTTCAGCCGCTGACAGGGCTTTGACCGTGCAAGCCGCAGTGGCACCGCATGCGGTGCCTGGCGATATTGTTCAGCCTGGCCATATCTTTCCTCTCACCGCGCTGCCCGGTGGTGTGCTGGTGCGGGCGGGTCACACTGAGGCCGCCTCCGACTATGCCAGATTGGCAGGCCTGTTACCCGCTGCCGTTATTGCGGACATTCTCACGCCTGACGGAGAAGTTGCCGACGGCCCCGCTCTGGTAGAGTTTGCCACTCGACATAAGCTGAAAATGGGTACCATTGCCGACCTGATTCATTTTCGGGTGCTCAACGAGCGCACCATTCGTCGCGTCAGAGAAGGTAAAGTCCAGACCGCTTATGGTGAGTTCCAGCTAACCGCCTACCGTGATCAAACGGCGGGAGAGATTCATCTGGCTTTGTCGATGGGAACCATTTCAGCAGAGCAGCCCACCCCGGTTCGCGTTCATATAGGAGCGACCTTGCGTGACCTGGCCCGCTCCGAGCTGGACGGGCAGGTATCCTGGAGCATGGATAGTTGTATGAAAGAGGTGGCTAAGCGAGGCTTGGGCGTTATTGTGTTGCTAGCTGGAAATGAGGGCGCAGACCAAATTCTGGCCAGCATCGATATGGCTCTGGGTGAACAGCCAACTGGCGGTGACATACCCCCGGATACCTATACAAAGGTGGGCCTGGGCTCACAGATACTGCGCGATATCGGGGTCGGGAAAATCCACCTGATGGGCGCGCCAATCAAGTACAATGCCATTTCCGGTTTTGATCTGGAAGTGCTGGAATTTTTAACGCCAGGCCAGTAGTAAGGCCGGACGCAGAAAAAGGAACATAAACATGAGCGTAAAAATAATTGAAGGGGATTTCACCAGCGGCAAGGGCAACTATGCCATCGTGGTGGGCCGCTGGAACAGTTTCGTAGTTGAGCACCTGCTGGAAGGCGCACTGGATACACTGCGCCGTCATGGTGTTAGTGAGGAGCAAATAACCGTGGTGCGGGCCCCAGGGGCTTTCGAAATACCATTGGTTTGCAAGAAAGTGGCAGCAAAGGGCGGTGTCGATGCAATCATCGCATTGGGCGCTGTCATACGTGGCGGCACGCCTCATTTCGAGTACGTGTCTGGTGAGTGCACCAAGGGCATCTATCAGGTGGGCATGGATTACGGCCTGCCCGTAGCTTTCGGTGTACTGACTGTCGATACCATCGAGCAGGCTATTGAGCGTTCTGGATCCAAGGCGGGCAATAAGGGCGAAGAAGCAGCCCTGTCGGCCCTCGAAATGGTTAGTCTGCTGGGCAAGATAGGCTGAAAGTGGCGACAGTGGCTAAAATACAACACAACACGCTTGCCGCGCAGCGCCGCAAGGCGCGGCATTACGGTATGCAAGCGCTGTATCAGTGGCACATGGCCGGCGCCTCGCTGTCGGTGATCGAAGCGGAATTTCTCGACGACTATGACTTTGAGCACGTCGATCTGGAGTACTTCCAGGCGCTGCTGCACGAAATCCCCAGCTGCGTGGATGAACTGGAAGCTCACCTGACCCCTTTGCTGGATCGCGGCCTGGATGATCTCGACCCGATCGAGCGGACTCTGCTGCGTATGGGCTGCTGGGAGCTTGCCGAGCGCCTGGATGTACCCTACAAAGTGGTGATCAATGAGGCCGTAGCACTGGCCAAGAAATTTGGCGCCACCGACAGCCACAAATATGTCAACGGTGTGCTCGACAAGGTCGCCCGAGAACTGCGCAAGGTCGAAATCGAAGCGGCGTCCTGAAAGCCGTGGACGAATTTACCCTAATCTACCGATATTTCTCGGCCCTTGGCCGAGGTGACGCTGTTGATTTGGGCGTGGGTGACGATTGTGCCCTGTTGAGGCTCAACTCGGGTGAACGGCTGGCCACCTCTGTAGACACGATGGTGGAAGGTGTTCATTTCCCCCCCGACGCCTTCCCAGAGGATATTGGCTTCCGAGCAATCGCAGTGGCGGTCAGTGATCTAGCAGCCATGGGCGCCAGACCCATAGGCATGACCCTGGCCTTAACCCTGCCCGAACCTGATGAATTTTGGTTGCACTCATTCAGCGAGGGCGTCAGTGCGGCGGTGTCTGAGTTTTCTATACCGTTAGTCGGGGGTGATACCACCCGCGGACCACTCACCATTACAGTTCAGGTGCTGGGTGCGTTGGCCCTGGATGCGGCGCTGTTGCGCAGCGGCGCTAGTCCTGGAGACAGCGTATACGTGTCCGGAACTCTGGGCGATGCGGCAGCCGGTTTGGCTATTATCCAGGACCGATTGCAGCCCGCAACCGCGGCGGATGGCGAGTATCTATTACAACGCTTTTATCGACCGCAACCCCCGTTATCGCTGGGCTTGAAGCTAGCTGACATCGCTACAGCGGCTATTGATATCTCCGACGGTTTGCTCGCGGATGCGGGCCATATTGCCGCTGCCAGCGGTGTGCAGATCCGCCTGGACTGTGCCGCAATCCCGCTTTCGGATGCACTCAAATCCTGCCCCGACCCGCAAGCAGCCCTGGATTGGGCGCTGTCTGGTGGGGACGATTATGAGCTATGTTTCTGTCTGGCGCCCGCAGTGGAGCCCCCCTCTGGTGTGACCCGTATCGGGGAGGTTATTGCCGGCGAAGGGGTCAGCTGCGATCGCCAGCCGGTAGACACTACCGGATATCAACATTTTGGTGCTTAATCGAGGTCTGGCCAGGGATTGCTTGCAGGCACGCCCTTTACCTCTACACTGGTAGTTTGTAATTATCGTGGAGCCGGGATGAATTCGGACCCAGTAGAAAATGAACAGCTAGAGCCCGCTGCCGGCGCGGCCTCCCCACGGGTATTTAGAGACCCGATCCAGTTCCTCGCATTTGGCTTTGGCAGCGGTCTGGCGCCCAAAGGCCCTGGAACCGCTGGCACTTTGGCTGCAGTGCCGCTCTATTTATTGCTCAGCGATCTGAACTTGCTTACTTACACAGCCGTGGTGCTACTTGCCTTTGGCATTGGAATCTATCTTTGTGGCGCAGCAAGCCGGAAATTGGGGGTGCACGATCATCCCGGGATCGTGTGGGACGAATTCGTCGGCTTCTGGATTACCATGTGGGCGGTGCCACCGACAGTAACGTGGGTGGTCATTGGCTTTATCGTATTTCGTATACTGGATATCGCCAAGCCCTGGCCCATTAGCTCACTGGACAAAAATGTTCACGGCGGGCTGGGAATTATGATCGACGATGTTGTTGCAGGGGTATTGGCGTGTGGCGTGTTGCACCTGGCAATCAGCCTGGTTGGGGCATAGAGAGCAGAACGCAGGGATGCTGAGGGAAGCCAGTATCAAGGTAATTTGGGGGTCGAGGAGAGCGCAGTGAAGTATTGGTTTTGTGCGATTTTGATGGTGGTTTCAGGTGAGTTGGCTGCTCAAGGACCTGACTTGCGGGTGCAGGCACTGCTGCCCAATACAGCCGTGGTAAAAATTGATGGCCAACAGCACACCCTGCGCGCGGGCGACACTGAGGCCGGCGTTAAATTGATATCTGCCGATTCTCGCCAGGCAATTTTTGAGATCGATGGCGCCCGGCATACCCTTGGGGTTTCCCAGCACATTGGTAGCAATTTTAGTGCACCAGAGAAGCGGGAGGTCACTATCAGGCGTGACGATCGGTTGCAGTACCTAACAAAAGCGAGTCTCAACGGTATCTCACTGCAAGTGCTGGTGGATACAGGTGCCAATATTGTGGCTATGAGCACCGATCACGCCGATAGTATCGGCTTAGATTATGAAGCGGGGATCGAAACCGAAGTGGAGACGGCCAGCGGTCTCCATGACGCCTGGGTTATCAAGTTGAGATCCGTAGACGTTGGCGGTATCAAAGTCGAAAACGTAGAGGCTACCGTGATTGATGGCGATTACCCCACTACCGTACTGTTGGGGATGAGTTACTTAAGGCACGTAGAAATGCGGGAAAGCGGGGGTATTTTGTCCCTGTCCAGGGATTGGTGAGATACACGTTCGGAGAATCCCGCGGCTAGTTGAGCTCAGCGGGGTGATGACAGTTACTAGTGGTCTCGCTCAACGATATATCGGGCTATCTCCCGCAGGTGGTCGGCTGATTCGTCGAAGCCATCAAGTGCACCAAGTGCTGCACCTAGCAGGCGCTGCGCTTCAGCTTTGGCACCCTCCAGCCCCATCAACTTAACGTACGTTGGCTTATTTGCCTCTGCATCCTTGCCCTGGGTCTTGCCGAGGGTTGCAGAATCGCCTTCCACATCCAGAATGTCATCCACCACCTGAAAAGCCAGGCCGATATGGGTGCCAAACTCGTCCAGCGCAGCCAATTGTGATTCGCTCGCATTGGCAGCGATGCCTCCCAAAGCTAGCGAGGCCCGAATCAAAGCCCCGGTCTTCAGGGAATGCATGGCCTGCAGCCCCTCCAGAGTCATGTCGGAGTCAGTGGCCTGAATGTCGATATACTGGCCGCCCACCATGCCCTCAAAGCCGGATGCGTTCGACAGCACTTTTATCATTCGTACCTTCTGGGTGTCTGTTAAATCGGGGGCGTCTGCGATCAACTCGAACGCCCTGGCCTGTAAACCGTCACCTACCAGAATGGCTGTGGCCTCGTCGAAAGCCTTGTGCAGACTGGGTTTTCCACGACGGAAGTCGTCATCGTCCATGGCCGGGAGGTCGTCGTGGATTAGGGAGTAGGTGTGGATTAGTTCTAGGCTCCAGGCGACAGCCTTTGGGAATGTAGCAACTGATGAATACCCTGCCACGGCGCCATGCGCTGACTGAAAAAGAACTGGTCTTATGCGTTTGCCATTTGCCCTAGTTGCGTAAGTGCAGCAAGTATTCAATCGCGCTAAAACGGTAAATATAGCCGAGGCGGTATCCCCACGTTTGAATGTGCTCAGCCCCTCGTCGAGATTTAAGTCAAGTTTTGCGACTAGGGCGTTAAGGCTTGAAGTCACTCTTCAGGATCGCCATTTTCTAATGGTCGGCGAATTGGCTCCGAGTTTTTCGAATTGGAAAGCAGCTGGTTGACCTTCTGTTCGGTCTTATCGAGAAGGTTTTGGGCATTATGAGTCAGTTTTATGCCTTTTTCGAAATCTATAAGTGACTTCTCTAGAGAGATATCGGTATGCTCTAAGCTTTCAACCAGTGATTCCAGCTGCTGGAGAGTTTTCGTAAAATCGAGATCAGTTATTTTTTTTGGCATAGGAAATTCAAGTCTGTTTGGGAAAGAGTTACAGTTGTGGCCGCTCGAAACCTTTGCGGCACAATCCATAATCTTAGCGTAGATTAGTGGCACTCAGAAGAAAAAATGCTGTCTTCACCTTGAATTTCTTAGTCAAATTGAGTGTCTTGCATATGTAAGATGGAAGACGATTGCTTGAAAAGCAGCTTTTCTTTTTAGTAAAAAATTGAACAGAGAGGTATGAGTGAAGAAATTTGCGCTTATTGGTGCTGCTGGTTTCGTCGCACCCCGCCACATGAAGGCGATCCAAGCCACGGGGAATCACCTTGTCGCCGCGTTGGATACGAATGACTCTGTCGGGATAATTGATAGCTTCTTCCCCGAAGCTGATTTTTTCACAGAATTCGAAAGATTCGACCGTCACCTGGATAAACTACGGCGTGCTGATCAAAATGGTCACGTCGAGTGCATTTCCATTGCGTCGCCCAATTACTTACATGATTCCCATGTTCGCTTTGCTTTGCGTTCGGGTGCCGATGCGATATGCGAAAAGCCGCTGGTTCTTAACCCTTGGAATATTGACGGTCTGCAAGATATCGAACGAGATTCCGGCAGACGTGTAAATACCATTTTACAGTTGCGCTTGCATCCGGCGATTACTGAGCTTCAGCAGCTCGTAAAAGATGCAGACCAGGACCGTAAATATGATGTGGACCTCACCTATGTTACTTCCCGAGGCCACTGGTACCTTCAAAGCTGGAAAGGCGATGAGAAGAAGTCCGGTGGCATTGCAACGAATATTGGGGTTCATTTTTTCGATATGCTGCATTTTGTATTTGGAGCGGTACAGGATTGTGTGGTCCATCATAGTGATACGACAAAAGCTGCGGGCTATCTCGAATATGAAAATGCTCGGGTACGCTGGTTTCTGTCAGTAGATCTCGTGGATGTCCCGGAGCAGGAAAAGGCACAGGGACTTCGAACGTACCGATCAATGTCCGTCGATGGTAAGGAAGTCAGTTTTTCGGATGGGTTTACTGACTTACACACCCGTAGCTACGAGGAAATATTGGCTGGTCGGGGATATAGCCTAGAGGACAATCGGGTCGCGATTACAACTGTGTCAGATATACGTTCTGCAACACCTATAGGGCGCGTTGGTGACTATCATCCTATGCTTGGAAATTTGAGAGGCTGAGCTTGTGTGTAAGGCAATCCAAGTCCACCCAAGTGCGATAGTCGATTCAGGTGCGGTGATAGGCGCCGGTTCTCGCGTCTGGCACTTCGTGCATGTATGCGCAGCTGCGCTAATCGGTGAAAATGTGTCACTCGGCCAAAACGTATATGTCGGAAATAAAGTCGTTATAGGCGACCACTGCAAGATTCAGAATAATGTTTCTGTCTATGACAACGTAACGCTCGAAGACGGGGTTTTTTGCGGTCCTAGCATGGTCTTCACCAATGTATATAACCCTCGTTCCATGATAAAGCGCAGTGAGGAATATAGAGATACTCTCGTTCGTACGGGTGCTACGCTTGGCGCTAATTGCACGATTATTTGCGGTACCGTTGTCGGCCAGTTCGCCTTTGTGGGTGCTGGGGCCTTGGTGAATGGTGATGTTCCAGATTATGCGTTGGTTGTCGGTGTGCCTGCAAAACAGATCGGTTGGATGAGTGAGTACGGTGAACAAATACCGCTGCCGCTCGAGGGTGAGGGCCAGTATTTATGCCCGCATAGTGGCCAGCGATACTATTTGTCAGGCGCCGTGCTTTCTAAACATAGCGGCTAGAGCTAAGAAAAATGAGTATACCCTTTGTTGACCTTAAATCGCAGTATCGCGAGCTAGAAACGCATATTCGATCTCGAATTGATTCCGTTCTAGAACATGGGCAGTACATCCTCGGACCTGAAGTTTATGAGCTCGAGGGTCGCCTCCAAGCATACTCTGGAGCTAATGACTGCATTACCGTAGCTAGTGGCACGGAAGCTTTACTGATTGCGTTGATGTCACTAGACATTGGTCGCGGCGACGAGGTGATCACTACGCCATTTACGTTTGTGGCTACGGCAGAAGTTATCGCGCTTTTGGGCGCAACGCCTGTTTTTGTGGATGTGGAGGCTGATACCTGCAATATTGATGCGGATCTTATTGAGGCTGCTATAACGCCTAATACCAAAGCAATAGTTCCTGTAAGTATTTTTGGCCAACCTGCCGATATGGACAAAATAAATGCTGTAGCGGCACGGAATAGAAATCTTACGGTGATAGAAGATGCCGCGCAAAGTTTTGGTGCACAGTACAAGGGACGAAAAAGTTGCAACTTGTCGACAATTGCGTGCACAAGCTTCTTTCCCAGCAAGCCTCTGGGCTGCTACGGGGATGGGGGTGCAATTTTCACCGATAATGCGAGAACGGCCGAGATTTGCAGAGAGATAAGAGTGCATGGTCAGAGCGAGAGGTATGTGCACACCAGAATTGGCGTTGGTGGAAGGATGGATACGATTCAGTGTGCTGTTGTACTGGCTAAACTAGAGCGTTTCGAGTGGGAGCTGGAGCGACGTGTTGCAATCGGCGCTTGCTACAATGATTTGTTAGACGGTATCGGTTTTCCTAGAATATCCCAGCGTTCCGATCGAATAAGTGTATACGGGCAATACACTGTTTTTTGTGACAAGCGTTCAGCGCTGCAAGAGCATTTGCGTCAAGCCGGTATTCCAACGGCAGTCCACTACCCTGTTCCTTTGAATATGCAGCCAGCGTACAGATTAATATGTGATAAGGGACATACCCCCATCGCTGCGAGTGTTGCGGAAAGAGTGTTGAGTTTGCCCATGGGCCCCCATCTATCCAAGGCGCAATGTAAGACGATAGTAGGTGGATTAGCGAGTTTTCTGGATTCGTGAATGGCCAACGTCCGGTAATTAATAAAGGTATTGCAATGTTCTCGAAGACTTAAGCAAGAGAGTCTCCAGCATAGCTGAGGAAATTTTCAGATTGAGCCATAGTTTGTATTAGAGCTCTTGGCACAGGTTCCTGTATGTTCCGGCTGCAAATTGACCTGCAGTGTTACCGGCTCGAACATCTCAGGTTCAGCTACTGATCTCCAGAAGTAAATTTACTTGCGGTACCGATTTTTTCTATGTGTAGCCGGCGATCTTGTTCTCAGATACCGATGACTAGATCATACGCGGGATAAGCATTTCGGGGGCGGCGATTTTAACCAGAAGCAAATCTCCTGCTTTGACTAGGTTGGCATTGCACAGTCCTTCGGGGCCGGCATTGACGAAAGCCATTATGTTTTCCTGGCTTAGTCCGGTGGATTTTACGCAGTATCACTGCCGCGAATTTGGATCACTGTAGTAAGCGTAATACTTAAGGTGGGCAAGCTGCTCCCCCCGCTTGTAGTTACTGACTCCATTTTTTCAATGAGAATCTACGTAATATCCAACTTATAGAAGACGAATCTGTTATCTTGTTTTGGTGGTGATATCGATCTTTGGGGCTAGGAAAAAATGATGCGAGGCACGGTCAACCATTGATGAAAATCCTTACGATCCTTGGTGCACGCCCTCAATTTATCAAGGCGGCCACAGTGAGCCGGGCTATTGTCGGCCACAATGAATCAAACAAGGACGAGATTCGAGAGGTGATAGTCCATACAGGTCAGCATTTTGATGCCAACATGTCAGGGGTGTTTTTTGAAGAGATGGGGATACCTAGTCCAAACTATAATTTAGGTATCGCAAGCCTGGGTCACGGGTCCATGACCGGGCGCATGCTGGAGGGCATTGAGAATATAATTCATCGCGAAAAGCCGTATAGCGTCCTAGTTTATGGAGATACCAATTCGACGCTTGCAGGTGCTTTAGCTGCGTCAAAACTTGGTGTTCCGGTGGTTCATGTTGAGGCAGGTCTGCGATCAAAAAACATGAGTATGCCCGAAGAGATTAATCGCGTTTTGACCGACCGGGTCTCCAGCCTACTGCTTTGCCCAACTTCCATCGCGATTGATAACTTGAAACTGGAAGGTTACCCGTTCCCCACTGTGGGGAAAAGCCCCCAGGAGATGGCTCGAATCGGCGATGTAATGTATGACGCAACGCTTCACTATCGCGAGCGCGCAAAACAGACAGTTGCTTTAGAAAAATGGGGGCTCATCGATAAGGAGTTTTGTCTTTGTACGCTCCACCGCGCTGAAAATACTAATAATTCTGAACGCCTCGACAGTATTTTCAAGGCGCTTCGAAAAATCAGCCATTCGATTCCCGTGGTGCTACCTCTTCACCCTCGCACCCATAATCTCATCGAAAAATTCGGAAGACGTGAGTGGCTGGAAGGTTTGGTGATTTTGGAGCCTGTTTCCTATCTCGAGATGCAGCGTCTCGAAATGGGTGCCCATTCGATTTTAACTGACTCGGGGGGCGTTCAGAAGGAGGCATATTTTCACCGCGTGCCTTGTATTACTCTGCGGGATGAAACGGAGTGGGTGGAGACGGTGCAGATGGGTTGGAATTACATCGTGGGCTCTGACACCGATAAAATACTTGCTGCGTTTCATAAAGTTGGGGAATTTACTGACTGTGCACAAAATCCTTATGGAGATGGTATGGCTGCACAAAGAGTTCCCCAGTTAATTTGTAATTTGAAATGAGGAGTATAGTCCTGCGCTTGTAAAAATTGAGTAAATTCAGCTTGATGATGTAGGGGTTCGGTTTTTTTCACAATGCCCTTGGACGTGGGGTTTATGACAAATCAATACCCTGGAATGATATTCTTAGCGCGCCTGATAAGGCTTCGTCTAAACCAATAACATTTAGACGCGGATTGCATGTCCTTTTTGTAGCGGGTTTTTAACCGACTTACTTCTAGGTCCGAAGTTGCTTTAATTTCTCCTCTTTTAGCAGTCCCGCCAATAAACTCCAGCAGCCCTTTCACATGATTTTTATATCGAAGAGCTTTTTCGTCTAGCAAAACTTCTTTCGCCGCCACTTGAATTTTTTTGATCAAAGCGGCATCTTGCATCATAGTCAAGACTTCCTCTATATTCGAGCAGTCCTCCGCCAGGGGTATGTAATGTTCCAATGGGAGTAAAAGGTCCGAGTAACTTCCTTTAGTTGCAAGGTGGACTGTGCCAGCCATTGCTGCTTCAATATTGCGGGGAGAGATAGCAGAAAAGGTGTAACGACCGTCTTGGTCAGGATAACGAAAATCAGATACCTCCTACAAAGTTGCATCCGGGTATTCCAAAACATACTTCTCCACAAGCGAACGGTATTTCCCTCTGGGGTCTAGTAGGCTACTACCTGATGGTGTGGTCAGGCAAAACCTCGAATTTTCTAGGAACTCCTGCCAGCGCGGCCCTGGAATTAGGTCCTGCTTATCAGAAGAAATATCGAGGTAAAGCCCAGCAGTGTTAGTCGCACGGTTAAAATCACCGGCGATTCGGTACTAGAGATTACGCAGGCGACAACGCATGATGCTGGAATTATGTTTTCGATATGATACATCAATTTTTCTCTGGGAGTGGGGCATTGGCTCTCGCCAGGACTCTAGCCACTCTTCCGATATATAACCCGTATAGCCTAGACGGATATCGCCCGATTTTACATAGTTTGGATAAAGCACTTCCCAGTTGGAGGGGCACACGGTATATACGCGATCAACTTCTCATTTAATCATCCTGCGGAAGTGCAATTTTAAGAGCGTCGGACTGGCGAACAAAATCATAGCCTCGTAGGATCAGTTGGTAACTTTCCGGCGCATGCCTGTTGCAGAGAAACGTCGGCCCGAGGACTATGCCATCAAAATCCAACATCCTTGATGTATTCAGGTAAAGGGAGATTGGTGTCATGTACGAAGACGTTATGCTCAGTCGCGTAGCGCTCAAGCATATACTCAAGTGCTACAATGGCCTCCCTACGCGACCTTGGATCACCCATCTTGTGAAGAGATAAAATGTTGAGCCTGCCCACGATATAACCTTCTACCTTCTGTAGCGTCCACCTCTGGGGCATGAGATGCATGGCGCAATATTGACTGCAGTATTTGGCTTCTGTTGGCAGAGGTTCATTTAACGGCGATTTCTATACCGGCCCGGAGGGCAACTTTAGTTGAAAAAAATATTTCTTCCCTGGACTTTTCAGTCGCTCCAAATCGGCAGCCTGACCTATCCCTATCCCAATCCCTGGCACCTGTTACCTGGTTTGGCGTGAGGTCACTATCAGGCGTGACGACCGGTTGCAGTACTTAACCAAAGCGAGTTTCAACGGTATTTCCATGGAAGTGCTGGTAGACGCAGGCGCAAACCTGGTCGCGATGAGCGCTGAGCATGCAACCCGCATTGGGATTGATTATGAGGCGGGTGTAGAAACTCAGATAGAGACGGCCAGTGGTCTCAATGACGCCTGGCTTATCAATGTGAGATCCGTAGAGGTGGGCGGTATCAAGGTCGAAAACGTATAGGACACCGTGATTGACGGCGATTACCCCTCCACCGTGTTGCTGGGGATGAGTTACTTAAGGCACGTGGAAATGCGGGAAAGCGGGGGGATTTTGTCCCTGTCCAGGGATTGGTGAGATACACGTTCGGATAATCCCTCGACTGGTGAGGCTGGGTGGGGTCTAGATGGTTGTTAGTGGTTTCGCTCAACGATTTATCTGGCTAGCTCCCGCAGGTGGTCGGCTGATTCGTGGAAGCCATCAAGTGCACTAAGTGCTGCACCTAGCAGGCGCTGCGCCTCAGCTTTGGCGCCCTCCAGCCCCATCAACTTAACGTACGTTGGTTTATTCGCCTCTGCACCCTTGCTCTGGGTCTTGCCAAGGGTCTCAGAATCGCCTTCCACATCCAGAATGTCGTCCACCACCTGAAAAGCCAGGCCAATATGGGTGCCAAACTCGTCCAGCGCAGCCAACTGTGAGTCGCTCGCATTGGCAGCGATGCCCCCAAAGCTAGCGAAGCCCGAATCAAAGCCTCGGTCTTCAGGGAATGCATGGCCTGCAACTCCTCGAGCGTCATGTCGGAGTCAGTGGCCTGAATGTCGATATACTGGCCGCCCACCATGCCCTCAAAGCCCGCGGCCGAGGCCAGAACCTTGATCATTTTGACCTTCTGCGTATCCGAGAGATCCGGCGCATCGGCAATCAACTCAAAGGCGCGGGCACGAAATCCATCCCCCACCAAAATCGCGGTAGCCTCGTCGAAAGCCTTGTGTAGACTGGGTTTGCCGCGACGGAAGTCGTCATCGTCCATGGCCGGGAGATCGTCGTGGATTAGGGAGTAGGTGTGGATTAGTTCTAGGGCAGAGGCGTAGTGGGCACTACCCGTTAAAGAGGTTGGTGATACGGCGGACAGAAAAGCTGGGCAGCAAAGCACTGGCCTTATATACTTGCCCTCGATGGTGTAGGAACTGGCCTCTAAAAGAGATGCAGGAAATATCTGCCCTTTGATGGCATTATCCGGGTAAAATTTTAGCATTGGGACAAGTTTGGAGACGACGTCTTTTTGAAGCGAGGCCAACGAGGAGGAGAAGCTGTCATTCATCAGATGGGCTCGTCGGTGGAAGTCACAGTCTCAGTTTGGGCTACCTCTCTATCTGTGAGTAGCTTCACCTCCTGTTCCACTTGGCTAAGAAAATCCTGAGCTTCTGATGCCAAGCTAATCCCCTCTTTGAAGTTAGCCAGAGATTGTTGAAGATTTGTTCCCTCGGCCTCCATTGCCGCATTAATGATTTCAAGCTTTTCTATGGATTGTTCAAACTTGCCAAGCTCGATTTTTTTCATGTATTGACGCTTCTTTTTTTGAATAGCTGAATCCACAGGTCAAATCTAGACCTTAAGGCGGACAATCATGAACTGGCTACTTAGATCGGTTTTTAGTGTCATCAACTATCGATTACGCTAGTGTATCACCCTGTCGATGGGTAAGGTTAAGTGTGCTTATAAACGTCGTAATGTGTGCGATGAATGCTAAATGATGGGAACAGAATGGTAAACTTTCGGCATCATCGGTGCGGCTAGATACGTTGCTCCGCGGCGCATGAGGGCTATAGCTGCAACAGGCCACCGCCTAGTCACCGCACTGGATCCCAATAATTCAGTGGGTATTGTTGATAGTTTCCCCCCAATTGCGGTTTTTTTACCGAATTTGAACGATTTGATCGCCATATTATTGGGAGTGAGATTTTTGGTTTCAGAATCTCCCGCGAAAAAAATACAGAATTGGTGAAATCATACCTTCTATGCGAGGTTAACTATATGGGCTGTGTTTATGATTTTTGGGAAAAAAATATTCATCACTGGTGGTGCAGGCTTTATAGCTAGCATGCTTATCTCCAAGCTAGCGGAGGAAAATGAAATTATTGTTTATGATAATTTCACCCGTAATACGCTTAAGCATACGGCTTTTAATACTCATCCTAATGTGAAACAAATTAGAGGAGATGTGCTCGATTATGAGAGCATGATCTCAGCTATGAAAGGTTCACAATTAGTTGTGCATGCGGCCGCGATTGCGGGTATTGAGTCAACCGTACTTAACCCAGTAAAAACTATGCGGGTTAATATGATTGGTGCCGCTAACGCTATCGAGGCGGCGCAGCAGGCAGGTGGTATAGAGCGGTTCCTTGATTTTTCTACTTCTGAAGTGTTTGGCTCCTTAGCTTATAAGGTTAATGAGGCGCAGCAAACTGTCACTGGCGCAGTGGGCGAAGCGCGATGGAATTATGCAGTGAGTAAGTTGGCAGGCGAACATCTGGCTCATGCTTATTATTCGCAATATAACCTACCTACTGTGACCGTCCGTCCCTTCAATGTTTATGGGCCAGGGCAAACAGGTGAAGGTGCCCTGGCAATTTTTATTCGAAAGGCACTTAAAGGAGAGGATATCGTAATTTTTGGTGATGGTAGCCAAATTCGAGCCTGGCTTTATGTTGATGATATGGTTGACGGTGTTTTACGTGCTCTGGAGCATCCCGATGCGATTGGGCAGTCTTTTAATATCGGTAATGCTCGTGCTGTGACGACTATTTACGGTTTAGCGGAGGCCGTATGCCGTATTCTGGGTAGCTCTTCAAAAATTATTTTCCGTGATGCGCTGTCGGCTGATATTGAGCTGCGTGTTCCTGATGTAGGGAAATCTAAAGAACTGATTGGCTTTGAAGCTAAAATTGATTTGGAGGAGGGCTTAACGCGGACAGCTGAATGGATTGCCCGGCATGAAGACGATCTCCCTCCTTTGGCTGATATATTCAAGAGCTAGTAATGTTGAAATTATCGCAACCTAATATCAGTGACGATGCTATTGCGGCTGTTGCTGAGGTGCTTAGAAGTGGTCAGCTAGTTCATGGCCCAGAGAATGAAGCTTTTGAGTCTGAGTTAGCCGCTTATTTGGGGTGTAGTGATGTGGTGCTTGTTTCTTCTGGCACCGCGGCATTGCATGTCGCATTGATAGCACTGGGTATCGGTCCTGGTGATGCCGTCATTGTTCCCGATTTTACTTTTCCAGCAACGGCCAATGTTGTGGCCATATTGGGCGCAAAGTTAATTACTGTTGATGTTGATCCTGAAACCTACACTTTGGCTATTGATAAGCTTGCGTCGACTATTGAGGACTGGCAGGGGGAGGAAACATTAAAAGCTGTTATCCCTGTGCATGAGTTTGGTTGTGCGGCGGATATGAAGAGTATTCTTAAATTAGCTGAAAAACATAACTTATTTGTCGTTGAAGATGCTGCCTGCGCATTAGGTGCAAGTTACGATGGTAGTAAAGTCGGAGCCTTAGGTGACGTAGGTTGTTTTTCTTTTCACCCAAGAAAAACACTTACGACAGGTGAGGGTGGAGCTCTTGCCACTAACAATAAGGCGTTGGCTCAAACTATCAGGAGGCTCAAAAATCATGGCATGGAGCGCAGTTCAGTAGGCATGCAGTTCTATCAACCAGGCTTAAATTACCGGCTGACAAATTTTCAAGCGGCACTGGGGCGCTTTCAATTGCCTGAACTTGAGCAATGGATATCGACTCGTTATAAGTATGCGCAGTACTATATTCGTTTATTAGAACCTCTGCGTAGCCGAGGGTGTATTTCCCTTCCGACATTGATCGAGGGGCATAGTTTTCAGACATTTATGATTGTACTTGAACAGGGTGTTGAGCGCGGGAAAGTGATTGAAAAATTACGTAGTCAGGATGTTGAGGCCAGTCTTGGTGCTCAGTCCTTGATGGCTTTAAATATATATCCCGATGCTTATTCAGCTGGTTTCTCGGTATCTAAAAAATTATTTCAATATGGTTTGGCGTTACCCTTTTGTGAAAAAAATAGCCTGGCTGACATTGAAAATGTAGTGTCTGCTTTAGAATCAATTTTATCCTGTTGAGTAGATTTTTCGTTGTCCAAATACGTATGGAGTGAGTTGAGTTGTGATCGGTGTTTTGTCAGATGCACATGGTAATGGCCCTACGTTTAAACTCGTTTGTAATTACTTATTTTCTATAGGTGTCAAAGATCTGGTTTTTTTAGGGGATTCCGTAGGGTATATACCGAGTTTATCGGTGGTTGATTTTCTTATGAGCAACCAAGAAGTTTTTTCTTGTATAAAAGGCAATCATGAAGAAATGCTACTGACAGGTGATTATCCAGATGCATCTGAAGATGTTTATAAGATGAAAAATATTAGTGCAATGTTGACGAGTTCGCAGCGCAACTATCTTGCTTCTTGGCCGCAGTTTCTAGACCGCGTTTACCCCTCGGGAAAAGTGACGTTTATACATGGCAGCCCAGATAATTATTTGAATGGGTATGTCTATCCTGACAGTGATTTAGATGGCTTTGATATTGACTCTGAGTTTATTTTTATGGGTCATACTCACAGGCCCTTTGTTAGGAAATATTCTGATAAAACCTATGTCAATGTCGGGAGTTCAGGTCTTCCCAGAGATGATGCTCGATATGTAAGTGCTGCGCTATTTGATCCGAACACCGGCCAAGTGAAAATAATCCGACTGGATGTTACAAACCTGGATCTTGCATCTTACTTGGGAAAAAATAATGTTCACCCTTCGGTGCTTAAGTTACTCGATAGGCGTGCAGATAATATAGTGGGTGATATAGTTGCCGGATAGTCAGCTTGCAATATTAGTTACCGCAATTGGCGGTGGTGGTTTTGGCGAACAAATTTTAAAAGCCGTTCGTATAGCCGATAATGATCGATATATCGTAGTGGGCACTGATGCTCAGGAGAGCTGCCCTCAATTTGATTGGGTAGATGTAGCCGCTATCTTGCCCAGAGTGGATCAAGAGTCTTATCTGGAGCAGGTTTTTTCGCTATGTAAGCGTTATGATGTAAAGGGGGTTTTTCCTGGCTGCGAAGCTGAACTAAAGTTTTTTTCTGCACATCGGCAAGCTTTTTCTGATAGAGGGATAACACTCTTTATTTGTTCTCAGAATGTAATAAAAAACTGCCTTGATAAAACGCGTACTAATGCGCTTTTGCAGAAACTGGGTTTTGAGCCGCCACGCTATCTAAAAGTGACTAATCGTGAAGAGCTAAGTTCGATTGATTGGTTTCCCGTTATTGTTAAGCCTGCAGTAGGTGCTGGAGGTTCAGCAAACTGTTTCATTGCCCAAAGTACTAATGAATTGCTGTCGCTATATGATTATATTAATCATGGCGAAGATGCGGGTAATTTTATTGTTCAGGAGTACGTGGGGACACCTGCGCAGGAGTACACAGTGGGCGTTTTGCATGACCTGGATGGAAATTATATTAATGCCATTGCTCTCAGGCGTGTTCTTTCAGGCCAGCTTAATATTCGTACCAGTGTGCCTAATAGAATAGATAAGCCTGAGTTGGGCGAGAACCTGGTAATTAGTTCCGGGATCAGTCAAGGATATGTGGGGCGGTTTCCCCAAGTGACAGAGGCTTGTGCTGTAATTGCCAAAGCGATAGGTGTGACGGGAGCTGTTAATATACAGTGCCGTTTAGTGGATGGTAAGGTCAAGATTTTCGAAATAAACCCACGCTTTTCTGGTACCACATCAATTCGGGCTATGGTTGGCTACAATGAGCCTGACGTACTAATTCGCCGCCACCTTTTTTCAGAAATAATTCCTGAATCATTTTCTTATGATGAAAGCCTCGTGCTTAGGGGGCTGGTTGAATATCGCATTAATCAATAATCGTGGGGTGGATGGTGGTAGGTCTGGTAGTGGTCACTGGTGCTAATGGTTTGGTTGGCAAAGCCGTTTGCGACGCTTTTTTCAGGCTGGGCGTTAGTTATCTACCGTTGGTTCGTAGCCGGTCGCAAGGCGATTCGAATCAAATAGCCGTTGATTTATCGTCTGATATTGATCTTTTAGAAATAGTTAAACAACCTGTTTCGTGTGTTGTTCACACTGCTGCCGCTGTTCCCTTGGCTACTCATTACCCGGATACCGAAGACTTGGCTTATCGCACAAGGCGTATTGATGATACCGTTATGCGAGCACTTGAAAGTTGGCGCTGCCCCATCGTCTATATGTCTAGCTGTGGCTTATACGATAAGTCTCAATCTGTGGTCAAGCGAGAGGTGGCCCCGATATCAGTATCAAGCCCTTATTTTTTTGCCAAGTTTGAAGGTGAAAAGGTTTTTGAGCAATTTAAGGACGCTACAATACTGCGGCTCTCCGCGCCTATCGGTCTGGGGCAGCGGCAGGGCTCTATAGTGAGCCGATTTATTACTTCGGTCCGTGATGGAAAGGATATCGAGCTGTGGGGGACGGGCAGGCGAGAACAGAACTTTATTGATGTGGATGATATTGCAACTCTAGTTTGTTTAATTGTGAGTAAACCTGTTAAAGCAATCTTGAATGTTGCCTCACCTAACCCGGTTACTATGGAGTTTTTGGCAAACCTGATTGTTGATGTGGTAGGGCGGGGTCGCGTTGTATATTCAGGGATAGATGACCCCCATGACGGAGAAACAGCTCGTTACGATGTTAACCGTGTTAAGTCACTATATCGTTGGGCTGGAAAGACCTCGCTCGAAGAAACTGTGCGAAAGTTGGTGGCAGAGGATTTTAGAGAATGAGCAATAATAAAACGGATGTTCTATTATTCTCTGATATGCCTTTTTGTATTGGTGCTTGTCAAGCGCCTCATAACCCTTCGGGTCTGCCCGATACATATCCTTTAAAACTATTCTTGGACAATGATCTCGGTATGCTGCGACTACAGCAATCTGGGAGTCTAAGTGATCTATTGGAGCGTGGCTACGGACTGGGTGTTGAAATGGGGACTCCTCTTTCTGATACCGCATTGGGGCAAGGTTATGTGGGAGATTTTGTTGGTGTTATCAATAAGGAAAAATCTACCCCGGGAAGAGCTTTGGAAATTGGTGCTGGGGTTGGTTATGTCAGCTTTTGTTTAAAAGAGCTGGGTTGGGATATTGATAGCCTTGAACCTGGTGATGGTTATGAACAGCATTGGCAGCGTTACGGGATTGATGTCATTAAGGATTTTTTCCCCAGTGATCAAGCACAAGGTCCCTATGATATAATCGTAGCGTATGCAGTATTGGAACATATGCCTAATCCCGTTACATTTTTACGGGCTGTGGCGCAACATCTTAGCAAAGATGGGGTGCTTATTCTTGCGGTTCCGGATTGCACTGATGAAATACATGAAGGTGACCCCGGCATGCTTATTCATGAGCATTTTCTGTACTTTACTGAAACCAGTCTTGGTCGTTGTCTGGGAACTTCCGGATTGCAAGCGGATATTTTTAAAGCGGGTTACGGACGGCTTTTATATGCGGTAGCAAGGCCTGGTATTCATCAAAGCCAGTGTATAGATCATAAAGAGAGAGATGTGTTGGCATCTTATATATCAAACTGCAGAGCCTTGTCAGAGCAAATAATTAACAAGGCTAATACCGCTTTGAGTAGAGGAGAACTTGGCATATATTGCCCTTCGCGAGCGTTAGCTGTTCTTCCGCAAAATAAATCAATTCGTTTCTTTGATGATGCCCCGGAATTACAGGGTAAATACTATCCCCCGTTTTCGTGCCCTATCGAAAGCAGAGAAGAGCTATTTAGTAATCCGCCAGATGAACTGTGGGTGATGTCACGTACTTTTGGTGATAGGTTATTGTGTGATATTTCAGGGTATTTACCCGATACGAAAATAGTTCTTATCGATGATTTACTGGATTAATAACAGCGTGAACTCAGACCGTATCATGGTAATTAAATAGAGCGTAGGCATGGGTGTTGAGGATAAGCATAGAATTAATAGAGCTGGTTCTGATTATTGTCAGGACTTTACCGAGGCTAACTACATAAAGCTGTTGGGTATGGCAAAGGACAAGTATCGTTTTGTCGAGTACAAAACCTTTGATATGTCGCCCGGGCAGATATTATGGCGACATGATGTGGATTTGTCTTTAGAGCGCTCAGTTAAATTTGCTGAGATTGAACAAAAAGCTGGCGTTGTTGCTACGTACTTTATTAATCCGCACAGCGAATTTTACAACCTGCATGAAAAATGGCAGTTTGAGAAAGTAAGGTATATTATTAAATTAGGCCATAAAATAGGTGTTCATTTTGATGCTGCGTTTTATCAAACAGCTTCTTCTGTAGAGTTGGATTTTCAAGTAAAAAAAGAAGCTGTCTTGCTCAGTAAGCTATTTGATGTGGAAATAGCGGCGGTCTCTTTTCATAACACTTCTCCGGCATTGCTGGAGTATGATGCTTTTAAATTGGGCGGTCTAATCAATTGCTATTCGAAATATTTTAGGCAAGATGTAGGGTATTGCTCCGATTCCATGGGCTATTGGCGTTACGACCGGCTTGCTGATGTATTGCAGTCTGAATCAATAGCTTCGGTGCAGGTGTTGACCCACCCAGGACTATGGCAGGCGGACCCAGCTTATCCTCGGGAGAGAGTATTTCGTGCGAGTTTCGGTCGTGCCTCTTGGACTCTTTATAGCTATCGTGATAAATGGCTTGAGGGTAGTACTGATCTAAACGTATATGGCCCGGCAGAAGCGTTAGTTTTTCTTAAGAGCTGGGATATAGAGAGTTATAAAATCTGTGATTATCTCTGGAATATGCACAGGTTTACAACGTTGTTTATTGAGTTGCATCGCTTGTATAAAGGTTTGATTTGTCAGCTTTGCCGTCACAAGTTGTGTCAGCTGTGGGGTGTGGGGGCTAGTAAGGTTGATCAACTGATGAGGGATGAGGTCAGCTCGGCTAATCTAGGGTGTTTTTTTGAAGTTGTGTTTGGCGAAGAGTTGAATCATGTTAGTGATTCAACATCAGCTTCTCATAAAATATGGACAGAGGTTTACGAGCAGTTAATGAGTGGAAATGAAGCTCTTTCCTCTGAAATAATTGAGGAAGGTTGTGTTTATCTTTGTGGGATTATGGAGCGCGTGAAAAGCTGGGTGGAAAATTCATCCTTTGTGGAGAGTACAGAGGATATGCCTAAGTTTGATATCGGGGAAAAATGGCTTGTTGTAAAACAACAGTTAAAAATCTAACGGTTAAATAATGAAAATTGTTGTTGCTACGGCCACTCAGTCAGGCCTTGATACCTTGGATATGCTTCGTGAAACAATTGATATTCATATGGTGTTAGGGCTTGATGGAGGCCAGAATAAGAAAAAAATCTCGGGCCATGCGGATGTATCTGCTTACTGTCAGAATGCCCAGCTAAGTTACTTGGGTGTGAAATCATATGGTTTAAAATGCGATCAGGATCAGGCACGATTATTGAGTGAAGAGATTGATGTGCTGCTTGTGCTCGGTTGGCAGCGTTTGATCCCTGCCTGGCTTATAGAGCATACGAAATTTGCTGTTATTGGTGGTCATGGTAGTGCCGTTGGAATTACAGAGGGGCGTGGCAGGTCACCGCAAAATCGGGCTTCAATCTTGGGGAGATCCTCGTTTTCGATTTCCTTATTCAAAATTGAAAGCGGCGTGGATTCCGGCCCGGTCTTGATGGAGAAAACTTTTACGTATTCGCAGCTTGATGATATTGAAACATCCTATTTCAAAACATCTTGGATAATGTCCGATATGATGATCGAACTGTTAAATTCTTCAGACCCTATGAGGTTTGACGGCCTGGCGCAAGTTGGAGTGCCCGCATATCTACCCAAGCGTGCAGCTGAAGATGGTCGGGTTGACTGGGGGATGAGTTCAGCCCAAATCTATAACTTTGTTAGGGGGTTGACGCATCCTTACCCCGGTGCTTTCACGTTTCTAGGGGAGATAAGGGTCAATATTTGGTCCTTGATTCCATTCGATGTGCCGGTTGATCTTTTGGCATATAGACCTGAGCATAGAACTGATGTCGAGATGGTTTAGGGCGACCTGGGAATCTAATTGCGGCGCCATGGGGGCCGCTATGGATGACTTGTCCTGTGATCCGTTGCCGGAGTTTTTGATTGACGGATGGCCTCGCGAAGAAGCGCTGGATAGTTCCTCAGCGGAGAACAAGTGGGCCGACCTGAAAGCTTTTTGTGCTCGTCTATGAAGGAGAGGTCATGGCTGTTAATGAGCTAAAGGTTATTGCACTTTGTACTCTAAGTACTGGATTTGATGCCATAGCCGAATTTGTGCGGCAGGGGGGGCAGATAGTTGGGATTGTTGGATTAGATCCGGAGTACGTCGATCTCGATGCCGCCAGTGGATGGGTAGATGTATCCATATTTGCCAAGAAGTGGGGTATTCCTCATTACTACGTAAGTGATTATGGTCTTCATGATTCTGCCGATCGACATATGCTTGAAGTGCTGAATTGTGATTTACTCTGGGTGGCCGGCTGGCAGCGGCTCATCCCGAAATGGGCGATGGAGTCGGCCCGACTTGGAGCGATAGGCGGACATGGGAGCCCAGATGGAATCACAGGCGGACGCGGACGCTCCCCCCAAAACTGGGCAATTATATTGGGATGTGATCGATTTGATATTTCCTTGTTTAGAATCCAGGTCGGTGTAGATGATGGAGCGGTAATTGCGCAGCGGTCCTTTTTCTATAATGTTACCGACGATATAGCGGTTAGCTACAAAAAATCTTCACTATGCATGGCATCAATGATGCTAGAAGTGTTTCGAAGTCCAGTGCTTCTGGAGAATGCTGCAGTTCAAGAAGCAACTCCTTTCTACTACCCCCAGAGGAAACCGGAACATGGCTCGATAGATTGGTTTATGACGCAACGCGAAATATGGGCATACTGCAGGGCTCTAACTCGACCCTACCCAGGTGCACGAACAAGATGCGACGACAAAGAAATCTACATATGGAAATGCCTGCCCTTTGATGAGGTTGTCCAATCACAGCCCGGTACATTGGACACGGTCTTCGAAGATGGAAGTTTCCTCGTGAGTTGTGGTAATGGCCGGCTACTGGTCGAGGAGTATTCATGTGATGAAGGCTGGGAGCCGTGTGAAAAAAGTCAGTTTGATAACACACCGATGAGTGATACTTTCGAGGAAATCGTCAGTTCACACCACCGAAAATACCCGGAGCAGCCAGTGGCACGTCGTATTTTGAACCAGATACCGGCAAAATCTTAGTGGGGGATAGCCCCAGGATACTGATTGGGCCGGCTGAAATTTCAGGCTATTACAGTAATCTAGTGTTGGGTTTTAAAGAATTGGGTGTAGCTTGCGATTTTGTATGCTACACCAAACATCCGTTTGATTATCCAGAAACCATATCCAATCCCCGGTTGATATTGGCATCAACTCGTCTTGCAAAGATCACACAAGGATACTCAAAATTTAACCCACTTAAGATCTTACTGTCCACGCTGTCTAAGTCTGTAGCGGCACTATGGATATTTTATGCAATTTTTCGATACGATGTTTTTATATTTGGGTTTGGAAGATCGCTTTTGCCTCTAAACCTTGATTTGCCGATTCTGGCGATGATGGGTAAGAAGACAATTATGAATTTCGCGCATGGGTCAGATGCGCGAGCTCCCTATGTAAATGGCGCATATCAGCAGCAGGATGGGCAGGAGCAATTGCAAGCGGATTTCCTCAAGACACAAACGCAGCGTATTGTGCGGCGGTACCGAAGAGTTGAGAAGGGTGTCAGTCTTGTGATAGGCGCCCCGTATTCCAATTCAACTTTTGCTTTAAAAAAATATGTGAACATATTTTCGATAGGCATACCGTGTGTAGCACGAGAGCTTATGGCAGGTAACGTCGATCCCAGAGTAGCTTCAGTTAACGCCAACCAAGCAAGTACTCGTATGCATGCGCCTGTCAGGATACTACACTCGCCATCAAACCCAGCAAGTAAGGGAACTGTTTACATACGTCGTGCAGTTGAAAATCTCCAGAAACGCGGCTACTCCATCGATTTTCATGAAATTACCAACCGACCTAACCATGAAGTACTTCTTGAGATTCAAGAGTGCGATTTCGTGGTCGATCAAATTTACTCAGACAGTCCGATGGCCGCTTTTGCGTCGGAGGCCGCTTCTTATGGAAAGCCTGCCGTAGTTGGAGGTTATGGCCTAGAACCCTTGAAGGATCATATTCCCGCCCACATGCTGCCGCCATCATTGACGTGTATGCCTGATGAAGTTGAATCCGCCATAGCAGAGATGATCGATAATGTTGAACTTCGGTTGGACCTCGGTGAGCGGGCTCGAAGCTTTGTTCGCTTGCAGTTTTCTCCCACTTCGGTTGCCTCCCGCTTCATGGATATCTTGCATGACCAGATTCCTGACGAATGGTGGGTTGATCCGTTATCCATTGAGTATTTGCATGGTTTCGGTCAGTCAGATATTACGACGCAGGGAAATATTCGCAGGCTGATTAGCGTGTATGGAATACATGCACTGAAATTGGGTCATAGGCCAAAGCTTGAATCTGCGTTCAAGTCGTTTGCAGATTCGGAAACCCTTAGGTGATTAAGCTTCTCCTCAAAGATGCATTTATTTACACCGTTGGTTCCTCTTTGTCCCGAGTATTGAGTTTGCTGCTGCTACCTTTGTACACGCGCTTGCTTGCGCCTGCAGATTATGGCTCTTTAGACTTGCTTCTGATGTTCGCGGTGCTTGTAAATATTGCACTCGCGATGGAGATTTCTCAGGGGATGGCAAGATTTTACGCTGATGAAGAAAGCCCTAAAGCCAGAGAAATTTATGCTTCTACTGCATTTTTGTTTACAATTTTTTGCTATATCGCTTTTACGGTGGTTGCCTTCGAGTATTCTGAGTTCTTGGCCGCAAGAATAGTGGGCAGTATCAACCACGTTGTTTCATTCCAGATTTCAGTTATTTATATCTCGCTAAATGGCATACTTGCTTTTTTGCAGAATCTACTACGCTGGCAACGGCGTAGCCGGGAGTTCGCAATTAGTGGCTTTACACATTCTTCCACAACAGCAATTATGGCTATAGTTTTTATGTATGGCCTGGATTTGGGCTTGGAGGGATTGCTTCTTGGTATGGTCTCTGGGGCATTTGTCTCATGTTTCTACCTACTGATATTGGTGCGTCGATCGTTGGGTTTGAATTTCGAACTAACGAAACTAAAAAATATGCTCGGTTTTTCCCTGCCGCTGGTGCCTTCCGGTATAGCTATTTGGGCAAGTGCTTATGTTGATCGCATAATGATAAATCACTTTATGACACTCGAAGATGTTGGGGTCTACGGTGTGGGGTTCCGCCTTGCGAGTGTGATTGGTCTGTTGATGGTAGGAATTCAAGGTGCCTTAACTCCGTTAATATATTCGCGTTACGAAGACCCCGAAACGCCTCGACAATTGGCTAAAATATTTAGATATTTCGTTAGCGCTGCTTTTCTGGTTTTTGTTACGATGTCCTTGTTTGCCCACGACATTTTCGTAATGCTTACTACAGCGGCCTATTATAGGGGTGGCGACGTCGTCGCTTATCTGGCTCTAGCATTCCTTTTTTCTAGGATGTACATATTCGCTCCCGGAAATGCGATCGCAAAGAATGTTAGCACCATAATGTGGATAAGTCTGGCGGGAGCAATGCTCAACGCGGGATTTAATTGGACCATGATTCCTGAATTTGGTGTTCAGGGAGCTGCAATTGCCACGTTGGCAGCATATTTTTGTGTGTTTTTGTTGCAAATGGCTTCAAGCCAAAAACTTTATCCTGTGCCTCATAACTGGTGGCCCTTGATTGCGATGCTTATATCTTCGACGGGGATCTCAATTTTGATCCCTATCATAACGTTAGATTTTTCAAATTTGGCTCGCTGGTCCCTAAATCTGATGATGATAGCGGTAGTATCAGCTCTGATTGTCCTGCTGAGGCTTGTTAAAGTTTGTGAAATTCGCCGATTACTAAGCTTGCTGAAAGTATGAAAGGGCGCTGCTGGCGAAATGTGTATTTCGCTGCGGTGTCTATGGAATTTGCAGTGTTACCAATTTCCTATCAAGACGGGTCGTGTCGTAGTTTTTGATAAAGACCAGATATCGAGAGTTGGCGAAAATATGAAACCTGACTTTTACAAAAAAACTGGGCTCGTGATGTGCTTCGCCGATCCGTCGGGAAACCCTCGATCCAATCGAGTAATTTCTCTCCTGGATAGGATGGGTTTTGCCGTTGATACCCTGAGCTACCCTCCATCCGGGACTATCCCTGTAAATAAAATACTAGAGCTTAATCGGCCAGGTTCGAGTTTGAAATCGAAAATTTACAGAGTATTCAACTCCGCACTTGGTCTTATCTTTAGTAATTTTTTTCAGGAGGACTGGTGGCTCGAAGAAATTCTAAGTCGCCGCTATGGCCTCTTAGCCCATAGGAAGGCACTGGCGTCGCGCGAATACTCGCTAATTGTTGTTGAAGACCTCCAGCTGCTTCCCCTTGCATACCGAGTTCGAAAGAATGCTGTAATTCTTTTCGATGCGCGTGAGTACTACCCTGCCCAAAATGAAGAGAGCTGGTTTTTTCGTACTCTGGAGGGTCGTATGAGGACTAGGCTATGTAGCTGCTATCTACCATTGTGCGATCGTGCCATTACGGTTTCACGGGGTCTTGCGGTTGCTTATGCTGATCAGTTTGGGGTTCAAATGGACGTGATACGGAGTACGCCTAGCTATTGTGAGGTTCCCGTCCGGCCGTCGGAGCCCGGGTTAGTTCGTATGGTTCATCACGGTATTGCGAACCCAAACCGGGCCTTGACCAATATGATTGAGATTACGAGAAAGCTGGGAGAGTGTTATTTTTGATAATTTTAAATACAAGATTCGATTATCAGTGTTGCCGCCAAAAAATATTATCCTGTGACGGCTGATAAAAATAGCGCTCGTGCGCTAGTGATGTGTTTGGCAGACCCATCAACGAGCCCTCGCCCTTACAGGCTTTTCGAATTACTAAATGGTATCGGCTTTAGCGTCGACCTATTAGGGTACCCCTCAAAGGAAAAATTAAATTATCTTCGATATGTTCCAATAAAAACACCAGTATATACTTTATTGAGTCGTATTAAGCATCTTGCAAATTCGTTGCTAGTTGGGATGTGTTTGAAATTCCCCGCTACAAAAAAGTATATCAGAGGATTTATTTATCGTAGACATGGGCTAGTGGGTGCTGAGGTCACCCTACTCGCTTACTCGTATGACATTGTATTCGTCGAGGATCTAAAGCTACTTCCGCTTGCTTTTCGGATCAGGAAGAATGCTAGGATAATTTTTGACGCGAGAGAGTACTATCCGTTGCAGAATGAAGAAAGCTTTCTTTTTCGAGTACTGGAGCGTCCACTGGCGGAATATTTGTGCGAATCTTACTTGCATCGATGCGATAGCCTACTTACCGTCTCACCCGGCCTTGCTCAGGCGTATCAGGAGGAATATAACGTTGAGATGGAAGTGATCTTTAGTGCTCCAATCTTTCATGATCTTCCGATCAGGACGCAGAGAGACGGTTTGATTCGTATGGTTCATCATGGAAATGCCAATCGGAACCGTGGTCTCGAGAATATGATTGAGATCACGCGAAGGCTGGGTAGAGAATATACATTAGACCTATATCTTGTAGGTTCCAAGAAACAAATACAATATTTGAAGCGGTGCGCGGATGGTTGTTCTCGTGTAAGGATTCTTGCTCCTGTAAAACTATCAGACATAGTTCCTATGCTTAATGGTTATGATGTTGGTCTCTACTATCTTGAGCCTAACGGTTTCAATGTAACGTACAATTTGCCTAATAAGCTTTTCGAGTTTGTTCAAGCTCGGTTGGCGATAGCCATTGGACCATCGCCAAATATGAGCGAGCTAGTTTCCGCTTATGATTGTGGTTTTGTGGCGAAGACATTCACCTTACATTCGATGGTGTCTACATTAAGTGCTCTCGATCGCGAGGCTATATTGAGCGCTAAGCGAGGAAGTGATGCGGC
This sequence comes from Halioglobus sp., assembly GCA_036961205.1. Taxonomy (GTDB): domain Bacteria; phylum Pseudomonadota; class Gammaproteobacteria; order Pseudomonadales; family Halieaceae; genus CALJFL01. The sequence goes on along the minus strand of JBALVI010000013.1, from coordinate 22,093 downwards.
AGCAAAGGAATTGTGCTTTGAAAATGAAGGTAGAAAAATTGTGTCCATAATAGAAAAAATGTTGAACTAGAGGATTGAAATAGGATGGACCTTACTTGAAATATTATTTTATTATCTGGTGATGAAGTGCTCATTATTCATATTGGCTTCACACCATTCGTCAGGAAATGTTGCATCCTTACGATTTCGGGGTTTGGTCAAATATCTGGATAGAGATAAGTTTCGGATCTTTGTCATTACTCGAAAACCGGTATCTACTGAGTCCCTGGTAAAGCTCGATCGAGTTTTTGAAGTTGAGGTTGAAGGGGAGGTCTTTAGTAGATCTTCTGGATATAGATATTTGATGTATGTGCTGCTAGCATCTTATTGGAGAAAATTTCCATTCCGGTTTGGGAGGTACATTCGTAATAGCTGGGCTTTGAATGCAACGAATGTTTGTGATGGGCTGATTAGGGCGGAGAAATCCGAAGGACGTACCTGTGTCGTTATTGGAACATTCTGTCCCTTAGATGCCTTGGCCGCAGCCAGTAGCGTTGCGTATCGGCACGATATACCTTTAATTCAGGATTTTCGGGATGGATTGGGCTTCGAGCCCATCGGAGCTCAGTCGCGCGCAGCAATCTGGGCTAAAGCGGCCTTGGAGAAAAGACTGTGTTTAAACGCAGTGTGTTTAACCGCAGTTACTGTTCCGATAGTAGATTACCTGAAGCAACGATATATCTCCGATCGTGTACGGTATCTTCCGAATGGCTATGATCCTAGTGATTTCGACAAGCCTGATTCTTATTTCGGCAGAGTTTCATCAAAATATTTTGGTCGGGCTGCGTTCTCGGGAAAGTTTGTTATAGGGCATTTTGGACAGATCTCAGTAAGCGATCCAACGAGTTTGGAAACGCTGCGGCGTTTCGCCAGATGTTTAGAAAATATGGACGAAATTGTCCAATCTAAGATTCATTTTGTATTTATGGGAAAGCTTACCCCCGTCGAGATTACGATTCTCTCGGAGTTGAAAGTGTCTGTCTCAGTTTTGAAGAGTCGTTCTCGGATAGCAGCTATCGAGCTTATGCGCCGTGTTGATGGATTGTTGTTGTTAACAGGTTCCCGATCTAGTGTTGCAACCGGGAAGATATATGACTACTTGGCGTTGTCGAAAAAAATTATTCATGTTTCGCGCGTTCATAATGAAGCGCAGCGAATTATTGCTGGCAGGATAGGAGTTTATCATTATCTTTTAGATGATCTTGCCGACGCGGAGGTTCCGAAAATCGATTGGAGGAATATAGTTGATGGTTCGATGCCTGAAACTCCCGCGCCATTAGAGTATAGCAAAGTTGTTCTGGCGCGAAATCTGGAGAGCATGGTTATTGGGTTGCTGGAAAATGGGGTTGTTTAAGGCCGATCTACAAGTTACGGGGTTAGTCAATTGCAGGAATTCCATAACGCAATAGCATAGACAGCTTCCTAGGTTTTAAGGTAAAGCATGTCAAATACTGTCTTAGTGAAGCGGAGCGTTTAGATTGTAGAAATCTCCTCTCAGCAAACAGCAACTTCCGATTTTCAATTGCTGCTTGAGCATGGCCATGATTTGGCTGTCTGAATATCGTGATTTTTTCATGTGGATCTCCTGCGTATAGGTTACGAGAAAATCCCACCTTCAACCTCAGTTATTTTTCGGGGGGATTACCGATGATATACATCGATGTCATTGGTTCGTCTGTACAGAAGGCTGAGTAGATAAAGAAGTTTCAAAGGACTTATGACACTGGAGAAAGTGCGCGTCCGCATGACATGGGCAATACCTCCATCATCCATGAGTTTTCCTAGCCACTGTAGCTCCGACTTGCTCGCGGCTCCCGCGGGAATCGGACCTGGCGGGGTCCACATTGAGAGAAAAATTTCATTTCTCTGGGTTAATGCAGCGTCAAGTTTTCGTATAAATACGCCCTTCCAGCCCTTGTCATCATGCGGCTAGGAGGTCGCCACATACAGCAAATTCATGACGTTATTGGAATTGCGCTGGGTTGCGGAACCGCTGAAAGATCCTTGTGCTGCGCTTGCCACGACTGTATTTGGATGGAGATACTTCTCGCGTCCAGACCCGATTCCTCCAGCAGATAGCCCTGGCTACCGTGATCTACAAACTTATCGGGCAAGCCTAGATTGAGAATGGGACATGAAACGCCTAACGAGGAGAGTCGCTCATTGACGGCCGAGCCGGCACCACCGTTGGTCACGTTGTCTTCGATCGTAACGATAAAGCCGTGACTATTTGCTGCTGTTAGTAAGGCAGCGTTGTCCAACGGTTTGATCCATCGCATATCGACGACAGTGGCGTTAAGCTTTCCGGCGGCCTCCACCACAGATGGCAGCAATGCTCCAAAATTGAGGATTGCTACTTCCTGGCCTTCTCTAACATGAGCGGCCTGTCCGACCTGCACATCTTGCATTTTGTTTTCTATACTGAGCCCGGCACCCTCGCCCCTCGGATAACGGATCGCAGCGGGTCCGTTATACTGATAAGCCGTATACAACATCTGCCGACACTCATTCTCATCAGACGGCGCTCCAATCACCATATTCGGTATACAGCGCATATAACTCAGATCAAAGGCCCCATGATGTGTCGGCCCGTCCTGGCCTACGAGTCCGGCTCGATCAATCGCAAACGTCACGTCCAGATTCTGCAGTGCAATGTCATGTATTAATTGATCATAGCCGCGCTGTAAAAAAGTAGAATAGATCGCAACAACAGGCTTTAGTCCTTCGCAGGCTAATCCTGCTGCTAGAGTCAGCGCGTGCTGCTCCGCGATGGCAACATCGTAATACCGCTCGGGAAATCGGCGGGCGAACTCCACCATACCAGAGCCTTCACACATCGCTGGTGTAATACCCACCAGTCGCTCATCCTGCTCGGCCATGTCACAGATCCACTGCCCGAATACATCTTGGTATTTCGGTGGTGACTTAGGTTTGGCGGGAATAGGCGCTGAGGTGGGGCCGCCAGGATCTTCCTCGGCTGGCTTGGCTTCAATCTTGTTCATTGCATGGTAGCCAACAGGGTCTGCTTCTGCAGGCGCAAACCCCTTACCCTTCATTGTGCGGATATGCAGCAATTGAGGTCCTTCAAGATCCTTCATATTCTGCAGTGTATTGATCAGTCCAGGCAGGTCATGCCCATCGAGAGGGCCTATATAGTTAAAGCCCAGCTCCTCAAAAAGGGTACCCGGCGCCACCATCCCCTTCATATGCTCTTCGGTACGCTTGGCTAACTCCCAGGCAGGCTTCATCTTTTCCAGCACACGCTTGGAGCCTTCGCGCATGGCGATGTAGGTTTTACTCGCCCAGATTTTGGCGAAGTAGGTGGCCAGTCCACCTTTGTTGTGGCCGATCGACATCTGGTTGTCATTTAAAATCACCAGCATGTTGGGTCGCTCGTGCCCGGCGTGGGCCAATGCCTCGAAAGCCATGCCACCGGTCATTGCTCCGTCGCCAATAACCGCGATGACCTTACGATCGACACCCTGCTGTCGCGCAGCGAGCGCCATGCCCATAGCCGCCGAAATACTGGTAGAGGAATGGCCAACGCCAAAGGTGTCGAATTCACTTTCACTGCGCTTGGGGAATCCGGACAGTCCGCCGGCCTGACGCATGGTATGCATCTCGTTCATGCGGCCGGTGAGAATTTTGTGGGGATAGGTTTGATGGCCCACATCCCAGACAATGCGGTCAAATGGGGTGTTGTAGATATGGTGCAATGCCACAGTGAGCTCAACCACTCCCATGCCAGCGCCAAAATGGCCGCCGGTTTGACCGACACTATAGAGCAGAAAGGCCCTCAGTTCGTCACACAGGGTCAGCAGCTGATCTTTTGACAGGTCACGTAAGGTGGCCATACGGTGGTCCACCGCGTCGAGCAGCGGTGTAGTTGGCCTCAGTGTTGGAATCTCCGATAACATTGGCGCAATTCTAGCCTATTCACGCACAGATGTGTTGTGGGATTATGCTCAGATGTTATTGGGGTCGTTAGGGATTGTGGCATCCATAGCGGACTTAAGTAGTAGCGAAAGTCGCACGTATCCCTCGTTATTCAAATTGACACCATCATTGCGAAAGTAGCGGGGGTTGGGCTGTCCGGGGTTTGTACCCAGCAGTGCATTGGCATCGAGATAGGAGATTCCCGGCTGCTGCGTGGCCCAACCGGCCAGGTTCTCGGATATTTCGTCCATTTTAGCGTAATCAGCTTTGAACAGTGGCGTTTTCAACGGCGAAATCAGGTATATATGCTGGGTGACACCGTGGGCCTGATCCAGTGCTGCGAGCTCTTTTACGCCGCGCACGAAGTCCTCGGCCATTTTATTGTCTCTGAGGTGAAACTCGCTATTGCTGGGTAAAAATACTAGCGACTGCGGGCGGTAGAACCCTATGAGCCTCTCATAGTTGTGCACTATGTCGTCTACCGTCGCATCACCGAGGCCTCGCATAAGCACCTCTTGGGAGTCGAGAGTATCTTCCAGCCCGCTCCAGAGCTTGACCCTGCGTCCGCCTACAACCACTAGCGGGTTCTCGGGTAGGTGATTACCTCGGTCAATTTCTCCGAACGCCTCGAGTTCATCTGCCCATGCCTCTGGCGATGAGTCCATTGTTGCTAAGGTCTCTTTGGACACCAGGTAAGTCAGGTGTACCACGGGTATTAGCAGCAAGATGGCGCAAATAATACGAATGGTGGTCCAGGAATACATTGATAGCCCCAAATAAGATGCTCCGAGTCTGGCCGATTTGAGCGGTGGTGGCAATCAGTTGCTGTCTCAGCCTGTGATGGGGTTCGCAGCTTTACTGTTTCCAACCGTCCGCGGCAAAGCACGGCTGTGACCGGGTTCGCACCTTTGGTACCGGGACTTACCCCGATCTCACCTTCGGTGTAGGATTACGTCATGATTTACCAACAACATATTCCCCGTGAAGAGCTGTTTGCAGCCCAGTTAGAGCTGCTGATGCAGCACGGGCGAGTGGCGACTATTGGCGCCAATATGGTCGGAGTGCTGGCCACCGTGGCCCTGTTCTGGTCTTTTGTAGATTTCGCCTACCTGCTGCTTTGGGCCTGCGGCGTCTTGATTATGCTGTTGACGCGTTCTCTTTACATGAGCAACGCGTTGGTGGAAAGGCGTTTCCAAAGCCACCCCAAACGAGTTTATTGGAACCTGATAGTGGGCTCCGCGATCACCGGCCTAGTGTGGTCGACTGCCTATATCTATTGGGCTGATAAGGTCCCCATTGAGTCTCAGTACACTTTTGTCTTGTTGGTGGTCATTATTACGGCCATTTCAGTGGGCGTGACTGTCGTTGTCCGGGAATATTTTTTGACCTACATGTTTACGGCCTTGTGGCCGATCTCGTGGTGGTGCCTTGTTCATTACTGGCAAGAGCCCTTCAATTTGATTGTTGGTCTCGTGCTGCTGGGGGTCTGCGCGCTACTAGTGGCTGTTAGTAACTGGATTTACCAGTCCTTTCGCACCATGATCTCCCTGAATTGGGAGCGTGAGGCGATTTCCAAGGAGTTGGGTGAATTGACCGGGTCACTGCGTGATCGCAACCGTCAGCTTCAGGACGCCCGTCAGCAATTGACTGATCTGGCGAATGTCGATGAACTTACTGGCTTGGGCAATCGAAGACTGGTCAACAACTCCCTGCAGGAAGAAATAAACCGAGCACGCCGAGCTGGTAGCCAGCTCTCGCTGATTATGCTGGATGTGGACCACTTCAAAAATTACAACGATACTTATGGTCACCCCGCCGGTGATGCAGTGCTGCAAAGATTGGCGGATCTCATGCAGCGCGCCACTTCACGAGCTGGTGAAGTCGTGGCACGTTACGGTGGGGAGGAATTCCTGCTGATCTTACCTGGAGCCTCCGAGCATTCAGCGGTGAGAACCGCTAATCGGCTCAAGGAGCTGATCAATGAAGAGAGTATTCCACATGGAACCTCGGGAGTTGCTGACTGTATTACGGTGAGTCAGGGCGTAGTCACTGTAAGCCCCGATGCTGATACCGCGCCGGGAGCGTTGATTCAGAAAGTCGATGACTGTCTTTACAAGGCCAAGGATTCAGGCCGGAATACGATAGCGGTCTGCTGAAACTCAGTACTCAATCAAAAGAATCTTCTTTGAAGCGGTGAATTTGGCGACGCTGCTTCTTGGTAGGCCGCTGCAAGGGCCGATCAATCATGCCGCCGGCGGCTTTGCGGGCTGCTGCTTCCTGTTCCCGGCGTTGAATGCTGTCAGCGCTTTCCTGATACAGCAGCTCGGCTTCCGGAGCACCCCGGCGCTGATTTGACAGGGCTATAACTTCGATGTCTTTCTCATCCCAGCCCTGACGAATCCGCAGGCATGCACCCACTGCAATTTCTTTGGAGACCTTCACCCTTTTGCCGTCCAGCTGAACTTTGCCGCCGTCGATGGCCGCCTTGGCCAGGCTGCGGGTCTTGAAAAAACGCGCTGCCCACAGCCACTTGTCGATGCGGAGCTTGTCGTCGTTACCTGGGTCGCTCATGGTAGCGCCAACCCGGGCATTATCTCGTCAAAATGATGAATGCCGGGAAACCGGTTATCGATACGCTTCTGGTGTCTGCTGTCTGGCTGCAGCAAGGTGAGAAGGTGGGCGATCCCGTATTCGCTCGCACTATCAAGAACGCGCTCGTTATCATCTATCAGCAGGGTACGCGCCGGGTCAAAAGGGTGCAGCAGTTGCAGTTTATGCCAAAAGTGTTGCTCTTCCTTGGGGGCGTCCAGTTCGTGAGAGACCACCAGGCGATCAAACCAGTGGGTAATGTCGATCTGGTCCATTTTGATGTCCAGGGTCTTGCGATGCGCATTGGTAACCAGCAACACCTCGTGATGACCGGCGTGTAACTGCTTCAAAAATTCTATGGCGAACGGCCTGAGCTTGATCATGTGGCGAAGCTCTCGCTTCAGGGCTGGAATGTCGAGCTGCAGCTGGGCCGACCAGTAGTCGAGAGAGTACCAGTCAAGCGTGCCTTGATCGCCGCCAAAACGAGTGTGGAGAATATCTATCGCCTCTTGCTCAGCAATATTCCTGTCCTGTGCATATACCTTGGGCAGGTGTTCCAGCCAGAAATAATTGTCAAAATGCAGGTCCAGCAAAGTGCCGTCCATATCCAGGAGCACGGTGTCGATGTCTTTCCAGGGTAGCACAGCTTTTTATAGCCTCGGAATCTGTTGGACTCAAATTATGCCCGCTTTTCTATCTGCGTGCATGAGCTGTCTGCTCTTGGATGAGTGGCTGGCAAACTCGGGCAATGAGTTGGGTTCCCCGGGATGTTACAATCGGCTATGCCCTGCAGGATAACGATGTGTCAGATTTACAGATTTTGATTCCCCCTCTTCTTGAATTGTGCGATCGCGCAGGGCAGGTGATTTGCGGCCACTATCAGCAACCGGGGGATACTGCGTTCACCTCCAAGGGTGACAGTTCCCCAGTCACCCAGGCAGATTTGGACTCTCATCGCATATTGCTTAATGGCTTGTGGGACCTGGCCGACCCGATGCCGGTGCTCTCCGAAGAGTGCTCTGCTCAGGAGTTGTCAGACAGGCGAAACTGGACACGATTTTGGATGGTAGATCCGCTGGACGGCACCAAAGAATTCATCGGTGGCACTGGTGAGTTCACCATAAATATCGCGCTTATAGAGGACTCTCGACCCATACTGGGCCTGCTATATGTACCACTGACGCGTCAGGCTTTTATTGGCATCCCGGGCGTGGGCGCCTGGCGGTACCAGTGGGAGGAGGGTGGCAGCTGGGATGAAAAACCGATAGCAACCCGAGACATCCGCGCTAACAAACCGCTAGTGGTACTGGCTAGTCGCCGGCATACCGGCCCCAGGATAGAGCGTTGCCTGTCGTGGCTGCGCCAGCAATGCGGCGATTTCGAGCGTGATAATAGTGGCAGCGCGCTGAAATTTTGCCAGATGGCCGCTGGGCAAGGTGACTTCTATCCACGATTTTCCCCCTGTAGCGAGTGGGATGTGGCAGCCGGTCAGGCGCTGGTCGAGGCCGCCGGCGGTGCGGTGATTGGTCTGGACGGAGAGCCCCTGCGCTACAATTGTCGCGACACCTTACTGAGCCCTTATTTCCTGGCAATCGCGCAGCCGGACAACCCTTTGTGGCAGCAGATACCAGCAGAAGTCACGTCATGAATTTTGGTGCTTGTGTCGGTAATCGTTGTGGGGTTAGAGTTGCAAGTTGAGATAGTTAATTCGGCGATCGATACCCTACATCTATGAACCAACAGCCACCTGTCAACGGGCCTGAAGAAGCGGCCAATGAAGTGCTTACTCCAGCCATGCGATTGATGGAACTGCAGAGTAAACATCGGGCTCTGGACAGCAAGATTACCGAGCTCTATGACTTTCCCTATCAAAACCAAATCCTCTTGCAGCGACTCAAGAAAGAGAAACTTCGCCTGAAAGACGCGATTGAGCGGCTCAAGGATGAAATGATCCCGGACCTGAACGCTTAAGTTAGGGTTAGGGCGTTGGTAGAGGCGCCCCTTCCAGCGTCAGAAGTTGTTTCTTCATGTCCAGGCCTCCGGCGAAGCCGGTGAGCGAGCCGTCGCTCCCTATTACTCGGTGGCAGGGTACGACAATAGGCAAAGGGTTGCGCCCGTTGGCAGCACCGACTGCGCGCACTGCCTTGGGTCTACCGATCTCACGGGCAATTTCACCGTAACTTCTCAGCTCTCCGAAGGGTATGCGCTTTAGCGCGCCCCAAACCTCTTGCTGGAATTCAGTACCGGTGGGCCCTAGCGGTATATCGAACTCCTGCCGCTTGCCGGCAAAGTATTCTCTCAACTGGGTTGCGCACACTGCGAGGACCGGGTCTGACTCATCAGTTTCGTGCCCTGTATGGTGCTCACCCGGGAATGCAATTTTCACCAGGCAACCGGCATCCGACAAGAGCTGTAAGGTGCCCACAGGGGTTATGATCTTTAGACTGTTCATTGGCTCAGACTTCTCCAGAGTAGATTGGCGGCGTAGGATCGCCAGGGCCGCCAGGCATTTTGTACGTCTTTTAATTCTGCCTGATCCTTGCCCAGTTGCTTCCAGGCGTTGATGAGGCCCAGATCTGCCGTAGGGAATACATCAGGTTCACCCAGACCGCGCATAGCGGCCATGTTTGTGGTCCAGGGCCCAACGCCGCGAAGCGCTGCCAGCTCATCCAGTTCAATCTCTTCTGAATCGCCTGACTGCAGTTCCCCGAGACGACGTAGCGTATCGCGGCGACTCGCAGGCATTGGGAACTGGTCATCACCGAGCTTGGCGATATCTCTGGCGCGTGGGTAGGTAAGGGCGGAGTCGTCGCTGGCACTGGCACAGGCGCGGGCAAAACGCGCGCCAATATTGCACGCGGCCGCCGTGCTGACCTGCTGGCCAATTATCGCTCTGACAGCTGATTCCTCAGCCGACCATGCTCCAGGTGCACGTATTCCCGGTCTCGCTGCCAGCAGCTTGCCAAGAATCGGGGATATTGAGAGTGCGGCCTCAATCGCCTGGGGGTTTGCGTCCAGGTCGAACATCCGCCGGATTCGCGCTATCAAAGGCATTAATGGCTGCAAAGCGGGCAGGCTCAGGGACAGCTTTAGGGCTGTTTTATTTTTCATCGGGGTCACAGAAAAGTGACCCGTTTGGCCATTAACCCGAATATTCCGTTGGTAGCTATTCGGTCCTGCCTGCTCCACACCGGGGATAGCGTGGCGGCAGAAAAAGCCCGTGACACCCTGCCAGTCGTACGGGGGACGATAGTGTAATTCGATCTCGATGGGCTCCCCGACCCGGGCGGGGCTCTTGCGCAATTCTCCCGGTGATTTGTCAAACGCGTCGCGTATTGCTGAGTTGAATCGGCGTACGCTATTAAATCCCGCTGCGAAAGCTACGTCCGTCAGAGGCAGAGTGGTTTCGGCAAGTAATTGCTTGGCCAGTAACAGGCGCTGATTCTGTGCAACCTCCAGCGGCGAGAGGCCCAGATCCCGCTGAAAAAGCTTACGCAAGTAACGCTCGCCGATACCCATACGAGCCGCCAGCGTATCCAGTGACCCTTCGCCATTAAGTGCTCCCGCGCGAATCAGGTCTAGCGCTCTACTCACAGTGGTATGGGTTCCCAGCCAGGCAGGGCTGTTGGGTGCGGTTTCTGGCCGGCATCGTAGGCAGGGGCGAAAGCCGGCTTGTGCTGCCTGGGCGGCATGGCGAAAATACGACACATTGCGCTCCGCCGGTTGGCGCGCTGGACAGATAGGCCGACAGTAGATGCCGGTAGTGCTCACGGCGAGAAAAAATTCGCCGTCGAACCTGCGGTCCCGGGACAGTCTAGCCTGCCTGCAGATTTCTCGGTCCAGCTCTATTGTGGCGTTGTGATTGTGTTCATCCATAAGGCACACTATAGAGACCGCTGGGCCAGGCTACTAGCCAAAATCGGCCCTCTAAGGATTCACGGTTGATTTGGCTGTAGGGCCCCTTTCAGCTTGCTTTAAGTTGCCGCTGCCAGAATAGTGGTTCTGCCCTGAGCTTTCGCGGGGCACTTTTATGCCTTTGGAATATTAGTTATGAACCTGATTATCTATGCAGTGCCATTTTTCGTCCTCGCCATTTTGGTGGAACTGGCTTATGGCCACTGGAAAAAACGCAACACGTATCGATTGAACGACAGTGTCAGCAGCCTGTTCCTAGGCACACTCAGTCAGGCGGGGAGATTTGTCACCCTGGGCATCGGTGGCTACGTGTACTACCTGATTACGGCCTATTTCTCCCTGTCACTAATGTCATCCTCTCACTGGTATACCTGGGTGCTGGCATTTGTGTTGTATGACTTTTGTTATTACTGGCTTCACAGGATGGGCCACGAGCGAATTATTTTGTGGGCGTCCCATGTTGCCCATCATCAGAGCGAGGACTATAACCTCAGTACCGCGCTACGCCAGACCAGCACAAGCTGGTTGTTCAGCTGGCTGTTCTTCATCCCAATGTATCTGCTGGGGATTCCTGCTGAGGTTTTTGTGACAGTGGGTTCTTTGAACCTTATCTACCAGTTCTGGGTGCACTCCGAACACATTCCTAAACTCGGCTGGTACGAATGGTTTTTTGTAACGGCATCAAATCATCGAGTACACCACGCCCAGAATGATATCTACATGGACCGCAACTACGGCGGGGTCTTTATTATCTGGGACAGATTGTTCGGCAGTTTTCAGGAAGAGTTGGACGAGGAGCCTTGTATATACGGCATTCGTGGGCCCTTGCGCAGCTGGAATCCGGTAAAGGCAATAACCCACATTTATGTGGATATAGCGAAGGACAGCCGGCATGCCGGTAATTGGCGCGACAAGTTCAGAGTATGGTTCGCCCGAACTGGATGGCGTCCGGCGGACGTGGAAGCGCGTTACCCGAGACCAAAACACGACCTGTCTTCTTTTGAAAAATATGATCCGCCTGTCACTACAGCTGTTAAATGCTATGCATTTTTTCAGTTACTAGCGGTAGCAGCCCTGCTTGGTGCCATGGAATCTATGCAAATAGCCTATTTTGCGGGAATTGCGCTCTGGGCACTGATTCTTGCTGCAACCGTGACAACCGCGTTCTGGCTGGAAGATTGTGACAATACTCGTCTGCGATTTTGGGAAACAGTGCGCCTTGGAAGCCTGGTTATACTATTGATGTTAGGCGCTGCTTCCGACTTTAATGCGCAGCTGCTGACCGCTGGGCTAGCTTACGGCTTGGCCAACATAGCGGCACTATTTATGCTCGGTCGTAGTGCGGAAAAGGGTCAGGTGCCGACAGCCGCCTGACAAACTCAGTTTTCGATCTGGTGAGGGGTGGCGATAATTTCTGCCGCGTGAGCGGCAAATCCCGCGCCGGCTTGTGCGTACAAGTTGAAAGCAGAAATTCCCAGATGCCCGAGTTCGATTGATTCCTCAGAGAAGCGGACGACTGCCGCAATTTTCCCCTGATAGCCCAGCTCTTTTAACAGCTTGGCAACCAGGATATTTTCCTGGTGATTAGTCAGCGCCAACATAACTAGATCTATATTTGCCAGGTCCAGACGGATCCAGAAGTCCGGGTCGCTGGCGTCAGCGGCTGCTACCCTGCGGTGTTCTTTTCGGTGGCGATCAAGTTTCCTGTCATTGTCGTCCACCCCAAGTACCTCGCCTCCATATTGCTCGGCGATAGCGTCGTAAGCGCCCGTACCGATGTTGCCCATGCCCAGGACTACGACTTTCACACCGCTGGTGTCGGGATAGGTGCCGCGAACCTGTGGAGATTCAAAGGCTTGCAGCCGGCTGCGATAGCGGTGATAAAACTCGTGGGAGTACTTGTTCATGGGCGAAGCCAGCAGGAAGCTAACTGCAACGGCCAGAGATATACCGGCGCTCCACTGGTTATCCACCCAACCCGCACTGGCAGCAACGGCGACCACAATCAGGCCAAACTCACTAAAATTAGTCAGTGTGGCGGACGTTAGTGTGGCGGTTCGCGGGGTGGTATGAAAAATCGTCATCAGCGGAAAATAGAGCAGGGGCTTGACCAGAGACAGTAGGCCGATCAACACCGCCAGTACCATAATTTCAGTTTGCGGAAAGCCTCCCAGACCGATAGATAGAAAAAACCCCACCAGAAAGAGATCCTTAAATTGCAGCAGGTTGCGCGATAACTCCTTCGCTTTTTGGCTATTGGCCAGGGCAGCACCGATAATGAGCACGCCAAGATCGCCCTTAATGTTGACCAGTTCAAACAAGGCTCCGCCCCCCAGTGCCAGGGCCAATCCACAAAGGGTAAATAATTCACCATGCCCGGCGAGGGTCAACAAACGGAGAATAACCGGGCGTAAAGGAAATAGAAGCAATAGAGCCAGTGCGGAAAGATCCGGAATCTTGCCGCTGGTGGACGCCAGAAACGCGACGGCTGCCAAATCCTGGATGATCAGGATGCCGATTGCCAGGTTGGCATGGCGGGAAGCCATTTCGCCGCGCTCCTGCATAATCTGAATGACAAAAACGGTGCTCGAAAAAGTGAGTGCAAACGCGATCACTAAAACCCCGGTAAGGTCCAGTAGCAGGCCTGGCACCAGTGTTCCGGCAGCGTAGAGAACGCCCATAAAGAGCAATTGCATGGCGGCCATATGGATTAGGGTTGTACCCCAGACCTTGGTTTGCAGTAGGTCTTTGGGCTGTAGCTTCAAGCCAATGGTAAAAAGCAGCAGGGTGATGCCTATCTCCGAGAGCTGCTGCAGCAGTTCTCCCCCATCTACATTTATTTCATGCAGAACAAAACCCGCGGCGAGGTAACCAATCAAGGCGGGTAAGCCAAGCGCCCGACTCAACATGCCGCAGAGTAGGGCTACCAGGATAATGAGTGGATCAATCATGCGTTAATTCCCTGTTGCAACATTGTCTATACACTTGGATTGTTACGAACAGACCACAGTACGTTGGTTGATAGCGCGATGACCAGTAGACTGGCGGTGATCCGCAGTAGCACCACCTCACTCATGGACTCTATCGGATCCAGCTGCAGCGCCAGTGCGATGCCGGCGGCAGGCAGTGTCATTGCCAAAAATAAAGTAAAGCGGGACCTGCCGAACAGGCCAATTCCGATAAACAGGTAAACGGCTCCTAGAAGCGCCAGGAGTAATGTTTCTCGAGACAAATCGGTAAGCCAGAGCTCGGCAATATGACTACAGCCGATGATAGTAATCAGCGTCGCTGCGATGTTCCGCTGTTGTTGGATACTCTTTTCCACCATGGCGGCAATGTAGCACAGCTGCTCGGGCTGTAGCTTGCCGATCGAGATGAAATTACGTCACTGCCCGAACGGAGAATTCCTCCAGCATTTGCTATTATCTGCCTAGCCACTACCAAACTGATGAAAGAGCACCTCGATTTCAATGGATATCACTACCCTCCTACCTATGCTTGCCGACGGGGAATTTCGCTCCGGGCAGGATCTCGCCAACGCCCTGGGCGTTAGTCGCACTGCGGTTTGGAAGCAGCTCAATAAGCTGGCTGACCTGGGCCTTGAACTGGAAGCGGTGAAAGGCCGGGGGTATCGCATTCCGGGAGGTGTCGATTTTCTGAGTGAGGTGGATATAAGAGGGGGGCTTACTTCCGATGCGTCTGCCTTGATGAATGATCTGCTGCTGCTTAACGAAACAGATTCAACTAACGCAGAACTGATGCGAAAAATATCTGTAGGCGCCGTTTCTGGCCTGGTGTGTACTGCAGAACAACAAACTGCAGGTCGAGGGAGGCTGGGCCGTACCTGGGTAAGTCCTTTCGCCGGCAGTGTTTACCTTTCTCTCATGTGGGAGTTCTCGCAGGGCGCTGCTGCCCTGCAGGGGCTTAGTCTGGGGGTGGGGGTCGCTGTAGTGCGGGCTCTGGAATCTCTTGGTGTTGAGGGTGTGAAACTGAAATGGCCCAACGACATTCTATATGACGGCGCCAAGCTTGGTGGGGTGTTGTTGGAAATGGCGGGAGATGCAGCGGGTGTCTGTCAGGTGGTGGTGGGTGTGGGCATCAATGTATCAATACCCCGGTCTGTCGCTGCCTCAATTGATCAAAGCTGGATTGATCTGGGCGGGATTTGCGCCGGCGCTACTCCGCGACGCAGCACAGTGGTGGCGGCACTGCTCAATGAAATATTGCCTATGGTCGCGGGTTTTGAGTCTGAAGGGTTTAGTCCATTGCATCAAGCGTGGACAGATCTGGACGCTTATGCCGATCAACCGGTGGTTATACACAGCGGAGAAAAACGGCAGCGCGGGATCTGCCGAGGCGTTGATGGACGCGGTGCACTGCAACTCGAAACAAGCACCGGTATCCAACCTATATTCGGCGGTGAAATTTCACTGCGCAAGGACACCTGATGTCTTCTGGCCGCTGCCTGCAGATCGACTTTGGCAACAGTAGTGCCAAGTGGCGCCTGTTAACGCAAGACGGCCAGATCGTCACCCGCGGCCGCTATGTTCACGGCGAGGAAACCTCGCGAAATGAGCTGCTGAACTGCACAGGTGAATGCAGCGAAATTTGGGTTGCCAGTGTCGCTAGCGCCGATACCGAAGCCGAATTCTCCAATTTGCTGGAAACACGCTGGCGGCTGAAGCCCTGGTTTGCACGCAGCCAAAAGCAGACCGGAGATCTGGTTAACAGCTATGCTGATCCTGGTCGTATGGGTGTAGATCGCTGGTTGGCCATGCTGGGCGCCAGGAAGCGCAGTCAGCAGCGTGTGTGCGTGGTGGATGCTGGCTCGGCATTGACGATCGATTTCATCGCGGCCTCCGGTCAACACGAGGGTGGCTATATTCTGCCCGGCCCGGCCTTGATGGAGCGTGCACTGTTGCTGGATACAGATAGGGTAAGGTTTGAGGAGGATGTTGATTACGCTCTTACCCCTGGTTGTTCTACTGCAGAAGCGGTGCGTCACGGTATCGCCCTGGCGCAGGTGGGTGCCGTTAGGGTTGCTGTGGAAGAAGCGCAGAACGCGCCAGGCTTTGGCGAGGCCCCAGTAGTGTATTTTTGTGGGGGTGGCGCCCAGGCGCTGGCAGCCTTGTTTGGCGGCAACAGTATCCATGCCCCTGACCTTGTGTTTGAAGGCCTGCAGCTAATGGCACAGTACCGTGATGCGACGGCGGGGAAGGGGTAGGCGCAGACTAATGAAAAATGTTCTGGTTCTTTGCACAGGCAACTCCTGTCGCTCAATTATGGCGGAGGCTTTGATTAATCATTTTGCGGGTGAGCATTTTATGGCAGTAAGTGCTGGAAGTTTTCCGGCGGGTTACGTCCATCCCGGATCACTAGAGACACTGCGGCGCCACCATATTCCTGTTGAGCAGCCCCGCAGCAAATCCTGGGATGAGTTTGCAGATGCGCATTTTGATTTAGTGATTACTGTCTGCGACGAAGCCGCCGCGGAGGTCTGCCCGATAGTGGACGGCAGCTACAAACGTCTTCACTGGAGCACGCCGGATCCGGCACACGCAGAAGGCGGGGAAGTAGAGCAACACGAAGCATTTGAATTTGCCTATCACCAGCTTAAGAGTCGTATTGAGGATGAGCTGAAGCGACTATACCCCCGCTAGGCATCACACCTGCTGCACGGCAGGCTGGGTACAGATCGAAGCTTGACGAGTGCATTCATGAATATGTCTTGGTGAGATTGAGGTCTGCAACCAGTAAAGGATGGGCGTTCGGGGAGGGTGATTTTCTTGAGCGTTTAGTGCCGTTTGCCAATCGAGCTGCGCAATTTGCCGGATGGGGGGGAGATTAGGCGGTCTAGAGCTCGAAACCGGGGCCAAGGAATCTGACCCCTTGATTGCCTTGATTGTAGCTTTCGTTAGTTGTAAGCATCTAAAGTCGGCGTGTTTGATCTATGTCATCTGCATACTATAGTTATCGCTAGACGCTGCACAATCTTAGCGGCGACAATCCGAGTCTAGTATTTAGTCCATTCAATATCCAGATTAGAGGGAACACCATGCCCCATTTCATACCCAAGATGCTGGTTTCACTGCTAGTCACTGTAGGTGTAACGGCAGGTACCGCCTTCGCGGCCCCCACACCATCTGAAGAATCTGTGGCCAAAGTGCATGGGGCCCAAGGATTTTCCCCTTACGCAGGTCGTGTTTTTCCTACACGTCCGCTGTTTGGGGATCAGCATCTTCATACCGCCGTTTCTGTAGACGCGGGAACCATGAACCGTTTGGGCCAGGAGGATGCATACAAATTTGCGCGTGGTGAAGAAGTGTTGTCCACGAATGGACTCAAGGCTCGATTATCCCGTCCACTCGATTGGTTGGTCATTGCCGATCATGCGGAAATGTATGGGCTCATGCCTGCGTTACTGAAGGGTGATCCGGGGCTGCTCGCGACAGAGTTGGGGCAGCGCTGGTACACAGAATTGATCAGCGGCGATAAGAAACGTATGTTCAGCACTGCTATGGAGATTGTGGGCAGCCTCCAGCAGGAAGACCCGCCTTTCGATAGCGCCGATTTGGTCAAGACTGCATGGCGTGAATACACGGACCTGGCTGACACCTACAATGAACCGGGAGTGTTCTCGGCCATCATTGGTTTTGAGTACACGACACGGGGAGGGTTTAACCTGCACCGCAATGTGCTGTTTCGTGATGATTCCCGTACCGCCAAGCAGATAGTGCCCTTTTCCCAGTTCGACAGTCAGAATCCGGAAGATCTGTGGCAGTGGATGGATGACTTTCAGCAGCGAACGGGTAGTGAGGTGCTGGCTATTCCTCACAACGGCAATCTTTCCAATGGTCTAATGTTTGCCCTCAAGACCAATGCCGGCAAGCCCTACACCAAGAAGCTGGCCGAGCTTAGGGCCAGGTTAGAGCCCATTGTAGAAGTTACCCAGATTAAAGGTGATAGCGAGTCACATCCCTTTCTTTCGCCGCCTGACGAATTCGCAGATTACGAACTATGGGATGCTGCTAACCTCGATGGTACTGAGGTGAAAGACAAGGATATGCTGCAGTATGAGTATGCCCGTGAAGCGCTTAAAAATGGCTTGAAGCTTGAGAAAAAACTGGGTGTTAATCCGTTTAAATTTGGCATGGCAGCGGGCACGGATTCGCATACGTCTCTGGCTGCTGTAGAAGAGAATAATTTCTTCGGCAAGCACTCGGGCGTAGAGCCTGAACCTCATCGCTTCGAGCATGTTGTGATTGCGTCCTCTCTGGACCCCAGCCTCACGATCTATGGCTGGCAGCAGGCTTCGGCGGGTTATACCGCCGTCTGGGCGATTGAGAATACCCGGGAGTCAATCTTCGATGCCATGATGCGTAGGGAGGTCTACGCTACTACCGGCCCGCGGATGACCGTGAGACTTTTCGGCGGCTGGGAATTTGATGCACAGGATGCTCTTTCGCGCCTTCCCGCCAGTGCGGGCTACAGCAAAGGTGTTCCTATGGGGGGTGATTTGCGCAAGGCGCCACAGGGGGCACAGGCACCTCAGTTCCTGGTAGCAGCCATGAAAGACCCTTATAGCGGCAACCTGGATCGCATCCAAATTGTTAAAGGTTGGATGGATAAGAAGGGCGTCACTCATGAGCAGGTCCACGATGTAGTGTGGGGTGGTGAGAGGAAGCCGAATGCAGACGGTAAACTGCCAGCGGTGGGTAATACGGTAGATGTGAAAAATGCAACCTGGACCAATACTATCGGCGCGCCCGAATTGATCACGGTATGGACTGATCCGAATTTTGATTCGGAGGAAGCCGCCTTCTATTATGCGCGGGTCATTGAGATACCCACGCCCCGTTGGACTGCCTACGAGGCCAAGTACTTCAATATTGACATGCCCGACAACGTGCCGATGATCACTCAGGAGCGCGCCTATACATCCCCTATTTGGTACACCCCCTGATTTGCTGGTGCATGGGGGGATGCCCTGGTTGTTGGGTTTGGCGGCACCTGCCGACACCTAGTGCAAGGGGTCAGAGTCTTTGAAATGAGCGAGTCTGAGCTTCCAACCTAAAATTTCAACTATTCCAGTAGCCGCCAATCTCACATTACTCGAGCTCTGCGGATGAGGTTGAAGCGACTATACCACCCGCTAGGCAGCACACCAGCTGCTCGGCAGGCTGGGTACAGATCGAAGCTTGACGAGTGCATTCATAAATATGTCTTGGTGAGATTGAGGTCTGCAACCAGTAAAGGATGGGCGTTCGGGGAGGGTGATTTTCTTGAGCGTTTAGTGCCGTTTGCCAATCGAGCTGCGCAATTTGCCGGATGGGGGGGAGATTAGGCGGTCTAGAGCTCGAAACCGGGGCCAAGGAATCTGACCCCTTGATTCCATATTTGACTGTCTGGGTGGGGTAAATTGAATCTAAATAATTGATTTATATTGTTATTTTTCTATCCCCCGCTGGCTGACTTACCTGAAGGATAGGCCGGGTTCATATCTCGCAAGCGCGGAATGGAATATGCAAAAAGACGGTAATAACATATCGGTATAAAAAGTAAGGGTATTATCTGATAACGTGACACCTTGTTGTTTTTAAATCGTTGTCTTTACAGACCGCGTGAAATAATAATACAAGCGAAGGACCGCAGATGCAGAATTACCTGGCAGGGAAGCATTACCCGCTCTCACCATCGACCGAAACCATTTCCCTGAGTATCCATTCCAAAGTGCGCGCGCCGTTTGCGGCTGCGTGAATAATAAAAGGAATCGGAAAATGACACGTTTATTTACAAACAGAATGAGGCTGCTCAATAGCTGGGCTTTTCCTCTCGGAGTAGCGTCCTTTCAGTGTGAGAACCAAAGGGCTCTGACCCCTTTAACCCAAGTAGAGGTGTTTTTTCATGTTTAGACTTGTCGCAAGTGTTTTATTCGCCGTGGCCTTTTTTGGTGTGTCCTCAGGACTTTTAAGCAGAAATGCCCATGCCGCAGTTACGTTAAGCTTCGTCGAAAGTGACGGTAATGTTGTGGCAACTCATAGCGGATCAATCAACACTACAGGCCTTGTTTTAGCCGGGAATGAAATCCAAAATGGCGCTAGACTCTTGGGAACAGCTTTTTGGAGCGGGCTACAGATAAATTCATACTCTTTAGGCACACCACAGGCATATATAAAATTATTATCAGGGTTCGCAACGGATGTAATTATTTCCAGGGGCGGTAATAATCCGGCGAGTTCCAGCAGTGGCGACAATTTTGGTATGTCTGTTGTGCCCACCATAAACGGCGACGATAAAATTAGGCTTGCCAATGGCTATGTATCTGGCGACCCATTGAGCGGGACGGCAACCTGGAACAGTAAGACATTGGCTAGCCTGGGGCTTAGAGTTGGAACATATGTTGTCACTCTGCCCTCAGATACCATAACAATTTATGTTGGCAGCGCGCCAGCAGACACCACCTCTGTTGGGGGTACAGTTTCTGGCCTGTCGAATAGCGTCACCCTTCAAAACAATGGTGGTGATGACATAATCAAAGACTTCTTTGATGATGATGGTGACTTTACCTTTCCTGCGCAGGCAGAGGGCAGTAGCTATTCGGTTTCCGTATCAAGTCAGCCTTTCGGTCAAACCTGTACTGTTACCAACGGTAGCGGAACGATTGGAGCAGCGGATGTCACCAATGTTACTGTGACTTGTGAAGATACTCGCCAGCTTGGTGGTTTTATGATCGGGGTAGCCTCTGGTGGCAGTATTACTCTTCAAAACAATGGCGTCGATGATTTTACCTGGCTGGAAGACCCTATTACTTCTTATCGTTTTCCTACTAGGATGCCTATAGGCGCTACTTGGAATGTTACCGTATTGACACCACCAACAGGTCAAACCTGTACAGTCTCTAACGCTGTTGGCACGATGGGTGGTTCAAATTTCACAGATGTTGATGTGACTTGTACTGACGATGTTGTAGTGCCACCGCCACCGCCACCGCCACCGCCACCGCCACCGGCAGTGATTAGCTACACGGGTGCCCTACCCAGCGGAGCAACAGGCACACTCAGCTTTACCTCAGCTGATACAGGCTGCACTTTTGCCACTCTCCCACAGTTCTTGGATACCGCCTCTCCAGCGCCACCTGCGTCAATTTTCCTCGTTGACGGTGTGATCTCATTCTCCATAAGTGGCTGTGCCCCAGGTGCGACAGTAACGTTGAGCATGGATTATGGCTCCCCTCTTCCCAATGGCAGCAACTATTGGAAAGCAGGCACCCCATGGTATCGCTTACCAGCTTCCATAAGTGGTAGCGTGGTGACGTTCAGTATTACTGACGGTGGCGCAGGGGACACCGATGGAACTGCCAATGGCACCATTGTTGACCCCGGTGGGGTTGCGACAGGTGGCGCGGTGGTAACCGGCTCGTCAAGCGGACCAGCCACCCCAGTCCCCACCCTATCAGCCTACGGCCTTGCTCTGACCATGCTGGGCTTGCTACTGATAGCAAGCCGCCGTCTACGGGCATCTGCCAAGCCTAAATAGCTTGGCGCACCTACATCCCTGATTGAATCAAGCCCGCTTCGGTGGGCTTTTTTACTGTCTGTGATAAGGATGTTTTGGACATAATGGCAGCGAGATAGGTAAACAGGGCTGGAATTGCCTAATTTCACTCTCAAACCCTATTGCATCCCCCCGCCACTTTCCATAGAATCACCCGCCTTCAAACGAGCCGGCTGTATGGCTAGTTCGTTTGGATGGTCGATTTAGTAAGGCTGGCGTAGCTCAGTAGGTAGAGCAGCTGATTTGTAATCAGCCGGTCGGGGGTTCGATTCCTCTCGCCAGCTCCATTTTTGCCTGGAACTAGACCCACAAGCGATCAAAAAATGAACATATTTGAAGCGTAAACCATCGCTTTGAAGGGGAATGTTCAGCTGCGGGGGTTTACGGGCGTAAAACGGCTGTAAGTTGATAATTTTATTGGAAAGTATCGGTTGACAAAGAGGTTGGCCGTCTGGACAATATGCCGCCTTTCGGAGGGGTTCCCGAGTGGCCAAAGGGATCAGACTGTAAATCTGACGCGAAAGCTTCGGTGGTTCGAATCCACCCCCCTCCACCAGTAAAGTAAGGGATTTTGCAGGTTTGCAAAATTCTGGTGGAACAGCACAGATACAGGGCCAGGGCCGTAACAGGTTGCCTGGTTAGACAAGCAAGGAAGGGTTTGGCCCAGAGAGTAGCGGGTGTAGTTCAATGGTAGAACCTCAGCCTTCCAAGCTGATGATGCGGGTTCGATCCCCGCCACCCGCTCCAGAGTTAGAAGGCTAAGTGCTCATATAGCTCAGTCGGTAGAGCACTTCCTTGGTAAGGAAGAGGTCACCGGTTCAAATCCGGTTATGAGCTCCATTCGCTATAAGTAGAGAGTGAGTGGAGTGTAGGCAAAGTGGACTGGGTGAAGTAGACACAGTTTTAAATTAGTTAGCAGGCGTTGTACAGCATAGCTACAGCCGGTGCATATAGGAGACAGTCGTAATGGCAAAGGAAACATTCGAACGGACTAAGCCCCACCTCAATGTGGGAACCATAGGACACGTTGACCACGGTAAGACGACGCTAACAGCGGCGC
>JBALVI010000005.1:0-394182 GCA_036961205.1 Halioglobus sp. | reverse complement strand
GTAAAGCCGCATCCGCAATAGCAATGGATTGTGTTGTAATAACTCTGTCGGTGGTGTACCTATTTGCAGTACGTATGCAGTCTAAAGCTGACGCAAGAGGCTAATAAAAATTGTTGGGTGCCTATGCAGATTTATCAAATCTATTCAACTTTGGGAGGCACAGGGTCGGTGCGCAGCATTACCGTGACCTCAGGGTGAGTGCGTTCGCAGAATGGAGCAGGGCAGTTGCGTGATTGAAGAGGCCTGATTTTGGCGCAGCTTAAAAGTTAACTTGCCGATACCTTCGGTCTTGTTGTTCGAGTTGCACGAATGACAAGACGAGTGGGCAAGGGGGCTGTGAATGCCTCTGAAAAGGTATAAAAAGTAAGATCTGATTCAGCCCACTTGCTATTATGCAGTATATATAACCAAATAATGGCGTACTAATGGACTCCAAAATTGCTCTTCTGAACGAACAGAAAATTATTGAGCGTATTTTCAACCATATTGACAATAAGACCACGGACCTGGGTGACACTGTCTGGAAAGAGCCTGTCACGAACTATTTGTCTGAAGAACGTTTCGAATCCGAAGTTGCGCTTTTGCGACGAATGCCTGTTCCTTTTTGTCCTTCAGCAATGCTCTTGGAGAACGGCAGTTATGTGTCGAGAAAGGCAGCGGGTACCCCGCTTTTGGTGGTGAGAGGGGATGATGGTAAAGTTCGAGCGTTTATCAATGGTTGCCGACACCGTGGCATGCCGGTTGCCAAAGACAGTGGATGTGCTCGTTCTTTTGTCTGCCCATATCACTCCTGGACTTATGGTCTTGATGGGCAGCTAAGGTATATACCCGGGCACTCTGGCTTCCCCGGTGTTGAACTGCAGGACAACGGTCTCGTTGAGGTCGGCGCAGTTGAGAAAGGGGGGCTAGTCTACGTCAATCAGAATGGCCCCATAGATCCCTCAATGCTTGAAGATACGCCAGAATTTTTTGATCGGGATCAGCCGTTTTTATCCCAGAGTGATTACACCGATCAGGCGAACTGGAAGCTGATCAATGAAACGACTATGGAGGGATACCATATCAAGTCTCTCCATAAGCAAAGCTTCTACCCATTCGGGCTCGACAATACCAATGTGGTGGAATTGTTTGGCGCCAACTCTCGAGTCATTTTTCCGTTCAAGCGTATTGAAGAACTTCGAGATGTTGATCCTGAGAAGTGGCGTCTTGATGGAATGGCAACGTCGGTGTACTCGCTTTTCCCTAACGTTGCTATTTCCGTCCTTTCCAAGCACACAACAATGACCGTATTCGAGCCGCTTAGTCCATCTACTACGCAAATACTAATTTACCGAGTGATTAATAAGACTTCTGATGGAGCGTTGTATGAGGTGGAGGAAGCCAAAAGAGATGCTGCTTTTGTCAGAGCGGCCGGCTTTGATGAAGACCGTGAGGCGGCTTGTGACATTCAGGCAGGCCTGGCCAGCAATGCAAACCAGCACCTTACATTTGGGCATTTTGAAAAAGCGATCTTGCATTTCCATCAGAATCTGGCATCGCATCTATAAACCTGACTCGAATGGCACTGACTTACACTTGGATGCGCAGCTGTGTGCCTAAATCGGGTACCGCTAAGTTAAGTTGTCAGTACCAGCTGACTGCGTGCACGCTTTATCTCATCTTCCAGGCTGGCATCAATCTGCTCCTGGACCGCACCGTCTTTTGCAAAACCTCCCGCCATGACAACCTCGAATGATAAATGGCGCGCCGGAGAGATTCGAACTCCCGACCAACTTGTGGGAGGCCGCCCCGTTCGAAGCCAGTTACTCTTTCCAGCTGAGCTACGGGCGCGTGGGAATTGGATTATACAGGCTGCTCGATCTTACTCTGTGCTAGAATTCCGCAAGTTTAACTCGGGTATCGTATCAGCCTCGCGCTCCAGCTCCGGGCGCACCGCAATAATGGGGTCGCGCCCGGCGTCAATAAAGCCCAAACTGTAAGCTCCTGTGGTGTACCCCATCAAACGCAGTAAATCCTCGGGTAATTTTTTTAACACCTTGTCGGAGGTGCCAAGATATTGATTCTCTTCCTGCCTTAACCAGGCCAGGGAATAGTGGATGATCAAACCAATGCGCCATTCGTCAGAACAGTTTTTTCCCGCGCCGTGGTATGTCGATCCGGAATATAATAATACCGATCCCTTTTGCATCTCCGCGGGAATTGTATCTTTGTAGTCATAACTAAGGTCGTTAGCGAGTTTATGTGACCCGGGGATTATGCGTGTCGCGCCGTTTTCTTCCGTGAAATCTGTTAGCGCCCACATGGTTGCGAAGGTCGCTTCAAATCCCACCGGAAACTGAAACAGGTCAAACGCCCACTGATCACGATGAATAAGCTGGGGTTCAGAGTCCGGACCCACCTCAATCAATTGGGTGCAGTGCAGTTGGTAATTACTTGCATGGGCAAGAGTGAGGTTAGCAGTACCTAAGATAGTTGGATGCATTATAACGTCACGACTGGTTGGCGAACGTGCCACCAGGGAACCAGTACGGCGCGTATTAAAACCATCGAAATCATCAGCGCCCAGTAGGGCCGTCTCTCGGTACGGGGCCATTTCTGCGAGCATGGCGTCAATCACCCCGTCACTCAGAACCCCGTCAATCACAACACACCCATCCCTTTCCATAATGGCGTATATTTCTGCAGGACTCGCGGTGGATGGCAGATGTTCGATGTCCATATTGCCTGATCTCCGTTGGATATTTGTAGAAGGAGTTGGTCAGAGTGCTAGGGGGGTATGTATGAAATGCTACTACAACACGGCGAGTTAGTCTTCTCGGCGTATAGGACTAAAAAATAATATAATCAACCGACCAGGCATAACAAGTATTTTTGGTCATACGCTCAGACTCACGTCTATTAGTTTAAACCCATAGTCGGACGCTCTTTTCTATAGAAAACTTATTAAAATCAATAAGATGGATTATCCAAGCGAATTTCACCCACACACCGTGCGATTATGAGTCGGATGCTCTCAAATCTCTTTGGGCAGTAAGCTGAAGAAAGCTAACGGGTTTTCCTGATGGAGTAGGACAGGGTGGTTGGGACCGAGCTTATGCCGAGACTGTTGATGGGTTATACCGAGATTATTGGCAGTAAGCTGAAGACGGGTAACGGGTTTTTGGAACCGAACTTTGGGGTGGGGCCGAACGGGTGACTTCGACGGTGGATTCAATCGGATAGCGGCATGGGCTGACCGTCGGCGGCAACATTCACGAATGTGACGCGTGCATCAAAGATCCACTGGTCATCAAGAGAATACTCGATCACCTGGATGCTAATTCCACGGCTTTAGCCTCCACTAATAAACTGCCGGAACCTCGAGCCCCGCCTCAAGCAAGACTCTTTGATTAAGAATCACAGGGATTGTGAAGAATGGTGCTGCTCAAGGAAGAGGCTGGCAAGGCGTCTTTGCGGGCCGGAAAAACCTCACTAGCAATCGAAATTCTAAATCTGTGCGATTCACGCTCTTTCTGTCAGAAATTTGGCCTATTTATTAGTAACTGGCGGCCGCCTGCCGCGACAACGGTTTGCGGTATTGCGAACGTTTAGGTTAGGGTTCATCGAATGGGGTGTTAGTCCGGCCTATACTCTTTTGACCCCTCCCGCGCAGTGGCCGTTCGTTATGAATTTTTGAGAGGCCCCGGTATACTAATTCCGGTCACGATGAAACTATTCCCTGAGACCATAAATGACACTACATGACATGATGCGAAATCGTTGGATTTTTTGGATTGCACTCGCACTATTGCTGCCTTTTACAGCAGGCGCCGGACCAGAGGACTACCGCTTCCCTAGAGATCCGGAGACCACCAAAGGCGGTTACCCGCTACCGCTCACAGGACGGCCCATAACCAAGACACCTGTTGTTGCGAAACCAAATGACGTCACGCTGAAAAAATACCCTGCGCACTATATTCCCGGTCGGGAAACCCTGGCCGATGATGAAATGAGAATTACCATTATTGGTTCTGGTGTTCCTGCACCCATCCGCAGGGAACAAGCAGCCGCAGGTATTCTTGTTTCGCTGGGTAATGGTGACCACTTTATCTTTGATATCGGTGGTGATACCGCTGGCAAACTTTATAGTATGGGAATACATCCCTCACAGTTCGACAAGCTTTTTCTTACTCACCTGCATCTAGATCATAGCGCCGGTATTCTTGCGCTCTTTGATGCCATGGGCTGGGCTCGCAACACGCCGCTGCATGTCTGGGGCTCCTCAAGTGGCACCCCTGACCTAGGTGTCAAAGCATTTACTGAGAATATCCGCAGAGCGGCTGACTGGCATGTCATGAGCAAGCGTGTGAAGTTGCCAGTAGGCGGATCCAAGATTGTTGCTCATGAGTTTGATTACAGTAAATTCAGTGCCGATAAGCCTAATCAGCTAGTCTACGACAATGATAATGTGAAGGTGTATGCCTTCCCTGTCATGCACAGTCTTAAAGGTGCGGTGGGTTATCGTCTTGAGTGGAATTCGTTGACGATGGTCTATACGGGTGACAGTGAGCCCACCTATCTTGAGGCGGAGCAAAGTAAAGGGGCGGATGTATTTATCCACGAAGTATTCCCATCAATTGAAGCGTTTGCCGCATCGACCAAAATGTCGTTGGAGCATGCCGGGAAGGTGGTCAGTACACACACTTCGCCGGCAGAGCTGGGTGTTGTTTTTGGTATTGCTAAGCCACGTCTGGGTGTAGGGTCTCACTTTTCATTGGGCGATGATCTGATTGACGATGCGTTCAGAAATTGGCGAACAACCTATGATGGCCCACTGCTGCTGGCTCAAGACCTTACAACAATAAATGTTACGACTGAACAGATTGTAAGTAGACAGGCCAGCACGGATTTGCTCGCATCTCCGCCTGAGGCTCCGCCTCAAGAGGGAGTGGATATGTCATTGGGGGGCCCCTATCCAAGCGAGTTAGCCCTACCCACTTGGCTGACAAAAACCAGAATACGAATTGAGTGATACACGTTCTTCCTTGAATCACCGAGCCGATTCGAGGAACAGCGTTCTGATGGGGTAGGGCGGGGTAGCCGAGACCGAGATTATGCCGAGACTGTTGGTGGGTTATACCCAGCCGGGTGGCGGTAAGTTGAAGAAGGGTAACGGGTTTTGGGAACCGAACTTCGGGGCGGGGCCGAACACTGTGTGGAACTGGGTTGCCTGAAACCCTCTGAGAAGAAAAACATTCCCTGCGCAGGTTCACAGCTGTTTCGACTGGTCCTGGTTTTTTAAAATTCTGATGATTTCCACAGCCTTTCCATCGATCCGGTAGAAGATCGAATGTACTCCACACACGCTGCGTCTGTAACCTTCACGGATATGATTTACCGCGGGGTACAGCAAAGGTTGTTCGGCCAGGGTTGAAAATCTTTGCTTCAACTGATCCCGGTAACGGTTCGACTGAGCTATGCCGAAGCGTTCATCGCCAAACAGCGCAATATCTATCAGATCTTCTTCGGCGGCTTTTGATAGCCGATACCTACCCACGACGTCGGGCGTCTTCCCAAATTTCATCAACACTGCGATCGGTAAAGCCACTCTGCTCGCCTTCAATCAAAGCCGCTCGAATAGCTTCAATTTGGGCAGGAGATTCTTGCTGTCGCATTTGTCGCTCGCGGATCAACTCACGGATAATCTCACTTTCATTACCGAAATGTCCGGTCTCGATTTGTGCCTTTATCCAGTTGTCTTGCTGCTCTGTAATTGAAATGCTCTTTTTGACCATTCCCATGTTTGACCCTCCAGAAGCCGAATACGCTTATACTACCTAGTAGGATATATTGCGCTAATTATCTTGTCCATGGCGGATTTGCAATTCACGCCGCTACCATCGGGTCAAATCAGCATAGCCAGGCCGGTGAGGAGGTGAAAAAATAGATAGAAAAGCATCACTCATTCTGTCCGAGGATAAGGCCCGCCACAGTAAGCAGCATTGGCCAACCTTTTGATACTATTAGAAAATTACGAATTCTCCATGCACAGGTATTTACCAGGTATCCAGCGGAGGATCTCCAAAGGCTGCCCGGCACACATGCCGGTTAAGTACGTTGGTTGTTCGTCCAACTACACCTGGTTCTGACGTTACGGGCACTGCGTTAGCCAGGTCAATTTGTGATTCTGAGGCTGACACACTTGGAAGCATAAGCCCTGGGCCTTTTTCATAATTCCAGCATTTAACGCCGTCGGCACCTTTGATTGAATCGTAGCCAGACGTGGATATGATGTGGCTGATACGTTTGCATTCTTTCAAGACCTCGCCTTCCAGAAAACATCCGGAAACCGGGTGATAGTTTAATGTGCAGTCCTTCCAGGGTGTGCCATTTTTAAAGCAGCTTGTTGCAGTTTTGGAGTAGGACAGAATACCTTTATGTTGAATTCTTCTGCCGGTGTCGGGTTCAAACCACGAATTCTCCATTACATTACTGTCAAATCTGACATATCCATCGTCCGATGCACTCCTTTCCGCCAAACCCAGCTCTAGAGCCAATGCGTCTCTTTGTTCTATGGGCAGGGCATAGAAAGAGCTATCAATCAGATTCATGATAGCCACGTCTGCAAACCCTCGCTGCCGATAGACATCAACCGTTTGGCGAATAACGGCTTCTCCTTCGGGTTTTCGGGCCTCTGGGTCCGAAGTTCCCATACAGCCGGCCAACATTAGGGCCGCTATGGAAATGCTGAAGATTGACCTTGTTGTTGAATATAGATTTGACACTTCACGTCTTCCCGAATTGTTGTCTTGAAATCTCTAACAAAAAATTACACCAGTTAGCCTGGTACTGGCAACTTAACTGGCCATAACTGATAATCAGGCCATGAATACGTGCAAAGGAAGGAGTAACGTGAATATGAATGATGATACTGCCACGCCTCCGATATACGACTCTATTTAAATCACTCCAGAGAGTAATAAACTACACCCCCTTTGTATTTTTGATCCAAGCCTCGGTCCTTGGCGCTCACCCCGGAAATGGCCTGCTGAATATCGTCGATAACCTGTTGCTTGGTTGCATAGTAAGAATGATTTTCCGGAACACTCCAGGGAGACACCTCAATTCCCGTAGCGTCAATGACATCATAATGTGCAATGGGCGTAACCGGTTGGCCAAGGCGCCGGTTGCTGTTCACCTCCAAAGAGACACTAAGAGCCATGTCATTATCTGATGTGTATATAGTCCAGTGTGGAGTTAGATCTCGAACCATGGGCGCGATTTGGTCGACAAACAGTTCCGCATCAAAATCTGGAGCTGCCAGGGTAATGGACTCAAATATCTGGCTGCGGCTACTATCTGCAAGCATCATCTGCTGTAGCGCGCCAATTAAAACCTGATTCCCCATACTATGGGCAATAATATGAATTTTCTTGCCTGCAAGTTTCGCCACTGTCTTATCGAGGAAGTTGCGAAGATAGGTAATACTCCAGGTGGCATCCTCCCTATCTGATGTATAGGCCAGTAATTTACCGTCAGAGGGCCATGTGAACAGAAGCGGAGCCCCAGTAAATTCGACATCATAGGCAATCTGTGCGGTCCGAATAACAGCCTCGGTAAAAGGAACGTTGAACCCGTGCACGAAAATAATCGCATGCTTATCCCAGCCATCATCTGTCCCCTGAGTCAGAGTTCTTCCGATAATTTCAAAGAAATTATTCTCATCTAAAACTTCAAGACTGCTCAGTATAATGTGGCTCTGGGGATCTTCCAGCATCTTCAGCCCCAGAAAAGGGCCCTCCAGCATTCCCGATTTATGGCTCGCAGGAATAGTGACAACTGCGACTCCATAATCAGTTGACTTGTCTGCACTACGCTCACCGGAGTAGCGTTCTGACAGTTCTTCCGCCGAAGTATTATGCTGTCGATTGGTAGCGTAATAGACGGTTTGTTCGATAACCTCTTCCTCGGTCGAATCGGGACTATGGCCACGCATTTGGCCTAGAATTGTTAACGCCTCTTCCACCTGTAGTGCCAACTGACACACAGAACCATTTGAAAACTCTGCGATGATATCCCGCACCCTGTATCGATCTGCAACGACGGCGTTGATCTCGTAGATGGTCATCGAATCTGCACCCAGGGCCGCAAAATTCTGCATCACTTTGATTTCACTGGCTGGCACGCCGAGGCGCTGGCTGGCGATTTCCACAATAGACCCCAGAATTGTTTCATCAGTGACTTCACAAACCGGACCGGGTAAATTTACACCCCCGAAGGACAGCTGTGACAAAACCCAAAATGCCAAAACTGATAGATATGATGCTTTTCTGGACGTCATCTACAATTCTCCAACGAAAATAGTTTGATGATTGTATATCTTCCACCACGGCAATGACAAAAACACTTCCTTTTTATCCATCTATCCTTGAGTATCAAAAATACGCTTTTACAGGCCGACAGTTACACTTCAACTCGATCTATGCAAGGAAGGAAACTATATGTGGGCCGTACACCGCCTTGTTGTTACCGCTGCTTTACTTATTTTCTGTTGCTCAGCGGTGAATGCCGAAAAGCGCGCTCTGATTGTTGGCGTCTCCGAGTACCCATCCCTGCAGGGAGCAAATTTGGTCGGCCCGGCCAACGATGCCGCATTGGTGAGAGCAGTGCTAGGCCAGCGAGGGTTCGATGAAAAGTACATAGTGGAGCTAAGCGAACGACCAGAAGCCCAGGACAAGCCGTTGAGAAAAAATATATTAGCGGAACTCGAGTTGCTTGCCAGTACTAGCCAGAAAGGCGATTTCATCTATTTGCATTTCGCTGGCCATGGCTCGCGACAACCAACACAGGCAGGCGATTCATCCGAAACAGATGGTCTGGACGAAATATTCTTACCCGCAGATGCTGCCAAATGGGACAAGTCTACCGGAACGGTGGTCAATGCCATCACCGACAATGAAGTGGGTACCTACCTTGATCAAATACGGCGTCGTGGCGCACACGTATGGGTGGTCTTCGACAGCTGCCACTCTGGAACGATGACCCGCGGTGGTGGTTTTGGAGATGTTAGGTACAGGCAACTGGCACCAGCTAGTTTGGGCGTGCCCCAAACTTCCTATGTCAAGCACCGTGGCGGGGGCGGCTCGTTGAGAAGTGATACACAGAGCTTTATCTCCGGCGGTGGCGGGGAGGAAAGTGGCACTAGAGGCTACCTCATCGCATTTTCAGCCGCTCAGTCGACCCAAACTACACCCGAAATGAACCTGCCGCGCAACGGTGAGAACCGTAGCGTTCACGGCGTGTTCACTTACAATTTAATGACTGTATTGTCCCGCCACAGCGGCATCAGCTACAGTCAACTAGGGCAACAAATTCTGGAGTTATATCGCACGCTACCCTGGCGCGCCAGCCAACCTATGATCAGCGGCGGCTCGGATCTGGACAAAACAGTGTTTGGTGAAAGTTCTTCCAGTATGGATGCGTGGCCTGCTGCCGTGGACAGGAAAGGCGAGACTTTAGATATCAGTGCCGGTCGCTTACAAAACTTTAGTGTCGGTTCCCTTATTAATTTATACAGTAGTCCAATAGCTCAAGAGGAAAGCTTTCTTAGCCAGGCAAAGGTTACTTCTGCAGCTGCGCTTTCCAGTACCGCAGTCACTATTAGCGACGAAAAACTCAAATTGCCAAAGAAAGTTTATACCGTGCTGAAAGAACCGGCCCTGGATTTCGCTTTATCCATCGTAACATTGCCCGTCGTGGGCCAGAATAATACATTGCTTTTACAACTTGAAGCAGCCGTTCAGGCCGCTATAGAGAAAAGCCCTCTGCTGGCTGCCTGGGGTGACGGCGAGATCGCCGATA
Source organism: Halioglobus sp. (assembly GCA_036961205.1). Taxonomy (GTDB): domain Bacteria; phylum Pseudomonadota; class Gammaproteobacteria; order Pseudomonadales; family Halieaceae; genus CALJFL01. Next base: position 384,342 of record JBALVI010000005.1, on the reverse strand, counting down.
TCCGCATAGCTGTATTTGATAATTCTCTGTGGTTCATTTCTCCAGATCAGAGTCTGCCTTGTGAATATCAGAAACTTCAGGTAGCGGAGCTACAGCGCTGCCACCTCGAGCGAACACCGCAACGCTTGCTTAATGTCGCGTTTCCGACTACACCCAAGATGCTGGAACATAGTATAAATAGCGCGCTCAACCGCATCGCTAGAGTAGAAAACCTCGTTAGAATGCAGGCTTATGCGAATGATGGTGCCACAAAGGATAGCTCCCCGCTTGAAGTGGAGATGACTGTGACTCGTAGTGGCATAGTCACGAAATATCCGCTCACCGAAGTACCGGTCTTCGGCGATGGCGATGAGGTGACTGTTGTTATTAAAAATATATCCCGTAAACCCCAGGATATCAGTTTGTTATACCGTGATGCCATGTACGGTATCGCTCAAATATGGCCAGAGTCAGGACAGAGTAATCGCGTTCAAGCCGGTGACCAGCTGGCACCTATCGTGCTGGAGCTGTACCCCGAACCAGAGGGCTTGGAAGACTTTATTATTATGAGCCAGCCGGGGGAGGGTATAGCCAGAGACTTTTCTTTTCTGGAGCAGGAGCCGCTGGGTGTAGCAAGCAGGAGCGCGGGAAACAGTAGTGCATTTGGTTTACGAGGAGATGAGCAGCCATCTGTATTACAACTACTATTCGATACAGTATTGTACGAAAACGGGGAATCGACTGAAAAATTAAAAACTCAAACACGTGGAGCCCGTAAAAAATCGAAGCCAAATTTGGGTGGAATGCAAGTATTTAGCTGGGAGGTTCGGCGGTAGGCAAAACCACAGGGCCTGAGGTGGCAACTATAAAGTTAATTCAGCGTAAAATTTGGGATAACACTGATCAAGTCTAGATGATCAAGCGTTTCCAGAGTTAAACCATTAATAGCTAGCCTATTACTTTTCTGGTAATCGGCGATGGCTTGCTGCGTGGCGTCATCGAAAGCCCCGGACAAAGATCCATCATAGATACTGAGTTCCATCAGCCGGGATTGAACCTGCTCTAGCTCTGGCGACTGCAATAGTACCGAGAAATCAGTTCCCTGCAGGTTGACCCTGGCCTGAACGTGCCCTCTCTTTTTTGCTTCGTTCAGCAACTTCACCCCGCGATAGAAATCCTGTTTTACTCCCTGCCCATTGACGTACATGACACCCAGACTATTAATGGCATGGACATAGCCTTGATCAGCGGCAATTGTGTAGAAGGAAATAGATTTTTCATGCTCACCTGATACGTCATAGGCTCTCGCCAGATTATGCGCGTATCTAGGGTGCCTAGAGTCGTTCTCCAGTGCTGTTTTGCAGGCTGGTATTGCTCTCGAAAAATCAATGCGATCAAATTCAATTCCGGGAATACTCAGGTTGTTCTGAGGCTCGATAGCAAGATAATCACATTGATTGGGTTCAGGATTCAGGAAGTAAAACTCATCTGTGAGCTTAACCAGATATTCCGGTTTCTGCGCACCGCGAGTCTCTCTTACGACATCAGCAGCGACTTGTCGAAATAGACTACCAACCTCCAAGCCTGGCTCCTCTAGCCGCTTTAACAAAGCTGCAGTGTAAGGACTGTTGTAACCCTGGCCATCTGAGGCCACATTGCCCGGTGCGGCAGCGTAGGAGACTATCGTGCCATAGGTATCGAAATCTGTGGCTTTGATTTCTTCATCTTCAACAAGAGTACTGATTCTGGCCAAACCCCGGGAGACGCTTCTGCCATTAAGCTCCGCCGCTGACTGTAGTTTGTCGACAAAAGGGTTATCCCTACAGGCGTCCAGCACGATTATCTTGGTTTTGGCAAACCTATCCATACGGTTTACCAGCCTGGCAAGCTGGAAGGTCTTGCTAGACATCTCATCAATGCTGTCCAGGCTAGCATCTACCGGAATCAGGATATTGACACCATCTAGCTGGATGCTATGGCCCGCGTAGTAAAAGAACGCAACATCGGCATCATCGAGCATATCAATGAAATCCAGTTCAGCATCCCTCAACTCTCTATAGGTTGGATCGATCAGCTTGACGACATCAAAGCCTAATCTCCCCAGAGATTCAGCAACAGCATTCGCGTCATTGCCAGGGTTGGGAAGCGGATCGATATTCTGGTACAGGCCTACACCGGCGACAAAGGCGACTCTTTTTTCGGTACCATTGTAGAAGTTCTGTTGCGCAAGGGAGTGAAGTGACAGTATCTGGCAGCACAGGGCGAGAAAATAAACACCGGATATTTTCCGCGATAGCAAAACCTTCACCTTAATCACAAACACCCCATGGGACCGTCAAGGCAAACGGGGCCCCAGGCAGAGGCGCTTTGGCAGGTCGGTCGATTCAGAAAGTTATTACCTGAAGCTATTTGCGCTCGGTTCGCCACAACACTACGAGCTTCTAAATCGTCACTTCGGCCTTTTACGAGTTCAACTTCTGATAGATTAAATTCTGATTTCGCTTCGCGCTGGAAGGGAAGTTGCAGCCCGGGACCTTTTTCAAAATCCCAACAATTCACCACGTATCCTGAAGTATCTATATCCCAAGAAGGCATTTTTCTACAGATATTTCTCTGTGAATCAGTCAAATAGCAGCCGTCGACAGGATGGTAATTTAGCTTACAGTCCAACCAGGGTATTCCATTGGCGATACAGGGCGTACCTTCTCTCCCAGCACCAATACTTTCATTAATATCGAGATTATGTATTTTTTTACCCGTTTCGGGGTCAAAGCTTATTGCTGTATAAGTGACTACTGACGGCAGTGACCCGTTCTTGAAAAAAATGGGGTGTTTTTCCTTTGAAGCTGTTTCAACCAGGTGAAAGTGCTCACGCTGACCATTTTTTTCAAAAACAAACCCTACCCAATGAACAGTTCCTTCTTCGTATGCATAATCTTCCGCTAGAGAGATATGTTTCACCAGCTTAATGTCGGCCCAATAGCTATTATTCAAAAAAGCTTTTAAATACAGCCTCTCTTCTGGTTGACTATAGCCTTCCAATCTTACTGTCTGCTCTATTTCGTCGAAAACATAAAATCCAGTAACAGCAGTACCCTTAAAACTGAGTTCAGCCTGAAAATCATCATCTGAATTTTCACTAGAACGCGATACATCCCCACTATAATTATAGGTCTCTGCCACCAGTGGCGAGGCAATCGAACAAAGAATGATTAACAACTGTACGTTCCTGAAAAACAAACCAGACATATGTGCCTCTAATTTTTAATTCTAGTTAGTATACATTCATAACCAGGCAACTGACCTAGAAATACTTTCTCTGCTCAAGGTGGAGAAGATCGAAAATTAGTGCGTCATTATGTACTCGCTCTTAGAACAATCCGTTGGTTCTGGCAAGACCGATGTGCGACTGTGCGACTGTGTGATAGTGGGTGAGGTTGACGCGGGGCTTAGGCACCAGCGCTGCCAAACATGCGATGAAATCCAGCCTATACAATAAAAAATGTAAGGCGCGGTTAGTCGTGAGACTTCCTGTTTTAGGCGTTGGAGCTACTTAATAATGCGCATTTATAAAGTCTTCCAACGGCTGACCGGAGAGTTCCTCTCCACTAGGCGCATAAGCTCTGAAATAGCCACTGGAATCAAGGGGTCAGATTCCTTGGCCAGGGAATCAAGGGGTCAGATTCCTTGGCCAGCGCCAACGCCTGAACTATCGCACTGACTGTCCTTGCTCTGCCTCCCGCATCGAATGCCTTTATGTTCGCATCTGGCACAAAGCGGCCGAAATTGGAGGGAATTCCTGGCCATCGGAATGATCCGCTTCCAGAGCGATAGCGGTTATGGCTGACTCGGAAGATATCGCGTCGAACGCTTGTGAGAGAAATCTGACGATGAACCTGCCAGTGTCCCCATAGTCGGAGGGTGTGTCTTCCATAACTCTATGACTCCATTACAAATAAATCCCCTAGCACGATTTTACAAACACACCTCCCGCTTATGAGGCGGATGCTCTGTGGTGATGGTGGGCAGTAAGCGGAAGAGTGGTAACAGGTTTTTAAAACCGAACTTCGAACTAGGGCCGAACCCCATTTTTGCCAATAGTAGTCCTAGCCAACCTGATACTACCTGCCTATTTGCTGATGGAGATATGGCGGCAGTCGTTGTAATCTGTTCTTGAACGAAAGCTGGCTCTTCTAATATCCCTGGAGAATAAAATGAGCACTGACGAGCTGTTCCTGATTTGCAATTACGCCGTTATGCCAGCCTGGTTTTTGTTGTTTGTGCTGCCCCATCACCGTATCACGCAACTGTTAGTCCATGCCATCTGGGTGCCTCTGCTATTGGGCCCTTTCTATATATGGGCACTTTTCTTCGGTCAACCAGCACCAGAGGGTGCAGGCTTTGGGTCGTTACAGGGAGTAATGCTCCTGTTCCAGAGTCCGACTGCAGTGCTGGGTGGGTGGATTCACTACCTGGTATTCGACCTTTTTATTGGCGCCTGGATCGTTAGAGATGCGAAGCGGCAGAGTATTAATCACTGGATCACTACACCGTTCCTGTTTGCCACACTGATGATAGGCCCGGCAGGCTTGATGTCCTACCTGCTACTGCGACTTGCATTGAAACGCACAGTGACCCTGACAGAGAAAGGTGTATAAGGAAGGGGGCAAAGGTCGGGACTGTGAATCGCTCGTAGGCGCCTTTACGGTACTGCCAAATTAACTTCGTCTGGGAGACAATCCCAGCATGAATACGTATAAACGTCATAGGTTCCCACCCGACATCATCAGTTATGCTGTATGGCTTTACTTCCGATTCAACCTGTCCCTGGCCAATTCCCAATTCAAGCAGTCATCGGTAGTTGAAACAAACCGCGACATTGTTTCTCCCACCGAAACTGTTGGATATCAGTAACCTTGTTGCCACCGGTACTGATGGAAGCGCTAATTCGCCAGGGACAGCTTAAGCGGCGTTGAGGGGGAGATAACATAGTGCAACGCTAGTCCAGGCTTGCCAACTCCTGACTGGCGAGCGACTGTGCGGTGCGTACCTCGATGCTCTTTCGCCATTCGAGCCAGCGGGAATCATCGTGCAGCAAGCGTAAAAAAGGCGAGTTCGACAGTTCCTCCAGATGATTCATATTGAATTCGATATGTTCCGTGTCAAAACTTCGCTCGGTCGCCACATTTATCCAGTAAAAGGCCTTGTCCGCATCCATGCGGTAAGCATGCAAATCCACCAGGCGTTTGGCTGAATCGATACTGGCATCGGCGCTCAGGCGAGCAACCGCCGATTCAGCGGGCAAGCCTCTGAGGTGGTAGGTCATCGCGTGGGCCTGATCGCGTGCATTGCCAGGAGGAAGTTGCTCCAGCAGATCTTCAGCCTCCCCAATGTTGTGCTGCAATAGCAAGATCATCAGAATATCGGCGTTGAGTTCGTCTGCCATTTCCGGGTTGAGAGCGATGGCATTTATAAACTGTTCCCTCGATTCGTCCAGCCGTCCGGCAAAGTACAGATAGGTCGCCAGGTTGGCGCGATTAGCGAAGCCCAGGGGATCCAGTGCGGCGGCGCGTCTTTGTAGTGCCACTGCCTGGTCTAGCTCCGCCTCGCTGGATGCTATTCCGGCAAATATAGACAGCACCAGTGCGCTGTTCTGTCCATAACGCCAGGCCAGGTCAGCGTGCTCGCGGGCCCGATCTTCCTCCAAATACTTCTTGGCGACATAGGACATACGTATATGAGCTTCCGCGTTATTCGGATCCAGCAGCAGCGCTTGTTCCAGGGCCGCTCTTTTCCGGGCCAAGCCCTCACGCCAGGGAATTTCCTGCTCAAAGATCTGCAAACCGAGGGAGCCCGCCAGTCCAACCCAGGCATCCGCAAGACCGGGGTCGATGGCGATCGCCCGCTCGAAATGCGCAAACGCACGCTTGTTGTCACCCTGACCGCGCCGGCTGTAAAAAAACTTGCCCTTGAGGAAATGTTCGTAAGCTGCAGCATCAGTGCTACGGGTGGTCGCCACCGCGGCGCCACCCAACAATTTGACCTTTAGCACCTTGGCCACCTCGGCGGCAATTTCCTGCTGCACGGCAATCGATTCCGGCAGGGCATGATCATAGGTTTGAGACCATAAGTGAGTACTGTCACTCGCTTTGACCAATTGGGCTGTAACCCGAATCTGCTCACCGTCACGGCGCACGCTGCCTTCCAACACGTGGGCCACATTGAGCTGTTGGGCAATGCTGGCAATGTCCAGATTTTGGCCCCTGAACGAGAATGAAGAGGTGCGCGCAATCACCAGCAAATCGGGGGCCTGGGCCAACAGGTTCAGCACTTCCTCCGAAATACCATCGGCAAAATAGGCCTGGTCTCCGTGCTCACTCATATCGACAAACGGTAAAACGGCGATGGATGTAGGCGCGGCGACTCGCTGAGCCCCCGCAGTCGGAACAGCAGCGCGCCCGTTCCTGTCATCAGCCAACCAGACCGCGCTGGCCAGCACCACCATCAAAACTGCCGCGATCGCCAACAATCGCACAGACCAGGCCGGGTTTCTGGACACAATCGACAAACCCTCGTCACGCTCGTGAACCGCAACCGGTAGGTCGAACAAGTAGCCACGCCCGCGCACCGTGCGGACGATTTCGTGGGCGTCATCGTCCAGGACCCGGCGAATATCCATGAGGCAATGGGTCAGCGAATCTTCGGTCACCACCACATGGGGCCAGATGGCGCTCAGCAGTTCTTCCTTGCTGATCAACAGGCCGGCATGTCGCACGAGATAGTTGAGGACTTCAAAAGACTTGGGCCGCAGGGGGACATCGGCGCCCGTCAGCAGGAGTGCGCCACGATCTACATCGAGCACGAACTCACCGAATAAAAAACTTCGATGATTGACACCCGATGCATGCATCTTGGTGTTAGTTGCCTCCATGAGCACCACATATGGTCGCTATCGGAAACCTTTCGCATAAGTTTAGCAGTGATTTCAGGATTTGCCTCAATCATCTATGCCTTACTACGACGCTGGAACGGCATTGAATTGCCGCTGGCGCATGGATGTACCAATTAACGGTGCCGGTTTGGCACTTTTAAAAATTATGACGGAGAACATCATGAAAGGATTAACAACGAGTATTCTCGCGATTGTATTTTGGGCTCTTTCTATTGGAGCTGTGGCGGACCCGGGTAAACCCAGACTTTTTCAAGATTCACCGGTTCTAGTGCCTATAGTAAATGGCGATGATGTGACTTACCAGACGGTCGGCGCGGCATGGCTCAAGCGCTCCAAAAACAGAATTGATGGCAGAATTATGACGACCGTGGCTACGGCGGGCATACCTTATACAGTTTGGTGGGTGGTATTCAATAATCCGGCTGGCTGTACTGGTCCCTGTGGGATGCCCAGCTTAGCCGATGGCGGAGCGGCGGCAGATGTCGCTGTTTTCAACGCATCGGGTGCGATCAGCGGTGTAGATGACATGAGCGCAGGGGGCATAATCAATCTCGACCTGTCAGTTATCGGGCGCGAGGGCACGGGTAGAGGCTCGCAGTCACTTTCCTCCGAATTTCCCCCGTTTTTTCATCGGGTACTGAATAAGAATAACGCTCTATGTGCAGAGATTCACCTGGATATCAATATCCACAACATTGGGAATCGCGAGGATTTGGATTGGGATTGGGTATCAGAACTGACGACCCCAGCACCTCCGGGAAATGGGGAATCATTTGCTGTCTTTATGCCGGCACCAGGGTGCAAATAACCTGATAACCAGAGTGCCCAGGACGCAGTTTAATAAAAGGCGGTAACGGGCTGGGTGTCACCCGGGATACCGGCACCGGTGACGATGCTATGCACGAGCGCGTGCCACGCAATGCTCCCCCCGTATTCAACCTCGGCGCCAGTGAATTTCACCGCATGTTTCACGACGGCAGGGTGGAGGACATCCCCGGCAACCCCGGCAGCTTCATCTCGCCGGCCGCGAACAACTTGACGTTAGTCTGGGAAATACTCGAAACAAAACTACAGGCCATTCCAGCTTACGTGACACTGTTCCAGAACGCCTACCCAGGTGGCGTGGTCGCCGCTCAGGACCTCACCTATGTGCATGCTGCCAATGCCATCGCCGCCTTCGAGGCCGAGGCCTGGCGCTTCGATAACAGCCCCTTCGATCAATATCTGCGCGGCGATCACCAGGCGATGAGCGTCTCTGCCCAGCGCGGCATGAGGCTGTTCTACGGCAAGGCCGGATGTTCCGGTTGCCACGCCGGCGTGTTCCAGACTGATCACGAATTCCACGCCATCGCCATGCCGCAGATCGGGCCGGGTAAAGGTGACGGTACCGATGGGCGCGAGGACTTCGGCCGGGAACGGGTCACCGGTTCTGTGGCTGAGCGCTATCGCTTTCGCACACCCACTCTGCGCAATATAGCGTTGACGGCTCCCTATGGGCATGCCGGAGCCTATAATTCGCTGGCGGCGGTTGTGCGGGTATTGCCAAATAAACTCGCTAGAACTGGTAAAGTCGGTGGATGAATACTTACTAACGTCGATTCCCACCCGACATCATCAGTTATGCCGTTTGGCTTTACTATCGCTTCAATCGTTAATTACAGTTGAACATTAAAGTATTGCAAAAAACGCTCGTTGTATTCACCGTCAGTTAAATCATCACCCATCTGAATCCATTGTTCGGCAGTGATGTTAGCCCGGCCGCCACAGATACCCTCAGCATCAACACCGACCGGCCAGCGAAACTGATACTCTGGTTGAGTGATGGCCGTCAAAATGGCGTCAGCGACTTGCTGTGGCGACGCAGGCGCTTTAAAGCCGGCGCCGTAGAGCTTACCGTTACGTCTCATAATCTGCCGGTAGGGCGAAGCTTTATCGTACCGAGTCATGTCTGCAGAATTATCAAAAATATTGGTCGCTACAACGCCAGGCTCTACACAATAAACGCGTACGCCAAAACGATAAACTTCATGGGCAAGCGCTTCTGTTGCCGCTTCAACAGCCCATTTAGACGCCGAATAGGCAATTTGATTAGGCGTTGCCATAACGCCAACAATAGATGAGATATTGACAATATTACCGCTGCCTTGCTCGCGCATGGTGGGCAGTACTTTTTGAATGCAGGCTATCGTCCCAAAATAGTTTGTTTCAAATACTTGTCGATGCTCTTCTTCCGGGGTTAGTTCTAAAGGAGAAGCGGCGCCGATTCCTGCATTATTTACAAGTAAAGACACCGGGCCCTTGGCGCCAATAACTTCAAAAGCAGCATCCAGCGAGCTTGAACTGGTTACATCCATTTCTATCACTTCTACGGACAAAGATTCAGCACTCGCTGCATCAATAAGAGCCTGTGCTTTTTTTGTATTTCGCATGCCGGCAAAAACAAAGTAGCCATTGCGCGCTAAATGCAGGCTGGTTTCAAAGCCGATTCCGGTACTGGTTCCTGTAACAACTGCAATATTCATAGATAGATAGGACCTTGTTAATGGGAGGGTGGTAGTTAAAGGCTATAGGCGTTTAACTAATTAGTAGCGGCGCTCAGCTTCTCGTATGTTTCCCATTCTGTTTGTCAGCAAACCAGCCTTGAAGAACCGTAGCAGCTTTTCAAAGCCGTATTTCGAAACTCTAGCCATCAGACAGCGGTGCAGTCGAGAACAGGACGCCAAACAATTCACACCAGATAACTGCACTGTTGAATTCAGACAGGTCTGTGCCAGCGGGAATCGCATAGTTCTGATTGCCCACATTACCTTTGAGTTTACCCAAATTCAGGAACCCCGATGTGACTTGATCTGAGCTAGATGGGTCTGCGTGCTTTACAAGATACACGGCTAAATCGGGCCCGTTGGTAACCTTGAAGTCTTCCAGTCTCAGCAGATGTGAGCCGTCGGCCAGCTGGTAGAGTAATGCATCGCCCGAGCCGCGGTGAACGGAATCCGCATCATGAAACTTGCCTCGTACGAGCACATGAGGTTCAGACTCCATCATCATGCTTTCTTTTACTGTACGGTCTGGTGTTTGTGCAGCGTCGGCCATTACCTGCTGCATAGCCTGGTTGCTCGTCTCGGGGTCTACAGGCGCCGCCGCAAAAACCAGTGCTTCATCAACTTGCTTGTCGATGAGTAGCGGAGAAATGAGAAACCACGCAGCTGCTGTGATCACAACCGCACCCAGTAAGGCTGTGATCTTTGCAAATTTGGTCTTGAGCATTACGAGTCGTCCAAAGATTGAAATTACGAGCACTAGAGTATAGATTAAAATGTCATCAGTGTCGGTTTCGCAATAGAACCGTCACCCGTTCTCTGGATCAAAATGTGTGGACTGGCTAAAGGGCGCGGAAATGGCATGCCGATTCCATTTCGTGCGGTTGCGGCCAAATTACCTGCGCTTCGGCATCAACTTTGAGGACGACTTTAGCGGCAATAGTGGCTACAACATTGCTGCGCGACTAACGCGCACAGAGATTAATAGTCTGGGTGGCGAATTTCGAGCCGAGATACAGTTGGGTGAGACACCCAGAGTGTTTGCTGAGTTTTTTCAACCGCTGGATTACAAGTCGCGCTGGTTTGTGAACCCCCAGGTCGAGTATGTACGCTCCAATGGTGGAGTTTTCGATAATGGCGGGTTTCAAATAGCAGAGGTCGGTGCGGATAACACCAGATTGTCGCTGCAAGGGGGTCGCCAGTTTGATAACTGGGGCGAGTTTCGTGTCGGTGTAACCCGCATTGACAGCGACGTCGAACTGCGTATTGGACCACCTGAGATTACGGGCGGGTCATCCACAACGACCGCCTATACGGCAACTTTTGAAGTTGACACCATGCTGGTCGCCGGGAGCCTTTTCGTCGTATTTGACACTGTAGTCGGCCCTATATATATCGCGTATGGCGCTGCAGAAGGTGGCCGACAATCAGCCTATTTGTTCCTCGGGCAGACATTCTAGCCCACGTAGAAACGCACGGTCATGGATATACTTGGGAAAACTGCTTATTTTCCATGACTTGGCAAGCCATCTGATACTATTGGCGAATTGCGAATTCACCACGCATAGGTCACGTTACCAACCGATCTATGGCCTACTCACAGTGGAAGAAAGAAATGCCTCCCCCGACATCAATCGCGCTGATCCCGCTTGGCGCCCGCTACATGCTGGTCTCGGCACTGGGGTTCGCACTGATGGCCACCTGTGTGAAACTCGTAGCCATTCGCGGTATTCCACTGCTGGAAATTGTCGCCGCTAGGTCGCTGGTCTCACTCGTTATCAGCTATCTTGATGTGCGCCGAAAAGGGCTGTCTCCCTGGGGGACACACCGTGCACTACTAATAGCGCGGGGTGCCATCGGTGCCGTGGCCCTGGTTTGCGTCTACTATGCGGTGACAACGCTACCGCTAGCTGAGGCAACGCTACTACAGTACATGCACCCAATGTTTACGGCTGTACTGGCTTTGCTGCTGCTAAAGGAAAGTATTCAATTCTCAACACTTGTCTGTATCGTGTTGAGTATTGTCGGGTTGGTCATCATGACTGACCCAGGGGTGCTGTCCACAACGTCACCAACGCTGCCTTTGTTCAGTGTGGTGATCGCACTTGCGGGAGCATTCGGTAGCGCAATCGCCTACGTATTAGTAAGACGCCTTAGCCAGCAGGAGGACGCGTCGGTTATTATTTTCTACTTTCCATTGATTGCTCTGCCACTGTCAGTCCTGATTCCTGCACAGGCATTTGTAGTACCAGACGCAGAAACCTTAGTATTGTTGCTGTTTGTGGGTATATTCACCCAGATCGGACAGTTGGGTCTCACCCACGCAATGCGGCATGAAACTGCTGGTAAAGCAGCTGCCTATTCTTATGTACAGGTCATCTTTGCGTTGGTTATTGGCTGGGCAATATTCGGTGAAATACCGGTAATCTGGACATGGGTAGGGGGAGGCCTGATAGTTGCAGGCGCGTTGTTTAATTTGATCCGCCGCTAGTATCGAGGCTGTACTTTATTCTTAAGCACACGCCAAAAAACTTATACTTTAAATGATGGTTTTTCTGGCGGATTCAGAGGATTCGCCTGCCACCGCTAGACGACACTCCGGGCGCGTTTATTCAAACGCCACAGTGACGGTGATTTGCTTAGGCGCCTCTGCTGGCATCTGAGATTTCTCCAGGTACAGGCTGGTGATGAGAGACTTGTCTTCACTCGATGCGTATACAAAAGTGCCTTTTGTTTCCTTGCTTAGTGTTAATTCGATCTGCTTGCTCATAGTGTTCCTAATTGTGGGTTGGTGAATTTCATCAGGTGGCAGTTACCCTCGACCATATCACTCGCAGCCCCTAACCTGTATGGTTTCGATTGACAGACAACCTATCAGGGCTTTTAGCGTATGACCCACGCAGTACCCGTTCTTCAAAGTTACATTCATGGTCGCAGTTTTGCCAACCTTAATGGTAATACCTTTCCCGTAGTCAATCCCGGGACCGGCAAACTCATTTATGAAGTGGAGATTGCCGATGAGGGTGTACTGCAGGCGTCTTTAGAGAGCGCTGAGCAAGGTTTCCTGGTCTGGTCTGCCATGTCTACCGTTGAGCGCAGTCGTGTCTTGAGCCGAGCCGTGAGCTTGCTACGTGAGCGCAATGACGAACTGGCCGCAGTGGAAGTTCGAGACACCGGTAAGCCCTGGCAGGAGGCGGTGGCTGTTGATGTTGTCAGCGGGGCCGACGCAATCGAATACTTCGCTGCTTTGGCTACCTCAGTTGAGGGGACGCAGCAGGATTTGGGTGGAGATTTTTTCTATACACGACGAGAGCCCCTGGGTGTCTGTGCGGGTATAGGTGCGTGGAATTACCCACTACAGATTGCGTGCTGGAAATCTGCTCCTGCACTGGCCTGTGGTAACGCAATGATTTTCAAGCCTTCTGAGGAGACTCCCCTGGGCGCTATCAAGCTGGCTGAAATATTTGTAGAAGCCGGCGTGCCTCCTGGCGTGTTTAACGTGGTACAGGGCGCTGCGGAGGTGGGGCAGTGGCTGACACACAACCCGGGCATTGCCAAAGTCTCCTTTACTGGGGAAGTGGGCACAGGTCAAAAAGTTATGGCCGCTGCAGCAACGTCTCTCAAGCATGTGACCATGGAACTGGGCGGCAAGTCGCCACTTATTGTGTTCGAGGATGCACACCTTGAGGAAGCGGTTTCCGCTGCCATGCTGGGCAACTTCTACACCCAGGGTGAAATTTGCACCAATTGTACGCGCGTATTCTTACACGAGGATATTTTTCAGCCCTTCGTTGATCGTCTGCTTGCGCGCACACGAGCGAATATCAAAGTGGGTGACCCTATGGATCCGCAGACAAATTTCGGAGCACTAATCTCCGCTGAGCACCGGGACCTGGTGCTGGGCTATATCGCAAAGGGGCTAGCAGAAGGCGCTACCTTGTCGGAGGGGGGGCACGCTTTGCAACCTGAAACTGTGGAAGAGGGCTTCTTTGTGGCACCCACTATTTTTACCGCGTGCACTGATGATATGACCATTGTGCGCGAGGAAATATTTGGCCCGGTAATGTCTATTTTGACCTTTAGTGATGAAGAGGAAGTGATCTGCCGCGCGAACAATGTCGATACAGGACTAGCCGCCGGTGTGTTCACCCGAGACATCCAGCGCGCTCATCGTGTGACACACAGACTTGAAGCTGGAATTTGTTGGATAAACAGCTATGGCTTGTCCCCCGTGGAGATGCCGGTTGGTGGCTACAAGCTTTCTGGCATTGGCCGCGAAAATGGGCGCGTTACGCTGGACCACTACACCCAGCTTAAGTCTGTCTACGTTGGGATGAGTCCCATTGAGAGCCCCTTTTGATCAGGTCAGAAATGTGAGTACAGCTTGTAGTGATGCGCAGTGTACGAGCGCGAGACTGTGAAACCCATACAATACGACTACATCATAGTGGGTGCCGGTTCAGCGGGCTGTGTGTTGGCAAATCGGCTGACCGAGAATGGCAAGAATTCGGTTCTATTACTGGAGACGGGCGGCAGCGACCGCAGCCTGTTTATCCAGATGCCCACTGCACTGTCTATTCCCATGAGCACCCAAAAATACGCCTGGCAGTTTGAAACCGAACCTGAGTCCGGTTTGGACGGTCGTCAAATGCACTGTCCCCGGGGCAAGGTTTTGGGCGGATCTTCATCGATCAATGGCATGGTCTATGTGCGTGGCCACGCCAAGGATTTCGACGAGTGGGCACAGCAGGGTGCAACCGATTGGGATTACGCGCATGTCTTGCCCTATTTCAAAAAAGCTGAGACCTGGGCGTTTGGCGGCGACGCGTATCGTGGCGACGCTGGCCCGTTGAACGTCAATAACGGCAACAACATGCGCAACCCTCTGTATAAGGCGTTTGTTCGCGCCGGGGTGGAGGCGGGCTACTGGGCGACGGATGATTGTAATGGTGCGCAGCAGGAAGGCTTTGGCGCCATGCACATGACCGTCAAGAACGGCTTCCGTTGGTCTGCAGCCAATGCCTATCTGCGACCAGCGATGAAGCGCCCAAACCTGACAGTGATTAGCCATGCCCTGGTCCACAAGGTGTTATTGGAAGGCAAGCAAGCCAGCGGAGTGCGTTTTTCGCGGCGGGGCAAGGTTCAGGAAGTACAAGCCACACGCGAAGTTATTCTTAGCGCTGGCTCCATAGGGTCGCCACACCTTCTGGAACTCTCGGGAATTGGCCGCCGTGAGGTGCTGGAAGCGGCGGGTGTGCCAGTCGTCCACGAACTGCCGGGTGTGGGAGAGAACCTGCAGGATCATCTTGAGTTCTACTTTCAGTTTCGGTGCACCAAGCCAGTCTCGCTCAACGGCAGTCTCAATTGGTGGAATAAGCTGTTTATTGGTGCGCGCTGGGTACTCCTCAGGACTGGCTTGGGCGCGACCAATCATTTTGAGTCATGCGGTTTTATCCGTTCCAAGGCGAATGTTGAATGGCCAGACCTCCAGTACCACTTCTTGCCGGCAGCGATGCGCTATGACGGTCGCGAGGCTTTTGATGGCGACGGCTTTCAGGTGCACATAGGGCATAACAAGCCTTTGAGTCGTGGCGCCGTGCATTTGCAGTCGGCTGACCCCACGGTGCCGCCCAAAATCTGTTTTAACTACCTGCAACACGAGGTAGATCGCGAGGGCTTTCGTGACTGCGTACGCTTAACGCGCGAAATTATGCAGCAGCCAGCACTGGACGAGTATCGGGGAGAGGAGATTCAACCGGGTGTGGCGGTGCAAACCGATGAGCAGATCGATGCCTTTGTGCGCAGCGCAGCAGAGAGTGCTTATCACCCCTCCTGCTCCTGCAAAATGGGTACCGATGCTATGTCAGTGGTTGATCCACAGACCCGGGTTCATGGTATTGACCGGCTGCGCGTCGTGGACTCGTCCATTTTTCCAAGTATTACCAACGGTAATCTCAACGCTCCAACCATTATGGTGGCGGAGCGGGCGGCTGATATGATTCTTGGCAATGCGACATTGCCGCCCTCGGAAGCGCCTGTCGTTATGGACCAACAGTGGGCGTCCCGGCAACGGCCGGGGCAACCTCAGCGTTCGGTTACTGGTGTGGAGCGCGAAGTTCAATGATGACCATCTGGTTGTCCGCAGGATTGATATTCAGCTTCGCTGCCATTGCATTCATTCTGGTCCGATGGCCCTCGGTGGCCTGTATCGGAGTCACGCCCGTTCACACGTTTACTTTTATTGCGATTCTATTTACCTCTGGCCTGGACGTCGGCCTGATCATGTTCCCACTGACAGAGTTTGGTGGCTACGCAGATCATGCAGCAAATCCCGAGTATGCGTTCGCTAATCCTTTGGCTATCGAGTTTGGCTTCTGGGCCTTCTTGATCTGGGGTTTCTATTTTCTCACTTGCTTTTATTTCTGCATTATTGAACCGCATGTAAGATTTTTTGAAATTGGGTTGGTAAAACTGATTAACAACCTTGTGATCATCGGCACCTGCGCCTTTACCGCTTATCTGCTGTTGGCGAATTTACCCTGGTATCTGCCACAAATTGGTGACGGTGAGACAGTGCAACCTGTGTTTTATGGGGTGGTATTCGTCACCATTGCTGTAGCTGTGTATTCCAGCAGCGATATCAAGTACGTGCGCTTACTCAGTTTGAGTTCCATGTGGTTGTTTGGCCTGTTGGTTGCGGTTATGTGGGGAATTGCTTTTCTGACTGATGGCAGTACACCATCTGACTTTTTTAGTACTGGGGCTTTATTGGGAGAGTACTTCAGTAATCTGCACCGTTTCATTTTGCCTATCAACGCGTATCACGAGTTCTATCTTTTTTGGTGGTTCGCCTGGAGCATTATGATCGGACAGTTTACGGCGCGCTTTGTCAGCGGTATCAGGACCTGGCAGTTGCTAATTGCCATGCTGCTTGTGCCGTCTATCGCGATTGGTGTCTGGTTCACAGTGCTCTACCGTCTGCACTCACAGGGGCAGGCGATCGCGAGTTTCGTCAGCATTGCGATGATTTCTGTTGGAGTATTGATGGTAGTCAACTCGCTGGACTCCCTAATTCGTCTTTACACAGACAACTTGGGCCTAACCGCGAGGCGTCTGGGGCTGCGCAACTATTTTCTGTGCAATGTAGTTGCCTTGTGTGGACTGACATTACTATTTCGTCTGGACTTTTTGCAAATCCAATGGGTGGGCGCATTGGTGATCTCCATGTACTTTGCCTGCTTTGCCTATATTCTGCTACGAAAATGGTCAGTTGTGGCAGCCATAAGCGCGGCCCCGGCGGAGAACCGTTTGGAGTTTGACAGAATTGAGCTTGGAGATGCTGATTGATAGGCCTGTTCGGTGATTGAGTATTGCCGCAGCTGGGCTGATCGTTACCTCGTTCGCGTTACTAACCGATTCCGAGCAGGGCGTTAGAGTGGCTAGTGCCAACAGTAACAGCCAGCTTGATTTCAAATGCCGTGTGTTTTACTGTCTGCGAAAGTTAAGTTGCCACTACCGTTGGTTACGCCCTGTTATGTCTCAGTTCAGCCCAAACCTACCTATATTGTATTCACTGCAACACTGCCCTTATGCCATGCGCGCCAGGTTGGGTATTTTGTTGGCTAAGCAGTCAGTATTGATTCGCGCCGTTGTTACAAAAAATAAGCCGGCGGAGATGTTGGAGCTATCACCTAAAGGTACCGTACCGGTATTAGTCATTGAGCACCAAGAGCTCACTATTATTGATGAGAGTGTTGATATCATGCTGTGGGCGCTGAAATTAAATGATCCCCATAACGTGTTACAGGCAGGCGATCCAAACAAGCTAGATGCTATGCTCGAACTTATCAGGCGAAACGATAAGGAATTTAAACCCAATTTGGAGATTTACAAATTGGCGAAGCGATTTCACAAAAATTCTGAAATTGCCGATCGCCAGATCTGTGAAGTATTTGTTGCAGAGTTAGAAGGTAAGCTACACAGAAGTGATTATTTTATGGGCGACCAGGCTAGCTTGGCTGACTATGCATTGCTGCCATTTGTGCGTCAATTCGCACGAGTCGATCGAAAGTGGTATTTGCAGTCCCCTTACCCCAGATTACGAGACTGGTTGAACCGACATTTACAAATGCCGCTATTTACCAAAGCCATGGCCAAGTATCCGTTATGGTTAGATAGCCGTGAAAGCTTTCTATTAGGTAAAAACTAACGCCTTCCTACTTTTTAGACTCAGATTCCTATGGACTTACTTGCTATAGGCCTTGCTTGTATTGAGCGTTGGTCGATAGCGTGACCATCTCATGTAATTGAACGCCTGATGCCTGCACCCCGTTCACTACGTTTTCAAAGTGATGGATCAATTGAACTTTATCTGGCGTTTCCTTTGATCCGCTACCGATATCGGTCAGATCGATAAAGAACTCATCAAACAAGTGCGAAAAATCGTTAACAGCATCTACATTCAAGAATTGTTCATGATTGTAAATGCTGGGGTAACCGCCTTTTTGTTTGTCTACCGAAAATGAAATACCCTTCACATTAGTAATAGTCGTGGATTTCTTACAGGTTTGCATGCATCCGTCTTCGATACTTGGCTTTTTACAACCCACTGTTTGTTGGAAGAAACACTGACGACTCGTCATCATCAAAATTGGGTGATAGATACTGTAAAGCAGCTTGAAGTTTTCAGGGCGCCTAATATTGCGAATTTGGTTTTGATTGATCTCGTTAGAGATAAAGGCACCCTTACAATTCAGGTCTTCTTTGAGAGTGAGTAACGCATAAGAATTAGTTGTATTCAGGAAAGGCCCCGCTACCCACTCAATATCCATTTCAAACGCCTTATAAGCGATGCCGGTATTATTGCTCACGATAGTTTTGGGCCTTACTTCTTCTAGTACTTTCACTGCCTCTAGATAGTCTTTACCAATTAGCACAGCAGGAAACCAGGGAATCAGCTCTGGGTTCTCCAAAAATACGTCAATATACTTTCTGCTGCCCACTTTAAAGCTTTCTGGCAATTTGAAGTAAACAGAAGCATCTGTTTCATTACACAGGTAAATATCTTTTACATCTGCAATTAAAACAGACATTTTGGGTTTTTCTTCAATCTTTGCATGTTGGATTAATGGTGCTACCTCAACAGGCGAAATAATGGCTACAGAGCCATTGAGTTGAAACTCCAGCCTGGTTTTTAGTGAGGTTAACTCCCTAAAAGGAATATTTAGACCGGCGTCCAGGCCCTGGAAGTTAAAGCTTTCAATCTGATACTCAGCATTGTTAAACGATTTGAAGCGCTTCTCCAAGACAACCTGATCAATGGGGGATTGAGCCGCTTCGATCAATGCCATATCTGATTGAACGGTAAATATCTGATCTTCAGTGTTGCCATCATTTGCTGCGACTTCAGTAACGATTGCCTTTACCGTTAACGGTTCGCCCAGCTTCCCTGAAAATTGAAATTGAAGTTCTTTTTTGGCGATGCTCAGGTAACTTATTTTTTCCTCTACAAGCGCGCCCAACTCATTTTTTTGTTGAGACAACTCTTGCTGCGCTTCCTGAATTTGAACAACCGATATGGCATTACTTTTTTCGTTGGCATGAGTAAAACTATGATCGCGTGGGTTATCGATAAACATCGACTTTTTCATATCGCCCTTGAGGAAAAGGTTAGTGAAATTTCGATTAAACACCTTGTATAGATTTGAATCGTCTTCCAGCAGTTTGCCGGTTTCAACAAACTGATCAATTTGCTTGCGCCAGCTATCGACCACGGTATGCACGTACTGTGCACCCTTAATTCGTCCTTCGATTTTTAAAGAATCGACACCTGCATCAACTAACTCGGGTAAATCAAAATAGGCTGAATTGTCTTTTAGGTTAAGCGGAAATTTATTGCCCATGGCTGTGGGTTGATATTCATCACGGCAAGCCTGGCTACAGCGACCACGATTACCGGAGTTACCCACACTGACCGAGCTTGAATAGCATTGGCCAGAAAATGCAATGCACAATGCGCCATGAACAAATACTTCTGTTAATACGTCCTCGTCATGGGCAACTTTTGTTAATGCCGCCACTTCGGTCAAGTTCAGTTCACGAGAAAGGTTAACGCGCGAAGCACCCACTTTAGACAGAAACTGTACCTGCCCTTCGTTGTGCGTTGTTAGCTGAGTTGAGGCGTGTATGCTCAAGCTTGGAAAATGCTTTTTAACCAAATTAAACATTCCCAGATCTTGCACAATGATGCCGTCGATTCCACTGTTCACCAGCTTATTCAACAGCTTAATCATACTCACAACTTCGTGCTCTAAAATCACTATATTTAGGGTTAGAAAAACCTCGCAGCCGTATTCATGAGCCAGCCTGACAATACCGACTAGCTCGTCAAAGGAGAGGTTGGCCGCCCGATTACGGGCATTGAACGTATCAAGGCCGCAATACACAGCATTGGCACCTGCCACAATGGCGGCTTTAATGGCGCTAACATCGCCCCCTGGGGCTAGTAGTTCTATCTTTTTGGTCATGCAAGCCCACTCCGATCTTTGGCGGCAACAATGAGGCGCGATCTTATCGGTATCCCATCGCTATTGCTATCAAAGGTATTGCTTTCAGCCGTGAAACGATCCGCTTACGATACCCCAAGAGGTTGTTATCGCGGATCTGGCGATGCTAGCTGTTTTTCACTTTCGCGCGGTTATTGGTATCTCGACTTTCACGAATCAGTGACTTATAGCATGCGCTTGCGGGCAATTTAGCCAGCCTGTCATAAAGCATCACATTGACCGCCGCCGCCAGGTTCAGGCTTCCTATGGTGGGGATGAAAACCACAGCATCGGCTTGGTCTATAACCTTCTGGTTAATGGTGCCGTCCTCAGGACCGAAAATATAGATTGCTTTGTCGGGGTGCTGGTACTCGGGCAGCGGGATGGCACCCTCAACCAGTTCTATACAAACTACCTGCGTATCGTCGTCAAGGTCGCCGGGCAGGCTTGGCAGCCAGGTTAGCGGAATACTCAGGCTCGCATTCTGCGTATCGGTATTGAACGTCGCCGCCCGGTCGTAGCGCTCCCCCGTATAGAACACAGAACCCACTTGAAAGCAGCCGGCCGCGCGCATGATCAGACCGACGTTTACCGGGCTTTTGGGGTTTATTAAACCAATACTCAAGGTCGATTCGGTCATCTGATTTGCCGGAATAGTTTTGATCGTGTGGCCGCAGTGTAGACGTTTGTCTCTACCAAAAACACGGTACGCATTGATTTTATTGAATTTTTTGCGCGGTGGCAGATAGTGTTGCCTGTATGAAAGTAATAAATGTCCCGCTCATCGCAACCCTGATGGATCTCCTGGCAGTCGATCTGCACTGCAACTTGAGGTACTTGCCGTGCGTCAGTCGTTGTCGCTGATTACGAAGCGATAGGAAGCCACGCACTGAAAATGAGGATTGGTGCGTTCCGCGAATTATCAGTTGCGCACGGCTAACAGCTGATCCAATTGATTTGCGAATTGTTGTTTTTCTTTTGACCCTAGTGGCGGAGGGCCGCCTGACTGAATACCGCTGGAGCGCATCGTGTCCATGAAGTCGCGCATGTTCAGGCGCGGACCGATATTGTCCTGAGTAAATCGCTCTCCGTGGTGGCTCAACACGTGCGCGCCCTTGTCTATGACCTCTGCTGCCAGCGGGATATCACTGGTGATTACCAGATCTCCCTTGGTGACCAGCTTGACGATTTCGTCATCCGCCACGTCGAACCCTGAACCGACCTGAAGCATGCGAATATTTGCATTTGGAGGCACTTGCAATGCGTGGTTCGCCACCAGTGTGAGCTGCATGCCGGTACGTTGCGCTGCCCGAAACAACATCTCCTTGATTGCGCCGGGACAGGCGTCTGCGTCTACCCAAATTTCCATGGAGCAAGTATACATATAACTGAGTCTGCTGAACGGTACTACCAGCTTAACCGCCCGAACCTGGCGAATATCTATAGTCCCAGAAATTTATCGATGGCCACCTCTACCATGGCTGCACCCGACCAGGCCAACGGTGGTATTAGCACGTAAAAAAACAGACGCTGCCAGATCGCAACATCCAATGGCCATGTGGGGATTGTATTGATCCGGTCTCGACGCTGTAACAGCGATTCCAACACTGCCATATCTGCCGTACTACTGTGCTCCGAGGCCGTTCCAATCTGCAGGCACACTTCTGCCAGCAACTTTTTTTTGCGTTCAACAAGCCGTTTATGCAGCGACCACATTGGCCTGACCAGCAACGCCGCACCAGCCGGTAGTGCTACCAGGAACGCGGTGCCATAGTTTTCTATGCGAAACTGCGCATCGATGGACTGGACGACGGCAATGGCCAGTCCTCCCACCACAATTACCACATCCAGCATCCCCACCCGGGCAAATGGCTCCAGCGAGGATTGATCAAAAATGGAAATTTTGATGGTCTTTCCTAAATTGTAAAACTGCTTGCCCACATACAGGCGAATAGCCAACAAGAATCCAACGCACGTCCACACCATTAACTGCCCGATAAATACGCTTATCATGGGTCCATTACCAGCCAGCACCAGGTCTACCTGGTACAGCGGCACATTGAATGCGAAGGCATAGGCCAATCCGCCACCAAACCCCACCAGACCCTGTCGCCATGGGAAATCCAATATCGACTGAGCCAGGTTGGCATCAAGGCGCCTGGCTATCGCCAGACTGTGACGCTGAGTTACGATGAAACATCCCAATAGCCACATGGGCAACAGCGTCATTAACAGCATCATGCCAATTAAATGCATCTGCGAGGCAAAACCCAGGGTCGATGCGTCGGCATCGATCAGTCCGGTGTAGGCATACAGCACAGCGTTGAAAATGAGGATAAGCAGCGCACTCACCCATGCGGAGTGACGCCAATGGAAAGCAAAATA
Organism: Halioglobus sp.; assembly: GCA_036961205.1. Lineage (GTDB taxonomy): Bacteria > Pseudomonadota > Gammaproteobacteria > Pseudomonadales > Halieaceae > CALJFL01. The sequence goes on along the minus strand of JBALVI010000005.1, from coordinate 361,942 downwards.
TTGATATGAAGTGATAGTAATCAACTCACTGCTTCTGTTGACGAATAACCATATCACGACTGAATGCTGTTTTTGGTACTAACCAGTAAACTCTACGAAATCGCTGTATGAATACTTACCAGCGTTACCGATTTCAGCTGGGCGCCCCCCCGTCAGATATTATTTCCGACGCACAGAATTCTCGAGTTGGCAGCTATAGTGCTTTACCCACACTGATCGCCCCTCTGATCTGGTCCAGGGTGTAATCCGTGGCCCAGTCGTCCGGGTAGTACTGCTTGAGGGATTCCCGTACCGGCACAGACAGGTTTTCGCCGTGACAGGTCAGGCAGAGTGGCTCTACCCCCTGGGCCTGCATATATCGATACTGGCTGCCCACGGTTTCGCCGTAATTGATCTTTGCAGCAGATTCTCCCGCGTTACGGCGTTGGTCGAACTGTTCCAGCACAGTTCTTTCCCAGTGATCTGGGGTGCCCCTGCTGGCATTGCGCGACTTCAGACTCACTCGTCCCACTGTCCAGCCCGACTCGGCGCTTAGCGAGTCGGCGATTTTTGGCGCAGCGCTGGCACAGACTTCAATGGCACGGGTTGGACCTCCTTCAGACATCGCTTTCGTTAGCTGGGGCTTGAGCAGCTCCACGAACTGGTTTACAAGATCCTGCGCTTCGAACTGCAAATTATCATCGGCTATTGTGTTGCCGACAAAAGCCACTGAAAATAAAATAAGGATCAATCTTCGCATGCCAAAATTACCTCCATTGTTACAACCGGTGATAGGGTAGGGGGTCTGTGAGCGCGCCGCCATGATGTATCACAAGTATAGTGACAGTACCGACAAGTTTGACTGTTCAAATCCTTCACCAAACTAAAAAACCCGCCTGAATTGCTTCAGGCGGGTTTTTGTCAGCTAAGCCAGGTTGCTTACTTGCTGGCTCTGGCTTTCGTCTTGCGGGGTGCTGCTTTCTTCTTCCGCACCGGAGCTTTTTTCTTGCGCGCTGGGGCTTTCTTCGCTTTAGCCGGCGCTTTCTTTGCTTTAGCAGGTGCTTTTTTAGTGGCACTCGCGACGGTTTTTTTCAACTTCTTGCCTTTCTTCTTTGCCTTCTTCTCAGCGGCCTTGGCCTGATCACGTAGTTTCTTCTCCGCATCGCGCAACTGCTTCTTCAGCTTCTTCTCAAGGGAGTTGAGTTTTTTGGTGTCCGACTTTATACGCCCGCGCACCCACTTTTCAGCCTGATCCGCCAGATGCCTGGCCTTATCCACCTCGGCCTTGACTGCCAGTTCGGCTTTCTTCTCCATCAATTTTTCTTCGGCTGCCAGTTGCTTGGCTTTCAGCTTGGCGGTGTCGACCCACTCATCCACCTGGTCCCACGCGTCTTTGAATGCATTGCGAAACACATTTATCTTTATTGGTTTTTTCTTTGCAGTGGCCTTCTTTTTAGCCGGTGACTTCTTTGCCGCTGCTTTCTTGGGAGCTGCGGTACGTTTGCGCTTGGCAGGTGCCTTTTTCTTTGCTGTAGCCATTTCGTTTCTCCTTATGAGGTCAGTGACGTTGAACGTCTGTTAAAAAATAGCAACAATCACACAGCGGCACAACAGAACTTTTCCAGGTACTGATAAATAAACTTGTTAATACCATCACATCAATTAGCCGAAGTAAGGCCAACGTTACGGCTTTGCTGATAAGACCGTCGATACCGTTAAATTTTCGAAGCCCAAATTTTCGTTGGCATCCTCGCCCAAAATTCTGACAATAGGATAATGAACTTCACCGACCAGGAGGCACTATGTTGACCCGAATAACCAGTTCCAGGGCCACAAAAAATAGGGTGCCGATTTCCAGTGCTACAGACTATCGTGCTGCGGAGAACTCAAGTTGTAGTTACCCTTTTTAGTTTTTATTATCAGCTCCGCGGCCTCGATGACTCGTCGCTCCATATACGGAAAAAATGGGTTGTACCGCTGGCGTGCCAGCATGCGCAGTGGCACGCCCAGTACACCCTGTTCACCCTTGAACCACAGTTCCCCCAAGCGAATGAGTCCATCCGCCTTGTTCGGGCCATACATTGGGTCCTCGGCGCTAAAAGGCAGCGCCACGTGGGAGAGTGAGAAGACGTTGGCTGGCCATCGCATATCCGTCGGTGTTTCCTGCCATTGCGAACCTCCGCGTGCTCTGCGGCGCACGGATACCAACCCCGGGCCGGCACTGTCACTGCCTACAATCGTCAAGTCGAAGCTCAGTATTGGTCTGCCCTGCAGTTCACTCAGGAGTGGATTCTCCCTGTTCAGCAACAGCGGCAACATGCCGGTGCCGCGATTGATGTCTAACAGCACCAGCTCCGAAATCCAACGTTGAATACGCGCGTAGGCGGCCACGTACGAGACCTGTACAGCCGGAGAGACCAGAACCAGCAGATCCGGCCCCGTCATCTCCCCGCAGCCGCTGCTTGGCGGCTGTTGCCCGAAGAGGACGCCATTGGTACGGCCATCGGTTATCGGGTTTTCGATGTGGATTACGAAGATGGAGACTTTTCGTACGACGCAAAACAACAGGGTCTTTTGCTGAATTTGACCTGGAGCTTCTAAGGGCGTTTTTGAGGCATGGATCAGTTTATTCTTGGCTTAGCAGCAGCGCAAACCAGTCGAGCTTTACCTGGTGGGAATGAGAGAGTCATTGGAAAATTTTCCAACATATAGCATAGTTGGCTATATGTTCTCCCACTTCAAGATTGTACCGTTACTTATATCTCTGCTGCTCCCTGCTGTCGGCATGGCACAGGAGCTCGCGCCACGTGTATATTGGCCGGCTCCCGTGGGTACCCGGGTCGCGACCGTGATTTACGCCCATGTCTCGGGTGATGCCATCCCCGATCGTTCACTGCCAATTACCGGAGTTGATTCCAGTATTGACTCAATAAATCTTGGCTACCGACATACCCTGAACCTTTTTGATCGCACGACAAACCTTACCCTTGAGCTTCCTTACACAGATGGAACAACGGTGGGAACGAGGGATCAAGAGCTAAACCTTGAACGGCAGTACAGCGGGATAGGAGATCTGGCGGCGACATTATCGATAAATATCCTGGGAGCGCCGGCAATGAATTTGCAGGAGTTTCAGGCGATGCGAAGAAACCCGCAACCAGTTCTGGGGGCCAGTATCAAACTGGTGGCACCGACAGGGAGATATGAATCAGACCGCCTGATAAATGTGGGGGCCAACCGGTGGGCGATGAAAGCGGAGGTGGGTTATATCACGGTACTCAGACCAAAATGGTTGTTGGAGATGTCGCTGGGGGCCTGGTTGTTTCAGGATAACGACGATTTTTTAGGTATGAGGAAGGAGCAAAAACCCGTGGTGTCAGTGCAGGGGCATTTGATTCACAGGTTCAGGGCTGGCCTTTGGGCGTCACTGGATGCGAATTATTATGAAGGTGGGCGCAGCAAGATTGGTGGTCAGCGTCTCGATGACCTACAACGGGATTCAAAAATAGGTGCAACGCTTGTTTTCCCCTTTGCTTCCAGGCATGCCATTAAAATGAGCTACAGTGTTGGCTCTCTTAATGATTCGGATGAAAACTTCTATACGTTCCTGATAGGCTACCAGCGGGTGTTTTAAATACAGCTGTGAACTGACAGAAACGCTATAAAATATATGCAGAACCATTAACGATTTCCAGATTCTCGATTAATAGAGCTTTTGCAAATGTCGCCACAACAGGTTTTGGCGTCCAAATTACTAACGAGACACCATGGTAATTTCCGCATCCAGAATGAACGCCTAGCCACAAGAATCGATTTGCATCTTGCGTTGGGTGGAAGCTTTAAGTAGAGCGTGCCGGGGGGAGGCTACTGACAAGTGACTATGATGAGGATGATACAATAAGCGTTTACGACCTTCGAATTCGGTTTGTACTTTGAGTTATCCTCGCGTGAAAGGAACGCTGAAATGCGACTAACGATCTTCATAATCTTGACCCTCTGCTCATGCGCCAATTTTGCCGCTGAGGTCACTTGCAGCGAGGTCAGCTCACCACCCGGGACGCACCATGGTGAAACGCTGCGCGTGGCCACCCTGAATATTGCCCATGGCCGCGGTGGTTCTTTAAATCAGATGTTGATCGGCAAGAGCCGAATTGAGCGAAACATAGATACTGTTGGGGTCCAACTCGCCGCGCAGGATGCCCATGTGGTGGCTCTACAGGAACTGGATGTTGACTCCCTGTGGGCCGGTGGCTTTGATCATGCCGCCAGATTAATGGAAGGTGGGCGAATGAACTGTGCCGTACTGGGCTTGCACGCGCAGACTTGGTTGTATCGGTTTGGTACCGGCCTGCTGTCTGAGATTCTACTGACGGAACCCAGGGTTATCGATTTTGAACCCACACCGCCCACTACAACCAAGGGGCTGGTATCGGCTACAATGAATTGGCGTCAGGGAGAACAGGTGAAATCGGTGCGCATCGCCTCGGTGCATCTGGATTTCTCCCGCAAGAAAGCACGCAAACGACAGCTCGCTGATATTATCAGCGCTATCAACGAATCGACTGTACCGATTATTGTCATGGGCGATTTTAACGAACAGTGGAGCTCGCAAGACTCTGTATTACGTCATCTGGTGGAGGAGGCCGGTATGAAAGCGTATCAACCTGAATCGGAAGACCTGCCCACCTACAAATCGAAACGTCTGGACTGGATCCTGGTTTCCCGGGAGCTGGAGTTTGTCAGTTACCAAGTGGTGGGGGAGGAGGTTTCGGACCACCGTATGGTGACCGCGGAGTTACGTTGGAGCAGTGAATCGTGACGGTGTCACTACCTTATTCACGCATGTTCCTGGTGGTCACGCTCGCGATGCTTTCCGCCTGTGCTACCACAAATATCCCTGCGGACCATTGCCCGGCTGATCGGCAGGCCTTGGAAAACTGTCCGCCCCTGGGGGCGGTGGAAGATCCTGAGCTAAACGCATGGTACCGCCACCGTGCTGCCTTGCCTCACAAGCTTTCCGAGGAGGACCCGATAGCCCTGGGTATAGAGGCGCAGATACCTGTACAGGGTGCGCGGGCCAAATTTCTTGGCAGCAGCGAGGAAGATGCTATCCGCTCCCTCACAAGCAAGATTCATATGATCGAAAACGCGCAGCACAGTGTAGACGCGGTGTATTACATCTTCAGCGATGATCCGGTGGGCAGGGCCGTCCTGGGCGCTCTGTGCGAGGCGGTGCAGCGTGGTGTGGATGTGCGTTTTATGGTGGACTCGGTGGGTTCCATTAGTCTGAACAAGACCTGGCTGCGTGCCCTGCACAGCTGTCAGGTGGGGGCAGGCTTCATTCGCAACTCTGCGGGCGAGGTAACAACACGGCGGGCCCGGGTGCAAATAACTATCTTCAACTCAGTAAGCAAATCTCCATTCACCGCCAACCGCCGCTCCCATGACAAACTGTTGGTGGTGGACGGCTTTGTGCCGGAAAAAGCCATCGCTATCACTGGCGGGCGCAATATCTCCCTGGCCTACTACGGCATCCTCGCCGACGGTTCACCCAATCCGAATACCTACAAGGATGCTGAAATCCTTCTGCGACCCGGGCTGGACCGCGAGGAGGATCACACCGTAGGTGAGTCAGCAGAGGTGTATTTCACCCTGCTATCGCTGCATGAAAAAAATAAGCGCCTGACTTCAAAGCAGTTTGTTAGTGGCACAGATCTGTACAGCAAGCGAAGAGAGGAGATGGTCCGGGCTCTGGCCGAGCTAAAAAACCTGGCGACACTGCAGCCGCATTTCGAGGCCATGGACGAGTTCTTTGTCCACGGCTGGCATCCGGCAGATGTGCGCCTGGCTCACGAATTTGCCAATCTCGGCAACAAAGCCGTGGTAACTGAGGCTGTCGCCAACCTGTCCAGTAACCCCAATTCCATTATGCACCTGCTGGAGCAGTCTCGGGGCCGGCAGCGGTACCATTCGAGGATCGTATCTCCCTACCTGTTTCTTGCTCGATACTATGACAGTGAAGGCAACTTGCTGCTCGATGAGGCGCAGCGTGTACTGGACTGGCTGGCCGAAGACCCGGATTACCGTTACGAGATGATCACCAACTCGGTACTCACCTCGGATAACTTCCCTGCCCAGGCCATCGTAGACATGGATATGGCCCCACGGATGCTGCTAGACGAGCAATACCAGAAGGCCTGGCAGGCAAAACTCAAAGAGAGCGAACTCAATCCCGAACTGGTCGATAGTGAAACCTGGAAAAAACTCGTCAACCATCCCCAGTTGAAAATCTATGAGACCGGTCGCCTTGATGATGTCTATTTCGGCGGTGACAAGCACTATGGCAAGTTGCACTCCAAGTACCTGATGGGCGACGCAGGAGGCTTCATCGGCACGGCCAATTTTGATTACCGCTCCCGGTTGTTCAATAACGAAATGGGTTTCTTTTTCGTGAGTCCGGGCCTCCAGGCGGATGTGATAGCCGATTTCGAACGGCTGAAGAGCGAATCTTACCTGTGGGGATCTGAGGAATGGCTGGAGATGCGCCGCCGGATTATGGAAGGGAAGGGCATCAAAGCTTCAACCGTGCGCAACCAGCGCAAGGTTTTCCGGGTCCTGCGGAAAACGGGGCTGGAGTATCTCCTTTAGCCGGCGACTACAACTGACTCTCAGGAAGAACCCGATATACTTTAGCCAGAAAGCGCCGCCACCAGCTAGTGAGTGGTTCTTTTGTCTCAATCTCTTCTTTTCCATCAATGGTCGCCAGCCACTGCAGGCGGCCGTCATCGTCCAGTTCTACTTTGTAGCTCATCTGAGGCAGACCTTGATTGACCTCTGCGAGAAACTGTTTTGCGATAACGGGTGAATCGATGAGGATACCCATTTCTGCGTTAATCTCAATTGAGCGGGGGTCCAGGTTCAGCGAACCCACAAACAGGTATCGCTCATCAATCAGGATAAGTTTGGTATGCAATGTCAGGGCTTTCGGACTGGACGCTGTACTGTCACTGCCAGGCCTCACGGCATTAGCCCGGGACTCGTGTATTGTTGCCCCCATTTCCAGCATTTTTTCCCGGTAGCGCGCATAACCGGAGTGCACAGGCACATGATTGGTGGACGCCAGTGAGTTGGTGACAATGGTCACCGACATGCCTTTATCGAGCACTTTTTGCCAGAACTCCACACCGCTTTGGGTCGGTATGAAGTAAGGTGTAATGATAAAGACACTTTTCTTTGACTCGAGAATTAATTTTCCCAGCTCACTGATCAAAGTCATGTGGCTCAGGCCGATCGGGTTTTCCAATTTAGCTGGACCATCGTGCAACAGGGTAGCTGGTGCCGGATAAATAGTTCCGCTGCCATCAACCAGCTTCCGCATGTGTTCGGAATTCATCGCCTCTCGATACGTCGAATCGGGTCCCAGGGCGAGCTCCTCATCGATTTCAGCACGCTCTTTGATCAAGTCCTCTTCAGTGAAAGTGTTGTGCAATGCTTCCATGGGAATAGTCCGTGAGCTATTCCAGAAATCATCAAACTGATTGGATACCTCGGCGGTAATAGGTCCCAGGGCCAGCATGTCGTAGTCCATGAACTCCGCGTCATCCAGTAGCTGAAAATATTCATCTGCAATGTTGCGGCCGCCGATAATAGTAAAGGTATTGTCGGCCGTGATTGACTTGCTGTGCATGCGCCGATTGGCCCGCTTGAAATCGCCGGCGTAATTCAGGTAATAGATGCCTCTGCGAGATATAGGGTTATACAAGCGTATCTCAATGTTCGGGTGACGATTTAACAGTCCGAGAATATCGTCATCAACAGAAGTGAAGACATCATCCAGTAAAAAGCGTACACGCACACCGCGGTCAGCCGCCCGGAGCAGGGTGCCGGAAAAAAGCTCTCCGGCGTCATCGTTTTTCATCAGAAAGTACTGGGCATCAATTGAGCGCTCAGCACCTTCGATCAGGCGTAATCTCGCCCCCAGCGCACCGATACCGTCGTTGAGAGGATAGAATCCGTTCACGCCCGGGTGCTGGGCATTCCAGGCAGTCAGTACCTGGCCGAAGTGGGTGTCCTGCGTATCGGTAATAACCGAAGTGGCGGTTTTAGGTTGATCAAATGCTATGGTGGAACAGGCAGAAAGAATGACAGCCGTTGTTAGCACTGCCGCGTAGTTCAGGCTGCGTATGAGCCGTTTTTTTGTCGGATTTTTCATTTGAAAGTTAGTGGATAAAATAAGCCTGAGCAGCAAGGATATATATTATATACGCATTCATAACAACTTTACTGCCCGGCCCGAGCTTAGTCTACTTGTCTCTTCGCGCTACAAGGTTTCCGCAAAGATTCATCAGATCACCTTAGAGAGGGTTGGGTACTATAAGTACTTTGCCGTTTCTACCGCCCTGTACCGCGCGTGTCACCGCTTGTTTGATCTCACTAATGGTAAAACGTGAGTCAATGTTGGCTTTAAGCGCACCACTGGCGATCAAAGGAATAATCTGTCCGAAGGCTGCCTGCTTTTCTGCAGTTTCAGCGATTTCAAACCATTTGGATAACCAAAATCCACGGATACGAATATCATTAAAAATAGCCATTGCTGGATTATAACTCGCAGGCTTTCCTGAGAGAACGCCATAAGACACAAGCGTACCGCCCGTGCTGAGACTTTGGGCCAAACGAGAAAACGTTTCACCACCCACAGCATCTATCGCCAGTACTACTGGACTTTCCCCCGTCGCTTCGGCAATTTGCGCAGCGAGATCCGGCCCGTCGATCAACACGACATTGGCGCCCTTTGATATCAGGTCATCCGCTAAACCTTCGCGGCGAACTACATTGACTGTGTTTATGCCACGTTGTTTTGCGAGTTGAATGATATAGCCGCCAACCGCCGAATTAGCAGCACTGTGAACAATCCAATCGCCTTCTTTAAGGTCAACAAAGTTGGTCAGCATGAGCAAGGCTGAGAGCGGGTTAATCGCAGTCATTGAAAGCTGTTCAATCTGTTCAGGAGATTGAGCACCCATATCCGGCAATGGAATAAAGCTCGTTGCCGGGGCAACTATTTCATCGCGCCATGTACTGCCACCGACAAGAAGCACCAGTTGATCCACTGACAAGCCGGTTACCTCTGATGATGTTTCGACGACTCGACCAACGCCTTCGTTGCCCGGCGTGGAGGGTAATGCCGGGGTAGTGCCATAGTTACCAGATATCTGTAATAAAATTGATGGGTGAATCGGGGTGGCCAATACTTTGACTCGAACTTCACCAGCTTCTAGCGCTCGCGACTCCTCAAACTTCACCTGGAGTACTTCAGCAGGATCGCCTAGCTGGCTAAACTCGATGTATTTAACCTCAGGCCGACTGTCTTGCTGCGCGGCACTGGTTCCAGCCAAAGTCAAAGCGGTTAAACCGAAAATAAATGTCATAATCCGCTGCATAGATCGATCATACTTTTGAACCTTTAGGTACATATTGAATTCCTTTTTTTGCATTGACTGAATGTATTAAAAATTGCCACGAAACATCTTGCTGGCATTAAGGTGCTGAATAGTAACTGGTGCAGGTGCGTTTTCCATAAATAGTAATGGCTTGGTCACTCTAGCGGCTTTTCGTCGCGCTCAAACCAACGACCAAGATATATGCCGACCACTGCCCAAAGCGCAGCGATGACTGCGCCAACGAGTGCGACTCCAGCCAATCCTACACCCAGGCCCTGTGTTAACCCTGTGAACAACCAGGCCATTAATGTATCTCCGCCTCGATAAGCGACAATATCAATCACCGGTTTTGCCTTGAAGCGTGTTTCCCGATCAACCCGGGTAAAAAGCATTTCGCGGGCCGGTCTGGTGATCGCATAATTTCCTGCCCGCCGAGTAATTTGAAGGCCGACCACGACCGCCATCACCGGTGAAATTGCTATCACAATCAAACCGAAGCAAATCAGCACAGGAACAAGAGCGATGGTAAACGGCATTCCGAATTTACTAACAATCCTACCGGTAGCAAATAAGCCCGTTGCGATGGACAGGGCGTTTACTGCCAGATCCATCTGCGCCCAAATCGCAGCCCGTTCGGGGCGAGTTAAGTGAGCCAATAAGTTTTTTAATTCGAAGTAAACAAATGAGCTAATCCCGGTGTAGAGCAGAATGAACAGGCCAATAGCCAGTAAATACGGATTGGTGAAAAACATTTTGAAACCCGCAAAGGGGTTCCCTCCGATTTTCGCTGCCGCGTTGTTGGCCATCAAATCTGCATTGTGCAATTCTGTGGTTTTAAGAGACTGCAAGAACAGAATTATTGGAATGGGGATCAACAACATACCACTCGCGATCAGCATTAGATTATCTGTACCCAGAGAATCAGAGAAAAATGAGGGGATAGATGGACCAATTAATCCTCCTACACTGGCACCCGCGGCAATAATACTGAATAGCCTACCGGCCTGTTCCTTGTTAAACAGGTCGGACATGAAGCTCCAAAATATCGATATATGAAAGAGACTGAAAACACTAACCCAAACGTAGAAGGCTTTGTCTATTAGCGTCCGATCTGTCACTCCTGACAACGATACATAAAAGGCCACGAAGGTGAGGGCAAAAATACCGTACATCGTTGGAACGAGAAGCTGGAAGCGAATCCGCGAAACGGCAACGCCATATAAAGCGACGACCGCAGTACTGATAAAAAAGTTTAGCGTCCACAACCAACTGACTTCAGCGTCTGTCCAATCGCTGGCCATCGCGTCTCGTACCGGTCGTAGAATGTAATAGGCAGACATCAGCACTACCACGAAAAGAAAGGAGGCCACCGTCGCTTTGACCTCATTGTCTTGAATCTTTGAAGCCGATTGTAAAAAGCGGCTTATTGGATTGTTATTAACCTTCACCACAGCTGTCTCCGGGGTTGATTTTCAGCACAATAGCGCATCATTATTGCTACGTTTAACTGGGAGATATATGGGCCTATTTGGGTATCATTGTTGTCTTTAAGGCAATAATGGTTTGAATCCAGTAAAAAACAGCAGGCACTGTTCAAATCGGTACCGGCAAGTTAAACGGCCGATTTTGATAAACTCGGCTCGTGCATACAGGCAAGCGTTATTGACTTCGACCAGACGCCCCCCACCTCAGGGCAGCAATGGCCTTAGTCCTCCGGTTGGTGGTGGTGATCTTCGCTGCCGTCGTCGTTGGTTAGATAATGTTGATGGTCTGACTGATGAGGCTCATGTGAAGCGTCATTCGCTATTGCGAAAATGCTGCCATTCTCACTGAGCAAATAAAGCACACCGTCAGGCCCGTTCTCGACGCCGCGCATACGCATGTTGAGATGATCAAACAGTAATTCTTCACCATAGGTAATGACGGGCCAGCCAAAATTGGCCCCAGCGCGAATCAGGTTTATCTCGTCGCCACCTTGGGGGCCATGTTCTGCAGCCCATATGTCGCCGGTCTGCGGATGAATTGCCAAGCCTTGTGGGTTGCGATGGCCCCAGCTGTAAATTTCCGGGCGTGCTTCGGGCTGGTCTGTAATGTACGCAAAATTCGCCTTACAGGATGAGTAAACCGTTTGTTGCGAGCAAATTACCTTCTCTCGTTTGGCATATCTGCGCTTTGCACTTATGCTGGAAACCTCACAGGAGTTTCACTATGTCAATCACTCGCAGCATCCATCGTGGTAAACACATGTCCGGCGACAAAGTCGCCCTGTCTTTTGCGAATCGCGAGACCAGCTATAGCGAACTTTACGATGAGGTTGCTCGCTGTGCAGGCTCTTTTGTGAAACTGGCCCCCGACGAAGGTGGCAGTGTGGGAATACTGTCCCTCAACTGCGACAAGGCCATTGTTGGCTTTTATGGCGCTATGTGGGCGGGAAAAGTGCCCAATTATCTGAACATTCGGTGGTCGGTGTTTGAGCTCAGTGCTTCTATAGATGATTTTGCCCCTACTATTTTGCTAGTAGACAAAATGTTCATCGAGACTGGCCTGGAGCTGAAGGCGAATTGCAGCTCCGTAGAGCATGTGATTCTTGTTGAAGAGCAGGACAATGTTCCCCCCGGTATTTTGAGTTACACCGACCTCCTGGCCAACGCTAACCCAATTAGCGATCAATCTGTCGACGAACACGAGATGGCGTTTCTCAATTACACGGGTGGCACAACCGGTAAAGGCAAGGGCGTCATTCATTCCCATGCCAGCCACACTGCCACCATGAGTATGTGCGTGGCCGAAAACCTCTTCACGCGTGGCCGCACTATGATGACGATGCCACTGTTCCATATATCCGGCATTGGTATTTCAAACACCGCCCTGATGTTGGGCAGCCCGCTGTATATTCTGCCTGCGTATGAGCCTATTAAAGTACTGGAGACTATTCAGGAGAAGAAGATTGAGCAGGCATTTATGGTTCCGACAATGTGGCAGATGCTGCTGCACCACCCGAATTTTTCCGAGTACGACCTCAGTTCGCTTCGATATCTTCGTTATGGTGGCTCCCCCATCGATGAATCATTGCTGATGGAGCTAAAAGCCGCATTGCCGGGCGTAGATTTTATGCAGGTCTATGGTCAGACGGAGGGGCTACCAACATCAGTACTGCATGACTGTGACCATACGGCGGAAGGTGTGGCATCCGGAAGAACCCTGTCCGCTGGCACACCCTGCTACGGGATGGCAATCGAAATACGCGGCCCTGATGGCAACGCACTTTCAATTGGCCAGGTAGGCGAAATAGCCGTGTCCGGCCCGCCGCTGATGTTAGGTTATCTCAATATGCCCGAGAAAACCGCCGAGACTCTTGTCGACGGCTGGCTAGTCTCCGGTGACGCTGGGTACTTGACGGAGGACGGGTATCTGCGTGTCGTAGACCGTATCAAGGACATGATTATCACCGGCGGTGAAAACGTTTACTCGGCGGAAGTAGAGACTGTAATCAAGCAGCTTAATGCAGTAGAGCAATGTGCTCTTGTCGGAATTCCCGACGACAAGTGGGGTGAGAGAGTGCATGCTGAGGTCATCCTGAAGCCCGGCAACGCTTTGTGCGAAGAGGAAGTCATTGCCCACTGCAAAAATTTTCTCGCTGGATACAAAATTCCCAAGTCAGTCTCTTTCGTCGACACTATTCCGCTGACAGCGGTGGGCAAAGTGGACAAAGTGGCTATCCGTGGCCAGTTCAAATGAGGCAGCACTAAGCCAGTGACTTGATTGCCTAGGCCAGGTTTTCTGCTAGTCCACGCCACTAAGAGAAAAAGCGACGAGTGTGTCAGACAGGGTAGTGCCACCTCGTCCGTGCCCGCCGGCTGCGACCACGACTATCTGCTGCTTGTTGCCGTTGTTGTCCGTCACTACATAGGACATCGGTGTGGCGGTGGCCGGTGCCGGCAGTCGCCCCCTCCAGAGTTCTTCTCCGGTTTTAGTATCGAAGGCGCGCAAGTAATTGTCCATGGTGGCTCCTATAAAGGTAATGCCACCGCCAGTAATCAGCGGGCCACCCAGTGAAGGCGTTCCCGTATTGTATTCAAAGGGAAGCGGCGTCAGGTCACGGGTCGTGCCCAGCGTCGATTGCCACAGTTGCTTGCCGGTGTTTAGGTCTATACCGGTCAGTACTCCCCAAGGTGTCGGGTTACAGGGCGCGCCTAAGGGAGAAACCACCATTGTGCGCCACATACCCCAGGGCATCCCGGCTTGCCTGGATATCTCTTTGCCGGGATTAGCGGAGCGAACGCTATCAACATCCTGGCTGGCAATTAGCTTTACCTTGAAGGCCAGATTGGACGAATTGACCACCAGTGTCTGATTGTCCTGATCAATCGCCAACCCACCCCAGTTAATGCCACCAGCATTTCCCGTATACATGAGAGTCCACTCAGGGGATACCGGCGTGTACATGCCTTCATAGCGCAGGCTTTTCAGTTCTTCCCGGCATGCACCGCGGTCCCAAAAGCTGAAGCCGAAGGCGTCCTTAGGATCGAGATCATTCTGCGCTACCGATTTAGGTAGAACAGGAAAGGGCTGGGTGGGCGACAACGCCAGGTCGGGGAAGTTGGGGTTTTGCGGAACCGGCCGCTCCTCAACCGGGAACAGGGGCTTACCCGTGCGACGGTCGAGAATAAAGATAAAGCCCATCTTGGTGGCTTGCGCCACTGCCGGAATTTTCTGCCCATCGCGTTCTAGCTCAAACAAGGTGGGTTGCGCCGGAGTATCGAAATCCCAAAAGTCCCGGTGCACAAACTGATAATTCCAGGCTACTTCACCGGTATCCGCCCTGAGAGCTACCAGCGAAGAGCCGTAGTAAGACATGCTGAGATCCTGGTCGCGAAAATAGTCCGGCAGTGGATTGCCGGTTGGTGCGTAGATGAGACCCAGTTCTTCATCGGTAGACATGGGTGCCCACACGTTTGGTGTAGCCAGGGCGTAACCGTCTTCGCTGACCAGCTCTGAGCTGTAGTCAAAGCCGGGAGGTGCCAGATCCTGTGCCCAAAGCAGTTTACCGCTGCGCGTATCATAGGCGCGCACCACGCCGCTAGGCGCATCAATGCCAGCACCATCACTCACCGACCCGCCAACGACAACGACGTCACCAATAATTGCAGGCGGAGAGGTGTGATGATGTTCACCCGTATACCGAGCCTCGCCGACTCCCTTTGACGTGTCTACCATGCCGCCAATGCCAAAATCGCTACAGAGTTCTCCGGTTTTTGCGTCCAGCGCGATCAACCGGGTGTCATTGGTTGCGGTGAAGATTTTTGTGGCACAGGATTGATCCGCTACTTTCTCATCATCTTCCCAATGGCTCACCCCGCGGCAAATCAGTTGATTGGAGTAGTGGGCCTTGAGTTGAATCTCAGGATCGTAAGACCAGAACTCAGCACCAGTAGCCGGGTCAAGCGCGACCACTCGGTTGAATGGCGTGCATATATAGAGCGTGCCGTTGACCAACAGGGGAGTGTTCTGAAAGGAGCTGGTTGAATACACCTCGGCAGAGCCGGAGGAAACGTCGCCCGTATGGTAGGACCACAGCGGCCTCAGTGTGCCAACGTTGGTGGCAGTGATGCGGGCCGCCGGAACATACTGGCGCCCGCCATCGCCGCCGTAACTGGCGTAGTTACTGGTTGCCCTTGCCTGGGCGGGTTCGGTACTGGCGGCGGGGTCTTGATAGGCGTCACAGGCGCTGACAAAAACAATGACCAAGGCTAACCAAAGTGCTCTCATTATGGAACCACTCCAATAATTACCGTAGAACAACTGCTAATCATTCTAGCCTCTGGCAGCAGAAACGTGAAGCGACGGCTTTTGGGTCCTGGCAGTTTTGGCGTGTATTTTGAATCCTTTCATCAGTTGGGCTACGTTCATGCAATATAGACGAGAAAAAAAGTAATTAGCAGCGTAAAAGCCGCAGCTATGAGCTAACTTGTTGGTAGGCCAATCGAGAGAGAGCACGTATGAGACAAAAAGTAGAGTTTACCAGTAATGGGCTGAGCTTAAGTGGCGCACTGGAGACACCCGAGAACAATATCCGCTGCTATGCGCTGTTTGCGCATTGTTTTACCTGTGGCAAAGATGTGGCCGCTGCATCGAGAATTGCCAGGGCTCTGACCAGCCAAGGCATAGCCGTATTGCGCTTTGACTTTACCGGACTGGGCAATAGCGATGGCGATTTTGCTAACACCAACTTTTCTTCCAATCTGCAGGACCTGTTGGCTGCTTGTGATTTTCTGCGCGACAACTACGAGGCGCCGGCGCTGCTGATAGGTCACAGCCTGGGTGGGGCAGCGGTGCTGGCAATGGCAGCCGCGGTGGAGGAAGTAAAGGCGGTGGTAACTATAGGTGCACCCCATAAGGCTGAGCATGTAGCCCACAACTTCTCTGCATCACTTGAAGAGATTGCCAGCAAGGGCGAGGCGCAGGTTGATCTTGGCGGCCGGAAATTCAACATCAAGAAGCAGTTTCTCGATGACCTGGACAACCAGGAGTACGCCGATCTTGGCAATCTGCGTAAAGCCCTGCTGGTGATGCATTCCCCGCTGGACACAACCGTCAGCATTGCCGAGGCGGAGAAAATTTACGTGGAGGCGCGCCATCCCAAGAGCTTTATCTCCCTGGACAATGCCGATCATCTGCTCAGCCGCAAAGCGGATTCGGAGTATGTTGCTAGCACCATCGCTGCCTGGGCAGATCGTTATCTGCCCTCGGTCGAGACACCGACTGCCAATGTCAGCAAGGGCCATTTGCGGGTGGAAGAAAAGGATCACAAATTCACTCAGCATGTAAATAGCGACAGCCACTATTGGCTAGCAGATGAGCCCACTTCGGTAGGTGGTAGAAACATGGGCCCGGACCCCTATGAACACCTGCTGGCAGCGCTTGGGGCGTGCACCTCTATGACGCTGCGTATGTATGCCGGGCGCAAGTCACTGCCGTTGGAGCACGTCGCCGTTGAATTGCGCCACTCCCGTGAATACATCGAGGATTGTGAGGGCTGTGAAGACAAGCCCAAACAGATTGAGGTGTTGGAACGGGAGGTGACATTGACCGGCGATTTGTCGGACGAACAGCGCCAGCGCCTGCTGCAGATAGCCGATCGCTGTCCGGTGCATCGCACCTTGCATGGGACGGTGGAGGTTCGGACGGTGTTGAGCGAGTAGCCAATGTGGCGGTGAGAGTTTTGGGCCGTATTAGTTTTTCCGATCCGACCCTGCTACCCCAGACATTATTACAGGGTCTGGGCTAGAGCGCCTGCAGTCCGGAACGCCATTAATTCAGGCGAGGACGTACACGAAACTGAGGTATAGCCCTTCTATTCAAACTGTTTCATGAATTGCTCCAGGCGTTGCTGCAGATCATGCAATTCTGACTTAAGCTCACTGACCTCCAGTTCGACTACCTCCAGCCGTGAGTTAGCACCGGTAGCAGTACGCTCAGGTTCAATGTCAGGTATGACAGTATCGTCAGGTTCTCCGCAAAACAGGTGAGTGTATCGGGGTTCCTTACGCCCCTGCTGGCGAGCTAGCAGTGTCGTGTATGGGCCGTCGGGGTTCGCCTCCAAAGCTGTCAATACACCTTGTACCGCATCCAGGTTATCGAACTCGTGGATGCGCGCGCAGCGGCTGCGGATTTCACCTACCGTCTGTGGTCCACGCAGGAACAATACGCCTAGCACGGCTAGCTCTGGCAGGGAAAAATTGAATTTATCAGATACCCTATGGCGCAGTTTGTGCTGGTACTTGGCCATCCGATTGTGATTGGACTTCCAGATGGACACCAGTGTCTTATCGATGAGGCTATCGAGCGCGGCCATTAAATCGTCGGTGTCGAGTTCCATCACCGGTTCCCGGTTGGACTTCTGATTACAGGCCGAGAGCAAACTGTTCAGGGTCAGTGGGTAAACATCTGGGGTGGTTGCTTCTTTCTCGATGAGGCACCCCAGGACTCTGGCCTCGATGGGGGTAATGCTGAAGTTCAATGTGCTCTCCTGACCGGTAGTTTCAACCCTATGGTAGCGAAACATGAGGGCAGAAGACACAGAGTCTAGAGCAACGCTATAAAGGGATCCCAAAAAATCTAGCAGTTATAAGGCCTGGGTGAATGATAGACCGATATATTTATATGTTAGCTTTGGCAAAAAAATATTAATCCGACAATCTGGATTGCGGCTGCTTGATAATAACTCGATAATGCCATTAACAAGGTCTGTACACAGATTCTAATAATACCTCCGGCTTTTTGCGGATAAAAGGGGATAGATTGCATGCTGGAAAGCAAGCTAAAAAGGGTGCTGGTAGCTGGAGCGACAGGCTATCTTGGAAAATTTCTGGTGAAGGCATTTAAAGAGCAGGGCTATTATGTTCGTGTGCTGACCCGTAATGAGGATCGTCTGCATGAGGCAGGTCCTTTTACTGCGCCAGCACTGACTAAGAACGACTATGACGATGTATTCGTGGGAGAGGTCAGCAGGCCAGAAACTCTTGCCGGGATTATGGATGGCGTTGACCTGGTGGTCTCCAGTATTGGTATATCGCGCCAACGTGACGGGCTGACCTTTGAGCAAGTTGATTATCAGTGCAATAAAAACCTGATAGACCTGGCTGAGGCCTCGGAGGTCAAGCGTTTCACCTATGTCTCGATGCAGGGGGCGGAAAATATTATGCAGCTGGCGATTACGCAGGCTCATGAGAAAGTGGTTGATGCGCTCAAAAGTTCGCAGTTGCAGTATCGGGTCGTGCGTCCCTGTGGGTATTTCTCGGATATGGGCGTCTTATACGACATGGCGAAGCGTGGCCGTGTCTACCTGGTTGGTGACGGGAGCAACAAGATGAGCCCAATTCACGGTGGCGATCTGGCCAGGGTCTGTGTGGAAACCAGTGAGGGCGATGAGCTACAGGTAGAGGCTGGAGGACCCGATATTCTGACCCAGCGTGAGGCCGCGGAACTGGCTTTTGACGTGGCTGGAAATCCGCCAAAGGTAACGGTGATTCCAATTTGGATTGCCAGGGTCCTGGTCAAATTTGTCGCGTTACTTTCTACCCAGTATGGCGATCTTGCGGACTTTATCGTTACAGCAGGTGAGATAGATGGGGTAGGGCCGCCGCGAGGGACTAGCACTCTGCGCAGTTACTTTGAAGGCTTACATTTGAATGAAGATGAAGCCTGACTCGATAGTGGAACACCTTCTATCTTGCAACTATGTACATACAACCTCAGTAACGGCGCTTGTGGAGATTAAATGAAGTATTTCACCCCTTTACTGCCCTTCCTCTTAGGTTGGACGGTCCTGCTTGCTACCACTGGTCTGTCCGGGCTTGGCCTGGTTAACGGCATTGCCCAACTGATACTGTTTGCCCTGGTGGTCTGCTTACCCATCTGGAAGACCGGGAGAATGTCCTACGTCGATATCGGCTGGCCCTGGGGTCTGGTGGTTCTGGGGACGCTAACTTACCTGCTCAGCGATGGCTATGGGCCACGCGTTATGCTGGTCAGTGCTGTGTACGTTTTTATTGGTTTGCGCATGGGACTGGGCGCGCTAAAAATGTGGCGGCAGGGCCTGCTTAAAAAAGAGTTCCCGCGCTACCAGTATCAGCGTTTACGCTGGGAAAAATCGGGCAAGACCAATACCCCCCTTGCCATGCAGATCGATGCTCTGATGCAGGGCCTGGCCAATGCCTCCTTTTTGGCGTTCCCCGCTCTTGTCATCGCCTCAAATCCCGCGCCTTCAATCTCCAGTTTTGAAATCATCGGGCTACTTATCTGGGTGGCTGCATTTGCCATGGAGTCCGTCGCCGATGTGCAGAAGCTGTCCTTTTTACGCGCGATGAAACAGGCTGGCGAAAGGAATCGAGTCTGTGATGTCGGTCTGTGGCGTTATTCCCGCCACCCCAATTACTTTGCCGAGTGGATGGTATGGACGGCGCTGGTGATCGCCTCAATTCCTTCCTGGGTGGCCTTGTACTCCCACGAGAATGTCGTGGTCTGGTTGCTGCTAGGCGCTGGCTTGGTGTTCACCTCCAGAATCATGTATACCACGCTGGTCTACGCTACCGGGGCAGTACCTTCTGAATACTTCTCCGCTCAAAAAAGACCGGGCTATAAAGAATACCAGCAGGTCACCAACCGGTTCTTCCCGGGCCCACGCAAGTAATCATCCGGCGCTAATTTCGAGTTGGGACCGTAGCTTACCTGTTTTGAAATTTACTAATTGCCTGCCGAATGAGAGATGTTATATTCACACCACTTTCGGTCAAGCTAGTAGGTTATAGTCTGCCGATTCAGGCGCGCCGAAAATCATGACAATGCCATTATTGAGATCAAGCCAGAGGGAATGAATTGATATGAGTACAGCAGAAAGACCGTTGGAAGGCCTTAGAGTTATTGAGCTTGGCCAGTTATTGGCGGGGCCGTTCACCGGAACCATCCTCTCTTACTTCGGGGCAGAGGTGATTAAAATTGAGCCTCCTGGTGGTGATCCTATACGCGGCTGGCGGCTGGTAAAAGATGGTGCTTCTTTATGGTATCGCAGCTTGGGGCGCAATAAGAAGAGCGTGACTTTAGACCTCAAGTCCGAACGCGGACAGGAGTTGGCCAGAGAGTTGTTGTTAACGGCGGATGTAGTGGTCGAAAACTTCCGTCCTGGGCAAATGGAAAAGTGGGGACTGGGTCCTGAACAGCTCAAGGCCGAGAACCCTGGATTGATCTACGCCAGAATATCCGGATACGGTCAGACCGGCCCTAACTCGGCCAAGCCCGGATATGCTTCTGTCACCGAGGGCTTCGGTGGCTTCCGCTATATAAATGGCGAACCCGGAAAGGCGCCTGTCCGTCCCAATATCAGTATGGGCGATACGCTGTCGGCCATTCATGCTGCTTTGGGTGTAGCTTTTGCCTTGATTCAACGGGCAAAGCCAGGCCGCGGTGAGGGACAGGTAATCGATGTGGCTCTGTATGAGTCTATATTCAACCTCATGGAGGGCATAGTGCCCGAATACGATGGTGGTGGCGCTATCCGCGAACCATCGGGTACTACTGTAACGGGCATCGTACCCACCAATACCTACCGCTGCGACGACGGTAAATATGTGGTGATCGGCGGTAATGGAGACGCGATCTTCAAACGTCTGATGACCACCGCCGGGCGTCCGGACATGGCTGAGAATCCGGGAATGGCAGACAATGCGGGTCGGGTAATTAATGAGGCAGAGATCGATGCCGCGCTGGCTTCATGGTGCGAGGCGCATTCATCCGCCTACATCATCGATACGCTAGAGGGAGTGCGCGTTCCGGTCGGTCCCATCTACAGTGTTGAAGACATGATGGAGGATCCCCATTATCAGGCCAGGGGGCTGTTCGAGAGCGTCGAAATTGACGGTGAGCCGCTGAAAATTCCGGCGATCATGCCGAAGCTAAACGACACTCCGGGTCGTACTGATTGGCCGGGCGGTGACATTGGCAGTCACAATGACGAGATCCTCCGCGGCATGCTCAAGATCAGTGACGAAGAGATGGCTCAGCTTAAAGCAGACGGAGTCGTGGCGGGCTGAACCTCGCTGTGAAGTCGAAGCCAACTTTCTGGCGTAGGTGAAACCTGCGTTTCAGGAAGTCTGAGCCTTCCAGCTGGACATAATCTCTGTGGCAGAGCCGTTCCATACACCCTCGCGTGAGGTGATGTAGTGCAGGGCGGCCTCCAGTTTGCCAATGCGATGCGGCTGCCCCAGCATCCAGGGGTGTATGTTCAGGGCGAGAATTCGGCCGCCACCAGTCTCAGCTTCCTGCAGCAGAAAGTCACAGGCATCGCAGATCTGTTCCAGCCAGGACTGTTCTGAGTGGAGGTTGTTCATCATTACGAATCGGTCCTCCAACTCATTAGACAAAGGCATTGCTGTTAATTCACCCGCTTCGGTACGGAACGGGTAGGGCATGTCGTCATTGACCCAGTCACAAAAGTAACTCACACCGTGCTCCGCCAGTAATTCCGGCGTATTCTCACTCTCGTTGCGGGCCGGGCTGATCCAGCCTGTGACATCCTGGCCGCTCAGTTCACGCAGGCGCGACAGGGAGCGTGCAATTATTTCTCTCTCCTCATCTATCGGCATTCCCCCATAGTGCAGGGTGTCCATGTTCCAGCCGTGGCACAGAATTTCATCACCCCGGTCCACAATGCGTTGCAACAGGTAGGGGTTTTGTTCGGCCAGCTGTGTGTTGAATGCAAAGCTTGAGCGAATGCCATACTGATCAAAGGCTTTCAGGAATCGGTAAATGCCCACGCGATTACCGTAATCCCGTAATGAGAAATGCCGTAAATCGGGGTATGGCATCGTCATGCCGCCGGGAACGGGGAAGGGTTTACCCTGTTGGTTCAGGGGAAAGAACTGCAGGCAAACATTAACCCACAGCGCCACTTTCCCACCGTTGGGCCACTTGACCTTCGGGCGTTCGCTTAGCAGACTCCACTCATAGCGCTCGTGGTCCATGCCATAGCTGCGCTGTGGATACTTCAGATACTCTTTATCCAGTGCCATAGTCTAGTTGCCTCCCGAGCGGGCGGCGATATCGGCCACACTGGAATCAAAATCATTGTCGATAAAGTGCCTGGCAATCTCGCGGCCGGTGGTCACCCACACATCGCTGTGTCCGGTGATGTACTCAAGCGCCTCTTCGAAGGCCTTCATACGGTGAGGGCAACTCACTTGATAGTTGTGGGTGGGGATGCACATGACGGTGCCCGACTCGGCACCTTCCTGGTAAAGGCGGTCGAAGTTATCCTTTAACATTTGGCCGTAACGGCGCGGCTCTATTTTGTTGACGACATAGGCGATGGTGTCGTTCATTTCCAGAGAGTAGGGCACGGATACGAACTTCTTATTGCTGCGTGTGTGTATTGGCGTTGGTTGGTCATCGTGAAAAAGATCGCAGGTATAAAAGCCAGCGTCTTCGCCCGCCAATTCAGTGCCTACCTCTGCAAAAAGATCCAGCGTTAATTCTGAATGCGACAGTGCGGGTGCCAGGTAGCCGGCGCAGTTCTGCCCCGTGTGCTTTTTAATGGTTGCCATGGAATCGTGGATCATCTCCCGTTCCTGCTCCTCGGACATGCCGTAGGTATACCGGGTGTTGTAGATGCCGTGGCT
Organism: Halioglobus sp.; assembly: GCA_036961205.1. Classification (GTDB taxonomy): domain Bacteria; phylum Pseudomonadota; class Gammaproteobacteria; order Pseudomonadales; family Halieaceae; genus CALJFL01. The sequence goes on along the minus strand of JBALVI010000005.1, from coordinate 339,351 downwards.
GAAGAATTCCCAATCGCGTTGGGCGCACATCGCTATGATTTCGGGGTGGTGATCGCACAGAGCAGTGGATAGTGAAATTGAGCCGCGAATACCGTATTTCTCCAGCAGTTCCATTTGGCGGGTATGCCCCACTCGATTGCCGTAATCCCGGATTGTATATCCCGGCAAAGCGGGAGCGGGCTGCGGCCAGGCCTTGCGAGAGGGGTTGGAGGGGGGGTTCAGTTCATAGAATTCTATATTAGGCGCTACCCAGAACGCGATCCGGGCGCCATTGGGCCACTGTATTTTTGGTCGGTTCTCATAGGGCCAGTAGTCGTAAAACCCGGGATCCTGTTTCATGAATGACTGTCCAGCCACTCTTTGACTTCGGCAACTGACAAAACATCGGCGTACTTCAAGGCCAAATCGGTGAGGTTGGCGAAGTGGTAACTCTCATGCTTGTCTGCCACGCATTCCTCGGGAACGATAGTGCGGTAGCCTCGAGACAGGCTCTCTACCGCCGTGGCGCGTATGCAGCCAGAGGTGGATCCCCCGGTGAGAATAACGGTATCCACTTGATGCCAGACCAGTAGCGATTGTAATTGGGTTTCAAAAAACGCCGAGGGCATTTTTTTCAGGTAAATAACATCCTTCACCGGGTCTATCTCGAGACGGTCGTCAAATTCACTGCGTTGGGAGTCAAAGCCGATGTTCTGGAGGGAGTCCGGTGTATTGGTGCGCGTACCCCAAATGCCGGCGTCTTCAGCGGACTCCATATAAGCAACGTGGGTCCAGACAACAGGCCATTCCAGGCGCCGGAACTCGGCGGCCAGCTCGTTTACATACTGCAATTGCTTGGGGTCCGTCTCATAGGCGGTGGCGAACAGATCGGTGCGTGTATAGGCTTTTTGTGGATCGATATTGACCAATACCGCCTTGTTGCCGAAGCCAAAGCGCTTGCGAGCCGGATTACTCATTACCTCCTGGTAAATCTCTCGGGCGGTCTTGTTCGATGTTTCCATGTGGGAGGTTCCTGATTATCAATCACGAAAAGATATAACACTATGTCATTATATCCAACCCCCTATTTTGTTACCGGTTCTCTGGAAATCACCCTCGACTACTGAATTTCACTATTTGCGACATTTTCTTCAGCGTCGCGTCAGCGAGCAGACCCCGTGCTCGAACATCCAACGGAGCCGTAACGGGTAAACTTTTGTACCCGCTGGCCGGTCTCTACCTCTCCCGTATACACATTGCCACGTGAGTCTACCGTCAGCGAGTGAAGCCAGTTGAACTGGCCCACCTGGCGGCCCGTTCTGCCCACTTGCTGCACGATATTGCCATTACTCCGATCTATAACGTGAAACATGCCATTCCATAAATCTGCCGCGTAGAGGCAGGATTGCTCGCCGTCTGTTGAAAACGCTATCCCGCCTACCGTTGGGCCCACGGTTTGCAATTCAACGGGAATATCACGAACGAAGCCACAAGCACCAGTCTTGGCGTCCGCATTGATGCAGGTTTTTCCCACCGCATCGGCGCGAAAAACCTGAATGCGGTTATTGTTCCTGTCGCAAACGTAAACCAAGCCATCTCGACTCACCACAGCACAATGCACTGCGCTATCAAAGTAACGCGGCTTGGTCACTCCCGCTCTGAATTTGACGGGCCATGGCGCCGCGCCATCCGACTTAGTCGCCACCAGGTCCTGACCATAGGCACCAGAATCGCCAATGGGTTTGGTCACCACAGGGTTTTGGCCATAAGCTCCAAAGTGGCCAATGTATTTCCCGGTTTTGGCGTCGACAACAAGCACTCGACTGTTGCCGTAGCCATCTGCAATGTATAAACGATTGGTTTGTGGATCGACAGTCATATCTGATGGCATAAAGAGCTGTGGTGTTCCGCCTGGTCCGCCGTCAGTACTCTCATTGCTTGGCTCGGTAGTACCGGCGTAGCCTATCTGATAAATAAAATTCCCGGTTGCGCTGAATTTCAGTACGTGGGAATCGTTACCGTGAGTGGCTGACCAGGGAAATTGGCCTTCGGCACCTTCACCGTTGCCGGACAGATAAACGAAGTTATTATGATCAACAAAAATGCCGTGCTCACGGGCGGGCCATACACAGCCCTGATCGGCCCGGCAGCGGGTTTTAAGAAACTCCGGATCAGAGGGGCCACCCCAGCTATCCAGCAGCGTCCCTGAAGCATCGAACTTCAGTACCGACGGGGCAGGGACGCAGCATTTAGCGTGTTTCCCGGAGAATGGTCGTGGGTTGCCAAGGCCGTCTATCGCGAGTCCGTCCTTGTCATGTGCAGCGACATCCAGCGCCCCGACCGCCGTAGCGGAAAGCGATCGAGGTCGGTGCAGCACCCAAATATTGTCGTCCTGATCGACGGCAATACCACCGACCTGTCCGATAATCCACTTATTGGGTAATGGCTTGGGCCAGGTCGGATCGACGACGAAAGAGGGGGATACAACACCCGGTATTTCGGGTGTGCGCGTTCTATCCACTAACTTCCCGTAAAGCGCATCAGAGCTGCTTACAACTGCATCAGCTAGCGCATTTTTTTCGGCAGCGCCACTTGGCGAAATCGTACAAAAAATCAAGCCCATCAGAATCAATGGCATCGTGACCGTTTGAACTAGCATTTCATAATTCAGCGGCATATTAGTTACGCACTCTTTTATGTCCAGGGCACTACCTACCAGGCTATCTACTGGACTACGGTGAAACTCTTACCATCTGGTAGGCTTAGCACGGTGCCATCGAAGGAAGCTTCCAAGGTTGTATCCTGAACATTGGCTGTGGTTTTTCCATCACTTTGCGACCAACGGATAACGTTCAGAGTCAGTGCGTCGCCTGCCTGGGTATATGTTCCATAGCCTGTTACTGCACCCTCTGCGTTACCAGTTACCAGAATAAAGTAATCGTCGGCCAGAGCCAGGCTGCCATCGGCAAAGGGATAGATGCGGGTGTCGCTGGCATCATTGATTTTCTTGAACGTTTGTATGGTGCTGGTGCCCCCACCAAATACCAGAGTCAGGTCGTCACCATCTCTGGTTACCTTGAGGTTATGCTCCATTTTGCCCATGGATGACAGGCGTTCATCATCTACCGGCGACATACTTAAAGTCTGAATCGAGGTCAAACGCAAACCCGCACCACCGGCCCAACATGTACCGACGTGAGCCATCGAGCCTTGCTCGGAAAAAGACTCTCCATTAAAAATACTTTGCTGTAGAAAAACGCCATCTTTGATTAGAAATACACCGGTGAGGGGCAATGATTCTCCTGTTTTGGTGATTAGGTCAGTGTATTCCCACAATCCCTCTGTCTCGGGTAGTATCTCCATCTCAGCAGCGTGGCTGCCAGCGGTGGCAAGCGTGAGTGCCAGAAACATCGCGCTATAAATATTTTTGATTTTGTACATAATGTAGTTCCTCATAAGGTTGTCTAAGCATTGGGTAATTGAATATGGGTTATCTAGATAGATGTTTTCCGTATACTGCTGTCATCGATTTATTCAATGGAGCGCGAATATGGCTTATGTATGTAGAACTCATGGGGACAGTTCCGTGCCGGCAATAGTGCATGGTTTTTTTGAGGCCAGTCGTCGATTGCTTACCAAAGCCATGAGGCTTATGTCTGTGGCCATGATATTGGCACTAGTGTTCCGCATAGGGCCCGCCATGTCTGAACTGGAAAGCAAAAACGCTCCTGCAATTAGTGAAACCGTAGTCATGCTCTATTACAAAGACATCACTGCGGCTGCGGTCTTCTATGGCGAAACGCTCGGTCTTGAAAAGACCTTTGACCAGGAATCTGCAAAGCTGTTCCGGTTGACGCCGAACTCTGTGGTTGGAGTTATTCGCGAGGGCAGCACCAGTTATCATCGAGTGCAGGAAACTAACGCGGTGATGCTGAGTATTGTGACTCCGGATGTGGATGCCTGGTACGACAGGTTGGTCAGTGACGGAGGCGTTACTATTCTTAAGCCGATTGCTGACAGTGTAAGTAACCCCATCAGGGCCTTTCTGGTTGAAGATCCCGGTGGCTATACCGTTGAATTCTTTAGCTGGGTTAATAATGCCGAGTCGGCGCCCGCGAATTAGCTCTCCACTTTCTCTGGGTTTCTGTTCGCGATCAGCTTGAACCATTACTCCATGTCCTCCGCTCGCAGATCGCCGATCAACTCCCCAATGCTTGTTGGTCGAATGGGAAACCGGGCCGTAAAACCAGCCATCGATTCTACGGGCAGGTTGCGATCCGTCGCCAACAGGAACCGGCTCTGATAGTGGCAGTAGCGCCCCTGGCAGTGACCCATGCCACAGCGGGTTAATAGCTTTAATGCATTCAAATCGCTAACGTCAGGGTGCTGTGCCAGCGTAGCTCTAACAGAGCCAACGGTCACTTCCTCACATTTACACAGATATGCGTCGTCTGACATCGCGCGCTGAATGGTTGCGTCGCCGGGATACGACGCCTCAGCCAACAGCTGAGCAAACGCGCGTGCTCCCTTAAGAGGTGCGTGTACGGCACCACACGCTGTGTCGTAGGCTGGCTGTTCCATTTTTCCTGAATCACATGCCGCACTTAATGCGGCCAACCGGCCTTCCAGGCAAGCAACGCTGGCACCGGCAACACCGGTAGTTTCTCCTGCAACATAAATGCCGGATACTGAGGCCCGCATGCCTTGATCATGATCTGCAATCCAGCCGCCCGCGTTTTGGGACCAGCTGCACACTACGCCGACCTGGCGTACCAGATCATTGTTGGTCAAAAACCCAAAGCAGAGTCCGAGTCGGTCGCAGGCTATAGGTTTCATATTGGTGGAGCTGGAATCTTGCTTGAGCACAACGTCTTCAAGGGCGTTGTCGCCGTTGGCACTTACCAGCTCGGTACCAAATTTAACTGGTACGCGCCTCAGGAGTAATTGCGCTAACACGCCGACAAAGAAAAGCATGTTCGGAAGCTGGCGCAGCAGTACCAGCGGGCTTCGCAGCACTGCTAAATACTTCGACAGGGAAGGGGAAAAGAATACCCCGGCAACGTCACCACCGGCCTTCGCAATCTGGTTAGCCACTATTAGCTGCAGCGGATGGCTTCCAACAAACAGGAACCGCTTGCCGGGTATGATCTGCTGGGACTTGAGGAACGCTTGCATCCCACCTGTAGCCATCACCCCCGGTAATTGCGCGCCGGGAAAGACCAGTGGCATATCGAAACATCCCGACGCAACCAGAACTCTCGATGCTAGCAGTGGTTCCAAGCCGGATGGCCCGTTGATATGCAGGACAAAGTGATGTTCCTCAACGCCAATACCCAGCACCGTCGTACCGTGAAGGTGAGTTAATTTGTCCAATTTTATAAATCGTGCGTACAGCTGATGTAATTGTCGATACACGCGTTGTTGCAACCACGCTCGCACCGAGAATGAGGCCGGTGGGCGCCGTAATATCTGACCTCCAGCTTGCTCCTGTTGGTCAATGATAACTGCTCGCATGCCGTGCTCGCAGGCGGCCTCCGCAGCCGCCATGCCAGCGGGACCGGCACCTATAATGGCGAGATCATACATCGCCGTTGCCCCCGGGAATCCATTGCGACAATGCAACACCAGTGTCGACTTCCATCTGTGCCTGCACAGTTGTATTGCAGGCCAGCATCCAGCGAGAAACTCCCGCTTGGGTTACCCGAACACGGCACTCAAAGCACGTGCCCATGTTACAAAACATCATCCGCGGTGAATTCGTGCGCGTCCGATAGCAAACCGTTTTATCCTCAAGCAGCAATATAGATGCGATAGTTTCGCCTTCGTAGGCAGAGACTTGCTGTCCATCAATAACCAACTCTACGGTACTACCGCGGGTTACGTTGTTGTCATAGCGCGTCGACATTTTGTGCTACCCCATGAACATATTCATGTGCCCGAAGCGATTCGGGGAATACGCGGTAATCGGAAAACTGGTTTCACCCCGCAAAATAAGCTCGGCTAGCAACTTCGCGTAAGTCGGCCCGTAGGTAAACCCGGACCCGCCAACGGCCACATAGAAACCTTGGGCCTGGGCGATATCGCCTATAATCGGTAACTGATCCGGAGTGATTCCGGTGGTTCCGGTCCAACTACGAAGTACATGCAGATTTTCAATTAGTGGCATTACACCTCGAGCAGTTGCCAGATTCTTCTTCAGTTCGTCTATGTCCAGTATCGCCCTGTAATCTTCTTGCCAAGCGCCATTTTTCTGTGGCAGACGTGCAGACCAGCCACCACCAATTATAAGATTACCGTCGTCGACTTGCTTAAGCGAAAGCTTTCGGCCTACATGCTGAATCAAGTGATCCATAATGGCAGGCACTTTCTCGGTCACACTGATAATAAGTCCCACTGGAAACACCGGTAGGTGCAGGTTCGCCATCCGGGCGATTTGGGCAGACCAGGCGCCAGCCGCATTTACCACAACGTCGGCGGTATAGGTCTGTTTCTCTGATCCTCCAGCGCTGCTAGTCGTTACCAGCCAGCGATCAGCCTCGCGCTGTAGTCCCGTCACTTCGGTCTGCATTTGAAAAAGGGTACCGGCAGACTCGGCCTCGCGCGCAAACGCATGAGATAGCAAACGTGGATTACAGTGGCCCTCATCAGGGCAATACAACGCGCCGCAAATTGAGTCACTAAGGTATGGTGCCTTTGCCAGAACCTCATTGCGGTCCAATAAAGTGACTTGCAGGCCCTGAGCACTTTCGATGCTCGCTTTGCGCTCAAGTGTTTGCATTTGCTCAGGGGACTCTGCGAGCATCAGCCCCCCGGTCATTTCGAGCTCAATGTCGTCGCTGAGCTCTGATTCCAGTGCGCGCCAATCAGCAATCGCCAGGCGTGCCAGTGCGGCATAAAACGACAGTTCCTCGTCTAGCTCTCCGGCATGTTCGATCAGCCGGTGCTCTAGTTGAAAATGTAGGGAACCCGCATTTTGACCGGAAGCGCCGCGATTAATTTGTTGGCGTTCCAGCACCAGGGTGGAGGCGCCTCCCTTTGCCAGGTGATAGGCGGTTGCTGCGCCGGTGAGGCCCGCTCCAATGATGATGGCATCATAATGGGTCACCTTAGGCGCTGATTACATCCAAGGCGATGAGCGTTGCACGAATGGCGGCAACGTCCTTGTCTTCCAACGGTAAGATTGGTCTGCGAGGGATCCCGCCTGGCAAGCCCTGTTGATTGAGTGCCTCTTTGAATATTGCCTGTGCCGAGCCGAAACGTCCGGTGTAGTCGGCGTTAAACCAATCCTGCATAACTTTTGTGTCTCTGGCACCAAACTCCCGCGCGCGCTCTAGATCACCCGACCAGATCGCATTATAGAAGTTCGGATGATCGCTACCCAATACCGCGCCTGCCCCCATTGTGCCGGAACAGCCATGCTCAGTAACTAAGGAGATTCCCAGATCATTCATGGGCGCACCAAACACTCGTATGCGATCCTTCAGGGCAGCCAGAACATTGGTAAAATGAACGGGGTCTGGCGTTGAATTCTTTACGGCTACCACTTTGTCGAGGTCAGCCAGCTGCGAGAGCAATTCGATAGACATATCTATGTTAGTGCCTGGTGGCCAGTTGTATACGCAGATTGGTAGCGGACTATTATCACTCACGTCCTTGTAAAAGCCATAGATTTCGCGCTCGGTGGGCATAATGTAAGGCGGAGGTGTGAGTAGAATACCGTCGAATCCATTGTCGGCGGCGCAGGTAATATTGTCGATGGCCTCGCCGGCTCGAAACGCGTTGCAGCCAGAAATCAGGGTCAATTTCCCCTGCATGTTTTCTCCCGCTAGCTCCATAAGGCGTCGTTTTTCCGCTGCGGTCTGTGAGAACCACTCACCCTGAGTGCCCAGTACTATAAAGCCGTGCACACCGCACTGGTGAACCCAGGAGTGTAATTTCTTGACCCCTTCTTCATCGAGGCTTTCATCCTCGGCAAAAGGCGTGGTTAGTGCTGGAATATAACCACTCCAGTCGATTGAATCGCGATCCATTAGGGTACTCCCGCCTTTGAAAACATAGTTAGGCTTAGTTTTATTCGAATCGCTACAGTAAACAATTGCACAGTGTATACAATAGCAAAAGATTGATTAGTTCGTAGCGTTTAGCGCAAACTAGGCGCCAAGCCGAATTTCAGAGGATCCAACTATGCCCAGTGATATTCGCCTCCGATATCTATATGAATCGGCACGTCTAGGTACCATGAATGCTGCAAGCGAGAGCCTCAACATCGCTACCTCGTCAGTCAGTCGCCAGATTGCCCAGCTCGAATCAGAGCTGGGGCTGCCGTTGATCGAAAAGGGGCGTCGAAGAATCGGACTTACGGAGGCAGGCGAGGCGGTATGCAAGTATTACCGTGAGAAGCTTTCCCAGGAAGAGGCCTTCCTCTCTCACATAGAGGAGATGAAAAAAGTGCGCACTGGTAAGATCGTGCTCGCTGTGGGCGAGGCGTTTATTACCCAGCGTTTCAGCGATATGCTCGATGATTTTATGCAGCAATATCCGGGCATGGAGATACGGGTCGCGATTTCCAATACCACCAGCGTTTCTGCACAAGTCCGGGACGACCAGGCGCATTTGGGGTTGATTTTCGACATTCCAAGAGAGCCCGGCATCAGCTCCAGGGTTACTATTCCACAACCACTGCGCATCATTGTCAAAGGAGAGCATCACCTACGCACAGCAAGTGATGTCAGCCTGCAGAGCATCCAAAATGAGAGCATTGGCCTGCCTGACTCAGGCTATCGAATTCGGCAGATCATTCATGATGCTGAGCAGGAGGAGGGCGTATTCCTTGAGCCGTCGCTGGTGACCAATTCACTGGCCCTTCTCAAAGACTTTGTATTGTCGGGTCGGGGTATTTCGATATTGCCAGAGCTTGTAGTGCAAGACGGCCTGCAAGATGGCAGCCTCTGCGCGCTGGCGTCTAGCAACAAGGTTCTTCAAAGTACACAAACCAGCCTAATTACTCGAGTAGGGCGTCAGCTGCCCGTTGGCGCTTATCGGTTGATGACATGTGTGGAAGCGCATCTACGCAGTTCAGCGAATGTAAACGGTTGATTCAGTCACCCCAAACGCCGATTTTAAGGCGCATAATTGCATAGTTGCACTAAACGCAACAAAACTAACCATAACCTGCTATTGAAACAACAAGTGCTTTACTGTCAAATTCAAGGGGTCAAGTTATGAGAATCACATTGGAGAGCATGTCATGAGAAAGAGAGAATTAGAGAACGGAGCTGTCAGTCACGGGGTGGCTAAAAGGATTCTAGCCGCATCTATTCTTGTCGGCTCAGCGGCCTCCGGTGGCGCACTGGCACAGGGCAGTTCCACAGCGGGCATCGAAGAAATTGTGGTTACCGCTCAGCATCGCGAACAGAACCTGCAAGACGTGCCCATTAGCATCTCGGCGTTTAATGAAGCTGATATCCAGAAAAACATGTTCCGCGACGTTACCGACTTTGTGAGTCGTACGCCCAACGCCAGCTTTGTTAGCAATGGCGCCCGTTCGCGCAAGCAGATCAGTATGCGCGGAGTAACCAACTTTGTGAACTCTAACCAGGCGCGCCGTACTTCGACGTTTGGTTTTTATATTGACGGGTTTAACCTGTCGTCAAGTAGTAGCAACCCGCCCATCATGGACCTTGAACGAATTGAGATCTTACGTGGGCCTCAGTCAACGTATTTTGGTGCCAATGCCTTGGGCGGCGGTATCAGTGTCACTTCAAAAGCCCCGACCACGGATGAGTTTGGTGGATCGGTTATGGTCGACTACGGGAGCTTTGATAGCATCGATCTGGAAGGCACCTTGAATATTCCCATCATCAAAGATGTGTTGGCAGCCAGGATCAACTACAAAGACTTTAGCACCGACGGCAATATAGACAACATCAATCCCACCGGTGGTGGTAATGATGCCGACTACCAGTATATCAAGGCTTCTTTGCTCTACACCCCTACCGACAAGCTGTCTATTACGCTGAACTACAGCGATTCAGATGAGGAAGTCGGCATGCGAGAGGGTATTCCTTCTGGTGTATTTTCCACATTTGCTGGCGACGTGCTGTTCGCGGACTTTCCTGATACCAATGGCGACGGCCTCGCGGATCCTGATCCTGACGGTGTAGGCTTCTATCCAGATAACGATGACAAGGTCAATTTCAATTCGCCACAGGAAGTAGGTACTGAGTTTGAGTATTTCATCGCCAGGATAGATTACGATCTGGACAATATGTCCTTTACCAGTATCACCGGTTATATTGATTCTGACTTTTTCCTACGCGGTGATATTGACGGGGGCAGCGGTGACTACTTCAATGAGTTTCGCACCATTCCGCGAGAGAGCTTCACCCAGGAATTTCGCCTGCAGAGTGCTGGAGAAGAGAAGCTGAACTGGAATATTGGCGTTTATTACAACGACGATGAAGGCGAGATTGATAACAAAACCTTTGTCGGTGCTGCTCAGCCTTTTGGCTTGGATGAGGGCTTCCTGATCGATAGCGAAGAATCCAGCGAGACCTCTGAAGGGATTGCGATATTCGGTCAAATAGACTATGCATTCACTGATAAATTGGTCGTCTCCATAGGCGGCAGATACAGTGAGGAGACCATCGAAACTGACATAGCCGGCTTTGGTGGCGCTTTTGAGCAGACTCTCAATGAAAAGGAGACTTTTGATGATTTCTCTCCGCGTGTAGCGGTCAACTATGACCTCAGCGAAGATTCAACGGTTTATGCGTCTGTTGCCAAGGGGTTCAAGTCTGGCGGTGTGCAGTTGAGCCCACTTCCCGGCGCGGAATCCTATGACCCGGAAGAGATATGGAACTACGAGTTGGGCTATAAAGCAGAGCTCTTCGACCGCACCCTGCGGGTCAATGCAGCTATCTTTTACATGGACTGGACCGATCTACAGACAGCATTTCAGCAAGCTGGCCTGGATGCGAACGGGGATTTCATCATATTTGGTGGTATCGATAATGCTGAATCAGCGGAATCGCAGGGCGTAGAACTGTCTATCACCTCGGCGCCAATCGACGGGCTGGTAATGAACTTCAGCGTCGGCTACCTCGATGCAGAGTATAAGAAGTTCACCGCCTTTATTGACGGTGAGAACCGGGTTCTCGATGGCGAGACCATACCCAATTCGCCAAAGTGGACTGCGTCCGCAGATGCTGAGTATAACTTTGCCTTAACAGGGTCTCTGGACGGCTTTGTTCGCGGCGAGTGGCAGTATCGCGACGAAATCACGTCCTCAACCTCTTCGCTGATCCAGTCGGGCTTCCCCTGGGAAGTGCCAAGCTATGACGTATTCAACCTGCGGGCAGGCGTAAGACATGAAAACTACACTGTAGCGTTTTATGTCGAGAACTTGTTTGATGAAGAGTACTTCACCAACTCTTATCAGAAAGCGTTCTCCGGTGGTCTGCATATTGAGCCTGGTGTGCAGCGTTACGGAGTGAGAGCGCGCTACAACTTCTGATGTTTACAGAAGGGAGGGGATCTACGCAGGTCCTCTTTCTGGTGACTCGCCGCCCGTTGTGCTTTTTATGGCAACGGGCGGCATCGTTAGCAAGTATTTTTCTAGACAATAAAAACTGTGGAGAAGCTGCATGAAAAAACGCTCTCAGGCACAGGTTTCCCGGCAGCTGCTTAACGTCCTCCTATGTTTGCCTTTTCTACTGATACTTTCCGGCACCGCAACTGCACAGCCCGAAGCGCAAGCTGTTGTTGGTAAATACATTGCGGCATGGCGAGGCTTTTATCCCAGCGCTGCTTTTGCCTATGGTGATACTGCGGCGGCTGGAAATTTTGAAGATTACACGGATCCGGCTACTGACCAGTGGCTCGCATTTAATGAAGCAACTGCTGCTGAAGTTCGCACCTTGCTAGAACCTGCTCAGGTCGATCTGTCGACACGTATTGATCTGCAGGTTTTGCTTGGTCAGGTAGAAGACGAGTTGGCCAATTGGCGTGAAGATCGGCCTTTGACGCAACAGCCCCAATGGTATGCAGAGCAGATTTCACAGGCGTTGACACATCTTCTGGTGCGAGATCAGTTGTCCGAGGAAGATCGTAGCATTGCCTTGATTGCTCGTCTGCAAGGGGTGCAGCGGCTGTGTCATAAGGCGGTGCAATCGCTAGCCGGGGGCAACGCGCTACGCACTCAAACAGCATTGCGCACACTGGAGGGCACTCGCGAGTTTTATTCAGGTAATTTGCGCACGTTAACCGCTGCATGGCCGGCTGGCTCGAAGGTCACTTCGATTGAGGCTGCAATAGATCTGGCTGTAGAGTCCATCCAGGATTTTGAAGTCCACCTGCGCGAAAGTATCATGCCTGGCGCCCCAGCCAGTGCTGCCATTAATGCCAAGTACTATGCGTCCAAGTTGGCCCGTCGCACATCAGGCCTTTATACCCCGACGACACTGTTGGAGGCTGCTGCTGACGAAATGCGCGATGTTCGGATGCTGATGAACAGCGAGGCACAACGGTGGCAGGCAACAGAACAGAAGCGTGTTAAAGAAGTCTATGCCAATGACGACAGCGTTTTAGCAGCAGCAATTGAGGCGATGGAGACAGACCGTCAGGACAACAGCGCAGATTTTCTCGCAAGCTTCACTACGCTAACGTTTGCTGCGCAGCGTTTTGTTGAGGAGCACCATCTTGCGAGCATACCGAAGCCGACCACGTTGATCATTGCGCTTTCACCCTCACATTTTAGTGGTGCTGCCGTAGGAGGTGTCTATCCGACAGGACCATTTGCCCCTGAATCTGACACCTTGTTTTACGTGCCGTCGATTGCAGATACTGCTGCTCCTGATGTGCAGGAAGGTTTTTACCGGTCATTTAATACGCATTTCAATACCATGATTATGTCGCATGAAATGTTTCCTGGGCACTATCTACAATACAAGGTTGCGGTGAGTGAGGCGCCAGCCGTTCGTTCGCTTTTTGCTAACGGTTCGTATGTGGAGGGCTGGGGAACTTTCAGTGAAGAACTTATGCTGGATGCTGGCTGGGCAGACAATGCGCCGCTTACGCGGCTCGCGCACCTGCGTAAACGGCTGGAGAATGCCACCCGAGCCTATGTCAGCGTGCAAGTGAATACGGCGGACTGGAATGAATCGCAGGTGCTGACCTTCGCCAAAGAAGAAGGGTTGTTGGCGCCGCAGTTTGCCAAAAACCTATGGCAGCGTGTGGTCAATTCTCCAATGCAGATTACCGACTATTTTACCGGTTACCATCACTTCAAACGGCTGTTCGCTATTTATCAAACGAGTCCTCAGAATGATGGGCCGCAGCGATGGGTAGACGCGGTCTTACGTGCTGGGCCGGTGCCGCCTGTAATGCTCGAGAAGCTTTTATGAAGAACAATACAACACCTACCATGAGACTGCTGCTGGTAGTTGCTATGGCGCTAAGCTTGCTAGCTTGCAGTAATGGTGAGCCCCCGGTGGCGACGCCTGCACAGACTCAAGATTTGAAGCTACTCCTGGACACTGTCTATGAGCGTCGTGTGGCTGCTGATCCGGTGCTGGCTTCACGCCTGGGTTCCGATGCATCCAGCGGGGCGTGGTTTGATCTCTCGCTTGCGGCGTGGGATCTGGAAGCGGAACAAACGAAACAGGATCTTCAGACGCTCAGAACGGAAATAGATTTTCAGACGCTGGATCGAAGCGAGCAGGTAGACTACCGCGCATTTGAGGCAGAGTTGGAGCTGCGTCTGAAGCGCCATCGTTGGCGCTATCATCTCAACCCGATTAACCAGATAGTGGGGCCCCACCTAACGATCGCCGGAACGCTACTGAACAGTCATCCAATAGAGACGCGGCAAAGTGCGGAGTTTTATATTGAGCGCTTACGTGAGGTGCCGGTTCCGTTGCATCAACTTGCCGAGCACTTGCAAGCACGACGGGACATGGGCATTCGGATTCCCCCCGCCGTGGCAGAGCGTCTTATTGATGGAGCACAATCGATTATTGGTGGTGAGGGAAACGTCATTCTGGGGAATTTTGAAAAGAAACTGACTGCCCTGAATTTTGAAGATGAAGAGCGGGATGCTCTGCTAGCCGAGGCCGATACGGCATACACTGAAAACTTTGTGCCAGCTTATACGATGCTGATAGAAGAATTGAAAAGCGGTATGGCCGACGCTAAAAACACCGGTGTCTGGGCGATGCCAGACGGTGCTGAATTTTATGAGTTTCTTCTTGATCAATACACCACGGCTGATTTTGGCGCAGAGCAAATTCATGCACTCGGTTTGTCTGAGGTTGCACGTATACAAGGTGAAATGGATAAGATTCGTCAGCGAGTCGAATTCCCCGGCGATCTTAATGCGTTCTTTGCGCACTTAAAGACTGATCCAGCATTTTACTTCCCCAATACGGAGGAGGGCCGAGAGGCCTATCTGGAATTGGCACATGACTTGGTCGACAAAGCCAAGGGCTCAATGGGTCAAATTCTGCCTTACCCCATGCCCCACCCATTGCAGGTACGGCGTATCGAAGCATTTCGCGAGAAGTCTGCGCCTATCGGGTTTTATGAGTCGGGTAGTCCTGACAATGCTAATGTGGGAACCGTGTTCCTGGGTATGTATGACATGAGTAGCCTGGGGACCTTTGATTTGCCAGCCCTGCTTTTCCATGAAGGGGTGCCTGGACACCATCTACAATCTTCCGTCATGCTATCGCGAGATATCCCGGAGATTCGGAAGTACTACTTATGGTGGTCAAACACGGCCTTCACCGAGGGTTGGGCGCTTTATGCGGAGTACCTGGCAGATGAGCTTGGTCTTTACGAGGACGACTATGCCCAGTTTGGTCGACTCGCGGGTGAACTCTGGAGAGCGTGTCGTCTGGTGGTCGATAGTGGTCTGCACCTGAAACAGTGGACGCGCACAGAGGCGATTGAGTACCTGAATAACAATACAGCCAGCTCAGAAGAAAATAACGAACGGGCGGTAGACCGGTACCTGGCGGTGCCTGGCCAGGCTACCGCATTCAAAATTGGCATGCAGGTGATTATTGATCTGCGCTCCGATGCAGAACAGCGACTCGGAAGTGAATTTGATCTCGCAGCATTCCATGCGCTGATCCTTGAAAATGGACCGCTACCGCTGAGCTTGTTGCGGGAAGAGGTGGAGGGGTGGAAGATAGCTGATCAAGCGTCATCCAAACCGTAAAAAACAATGCATAACAAGAGAAGTGATTCCATGAAAACAAAACTTTTACGCGGTGCTGCTGTGCTCGCCTGCCAGTTACTAGTCATGCTGCCGGTCAGCGCGGCCACCACCGCCATCGTTGGCGGTACCATCGTCGATCTTGACGGGAAAAAACCACTGCAAGATGCTGTCATTCTAGTGGATGGAGAGCGTATTACCGCTATCGGGAGTCGTTCTGAGGTGGATATTCCCGCCGGTACGGAGATAGTAGATGCCAAAGGTAAATGGCTGATCCCAGGCATGATGAATATGCATGTTCACCTGGGTTTAATTCTGCCTGGCAAGATGCAGGCGCAGCTTGCCCACGAGACCGAGGCGGAGGTTGCATTGCGAATGGCCGCCAACGCGGAACAGGTGTTGCAAGCCGGTGTGACGACCGTACGGCTACCTGGAGAGCATCGTTATGGTGATATTGCTGTAAAGAAATCAATCAACAAGGGTGAAAGCCACGGTCCGCGTATTTTCACCGCTGGCGAGGCAGTAGTCATTACTGGCGGGCATGGTTCAGAAGCCGGGGTAATCTACGCAGACGGACCAGACGAGTTGGTTAAAGCGGTCCGTAAGCAGATCAGCCTGGGCGCTGACTGGATCAAAATACTTATCTCCGGTGGTATTGCCACCGACGGTGGCGCCATCGCCGAAGCGCTGATGACACCTGAGGAAATCAATGCAGTAGTAGACGCTGCACATCGATTCGGGGTCAAGGTTGCTGCACACTCAGGTTCGCCTGCGGCAACCTCCGTGGCGATCGACGCGGGTATAGATAGCATAGAGCACGGCTACATGCTCGACCGTCCCGTTTTGAAGAAGATGGCACGCGCCGGTACCTGGCTAGTGCCTACAATTGTGGTCAGCCAGCCAGCGACGCAACCATTTTTTGAAGCGATAGGCTCGCCTCAGTGGTATCTCGAGCGTCGTAATTCTGTTGGCAAGATACATTGGGAGTCGCTGCGCACAGCGATTGATGAAGACGTTAACATTGCGTTGGGAACCGACCAGCTACCGAACGAGCCCAACGATGGCACTACAGCAACGGTCCGTGAAGCAGAATACTATGTTGAGGCCGGTATGACTCCGTTGAGAGCCTTACGTGCGGCGACTATAGAGCCCGCGAAAATGTTGGGAGCGGATGACGATATCGGTTCTCTGGAAGTGGGTAAATACGCAGATATCGTTGCAGTTTCTGCGGATCCTGTCGCGGATATCAGCGCACTGCGTTCGATCACCATGGTGATGAAAGGTGGAACAATTTATCGGAATGATGAAGCTCAATGAATCGGGATGCGCGGGCAATTGATGTGTCGAGTCCCGTTGTGGCTGGTTTGCCCTGGCCGCGTACCTTGTTAGCAAAGCAGGCTGGCCAACGATGAACGCGATAATACGCATGTTCCAGAACCTGGTAGGTCCCACTGCGGTCATAGCCGCGGGTACCATGGGGGCAGGTGCGGTTGCATCGTTCCTGCTCGCGGGTGCCTGGTTTGGGTATGACTTGCTCTGGGTAATTCTGTTGCTACTGCCGGTATTCGTGATCTCGGTAGACAGCTCATCACGTATTGGTGCGCTCAATCCGGATCAGGGCATGTTTGACCTCATAAAGTCACGGGTTCATCCGGGTCTCGCGTGGCTGATACTGCTGATCAATGTCCCGGTTCATTTTCTCGTGGCGATGGGCCAAATTTCGGTGATTACCTCGGCCTTCACCTCGCTTGTAGGACTTCCGCCTTCCGGGATCAGTGAGTCGCAGCCGGTCTCGATGGCATTCGAAGTCGTGTTGTCGTTGGCGCTTTCGGCGGGGATTTTATGGCTGGTTTTTTCCCAGGGCTACGACCGTATGCAGCGTGTGATGTCACTGCTAATGGTGGTCATGTTCTTCTGTTTTCTGCTGGTCGCGGTGCGAGGATTCACTGAGTGGCGTGCCATTCTTGATGGATTTGTTCCCTCGATACCGCCAGATCTCCCGGTCCCGGGTAGTGATACACCTCGCATAGCAACCAGTTCGATCATCGCCATGGTAGGCGCGGCGATAGCGCCTGGCGCGTTGCTGGGCATGCCTTATCTCGCCGCTAATGCCGGTGGTAATAAGGCGGAACTAAAACAAGCGTTCCGCCGCGCGGTTGTTAATCTCGGGTTTATTTTTGGCGCCTATGCTTTCTTCGTCCTTGTGGCGGGTGGTTTCGCCCTGAACTCTTTGGCCAATCACGCGAGCTTTGCCGACGTAGGCCAGGCATCTGCGGTCTTTAGCAACGCCTTACCTTCGGTACTGTCTTTTCTTGGGCCAATGATATTTTCACTCGGTTTGTTCATCGCGGCCATGACAACATTGGTCGTTACCGCGCAGGTCACGATTTACTTCGTCCTGGATATGCTGGGTCGACCATGGCGCTTCAGTCAAGACAATAAAACCTATCAACGAATGCTGTTTGCGTTTGTTCTGGCAGCAGCATTATTGGCTCCATTTTGGGAGTTTCCTGCACTGCTCAAAGTAGTCCTGTTGATGGGTATAAACGTGGTGGTAATTCCACTGGTTTACGTGATTGTGATCTTGTTAGTTAACAATAAGGACGTCATGAAAGAGTTTCGCGCAGAGTGGTGGCGCAATGCAATATTGGTCATCGGTCTCGCAGTTTCACTGGTGCTTGCCGTAACCAAAGCACCACATTATTACACCTTACTCATTGGTTAATTTCTATCGGAGACGGAAATATGTCTGACAGCAAACCACTATTCAAACGGGCAGATCATGTATCGCTGACGGTCAGCGATATCGACGAAGCGGTTACCTTTTACACCGACGTAATGGGCGCAACATTACGCTATCGAATGGGGCCTTTTGATGCCGCCGAAATTCCGCGTATGGATGACGGGCGAGATTGGACCGACGCGCACGTCAACGTGCCAGATGCTTGCCTATACATTGCCATGCTCAAATTGTGTGACAACCTGGACATGGAGCTTTTTCAGTACGATCGTCCTGCAGATGCTAAAACAACATCGCCGCGAAATTGCGATGTGGGCTGCCGTCATATCTGCCTTGAGGTTGAGGATGTCAACGTCGCCATAAAGTATCTTGATGGCCACGGCTGCACGCCCATGGAAGGACCTATCGTGTCGGATAGTGGGCCTGGGCCGGATTCACTATCCTGGTATGTGCTTGATCCATTTGGTCACCAAATGGAGCTGGTGCAATACACCTGATTAAGCGACAACATTGAAGGTAATGAGCATCGCTACCGTGATGACAGGGAGACCATTGTGAGATTTAGTCTAGCCGGACCTCGTGCCGGAATATTGCTGTTCAGAAGAATGTTATACAGACTTACAGCGGTGATGCTGGGCGCTACCATGATCACCTTGACGCTGCCCACACTGCATGCCGATACGGGTAAGCCGCTAGACATGCAAACGATCTTTGCCAGCGACACTTTCGCAGCCCGATTACCGATGGCAATTACGTGGCTACCGAACGGCGACAGCTATGCCTTCATAGAGTCAGACAAAAACGGCCAGCGTATCGTCAGCCGGGCTGTGGACTCAGGGCAGGTTGTAACAGCACTTGCCCTCAGTGATATCAGCGGTTTACCGGCTAATTTTACGCTGACAGATTTTCAGTGGCAGCCAGAAAGGGACATGCTATTGCTGCAGGGCATGGTGACTACCGACTGGCAAGGCTATCGAAGCGCCCCCTGGTATGTCTATCAAATTAGTAAGAAAACGCTGCGCCCGCTCGGAGAAGAGGGACAGCAGCTGCAGTTGGTAAAGCTATCGCCGAGTGGTCGTCATGCTGGCTTTGTTGTTGCAAATAATATTTATACTGTTGATCTTAAGTCTGGCAAGTCCAAGGCGGTCACCAGCGATGGTGACGGCGATATTTTCAACGGAATTTTTGACTACGGCAGCACTGAGTTTGGGCCTGTCGATGGTTGGCGTTGGTCGCCCGATGGTGAACAGATCGCATTTTGGCGTATGGATGCCACCGAAGTGCGGTTTTATCCACTGATCGATGAACTCCAAAGCTATAGTGAGGTGCGCACTTTCCATTATCCAAACACCAGTGAGCAGCATGCGATTAATCGGATCGGCGTCCATACGCTTCTCTCTGGTAAGACTGATTGGATTGATGTCGGGCATGACCCCGATGACTATCTTGCGCAGATGCACTGGAATACAACGTCGGATGGCCTGTATATCCAACATCTAACGCGCGACCACAATACCTTGAGACTGTGGTACGCCAATCCGGCGCAAAACAAGGTCACGCTGGTTCTGCAGGATAATGATCCGGCATGGATTGATATCACCAATGATCTGCAGCCACTCGCGGACGGAACCGTAATCTGGACCAGTGAAAAAAGCGGATACCGGCACCTCTACCGAGTTGCGGCAGGCGAACAGAGCGAAGTTCTCACGCAGGGAGATTGGTCGGTAGATTCGGTGATTGGCGTTGATGATAGCGAGCGTTGGGTTTATTTCTACGCGAAGAAAGATTCACTGATTGACCAACACGTTTACCGCGTTAACCTCGAGGACAAGCTGGTTGAAAAGTTGACCGACAAGGCGGGTTGGCACAGTTGGCAGCTATCACCTAATGCTTACTATGCACTGGCCACCCACTCGGATGCACGTACGCCGCAGTCACTGTCAGTAGTGTCGGCTGCGGGCGAAGAGGTCTTGCCAGTCGTAGCCGAATCGGTGCCTGCATTTGGTGAGTATGCAATGACGCATACAGAATTCGTGTCTTTCACGACTGACGACGGTATTTCGCTCAACGGCTTTATTATCAAGCCACCGAATTTTGATCCGTCGAAAAAGTACCCGGTCATTAGCTACGGCTATGGCAACGCGGGTTCTCAGGTAGTCGTCAATCGATGGGGTACTCAACGAGGTCCAACACAGGATCTGTGGCATCGCTACATGGCACAGCGTGGCTATGTAATCTTCGCGATGGACAACAGAACAACCACCGGGCGGGGCAAGGCTGCTAAAAATCTGACCTATGGCGAGTACGGTAAGTATGCAGTACTGGACTATATACAAGGTGTTAACTACCTCAAGAGCTTGCCCTGGATAGATTCGGAACGTATCGGATTTTGGGGTTGGAGTGGTGGCGGATATCTGGCTGCCGCGCTGATGACTAAGGCGGCACCATTATTCAAGGCAGCGGTTAGTGTTGCACCGGTCATCGACCTAACGCGCTATCAAGCAGTAGGCGTAGAGCGTTGGATGGGTACACCTGAGGAGAATCCCGAAGGCTATGCGGCGGTAAATGTGATGAATTACGCAGACAAGTTACAGGGCAAACTGCTGCTGATACATGGTACAGGCGACGAGAATGTGAAGTTTGCTTTTACCCTGCAGTTCGCCGATTCACTGATCAAAGCCGATAAACAATTCGACATGATGGTTTATCCCAACCAGCGGCACGGCATTAGTGATTTCAGGTTGCATGTATTCTCCACCATCACGCGCTATTTCGACGATAATCTTTAGCGACTCCAGAGCCGCTTAACTATAACAATGACAATGAGGCACTTACTATGACTAGAGAAACTATCAACCCTGACACGCTTTACGGCAGTGTCGAGTATGGCTTTTCTCACGCAGTTAAGTCAGACGGAAACACTACCATTCACTGCGCGGGGCAGGTGGCTTGGGACAAGGACTACAACGTGGTGGGCGCCGGCGATGTCGGTGCACAGGCACGGCAGGCACTGGCCAATCTTAAGATCGTACTAGAGGCGGCCGGTGCCACAGTTGGCGACATAGTTCGCCTGAGAACCTATGTGGTCAACCATAATCCATCACTCATCGAACCCATCGGGCAAGCGCTGGGTGAATTTTATGGTGAGGTAATGCCCGCAGCCAATACCTGGATCGGTGTGCAGGCGCTGGCATTACCTGATTTTCTGATTGAGATAGAAGCCACGGCACAGATAACTGAGACCTAACCGCCCACTATTGGTTGGGTAGCTCTTGGAATTGTTTATTGAGTTCCAATAAAGCAGTTTGATCGGGCGTCACCAAGCCAGCGTCAGGTCGGTCGAGATCCGCGATCAGGAAAAGGACCATAGAGAACGACAAGGCGAGGGCGGTAGTGGGTACCGGGCTACGAGAGCCCTTGATGCCGGAGTGAAACCCCATTCCCAGCATGGAAAGAAGTAGCACGCTATAGAGTGCAACCCAGATGGTGGGTGGAATGCGATTATGTAAGCCTGCTGCGACGCGGTCTTCGTGGGCGTCGAAGACCTGATTAATGGACTGAATTAACAAGCTGTGCATCACGGTCAGGTCGCCAGCAGCGACCAAGGCCTCAACTTCCTGCCACATTTGCGCTTGCAACAGCTTCGATTTACGGATCACAATTATCACGTCAACACCCTGAACAACACTGCTGCGCACAGCGGTATAGTCGCGCAGTAGCCCCCCTATACGCGTGCTTGCCTCTCCAGGGAGTAGGCTTGTTCGTAAATATGCCGTCGATATCGATTTCGCTTCATCCAGAATGATTTGTTTGCGGGCGTCGAAATGTCCGGCAGCCATGCTAAAAGTGAAGGCGAGAAGAAATGCCAGCAGGCCGAGGTTGGCGCCTGTCATCGCGCTGATTTGGGTCTCATTATCGAAATCCGGTTTGTTGCTGCGACTAACACCTGTACGAAATCCCACCTCAGTGGACACCCAGACGATAGTAATGGTGGTTAGAAGGACGCCCCACAGCGGCATACTATCGATGAAATCTCTTATCACAGTCTATCCATTTGGTTTCGGGTTAGTTGGCGCAGCTACTCACTGCATACGCGGCAGAGCGATGTACCACAAAGCTATCGCGTTTCAACTGCTACGGATTCGGTATTCTAGATCATAACCTCTGCAACGACAAAAAGCGCCAAGGCCCTCTATACGGGTGTCAGCGGGGTTCATTTGGCGAACCGCTACTATTTTTACCGCGCTCTCCTGGCCAGTCTTTGATGTAGACATCGTGCTTGGAGTAGGGGATCTCGATCTGGTGGTCGATAAACTTCTGGTAGATCTCACAATTCAACTCATCGATGACCCGGCCCCGAAGTTCCGGCTCGTCAATCCAGCAAAGTAGCTCAAAATCAAGCGCGGAGGCGCCGAAACTACGAAATCGCACCCGGTGTTCAGGGTCGCGGCAAACCTGCACATTAGTGCTGGCAACTTCCATGAGTACCTGCCTCACCAGGTTGATATCACTGCCGTAAGCGACGCCCACAGGTACTCCTACCCGATACTTAACATGAGGGCCGCCGGATTCATTGATCACACTGGAGTTGCCAATGATAGCGTTGGGCACCGTCACCTCTACATCGTCGCGTGTCAGAATGCGGGTTGAGCGCAGTCCAATATGGGTGACCTTACCCCTCTGGGCATTTTCGAGCACGATGTAGTCGCCGATTTTGTAGGGCGCATCGGCCAGAATAAAAGCGCCTGCAAATAGATTGGCTAGCGTATCTTTAGCCGCGAAGCCCACGGCGATGCCTACGATGCCCGCTGACGCAAGCCAGGCTGTCATATCGATGTTCCAGATATGAAACAGCAAGTAGATTGCCAGAGCCATGACCGTGATGAGGGCGACATTGTTATATAGGGGAAGCGTGTGTCGCCGCACCAGCAGACCCGCGCCCTGACGGATGGACATGCTCTGTAGAATGTCCCGCGTGGCGCGCATGGCGAATACCACCCAGGTGACCAGTAGAAGGCTAAGAACTATTGCGCGCAGCGTGCTTTCGAGCCTGCCGGGAAGGTCCAACAGCCCAACCGCAGACAAAAAGCCAATAGCGATAATCGTCCAGTAAAGAGGCTTTCTCAATAGCCGGGTAATAGACTCATGCAGGCGATTGCTACCACCCTTTACCAGTCTACCGATCACCCGGCTCAGAATGAAAGCGATAAGCCCAGCAAGGGCAAATGCGACCAAAAGGACGACCAGCGCCTTGATGTACAGGTGTTCATTTAATATTTCGATTGTAATGTTTACTGTATCGACCAATGTTTGCATGTGCCGTATCTCGTCGCGTGATATTTATCCTGGAGAGTGGTGCAGCTTAGATAATTATAGGCATTACTTGTAGAGACAATCATCCCTGTCGGTCTATGCGTGCGCCAATCTCCTGGGTGCCTCGGTATTTATCGAGGCTCATAGCCTATACCTTTTTTGAAAACAGTTGTTATATTGTATTGGCAAGAAAACGGAGAATATTATGAAGATCATGAATTGCAGACAACTGGGCGGAGCGTGTGAACAACAGTTTCACGCCGAAACCTTCGACGAGGTCGCGGAATTCAGCAAGCAGCATGGAATGGAAATGTTTCAGCAAAAGGACGCCGCCCACCTTGAGGCGATGCAGGCTATGCGGGATTTGATGCAAGACCCTGCTGAGATGAATAAGTGGTTCGACGCTAAACGACAGGAGTTCGACGCTTTGCCTGATAGCTAGTGCTGAAGACTAGTCATGGCAAAGCAGATGCTGCCCGCTAGTGATAACTGGATTTTTGGTGGCGATCTAGCTGCTAGAACAACTCCGTCATAGACACGCCAACACCGATGCGATTTACACTGTGATCGTAGTCGATCAAACTCTCCCCATAGCCATTGAAGTACTGCACATAGCCTCTAAACCGATTGCTGAGGGGAAAGGTCCAGTCTAATTGAATGGCTCCTTTATTGTCGCTGCGCAGGTTGTTTCGAAGCATCACGGAGAACTGTTGATCACGTACCTTCCAGGTGCCGGTCAAGTCGCCGTAGCCGTAGTAGTTGTACATGTTGGGATTGTCATCTTCCTCTTCGTCTTCAGGCAGGCGGTACCAGGCGCGGGCAGTCAAGCTCATCCGGTCGCGCTCGAGCAGGGCGGTGGCGATCACACGATTCCAGCTTCTGGAAAGGAGGTCGCCTCTGCCGTTGGACTGGTGGGTGAAGCTCACACCCAGAAGCGTGTTGCGAAATCCCCAGAACTCAAAATCATTCTCTAAAGTGAGAATGGCCTCGGGCTGGTAATTGGTCTCTCTGAAAGGGGCTGACTCATCGGAGTTATAGACCTGCCACCAGTTCTCCTGAGTATAAGCACCCCAAAGATTGGTGCCCTCGCCGAGAATATCTTCCCAGATTGGTGCCTTCAGACTGATCTGAAATTTGGCCTCGATTTCATCCATTTCGCCATCGGGGAATACAGCCTCAAAAGGCTCAGTATTGATTTTACTGTTGTAGCTGACTGGCAGTAGATAGTTACGCCTGTGAGGGGTAATAACCCAGGGGTTGTTCGCTGACTTTTCTTCCAATTCCAGGCGTTCCTGAAAGAGTAACTCGGGTTCGTGCTCTGTGGAGACCGCTGCGACAGGGGACTCGACAATCTCATTCGAGGTCGGTGGCGTCTGATCTGGGCTCAGCTGTTTACCCGCCATTGCGTCATAGCAGGCAAGTCGGTCATCGTTGTTATCGATTCCGGCACAATTGGTGAGGGTGTTGGCCTGGCTGGTCAGGGCACTCACGGCGAGGGAAACCAATAGAAAGAGTTTTTGCATAACGGGCCCGGTAACTGTGTAGGTGGAAATTTCGCGCCATGGTAAAGCATCCGTCTTGGACACAAAAGCGGAAGTGATAGAAAAGCCGGTACCTGTGTAATCTCCCTCGCGGCTCTGCTAACATTCTCGTCTTCCACAACCCAAAGAGATAACAGGGTAAAGCATGAGTCTTGCGGACAAAGTATTGGCGGTAAATGACGATTTACCCATTCGAACAGATCAACCCGTACATAGTGGCAAGGTACGGTCGGTCTACTGGCTGACAGATGCCGATAGTGCGCGCCTGGTGGCTGACCGGGGCTATGACGTGGCTGCAGATGCGCCGCTGGCCATCATGGTCATCTCCGACCGCATCTCGGCGTTCGACTGTATTTGGCACGGTGAAGGAGGCATGAACGGTGTGCCAGGAAAGGGCGCTGCGTTGAATGCCATTTCCAACCACTGGTTTGGCCTGTTTAAAGAGCAGGGCCTGGCTGAGAGTCACATTCTTGAAATTCCCCACCCTCTGGTGTGGATAGTGCAAAAGGCCAGGCCAGTGATGATTGAGGCGATTGCCCGTCAGTATATTACCGGTTCCATGTGGCGTTCCTATGCCAAGGGCGAGCGCGAGTTTTGTGGCATTGCCATCCCTGATGGGCTGGAGAAAGATCAGAAGCTTCCCGAACTACTAATTACCCCATCCACCAAGGGTATTTTGCAGGGTATCCCGGGTGTTCCTGAGGCAGACGACGTCAATATTACGCGCTCCGACATCGACAATAACTATGAGGCGTTCCAGTTCCGGCAACAAACAGACGTTGACGCATACGAGACTCTGCTGCGTGAAGGTTTTGATCTGATCAGCGATACACTGGCAGGCATCGATCAGGTCTTTGTCGACACCAAGTTTGAGTTCGGCTATGTCACTGACAAAAACGGCGATGAGAAACTAATCTACATGGATGAAGTGGGTACCCCTGACTCATCCCGAATCTGGGACGGCCCCGCATACCGCGAAGGCAAAGTCGTCGAGAATTCCAAGGAAGATTTCAGGCAGTTGCTGCTCAATCATTTTCCCGACCCGGATATTCTCCTGAATAAGGATCGCATGCCGGAACGTCAGGCCCTGGCCAAGGATAATGATCTGCCCGTCTCGGTGCTGATGCAAATCTCGGCAACCTACACCGGTATTGCTGAGAAAGTCACGGGTAAGCCCGTACCGTTGTCGGATAACCCCAAGGCGGAAATAGTCCAGGTCTTGAAAGACGAATTTGGCCTGGTGGATTAACTCCGTTTGCTGCATGAGCCGCTTTTTTATCTGTTGTGTGTTCCGGCGGTACTGCTTTACGGCATCTCCAAGGGTGGCTTTGGCGGTTCAGTAGCCGTTCTGGCAGTGCCATTGATGGCGCTGATAATGTCGCCTACACAAGCCGCTGCTATTTTGCTCCCCCTGCTGATAGTGATGGATGTCGTTGTACTCAAAACCTACTGGGGATGTTACGACCGCAGAGCACTGCAGCTAATGTTACCTGGCGCAATGGTTGGTATCGCCATTGGCTACTTTACCGCCGGTTCGATGAATGATGACCACATGCGTATTCTGGTGGGGGCCCTGGCGCTGGTTTTTGGGGTGCAGAGTCTTATGGGTTGGATGTCGCGTGCCAGTGCCAGTCATAACGGCTTTGCAGCGACCTTATTCTCAACTCTGGCAGGCTTTACCAGCTTCAGTATTCACGCTGGCGCGCCCCCGTTTCAAATGTACCTCGTGCCGAAAAATCTGAAACCACTAATTTATGCAGGAACCTCGGGAATTTTCTTTGCCTCGGTGAATGCGGTGAAACTTGTACCGTATTACTCGCTGGGGCAGTTCAGTAGTGAGAACCTGATTTATTCGCTGATGCTAGCCCCGCTGGCACCTATTGGTGTAATGATCGGCCACTATCTAGTTAAGCGTACAGACCCCAAAACCTATTACGGAATTATTAGTGTTTTTCTGATAGTGGTCGGTGCCAAACTGTTGTGGGAAGGTCTGGGGCTCTAGTCGGCACTACAAGTTAAGCTGCCAGTACCTTCCAGGAACATTGATAAAGGGCCACCGGGTGGTCTAAGCTGTGGGTATACCCGAGGGGATGATATGTCAGCCAAAGACTACTCTGAAGCCGCTTTCCTTGAATTCTTGCGCACGGGAACCGTCGAGGGAATTGTCAAGCCCGCCATCGCGCGTTCACGCAAGTTGGCCGCCAAGCAATTGTTGGTTGAGTTGCGATCCCATGAGCGCCTGGATTTACGCCTGGTGGATGTCGACGAATTGTGCGCGCGCTTTCACAAACTGCAAGGGTCAACCATTCGCCCAGAAAATTTGCAGATCTACAATGAACGGTTGAAAAGTGGCATAAAAGATTTTGTCAGCTGGACAATGACCCCGACAGATTTCACATCGGTGGGGGGCGAGCTGCCAGAGGTGCAGCTGATTGCCAGCCGCGACACACCAGATGAAGCCCAGGCGAGAGAAGAATTGGCTCTGAACCCGCCGCGCAGTCCCCATGATATTTTCCCCGTGCCCATACGGGAAGATATGGTGGTTTACCTACAGAACGTCCCCCTGGACTTAAGCAAAGCCGAGGCTAGGAAGATTGCCGCTGTGATTCAGGCACTGGCGGTTCCAGATGAAGAAAACTAGAGTCAAGCAATGGCTGGTTTTTGCTCCGCTGTTTCTATTCGGTCTGGGCGGAACGTACTTCCTGGTCTCATTTATGTCTGCCAGCGATGTGGGGGCTTTTCAGGCTAACCTGGTTCCGGAACTGATTGGTTTTTGCCTGGAAGGGTTTTTCCTGGTGGGGCTATTTTCGTTAATTCAGCGACGGCAGGAGCGCGATCGCAAGGATGAACTGCGCCAGAGCCTGCGGGGCGCGCTGCGAGAGATTCTCAGCCATCTCGATCTAGCGATGCTGGATCAAAATGCCGAACCCACTAACTCACAAATCCTCGATCACGATCCGCGCGTTGTGGTGACACTGATCGTCAAGTTGTCAGAGGTTAAGCTCGAACTGGAGGATATGCGCAACATAAAAGCCGCCGCCGCACGAAATCTTAATACCACGCACGACCTGATCCCGGTTGCGGCGCAGCTGAGTGCCGATCACATGCGTTGGTGGCTCTCGATTGTCGAGAGTGTTCGTCAATTGTCGGAAGCAAAAGACAAAGCCGCTGTCGCCCTGGCTGCTCACAGATTTCTGGCGAACCTTGGGGAGTTTGACGAGCTCCACTTGTAGCTCCAGAACCACCCCTAAGGGAGAGACATATTCCAGCCATCGCCGGTGTGCCTGTGTGTCTCGCCGCAGTAGAGATTTTTCTCCGGCTTGTGTATCGATTGCGAGAGCGGCAACTGACAAAGTATCTAGGTAATTTATAGGTGATGTTTCACTATAGCAATTGCCCGTATCCTATTGATACTTAACATTAAGCATTGATTTATATCGATATGATTTGAGCTATTCCAAGGCGGGTGCCCTAGGGATAACGCGTGGGCAAGCCGGTACTGTGTGTCCAGGAACATTTGCATCTGGCAAGCTAGACATTTTCTCGCCCAACACTATAGTGGAGGACGAAATTATTACCAACCAGGAGTAAAAACCCATGATGATGAACGCGTGTAAAACTTTCTTGGTTACTGCACTGCTCGTAATGGTGAGCGCGTGTGCCGGAACCCAATCTTCAGGCCCCGTTGTTTCACACGATGGACTTACCTTACTTCCCGATACAAAATTCGGCGAAGTGTACGGTAAGACTGGTGTTGACCTGAGCGAATATACTGAATTTGGCGTAGCGCCCTGCAATGTGTCTTTTCGTAAGAACTGGTTGCGAGACCAGAATAGCAGTCGTCTGGATCTTTCCCATCGCGTAACCCAGCAGGACGTAGACAAGATCAAAGATAATCTAGGCGATAGTTGTACTCAGAAGTTTACCGAAGCCCTGCAGAAAGATCCCGCGTACAACGTCGTTGACGCCTTTGATGATGGCGAGCAGGTTCTAGTGCTGCGCCCCAGTATCATCAATCTTGATATTAGTGCGCCTGATGTAATGAGCGCCTCACGTAGCCGCTCTTATACAACCTCTTCCGGAGAGATGACCTTATCTCTCGAAGTGGTGGACGCCACTACCGGAGAGGTCTTGTACCGCGCGGTAGATCGCAAGCGGGGTATGGATACGGGACGCGTTCAATGGACAACTAGCGTCAGTAATTCTGCAGATGCAAATCGTGCCCTGAACCGTTGGGCAGATATTCTGAGGGAAGGTTTGGATACTGTCCGCGGAATGTAACCCCTAGTTCAATTCAGGTATCACAGACATGAAGATAACGACATTAACTGACCAAATTGCTGTCTCCGGGCAGATCAAGGCGGGTGACGTAGCGGAAATAGCAGCGGCGGGTTACACCACGCTGATCAATAACCGGCCCGATGGCGAGGAGGTCGGCCAGACTGCAACTGCTGAAATTGCTGCCGCTGCTGAGGCGGCCGGTCTGACGTATCATTACCTACCGGTTACGGCGGCGGATTTTCCGGGACCGGATGCAGATACAATTCAGCAGTTGTTTGATCAATCTACCGGCCCGGTTCTGGCGTATTGTCGTACCGGCACCCGGTGTGCCAACCTTTGGGTGGCTAGCCGTGGTGCGACGGAGCAGGATCAGGCGCGGCAGCACGCTCGCGCCCTGGGCTATGATCTGGCCATGTCAGAGGCCGGTAATAGCGGAACTTGAGTCAGCATCCCAAAGGCAGCGAGACTAGTCTGTCTGGCTTGCTATACTCTGTATCTCGACGTGTAGCTCAGGATTAAGGAGTAGATCCAATCTTACGGCGTCTTTGTCTGCTGGGGATTTTTTACAGTGCGCTGCTAATGCCAGCGTTCTCTGCCACCGTGGGTCCGGCCTCCGCCGACATCACCACTTTAAAGACTTCGCCCCGGGGTCCGTTTTCCCAAGTTAGATGGTTCTGTAATGACGGCGAAATACTGCCGCCGCGACCCTATGCCTGCCGCGAGCATGGTGGCGGCTTCCAGCACGGTCAGTGGAGTGAGAAGACTGAACAGCTTCGCGGGGAAGGGTATCTTATAGCCAATCTTCTGGCGGGCATCAGTCCCACAGAATATCGTGATCGATCAGACTTTAACGACCAGTTTGCGCAGTTGCTGATCGAAAAGTTTTTAATGGGTATCGATCAGGGTTGGATATTTCGACGGGCCCTGTATTACCGCGGTGCAATCCAGGATGAAGATGAGCGGGCCGGCGGCAGATCTTTGTTGCTGTCGCTTGTTGGCGACCGGCAGTGGCTAGGGCCACGCTATGTAGCACTGCGCACAGCGGTGGCACTGTTGCCGCACGGAGTGGGTTCACCTTCCATCAGTCGGGTGCGGCAATGGTCTGCGTCTCTTGCCACTGAGGACCCAGACTTTTTACCTTTGCGAATAAAAATTCACGGGACGCCGGCGGCAAGCGATGCCGAAAGTGTGCGCGAGTACGCTCGCTCCGGTACGCGCGATGACTTGCAGTCGCGCTATGAGGAACTGGCAGCGGAAATAGATGCCATTTATCAGTCTCAGCCAATAGAACTGGTGTTGGCTGAATGGAGTCAAAAGCCGGCAGTTCCGGCACCTCTCAAAGCTCTTTTACGGCAGACAGAGCTAGAGTGGCAGGCGGCAGAATCTGCGAGCTCTCGCTTTGCCTTGACGGCATCTTTGTTGGCGGGGATCAGGAGAGCGCTGGCCGCTACCTCTTCACTGAACACGCGCTTGGATCTGCTGGATGTCAGTATGCGGGTGGAGCGAGAACACTATGCGTTGGCTGCCGCATTAAGAGTCCAACTAGATACTATGAGCCGTCAGGATCTATTGAGGATTCTGCGGTCATCAGCCACCGCGTCATTTGGCACAGGCCTTATCAATGCCAGGCTGCACAACGAACTTGACCTGGAGTTCGGTCGCGTCGCATCGGCCAGTATAGATTTGCTCAGTTATAGAGAGCTGTTGAATTACGCCGGTAGGGCGCCCGGGTGGGGAGTTCAGGCCTTACGGCAACACTTCTATCCGTCAATGACGAAGCTGGCGGAAATCGAGCCTCGCGCGCTTCTTTTTGTTCAGGATCAGTTGCGTGCCAGCCCTCTTTTATTCTACTCGACAGTTCTGGATATCTTGCTGCGTGATGTCGGGAGACTGTCGGGGATTCGTCACAACCTCTTTGGCCTTGAGGCGGGGAGTGGCTTGCACGCGCTGAACCCGGGATTTGCCAGAGGTGTACTGCATGCAAATCCCGACATAGCGGATCACGAGAATTTTGACCGCGACGGTATCTATGTTTTGCCGGAAACGGTTGCGGAGTTGCCGCCGGTCGCTGGCATCATCACCTTCGGCACCGGGAATCCTCTGTCTCACGTGCAATTGTTGGCTCGCAACCTCGGTATTCCCAACGTTAGCGTGTCTGCGGCTCATGCTGACAGTCTTCTCCAGAGAGATGGTCGGCCGGTTGTCCTGGCGGTCAGCGCTGCAGGCCGAGTTGAATTGAGGCTGGATGATTCTCCTGCCGAAGAAGTTGTGGCGGGTGACGAAGCGGCTGCTCGGATCACGATAGAACCGGATCTGGATAAACTGGATCTGAACTTTGATCAGGTAGTGTCGCTGGCGCTGCTATCCGCGAAGGACTCCGGGCGGATCGTGGGGCCTAAAGCAGCGAAGCTCGGTGAGTTGGAGCGCCAATATCCGGCCGCAGTAGCGCGTGGCTTGGCTATTCCATTTGGCGTATTCAAACAGGTAGTACTGGACCAGCAGCACCGTTCCGGCGCAACCCTGTTTGACTGGATGAAGCAAAGCTATCGCCAGCTGGAAGCAATGCCCGCAGGCGCTGCAAAGGACACGGCTGTTGAGACGTTTCGAGCGGAGCTTCACCAAACTATCGCCGCTACCCGCGTGCCGGCAGGATTTATCTCGGCGCTGCGAGAAGGTTTGGGAAACAGTTTTGGCGCAGCATTTGAGACGGGGAGGCTTGGGGTTTTTGTGCGCTCCGATACCAATGTAGAGGACCTGCCTGGCTTTACCGGGGCCGGTTTGAATTTAACATTACCCAACGTGGTTGGCCTGGAAGATTTGCTGGCCGCGATTCCCCGAGTATGGGCCTCACCATTTACTCGCAGGGCCTTCTCCTGGCGGCAGTCCTATATGGCTAAGCCGGAGCATGTATATACCTCTATATTGCTGCTGGAATCGGTGCCCGCCGATAAGTCCGGGGTGTTGGTCACCGCAAACATCGACAATGGTGAACGCGATGTGCTTTCTGTAGCAGTTAATGAAGGTTTGGGAGGCGCAGTAGACGGGCAGGCGGCGGAATCATTGCGCATAGCCGCCAGCGGTCCAGGCGTAAAGGTGCTGGCTACCGCCACAGCGCCCTGGCGACGAGTGCTGGTCCCAGCGGGAGGAATTAGTAAGGTGCCGTCCTCTGGTAGTGACACAGTACTGACTGCGCAAAACATACGCATACTTCAGGACTTTTCCAGTGGCCTGCCCAGCCAGTTTCCCAGCCTGGTGAACGGACAGGGTGAATCGGTAGCGGCGGACGTTGAGTTTGGTTTCGTGGACGATCGCTTGCGTCTGTTTCAGATTCGCCCATTTGTGGAGAGTCGGGCGGCGGAAAGTAGCCAATATCTGCAACGTATGGATAGTGAATTTCTAATCGATAGGGTAGAACCTGTTGATCTGCTTGAGCGGCCCGGTCTGTGAAGATGGGGCTTTTGCTGGCAGCTCTTGTCAGCATGCTGTTTGTGGCGGAGATCCGGTCATATCCCATGGACGGTTATGCCGACACTGGCATACGTCGACTGGAGCAAGCCAGGTTGACCCAGTCAGGTTCGTTGGCGGGGAGTCGCCAGCCGCCGGGAGCCCTGTTACACACCGAGCAAATTGTACTGGGGCTGCGCGGGCAACGTTTTACTGTGCCAGATGCTAATCAGGCGCTAGGTGATGAGATCGTTGCGTTGCTTGGCGATGAGGCGGAGTTCTACAGCGTTGCACTGCTGGATCTGACCGATCCCAATAAACCGGTATATGCACAGCATAGGGACACTCACAAACAGAATGTGGGCAGCGTCGGCAAAGTTCTGGCTGCGCTGGGCTTGTTCCAGGCGCTGGCAGATTTTTACCCCGAGGTCACTGAGCGTCAGCAGTTATTGCGCAGTCACGATGTTGTGGCCGACCGCTTTGCCCACAGCGATCATCACACCATTCGTCTTTTTAACGTCGACAGTGGCGAGTTGACGCGACGATCAATGCAGGACGGAGACATTGGCAGTTTATGGGAATACCTCGATTGGACCCTGTCTGCCAGCTCCAATTCCGCGGCATCGATGGTGATGAGAGAGGCCATGCTGCTACGATATTTGGAGCGTTTATACCCTGTGAATAGCGAGGCGGCCGACAAGATCTTTGATGAGTTGTCGTCCAGGGAAAAAACCGAACTGTTCCAGCGAACCTTCTGGCAACCGGTCACCGATGCCGGCCTTTCCCTCGCGGAAATTCGGCAGGGCAGCTTCTTCACCAAAGGCGGTCAGCGCGCTGTCAGTGGCGGTGGTGTCAGTTATGCCTCAGGGCGCAGTCTGGTTGCCTTGATGTTGCAGTTGGAGCAGGGCCGTTTGGTAGATGAGTGGAGTAGTTTGGAGCTCAAACGTTTACTGTACGCCACTGAGCGACGTATTCGCTATGCATCGGCGCCTGCACTCAACGGGGCAGCTGTCTATTTCAAGTCTGGCTCATTGTATAGCTGTGTCCCGGAAGAGGGTTTTAGCTGTCGCTCTTATCGCGGCAATCAACGCAACTATATGAACTCGCTGACCGTCGTTGAGGAAGTGTTTGGGGATGTAAAAGTTCACTACATCTCGGTAGTGCTTTCCAATGTGTTGAAAAAAAATGCTGCCGAATCCCATCAGGCCCTGGGCACCAAAGTGCATCAGTTAATCAAGGCGCGGCACGGGCTTTAGTCAGAGGTGGCCCCGCCAGTGTATCTAGCACTTGGATCAGAGTGCGCAAAATCTGCTCGCCGTTTTCATCCGCTACCAAGGCGACAGCAATGTAACTCTGCTGCCCATGTCTCACTAATACGCTATCGGCATGGTGAATTTCCCAGCTACCGGACTTGCGCATGACGATGTCGGCCTGGGATGATGCCAGTCCGGCCACAAATTTATGTTCGATTGCCGGCTTCGCCAACATCTCCTTCATTATTTTTGTGTACTTGGGTTCAAGCAAATCGCCGCCATCCAATCGGTAGTAGAGGCGCGCTACCTGATAAGCCGTCGCGGCGTGCGACAAATTCTTGATCGGGTCGCGGCGATAGGCGGATGAGGGTGCATAGTCCTTGCCTACCCAGAGGCCACCAGCACGATCTTCGTCGTAAAAGGCAAAGTTGGGTTCCTGCAAGATAGTGAGTAAATTTTCTCGACCGACTGCAGTCAGTGCACGTGTGGCACAGGCATTACAGGACGCTCGTATCATTTGATGCAGATCTTCAGTGAGCGCAGCGCTCAGTTCCAGCTCGCCCCGCTGCGCCGAGACCATAGCCGCAAGCAGAATCGCGATTTTTGGCAAGCTGGCGGCATATACCATATTGTGGCCGTTTAGCATTGCCAAGCTGGGAACCGAATCCGACGAGTATATTGCTAGTGCAATTGACAATCGATCCGCGGCAATAAGATCACAGAATCCTGCCTCACAAACCGCGATGCGTAGCTTTTCCCGAAGTGCCTGATCCTGAACCGGCGGCAGATCGCCAGCGCCGTGATAGCTGGATAGGTCCGTCGCTAGCACCTGCGGATTGGCGGTAAACACCAGGCACATTGCCAACAATAAGTAGCGCAAAGTGCCGGTAAATTGTGCAATTACGTCGTCGATACAGTTTTCGCTCTATACATTCCCCACACCTGAACCCAGAATAGAATCAGGGTCAGCAGGGCGATAACCTCTGCGCTGGCCTCGAACACTTCTTCAAAGACTTGTCCTTTTTCATTGTGAAAAAGTGGAATCTGGTCAATCACCTGGGATGTAACGAACACTACAGACCAGCATACGGCAAACCATGCCCAGGTGATCCTATGGCGCAGAGCTTGCAAGAACCCTTCTTTTTCACGCCGCAGATATTTCACTAGCACCACCAGAAAAAGGATGATGATACTGGCCATAAAAAGTTTGGTGGACAGTGGGATCATCTCGTGAAGATAGAATCGCTTGATCTGAGTTGCTTTGGCGAATTCTGACACTTTATAGTGGAAGTCGGCCTCACGAAGAAAGTAGAACATCGTCAGATAACTTAGCGGCAGAAAAGAGACGCGCCGTTTGCTGCTGAGCACGGC
The DNA here is from genome assembly GCA_036961205.1 of Halioglobus sp. GTDB lineage: Bacteria > Pseudomonadota > Gammaproteobacteria > Pseudomonadales > Halieaceae > CALJFL01. The sequence continues at coordinate 304,212 of JBALVI010000005.1, read as the reverse complement.
GGACAACAAGCAGCCGGCAAAGGTCAATCCGATGGCGAATTGGCCAGTCATCTGCACCGGGCCGCTATCTTCGATGAGGATCTTGAGCTGTACCATATCCTTTACCTGAAGTAGCATCCCGATGGCGAATATCATCGCTAGTGCGATCAGACTAAAGATACCCAGACTGAGAGTTTTACCTGGATATGAACGGCTGTAAGTGTCCACAGCGGTGATTGCTCCTTGTCGGGTGGTGTTACAAAAAATTGAAAACGGCGATCATCCGCCTTTACCGGCCGGTCTCGCGACATGATAATGGTAAGCATGTCTTTTGATAGTAAGATTTTGCCCAACTTTGACCAATTTACTGTGAGATTTATATGCCAGAAATCGCTGAAGCCAGACCTGCAAGCACGGTTGTCCTGCTCCGAGATACACTACGCGGTATGGAAACACTGCTATTAAAGCGCAACAAGGCGGTGAAATTTGCCGGGGGTCTGTGGGTGTTCCCCGGTGGTGCACTGGAGCCACAGGATATGGAAGAGGCGGGGGGAGACATTGCCAAGGCAGCTTGCCTGGCGGCCGCCCGCGAAGCGGAAGAGGAGTGTGGCCTGCGTCCCGACATCGACTCAATGGTGCAACTAAGCCACTGGACCACGCCCGTCGTGGAACCCAAGCGATTTAAAACCTGGATATATGCAGCGCCTCTTGCCAGCGAGGAGCGGGTGATTATCGATGGCAGCGAAATTCACGAGGCTATGTGGATCAATATTCAGGATGCGCTGGATCAACACAAAGATGGCGGCCTGGGTATGATGCCACCCACATTTGTCACCCTTTCCAGTTTGGTCGGCTACGAAAATATCGCCGTCATGCTGGTCCAGCAGCGCGATATAGTTCCCCCGGAGGTACAACCCGTTTTAACGCGTGGCGACGGAGGCCCGGCTCTTTTATTCGCCGGCGACGCGGGCTATGAAGCGGCTGATAGTGCGATTCCCGGAGCCAGGCACCGGACCATACTGGAGGATAAGAACTGGATCTATTTACATAACGATGTAGACGAGATTTACCCGCCGTTCATCAATCCGGTGTGATGCTGTTCAACTAGCGCGTCCAGTAAAGTCTGCACCACCCGGCTCGGTGGCGGTGATCCTCTTACAATAGCGCTGAACTGACACATGTATTGAAACTGTTCTGGTAACAGTTTGCGCATCAATCCCTGTTGCGCGAAAGCGGCGGCGTAGTGTTCCGGTAAATATCCTAAATAGCGGCCGGATAACACTAAATGAGCCACAGCCTCCTGATCATAAGCGGTAGCGTCGCGCTTCTGGCCAAGCTGTTGTGTCACTTCCATGTTGGGAGAATGGTAGCCAATGCCCACATATTTGCATTCCCGGACCTGCGCGGGCGTCAACTCTGGATTTTCTGCGAATAGAGGATGAAGGCTGCCGCAGTATAGATACATCTGTTCTTCAAATAGTGGGTAGTAGTTAAGGCTGGAGGAGGGTCGATGATTGGGGATGACGCCCACGTGAAAACGGCCTTCCATCACATCCCGCTCAATCGCATTGATCGGCTCTACATAGATTTCCAGACTCACTTCCGGCGCCTGCACATCGAAATCGGCGAGTGCCTGCGGAATACGACACATGGGATTGGTGGCCGTCTTGTCGAACAGGGCTATCGCCAGTGATCCTGTGAGTCGTTGATGAATGTCATCGACCTCGTGCTTGAAGTCTTCCATTGCGGCCATAATCTTAAGAGCGCTCTGGTGAACCTGCTCACCTTCCGCGGTAAGTGCAAAACCGCCGCGACCTCGGCGGCAAAGGGTGACTCCCAGCCGAATCTCCAGATCCTTGATGTGCCTGGAAATCGTTGAGCGATTGATGTTCAGTTCCAGTTCTGCTGCTGAAAAGCCCCCGCAAGCCACTACCGCTCGAAATACCCGCAGCAAGCGCAGGTCATTGTCTGTCACATTGCCTAATAGTGCCTTGCGTACCATGGCTGCAGCCCTCTCATCCGTCGATAGGTGTATTTTAATGAAACTAAACGTGTATAGATATTGATTTATGCAACTTTACTGAGAAGGTAGCATCTCGGGTTTGACACCTTTAGCGGACGTAACAGTGATGACCGGCATGCCCAAATCCCACAACCTGACCCGACAAGAACTTGAATCCCACTGGATGCCCTACACGGGTAATCGCCAATTTAAAGACGATCCCCGGATGATTGTGGCGGCCGAAGGTGTTCACTTCATAGATGACAAAGGCCGCAGGGTGCTGGATGGATTGTCCGGTCTGTGGTGCAGCGGCCTGGGTCACAACCGTCCAGAAATCACCGAGGCGGTGCACCGCCAGATGCAGACCCTGGATTATTCCCCGGCATTTCAGTTTGGCCAGCCTCGTTCCTTTGAGCTTGCCAATAAGATAAAGGCACTGACGCCAGAGGGCCTGGACTATGTGTTTTTTACTAACTCCGGTTCGGAGTCCGCCGATACCTCACTTAAAATGGCGCGAGCCTACTGGCGCCAAAAAGGTCAGCCGGCCAAGACCAAATTAATCGGTCGCGCCAAGGGCTATCACGGGGTTAACTTCGGCGGCATTTCAGTGGGTGGCATTGCTGCCAACCGCAAAATGTTTGGCCAGGGAGTGGATGCTGACCATCTTTCACACACGCTGCTTGCCGATAATGCCTTTACTAAAGGCATGCCGGCCAATGGCTGGCACCTTGCTGACGAATTGAGCGAGTTGGTCGCGTTGCACGATGCGTCGAATATCGCAGCTGTTATCGTTGAGCCGATGGCTGGGTCCGCGGGTGTTATTCCGCCGCCAGCAGGCTATTTACAGCGTTTGCGCGACATTTGCACCGCTAATGACATCCTGCTGATCTTTGATGAAGTGATTACCGGCTTCGGTCGCATGGGCGCTATGACCGGGGCCGATGCTTTCGGTGTGGTACCCGACATCATGAACATCGCCAAACAAATGACCAATGGCGCGATCCCTATGGGCGCAGTGGTTGCCAAGAGCGAGATCTACCAGACCTTTATGGAAAAGGGCGGTCCCGACTACATGCTGGAATTTCCACATGGCTACACTTACTCGGCTCACCCGGTTGCGTGTGCAGCCAGCATCGCAGCTCTGGATGTTTTAGTAGACGAAAAATTACCCCAGCGGGTAGCGCAACTCGCGCCGCACTTCGAAGAGACGCTGCACCAGCTCAAAGGTAGCCCGCACGTTACAGATATCCGTAACTACGGTTTCGCCGGTGCGCTGCAATTGGCGGCCTATCCTGGCGAACCTGCACGCCGTCCCTACGAGATCGCCCAGCGCATGTGGGAGAAGGGCTTTTATGTGCGCTACGGCGGTGACACGATCCAAATGGGCTTGCCGTTCGTGATTGAAAAGACAGACATAGACGGCCTGATCAGTGCGCTTGCCGATACGCTGCAGGAGCTTGCCTGAGCCCGACCTTCGCTTGCGACACTACGCCACTCGAATGCTGAAAAGCATCGAGTGGCAGTAATTTCTAGCGTTCGAGCTCCCCCTAGGTGTAGATATTCATCCCAATTTCCATGTTTTCGAGTGTGAATTTTTAACAGCGTTCGCTATCTTCTAGCGTTGGTCTCTGGTCTATAGTGGTCGCTAGGTTATTAATTTCTATGGCTTTTAAGTATTTGGGCGGAAGCGAGCCTGAGTTGCCTAAGCCGAGATAAACGAAATCACCAGAACTATCAATAAAAATGAACCGGAGATATCACCCATGACCCCTAGAACACTACTGTCCCTTGCCGTAACAGCTGCAGTGACGACGCTGGCTATCCCCGCCCAGGTTAATGCCCAGGAATCGCAAATGCTCGAAGAAGTGATTGTGACGGGTACCCGTAGCACCAAAGAGCGGACAGTTTCCGACTCACCTGTACCAGTGGACGTCCTCAATAGTGAGGAGTTCAATGCGATGGGTAACAGTGCGGATGTTACTGATAACCTGAAAGCGCTGGTGCCAAGCTATTCGGCCACAGTGGCGACTGGAGATGGTAGCGCTTTTATTCGGCCTACATCCCTCAGGGGCATGGCACCTGACCAGACCCTGGTGCTGGTCAATGGCAAGCGCAGGCACCGTTCTTCTCTGATCCAGATGCTGGCCCCGGCTGCAGGTGCGGGCGCACACGGTGTTGATGTGGGCATGATTCCCAGCCTCGGTTTGAAGAGTGTTGAAGTGCTGCGCGATGGTGCCGCAGCGCAGTACGGTTCTGATGCCATTGCCGGCGTGATCAACTTCCGGATGAACGACGCCTCCGAGGGCGGCTCGGTGATGGTCCAATATGGTGAATTCTTTGAAGGCGAGCAGAGTGTCAAAGTAGGCGCTAACGGCGGTTTTGCGCTGGGAGACAATGGCTTCCTCAATCTTACTGCGGAATGGACCGATAACGAGGGCCATTCGCGTGGTGACCAGCGGCCAGATGCACAGGCCCTCATCGATGGCGGCGCCCAGGGAGTTGGCTCGGATGCGGCATTTGGCGAAGCGCCATTAGCGCAAACATGGGGCCGGCCAGAGACCAGCGGCTACCGCTTATTCTTCAACAGCGGTTATGACTTGAACGATACGACAGAGGCTTACTTGTTCGGTAGCTATAACGAGACAGAAGGACGGACCCGTTTCTTCTATCGCCCTCCCACTCACGGCAGTCTGAACGCATTGGTTGCGAATGATGGCTATGACGGGGTGCTGCTGGAAACTGGTTTCACACCTTTACTGGACGGCGATCAGGAGGATTACTCTCTGGTCGGTGGCATAAGGGGCAACTTCTCCAACGACATTTATTACGATTTCAGCGTAGGTTTTGGCGCGAATGAACTCGATTATACGCTCAACAACACCGTCAACTCGACCCTGGGTCTGGGTGCAGATGGTGAGCCTTTGCAAATGGATTTCGATCCCGGCGGCTTGGAGCAGGAGGAATTCAACCTCAACGCCGACTTCTCCAAGGCTCTTAGTGACAATGTCAGTCTCGCTTTCGGTGCCGAGTGGCGCGAAGAAACATTTACCAATAACGCCGGTGAACTGAATTCTTACATAGGCGTGGGTTCCAGTGGCCTGGCCGGCACACAGCCTTTGAACGGAGGCGAATTTGATCGCGATAACTGGTCGGTATATGGCGACCTGGAGCACGATGTCAGTGATGACTGGTTAATGCAGTACGCGCTACGCTACGAGGATTTCTCAGATTTTGGTGATACCACTAATGGTAAGATAGCAACGCGCTACCGTGTCTCTGACCGGCTTGCTTTCCGTGGTGCGATATCAACGGGCTTCCATGCCCCCAGCCCGGGACAGAGTAATTTCCGCACAACGATCACTACCTTTGATGGCACTACCGGTTTGCAGGTAGAAGAGGGATTGATTCCTGCTACCGATCCTCAGGCGGTCAGGAATGGTGGTACTGATCTCACGGAAGAAAAGTCGCTCAACTATAGCATCGGCTTTACCAGCGATATTGGCGATTCCACTAATCTAACCGTCGACTATTACCTGGTAGAAGTGGATGACCGTATCTACCGTACCGGTGATATTCAAGACGGGGATGACACGATTTCCTTTTTCACCAACACCCTGGATGTCGAGCATCAGGGTATAGATGTCGTGTTGACGTCAAACGTGGATTGGTCGGGTAGTGCCGACACAAGCTTTACCTTCGCCTACAATCATAACGAGACCGAAGTGACAGGCCAGAGCCCTATTAACGGTATCCTGACTGTCAGCGACGACACAATAAGTGAGATCGAAACCAACTTCCCGGAAGACCGGTTTGCATTAACCGCTAACACCCGGTTTGCCCAGGACTGGTGGTTCATGGTCCGGGCCAATTATTACGGCAGTGCCTATGATGAGCGCGGTGAGGTCGGCGGTGAACCGGGAAACAGGAGCGCAAAAATTGACCCAATTATCTATGTCGACCTTGAACTGGGATGGGACGTCAACGAGAACTGGAACGTAACCCTCGGTGGCTCCAATGTCTTCGACGAGTATATCGACGAAATCAAGGATGATGGCATCTACGCCAACCGTGTCAGCGTAGGTTTGCCCTACCCACGTCGCGCTGCCGCCAACTATGAAGGTGGTTCCTGGTACCTGCGTACCAGCTACAGCTTCTAAGGCTAAGTGGTGATTTAGCGACGCACTGTCGTTGTAATTCAAAGGGCAGCTAACACTGCCCTTTTTTTTGATCTAAAATTGAGCGTAGTCGATAGGCTTATTTCGGTCCACAGTCTGCGAAGCTTCTGCTAGTGGATACTTCAACCCGGTCGCGCAGTTACGGGACAATCGGGGACAGACCACGTTTTTCCGTCGCGTATTGTTTTGACTAATTGGGGTCTGTCCCCTATTACCTAAATTGTCTTGAAGCGTTTTATAGATTACTACGATCGAGCAAGACGGCACCAGCCTAGGACGCGGACGGGACAGTGTTTCTCACCAAGCGAATTCGTTGGTCCGGCACACCGGGAGCGACTGAGAAACACTGTCGCGTTCGCGGCCGGTAGAATACACCGGATCCAAAGATTATTGAAAAACGCGGTCTTCTTGTTCTGCCATCAGGTGCCACGGTATTGGGCGATGAGCCTATTTTGGGTTTTAAAACTGGCTGTAATCAATGGGACTGTTTCGATCCAGATGCTGCGGAGCTTCCTCCAGCGGATACTTAAGACCAGTGGCACAGTTAAACAATATTACGGTTTCCTCTCTGGATACCAGACCCTGAGCCAAAGCTTGTTTGTAGGCTGCGTAAGTTGCCGCACCTTCCGGGCAAAGCAGTAAACCTTCAGCTTGCCCGACTTCCGTCAGCGCCTGCATGATGTCTTCGTCTTCAACCGCGATGGCGAATCCGTTGCTGGCGCGAACCGCGCGCAGGATTAAAAAATCGCCGACCGCGATTGGTACTCTGATTCCTGCGGCCACGGTATGGGCGTTTTCCCACAATGGCGCATGCTCTTCACCGTCTTGCCAGGCTTTCACTATGGGCGCGCAACCGGTTGCCTGTACCGCCACCATGCGAGGTCGTTTACTGTCTATCCAGCCCATCGCTTCCAGTTCGTCGAACATTTTCCACATACCGATTAATCCAGTGCCGCCACCGGTGGGGTAGAAAATAACGTCGGGGAGTTGCCAGTTGAACTGTTCGGCCAGTTCCAGGCCCATGGTTTTCTTGCCTTCGATCCGATAGGGCTCTTTCAACGTTGATACGTCGAACCAGCCTGTGGCTTCTTTGCCTTCGCCTACAATCTTGCCGCAGTCGTTGATCAGGCCGTTGACCCGATAAACGTCTGCGCCCTGGGCTTTAATCTCTCGTACATTGATATCCGGCGTATCATCTGGACAAAATACCGTACTTTGCAAACCGCCGGCAGTGGCATAAGCCGCCATTGCGGCTCCAGCGTTACCGTTAGTCGGGATGGCCAGATGCTTGATGCCCAGTTCCTTGGCCATGGCAACGGCTAGAGCCAAACCTCGGGCTTTGAAAGATCCAGTAGGCAAACGACCTTCGTCTTTGACGATTATTTTGCCTTTGCCTAGCTGGTGGGTGGCAGCGAGATGTTTCAATTCGATCAGCGGGGTGGTTTCCTCCCCCAGAGCGACTATGTTCTCCGTCCTGCGTACAGGTAGAAACTCCCGGTATCTCCAGAATCCACCACTGCTGCGTTGTTTCAGGTCGTCTTTACTGATCGCGCTAGCGAGCGCTTCCAGGTCATAGCGAACAAGCAACGGCCTGCCTGCGGCCGAAAGTCCGTGGAGTGTGTCTGCAGGATAGCGCTCACCGGTCAGTGAACACTCCAGATGGGTGACGAAGGTCGGAAATTGTGAGTTCAAATGATGCGCCTTATTAGCGACCCAGCATAGATCTGGCAACCAGCTCATGCATGATTTCTGAGGAGCCGCCGTAGATACGCTGGATTCGTGCGTCAGTGTAGAAACGCGATATTGGATACTCGCTAGTATAGCCGTAGCCGCCAAACAATTGCAGACAATCATCGATGGTGCTGCACTGCATTTCGGTGGATGCCAATTTCAACATTGCCGCCTTGTCGGCGGTTAGCTCACCGCGGGCGTACTCGTTGGCGCACTGTTCATAGAGCGCCTGATTCAATGCTATCTGGGTCTTTACGCCAGCGAGTTTGAAGCGTGTATTTTGAAATTCACCGATAGATTGTCCAAAGGCTTTACGCTCCTTAACATAGTCAACGGTGATATCCAGAGCGCCTTTCGCTGCGGCAATGGCCTGGGCAGCAATGCCCAGTCGCTCGCGGGGTAGTTCTTCCATCATCACCACGAAGCCCTTATTCAGGCCACCGAGAAGGGCGTTGGCGGGGAGGCGTACATCCTGGAAAAACAGCTGGGCAGTATCAGAGGTGTGCTGACCAATCTTTTCAATTTTCTTGCTCTTCTCAAAGCCTGGGAGAGTTGTGTCGACCAGAAACAGGGATGTGCCTTTTGCGCCCTTACCAGGGTCAGTGATCGCGGCCACGATAACCAGGTCGGCATGAATGCCATTGGTGATGAAGATTTTGGAGCCGTTGAGAAGCCACTCGTCACCATCTTTGACGGCGCTCGTTTTGATACCCTGAACGTCGGAGCCAGCCCCTGGTTCGGTCATAGCGAGTGCGCCGACCACGTCACCGGAGACCATGCCGGGTAACCACTGTTGTTTTTGCTCTTCAGTGCCCTTGCGGCTCAGGTAGGGAGCCACAATATTGGAGTGAATACCGTACCCGGTAGCCACGCCGCCAAAGCCCATCGCTGAAAGCTCTTCGATCAGTGCCAGAGTAACGTGGGGCGTAGTGCCTGCGCCGCCATAGGCCTCATCGACGTCAGGGCAGAGTAGGCCAGCGGCTCCCAAGGTTCGCCACAGTTCGCGCGGCACCATGTGCTGCTGTTCCCACTCTTCAAAGTGAGGAGCTACTTCCTGCTCGAAGGCGCGGCGCGCCATATCTCGGAACAGGGTCATATCATCCTGGTTGACGGCTTCGTTCATGTAACACTCCGGCTTGGTTCAGGTAAATTCGAAGCCCGAGATTGTGGATAAAACTGGTCAAAATGGCAATGATGGAATTTTCTAAAAATTTGGTGCATGAGACGAAAAATACGGCTGATCGTCAGGTAATTCCAATCTGGAGTGAACGCTGGACAAACCGCCGCCGCCGCGCGTTGAGGGATGGTAGTGGTGCTGTCACTCTGGAGGCACTTGCATATCGCCTGGCCGCCAGTTCATAACACCATCAGGGTGCTGGTAAGGTGAGATTCTGGTGCTACACTAGTGACCTTTTTTAAAACCTGTCTACTGGAGTTCAACAATGAAAGAGTGCAAGCAGTTTTATATCAATGGTCAATGGGTTGACCCGGTAATAGCCAATGATTTCGACGTAATCAACCCCGCAACGGAAGAGGTCTGCGCGCAAATCTCTCTGGGCTCTGCAGCCGACGTGGATCTGGCAGTGGCAGCAGCCCGTGGCGCCTTTGAGTCATTTAGCCGCACTTCGCGTCAGGAGCGTTTGGAGCTGCTTGAATCCTGCGTCGCAGTGTACAAAAAATACTATAACGACATCGCCGATGCGATTCGCGAAGAGATGGGTGCGCCTAAAGAGTTTGCAGTTGGTGCACAGGCACATTGTGGACTGGGTCACCTGGAAGAGGCCGCCAAGGTACTTAAGGATTTTGCCTTTGAAGAGAATATGGGCGATCACCGCATCTTCAAGGAAGCCATTGGCGTATGTGGCTTGATCACTCCCTGGAACTGGCCAGTTAATCAAATTGGCTGCAAGGTTGCACCGGCGCTCGCCGTGGGTTGCACCATGGTATTGAAGCCTAGTGAAGTGGCGCCCCTGTCTGCTTACATCTGGTCCCAGGTTATGCATGAGGCGGGTGTTCCGGCCGGTGTATTCAACATGGTCAATGGCGACGGACCGGTAGTGGGTACGGCGCTTTCGGGTCACCCCGACGTTGACATGATGTCCTTTACCGGCTCAACCCGCGCCGGAACTTTGGTGGCGCAGAATGCCGCGCCTACCGTAAAGCGTGTAACACAGGAGCTCGGTGGTAAGTCACCTAACATCATTCTGGACGATGCCGAACTCAAGCCGGCGGTCAAACGAGGTGTTATGAGCATGTTCGCCAACACCGGGCAGTCTTGTAACGCACCCTCACGCATGTTGGTGCCTGCGGCAAAGTTGGCAGAAGCAGAAGAAATTGCCAAGACAGTCGCCTCAAGAGTAGTCGTTGGCGACCCTCTCGCCGAGGGCACAACCATGGGCCCGGTAGTTTCTGAGGTGCAGTTTAATAAGATTCAGGCACTCATTGAAAAAGGTGTTGAAGAAGGGGCGAAGTTGGTTGCCGGTGGTCCTGGCCGTCCCGAAGGCATCGACAAGGGCTACTTTGTTCAGCCCACCATTTTTTCCCAGGTCAATAACGATATGACGATTGCCCGGGAAGAGATTTTCGGCCCGGTTCTGACCATGATTCCCTACGAGACTGAAGAGGAAGCTATTGCGATAGCCAACGATACTCCTTACGGTCTCGCCGGTTATGTGCAGAGCGACAATGTTGAGCACGCACGCGAGGTCGCCTCTAAAATCCGAGCGGGTAATATCCATGTGAACGGCGCCTCTGGCGGGTACGGCGTTCCATTCGGTGGCTTTAAGCAGTCCGGAAATGGCCGCGAATGGGGCCATCATGGTTTCACCGACTTCCTGGAAATCAAAGCAGTCGAAGGCTATGGCAGCTAAGTTTGTTCTTGCGATAGATCAGGGCACCACCGGTAGTACGGTGGCCCTGATGGATGACCGCGGCAAAATACGGGCCGCGGTCAATCATGAATTCCCTCAACTCTATCCCAAGCCTGGCTGGGTAGAGCATCGACCCGCGGATATTTGGAGTTCGGTCGAAAAAAGCATCACCTCAATATTGCGTAAGCGTATCTGCAAGGCGACGGATATAGCGGCCATTGGTATCACCAATCAGCGGGAAACTGCGTTGATCTGGGATCGAAAAACCGGTGAAGCCTTGAATAACGCAGTGGTGTGGCAATGCCGTCGTACCACGGATTTTTGCACCGCGCTGAAAAGTGCTGGTCACGAGAAACTGGTTAAAAGAAAAACGGGTTTGGTTCTGGATCCGTATTTTTCTGCCAGTAAATATCGATGGCTGTTGAAAAATACACCTGGCATTAACCGGCTGTTGCGCGCAGATCGGGTAGCCGCTGGCACCATCGACAGTTTTCTAATCTGGCGATTGACCAATGGTGCGGCACACGTGACGGATATTTCCAACGCCTCGCGTACCTCTTTAATGAATTTAAAAACAGCTCGCTGGGACCCGCAATTACTCGATCTGTTTGAGGTTCCCGGTAAGATTCTTCCAGACATCGTGCCTAGCAGCGCTATTCTGGGAACCACTCAGGGTGTCAAGGGTCTGCCTGATGGAATCCCCGTTGCTGGCGTAGCCGGAGATCAGCAGGCGGCCTTGTTCGGGCAGGCTGCGTTTGGGGTGGGTGACGCCAAGTGCACCTTTGGTACGGGCTCTTTCATTCTGATGAACACCGGTAGCGAGCAACTGCAGTCCAAGTCGGGATTACTGACTACAGTGGCCTGGCAGTTGGGCGAGAAAGGTAAGCCTGTGTATGCCCTGGAGGGTGGCGCATTTATCTGCGGCGCAGCAGTGCAATGGCTGCGCGATGGGCTGCAGTTGATCAAGCAAGCTCCAGATATCGAAGCACTAGCGGGTCAAGTGAGTGACCATGATGGCGTCGAGTTCGTGCCTGCGCTCACCGGGCTGGGTGCTCCCCATTGGGCGCCTGAGGCACGCGGTGTATTGTCCGGGTTAACACGTGGTACCGGGCGCGCGCACATCGCCAGGGCTACCCTGGACGCTATGGCGCTGCAAAATGCAGATATCTTAATGGCTATGGAGCGGGACCTGGGCAAGCGTATGAAGCCCCTGCGGGTCGATGGTGGGGCAGCCGCCAATAACCTGTTGATGCAAATTCAAGCCAATGTTCTGGGTCGAAAGCTTATTCGTCCGCAGGTGATTGAAACAACCGTGGCAGGCGCCTGCTATTTGGCCGGTTTGGGTGTTGGTTTATGGCAGAGCCCCGCCGAGGTCAAAAAAATCTGGCAGGCAGAGCGCGAGTTTAAAGTGGAGATGTCAGCCGCCGCACGTAAACAGCGTAAAGCGTCCTGGCAAGCGGCGCTTGATCGCACGCTTCTGTGAGCCAGCACATTGGCTGATGTATTACCCTTTCGCAAACCTGCCCTGAAGGATAAACACAAGGGTAATACCTTGTGCCGACACGGCCATCACAAATGGCGTACCGACACTTCAACGCGCTTTGATGTTAAACAAGGCAAACTGCTTACCCGTAGTAAATGTGAACGCTGCGGCGCTGAGCGCACCGAAGCCCGCTAGCAATTTTAAGCGGACGCCACTGCCGGCCGTTTCACTTCCCCCAGTACTTCGATCACGCTTTTGCGGAATACCGAAATAAACAGATCGATCTCTTCATGGCTGATCGAGAGCGGTGGCGACATCACCATATTATCGCCGACGGCTCGGCACAGCAGGCCATTATCAAGGCACTGCTGGTGAATTTTCGGTCCCAGTGATTTCATCGGTAGCTCGCCGCAGTCGAAGCTGACAGCGCCTAACATTCCGAAGTTTCGGATATCAATTACCTGTGGCAAGTCGGTCAGGCTGTGTAAGGCGTCTTCCCAATATTGCCCCTTGGCCTCACTACCGCAGGTAAATAGGCCTTCGCGCTCATATATATCCAAGGCGGCGAGGCCAGCGGCAGCAGCTACCGGTGTGCCGGCGTATGTATTGCCATGGAAAAACTCCGGAACGTTGGTCGGTGTGGCATCAAAAATGGTTTTCTGGATGCTGTCTTTGACCAATACGCCACCCATGGGTACGGTGCCCCCATTAATGCCCTTCGCTATTGTCATCAGGTCGGGTGTCACACCAAAGCGCGTTGCTGCAAACGCGGAACCGGTTCGACCGAAACCAGTGATCACCTCATCAAAGATCAGCAGGATGTCGTGCTGATCGCACAGCGCTCTGATTTTTTCCAGATAACCCTCAGGCGGCGGCACCATGCCACCGGCACCGGAGATTGGCTCGATAATAACGGCACAGATGCTATCGGCACCACGCAGCGCAATGATGTCTTCGAAAGCCTTCACCATCTTGTCAGTACCGTGGGCCGGCAGGCCTCGGCTGAAGGCATTATTCTCAATGTCGAGTAAGCCTGGTAGAAAATCAACCTTGTCCAGAACGGGGAAGCCGTGGCGATTGGTCGGTAAACCCTGCATCGATGTGCCACCGATGTTAACGCCGTGATAACCCTGTTCGCGGGAGATGAAGCGGGTTTTGCTGCCTTTACCGCGCGCGTGCTGGTAGAGGTGCGCGATTTTCAGGGCGGTATCTACAGCTTCAGATCCTGAATTGGTAAAAAATACCCGGTTGATATCTTCGGGGGTGTGCACCATCAGGCGCTGAGCAAAGCGAAATGCGGGAGTGGTCCCAAACTGAAAAGGCGGTGCAAAGTCCAGTTCCATGAGTTGCGCATGAACGGCGTCAGCGATCTCCTTGCGAGCGTGGCCAACATTGCAACTCCACAGACCCGCAGTGATATCCAATACGGCCTGACCATCTTCCTTGTAGAGGAAGGACCCACTGGCGCGCGCAAACATGCGCGGGTTGGCTTGAAAAGCGCGTACGTTGGTAAACGGCTGCCACCAGTTTTCGAGGCTTAAATCTGTCATGCATACTTCCTCTGTACAGTGTTCGAACCCAGATAAAATCCAGATGAGAGCGAAACAAACATTAGCTACTGCTGACGATTTTAGTTTTCACAATGGCCGAAAACTATACCTGTCTTCAGGTATGGCGGGATCTGGTATCCATACTTGCGGAGTGGGTCAGTCGGTTGAGGCTGGGGCGGCGAGGGCGTCAAAAAACATGGAAAAGAGCTGGTTGTGAGAACTTAAGCCCAGTTTTTGATAAATGTTCTTGCGATGGACCTGCTCTGTTTGGGCGCTGATGCCCAGTTCTGCCGCCGCGCCTTTCGAACTGAAGCCGCGCAGAATAAGTTGTACGACCTCGCGCTCTCTTGGGGTCAATAGGTCTCGGCCAAAATCCTCGAGGATGCTTTGCACTCTCAGGTGCAGGCTGGCCTCTACGGTCTCTGCGTTGGCGCCGCTACTCTGCCAGTGTTGGCGCAGCAGCGCGTCGACAAGCGGAGCAACGGCTTGCAACTGTGCTTTGTCCTTCTTCGAATACTTTGGCAGAGCCGGCGTTCTCTCCAGTGAAATGGCTATTGGCGTGCCATCACTGGCATCAAAAAGGTAGGCGGTGTGATCGTGGACGCCATTGGAAGCGTAGTACAGAGCATAGTAATCACTGTCGACAAAGTTGGCCGGCGCGATATCCAGTATGTGGAAAAATCCTCGAAGGCCTGCCTTCACGCTTAAATACAAGGGCGATAGCAACCATAACCCATCACGATAGGGGCCAACGAAGCCGGGTTGGTCGCCCTCGTGAAGTTCATTGTGTAGCACCGAAAAAGCGCTGGTGTCGGGATAGGACATTATCACTGCGCTGTCGAAGGCGCTGACACTCCTTAGCCAGGCGAGGATCGCTTGGGGAAATGCTTCGCTACCCAAGTGTTCGATCGCCGTCGCGAGAAGCTCTGTTTGTTCCCCGTTCGACACTGTCGGTGTTTCTCCTGACATTAATTGCGGCGCCTTTGCCCGCCTATCTGGTGTTTTCTGACCATACCGCGGAGTTGGTCATAACTCAGACCCAGGGCCTGGGCGGTGAGTCGCTGATTATGCCCGTTTTCTGCCATTGCTTCCTCAAGCATCTGCTTTTCGATGGCCAGTACACGGCTATTAAAATCAGTGATGGCCTCTCCGCTGGAGATGCTTTTGGCGTCTACAGACGAGTCGTCTGTGGTCGGGAAGGGCGACTTGAAGGGGTCGAGAATTAAAGTCTCTACTTTTTTTGTCGGGTTCCCCCAGCGGTACACGGAGCGCTCCACCACGTTTTTAAGTTCACGGACGTTGCCGGGCCAGCGGTGAGCTTGTAAAGCCAGTACTGTAGACTCTTCAAACCCTGGGAATAAAGCCCAACCCAGTTCGGCGGACATCTTCATTGCGAAGTGCTCAGCCAGTTCCAGAATATCCTCTGGCCGCTGGTGCAGCGCGGGCAGGTGGACTACGTCGAAACTGAGTCGGTCCAGTAAATCTGCTCGAAACTTTCCCTGCTCGGCCATCTGGGGCAGGTCGGCATTGGTGGCGCCGACAATACGAACATCGACCTGCAGGGTCTGTTGTCCGCCTACACGTTCAAATTCTGAATATTCAATAACTCTCAATAGCTTTTCTTGCAAGCGTTGGGACATGTTGCCTAATTCGTCCAGGAAGAGGGTGCCACCATCAGCTCTTTCGAATCGTCCCTGGTGTGCCCGGGTTGCCCCGGTGAAGGCGCCAGCCTCGTGGCCAAATAGCTCTGATTCAAGCAGCGGCTCGGCGATGGCGGCGCAATTGACCTTATGCAGTGGTGCATCCCAGCGTGGGGACAGGAAATGTAGGCGCTCAGCAGCCAGTTCCTTGCCTGTACCGCGCTCTCCGCATATCAATATCGGCCGGTTGATGGAAGCCAACTCAGAAATGTGATCAAGCGCAGCGGCAAGATTCACTGAGTTTCCGATCATTCTTTCATTACGTTGATTCATGGGTCTATATTACCTTGTTAAGTGGTTTAAATAACCTATAAATAGGTTATAAATACTTATATAGATAAAAAGATGGTAATGTTTTTGTCTAAAACTTTAAATAATCCCATTAAAATCAATGAGATACGAGACTTGGCACGGAATCTGTAATAGCAACTGGGGTAGGGCGCTGACATTGATAGTCCTGCCAGTTGCTAAAAGACACACACAGGAGAACGATAATGGGTATTTTTTCCCGCATGACCGACATCATCAATTCCAACCTTAATTCCCTGTTAGACCAGGCAGAGGACCCGGAAAAAATGATTCGGCTGATTATTCAGGAAATGGAGGACACGCTGGTTGAAGTTCGCAGTTCCTCGGCCAGAGTGCTGGCAGATCGAAAGGCAGCCGCTCGCAGGCTGGAGCAAGCCGAGCAGGAGGCATCTGGTTGGGAAGAGAAAGCCAAGCTTGCCATCAGTAAAGGTCGTGAGGACCTGGCCCGTGCGGCTCTTCAGGAGAAACGTTCGATCGAAGAAGAAGTGGTGGTCGTTGCCGCAGAGCTCGCTACCACCGATGAACACATTGCGCAGCTCAATACTGAGGTTGCTCAGTTACAGCAGAAGCTGACAGATGCGAAGGCCAAGCAGAAAGCGCTGATAATGCGCAGTACCACCGTTGAATCACGTATTAAAGTGAAGCGACAGGTACATAGAGAGGCGCTGGACACAGCATTCGCCAGGTTTGAGCATTTCGAGCGGCGTATGGATACGCTCGAAAGTCAGCTGGAGTCTATGGACGTCGGTCGCGATGTGCCACCGGGTCTTGCTGTAGAGATCAGTGCCTTAGAGGAAGATGATCGGATTACCGACGAGTTAGAACGGCTAAAGTCTGAAATTGCCTCTGTCAAAGACGACCTCAATCGCGACAGCTAAGTGGCATTCGCGAAAGCGTACTATGATATCCACTTGGCTGGCTTCTGGGCTGGCAAACAAATACAGGAAGAGTTGAATGGATTTTTGGAATTTCATGTTCGTGCCGACCATTCTTTTTATGGTCGTCGTAGCGCCGATTTGGATTAGTTTGCACTATCGCAGTGTCAGCCGGTCATCGCGCAGCTTAACCGACGAGGACCGTGAGAGCGTGGAGCATATGCTGGAGACCGTGGATAGACTTACCGACCGTATTGGGACGCTAGAGTCTATCCTGGATGCTGATCATCCAGATTGGCGGCAGCAAACTGAACGCGAAACACAGGACAAGGAGTAGTTTATGAGCAGAAGACACGGTAAAGCTCGACGTAATCACAGTGGGCGCAAGCGTCGTTTTAATTCGCGCAAAGCGGCAGGCTGGGGCATGAACCTTTATCGCAATACGCGTGAAGGCAAAATCGCCGGAGTAGCAGCTGGTCTCGCTGATCACTGGGATGTTGCACACTGGGTGGTGCGATTGTTACTGGTTGGGGCATTTCTATTCACCGGTACCCTGGCTCTGTGGGCCTACATTGGCGCCTGGATACTATTGGCGCCGCGCCCGGCCCACCGCCAATACGACCAGTCTGAGCAAGAGGAGGAGCCATTCTTCGACGAGCCCACGGTGGACATGGAATACGACGAGCGCCGACATGGCTATAGACCTAAGAAGGTATTCCGCTATGCCGACAGTGGCGCAGTACGATTGAAACGTGCGCGCGAACGGCTGGACGCTGCGCTGCGCAGAGTAGAAGGCATGGAATCCTATGTTACCTCCCGGCGCTACAACCTGAATAAGGAGTTTTCCAGGTTGTAAGCGATTCCCCTGTCTACGGTTTGTCCGCATGGCTGCTTGAAAGAGGGCTATCGGAACAGGTTGATTTTAGTTATTATTTTGAACTACATTCAATCATACGGGGTGCTACTGCCCCCGTGACGCTGGGGAGAAATTTTGGCTAAGGTAGATCCGGCCTCAAAAAATAATTCTTGGGATGAAGAGCTGCATATCCCACCACCCAACCCTCTGCTGGCTTTAACTGAAGCCCACCGGGCGGCAGCAGAAGTGTTATCGCTGCAATTCAGCAAAAAAGCACTCAGTAAAGCCCCCAAAGGCGATGGCCATCCGGTGATGATCTTGCCCGGCTTTCTCGGTGCTGATGGCTACAACATGTCTTTTCGTCGCTTTTTAACTCGAATTAACTACGCAGCCCACGGCTGGGGTCTGGGTCGAAACCTGGGTCCGCAGGATGGAGTTTTAGAAGCGTTGGAGGCCAGGATAAAATTCCTGTCCGATAAATACGAGGGCCCCGTTTCCCTGGTTGGTCACAGTCTAGGTGGTATTTTCGCTCGTGAGTTAGCCCGCGAGTTTCCTCAACTGGTGCGGCAGGTGATCTCGCTGGGTAGTCCGTTTGGTGAAGGCCGAATGACCGGTTCGTATCCGGCGCGATTATTCATGGCGCTCAACCCGAAAGACGAACTGCCTATTGAAGAAGCTGATTTGCATCTTGCACCACCGGTGCCGACAACGGCCATCTATTCTCGTGGCGACGGTATCGTCAACTGGAAGACAACTGTGCAGGAGGGTGGCCATCACCAATCACAGAATATCCGGGTTCGGGGCAGTCACTGCGGTATGACCTTTAATCCGTCAATCTGGTACCTGGTCGCTGAGCGGCTTGCAGTCCCCGAGGGTGAGTGGACGCCCTTTGAGAGCAGTAGTTGGCAAACCCTGTTCTACCCAGGCCACTAAAAAATCACTTTGCTTTGTTTAGCTCGTGGGCGTGGAACGCGATGTGACTGCCGATGAAGCTAGAGATGAAAAAGTAACTGTGATCGTAGCCGGCCTGTCTCCTGATGGTGGCAGGATAGTCTAGCTCCTTACAGGTAGTTTCAAGCAAGTCAGTGCGCAATTGTTCGCTTAAAAAATTATCTGCTTCGCCCTGATCAATCAGCATGGGGATCTTCTTGGCCCCGGCTCTGATCAACTCGCAACTGTCATAATTTTTCCACGACTCTCGGTCCTGGCCAAGGTAATTGGACAGTGCCTTTTCACCCCAGGGACATTGCGTTGGAGCCACAATTGGGGCAAATGCCGATACGGACTTGAAGCGCTCAGGGTTGCGCAGGGCTATAGTGAGCGCGCCGTGGCCACCCATTGAGTGCCCTGAAATTGCGGTCAGGTCGGGGTTGACTGGAAAATTCTCAGTGACCAACGCCGGTAACTCTTCGGTGATGTAGTCGTACATTTGATAGTTTTTCTTCCACGGCTGCTCTGTGGCGTTCACGTAAAAGCCTGCGCCTATGCCGAAATCCCAGGCACCTTCAGGGTCATCCGGAATGTTGTCCCCGCGCGGACTGGTATCCGGAGCCACTATGGCCATACCGTGTTCAGCGGCATAGCGCTGAGCTCCCGCTTTGTGCACAAAATTCTCATCCGTGCAGGTGAGACCTGACAGCCAAAAAAGTACTGGAACGTTGCCTTCTTTTGCGTTGGGTGGCAGAAATATCGAGAAATTCATCTCGCAGTCAAGGCTGCTGGAGTCGTGAGAGAAGCGCTGCTGTTCGCCCCTAAAACAAAGATTGGTCGATTTTTTTTCCAATGACATGTCCGAAGATCTCTAATTCGCAGGAGGCGTTACTTTAATCTAAGACGCTAATCTGCGCACTGTTGTTCTTGAGTAGTTTCGACCTGAGGCGACTCGGGCCGAATAAATCCATTCTAGCGTTGGCTTAAGTTGGGCAATCACAAGGTTTTGCTTTAGGCTGGTTACATAACTATGCAGGGACTGCGATAACACTGTGGGGCAAATGCAAAGCAAGCAACAGCGAGCTATAGGCCGGCACTTATATGCTGCATAGAATCTGGCTGGGTTTTTTCCTCCTGGCCTTTGTCTGCAGCCTGATTCAATGGCTGGGTGCGGGAGACGCAGAAGTCTTCCAGCGCATGGTAAAAGCCCTGTTTGATATGGCAACCCTGTCCGTCGAACTAGCTATTGGATTAATAGGTCTTATGGCGTTCTGGCTGGGCGTGGTCGCTGTTGGTGAGGCCAGTGGGTTGATCGATAAACTGGCGCGTATGTTGTCGCCACTGTTCACCCGTCTGATGCCTGAAGTCCCTAAAAATCACCCTGCAATCTCTTCAATGACATTGAATTTGTCGGCGAATATTTTGGGCCTGGATAATGCGGCGACCCCACTGGGGATCAAAGCGATGAAAGACTTGCAGACTCTGAATCCGAATCCCACGGTAGCGACCAATGCCCAGATTCTATTCCTGGTGCTGAATACCTCGTCGGTGACGCTCTTTCCCGTCACCATTTTACTGTACCGGGCTCAGCTGGGCGCGCCAGATCCAGCGGCTGTTTTTATCCCCATACTGTTTGCTACCAGCTGTTCAACTCTGGCCGGTCTGTTGGTCACTGCATGGGTACAGCGCATTAGTCTTCGGGACGGGATGCTGCTCGCCTGCCTGGGTGGTGGCTTTGCATTTTTGCTGGCCCTGGTGGGTTACTTTGCCACTCTGTCCGTCGATCAATTACAAAGTCAGTCCAGTTTGATCAGCAACCTACTCATCGTCAGTCTGGTGGTGTTATTTTTGGGCGTGGCTCACCGGCGGTCGGTCAATGTGTATGAAACGTTTATCGAAGGGGCCAAACAGGGCTTTGAAACTGCAATAGGCATTATTCCCTACCTACTGGCTATGCTGGTGGCTGTTGGCATCTTTCGTGCCAGTGGTGCTCTGGATATCCTGCTGGATATCGTACGGGCATTTGCCGGTCTGTTCGGCGCCGATACCCGCTGGGTTGATGCCATGCCCACCGCCTTGATGAAGCCCTTGTCCGGATCCGGTGCCAGAGCGATGATGGTAGATACAATGAATACGTTTGGCGTTGACTCATTTCAAGGACGGCTAGCGGCGACGTTGCAAGGGTCTACGGAGACAACATTTTATGTGCTTGCGGTCTATTTTGGATCCGTCGGCATTCGACATGCGCGTCATGCACTGGCTTGTGGGCTAGCGGCCGATGCAGCGGGAATAATGGCAGCGATTGCAGCGGCGTATTGGTTTTATGGTTGAAAATTCTGTTCTGGGGACATTTGTTTTACCTGTGGCTAAAGCGCTGCGGCTGCAGGGCGCTGAACCGCTCGATTTGATGGAGCGCGCGGGTATTGATCCGGCCCACAGTGCCAGGCCCGATTGGCGCGTTCCCACGAGCCAAATGCATGCTCTGATGCGAGCCAGCGTGGCGGAGACAGAGGATGAGTGCTTTGGCTTGTCGGCCGCCGAGCAATTGCAGCCGCAGGTACTGCATGGTCTTGGTCTGGCGTGGCTGGCCAGTGACACAGTCTATGACGGTCTGCGCCGTTTGGTGCGTTTTGGCAGATTGATGAGCAGCGGCGCCGATCTTAGTCTGCAAGAGGACGGCGAGCTGGTGCATTTGCAATTGCATGGCAACGCCGACACCGACGATTTCGCCTACGCCGTGCGCGACTACGCCGTGGGTATCATCCTGCGTATGTGCAAGCTGACACTGGGTGAGTTCATTGCTCCCGTAGAGGTTGCAATGGCGCGTCCTGAGCCGGCGGATCCAACTCGGTGGGAATACATGCTGGCCACCAAAGTCAGCTTTAATGCATCGATGACCAGAATCACCTGGTATCGCGCCGACATTGAAGATCCTTTGGTCACTGGGGATCCGGCACTGGCGAGGGTCAATGACGAGCAAGCCCAGTCTTATCTGGATAGTTTTCTTGCTCAGAGTGTCTCTCGAATCGTAGTGGATAAAATTATAGAACGGCTGCCCGACGGCCCCCCAAATCAACAGCGAATAGCCGCGGATATGAATGTCAGTCATCGCACCTTGCAGCGTAAGTTAAAGGAGGAGGGCGCGAGCTTCGCAGACCTGCTTAAGGACACGCGATTACAGCTGGCGAGAAAATACCTGCAGCAGGCGAATCGCTCGGTAGTGGAAACGGCCTATTTGCTCGGATTTTCAGAGCCCAGCACATTCTCCCGAGCCTTTAAACGTTGGACCGGACAGGCGCCGGCAGAGTATCGCGACGCGATAAAATAAGCTGTATCAAGGTTTGCATCATTACCTAGAGAAAATGCGCTGTTCTGCCTGTTCTATTTCTCGCTTCACTCTATAATTGACTCACAAAATAGATAAGGACAACGTTATGGCTAAGGTTTTGGTGGTCGCGGATTTACAGGAGAAGTGCTCGGCGACCCCTCGTGGTTTGCAACTTGCGGCTAAATTGGGTTATGCGGTTGAAGTGGTGGCCTTTGCGTACGCGCCGCTGAAGCGGTTAAACGCGGACAGTAAGCAGCAAACGAAGATCAAGCGCCGCCTTATGGCTGAGCGGGAGACGATCGTTCAGGCTCGCATCGACAAATACGCGTCAGCCGACCAAAAAGTGAGCTTGAAAGTCGTCTGGGCGAAGGACGTTCACCCCTGGATAGTGGCCAGGGCCGCGAACGGCTTTGCTGGGGTAGTCAAGACAGGTAACCAGGCTCACGCAGGCTTTAGAACCTCCACCGATTGGCATCTGTTGCGCGAGTGCTCAGTGCCGGTATTACTGGTAGCTGAGAAAAAATGGCATAAAACCAAACCGATACTCGCAGCAGTTGACCTTGGTACCAAAAATAAGCGTAAGCGCGCTCTTAATCACTCGGTGGTGGCGCAGGCGAAATTGCTGGCAGAAGCGCTAGACGCACCACTGAACCTGATTTACGCGATAGATGTCCCCACAATCCTGAGCGATATGGATCTAATCGATCCAGTTACCTATGTTCGTGAGCAAAAAGAGGCGATGCAGCCTCGATTGCAGGAATTGGCAGCTGCCCACGATATCCCGGCTAAGTTATTTCGTTGTAAAAAGGGGCCTGTAGCCAAGGTGATCAACTCAGAGGCCGCAAGAGTACGGGCGCAGTTAGTGGTTATTGGTACGCTGGCTCGCCAAGGCGTTGCCGCGCGCCTTATCGGCAATACGGCTGAAGAAGTCCTGAGCCATTTGCATACGGACGTCCTGACGCTCAAGTCCTGACCCTTCTGGGTCAGGTGATTGCGATCTCATAATCGCTCAAAATTTGCACTTTCCCCAATCGGTACTATCTTGTGATGAGTACGTTGCGTACGCGCACGTACTACACGTCCCCTGGCCGATGTTTCTGCCCCGAAGCATACGGCTATTTTGACCCGCCGGCAATTTTTTGTCAGCGGGTTTTTTTGTTTTAAAACAACAGCTAACGACAATAAATTAAAGTAATTAATCGATTTTTTTTGAGTGCTGTCGCAAATGGTCATGCTGGTGACGCGGGCGGCCATGTAGCGCCCGGTGCGTGCCTAGTATTATTTCTTCCGTGAGCAAGGAGTGCGAATTTAATTGCACCAATAAGCTGAAGGTAGGAGAAAAATTATGCACGAGTTAGTACTTAGAATTAACGACCCCGACAAATGCTACGTTTTTGCCCGCAACGCTGAGCGTAATGGTCATCCCGAGCTGGCTATACAGTCCTACAGGCGCGCTGTTGATTTGCGATCAGAGCAGTATCCGGTCGAATCCACAGCGGAGAAGGCGGCGGTAAGAGCCATATTCGCCTACGAAGAGGCGATGAGCTATGCCAAGGGTAAGCGCACCCGAGCCACCGGCACCTGGCAATTGGTTAGCCGCAGAGGCCTGGTTGAGGCGGTCGTAAAGCGCCTGACTTCACGAGGTGGACAAGATGTCACCGCACCGCTGAAAGAATTGGGTATGGAAGATTACAGTTTCACAGCGGTACAAGCCGCGTATCCAGAAATTTTTGTTACCGAAGAGGTTATCGCCGCCTAAACAGAGCCGCTTCGTAAGCGGGCCAAGCTATACGGCCCCAACACACCCGGATTCCATCTGGAAAACGTCCCTACCTTAGCCCGGCCCCTGTGTTTGCAGGGCTCACCGGGCTCTTTTTGTTCTGCATCACAAAAGCGTCACAATTCTCTCGCTCAGGCCCTTTACCCGTCCGCCTAAACTGTAATAAATTGGTCCGCCGAAACTTTGCCCCAACAGTGGTTGCACTTCGCGACCATGTACCCCAAGGACACCAATGGCCAGCCCGCTCAAAATACGTCTTGCCGATCTTGACGAAAGTCTGTTCATGCCACGAGAGCTGAGTTGGCTCTCGTTTAACGCCCGAGTATTGCAAGAAGCCGAGGATCTCAATGTTCCGGTTATTGAGCGCCTACGCTATCTTGGTATTTTTTCCAACAATATGGACGAATTTTTCAGGGTGCGAGTAGCGGAAGTACGCCGTTTGATCTCGGTGTCATCCGGTGTTACCCGGCAACAGGCCAAAGACCTGCTGGCATTTATCCAGGAGCGTGTAGTCGTTCTGCAAAAACGTTTTGACAAGATTTACACGCAAGTGCTGGGCGATTTGCGTGCCCGTAAAATTTACATGGTTAATGAACGCCAGCTTGATGAAGGTCAGCTCGCCTTTGTACAAGAGTATTTTACCCGCACCGTATTACCGGAGTTGGAGCCCATTTTATTGCGGGACGGGCAGTCCATCCCCTCGCTAAACGATGAGTCAATCCATCTCGCCGTAGACATTCGCACGGGAGAAAACTATCACTATGCTGTGGTAGAGGTTCCCACCGACCGACTACCCCGATTTCTGGAAATTCCGAAGCGGCGGGGGAAGGGCGGAAAGGTATTTATTGCGCTCGATAATGTCGTGCGCGCTTGCCTGCCTCAAATGTTTAGGGGCGTGCTGCAAATCGATGAGCTTCATGCTTACTGTTTTAAATTTTCCCGTGATGCCGAATTGGAAATTGACACGGGTATAACCCAGAGCTTAATCGAAAAAATGGCAACCAGCCTGAAGCAGCGCAAGAAAGCAGACGCTGTTCGCTTTGTATATGACAGTAAGATTCCCGATCGTTTACTCGAGTATCTGAGCAGACGCTTTGGTTTTGGAAAATACGACAGCATGATTGCTGGCGGTCGGTACCATAATTCAAAGGACTTCATGAGTTTTCCGAATGTCGGCCCCAAATACCTCGAATTCAAGCCGCTGCCGCCTATCCGAATCAAGCGCCTCGATGAACCAGGCAGTCTGTTTGATTCCATCAAAAAACGGGATGTCTTTCTCTACTATCCCTACAACCCTTTCGATTACATCGTCGACCTGTTAAAAACCGCTGCTCTGGATCCCAGCGTAACGAGCATTAAAATCTGCCTCTACCGAGTCGCCAGAAATTCGCGGGTGATCGATGCGCTGGTCAACGCAGTGCAAAATGGCAAGCGCGTACTGGCGGTGGTTGAATTGGCTGCGCGATTTGACGAGGCGGCGAATATTAACTGGGCGCAGAGTCTGACAGAAAGCGGCATCGACGTAATTTTCGGTATTCCAGGCCTGAAGGTTCACAGCAAGATTTTGCTAATAGAGCGTATGGAACAAAATGGTATTCGCTTTTACAGTCACATCGGCACCGGTAATTTCAATGAGAAGACCGCCAAGCTCTATACCGATTTCACCCTGATTACCCGCAATCAGAATATTGGCAAGGACGTGTATAACGTTTTCGATTTCCTGCAGTACAATTACAAGCGCCCTCCATATCGCATGCTATTGGTTTCGCCTCATACCACCCGCCCGGCAATCATGGAGATGATCGAGCAGGAGATTGTGAACGCTCGGGCTGGCTATCGCGCATCTATGACCCTCAAGTGTAATAATTTGGTCGATAAACAGTTAGTAATGAAGCTGTATGAAGCTAGCGACGCCGGGGTAGAGATACGCCTGATAGTTCGCGGTATGTGTTCTTTGCTGCCCGGTGTGAAGGGCATATCGGAGAATATTCAGGGCATCAGTATTGTTGATCGTTATCTTGAGCATCCCCGTGCCTATGTATTTTATAATCGGGGTAAGCCGCGCTATTATATTGGTTCGGCGGACTTGATGACTCGCAACCTCGATTACCGGGTTGAGGTGTTGTGTCCGGTGCTGGATGAAGAAGCCCAAAAAATGATTCAGGATATCCTTGATCAGCAGTGGCATGACAACGTCAAGGCGAGGGTTATTGATCAAAATCAGGTCAATGAGTTGATCGACAATAAGAAAAAGGTCGCACGCATTCGTTCCCAGGAAACCATTCATCGTTATTTAAGCGAGGGCAAGCTGCCACGATATCCAAAATCGCGCATGAATATGCCAGCAAAGCGTCGCAGGAAGTTGCGTTGACCACTAGGGATCGGGTTAACTGGCGTACAGACGATCACCTGACAAATAACTTAACAGGAGTGTGAATTAGCATGGCTGGCGTCAGTCTTTTAGTACTGCTTGACGATATTGCTGCGATTCTCGATGACGTAGCACTCATGTCCAAGGTCGCGGCAAAGAAGACTGCCGGCGTTTTGGGTGATGATCTGGCCCTGAATGCAGAGCAAGTGAGCGGTGTTAAGGCTGATCGTGAATTGCCCGTGGTTTGGGCCGTAGCCAAAGGCTCATTTCGTAACAAATTGATACTGGTGCCAGCTGCGCTGTTGATTTCGGTGGTTGCCGACTGGTTGATCGTGCCATTGTTAATGCTGGGAGGGCTTTTTCTGTGTTACGAGGGCTTTGAGAAACTCGCGCATAAATTTCTACACAGCGAGGCCGAGGACGAAGCGGCACACGATAAACTCGTGGAGTCTTTGACAGATCCTACAATTGACCCGGTGGCGCTGGAAAAGGGCAAGGTGCGCGGCGCTATTCGTACCGATTTTATTTTGTCAGCTGAAATTATTGTCATTACCCTGGGCGTTGTCGCCGACGCCTCCTTTACCACTCAGGTGGCGGTTGTCTCAGGCATAGCAATTTTGATGACAATAGGTGTTTACGGCCTGGTCGCAGGTATCGTAAAGCTTGATGATGCCGGGCTCTATCTGACCCAGAAAACCGGAGAGGGTGCCTGGCGTGGCATTCAGCGCTGGTTTGGCCTTAGGTTACTGGATTTCGCTCCCTGGTTGATGCGAGCGCTGGCGGTGATCGGGACAGCGGCGATGTTTATGGTCGGTGGCGGTATTCTGGTTCATGGTCTACACCCGGTAGACCTGCTATTTGGGCAGTTTACCCAGTACGTGCTATCTATCCCAACTATGGGGCCAGTATTGGCTGCGTTAACCCCGACCCTGCTGGCGGCGTTGTTTGGTATAGCTGCCGGTGCGGTGACTCTGCTGGTCGTTTCCCTATTCAATCGTGTTCGAGGCTGATCAGCTTTTAAACCCCACACCCGCTGCAATTGAGCCCTTTCGTTACGTAAGGTTTCCCTAAGGTTACTCATCCAAACTGTCCGTATTGTTATTTAAACGACACCGGACGGCTTTCATGAAATTTACTCCATTGATCTCCATCATCCTGGCCGCTGGCGTTAGCGCTGGTAGCGCCCATGCACAGATCGCCGATGATGTACTGGCGATTCAGCAATCCTGGGACAGAATCAATTTTACTCTCTCGGGATCCGACCAAAATGATCAAATGAAAGCATTGGTTGGCCAATGTGACACGGTTGTCGCAGCGCTTCCGGAGGATCCTGATGCCTTCATATGGTGCGGTATTGTTAATTCAACCTACGCTGGCATGGCCAGCAGCTTTTCGGCAATGAAGTACGCCAAGGCCGCCCGTAAGGATTTAGAGCAGGCCATAGAACTGGACCCGGCTGCCTTGTCTGGCGCTGCCCAGACCAGTCTGGGTACCCTGTATTTCAAGGTTCCGGGATGGCCTATCGGTTTCGGCAGTGATGATAAAGCGAGAGAGTATTTACTCCTCGGGCTGACTGCCAACCCAGAGGGGATCGTAAGTAACTATTTTTACGCGGAGTTCCTGGCAGAAAACAAAGAGTATGAGCAGGCTCAAAACCATCTGAAGGCGGCGAGTGACGCCACCCCCAGAGCGGGCCGCAGCATTGCCGATACCGGTCGACAAGCCGAGGTTCAGGTACTTACAGAAGTTGTGAACAGCGCGTTAGCGAAAAATTAGAGCCTGATAGCAACTTGGCAATTTGGCATAAGTTGAAGGCTGCAGACAGAACAGGGCAAGGAGAAAGTATGGACGTTCAAATTGAAGTGCCTGGCAGGACCCCGATCGCAGGCCCCCGTGCCTTTCCCACGTACCAGGTCGCGAGTACCAGTTCGCTGGCGAGTGATGATCGACAAAGAGTGGAGCGCTACATAGCGGGTATATTCAGTGCGGCATATGGCGCCAAGGTTTTTGAGTATCTGCCATTGTTGTGCAGCCTGGAGCGAGAAGACAGTCTGGTCGGCGCTCTGGGTCTCAGAAGCGCAGCATCGGAACCTTTATTTTGCGAGCAATATCTTGATGTCAGTGTGCAGTCATCGATATTGACCGAGTACGGGATGCCGGTTGCACGGCGTAACATCATGGAGTTGGGCAACCTTGTATCTTCCAGCGCGGGGCAGGGCGTTTACCTCTATCTACTGGTGACCGCCGCGCTGGCGGCCGCCGATGTTCGCTACCTGGTTTTCGCGGCTAACAGGGCCGTGAGATATTCAATAAATCGGCATGGTTTTGATACCCGGGTTATTTGCCATGCTGATGCCAGCCGCCTTGGAGCAAAAGCCCAGGAATGGGGTAGTTATTACGAGAGTGACCCTAAAGTCGTTTTGGCTGATATCAGCCAGGCCTCAGCCCACGGCCGCAACGACCCCGCTATTAGAGAAATCTGGCGACGAGAGAGTGATGCGATCGCATCACTCGCCGAGGATATTCGGCACGCGATGCGATGAATTTACTGCAATCGTCGCTGCAGTCTTTGGCGTTGCAGTCGCCGCAACACATTGTTCTTGAGAGTGAACACGGGTCACTGACGGCCGCTCAATTACACACCGAAGTTGAGCAGCTATCGAAAGATCTAAAGGCTTCAGCCGCGAGTTGTGTAGGTCTGTTTGCCGGAAATAGTGTCGCATGGGTGCTGCTGGATTTAGCCAGCCAAATAGCCGGGATCTGCCTGGTTCCCATTCCCACTTTTTTCAGCGACCAGCAGGTTCTTCATGCTTTGAATAGCGCGGCAGTTGATACGGTCTTTTGTGACGGCCCCGGGGCTGCCCGTCTGGAGGCCCTGTTGGGCACGCAGGGCGTTCCCGTGGAAGGTCTGGACAGTATGTCTCGTGTCTCACTTAAGCCGGTGGTCGTCGCGCAGATCCCTGAAGGAACCAACAAGATCACCTTTACCTCCGGCTCCACCGGTGAGCCCAAGGGGGTTTGCCTGTCATTAGAGCAGTGTCTTAATGTTGCTCAGTCGCTTGCCGGGGCGGTAGGCGAGGACAAACCGCACCATTTGTGTGTGCTACCGCTAAGTACGCTACTGGAAAATATCGGCGGGCTTTACCGGCCCATATTGCAAGGTGGTACAGCCCTGGTGTACTCCGCTGAAACTATGGGAATGGCCGGCAGTTCGGGTATCGAGGCCGATCTTTTTCTGGCCGCGATCACACGACTGCAACCCCACACTATGATTTTGGTGCCTCAAATATTGGCCCTACTGGACGTGGCAATGACTCAAGGCTGGGTGCCCCCGGTCAGTTTAAAGTTCGTTGCTGTGGGTGGCGGTCGGGTAGCCCCGGAGATCGTGTCGCGAGTTAGAGCTGCTGGCCTGCCGGTGTATGAAGGTTACGGGCTATCAGAGAGTGCATCGGTGGTGAGCTTGAATAGCCCTGACGCCGATCGCAGCGCTACCAGTGGCCGCGTTCTCCCGCATGTAAAGCTGAAGGAGCGCAACGGGGAATTGGTAGTCAGTGGTAACACATTCCTGGGATACCTCAATCAGCCCGATACCTGGGGCAAGGATGAAGTGGCCACCGGGGATTTAGGTCATATAGACGCGGATGGCTTTGTCACGATCTCGGGCCGTAAGAAAAATCTTTTGGTTAGCAGCTTCGGTCGCAATATTAGTCCTGAGTGGGTCGAGAGTGAATTACTCGCCAGTGGGCTGTTACACCAAGCGGTAGTGATCGGTGATGATCGTCCGCACTGCGCCGCCCTGGTGTGGAGTGGTGCGCCGAATTTTTCGCATGAGCTGATGCAACAGGAAATCACCAGGGTAAACAGCCGCCTGCCAGATTATGCCCGGATACTTGCAGTAACAGTAATGCCCCAGCCATTGAGCGTCGGTGCGGGCATGCTTACCGACAACGGTCGAGTCCGCAGAGATTGTATTGCTAATCACTACCGTATCGAAATAGACAACCTATACCGTCAGCAACAGGAGCAGACAGCACCATGAATTTTTTTGATCAGCTAAGTTCGGAAACACAGTCAGAGCGCGAGAATTTGCTCGCCAGCCCGCTAGTCGCGCAGGCGCTACGGGGCGAGCTTACTGTCGCTGGTTACGCGGCATTCCTGTGTCAAGCCTACCACCATGTTAAGCATACAGTGCCGTTACTAATGGCTGCTGGCTCAAGAATTCCCGGCGACAAGGAGTGGCTGCGCTCAGCCCTCGCTGAGTATGTAGAGGAAGAGCTGGGTCATCAGGAGTGGATTCTCAATGATATAGAAGCGTGCGGCTACGATAGGCAGGCGGCGATTAACTCTACCCCCAATCCGGCCACGGAACTGATGGTCGCGTATGCGTATCATGTGATTGACCGGGGCAATCCGATGGGTTTCTTTGGCATGGTGCACGTACTGGAGGGGACCAGTATCTCAGTTGCCGACAGTGCAGCTCAATGCATACAGAGTTCGACGGGGCTGCCCAACAAAGCGTTCTCTTATCTGACCTCGCACGGGGCACTTGATATTGCTCACGTTGAGTTCTTTAAGAACTTGATGAACAAAGTCGATGATCCCCTGGATCAGCAACAAATTATTCACTGCGCAAAAATGTTCTATGGACTGTATGGCGATGTGTACGCCAGTGTAGATGCAGTGCAAGCGACCGCGCTGGCAGCCTAGGGAAATACGTATGAATCTGACGGGAAAAACCGTAGTGCTAACTGGCGCGGCCGGGGGGATTGGCTGCGCGATTGCGCAGACACTATCCGCGCTGGGTGCTCGACTGATTTTGGTGGGTCGCGACCCGACCAGGTTGGAGCAGCTTAGGGTGAGCCTGCCGGGCACCGAGCACCTTGCGGTAGCGGCGGATCTGGCAACGGGGGAGGGCCGTCAGCAGGTTGCTGGCGCCTGTGCAAGCGGTGTGGATATTTTAGTCAACGCCGCCGGGGTGAATTATTTTGGCTTACTTCAGGACCAGTCTGAGCAACAAATTGTCGCCATGCTGCAGATAAACACTGTGGCCCCCATCCTGCTTACCCAGCTACTGCTGCCAGTGTTAACCGCTAGTAAAGGTACCGTGGTTAATGTGGGTTCGGGATTTGGCAGCATCGGCTTCGCAGGTTACTGCGGCTACAGCGCAAGCAAATTTGCCTTGCGTGGCTTTTCAGAGGCATTGCGGCGAGAACTAAGCGGGACCGGGGTAGACGTTTTATATCTGGCGCCGCGAGCGGTTGATACCGCGATGAACTCCGAACAGGTTGTGGGGATGAATGCGGAGCTGGGCAACAAAGCCGACAGCCCTCAAACCGTGGCCCAGGAATTGTTGCGTCAACTGGAGTCTGCTCAGCCCAGGCGCTTTCTTGGCTGGCCGGAGCGATTCTTTGTCAAGCTAAACGCGATGTTCCCGTCCATTGTTGATTCGGCTCTGGCCAAGCAACTTCCGGTCATCCGCAAGTGGGCGCTGGCGGGCAGTTCGGCTGCGGGTTAATATCACCCTATGCATATTTTACTGGTTGAAGACGACGCATCTCTGGCGGCTGGCTTACAGAAGGCGCTGGGTAAACAGGGTTTTGTAGTCAATCATGTCGACTGTGGCAGGCTGGCAATCGCCGCAGTACGTGCTGAAAAACCGGATATGGTCGTGCTGGATCTAGGCCTACCCGATATGGACGGTCTGGACGTGCTGGCCAAACTGCGACAGGGCGATGGCCATATCCCGGTGCTGGTTTTAACGGCCCGCGACGGTTTGGAAGACAAAGTGTCTACGCTGGACGGGGGCGCCGATGACTATCTGGCTAAGCCCTTCGACATGGCTGAACTGGCGGCGCGACTGCGGGTTATGGAACGACGCCTGTCAACGGCAGTGACCAGCAAGATCTGTGTCGGCGAGGTGGAAATTGATACTGCGGCGCACATTGTTACCCGCGCTGGAGAAACGGTGGAACTTCCTCGCCGCGAATACATGTTGCTGAAAAACCTGATGGAAAGCGCCGGCAAGGTATTAACGCGAGAATCCCTGGAAACCCGGCTATACAGTTGGGGAGAAGAGGTGGCCAGCAATAGCCTGGAAGTTCATATTCATCATCTGCGCAAAAAAATGCCCGCCAATATGATTAAGACTGTGCGGGGGATAGGCTACACCATCGCCCAACTATGAATTCAATTCGCGTTTATCTCGCGGTAATGCTGGTTGCCGCTTTTATCCTGATTTCATTTCTGGCAGCACTTAACGGCTATCTTTCGAGTATGAAGGAGGCGGAAAGTTTGTTGGACTCCCAACTTGAATATGCCAGCGATATATTGCTACAGACCTTCGATGTGCGTGATGCGGATGAGGTCGTTGCCAGAGAGGGCGCTCAATTTGCCTTTCAGGTTTGGGTGAAGGGATCGCTGGCGCTGCACTCGCCCGGGGCCCCCAAGGTGCATATTAATGAACTAACCCCGGGTTACCGTTTTGCCAATTTTGGCGGCTATCGCTGGCGAACGCTTACCCGCGTCGATGAAGATGGGATCGTATACATCGTCGGGGAAAGAGAAGATTTGCGTTATCGAGTGGCAGAGAAGGTGGTTTTGGAGTCGGTGCTACCCCTGTTGTTGTGGCTACCTGTTTCTGCGTTGCTGGTATGGGTGTTGGTAGGATGGGGATTGCGCCCCTTGCGGAATTTGAGTCGCGAGATTAACAGTAAGGCCAGCGATGATCTGTCGCCACTGGGGCAGGAAAATCCGCCCAGGGAACTGGAACAACTGGTTGAATCCACCAATGCGCTATTGGCTCGATTATCCGCGGCGTTCGAGCGTGAAAAGCACTTCGCCTCCCACGCGGCACATGAGCTGCGAACGCCTCTTAGCGTGCTCAAAGTACATCTTCATAACCTGGCTGAAGACTTGCCCGCGGATCACAGCGATCTCGCTCACGCGAACGCCGGCTTAGCGCGCATGCACCATTTGGTGGAACAGATTCTCGACCTGAATCGCACCAACCCGGAGTTGATCAAGGCCAGATTTGAACCTGTGGAGCTACACAAGCTTGCCCAGCAGGTTACTGCGCGGGCCTGGCCAGAATTCTCTACTCGGGAACAGACTCTTTCTCTGCAGGGCGAACCGGCTTATATTCTTGGAGACCCGGTTATGTTGGAAACACTGCTCACCAACCTGCTGGAAAACGCAAAAAAGTACACACCTGAAGGTGGAGAAATACTGGTGCATGCTTATCCTGACGACAACCGGGTTGCGCTTATCGTTGAAGATTCCGGGCCGGGCATCGAAGAGTCCGAAAGAGCTCGCGTTTTTGAGCGCTTTTACCGATCAGAGCAGGAGTTTTCGGGTGCCAATGGGTCTGGTTTGGGGCTGGCCATTGTTCAGCACATCGCTCAGGTGCACGGAGCCAGTATAGCGCTGGGAGAGAGCTCTCTTGGAGGCCTTAGGGTTATGATCGAGTTTCCCGCAACAGAGGCGATACGATGAGGCGTTTGTTTACGTTGATTCTACTTGCGCTGTTGGCAACTTCGGTTAATGCCAAGACCCCGGTATTTGAAATTGAAATTAGAGATAACCTTTTCCACCCTGCGGAGTTAGTTATTCCTGCAGATACTAAAGTGAAGCTGGTTATTTACAATCGGGATGCCACGCCTGAAGAATTCGAAAGTTATGAGCTAAACCGGGAGAAGGTAATTATGGGGGGGCGCAAGGCGAATATATTTATCGGGCCGCTAGCGCCTGGCAGTTACCCATTTTTCGGTGAATTTAACCCCAAAACTGCGCAGGGCACGGTGGTGGTTGAATGAGAGTCTCTCATGTTGATTGATGCCGTTATTTTAGTACTGCGAGAGGTGCTGGAGGCCGCCGTACTGGTGAGCGTATTGATCGCCCTCTCAATGCATCTGCGTCTGCGGCCAAGTTGGCTACTGTGGTCGGTGCCGCTGGCACTGCTGGCTATTGTTGTTTTTGCCAGTAGCTTGGCTGCTATCACTGACGCCCTTGATGGCGCGGGTCAGGAAGTTGCCAATGCCGCTTTGCAGATCGCGGTTTATGGACTTCTCGTCGTTATCGCCAGTCGGTGCTTTTCGAGCCTGCCTCAAAAGAAGAGGAAACAAAGCGCGGTGTATTGGTTAATGATGCTTGCGGTGTGTTTCGCGATGGTGCGTGAAGGCTCTGAAGTGTGGATTTACGTATCGGGGTTTGCCGCCGTAGAGGACTATCGCACAGCGGTGTATCTGGGTAGCGCAATTGGCGCGAGTATTGGTATGAGCGTAGGCGCACTCCTATTTGCGGTGCTCAGAGCGATGCCGGAATCCTATTCTGTGCGCACCATGCTGCTCGCCCTTTGCCTGATTGGGGCAGGGATGGTGATGCAGGCAACCATGCTATTGGAACAAGTGGATTGGTTGCCAGCTGGGAAATCGGTATGGGACAGTTCCGCATTGGTTAGCGAGCAAAGTATTACTGGCGAGTTACTCTATGCAGTGTTCGGCTACGAATCCTCCCCAAGCTATTTACAGCTTGCACTCTACCTGGCAAGCCTCGGCTTGATGTTGGCCGTCATCTTGCTAGCACGACGCAATGCCGGTAAGCGCAATGTTTGATCTTAGGCTTACAACTCTGGCAATTGCTTTGTCTACTGTTGCTGCAGTGGCCGTTCGCGCCGACGGCAGTGCTGTAGACAAGGTCTATCACCCTTATGTCGAGCAGCTCGAGTGGGAGCTTGAATGGCGGATGACTCAGGAAGATCAGAATCCGGTCACTGGCGTAGACCGGCAGCAAATTCACAGATTTGGACTGGGCAAGGCTGTGTCGGAGTTCGTTTTTGTTGAGGCTTATCTCATTGGCGAGCAGTCAGCTGATGAGAGCTTTGATATTGAAGCCTACGAAGCCGAGGTGTTGTGGCAACTGTCGGAGCAGGGCGAGTACGCATTGGACTACGGTCTGCTGTTCGAGCTTGAAAAAGAGAACTCTCTGGATGTATGGGAGGTCTCATCAGCGCTGCTGCTGGAAAAAGAGCTGGGCCGCTACAGCGCCACCGCCAATATCGTACTCGCCTACGAGTGGGGTGACAAAATTGAAGACGAATTTGAGACGGCGTTGGCCCTGCAGGGCCGCTACCGATATTCTCCGCGCTTTGAGCCAGCGTTAGAGCTCTATTTGGGAGAGGATACCAGCGCTCTCGGGCCAGCCATTATGGGTGTCGAGCGCCTGGGCATGGCCAAGGCAGTGCGCTGGGAGTTGGGAGTAGTGCTCGCCCTCAATGACGACACTCCGGATTACACTTTCAGAGCGGTTCTGGAATACGAATTCTAGCTAATCCCCGTCTATGAGTGAGGTCTGCAGGCAATGAATTTGGATGGCGCCTCGCCCTAGGTAAGTAACATCTCTCATACATGGTCCGACATCCAGAAGGCTACCCATGGTCCAGTTTTTCTATCAATGGCAATGGTCAGCACAGCAATTTAATAGCCCCTCATTCGAGCTATCTAGCCTTAGGGGAAACCAAAATCGAGCGACTGACGACTTACACCAGGCTATTTGATTATCCCATTGAGGAAAGCGTACTCAAACGACTACGCGCCGCGACAGACGGAAACTATGCCTTTGGAGATGATCGGTTCGAAGCTGAAATGGAACAGGCATTACAACGCAGGGTCACGCCGGCCAGTGCAGGACGCCCCAGAAAAGGCAATTAATCGTGGTCTGTCCCCGATTCTTTGCAGCAATGCCATGCTGCCAAGCCGCTGACTATTCGGCTGTGTACCTGGAGTACCAGTTAGGCGAGCCAACCATGGCGCCGGTTCTGGACGCCGTGAACAGAGCTTTGCAGCACGACTACCCCATACCTCCGATTTTCTAGAGTCCGGGGATACTTCCTCCTCCCAACTCGGCGAACTTCACTATGGCTTTGTCAAGCGCGGACTGCGCTTTGTTTACCGCTTTCGGGCTCGCGCCCTTCGACTGTAAATGCTCCACTCGATTCTTTGCACTGTGAGCTTGTAGGCAGATCGAGAACAAACTCGTCACCGGATCGAGACCGCGGCAAACACCAACTTTACCACCAGTATCTCCACTACCCGGTGCGATTGGATCAACAACAACGCCATTCACAGTGTGGTCAAGGTCAAACGCACCTCCATCTTTCAAGGTGATGTCTACAGTCCTGGCATCTATCTGCGTCCAGTAACCATCCGGATCAGTTGTTGCGGTTGGCAGTACCGTGAAGACCGCACCCTCTACCTTGTGGAGCTCCAGGGGAGTGGGCAAATCCGCAGAGAAGACCAATCGCACCGTCACAAAGTCACCAGGGTTCGGGACGGATGTAGTGTAACTAACCATCCCGAATGGGAAGCTAATCCCGCTTGGGCCAGCGATGACAGGATCAGTGCTGATATCTGCAAGCATTTCACCGGTTTCCGTTTCGATAGTGACACTGTCTCCACTTTCGAGCGGTACGCCACTGGCAACTTCTGCATCACTCGCATCCACTCCCGGTTCTAGTGCGTCAATAACCCCGTCGCCGTCGTTGTCCATGGGGCTGCTGACATCGCCAACTTCGTCAACATCAGAGATGCCGTCGTTGTCGGTATCCCCATCCGGATCATTTGGATCCAGTCCGAGAGCAATCGCATCGGCATCCGAAATGCCATCCCCGTTGCTATCGGGCGGGGGAGTCGCTGTTCCTGTGCCAGATACAATGACCATTACCGGGTTTTCATCGTCGTCATTGGAGGGGATGGCGAAGCTGTCATTGGATGCCCCCGTGGAGGGAGGTGTAAACCTGACCGTAAGGCTGCAATTGGCAGCCGGTAACAACGACTGATTTGAACAGGTATCGTTCAGGAAACCAAATGGGGCTAACAATGAACCGATCGGACCAATATCCAGAATAGCCGTGCCGTCGTTGGTGACAGTGACCGTCTGGTCGGATGAAGTCATCTCTGTGATCTCGCCAAACGGTACCTGGAGATCATTAAACGGGTTCACCGAGTCGGTGACCGTGATCTCTGGCGCGGCGGCACTGATGCCCGTTCCGGAGACACTAATCGTCACCGGGTTTTCATCGGCATCGTCGGAGGGTATGTCAAAGCTGTCAGTTGATGCCCCCGTGGAAGGAGGTGCAAACCTGACCGTAAGGCTGCAATTGGCAGCCGGTGCCACCACCTGAAGTGAACAGTTATCGTTCGGGATACTGAATGGGGCTGCCAGGGGATCGTTGAAGGCGATCTGGCCAATCGTAAGGGGCTGATCCCCGTCATTGGTAACCGTCACTGTACTGTCGGATGAGTTCATCTCGGTGACATTTCCAAACGGTATCTGAAGATCTGTTGCCGAGGCCACTGAGTCGGTAACCGTTATCTCAGGTGCTGGGTTGCTGACTGAACTAGTGCCTGTGCGGAACCACAAGTCAACGCTAGGCTGGAATCCGCCACCGCCAAAAGAAGTGTATGCCTCACCGTTTGTATAGCTGCCCGCATGAAATACAGCAAAGCTACCGCCTGAGTCACGTACAACAGCAATAAATAGTGAGCTTGAGTTTGAGCTGTAGGCACTGATATCGATTGGGCTGAATTCAAAATGACGTAACTGGATCGTGGTACCCGTCATAGTTATTGGATTACTGGAGCCCAGCATCAAGCCCGTCGGGCTTTCCCTAATTTCAACATGCACTGTTGTTGACTCAGTTGTTTGTTGCGCGTTGACCTGTAACTCAACATGATCCAGAGAATTGAACGTTGGAATAAATGACTGGCCAATCAACAAACTAAACGAGCTATATCCCCCTGTTGTAGGAAGTTCATCATTCTGCTGGTCAGTCGTGAAGGGTGAAGCATATGAAGAAACTGAAACAAAAGTGGCAAGAGCTGCCAACAATAGATTTAAATTTAGTATTTTTGAAATATAAGTCATCGTAATCTCCTCCTTAAGAATCTGAACGACACTGCCAGATTGGGGCAGATACTCTCCATGAAACGAATGTCCAATATAAACACTAGTAAAGTATTCTAGGATTGCAAGTAACTCTTGGATTCTATTTTCGTTCGATTGAAGGGGGAGTGGGTTAAACACCAATCATTCCGATTAAGTCGCAACAGCTTCTCTGCAAGCGAATGTGCTCGAGGCTAGATTTATCATATCAAGGTATTCCGGATCTTTGGCATGAAAAGGGGTGCCCCTTTTTATTGCATAATCCTATAGGTAAACGAGGGCGCTGATGACTCCACGACAATTACGCTACTTTGCCCAGGTTGCGCGGGAGGGTAGTTTCGCCGCCGCTGCGCGTGTACTGTATGTGGATTATTTCGGGACAGACCACAATTTTTTTTTGTGCAATACATAAGCCGTACTTATCGCCGAAGCGGCACTCTCTGGGAGGGTCGATTCAAATCCTGTCTCGCGCAAAGCGAGAACTATGCACTGACCTGTTACCGCTATATTGAACTAAACCCGGTACGAGCCAACATGGTCCGACATCCAGAAGGCTACCCATGGTCCAGTTTTTCTATCAATGGCAATGGTCAGCACAGCAATTTAATAGCCCCTCATTCGAGCTATCTAGCCTTAGGGGAAACCAAAATCGAGCGACTGACGACTTACACCAGGCTATTTGATTATCCCATTGAGGAAAGCGTACTCAAACGACTACGCGCCGCGACAGACGGAAACTATGCCTTTGGAGATGATCGGTTCGAAGCTGAAATTGAACAGGCATTACAACGCAGGGTCACGCCGGCCAAGGCAGGACGCCCCAGAAAAGGCAATTAATCGTGGTCTGATGCTGCCCAGATAGTTCGGACACTCCAAATAGTAGACAATACCACTATTGGAGTGTCCGAACTATCTGGGGAGCATCAGTCTGTCCCCGATTTTGATTCCCGATTTTACTGCTTAAGTCTTTAACACTCGACTCGGGTGCATGCCATCCACATAGCCCATAAAAGGTGGGTGAATGCCGTAACCAAGTAACTGCTGCACTCGCTGCGGTAACTTGGCGGCATTGTCCGGCGTTACTGCCAACAACATATTTTCTAATTGCCGTGCCCATCCTGGGCAAAACTGAGGCGTGACTATCAAGCGTGACTTATCTGAGTTGTTAGCGCCGCCTCGATGCCACAACGTGCCTTTGGCAATCATCAAATCGCCGGGGTTCAATAGCACCTTAATTGCATCGGCGTGCGCCCCTACGTCGTCAGCGCCATGGTCTGGGTCAATGCCCGATAAGTTGGCATCGCGCAGTGAACCAGCAATCGACTCGCCTGGCCATTTATGACTGCCCGGAATAATCTCTGTTGCACCATTCTCTTCAGTGGTTTCATCGATCGCCCAAAACGCACTCAAACCATAAGCGGCACGTGGGCGGGGAATTTCTAAATGTGCATCATCGGTATGCCAAGGCTGTACCGATTCGCCGGGTTTCAACTGAATAGCCAAACAGGCCGACAACAGACAAGATTCACCCATCTCTGCTTCTGCCCAGCCTAGTAACAATGGATGCGTAATCAAATCGGCAAACACCGGCGATTTATTTAGCATGGCATAAATTCGGTTTGACTTGGCGCCCTCAAAATCGTTCCTGCCGGTAACATCCTCCTCAAGAAACGGCTCTAATGCATCACGCACTTGTTGCACTTCATCATCGCTTAATACGTTTTCAAACACCAAGTAACCCTCACTGTCGTAGTGGTGAACAAGGTCATGCATTTCCCTACCAGAAAGCCATTTACTTATGATGTCCGGGCACGCAGATAACGTTGGTATGTTTGTCGTCATAATTTAAAGCAAACCTAATAGGCCGGTCGAATGGAGCCAAATATTGCGCTGATTTCTATAACTTCAGTTTTTCATTGTGCATTTAACGGCACCCCTGTGCAACGATCTACAGTTAATCTTTACCCTGGCTTTAACAGCATCAGCGGCACCTCGATCAGGGCGCCGACAGCCGTGGCGAGAGCGACACATGAAGAGAGGCAGAAGAGCATGACGGCGGTGGCATACTCACCTACGTGGCGGTTGTCGCTAGCTATTACCCAGCGGTGACCCTATTATCGGGTTTCACTTTCCCGGTGCGCCGAAAGGATACCAATGCACGATGATCCCTCGGCTTCGAACGGCGATGCCCTGAAGCCAGTAGGGTTGCAGGACAATGTCGACGCCGAGAAAATGGTGCGCGAACATATCGGCTGGATGCTGGCATTGGCGGAGAGATTACTGCGCGACAAGGCTCTCGCCGAGGATGCTGTGCAAGAAGCCTTCATCAACGCTTTCGCCGGCCTGGCAAAATTCGAAGGCCGCTCCAGCCTGAAAACCTGGCTCCACCGCATTACGGTGAACAGTGCGCTGGCGAAGCTGCGTCAGCAGCAACGGGCCAATGAGCAATCTCTCGATCAATATCAACCTGAATTCGATACCCAGGGCTGCCGTATTGAACCCGTCTGGCCTAGCATGACGTCCATGCAGGAGGTGCTTGAAAGCGATGAGTTACAAGCGCGGGTGCGCGAGCAAATCGATTCACTGCCGACGGTATCCCGTATCATTTTGCAGCTGCGCGACATCGAAGGTTATAGCGGCAACGAAGTAGCGAGCATCCTCGATATTTCCGAGAGCAATGTGCGGGTGCGTCTACACCGGGCGCGAGCAGCGCTTAAGAAGCTGTTGGAGCCCGTCCTCCTAGGGGAGATCTCAAGATGAGTAAGCAGGGCACTACCGGCATCATGCGCTGGCTCAAGGGCTTCATGCTTAAGCACCTGTACGGCATGATCACTTGCGGACAGTTTGAAGAGTTTGTGCAGGCCTACCATGACGGCGAGTTACCAGATGCGCAAAAACGCGTGTTCGAGTGGCACCTGCGCATATGCCAGGAGTGCCGCGAATATCTGGCCGCCTACCAGCGAACCATTGAGCTGGGGCGCATTGCTTTCGAAGCGTCCGATGAGACGGTTCCCGTCGAGGTGCCAGAGGGCCTGGTTAAAGCCATCCTCGACGCCCGTCGCCAGTAATTTTTAAGTGTAACGGATTGCTCCTAACGGGCATCCAACACTCACACGAAAGCGAGTGAAGCAGAACAAGGGTGGGTTTCTATGTTCCAGGATCAAAAACAAAGAATAATGGTACTGACGGGAGTGGTTGGCCTAATGGCCGCGATATTGGTCGGCATCGGTGAATTTCTACTGCACTTCGATCCGCTGGCGCGCTTCGGCTCTGGTGGCTTTGACTTCATGTTGGCGGCATCTGAAGATCGTCAAACGGCGGGTCATTTTCTCGGTGTGCTGGCCGCTCCCCTGTATGTGGTGGGTTGTTGGCACATCTACCTGATGCTAAAGCCAGCCAACCAAAAGTTAGCGCTGGTGGGTTTTTTTGCCAGCGCCTACGGGTTTATGATTGGAGCTGACTGGATTAGCTCCAGAGCTAGCATCGGCGCCCTGGTCCATTTCCACGAATCTGGAGGCAGCATGGGTGGACTGGTGGAACTGTATCATCTCCGTTATGAGAGTCTGCTCAGCGTGGTTCGCGTCACCACCGCCGGGTTGTCTTTTATTTTCATCTACTTGGCGTTGACGGGTCGCTCGCACTACGAAAAGTGGCAGGCCATATTGAATCCCATTGTGCTGCTGCTGATGAGCTTCGTAATCTACGCGGTCGCCCCAGGGGTTGGAAAATACCTGATGCCCATAGCACTTAATGTTGCTTTCGGTATTTTCTTTCTCATGTCCATCGCGCAAGCACGTAAATTAAATAAGAGACTATAAAAAATGAAAAAGCTAATACTGGTACCGCTTGCAATCGTGGCAGCGCTTATTGTTGTCGTAATAGTCCGATTTTCGTTAGACAAAGGGATTCCATACGACGTGTCGACGGCTAACATAGTGGTGCCGAGTTTTAAATCCATGACCCTCGATTTTGATCAACAGCTGAGCAACGCAGAATCACTGCCTTTCACCGCCAGCGCCATTATCGATATCGACAACAATGGCGTAGAAGAGCTGTTCATTGGTGGCGGCCCCAACCAGGAAGATGCACTGTTCGAGTACACAGACGGACAGTTCAAGCTGCTCGATCGGGACATTATTGAGAAACCTGAATTACAGGACGCCACTTTCGGCTCGTCGGTGATTGATGTCGATGCCAACGGATTCTCGGACCTGATCATTTCACGCACGTCGGGCGTATGGCTCTACCTTAACGAGGGCGGCCGGTTTTCTGCAGAAAAACTTGATCTGCCGCTGGGTGACAGCACCTCTCCGCTTTCAGTGGCCATCGCGGACATCAATCGCGACGGCCATTTCGATATGTATGTCGCAGGCTACATCAAGAAGGAACTGGTCGAAGGGCAAAATATTTTTAACAAGGAGGGGTATGGTGGCACCAGCCGCATGTTCTTGAATAATGGCGATAACAGCTTCACCGATATCACCGAGGCGTCGGGCCTTCTTTACACACACAATACCTTTATGGGCATTTTTGTCGATATGGATAACGATGGTCTTGAAGACCTGGTGGTTGCACACGACACAGGTCAGGTGCGAACCTGGCGCAACCTTGGCAACGCCCGATTTAGCAACACAACCAATCCCAATAGTGAGCAGTACAGTTACCCTATGGGCATTGCGGTAACCGACTATGGCAACAACGGCCTGGTCGACTTCTTTTTCTCCAACGTGGGCACCACGCCACCCCAATTTCTGGTCAGCGGCGACCTGCGCGACGATCAGTTGTTCAACCCCGAATGGATCATGTTCCAGAACAAGGGCAATTTCGAGTTTGTAGACGTCGCCAGGCAGGTAAAACTGGCGGCGTACGAGTTCTCCTGGGGGGCGATCTTCGAGGACTTTAACCTGGATGGCCGCGACGACCTGGTGGTCTCAGAGAACTATATCGGCTTTCCGCCTCACAAGGTGCCAATGCTAAAGCTGCCGGGCCGCTTCCTTTTGCAAACTGAGACCGGTGAATTTGCTGAAACAGGTGAGCAAAGCGGCGTGATAAATACCGGCTACAGCATCTCGCCGATCACGGCGGATTTTAACAATGACGG
This sequence comes from Halioglobus sp., assembly GCA_036961205.1. Classification (GTDB taxonomy): domain Bacteria; phylum Pseudomonadota; class Gammaproteobacteria; order Pseudomonadales; family Halieaceae; genus CALJFL01. Next base: position 261,235 of record JBALVI010000005.1, on the reverse strand, counting down.
CTACCCTGACCTGGTACATGTGAACATCGCCGGTAAGCCCAAGGCATTTATTAACGCCGGCGGCGAGGCGAACTACCTGAAGGTACAGCTACCGGATACGATTGGCTCGGTGGCTGCCAAAATCAAGGTGACCCTGGACAACGGTGAGATGTTATACCGGGATTTCGTTTCCGGCGAAGGCCTGTGCTCCGACCAGTCGCATATTCAAATCTTCGGACTGTTGAACGCCACGGCAACGAAAATCACGGTGAACTATATTAACGGGCAAGAAGAAGTCAAAAGCGGCGAGTTCGTCGATACGCTGGTTCGTTTTTGATGCGAGTCAGATTGCTTGCAATGACGCGTCGCGTTGCGCGATTGTAATTGGTGCAGTGCGCTTAGTGGCCTTTGGGGAGGCCTTTGGGGACAGACCACAATTTTGAACACCAGGCTATTTGATTGTCCCATTGAGGAAAGCGTACTTATACGACAACGCGACGCGACAGACGGAAACTATGCCCTTGGAGATGAACGGTTCGAAGCTGAAATTGAAGAGGCATTACAACGAAGGGTCACGCCGGCCAGGGCAGGACGCCCCAGAAAAGGCAATTAATCGTGGTCTGTCCCCGATTTTCCCGCTGGAAACTTGGCGGGCACGATTAGGGCTTTGCTTAAATTCACCCGCAGTTGTCATCGGTGGTTTGGTCAAACACCGCGTCAATTCAGGCAAGGTTTCGCTTTTCTACTAGAATCAGAACGTCAACGTTAACGTTAGGTACGGAGATTGCTGATGAAGACGAAGAACATGCCCAGTTATGCTATGTTCCTGACTCGCTCGGCCCGCTACGCAGGCTTTAATGTGCTGCCTGGTTTATCGCTGAAGCCCAAAGTGTGACTTGGTCAAGGACGTAACTAAAATGAAACGTTTACTCTTTTTTTGTTGTGCGTTATCCGTTTATGCTTCGTCTGCAATGGCAACTGACAAGCCTAATATCGTTATTATGTTGCCTGATAATCTAGGCTATGGCGATATAGGTGCTTATGGTGGCGGGGACTTACGTGGAGCACCAACCCCCAATATTGATCTTCTGGCAGCGCAGGGAATTAGACTAACTAACTTCAATGTTGAACCGGAATGCATGCCTTCACGCTCAGCTTTGTTAACAGGGCGGCTACCCATTCGAAGTGGTACATCCAGAGTGCCATTACCCGGGCAACCACAGGGGATGACACGCTGGGAATATACTTTGGCGGAACTGTTGGGGGATCAGGGATACGTTTCAGGCCATTTTGGAAAGTGGCACTTGGGTAATGAACAGGGTCGTCTTCCAAATGATCAGGGATTCGATGAGTGGTGGGGTTTTCCGCAAAGTAGCGGCGAAACGATCAATGAGACCCAGCCAGGGTACGTGGATGGTCTGTTGCCGACTCAGCCTATATATGAAGGTTATCGTGGCAAGCCTTCAAAAGTCGTCGGCAAATACACTTATGAAATACGGCCGCAGATGGACGAAATGATCACCGACCGGTCTGTAGCTTTCATCAATAAGCATGCGAAGTCGGACAAACCATTTTTCCTGTATGTACCTTTTTCTTTGCCTCATGCGCCCGCTATCCCTAATGAGAAATTTAAAAATAAAGGCGGCAACAACTACCAGAATGTTTTGATGGAAATCGATCACAACACCGGACGTATACTCGATGCGCTGGAGCAGGCGGGAGTTGCAGAGGAAACCATTGTGATTTGGGCAAGTGACAACGGGCCAGAGACCCACCAGGGCGTCAATATTCCTTATGGTGCTCAGGGTGACTCGGGGCCATTCAGAGCGGAATTCCCAAGTGCATGGGAGGGCGCCTTGCGCACCCCGGGTATTATTCGTTGGCCTGGCAAGATTAAAGCAGGTCGTGTCAGTAACGAGATTGTCAGCATTTTGGATTTCTATCGTACCCTCGCAACGGCATCTGGCGGCGACAAGCTCGTCCCCACTGATCGCCCAATCGATGGCGAGGATTTGACGGATTTTCTGTTGGGAAAAACTGAAAGCTCACCCCGGGAACACGCGTTGTTTTTCCATGGCGAGGACATGCTGGCATTGAAGTGGCGAAATTTTAAAGTGCATTTCATAGTTCACACCCCTGCGCTTGGAGCCGTCCGTCAGGCAGGTCAAGGCGTTACTACCGCTTACAAACAGAAATTAGTCTTGCCTTGGGTGTTCGATATAGAGGCTGACCCCAAGGAACTCTGGAATATCAACGCCAGTAGTACCTGGATTGGCGGGGCGTCATTAAAATACCTTGGCAGTTATATGAATAGCCTAAAAGACCATCCTAATATGAAGCCTGGCGAAAGGCGTGAATAAGTGTGGCGTTTGCCAGTTCAATCCGGCTATTCCGGCGTGTACTCAATAGAGGGGCTGGGGTCTTCAGGTGCTATGTGATGCGCTGCTTGCGCCGATCTGGTATACGCCTGCTTCCTAATGATGGAAAAGCGCAACACACCGAGGCATGTGGGCGGGGTACCGCTTAGCCATATTGCCTTTTCCATTCTCTCGGTGATACGCCGTGACGCGCCTTAAAGGCATTCGAGAAAGCGGGCAGTCCCGAGTAACACAACATATGTGCGAGCAGGGTGAGTGGGCCACCGGATTCGCGCAGGTAATTACAGGCGATTTCGAAGCGAACATCGTCCAGTAATTCTTTGAAACTGGTGTCGGCGGCCTTTAGTTTGCGCTGTAAGGTACGCTTGTTGACGGCCAGCGAACCAGCTACTCGTTCAGCCGAACAGTCGCCAGTCAGTAGTGCCTGCTTGATCAGGTAACTCACCTTCGCTGCAAAGTTATCGCTGAACGTCTGGTCCAGTTCTCGCAAATGATGCTCCAGCACCTGGTGCAGACGCGGGTCTGCTTCGGCCAGTGGAATATCGAGCATTTTCGCATCACTGGCAATAATCGTGGTCTCCCAGTCGAAGTATATCGGGCATTCGAACTGAGCGCGGTAGCGGCGAGTATCCGCAGGGGGTCCGTGGGGTAGGTAGATTGCCAGTGGCTTCCAGCCAGGATGCAATAACTTCATCGCCTTGGTCGCGATGCCCGCGACCAAATCACTTTGCTGGTAGATCGGCGCATTCCGCTGGGGCCGGGTGGTAAAGCTCCAGTTCAATATACCCTGCGCTACCGTGGTGGTTACCACCGCGCCCTGGTTGTGCTGGGCAAAGTGCTGGCTGAGTTCTCGCAGTGCAGTGCGAACGTCGGGGGACTGTTGGATAAAATAGCCTACGGCGCCAAGAACATTTATATCCTGGTGGGTTGAGAGCTGGAGTCCGAAGTGAGGGCAATTCAGCACCCTGGCCGACTCGTCGAGCAAGCGAAGGTACGCAGGGTAGGAGATCCAGGTCTCCGGATCCAGATCAGATCTCGCCAGACCGACACTCGCCATAATGGTCAGCGGGTCTCCCCCGCACTGTTCCACAGTTTCTGCATAACCGTGGAGGGCTGAGGCTCTGACAAGATAATCACTCACAAGGTAAGTGCCATGTGGCCATTGTGTCGCAAAATATTAACTTAATAGAGGCGACTGTCAAGGCCTTAGACCTGTGCCTGGCGAATTCGTAATCTAGCAGGTGGTTGTGTCCAATCTGCTTAGCTTGTGTAGGCGCAAGGTCGGTGCTCAGCATTGCCGTGGTCTCAGGCATTATAGCTGAACAGCCACCCAACTTTAACGCGCGCGCAGGTCCTGGGCGTCCCCCATTGTTAAGTATGCGTCGTCTATTCTAAAGTTTTTAGGGGCATAACCCTTAAACTGTCAACCTGTTAATTCAACATCACACCAGGATGACGACAATGAGCCAGAACACCACAGATACCAATTTGTCCGTGCCCGGCAGGGTTTTTATTACTGGTGCGAATGGGTTCATCGGCAAAGCTTTAGCCCGGCGTGCCCGTGAACTTGGCGCCCAGGTGTCCGGACTGGACTTTACAGCGGATGCTGAATGGGGCGTCATCGCTGGCGACCTGACTGTGCCCGAGCTTTGGCAGGATGCACTCCAGGGTGTAGACCTCGTTATTCATACCGCTGCCATTGTTTCAAACACCGCTACCCTGGATGAGGCCTGGAAGATCAATGTCGCGGCGACGGCCGATCTGCTCGCCGCCTGCTCAGTAGCCAGTGTGAAGCGCTTTGTGCAGCTATCGTCAGTAGCCGCTTATGGCTTCAATGCGCAAACGATGCTGACAGAAGATCAACCTCTTCGCCCCATGGGCAACACTTACGTAGACACCAAGATTGCCAGCGAACACGCTGTTCTGGCTTGCCATGCCAGCGGCAAGCTGGACTGCACAATCGTGCGCCCCGGCGACGTTTATGGCCCGGGTTCCCGGCCCTGGCTGATCTTGCCACTGGAGATGATCAAAGCGGGTAAATTCCTGTTGCCGGCACATGGGCGTGGCTTGTTCAGCCCGGTCTATATCGACGATCTGGTCGAGGGCTTGCTGCTTGCGGCAACGAAAGAGGAGGGTGCCGGGGAAATATTCAATATCAGCGGCGGTATAGAGCCGACCTGTGCTGATTTTTTCAGCTACCACGCCGCGATGGCGGGCGCAAAACCACCCCGTACTATGGCCACGTCGACTGCGCTTGCCGTGGCCGAGACGGCCAGGCGAATTATACAACTGTTTGGTGGGAAGACGGAGCTGGGCAGAGGCACAATCGATATGCTGTCCCGTACAGTTGGCTATTCAATCAACAAAGCGGAGCGCCTGTTAGGCTATAGACCCAGAGTCAGTCTGGAGGAGGGCATGCAGCGATCTGAAATCTGGGCGCGAGACACGGGCCTTATTTAGGCTGTCGCTGTTTTACAAGTATGTGTCGTCTATTCTCAATTAGTGGCGTACAACTTTGTCTATCATTATGCACGGTCAAGTAAGCAATTAACCACAAGAAGGGAGAGATACGATGATCAATGAATCCATGAGCATTATCCGTGACGGTAAGCAGGATTACCTACCGATTCCACTGCCTGGTTCCGAGGGCGTGTACGTCAAAGTTCTGAAGGCCGACGTAGAAATGGACCGCGTCGTGGTCAAAATAAAATTCGATCCGGGTACGCGTATGCCCCGCCACATTCACCACTGCAGGGCTATTGCTTACACCATCAGCGGCAGCTGGGCCTACGACGAAGGCAGCTTCATTGCCGGTGAAACAGCCTGGGAAGACGAGGGTAATGATCATACGCCCTGGAGCGACGAAGGTGCTGAATTGTTTATCGTGTTCGATGGCAAAGACGGACGCTACCTGGATAACTTTCTGGAGGACGGCACAGTAATAAAGCTGGATATGCCGTTTTTGAAAGCTTTTGAGGGCCTCAGTCTGGAAGAGGCAGCGAAGGTTGATGTTCTAAGCCTGGTGGAAATTATTCCGCCGCCGGCCTGAATGTAGACAGCCTAAAGAGTCGGAGTGCACAGAGTATGAAAGCACCAAAAACATTTTTTGTCTCGGGTGGGATGAGCGGTCTGGGTAAGGCGTTGGCCTGTGAATACCTGGCTCGTGGGTCCGATATTGCGATTTTCGATCTGGAGGTCAAGGACGACGTTATTCGCGAACTCGAGTCCGCTCGAATGAACGATAGCCAGAAGATAGTCGCTTATCCGGCCAGCGTGACGGATTTCGAGTCTCTGTGTGAAGCGGTAGGCCTTGCCATAGGCGAAATCGGTGCCCCCCAGCTTGCGATCAACTGCGCGGGTATACAGCGTGCTCAACCCTTTGAAGAGCTTCCCCGAGAGCATTTCGAGCAGGTCGTGCAGGTCAATCTGTTTGGCTCCCGGAATTTTGCTGCGGCGATATTGCCGAACATGCACCCGGGTGCCAGGCTTGCACTGGTCTCTTCAATGGCCGGATTTGCTGCGAACTACTCCTATGCAGCGTATTGCGCCTCCAAGTTCGGTGTGATCGGGCTGGGCAGAGTGCTGCGCCTGGAATATAAGCACAGAGGCATAAATATTAGTCTCATTTGCCCTCCCGAGGTGGATACACCCATGGTGGTGGAAGAGCAGAAAAACATGCATCCCGTATCCCGCAAACTGAAAGATGTTGGTGGCACGCTGTCTCTACAAGAGGCCATCAGCGGCATTCTGGCCGGACTTGATGCCGGCCGGGGCGTAATCATCCCGGGACGCAAGGCGAAACTGGCCTATTTCTGCAGCCGCTATTTGCCCGACTTCCTGATGAATTCATTGGTGGATAGAATCGTCCGCTCGGTTCTGGCAAAGATGGATGGCGCAAACGATACGACTCTCCCCAACTCAAAATGACCCGGCCTCGCGTCTACATAACAGGCGGATCCAGCGGTATCGGACTGAGCCTGGCACTGCATTACGCCGCGGCGGGCCACGATTTACTCCTGCTGGCCCGAGACCAGGCAAAGATTGATAGCGCACTGGAGCAGTGTGGCCGCCGCGCTGTTCAGCCCGGGCAGCGCATTGCTGGAGAGTCGGTGGATATAACCGACTATGAAAAGCTGCCTGGCGCAATCTCTGGTTTACTGGAGCGTCACGGCCAACCCGATCTACTGATCCTCTGCGCCGGCGTAGCCGGAAACAAGACTTTTCTCGATACCAGCGCCGATGAGTTCGATCGCATTGTCGACATCAACCTGGCCGGTAGTCGGGAGATGGCACGTGCAGTTCTGCCCGGGATGCTGCGCCGGGGATCGGGACAGATCGCTTTTGTTTCGTCCATGTCCGGTCTAATCGGTATCTATGGCTACAGTGCCTACTCTGCGTCCAAGTTTGCTGTAACTGGCCTGGCTCAGGCTCTGCGTCAGGAATTGGACGGCACGGGCGTTGCCGTGCATCTGGTATGTCCGCCTGAGGTTGATACGCCCATGATTGCGGCGGAGCGTGAGATGGCTGTGCCGCAGACCCGGTTTTTGAAAGATCTTATAGGCACAATGCCACCCGCGGTAGCGGCCGAAAAGATAGCCAAGGGCATTGGGAAGCGCAGGGCGGTCATCATACCCGGTGTTCGGGCCAAGCTGATGGTTTGGACCGCGCGCCACTTTCCGGAGTTCTTCGCCAGGTGCTCGATATTGCTGTTGCGCTGGAAATTCGGCTAGCCCAAGCGGCGCGTTAAACCTATATATGGAAACGATCATGCATCCTCAAACTGACCAACACATCTGCCAGGTAGCGATATGCGCCCTCAATGCGGCGAACTTGCGTGACTGGTATCAGCGCGTATTTGGTATGGTAAAGGCGGGCAAAATTGTCGCTTGCCCCCCCATGGCCACCGACCGTATTCAAGGTATTACGCCCAATCCTGTGGAGACGGTTTCGTGGTTGGTGGACCAACAGGACTATTTTCAGCTGGAGTTTTTTCAGTTCTACCGGCCGGCGTCAAAACCCAGGCCGCCTGGATGGCGTCCCTGCGATATCGGTTACAACATGGTGGGAATTTACGCGAAGGATTTTGACAGGGTTCTGCATCGGATTGCGGCGTATAGTGACGACATTATCCCGGCGGCCGTAGGAGCGTCCGGCGACCGCCGGGTCTGCCTGCAGGATCCGGAAGGCAATTGGATTGAGGTATTGGAATGCGATCCCATGACGAGAATCGCGGATGCTGATCCCGGTGTTGTCAGGCCCGAGTTGGACTGCGCCACGCGTTTCATGCGCGTCTCGGTGCCACATCTAGGGGCCACGCGCGAAGCGTTTGTCGAGGCGATGGGCCTGATCGAAGTCGAGGATTTCAAGCTCCATACACCTGAACACGAGGCCTTGTGGGGACTGCCCGGTGCGCAGACTAAAACTGTTGTGTTACGAGGCGACAACTTCCTGATTGAACTGGTCGAATATACCAGCCACGATCCGCAGTCGCGCCCGGCAGGCTACCAGATCTGTGACCAGGGCTTTATGAATATCGCGCTCGGATATCGCGAAACCGAGGACTTCGACGCCGCCTTCGAGCATGCTGCCGCGCAAGGCATGATTGCCAACGGGAAGCCTATGGATATCGGTGTTTTTCGTGTTATGTACGTCAATGATCCCGCCGGCTTCAGTGTGGAGATGCTCAATGCCCGCCAGTCTCTGTGGACACTCTCGGGTTTCAACCCAGGTGAGCCCTATGTTGAAAACGAAATTGCGATTAGCGCTACAGCCGCTGAGGTTTGGAATGCGCTGATCGACCACGACGCGCTGGGGGACTGGACCGTATTCAAGGGGAAGGTGTTGCGCGCGGGCAGTTCTTCGGCCAACGGGCCCGGTTGTATCCGCGAGTTGCGCACGGTCGGTACGCGCATTACCGAGGAGATCGTATCCTGGGACGAGGGTCGACACTATCGCTACAGGCTGATCACGGGTGCGCCTTTCAAATGGCATCAGGGCGATATTTTTGTCAGCGAAGAAGAGGGACACATCCGGGTGCGTTGGGCCATTCGCTTCGAGTCACGGATTCCATTTACAGGCAAGCTGATCGCGCTGGGTATGAAGTACATTTTCCGCAGCGCGTTGCGGAATCTAAAAAAGAATCTGGAGAACGGCAATCTCCAACAAAAGTCGCAGGATGTGCCAGCTGAACTATAGTTGGTAGAACTAATTCGTCGGTGATTTTCGATTTCAATAAGGAAGTGGATGAATGTCAGAATCAAAACGAACCCTGAACCTCATACTACTGCTAGGCGCTATAGGGCTACTCCTGCAGCCGTTGTCAGGTCGCACCGAGACCCCTGAAAAAAATGTCTACTACGGGGAAACCCATGTTCATACCGCCCTCTCGCTGGATGCCTTTCTCGGCGGCACACGGCAGACCCCCGCTGATGCCTATCGCCACGCAAAGGGTGAGTCCGTTGTGGTCAACGGCCAGCCTCACCGCATTCGGAGACCGCTTGATTTTGCAGCGGTAACGGACCATGCGGAGTATCTGGGGGAGATGTATGCGGCTCTGACGCCGGGCGCCCCGGGACATGACCATCCGCAGATACAGCAATTGATCAACCTGACAGACCTGGAAGAGCGCCGTCGCTGGTTCCTCAAATACGTGATTAGCAATAGCCGCGGTGAGCGACCGAAACACTCGGATTTTTATCCCGGAGAGGCTGCAGTAAGCAGCGGTTGGAAGCAGACCGTGAAAGCGGCGACAGACCATTACGTCCCCGGTGAGTTCACAACATTCGCTGCCTTCGAATGGAGCTCGGCACCAAAGGGCGCGAACCTCCACCGCAACATTTTGTTCCGGGGGGCACCGCTTGCGGTGTTACCGGTAAGTTCCTTCGATATACCGCGGGAGGAGGAATTGTGGGACTGGCTAGAGGGCCTGGAGTCATCCGGTATTCGTTCTCTCGCACTGCCCCACAACAGTAATGCGAGCAAGGGCCTGATGTTTCCTGAGCAAGATTCGACAGGTAAGCCTCTGGACCGGGCCTATGCTGAAAAGCGAGACCACTTCGAACGGGCGATCGAGATGATGCAGATTAAGGGTAACTCCGAAGTGCATGCCAACTTCTGGGCTGCCGACGAGTTTGCAGATTTCGAAAATGCGCCCAGTATGGCCAAATTCAGCGGCAGGGTGCCCGAGCGGCGGAATTTCGTCAGACACGGCGTGGTAAAGGGCCTGGCACTGCAGCAAAGCCTGGGCGTCAACCCGTTCAAGTTAGGCTTTATCGGCGGCACAGACAGTCACAACGGCTTGATGGGTGATACCGATGAGGATAACTTCGTCGGTGGCCACGGTGCGGAAGATGGCGCGTCCGAGCGGCGCAGGACGAGCGTGGTTGGGGGCTGGTTAAACAGCCGTGATCAGACACCCGGCTCTCTCACGGGGGCCTGGGCTGAGAGCAACACCAGGGAGGCCATCTGGGATTCGATTTACAACCGCGAGACCTTCGCTACCTCCGGTTCCAGGATGGCCGTGCGTCTGTTTGCCGGTTGGGGCTATTCGGAAGACCTGCCGAATCGCGCCGACGCGGTGGCGCGCGCCTACGCAGGAGGTGTGCCCATGGGCGGTGAGCTCAGCGCCAGCAAGTCGGGCAAGTCGCCCCATTTTTTTGTTATGGGGAGTAAAGATGCGTTGGGGGCAAATCTTGATCGCATTCAGATTGTGAAAGGCTGGGTGGGCCGCAACGGCGAGACCACGGACAAGGCCTTTGATGTCGTGTGGGCGGGCGATCGCCAGCCGGGTCCAGACGGTAAGTTGCCTGCGTTGGGCAATACGGTCGATCTAGAGACTGCGACTTACCGCAATAGTATCGGCGAGTCACAGCTGACAACGCTGTGGGTGGACCCGGAATTTGACCCGGATGTCCCCAGTCTCTATTACGCGCGTGTACTGGAAATTCCGACGCCGCGCTGGACGACCTATGACGCTGTACGCAGTGGTCAGCCACTGCTCAAGGACGTTGCCAGCACCATTCAGGAACGGGCCTGGTCTTCCCCGATATGGTATACCCCCTAGGGGTTTGCGAGGTCGTAGCGGGGAGTATCGCGCCATGTGTCACCCACTATCAACTAGTTGTCGCGAATTCATAAACTCGTCGCGCTGGAATGCACTAAATTGTTTACTTCAGGAATCTAGTACACATAAAACAAAAAAAAGTTAATCAAGAGGAATGACTCCAATGAAAATCAGCAGCCTATCCATTTGTAAGCCCCACTTAGCCCTGACCGCGCTTGCGCTGACCATTGCTCCGGTGTCTCAAACCATGGCGCAGTTAATGCTGGAGGAGGTAATTGTCACTGCCCAGAAGCGTGAGCAAAGCCTGCAGGATGTGCCCATTGCCGTCTCTGCCATGAGCGGTGAGAAGATCAATGACAACGGCATTGTCGATCTCGAGGAGCTGGCGTTGAATATTCCCAACTTCAACATCAACAAGGGTGCAGCAAACCCTAATATATTCATCCGCGGTGTCGGTTCAGGTACTAACGCCGGCTTTGAGCAGTCAGTCGGTATGTATATCGATGGCATCTACTCCGGGCGTGCCCAACTGGCGGCGGTTCCGCTGACCCTGGACCTGCAGCGGGTTGAGGTTTTGAAAGGCCCCCAGGGCATCCTGTTTGGCAAAAACACTATTGGCGGCGCGGTTAACATCACTACAGCCCGTCCCGATCATGAATTTGAGGCATACGTAGAAGGTCTGTATGCCCCGGAAGACGGCGAGCAGGTCTATACCGGCGTTATTAACGGCAGCATCACTGATCGCCTTGCCGGCCGCCTGGCAGTGCGCTACGAAGGTATGGATGGCTGGTGGGACAATGAAACCCTCGACGAAGAGGGCCCCGATAAAGACAACCTCTATATTCGCGCGAGTTTGCTGTGGGATGCGGCGGATAATGTAGAAGTATTGGCCAAATATGAAAATGGGGATTTTGAAACGGCCAATCGCCCCGCCGTGGTTTATCAATCAGATCAGCCGATTAATTTTCAGGGTGATAGCCCATTCTCGCTCATTAGCGATGTGGAGAAAGGCGGCCAGGATGTAGCGGCAGTCGATGAGTATGAAACGGATGTATTCGCTCTGACGGTGAACTGGGACCTGGATTTTGCCACCTTCACCTCGGTGACCGGCTACGCGGCCTATGAGTTGGCGCGGGTTTCAGACAGCGATTACGGCTCGACCGCAGCGCTGCACCGATCGCTGGATGAAGAATACGACCAGTTTAGCCAGGAGCTTCGCCTTGTATCCCCCGGAGGCGAAACATTGGACTGGATAGTGGGTGCCTACTACCAACAGTCTGAGCTTGACGTGACTCGGATCAATACAGCCCTGGATTTTGCCTTGGTCGGACCGATTGCCGTGGCAGGCTCGCTGGTGACCTTGCCGGATGTCGTCGCCAATGGTTCTCTTTTTGAACAGGAATCTGATTCCTGGGCGGTATTTGCCCAGGGTACCTGGAGCTTTACCGACACCGTGCGAATGGGTTTGGGTGCCCGTTATAACGAGGAAACCAAGGATCTGGACAAACTGACAGAAAACCAGGGCCAGGTGGGTGCCAGGGCTGCCACCAGTGGCCCGGCAGCGAATTTCATCGTCCAGGCTTTCCCCGCCAGCGGTGTCTTGATCGGCGACTTCCGCAGCCACGATTTTCGGGGCCAGTCTCGCGATGAAGATGCCTTTACTTTCTCCGGTAACCTGCAGTGGGATGCCACCGATTCAGCGATGTTGTACGCAAGTGTGAGCACTGGCTTTAAGGGCGGCGGTTTTGACGAGGCCTACAGTGGGCAGGGCTCTACCGTGCGTACGGGTAGCGTTACTACCGGTGAACCGGATGGTGGGGTGATTGAAACGGGTGTTGACGGTTCCATTCTTGAGTACGATGACGAGACGGTTCTGGCCTATGAAATAGGCGCCAAGATGACCCTGGCTGACGGGGCTGCGAATCTCAATATTGCCATCTTCCGCATGGAATACGACGACCTTCAGGTAAGTTCCCTGGTGGGAGATGTATTCCAGGTCGGTAACGCCGGTGAGGCGATTAGCCAGGGCATTGAGATTGACGGTCGTTGGATACTCGCTGAAGGCTTTACTGTTGGCGGTGCATTGGCTTATCTCGATGCAACTTACGACAAATTCGACGGTGCAACCTGTACGATTCCGCAATCTTCAGATCCCCTGAATAATCCGGGGTGCCTGGCGGAGGATGGTAGCGGTAACATTACTGCCCCGTTTCAGCGCGGTGGCCAGGACCTCAGCGGCGAGACCCTGCTGTTTGCCCCTGAGTGGAGCTACAACATCAACGCAGAGTGGATTATCCCACTGAGCGGCGATCTCGAAATTCGCACCAATGCTGATGTCAACTATACCGACGAGTCTTATTCAGCGCTGGACCTGGATCCCAACACGCTGCACGACTCATCTGTCCGCGTTAACGCGCGTATCGCCCTGGCATCAGTGGATGACACCTGGAGTATCGCCCTGGTGGGTAAGAACCTCACCGATGAAGAGAATCGCGTATGGAACAATGACGTGCCGCTGAGCGACAGCAACTCCTACTTCGGCGTCCCCGAGCGTCCACGCTCACTGGCCATTCAGGCAAGGTACCGTTTCTAGCCTACACTTTAAACAAACTCAGGATTGAGGAGATAGCCCGCATGAAAGTGAAGACCACGTTACAGTCACTCGTACTTTTCATGGGGGCCTTTTTGTTCGTCCCTGTGCTGAGTGCAGCCGACAAGCCCAATATCCTGGTGATTTGGGGTGATGATATCGGTATCTGGAATATCAGCCGCTACAGCATGGGCCAGATGGGCTACCACACGCCCAATATCGATCGCATTGCGAACGAGGGCACGATCTTTACGGATTACTATGGCGAACAAAGTTGTACGGCGGGCCGTTCTGCGTTTATCACCGGGCAGCATCCGGTGCGTACTGGTCTGACCAAGGTGGGCATACCGGGTTCCGATCTGGGTCTGCAACCCGAAGACCCTACGCTGGCCGAGTTGCTTAAGCCTCAGGGCTATGTCTCCGGCCAGTTCGGTAAGAATCACCTGGGGGACAAGGACGAATTCCTGCCAACCAACCACGGCTTCGATGAGTTTTTTGGCAACCTCTATCATCTCAACGCGGAGGAGATGCCTGAGGACCCGGATTATCCGAAAATTCCAGGCTTTCGCGAAAAATACGGCCCCCGGGGTGTGATACACAGCTATGCAGACGGCAAGATCGAAGACAGTGGCCCGCTGACCAGAAAACGTATGGAGACTGTTGACGAGGAATTTCTAGCCGCTTCCCTCAAGTTTATCGACACGGCCCACAAGAACGGTAAGCCGTTCTTCGTCTGGTTCAACTCAACCCGCATGCACTACTACACCCATGTAAAACCGGAAACGCTTGGTGCTAGCGGCGGGCAGGGCTTCTACAACGACGCCATGGTGGAGCACGACGGTCACGTCGGCACATTGCTCAGTAAGCTGGACGAGTTGGACATAGTGGATAACACGATAGTTATTTACTCCACCGACAATGGCCCGCACTTCAATCAATGGCCCGATGCAGCGATTACCCCTTTCCGCGGTGAGAAAAACACCAACTGGGAGGGTGGTTACCGCGTGCCCGCGATGGTGCGCTGGCCTGGCGAGATTAAATCGGGCGCGATCAGCAATCAGGTTATGTCTCACCTGGACTGGATGCCCACGCTGATGGCAGCAGTAGGCGACGACCAGATTAAGGAAGATCTTAAAAAGGGTAAGCGAGTTGGCAATGACACGTTTAAAGTGCACCTGGATGGTTATAATTTCCTGCCATTTCTCAAGGGTGAGCAGGAGGTTGCACCCAGGCGCGAGTTCTTCTATTTCAGCGATGACGGCCAGTTGACCTCAGCCCGGGTAGGCGACTGGAAGTTTGTATTCGCCGAGCAGCGCGCCCGACGCTTTGATGTATGGCGTGACCCTTTCGTGGTCCTGCGTATCCCCAAAATATTCAACCTGCGTCGGGACCCCTTCGAGCGGGCCGACACAGACTCTAACAGCTACAACCTGTGGTGGGACAAGAAAATAGGTTCCGTCGGCGCTCTCGGCCTGGGCGCCGTTGGCCAGTTTGTTGGCAGCTTGCAACAGTTTCCACCCAGACAGCGACCGGGAACGTTCACCGTTGATCAGGTTATGGAAAGCGTTTACAAGAAGTAGCGAGTGGCTGTAGCCGTTGTGAAATACTAAACGGAACGATATTTTTGAGGAGTACTTAAGTGAAACGGATTAGTTCCTTGGTGCAAGCCATAGTTTGCAATGGCAGTTTTTGGATGCGTGCAGCCCGTCTCTGTTCTGCCTGCATGTTGTCGGGCGTAGTGATCGTCGGTGCGGCACAGTCGGCTGAGCGTGCACCGTACTCACCCTATGCCGATAAAAGCTTTCCGACTAAAGTGCTGTTTGGTGACGTCCATGTGCACACCGGCTTGTCCGGCGACGCCGGTGGCGGTGGCACACGCCTGATGCCGCGCGACGCCTATCGTTTCGCGCGTGGCGAGCAGGTCATATCAAACACGGGGCAACCTGTGAGGGTAGCTCAGCCCTACGACTTCCTCGCCGTCGCTGACCACACAGACGGGATGGGAGTGATCACCGATATTCTCGCCGGCGCCCCCAATATCATGGCGGACCCCTATGGGCGGGAACTCAATGCGGCATTTAATAAAGGGGGAAAGATAGCGCGTGCGGCAACGGTTGATATGATCGCGCGGTTTTCTCAGGGAGAAGTCAACGAGGCGCTGAATTATCAGCCCGGTAACCCGGCCTATCGCGCCACCTGGGAGAAAATAGTACAGGCGGCAGAGGACTATAATGATCCGGGAAATTTCACCGCACTGATCGGCTTCGAATGGACCTCTTTGGTCAAGGGTAATAACCTGCACCGCGTGGTGTTGATGCGTGATGGCGGCGATAAGGCAACAATGGTCGAGCCCTATTCTACAACCCCTCCTTTGGGCAGTCCCGACCCTAGAGACCTGTGGAAGTGGATGGCAAACTGGGAACGCACAACGGGTGGACAGATGTTGGCGATTCCTCACAACGGCAACCTGTCTAATGGCTGGATGTTTCCGTTGGTCGACAATTTTGATAACGACAAGCCCTTGGATGAGGCCTACCTGAAAGCTCGCAAACGTTGGGAGCCCCTGGTTGAGGTCAGCCAGACCAAAGGTGATGGTGAAGCGCACCCGCTGTTGTCGCCAGATGATGACTTCGCCGATTTTGAGACTTGGGATATGGGTAACCTCGATGTGAGCGAGGGTAAGACCCCCGAAATGCTGCCAGGCGAGTATGCGCGCGCGGCGCTGAAGCGCGGACTCGAGCTGGATGCTGCTACCGGTATCAATCCCTTTAAGTTCGGGATGATCGGTTCATCGGATACCCATACAGCGCTCGCCACCAATGCTGAAAACAATTTTTTTGGCAAGATGGCCAATAAGGAACCGCGTCCCGGTCGATCCTCCGGCGATGAGAAGAGTAATCCGGAGCTGGGCATAAAGCGAAAGGGTTGGCAGACTGTGGCTTCAGGGGTGGTAGCCGTTTGGGCACAGGAAAACACCCGCGGTGAGATTTTCGATGCCATGCAACGCAAAGAAACCTACGCCACGACTGGCCCGCGAATCAGGGTCCGTTTCTTCGGCGGCTTCGAGTTCACCGAGGAGGATGCTCGCACACGCCAGCCAGCGGTTATCGGTTACGGGAAAGGTGTGCCTATGGGCGGTGATCTGCCAGCGGCAGTTCGCGGCGATGCACCCACGTTTCTGGTGGCGGCAATGAAGGATCCGCAAAGTGGAAATCTCGACCGCATTCAAGTCGTCAAGGGGTGGTTGGATGTAAAAGGAAAAGCCCTAGAGAAAGTTTACGATGTGGTCTGGGGAGATGCCGATAAGCGTGAGCGTGGCGGCGATGGCGCCGTACCTGCCGTTGGCAATACGGTCGATAGAAAAACCGCAACCTGGACCAACACAATTGGTGCAGCGGAGTTGCTCGCGGTATGGAAAGACCCCGATTTCGATCCGTCAGTGAGAGCGTTCTATTATGCCAGGGTGCTGGAGATCCCGACGCCGCGCTGGACGACCTATGATGCGGCCAGATTTGGTGAGGAGATTCCCAGCGGTGCGCCGATCAGCATACAGGAACGTGCCTACACAGCGCCGATCTGGTATACACCAGAAAGGCCGGCCTCTTAAAGGCCGCTCCCCGACAACAGTTAATGCGGATTCTTGATTCAGTGTAGGTCCGAATTCACTCGGGGGCCGCCTTTGGCCCTAGAGCGAAACGGAAACTTGTGCTTGATAAATATCTAGACATTACATGCACATGGAATTGTAAGTTACTGATATTAAATCATTTAAGTAGCGAGCCTAGAATCCCCCTGAACAGCTTTTTCCCCAGACTGCTACCCGCTGCGCTACCCAGACTGCGTGCCATACTTTTGATAAACGCCTCGGTACTACTCTGACGTGAGCTGCCGCTCTTCTTCTTCACCTTGGTCTTTGCAGATCGCTTGGCCAGTTCAGCTTCCTCTTGTGCTTTTAGTTTGGCGGTAGTGCGCTCCAGCAAAATTTCATGGGCTGAGCGGGGGTCCTGTGTTTTGCCATAGAGGCGCATATTGGGATCCCTATCCATGACTACTTTGCGTTCAGCCACGGTGGCTTTGCCCATACGGGATTGGGGTGGCCGCACAAGTACGCGTTCTACGGGTGAGGGTATGCCTTTATCTTGCAGCGTGGACACCAGGGCTTCACCTACACCCATTTCGGTGATGGTGGTTACGGTATCGAGCTTTGGATTGGTGCGGAAAGATTGAGCAGCAACTCTTACGGCCTTTTGCTCTTTCGGGGTATAAGCGCGCAGCGCGTGTTGTACCCGGTTGCCCAACTGGCTTAGTACGCTGTCGGGAATGTCGGAGGGACTCTGGGAAATAAAGTAGATGCCTACGCCTTTGGAGCGAATCAGCCTCACTACCTGCTCGATTTTCTGGAGTAGCACCTTGGGGGCATCTCGAAACAGCAGGTGGGCCTCATCGAAAAAGAACACCATAACGGGCTTTTCAGGATCGCCTAGCTCCGGCAGGTTCTCGAACATCTCTGACAGCAGCCAAAGCAGGAAGGTAGAGTACACTCTAGGGCTCTGGATAAGCGTATCTGCTGCCAGTACGTTGATGACCCCGCGGCCGTCCCGTTCGGTTTGCATGAAATCTTCCAGTTGCAGGGCCGGCTCGCCAAAAAATTTCTTGCCTCCTTGACGTTCAAGCATGAGCAGGCGACGCAGAATGGCATTGATGGAGGCTTTGGAAACGCCGTAGCCCGTACCCAGTTCTTTGCTGTTATTGCCCAGGTATTCCAGGGTAGTACGCAGGTCAGCAAGGTCTACCAGTAACATGCCTTCTTTGTCAGTAAACTCAAATACCAGTGTTATGACGCTTTCCTGCGTTTCATTGAGGTCTAGCAGTCGCGAAATCAGCTGCGGGCCCATTTCCGCGACGGTTGATCTGATGGGTGTACCTTTTTTCCCGAACAAGTCCCAGAAGGCGACGGGGTAGGCGCGCTGGCTGTAATTTTCTATACCAATACTTTTAACCCGTTCATCCACTTTGGGATGGGGCTTGCCAGCCTGACTGATACCGGAAATATCGCCTTTAACATCGGCCATGAAAACCGGCACCCCAATATCGGAGAAGCCCTCGGCCAGGCATTGTAGGGTCACTGTTTTACCAGTACCGGTAGCGCCCGCAATCAGGCCGTGGCGATTGGCGTAACGTGGGTCCAAAAAAACCTTGCCAGCGTCGCAGCCGCCGATAAGAATCTTGTCACTCATAACTGGGTTCCGTTGCTTTATTTATTATCAGGCGCCTAGCCTAAGCTTTCCTGCGATTGCTTGCCAGTTTCTCAGGAACTGCTACGGTATAGACGTTGATTCGGAGAGCAATTATGAAGTGGCAGGGCGGAAGACGAAGTAGCAACGTTGATGATCAGCGAGGCTCAAGCCCGCGCATGGCGGCGGCAGGTGCAGCGCCTGCATTATTGCGGTTTCTGCCTGCTCTTGTTCGTACCAAAACGGGGCGCACAATATTGATTGTCGGTGTGGTGGTGTTCTTTGGCAGCCGTATGCTGGGCTTTGACTTGCTGCCCATGTTGCTAGGCGGCTCAGCGGGCAGCAGTCAATCCGCCGCTTATACGCCCTCCGCAAATGAGCAGAAACTCGCCGATTTTGTGTCTGTGGTGTTGGCCGACACGGAAGACACCTGGCATCCCTTGTTTGAGCAAATGGGAGGCACCTATAAGGAGCCTAAGCTCGTGTTATTCAGCGGCCGCGTAAATTCTGCGTGTGGCATGGCCAGTTCCGCGGTAGGCCCTTTTTATTGCCCGGGCGATCAGCAGCTTTATATCGATTTGGAATTCTTCAATGATTTGGCCCAGCGCCATGGCGCACCGGGTGACTTCGCCCAAGCCTATGTTATTGCCCACGAAGTTGGGCACCACGTCCAAACGCTAACGGGTATCAGTCAGAAAGTCCGTAAAGCGGGTGAGGGCCGCAGTAAAGGCGATGTCAATCAACTGTCGGTGCGACAAGAGCTGCAAGCCGATTGTTTTGCCGGCATGTGGGGGCATTATGCTAATACCAAGAGAGATCTTCTTGATCCGGGTGATCTGGAGGAGGCGTTAACCGCGGCTACCGCTATTGGTGATGATCGCTTGCAGCGAGACGCGGGTGGCGACGTAGTACCGGATAGTTTCACCCATGGTACATCCGCGCAGCGGGTTCGCTGGTTCCGTAAGGGGTTTGAGACGGGCAGCTTCGAGGCCTGTGATACTTTTAGTGGGCCACTTTAGGAATAAGCTGGCCCGCTAGACTCAGGCCTGTGTCATTAGCTGGCGTTTTTCGGTCTAATTTTGGCATTAACCTTGCGCTTTACCTTTGGTCTTGGCGTGGTGGCCTTAGGTATGGCCTTGGCCTTGGCCTTGGGTTTTGGCTTGGATTTAGCCTTGGCCTTTGGTTTTACCTTTGGTTTTACCTTTGATTTGACCTTCGGCTTCGGCTTCGCTTTGGCTTTTGGGGTGGGCTTAGCTTTCGGGACAGGCTTGGCTTTCGGCTTCGCCTTGGCTTTTACCGCAGCCTTTGTTTTTTTGGCTGGTTTGATAGCTTTTTTTGTCGCGGTTTTGGTTTTAGGCGTCGGGGCCTTCTTCGGCTTCGCTCGCGCTACCTTTGTTGCTTTCACAGCTCGCAATCCAGCGGCTTCTTCGAGTTCCTGCAGGGACTCCTCCAGGTGATCAATAAATCGCTGGATTTGCGGCAGCGAACGGCGACACGCGACAACCCCAAAATCGAGACTTTTGTTGTAACTGACCAACGTGATATTCATCGCGAAGCCGTCAAATACAATCGAGGCCGGATAGATGCCGTCCAGGCTTGCGCCGTTCCAGTACAGCTGTTCTTTAGGGCCCGGGACATTGGATATGACCGTACTGAACGCGGGATATTTCGCCGCCAGTCCCAGCACCGAGGTAATCATCGCTGGTAGTTGAGTTAGCTGCATGAAAACAGCGGCCTCTCTAGCCGACAAGCCTTGTAACATTTCCTTGCCGGCTTTCATCGACCTTTGAATTGCACGTAATCGTTGCTCCGGATTCTTGTGATTGGTGGCCAAATCTGCGGTGATAAAACCGATCGCATTGGACGACTCCATGTCGCCCTCGGCCCGCAGGGAAACAGGTGCCATCGCTTTGAGTGAATGCCTGGGCAGTTCCCCCATAGCATCGAGATAACGGCGCAGGGCACCTGAGCACATGGCCAGTACGACATCGTTAACGGTTCCGTCCATCGCTTTGCATACGGCTTTTATGCGCTCAAATTCCCAGGACTGAGCGACAAAGCGGCGCGAGCCACTGACGGCGGTGTTGATTGAGGTTTTTGGCACGTTGTGCCACGGCACCGCAAGATTGCCGCTGCGGCCAAAAAAAGCTCCGCTGAAGCGTCGCAAGGCTCCCATCAGATTGCTGCCAGAATCATAGGTTTGCTTGAGGACTTCGCTCACTGCTCGCAGTTCTGCTTCTTTCGGCGGATCCCTATGCAGGTTGTTGCCATATTTGGTTGCTTTATAGGCGTCGTAAGCGGCGAGCGACAGAGGTGAGTCGGTGCCCCTGCTTTTTTTGTTTGTCGAGAGCATTCCCTGAGTAATATGCATTGCACCAATGCCATCAATGGCGGCATGGTGCATTTTGTTGTACATCGCAAACTGACGATTCTGCAGGCCCTCTATCAGGTGCATCTCCCACAGTGGACGGTGTCGATCCAGCGTAACGCTGTGCAGCCTGGATGCCAGTGCAAACAGCTCGCGATATCGGCCGGGTTTGGGCAGCGCCGAGTGGCGAACGTGATAGTCGACATCGATATTCTTATCCAGCTCCCAAAACATCCCGGTGGGCTTGGTCACCACATACTCGCCAAAAGGCTTGCGATACTCGGCGGCATTACGCAGTACATCTCCTAGCTCGGCTAAAAAGGGGCCTTCCTCGACGCCTTCTGGTAGCGTAAATAGGCTGATTCCGCCCACATGCATGGGAGTTTCACGTCGCTCATTTAGTAGAAATGCAGCATCGGCCAATTGGATTCGGCGCATGAAGGTGTTCTCCTCAATTTGTTTGTTAGTAGTTATAGACCAGATCGCTCGCGGATGGAATATGGACTTCAGTTACCTCTATTTCTGGGCCATGCGATGCCCAGTCAATATCGCTGCCATTACGGCGATGGGAAACAGACACAGCAATAACATATTCTGCCAACTCAGCAGCGTGATTGCTACTCCTGCAGACATTGCAGCGACCGCCTGGGTGGAAAACACCGTAGCGTCATTCAACCCCTGAACTCTGAATTTTTCAGATTCCACATAGGTTTCTGGCAGCAACGTGGTGCCGGAAATGAACAGGAAGTTCCAGCCAATGCCGAGCATAACAAGCTGCCCCCAAAACCCTATTACGTCCACATTAATCAGGCCGATAATAATCGTTAAGCCGTAACATCCCAGGCCCGCCAGCATCAAGCCGCGAACACCGAAAAATCGAAGCAACCAGACAGACACTAGCGACGGGAGGTACATCGCTGCTATATGTGACTGCAGCACAAATTTTGTATCCTCGAGACTGTGGCCGTGATGGATGTGCATGCTGATGGGTGTGGCTGTCATCACAAATGACATCACGATAAAAGCTATGGCGCCGCTGGCCACCGCCAGAATGAGGGTTCTGTTATGCACCAGCTGCGCCAGTGTGCGACCCCGGGTTTGCGGGTTGTTGTCGATTGGCTGTACTGCCGGTGCTTGGTAAAACATGAGGACTACGCCGGCACCGCAAAAAAACAGAGCGCCTAACCAGAATGATCCTCGATATTCGACCATAGAGAGATCTCTGCCCCATAGCGCCAGTTCGGGCCCGAGAAACGCCGAGACAATGCCCGCACACATTATTAGCGATGCCGCTGTTGGCGCCTTGGCCGCGGGCACACTTTCCATAGCGGCGAAGCGCAGCTGTTGCAGTGCCGCGTGGGTGCAGCCCAATAAAAAGCCTGCAGTGCAAAGCAGTACAAAGCTTGACGATGCCAGCGCATGCGTGGCGACGAAACAGGCCACGACTCCCAGCAACAGGAATAGGGTGAGCGTCTTTTTTCGACCTATACGGGCCATGCAGCGAGTGACGGGGATCACCGCCGCTGCTATGCCTATGACCATCAGCGCTATGGGTGCAGTGGCCCACTGTGGGCTGGGGGCAAGCTCTGCGCCGATAATGCTGCCGATTAACATCATTAACGGAATGACGCAGCCCGCTATAGCGGAAACAGCTAGCAGTATATAGACGGTTTTGTATTCTCTGTTCATTGCATCAGCCTAACGGAATAGCGGCTGGGCAGGATAGAGTTTCTCAAATTATTGCTCGATGTCTGGCAGGTAAAGAGTAATGGCTTCCTCAAGTGTTTCAGGCAGTTCGCAGCCCGTGCAGCGATTTTTAAGTGCCAGCCAAGCTTTTTTAACCTGCTCTGTCTTGCCGGCACTCTGTAGCTCTTCGATGTCCGTAAGAATGTCTCGGATGCTTTCCTCATCCAAGGGAGGAGGGACGGCGTCAGCCATGAGCATCTCGGGTGCTACTTCTTTTTCTGCCAATACCGGGGAATCTGCTGAAGTTGCGGCAAGTTCGCGCTTCAATTTGGGTTGCGGACTTGCAGCGGCGCGCATGCGCAATTCAGACGATGAGTCGTCTGCCTGACTGGCCTTGCTCATCATCGCTTGCTGAGCCATATAATTTCCGTCCCGCTCTGGTGCGCGTTCCGCCGCAGGGCCATCATCAAGCAGCGCGCTTTCACGGACCACTATCTCTTCGATCTCGATTGGAGGTGTCACTTGGTCCAACTGCTGCGGGTAGACCAGCAGTACCGCAACGACCACTACTGAGGCAGCCGCCATACTCCTGAGCCACACGGGTTGCAGGTAGCTGCGTCGCGTCGGTGCCTGTTCCCTGGCGTACTGCAAGACCTTCTCGTCCAGGTGAGAAGGTGAGCCTGGTGAAGGCAGGTTCAGACCCTGCTTGGCTTGTTCGTCTGTCATGGCTTGCCTCCCAGTCGGTTTCGCAGTTGATTGCGGGCATAACGCAGTCTGCTCTTCACTGTTTCACTGCCACAGCTGGTGATATCTGCAATATCTTCATTGGAGAAACCCTGTTCTTGCAGTAGCAAGGCTGTTCGCTGTTCCTCGGGGAGTGCAGCAATGGCCTCGGACAGCTGCTGTCGCAGAACCTCGTGGTCTAGCGAGTTGGTCTGGTCCTCAGTACTCCGAATTTCCGGGCTATCGTCCAGATTCCCATGCTGATTGTCTCGCCGGCGCCAAAAATCTACGCTGCGATTATGAGCAATTTGAAACAACCAGGTTCTAAATTTGGCCTTCGGTGTATATCGTCCCGCTGCGTCGATAACGGCCATCCAGGTATCCTGGGCCAGCTCTTCTACAATAGCCTGACGCTGGCAGCCCCGATAGAGAAACGCAAAAAGGCCGTCCTTGTGGCGGCGATACAAGCTCTCGAAAGCGCGAGTATCACCACTCTGGTAGGACAGCATCAGGGCTTCATCTGTTTTGAAGCGGTTTAGTAGTTCCAGTCTCTGTCTCCGGAACGAATGCCGAGGTTAATTTTTAGGTACCTGAGGATAACGATTGTGCCAGTTCAATCAAGTGGACAAATTCACTGCGATAGCCGTGGGGGTCATTGCCTCTGGCATTGCGCGCCAGAGTAAGCGCCTCGTCGTAACCCCAGTTGCCGGTAAATTTACCGCCCTGCAGTATTTGACCAAAGCCGGCGACACTGGCGGCAAAGCGCAAATCGGTACTACTGCTGGCCAACGAGTCGAGTACACTGTTACGGACGATGGCTTTGCTTACCTCAATGCTACTGCTGGTACCAGGTTGCTTGTAACGCAGCTTCACAAAAGCCAGTTCGCCGGAGTTATCAACAACCGTCGTCTCTTTATTGTCGTAGCGTAGCTTGGCGATGCGTTCGCTGCCGCCGCCTGCCAGCACAATTTCGTACAGTGCCGTGACGGTATGCCCGGCGCCGATATCACCAGCGTCGACTTTGTCATTTTTGAAATCCTCCTTGTTTAGCATACGGTTTTCATAGCCGATTAATCGATACTCGCTAACCTGCGCCGGGTTAAATTCAATCTGAATCTTTACGTCCGAGGCAATGGTCAGCAAAGTCGACTGCATTTCATTCACCAGTACCTTTTGCGCTTCCTTCAGGCTGTCGATATAGGCCGCGTTGCCGTTGCCTACATCCGCTATCTGCTCCATCAATGCGTAGTTGTAGTTGCCGGAGCCAAAGCCGAGGGTGCTGAGTGCGACACCGGTTTGACGTTTCGCTTCAACCAGATCTTTCAGTGCCTCCAGGTTTACCGTTCCCACGTTCATGTCACCGTCGGAAGCAATGATTACCCGATTGATACCGCCATCGATTTGGTACTGCTCTGCTAACGAATAGGCGAGCTTGATGCCGGCGCTACCGTGGGTGCTGCCGCCAGCCTGCAGGCCGTCTATGGCCGCAAGAATTTTGGCCTTTTCGTTTCCAGATGTGCTCTCCAGAACAATGCCGGCGGCGCCCGCATACACCGCGAGGGCGATACGATCTTCGGCTGTCATCTTGTTGACCAGCAAGCGCAGTGATTTTTTGACCAATCCCAGCTTGTCGGCCGATTGCATGCTGCCCGATACATCCACCAGGAATACCAAATTGGCGGCGGGTCGCTGTTCGGCTTCTGGTTCAAAGCCCTTCAGTCCAATCTGCAGCAGATGATGACCGTCACTCCAGGGAGCGGGAGCCAGTTCTGTATTGATAGTGAAAGGGCGCGCGTTAGGTTCCGGAGTTTCATAGCTGTAGCTGAAGTAATTCACCATTTCCTCCAACCGCACTGCATCGGAGGGGGGCAGGCGTCCTTCTCGAACCAGCATCCTGCGCACGTTGGCATATCCCGCTGTATCCACATCGACACTAAAGGTTGAAACGGGGTTCTGCGATACCTGAAAGACACCGTTGTCGTCGTAGTGTAGGTAGTTCTCTCTATCTACATCCCCGGGTTGGAATTGACTGAAAGGGGAGTGGTACATGCCTCCAGCTACGCTGTCCGCCGCCATCTTCGCATGCAGGGAGGTTCTGGAGTGCGATAATTTGGCCGCTGGCGCGACTTGCGCCTGGTATTCGCGGTTGTTGATCGCAGCATCGACGCTGACGGTATTCTCATCTTCGCGTTGAGTAACCTCGCGCTGTTCTCGCGGCAGAGTCTGGCTTGGCGTAATGAGAACTTCTGAATTCGAAGTCTCCACCTGCTGTGGACCACTCTGCTCCGCGCAGGCGACAACCAGTCCGGCAAGTAGTAGGGCGCTAAAAGGTTTGTACGTATTCATAGTCTTTCTCCTGTGGGTTCGATAGTTAATCGCACCGGAGCAGAGAAAGGGGTTAATCGAAAAAACCCGGGGTCAGGTCTAGCTTTTAGCCCTCGGCACAAGTTCTGCCGAGTAGGATGCAAGAACTGACACCGTCGGCTCTGTCGGTGTGCCAAAGCCAAAAGCTAAATACTAGACCTGACCCCGTCGGCTTGCTAAATTCTAGACCTGACCCCGTCGGTTGTTGCGAGTTGGCACCATTTCTTATGAACTTGGCACCGATTCCGCCGCGTTAATTCCGAGGGTCACTATAATCTGATTGTTGTTGAAGCCGGCGAAGATCTGCTATTCCATTAGCTTTGATCACATCGTCTCGATATCAGTATGTAACAACCCCCAGGACTTAAATTATGGCTCTCATAGAAACGCAGTTAGACGTCCAGACTGACGCGTACAAGAATAACCTCAAAGTGATGAGCGCTGCGGTAGATGAATTCCGTGGAATTGAACTCCGCGTTATCGAGACAGCGCAGGCCAAAGCACCTCGATATATCAAGAAGGGTTTGGTGCCACCGCGAGAACGCTTGAGTTTACTGCTGGATCCTGGTTCTCCGTTTCTTGAGCTGCTGACACTGTGTGGTTACTTGCAGGAAGAGGACACCGATGGCTCTGGAGCAGGTGGTGGCTGCATTACCGGCATTGGCTATATTTCAGGAATCCGCTGTCTGGTGATGGTCGATGATTACCTGACCAAAGGCGGGAGTATTACGCCTTTGGGTGGCGCTAAGCGCAGACGTATGCTGCGTATTGCTATGGAGAACAAACTCCCGCTAATCGCCTTGGCGCAAAGCGGCGGCGGTAACCTTAAGCTGCTGGGCGAATTCTTTGGTCCTTCAGGCGCCAGCTTCGCGGATCAGTGCCGATTGTCTGCGGCCGGTATTCCACAGATTACTGTAGTGCATGGTAGTGCCACGGCGGGAGGTGCGTATCAGCCAACACTATCCGATTACCTGATCCTGATTCGCAAGCAGTCGACCATGTTTTTGGCCGGGCCTCCACTGCTGAAAGCTGCAACTGGAGAGATTGCAACCGACGAAGAAATTGGCGGTGCAGAAATGCACAGCGAAATTCCTGGCACCTCTGATTATCTGGCAGAGAACGATGCCGATGGCATTCGCATTGCCCGGGACATAACCCGGAAGCTGGGGTGGAATAAGTCCCAGCCTTTACACGCCAAACCCGAATACCAGGAACCGCTTTACGCGGCAGCAGAGCTGCGTGGCATTGTCCCGGAGGATCCGAAGACGCCCTTCGATATGCGGGAAGTGATAGCTCGTATTGCCGACGGTTCCGATTACCTTGAATTCAAGGCCGAATACGATCAGGGCACTCTATGTGGTCATATCGATATAGAGGGTCAGCCCTGCGGTGTGATCGCCAATAACAGCCCAATTACAGCCAATGGCGCGGCCAAAGCGGGGCAGTTTATCCAGCTGTGCGAACAATCCGGTATACCGTTGCTATTTCTGCATAACACTACAGGCTTTATTGTCGGTACAGAGTCGGAACAGGCGGGCATTATCAAGCACGGCGCCAAACTCATTCAGGCGGTGACTAATAGTACGGTCCCCAAAATTTCCATCGTGGTCAGCGGCTCTTATGGCGCCGGTAACTATGCCATGTGTGGTCGGGGTATGGATCCACGCTTCATGTTTGCCTGGCCTGGCAGTGTGGTGTCGGTAATGGGGCCAGCGCAAGCGGGAAGTGTGTTGCGTCAGGTGGCTGAAGCCAAGATGCAGCGCGCCGGTCAGGTTAACGAGGCTATGCTCGATGCCCTGGAGAAAGATACGGTCGATACCATGGAGGCGCAGTCGCGTGCACTGGCTAACACCGCACGTGTGTGGGACGACGGCATGATTGATCCGGCTGACACTCGATCGGTGGTTGCCTTTGCTCTGAGCGTCTGTCGCGAAGCCGATGAACGTCCTCTCAACACCAACACCTTTGGTATTGGGCGTTTATAAGGAAGTAAAAGCTATGAGTAACATAACTAAAGTATTGATCGCCAATCGTGGTGAAATTGCAGTGCGGGTCATTCGAACTGCGCGCGATCTGGGTTTTCGCACGGTGGCGGTTTACAGCGAGGCTGATGCGCACGCGCTACATGTTAGCGAGGCGGATCAGGCTGTGTGCATTGGTGCGGCAGCGGTTGGAGAATCTTATTTGGTCGCCGATAAAATTCTGGCGGCGGCACAGCGAACTGGAGCCGATGCCATTCATCCCGGTTACGGTTTTCTCTCAGAGAATTCAGCTTTTGCAGAAGCGTGTGAAGAGGCCGGCATTATCTTTATTGGTCCACGCTCTGCAGCCATAAATTTGATGGGTAGCAAGCGTTTGTCGAAAATCGCCATGCTGGAAGCCGGTGTCCCGTGTATCCCCGGCTATCAAGACGCCGATCAGGCCGATGAAACTTTGCTGACTAAAGCCCAGGACATTGGTTTTCCGCTAATGGTAAAAGCTTCTGCCGGCGGTGGTGGTCGCGGTATGCGGCTGGTGCATGAGCAGGGTGAGCTGGCCGAGCAAATCCGAACTGCGCGCTCCGAGGCAGAAAGTGCCTTTGGCAGTGGTGAGCTCATTCTGGAACGGGCTGTTATTGAGCCCCGCCATATTGAAATTCAGGTTTTTGCCGATGAACATGGCAATGCGGTTTATCTGGGTGAGCGTGATTGTTCCATTCAGCGCCGCCATCAAAAAGTAGTGGAAGAGGCGCCATCACCGTTTGTAGACCCCGAATTACGCCAGCGTATGGGCGAAGCTGCGGTCAATGCAGCGAAAGCCTGCAACTATCGCGGTGCCGGTACGGTTGAGTTTCTGGTAGACAGTGATAAGAATTTCTACTTTTTGGAAATGAATACTCGCTTGCAGGTCGAGCACCCGGTTACAGAACTAATCACCGGGCTGGACCTGGTGGCCTGGCAGCTTAAAGTGGCGGCTGGCGAAACTTTGCCACTCACTCAGGAGCAGGTTGAACTAAAAGGCCATGCGGTGGAAGTGCGGCTTTATGCGGAAGACCCGCGCAATAACTTTATGCCCCAGACCGGGCAGGTGCGTTTATGGGATATACCCGAGCGAGCGGGTATTCGTATGGATCACGGTATTCAAACTGGTCAGGTGGTCAGTCCACACTATGACCCGATGATTGCCAAGGTGATTGCCTATGGTGACGATCGCGCCGAAGCTATACGCCGGCTAGCCTCGGCAGTGCAGGATACTCAGCTGCTGGGTATGAACAACAATAAATTATTTCTACAGAACGTGCTGCGTCATCCGGTGTTTGCCGCAGGTGAAGCTACCACTGCATTTATCGAACAGCATTTCACCGATGATGTCAGTATGGATCAAAAACAACCCTCTGCTGCGACTCTGGCGAAGGCTGCGCTGCTGTTTCTTCAGCGCAGTATAGATGCTGAGCGCGATGCGAGTTTCCATTGGAGCCGCTCCGCGCCACAGAGCCATATCTTTAAGCTTGAGTTTGACGGCGAGACCAATACGGTAACGCTGGATGAAAGCGAGCATCTCTACCATGGTACTGTCGCTGAGCAATCTTCAGAATTGGAGTTTGTCTCGCTGGCGCAAAACCGCTGCGTAATTATCGACAACGGCGTCCGTGAAACACTGCACTTCGCCTTCGACGACAAGACCCTGTATCTGGATGATGGCAGCGGGCACTTTATTCTGGAAGATGTGACCCATAAACCGGCTGCCGCCGTTGCCGGTGCTGGCAGTGGGCAGCTCAAGGCCTCTATGGACGGTGCTATTGTTAATGTATTAGTCAAAGAGGGTGATGAAGTTGTGGCCGGCCAGACGCTGGTTGTACTTGAAGCCATGAAAATGGAGCACGCGCTTAAGGCCGGCATTAGCGGCAAAGTAGAGTCGGTTAATTGTTCAACCGGACAGCAAGTGAAATCGAAACAGATACTGGCAACCATTGAAGACAAAGCGGAACAATAGTTTTTGACCTGATTGTAGGTCTACCAAGCGTAAAGTAACCTAATAGAGAAAAGTACAATGGCTGAAGTAATCAAAATCGCAAACTGCAGCGGCTTTTATGGCGATAAGCTATCGGCCGCAAAAGAAATGGTGGAGGGCGGTCCAATCGACGTCCTTACCGGCGACTACCTGGCTGAGCTGACTATGGCCATTCTGTACGGCCAGAAAATGAAGCGTGATACCGGCGGCTACGTGGCCACTTTCCTAAAGCAGGTGCGTGAGGTTTTGCAGCCGTGCATAGAGAAGAATATCAAAATTGTCAGCAATGCAGGCGGGTTGAACCCTTCCGCTATGGCAGATGCCGTTGCAGAGATGGCTGCAGAATTGGGACTGTCCGTAAATATCGCCTATATCGATGGTGACGATATGATGCCGCGTATGGAGGAATTGCAGTCACAGGGCGAGACCTTTACCAATATGGATACAGGTGCGGTACTTGCCGATTCGCAGAATACGATACTCACCGCTAACACCTATCTGGGCGCATGGGCCATTAAAGAGGCGCTTGATCAGGGCGCAGATATTGTTATTTGCCCACGAGTCACCGACGCAGCCGTCGTTATTGGGCCCGCGGCATGGAAGTTTGACTGGCAGCGTACGGATTATGACGCCCTGGCGGGTGCTCTTGCCGCGGGTCATATTATTGAATGTGGTCAGCAGGCCACCGGTGGTAATTACTCGTTCTTTCAAGAGGTGCCCAGCTTCGATAACCCCGGCTACCCCATCGCCGAAATAGAAGCGAATGGTAACTTCACCATTACCAAGCACCCCGGTACCGCGGGTCTGGTATCGGTTGGTACGGTTAAATCACAGCTGTTGTACGAGATCAGTGATCCCGCTTATATCAATCCGGATGTGATCGGCCATTTCGATACCCTGACTATAGAGCAGGCGGGCGAAGATCGTGTTTACGTGAGCGGTTGTAAAGGCTCCTGTCCACCGCCAACCCACAAAGTTTGTATCAATACCCTGGGTGGTTTTCGCAATGGTTTCGAATTACTCATTACCGGACTGGATATCGAAGCCAAGGCCAAAGTGTTTACCGACGCGTTTTTCAAAAACCTGGGTGGTAAAGAACAATTCGATGACGTGACCGTTCAGCTGATACGCAGCGACAAAGAAAACCCGCGTACCAATGAAGAAGCCTTCGCCCGTCTCAAAATAACGGTTAAATCCCGTGATCAAAAAATGGTCGGTAGACTGTTTGTTGCCAAGCTGATTGAAATTGGCTTAGGGAACATCCCCGGGTTTACTCTGGCCGGCATGCCCGGTGCGGGCGACAGTTTCCTGGCCTATTGGCCGGCATTGGTTGATAGCAAGCATATCGTTGAAAGCGTGCACGTTAACGGTCAGGTGATCGAGATCCTGCCGACCAATCAACTCGCATTGGAACCTGTTCATCATCAAGTGGACGCTGTTGCTGTGCCTGCAGCACCTGGCGGCGAAACTGTAAGTATTCCATTCGGCCGCCTGTTTGGTACACGTTCGGGTGACAAGGGCGGTTGTGCAAATCTGGGGATCTGGGCGACAACGGATGAGTCCTATGCTTTTTTGCACCAATTTTTGACTGTGGAGAAATTTAAAGAACTCCTGCAAGACACTGCAGAATTCGAAGTCATTCGTTACGAGCTATCCAATATCAATTCGTTGAATTTCTTTATTAAAGGTATTTTAGGGGAGGGCGTTGCCTCCTCGGTCAGAATTGACGGCCAGGCCAAAACTCTGGGTGAATATCTGCGCGCTAAGACGATCGATGCTCCCGCAGTATTGGCCGAGCACCTGAACTAATTACTTAAAAAACCGGAAACCCATTATGAGTGAAGCAACGCTATCCCTGGAAGGTCTGGTATTTGAGGCGGTCCAGATTGAGGTCAAAGACCATATTATGACCATTCGCCTAAATCGCCCTGAGCGTAAGAACGCGATTAATAAGGCGATGAATAACGAACTTATCTATGCCTTGGATTACGCCAAGCAGGAGCGAGATGTCCGTGTGGTCGTGCTCGCGGCGAACGGCAATGTCTTTTGCGCTGGCGGTGATCTGTCGATGATGAGCGGCAAAGTGGCAGAGACTACGTCCACCGTGCCGGCGCGCGGCGCTATGGACGATCTGCCTGCCCGGTTCAGGCACCTCAATAAGCCCAGCATAGCCTGCGTGCAGGGTGATCTTTTGGCGGGTGCATTATTATTCCTCTGTAACGTCACCCATGCGGTTGCTGCAGATGGGGTAAAATTCTCTGCGCCTGAAATCAAGCGCGGCATTTGGCCCTTTATGGTGATGGCTGGCCTGTTTCGCGTGATGCCGCAACGCGCCGCATTGGATTTTGTGATGCGGGGTAACACCATTAGCACTGAACAGGCGGAAAAGTGGGGGCTGATTAATAAGGCGGTTCCGGCGGATGCCTTGGAGAGCGACGTCGCAGCGCTCGCGAAAGAGTTGGCGAATTTGGCGCCTGGCAGTATGAGTCTTGGCTTGGCCGCCTTTGCGCAGCAGGATGCGATGGATTTCGATAGTGCACTGCCGTTCCTGCGCTCGCAGTTAGATGCCTGCCTTAAAAGCGCTGACGCCAAAGAAGGTATTACAGCCTTCCTGGAAAAACGCCAACCGAAGTGGAGTTAGAGCCGTTTCGCACTCACAAACATCAGTTGAAGTCATAAGCTATGACTGTCTCGGGACTAACCATCGCCAGTACACTGTTCCCGTTTGCCGCTGCAATGTCCAGGTAAGAACGAGTATCGTCATCACTATTATAGTATCGGCGGGTTAAATTCCAGATGATTTCATCGGCCCGGTCGTTCCCCTGAGGAGTAAACTCGGTCTTTCCGTAGATCGAGACCGATCGAGCGTCGGGATTATCACCAGTGATACATATGCCTACCCGAGGATCTCGAGATAAGTTTTTGTATTTGGCACTCTTCATATACGTCGAAAAATAGATTTTTCTGCCTTGATAAATGTACCAGACCGGGGTGAGTTGCGGCGGACCATCCGCGCGATTTGTCGCCACGATAGCAAATCTGGGGACCTCTAAAAACGCGTCGATCTGGACTTGACTCATTTCTGAGTATGGATCAGACATTTATTACTTCTCCGTTGTGAAAGCGCGAAATGAATCATGCGTATTAGGGGGCAATGCTAGAACCTCAACTATGCTCGAGGTCAAGTATTGCATTGAAGTATCCAAATATGAACGGTCGATACGGGGAGAAGAGAAGAACCTGTCGCTTTTTCAACCGCGTTGAAAAGAGGACATATCGTGTAGCAAGTGAATTGGTAGCACCATGGGGACCTCAATCAGAAGAGGACAAACCCCATGACCGAGACAAAATTAATTGAAGCCAGAATTATCCGTCGACTGCTGAACAGAGCTTACCAGTCGCCCGCGTCACGCCGGCAAATGGTCCTGGCGGAGCGTACCATCCAGATTGTTGCGGCCACGGCCTGTGCATTTGTACTCGGAAGTTATCTACAAGAGTTGCTTTGGGTTTTACTGGCGGGCGGTTCGGTGTTGGCACTTGGATCTTGGTGATAAATCGAATAAAAACAATTAGATATAAGTTATATATAATGTAAATTCGAGTTATTTCTGTTCCGAAGGCGGCCTACTGCCCTACACAAAATTCGCTACTTAGGAGCAGCCTTGCAAGTAGCCAGTCAGGGCGTCAAAGCCGGCAACCATATTGGGTGCAGCTAGTATGGCGAAATCATCTGACCCTATATCGGGGTTCTGTTTGAGCACATCCAGTGCGTGGCTGCCGTCATAGTCGGTGAGCGCAAGGCGTAATGCCAGAACCTCAGCACTCTCGCCAAAATCCACTCCTGGAAGAGCAGCAAAGCTTGCCCGCTGGAGCAGGTCAAGCGCTAGATCTTCGCTGGTACTGACATTGTAGTGCTTAGCGAGGCCTTCTTTGTAGCCGTCGAAGTGCGGAAATAGATAGAAGCCGCCAGCCAAAGGTGGGTAGTCAATATTCAGAGCATTCAGGCGATCGCGACCGTAATTACTCATCAGGCCATGCACTTGGCTACATAGTGCTATGTGCTGTTCGATTTCCCTTGTGCCCAGTACTGCGACCATTGCAGCTTGTTGCGCAGGAACGCACACGCCAGACCAGGTCTCGCTGGCGAATGTTTCGATCAGGGTAAATAATTTGGTCAGGCTGTCAGGAATAAAGGCAAAACCTAGTCGATAACCACCCAGCGACAAGTGTTTGGACAGTCCGCTGGTGACAACCGTACCTTCTGGGTAAAAATGGGCAATAGACTGATGCTTGGCGCCGTGTGCAACCAGGCCGTATATCTCATCGGAGATGACAATGATGCCAAATTTTCTGCATACACTGGCAATGCTGGCGAGCGTGTCAGAAGAGTATCCAAGCCCTGTTGGGTTGTTAGGGTAGTTCAGTATGAGTTTGGAGGGGTTGAGCCCGCTGGCGCGAGCATCCACGATGGCGCGCTCCAGGATTTCGCCGCTCAGGCCCGCCCCGGCAAAACCGCCGGCGATTCGGATAGTACTGGAACCCGCCAAACTTGCCTGGGGTTCATAGCTAACCCAGCTCGGCGTCGGTAGCAGCAGGTCGCCCTCAATCGCCACCTGAAGGGCAAATATAAGGTCCTTACTTCCTGGCCCGACGATTGTCTGGATGCCGCTGGCCTCAAATCCCAGTCGCGGCGCAAAGTAACTGGCTGCTAAATCGCACAGGGCCGCAAGACCCTTGGACGGGGGATAGCCATTGTCACCGGCGTGCTCGAACAGCGCTTGCTTTACCGGTTCAGGTACGGGGAATGGTGATTCGCCAAAACCCAGGTGAAATACGGATTCCCCGGCGGCTCGCATGGCACGAACCTGTTCGTTGATACGTAGAGTGGCCGACACCGGAATGTCTGCCAGCGTGGAGGAGGGGGTAAATTGGAAAGGCTTATTTTGCATCATGCGGCGAGGTTAGACCCATAACGTAGGAGCGTCTATGGCGAGCCCATCAGAGTGTTAATAGTTGCCAAAGTGAGCTCGTAGGACCGGTAGTCAATATCGATGGATGCCATAAGCTCGCCTTGCACCAGTACCAGCGACGGGAAGGAGTGAACTCCAATGGACCGCCGAAGAGCGAATTCGCTCTCCAGTTCCTGTTGTATCTCAGCGCTGGTGAGCTGCGCTTCAAATTGCTGAGCATTCAGGTTTAACTCTTTAGCCAGATTCACCAAAGTACTGTTATCAGATGGGTTCATGGCGCGTAGGTAATAGGCTTGTTGAATCGCATCTATCATCAGCTGCTCGGCTCCCTGATGCTTCGCGGCCAATACTGCGCGACACGCAGGGTAGGTACTACGCCGGGGTGTGCAGTTCTTCCAGAAATCAAAATTGAATTCTGCGCCAGTTTGTTCCGTTACGTTGGCCCAGTAGCCGGCGATGGTTTTTTGTTGCTCCAGGGGCATGGGCTCATCACTGTCTGGCGCCAAACCGCCCACCACATTAATTATCGTCAGTGTGGACGGTAGCTTTGCCCGAAGCTCGTTCCAGGTTTCACGGTAGCCCCAACACCAGCTGCACATGGGGTCGTGGACGTGATACAGGGTAGGGGGCTGAAGTTGGGTGTGCGCCATTCGGTGTATCCTGCGACAAAGAGGTTTGCTGGGTTGGTGCGTGTGTAATTGTAGTCTGTTGAGCAGTGGGATTCAGCTTTACCCTAATTGCAGTGAATCGGCCGTAAATATTGAACCACTTTTCCACTTTAATCTCCTATACTTAGTGAGTTGATTTCAAAAATTTGAATGAGGATTAGCACATGGATATGTTACAGATGGGAGCAAAATTGCTTTCGGATCAATTAGGTTTGAACGTGGACGCTGCCACAATTCAGTCGGCGCTTTCCGGCTTGTTGGGAGACGGGCAGGGCGGTATTGATTTGGGCGCCATTGCCGCCAAGATGGCATCCAATGGTGAATTATCATCGGTAGTCAGTTCCTGGCTGGGTGACGGCGCCAATGGCGGCATTTCAGCGAGCAGTATTGTTGATATGTTGGGCCAAGGTAGCATCAATGATTTTGCCGGAAAAATAGGCGCTGATTCTGGCGATGCAGCTCAGGGTCTGGCAGATGTACTACCGAAGATTATGGACGGTGCCAGTAGTGGCGGCAGCCTGCTGGAAGCTGCTGGTGGCCTAGGTGGCATTATGGGCGCAGCAAAGTCGTTTTTGACCTGAGCTAACGGGATGAATTGGAAATACTTTGGTAAGGCCCACAAGCTGTTGTATCAGTTGAGTGGCGGGCGCTTTGGTGCGCGTATGGGCTGGATAGACGTCGTTCTGGTCACCACCGTTGGTCGCAAAAGCGGTAAGGAACGTGTGGTGCCCATTGCCTGTTATCCGCATAAGGACTCTGTTGTCGTTTCAGCCTCCAACAGTGGTTTGGCTAGCCATCCCGCTTGGTATCTAAATATGCAGGCAAACCCTGAAATAACAGTGAAGCTAGGCCAGCAGCAGTTC
Source organism: Halioglobus sp. (assembly GCA_036961205.1). Taxonomy (GTDB): domain Bacteria; phylum Pseudomonadota; class Gammaproteobacteria; order Pseudomonadales; family Halieaceae; genus CALJFL01. Next base: position 225,360 of record JBALVI010000005.1, on the reverse strand, counting down.
GATGCAGTGGCTGAAGAGGTGCCCGAGGAGGAACGCGAGGCACTTTGGGCGAAGGTGGTGAAGATAAACCGCCATCAAGGTGAATACCTGGAGCAGTCCGACCGGGAAATACCGTTGGTTTGGCTACGGCGCGTTGAGCAGGTGGTGCCGTAGCCTCAGGCTTTATTGGGCAGCGCTGACTGCCCATTTTGCCAAGCTCTTAATATGCACCCTGAGAGTAGGTTAGCTCATAGCTATGCGAATAAACTTCAAAAATTAGTCCAAACGGGTCTTCTACGTAGCACATTCTGTAAGGCTTCTCTCCGGGATAATATTCACGGACAGGCATTCGCTGCTTACCGCCGTGCTCTACAATTTTTGCTACCAGCTCTTCAAGATTCGGATCTTGAACGCAAAAGTGAAAAGTACTCGTTTTCCAGTATTCGAAGTCTTTGGGGCTTTCATTATTTTTAAACTCAAACATCTCAACGCCAATTTTGTCGCCTGTAGACATGTGCGCTATTTTGAAAGAGCCCCAACCTGCGCCAAATACGTCGATACACATTTGGCCAATTGGCGTTTCTGACTCTTCGGTAATCACGGTAGGTTCCATTATCTGGTACCAGCCCATGACCTCGCTATAAAATTCGACTGCCTTCTCCACATCGGGAACGGAAATTCCTATATGGGAAAATGTTCTTGGGTAGGTGCTCATATCGGTTCCTGCTTTTTAGGGGTCAATTGTTGTGTATACATGCTCGAAATTTCTTGGTGCTGGTCGATAAGAAGTTGACACAGGCCTCATGCATTAGCAAGAAACCAGATGAAAAATGACAGGCCGTTTAATACTATAACTGGCATTAAAAACCAATTTGCAATTATTCCTCCCGCAAGGATGGACTGGGCAGGGGGCTTTCGTGCATAGGAGTAATGGTGCAGTCTTGGTGAGTAATACACATCGACTTCCGCGCCCTTATACAACTGGTTGTCAACTTCTTCCTGAGTGAGTTTCTCCAGAGGAATTACCCCATTATGTTGACCGCCCTCCACTCGATAGGCGTAGCTAATCAGTCCCTCATTTGGCACTCTTGACCACGCTTGCTTGAGTAGGACGAGTTCCGGCGACACGAACTCGGACCAGGTGATTCGCCCTTTCACAATGTGCTTCCCTGTCGTCGCGGGCCAAACTTTGGCAAACACGTCGTATGCTTTGAGGCCAAATCCAAGTGAGGTGATTGCCAGGGCCACAATGCCCCACCAACTTACAAGGTAGTCAAACGCATACTCGTACATACTTATGCTGACCTCAACATGCACAAAAACTTCGGCTATTTAGTGTAGCTGAAAGCGTACATTGAGTCGAAAGCGTTGACTAGAAGGGTTTAGAGTAGAGAGGTGGGTGTAAAGTTGCGTATGTTGAATTCGTGTGAATGGCATATTCCCAATGATCATTGGTTTGTGTTTTTCGATTTATATGATTACTCAAATCTGTTTTTGCTGTTTATTTTCATGCAATATAATCGTGTCCAGGAGTTGGAGAGAGGAGGGCGCAATCATGCAGCTGTACCAAATTTTCAAAGCTAAAACTGTCGCCATTAGCAGTAGGTAATCGTTCCGCGTTACTTCAACCTGGTCGGCTAGCGACGTATCACTCGCGTCCGGTTTCGCCGCCAGCCTATTGGTGTATGCCGCAAAAGGGGACGGCTCAAAAAATAGTTGCTGCGATTAATGATCTAAGAAGGCTAAAGCCCCTCCGCATCGACGGCTGTTTGCACGGCTTTATAGAAAGCATCGCGTTGTGCGCCCACCGTGGCACGATCAGTAGCCTTCGGCCAATTACTGTTTGAGGCTATGACCAGTTTTCTTTTTGGGTCGATAAAAATACCCTGCCCAAATATACCCTGGGCCGCAAAACTACCGTCATCATAAGTCCACCATTGATAGCCATAGCCTTTTCCCGGAACTTCGATATCGGCTTGCTTATTCGTCGCTTGCGCAATCCAGTCTTCGGGCAGTACCGCTTTCCCGTCAACCATCGCGCCACCTAGTATGAACAGGCCGAAGCGGCCGAAATCGCGGGTTGACGCCTGAATACAGCAACCGCTGATCTCATGACCCGTAGAGCCCAATAGCCAGCTCGCATCCTGCTCCATGCCAAAAGGTATCCAGACTTTCTCCGAAAGATAATCCGCTAGCGTCTTCTTAGTCGCTGAACTGACTAATACGCCGATCAGATTAGTTTCACCCGTCTTGTAAGCCCATTTGATGCCTGCAGGCGCTTCGCGGGTTAGCGTGCGCATATAGCTGACAGTTACATCAACGCCAGGCTCTGCTTTATGTTCATTGAAGCGGGCGACATCGCTATTCGTGTCTTCATAATCTTCATTCCACGCAATACCTGATGTCATTGTTAGCAGTTGTTGGATAGAAACATCATCATAAGCGGACCCCTTTAAATCGGGAATGTATTGGGAAACCTTGTCATCTATGCTGTTGATAAAGCCGTCCTTAATGGCAAAGCCAACCAGGGTCGAAGTAAATGATTTGGCGACCGAGAAGCTGGTCCATCGTCCTTCGGCATCAAAATCAAGCCCGTATTTTTCAAGCCGAACTTTGCCATCCTGGACAATGACCAGACCGGCTGTGCGCTGATCACTCATATACGTGTCGACATTGGTGGAAATAGCGATTGGCTCACCCTTTGGCAGTGGGGAAGCGGTGGCTCCGGACTTGATAGTATTGCTCTTGGCCAAAATCGGTATCCGGTCGAGTGCGCGAAAGGCCGCATCGCGCTGAGGTATTGACCAAAATAGCACGTTACGATCCGTGGGCATGTGGGCGAGAATGTTGCGGGTTTCCTTGTCGACACTGAAATAAACAAGTCCCAATCCCGCTGTCATTATCACTAAAATACCGACTATCCATTTCGACATGCGCTCTCCCAAGAACTTGTTGTTTTACTCGCATAACCTGCGATTTATGCACTCAAGTTTAACAGTACATCAAACCTACTCGCCACACCCTGGTGAAATCTCCACTTTGAGATGGAAGCGGCAATCACAGCTTGGACAGAGCCTTATCTTGCTTGCTAGACTGGGACCACTGAATTCAATAAAAATAGAAGGACTGGCAATGAGTAATTCTGATGTTATCACCGCGTTCTGTAAGGTCTGGTCCGAGAAGGACGTAGATAAGATTATGGAGTTCTTTAACGACGACGCGGTCTACCACAACATCCCCATGGAGCCCGCCAATGTCGGCAAGGATCAGATCCGGGCTGTAATCGAGACGTTTATGGCGGGGGCACCGGAGACCATCGAGTTTGCCTTGCACCATCAGGCGGAGGATGCCAGCGGTGTAGTGATGAATGAACGCACCGACATCTTCAAGATTGGCGACACCATGGTCCGGCTGCGGGTGATGGGTACTTTTGAATTATCCGATGGCAAGATCAGCGCATGGCGCGACTACTTCGACATGCAGCAGTATATGAGCCAACAGCCCCAGCAGGGCTGAAGGCGCGTGCTAATAGCGGACATTTAATTTTGCCAAACTTCCTCGTCATCTTCCATTTGGCCTGAGCTATGCAGCCCTGCGGCACTCGCAACCAATTTGCTGGCGATATGGTTCGGATGTATGTGTGCACTAATTCTATCTATATCGCTTGCAGCCAGCCATGCGCTCAAAGTTGCTGCTGCCTCGCTGGCGTAGCCGTTTCCCTGCCATTTTGAACCAACCAACCAGGCGATATCTGCCTTGGAATTTTCCACTGTTGCCTGGATGTAACCTATCGCTGTTTCGCCTTCAACTGTAAATATCAGCCAGGTTAACCAAAGCTCGTGCCCATCCGTTGATTTTCGACTTTCGAGTGCGCCAAACCATTTTTCAACGTCGACAACCGATTGTGGTGGGGAGCCTCCGGTGTACTTGTATAAACTGTCGTCTGACAAAACGGTGTACATGGCTTCTGCGTGCGCGCCCATGACAGGGGGTAGCCGAAGTCGCTTCGATAGCAGGGATACGTTGTAATTTATATTAGAAGCCATGGCATTCGCCTATATCACGATGCAGTTATTACAGGATAGACCGATGTCAGTTTTGTGCCAATAGCGGAAACACAGGCTTGTTTGATTTCGTCAAATGGTAGGTTTACCCTGAATCGAACTTTGGAGAGTATCGTGACACGAGAAGACGAGTCCGACGACGAATACGCACAGCGAAAGGTGAAGGAGATAGCGCTAGGCTTTTTCCCAAGCCTGTTAAAGGGTGTGCTCGAGAGCCTGATAGTTATTGCAATTGTGTTTTGCGTCGTCACAGCAATTTCGGCGGCCGTTTGTCTTTACTATAATTTGCCGTTGGTATTGTCCTTGATTGGCGGTTTTATCTCGATTGGTGTGGTGTTTCTTTTCAAGTCGGACAGCATTTTCGATTGAAATTGAATGGTGGGAAAAAGGTGTTCGACGAATCACCAAAGTAGGCATGGTAGCGGTGGGGTGAATTCAACGCGCAGGGTGTCCGCTTTGTTCTATTTTATGGCAAGTAGGCTGTGATATGCTCCTAGCAATTTCAGCCAAAGGTCACGCATCATGAAACTGTTTTACTCGCCATTCCATACATTTATACACAAGGTTCTGGTCACTGCGCATGAAGCAGGCTTGTGGGACGACATAACCTTTGTGCCAACTTACCCTTTCAAAAACCGCGACGGTGAAGACCAGGGCGATGCCTACTCGATTGCAGCGCTGAATCCACTGGACAAGGTGCCGACGCTGGCACTGGACAGTGGGCAAGTGGTCTATGGCAGCCAGGCGGTTGTTGAGTGTCTGGATAGCATGAGCAAATCCGGAAACCACCTTTATCCTCCTGTCGGGCCAGGCCGCTGGGATGCCACTAGTCGGTTGGCACTTGCGGACACCATGTTTGAAACCACGGTGATGCTGGTGATGGAGGGCTGGAATCCTGAGGAGAAGCAGCGCATTGAGTTCTTCGAGTGGATCTGGCCGAAAATAATCCGTGGGTGTGACTCGCTGGAGGTAGCTTGCAAGCGCGGCTTCGACGGCTTCGATATAGGTCAGGCTTCAATGCTGCACGCGATTAGTTATATGGACTTCAGAGTCAATTTCTACGACGCCAAGGATCCACTATATCCGGACTTCGATTGTTTTGACCAGAGGCCGAACTTGAAGGCCTGGTGGGAAGAATCTATCCAAAGGCCTTCGGTCACTTGCCACTATAATCTCGATTTTGAAGGCGAAGACTCGGCGGCGTTTCTACAGCGCAATGTTCAGGAAGTACTGGCAGCTCAGGAGTCCGGGCAATGATCCAGCATTACTACTGGCCAACACCGAACGGTCATAAGACCGCCATTATGCTTGAAGAGGTGGAGCTCGAGTATGAGGTGCGCACGATCAACATTCTCGACGGAGACCAGTTCGACCCTGCTTTTATTGCGATCAGTCCCAATAATCGAATTCCGGCGATTGTCGATACCGATGGTCCACGCGGTGAGCCTTATGCGGTGTTTGAATCTGGCGCCATCCTTATGTATCTGGCGGAAAAGACTGGTAAGTTGTGGCCTCAGGATACGGTGCAGCGCTACGACATGATTCAATGGCTGATGTTTCAGATGGGCAATGTAGGGCCCATGTTTGGCCAGAATGGCTACTTCCAGGGCTACTGCCCGGAAGACGTGCCCTTGGCCAAGGAGCGCTATCACAACGTGAGTAAGCAGCTGTATGGAGTGATGGACCGGCGTCTGGGTGAGTCAGAGTACCTTGCCGGCCCCGACTATTCGCTCGCCGATGTGGCCACTTTCCCCTGGACTATGCCCAAGCAACAGGAAATGCATCGTATCGATATAGCGGAATATCCTAACGTTAAACGCTGGTCAGATACTGTGGGTGAGCGGCCGGCGGTACAACGTGGAATCGCGGTGTTGGCAGAGGATATGAAAGTGGGTAACCCCACCGACAAAACCTATCAAAATATGTTCGGGGCCAATCAGTTCAAGCAGTAGTTAAGCCGCGACTGTCAGCTGCGGAGCACGAATTGCAATCGCTGGAGCCTCCACCTGTTGCAGAACAATTATCGACCGAGACCCAGCAGCTGATCTATCAGAAGGACTTTGGCATTCCCAATTCCTGGGTGGCGACGAATGACAGGATCAGGTTCGTGGATACCGGTGCCACCTGATACAAACGCGTCTCGCGGAACTTGCGCTCTACGTCATATTCCACGGCAAACCCGTAGCCCCCATACGTCTGTATACAGGTGTCAGCCGCCGCCCAGGAAGCCTCAGACGCCAGCAACTTGGCCATGTTCGCCTCAGCACCGGCAGATTGACCAGCATCGTAGAGATCCGCCGCCTTCTGTACCATTAGCGCGGCTGCCTCGCTCTGTATATGTGCCCTTGCGATGGGAAACTGGACACCCTGATTCTGTCCAATCGGCCGTCCGAATACCTCTCTTTCACAGGCATATTCCGACGACTTCCGGGTAAACCAACGGGCGTCACCAATGCATTCAGAGGCGATGAGAATGCGCTCCGCATTCATGCCGTCAAGAATGCACCTGAAGCCTTTACCTTCCTCGCCTATCAGATTTTTTGCAGGCACTCTCAGGTCGTCGAAAAACAACTCGGTAGTGGCATGGTTCATCATGGTATCGATAGGTTTGATAGTCAGGCCATTGCCTACTGCCTCACGCATATCCACCAGCAGCACGGACATCCCGTCCGTGTGTTTGACGCTCTCTTCGCGCGCTGAGGTGCGTACCAGCAAAATCATCAGGTCGGAATGCTGGGTACGCGAGATCCAAACCTTCTGACCATTGACCACGTAGTCATCACCGTCGCGCACAGCATTGGTGCGAATACGTGAGGTGTCCGTGCCGCTGGTAGGCTCCGTCACACCGAAGGCCTGCAGGCGCAAGGAGCCATCGGCGATTGCGGGTAAGTACTGTGCTTTTTGCTCAGCAGAGCCATGGCGGAGTAGGGTGCCCATGGTATACATCTGCGCATGACAAGCGCCGCCATTGCCACCGCTTCGGTGAATTTCTTCCAGTACCGCGCAGGCGGCACCCAAAGGTAGGCCACTGCCACCGTACTTCTCGGGAATCAATATCGAGAGGTAGCCGGCTGCAGTCAGAGCACGCACAAACTCAGTAGGGTATATTTTGTCCTGATCAAGATTACGCCAATATTTCCCAGGGAACTGTGCACACAGTTTTACCACTGCATCGCGAATTTCCGGGTAAGTCCTTTCAACTGCCATGTTATAAATCCTTAAGGTGTACCAGCGGGGCAGGGTGGCTACAAAAACCAGGATCCGCCATCCACCATATGAGTCTGACCAGTAACAAACGTACTGTTATCGGAGGCCAGGTAAATAATAGTGCCGGTTAAATCTACTGTTTCGAGATTGCGCTGGATAACCTGACCGGCAGCGATGACAGTTTTCGCTTTCTCTAGCTTCTCGCCAAAAAACTGCTCGGTGCCCTCGGTCATCACGGCCGAGGGGGCTACTGCATTAACCCTTATTTTATCTGCTCCAAGCTCGCGCGCCATACCGCGGGTCATACTGATCACCGCACCTTTAGAGGCAACATAATCCAGGCCGTAGGGGAGTCCATAAACGGCTGCCAATGAGGAGATGTTGATTATGGAGCCGCCGCTGCCAGCCTCGCGCATTGGGCCTACCACGGCCTTGCAACATTGCCATAAGCCCTTGACGTTGATATTCATCACAGCGTCCCACTGATCTTCGTCCAGCTTTTCGAAGCGTGCGCCGCGCAAACCGGCGTATAGCGCGGCATTATTTACCAGTACATCGATGCTGCCAAAGTCCGCTATGGCCTGCTCGGCCATGGCAGTGCAGCTGGCCATATCGGCCACATCGGTGATACAGGCTGAGGCTGAACCGCCGGCGTCGATGATGCTGGCAACGGTGTCCTCACAACTGTTGATATCACAGGCCAGCACTGCTGCACCTTCTGCCGCCATAGCCTGCGCATAGGCACGACCCAGACCCCTCGCAGCACCCGTCACAATTGCGGTTTTTCCTTTCAGTTGCCCCATGATTAAACGTCCATTGCTGTCTAGTGGCACCCACAATAATCGAAGTGGCTAGCAACGTGAAGTACTGCTCAGTAGATACTTCCAGAAGGAAGTGATCCTCTTTCGTCAGCAGCGCGTAAAACCACGCTTACACTAAAGAAGAATTTATCTATGCGCTTTCGCACTTTATTAGCCTTTATCGTTTTTCCTGCTATCTGCGCCTGCTCAGATGGCAACAGCGGCAGTAGCCAAGGTAATCCACCGGAGCCAGTGTATAGTGTTGATCCTGCCACAATCGATGTCAGCGACGCGGAGTATTGCGATATTACGCAGACCGACAATTGCCTTTTCCCATTCCCCAATGACTACTTTGCGCGAGACGACGTAGCCACCGTAACGGGCAAACGCCTGAACCTTGACTCTCGAGCGATGCCGGTCAATGCCGATGGAGTGGTTATCGACGCCAGTGAGCAAAACCGCAGCGATGGTTTCTCCATCGGATCGGTGATGCTGACACGCGTGGCAGGTATCGATCTGGAAAACACTGGTGCGGCCACCATTTTTGACCTGGGGGCATCTCTCGATCAATCTGCACCGATTCAATTGATCCACGCAACCACTGGAGAGAGGCAACTAATCTGGGCGGAGATTGACCAAGCGCCAGGCCCGGAAGAGAAAAGAGCCCTGATGATACGGGTAGGCAAAAGCCTCCAAAATGGTCAGCGCTATATAGTGGTTTTACAAAACCTGATCGATACGGAGGGCAACGCCATACCAGCCAGTGATGCCTTCAAGGTCTATCAGGAATCGATACCCTCGGATATACCCGAAATCGAGTCGCGACGAGAGCACTTTGAATCGGTTTTCGAAAGTCTATCGGAACATGGAATTGAGAGGGAGGGCCTTTATCTCGCCTGGGATTTCACGACGGCGACTATCGAAAACACCAGCAGTCGAGCAATACACATGCGTGACACTGGGCTTAGCGCGCTTGCAGGAGGGTCGCCGACAATCACCATCGACTCAGTCGTGACCAACACGATGACCGAAGATCCAGATATCGCCAGGATCGTAGAGGGAACTATCACAGTACCGAATTTTATGGATAACCCTATGGCGTCTCCGGGGTCGCGACTCAACTACGATAGTGATGATGCAGATGCTTTACCCGCGCAATTTGGTGGCGACGCGACAGTTGAGGTGCCTTTCGTTTGCGCTATTCCGCAGGTCGCCATGGTAGACGCAGAAGATGGGGATGCCGATACGCAAGCTGTGGTTGTCGGGCATGGGCTGTTTGGCGATCGTTACACCGCCCTGGACGTTGGCTTCGGTGCTGAGCTGGCCAACGCCATGTTTTGTGCGATGGACTGGTGGGGTATGTCGGGCAGCGATGTGGGCAGTGCCTTTCTGCAATTGCGAGATCTCAGCTTGTTCGCCCAGATGCCTGATAGGCTTCATCAGGCGTTCCTCAACAAGATTTTCCTGTCGGAGGCTATGGTTAATGCAGACGGTTTCCAAACCCTTCCAGCCTTTCAGGATGATCAGGGTAACCTGTTGTTCAGGGTCGGCAGCGTACAGTACAACGGCATATCGATGGGATCTGTCTACGGTGGCTCGCTAACCGCATTAAGTCCACATTTTGATTACTCTGTACTTGACCTTGCGGGCATGAACTGGGCGAATATTATCCGCAGGGGCAATGTATGGGACACCTTCGCTTTGGCCTACAAGCCAGCTTATCCGGATTCGCTAGACCAAACGCTGGGTCTCTCATTAATACAGATCATTTGGGATCGTGCCGATAGTAGCGGCTATTCAAACCATATTACCCGCGACCCGCTCCCCGGCAGTAAGCTCAGCAGGGTACTCATTCAATTCGGTATCGGTGACCAGATTCTTACTGAAACTGCTTCTGAGCTGATGCAGCGAACATTAGGAGTGCGGCGACACAACCCGTCAATCGTTGAGGGTAGGCACATTGCGGTGGAGCCCTACATTGGTATCGAGGCCATTACCACCTACCCCTATGAGGGCAGTGCGGTGATGCATTGGGATTCGGGCCCTTTGCCGATTGCCGGCCACGACGGGACCCCTCTGCAGCGACCGGAGAACCTGCCCCGTAATCTGGGATATGACACTCATTCAATGCCATTGGGGCAGCCGGGTAATTGGCAGCAGAAGGCCACTTTCTGGCGCACGGGTCAGGTAATTAATGTCTGCGGCAATCAGCCTTGCCTGGCAGATGGGTATGACGGAACACCCGGAGTGTATGATCCGGCCAACGCGCCCACGCCAGAGTGAAGTAACTGACAAACCTTGCATTTTGGTTACACAACTAGCAAAGCAGGCAGGTGCAAAATCTCGCTATCCGGGTGCCGCCAGCAGGGCGACCGTAGGCCCAAATCTGGTATATACTCTAGCAAGACACCGGCTAGAATTGGTGACTCGATTGTTTAGGCTGTCGCCCAAAAGGGCATAGCGGTAAATTAATTATCAGGAGTAGTTGCAATGCTAGATGAATTTAAAAAGTTTGCGATGCGGGGAAATGTCGTAGATATGGCAGTCGGCATAATCATAGGCGGAGCGTTCGGAACGATAGTAAAGAGCCTGGTTGCGGACGTCATTATGCCACCCGTAGGACTGCTTCTTGGAGGAGTGGATTTCTCCGACTTGTTTATCACATTGAAAGAAGGCGCTGCAGCTGGCCCATACGCTACCTTGGCAATCGCTCAGGAGGCTGGTGCTGTAACGATCAGTTACGGTATATTCATTAATGCAGTTATCAGCTTTCTTATAGTTGCGTTTGCAGTATTTTTACTCATAAGGGGTATAAATAATATGCAAGCTGAGGAAGAGGCGCCTGCGGCAGAGCCAACTGAAAAGGACTGCCCTCATTGCCTGACCAGCATCGCAATTAAGGCAACCAGGTGTCCTAACTGTACGTCTGAGCTGGTCGACGCCTGAACCGAGTAAGATGATTAGCGCCATTGCGCGCTTTGGTAAGCCGCCATTTTGAGGTCGAGTTAGGCCTCTAGGCCCGGGGTATGAAGATAGGGCATTTTAGGTGCCACAGCCTGGCGCCCGCAGTACACTGTGCACCTTAGCAATTGCGTTTTTATAGGTTGTAACGTGGAACATAGAAAACTGGTGCTACCGGAATTCCTGAATGATCAGGGTTACCTGTTCGGAGGTAACCTGCTCAAATGGGTAGATGAATCGGCGTACATCACCGCTAGTCTCGATTTCCCGGGCAATCGCCTGGTAACTGTGTCTTTGAGCGAGGTCAACTTCAAGAACCCAATTCAACCTGGCGAGTTGCTGTGCTTCGACGTGCAGTTGGTGCGGCAGGGCACCACCTCGGCCACCTACACCATTGAAGTTTTCGGCGAGAAGCTGGCGGCTACTGATGTCCCGCTATTCGTCACCAAGATCACCTTCGTGAATGTTGCTCCCGACGGACAGCCCGTGCCTCTGACAGGTAAAACCTGAAGTCTAAAGAAGGCATTCAAGCACCAATTATTCGATCTCATAAATCTTACAGACACGCTCTGGACTCCTCCAATATGCAAGTAATGACGGTATTACCACAGCAGGACCTAAATAACGCCCAGCAATCTGCGCAAGACGCAGAATTGGCTGGCTACGACCAGATATCCAGCATGGAGAATCGCCACGAGCCGTTTATGCCGCTAGGGGTTGCTGCGATTTCAACTAGAAAAATAAAAGTGGGTACAGCGGTAGCTATCGCCTTCCCGCGCTCACCTATGGTGGTAGCAAATACTTGCTGGGACTTACAAAACGCCTCTCGCGGGCGATTTGTTTTGGGCCTGGGCCCGCAAATTAAAGCCCACAACATTAGTCGATTTTCTGTCCCTTGGTCTGCTCCTGTGCCTCGCATGCGTGAATACGTAAATGCCTTACGGGCCATTTGGCGTAATTGGCAACTCGGCGAAAAGCTCGAATTTCGAGGTGAGCATTATAAATTTACGCTTATGACTCCAAACTTTGTACCCGAGTCCACTAACCAGCCTCCAGTGCCCGTTACCATAGCTGCAGTAGGCCCGAACATGCTCAAACTCGCTGGCGAAGCCTGCGATGGCGTTCATTTACATCCGTTTTGTACTCGCGCCTACATTGAAGATGTCGCGACGCCGCGGATTAAAATTGGTCTTGCCGAGTCGGGCAAACCTCGCGAACAATTTCAAATTTCGGGCGGCGGTTTTTTGGCTACAGGCCAGACAGATGAAGAGGTCGCTAGCGCGCTTGAGTGGGTACGCTACCGGATTGCTTTTTATGGCTCTACGCCAAGTTACTGGCCCGTTTTGGAGCACCACGACCTGGGCGACCTGGGACGCAAGCTCAATAGCATGACCAAAGCGGGACTTTGGGATCAGTTGGCGGCAGAAATCAGTGACGACGTGCTGTCGTTGTTCGCAGCATTCGGACGTTATGATCAAATTGCTACGTCTGTAGAGGAGCGCTTTGGCGGCGCAATCGACATGCTTTACGCCAGCCTGTCGGCCGATAATCTACGGGCTATTCCGACAGATGTGTTGCAAGACATACAGAAAATTAGCGTACCCTTTAAGGGCTTTACCAATACCTGGTAGCGATATTAAGTGAGCACCTCTGCCGTAACTCTCTACTCGCATGCTCAGATCAACTTTGGCGATAAGCGCTATTGGTCTTTGCTTTCTTCGGTTGAAGCAGCGATTTCTACAGCATCATCGCCAAACCATTGTCGGACTTTTTCTGCGGTTTTGGCGCGTACATCATCATTGATATAAGTCGCTACTGCCGCAATCGCCAGCGCTAGCACACCTAGGTCATCGGCATAGCCGATACCGGGTGTGATATCGATTATGGCGTCCAGCGGGGCGATGAAATAGCCCAGTGAGGCGATGATAGTTGCCTTTGCCCAGGCGGGGGCTTTTTCTTCCTGGCCCGCGTAATACAGTAGTAGGGCTTTCTCAACCACCTCAACACCGGCTGTTTTGGCGAACTTTTTTAGTTTTTCCCAGAACGACTCGGGGGAGTAAGCGTTTTGGTATTCGTTTAGGTCGGCCATTGGTTCTCCGCGTATGCAGCTATATCAAACAATCATACGCCTGTTTATGAATGGCTTCAGTGGAACAGCCAACGTTTCAGCTCTTCAAGGTTTTCCACAATAATCTGTTGTGCCGTGGGGTCGTCCTGCGTTTCATTGGGATCAATGTGCAAAAGCTTGAGAGCGTAGGGCACCAGCTTGCCACGCATGTTAATGCTCAGCGCACCGTCGAGCATGCCGTAATCAACCTCTACCACCTGGCGCTGCGCTGGGCTTAGTCGTGGATCCGCGACAATACGAATGCAGATGTGTGTATTCCACTCGTGATCACCTTCTGCGCCGTGGTCTGACTCGTCCATTATTTCCGGCACATCGCGAAAGCGGCTCAGAACGAAATCTCGATAACCGCTATTTTTCTCACACCATGCTCTAACGTGCCAGCGCAAGCCTGTGTAGACAAGAGTGTGGGGTACGATAATCCGGCCTTCGCGGTCTGGGTTGTTAATGGAAACGTAATCGACATCCAGTCGTTTACCCTGACGCGCTGCCTGCATCAGCGGGCGCAACATTTCGGGTTTCACGTCCCGGACCGGCAGCGATAAAACTTCTACGTTTGCCATATTCAGCGACAGAGATTCAAAGATGTTTAGAAGCTCGTTATTGCGTGCCATCAGGTGTAGGTATTCGTCGGCCAGCCCCTGTGTCACTTGCGGTACGAATTTAGCAGTCGGCTTGTAACCCTTAAGGTATTTGTCGTACTCCAGATTGCCAGGGCCTACTTCGCGGATATAGCAATTGATGTCTTTGCTGGCCTGTTGCCTGCCTATGCCGAAAGTGTCGCACAGGTGCCTGGTGGTGAGACGACCCTCCCATAAGGTTATGGTTTCGATATAGCGATAGCGCAGCAGCAAGTCCCAACGAAACGGCCATTTTTTCGGGCGGGCTGTGCGGGTGTTCGAAGCGGTTGTTTCGGTCATTCTGGCTTTCCCAATACTAGGATCATCTGGATTCTACAGTCAGGTATGTATAAATCAACTACATGTACCTTAAATGGACGAAATGACTGCAGTAGATCGTATACCTGCAACAATTGGCGCTCCAGGCCCAATTGCGACTTGCACCCTAATGCCCCCAACCCGATAATCTCCCGGTTAATTTATTCTTCGGGGTTCGAGTTATGGCTTCACTTCAGGATCAGTTGCTTAAGGCGGGCATGGTCGATGCCAAAAAGGCCAAGCAGTTGAGCAAAGAAAAGCGCAAAGCGGCCAAGAAACAGCCCAAGGGTCAGGAGCAGGTGAACGAAACCCGAGAGCAGGTGAAAAAGGCTGCTGCTGAAAAGGCCGAGCGTGACCGGCAGATCAATCGCCAAAATCAGGATGCGGCTGAGACTCGCGCTTTGGCTGCCCAGATTAAGCAGCTGATTGAAATGAACCGCATTGGCCGTGACGGTGGCGAAACCGCCTACCAGTTCCCCGACGGCAGCAAGATCAAAAAAATCTATGTCACTCCGCAACTGCTGGCTCAACTCAGCAAGGGGCGAATTGCCATCGTTGCCTACAACGGCGCTTACGAATTGGTGCCTGCGCCGGTCGCACTCAAAATTCAGCAGCGAGATGCCAGCCATGTGCTAGTGCTGAATGAAGCTAGCACAGAGGTTGTCGACGAAGACGATCCCTATGCTGATTATCAAATACCCGATGACTTGATGTGGTGACCCAGTGACCAAGCAGGAAAGGATTGATCAGTTAAATGCGAACACGCCTTCGTTCTTCGCAATGATGGGCGGCGTGCTAGTAGACTTTGATACTGAAGAGGGTAGCTGCATCATAGAGTTTGATATCAGTCGTGATTTTTGTCATAGCATTGATATTGTACAGGGCGGATTTGTGACTGCGATGCTTGATGCCTCAATGAGTCACGCAATATTTGCCTCAGATCCCGAAGTTACGATGGTGTCCAGCCTGGACGTGAATACCAGTTATCTGGAACCTACCAGAGCTGGTAAATCAAAAGCGATAGGAAAAATAGTTAAAGCACACTATAAAACCGTTTTTCTGGAGTCGCGGGTATACAATGAGGCTGGAGTTTTAACCGCTATTGCCAGTTCAGTAGCGAAGATTGGAAGAAAAAAATAAGGCCGCTGTGCCAGGAGTCTGTATGAAGTTAGGTAAGTTTTTTGCGCTGGTATTGGTCTTTGGTCTATCTTCTCTAGCGACTGCGGAAACCCTACAAGTCGGGCAGCAGGCGCCCGCATTCAGTTTGCAGGGCTCGGATGGAAATACTTATAGCCTTGCCGATTACGTCGGTAAACAGGCGGTGGTCCTGGCCTGGTTTCCAAAAGCCTTTACTGGTGGTTGTACTATTGAATGTAAATCTCTGGCAGAAAATGGCCATTTGATTCGCGAATTCGACGTTGCCTATTTTATGGCCAGCACCGACCCACTTGATAAGACCATAGCGTTTGCCGAATCTTTGGAAGCTGACTTTCCTTTGTTGAGCGACGCTTCTACAGAAACAGCCAACGACTATGGTGTGTTGGTTTCCGGTATCGCCAGGCGGCACACTATTTATATCGGCAGCGACGGCAAAATACTCAAGGTCGATTCTCAGGTCACGCCAGCTTCCTCTGCTGAAGACATGGTCGCGACACTGGCCGAGTTGGGCATACCCAAGCGCTGATTTTTACGCCGGAGCCGATGCCCACAGGCTCAGGGCAACAAGTTGCGAGTAGGTCTAAATCTCCAGGGATTTAATGAAAGACATAATCGTTGCTAGTGTCGCATCCGGATGTACGTGGAAGGCGGCTACATGACTACCCCATCGACCTTTCCCCGCAATTTTTGCATTCTTTGTATCTGTCGGTGGAGCTTCCCAGAGACTGACGTGACGGTTACGCGAAGCGAGTTCCCTGGCGAACCCGGCGACAGTGACCGGATCGTCTGGATCCTGGATGATCAAAATGGGCAGCTCCAGGCCTGTGGCGAGCTCCAGCGCATCGCTGCCGCCTTCTGGAAGATCGTATCGGCTTGTTGCAGCGTGTACTGCGGGTGTCAGTAAAAAACGAGGTATACCCGATCCCGCCCAAATACCATTGATAAGCGCAGATTGTGTGTCGAGCGCTGGGTCGAGTAGCACCAATCCATCAAGGCGGGCACCGCGGGCGGCGGCGTGAATGACGGTCGCTCCCCCCATTGATTTGCCCATGGCCAGTAGTGGAGTGTTAGGGGACTTTTCGTCCAACCACTCGATCGCCGCCAGCACATCGGGGTATTCATTGGCGCCGAACTTAAGTCCCTGTCCGTCACCGTCAGATTCACCGTGATTGCGCAGGTCCAATGTGAGTACCGAGACACCGCGCGCGTTAATGGCACGATAGAAATCCAGTGCCTGGAAAAACTCGCTGGTGCGATTCGAGCCACCGCCGTGCACGAAAACCATTTTCGCTACCGGGCTGGCCGCTGGAATCCACCACGCGGCTAGCGTTATAGGCTCATCTCTTGGCTGTAGTTCGACATCCTCAAAGTGCAAGCCGACAGATGCCGGCGTTGCGAGAATAGCCGTGCGGTCCTGAAACAACGCCGCCCTGGGGATAAAATAAAGAGTCAGGTAAGCCGCCGACAAGATCATCAGGAGAAACAGAGAGAGTATTACGGTCGTTTTTCTGGTCATTACTGTCTTCGCTGTATTAAGCCCTGTTTTTTGCATGGACAAGTATATAAGAATATGGAGAATGTGGCGTCCTGTTTATCCGCGTTGTCGCTACTGTGTTTTCAAGATCAACACTGAAAGAGCTGTTCTATCTGGCGTTACCGATGATGGTATCCCAGGGTGCTTTTGCGGTGATGGTGTTTACCGATCGCATCTTCATGTCGCGCATCGATGCCATGCATATCGCCGCTACCTTAGGCGGTGGTGTCAGCTTTTTTGTCAGCATAGCCCTGTTCAACGGTATTCTGTCCTACGGCAACGCCCTTGTTGCGCAGTACCTGGGTGCAGGAGAGTTCCGCAAATGTCCGCAGGTGGTAACCCAGGGTGTCATAGTGACTCTGGCGATCTTGCCCGTGGTAGCCGTTGTAACGTTTTACGTAAGCCAGCTGTTTGAGGCCATGGGCCACGACCCGGCCATGGTGATATTGGAGCGGCAGTATTACTTTATGCTAATGAGCGGTGCGGGCTTTGCGCTGATCAAAACCTGCCTCGCCTCGTACTTTTCAGGTATTGCTGTCACCCGCGTGGTTATGGTTAGTGATCTTCTGGGTGTGGCACTGAACATTCCGTTGAGCTATGCCCTTATTTTTGGTGTATTCGGCGCACCGGAGATGGGCATTCGGGGTGCCGCTTTGGGTACCGTGATATCCACTGTTTTTTCGATAGCCGTCTATTTGATTTTCTACTTCAATCGGTTCAACCGCGATAAGTTTTCGGTGATGGCATCGTTCAGGATCAACACCGGAATTTTAAAGCGATATCTGCGACTGGGGTTCCCTTCAGGCTTTGAGCTCTTTATAGGCGCAGGCACCTTCAATCTGTTCTTGCTGATGTTCCAGTCCTACGGGGTCAGCGAGGGCGCGGCAATGGCCATTGTTTTCAATTGGGATATGTTGTCATTTGTTCCGCTGGTGGGGATGAACATCGCTATCACCAGTCTTATCGGCCGCTACGTAGGTGCGCAGGACATGTCGCGCGCGAATGCAGTGATTTCTTCAGGATTCTTGATCGCGCTTACGTATTCAGGCCTCATGGGCTTGTGTTTTATTGTCTTTCGTTTTGAGTTAATGGAATTTTTCGCCACGCCCGGGGAAGACTTTAGTGAGATCAGAGATCTGGGTGCCAAGATGATGATTGGTCTTACCACCTACGTGATGGCGGATGCCATTATTTTGATTTGTTCCGGTACCCTGCGCGGCGCCGGTGATACGCGCTGGCTGATGGTCACATCGATTTTTCTGCATCTATTGATGCTGCTAGTGCAGTTTCTGGTGATTATGGTCTGGGAGTTTGAGCCCATCGTTAGCTGGTGGGTTTTCGTTGCGACGCTATTGTCGTTGGCGTTGGTATATGGCCTGCGTGTTTTTGGTGGTGCGTGGCGCCATCCGGAGCGGCTGGCGCGTGTTATGGCGGAGTAGGGTGCTCAACTTATATGGAAAGGATGCGGCGCAGCAACCCCTCGTCATTTCGTCCCTGTTCTTGCATCGTTAGAAGCTGCGCTAATTGTTCTTCAATTTCGCTGGCAACCTGATTGCGAATTTTAGTTAGCTGAGCCTTGGTGGGCTTTTTCGTTTGTGCTTTTAGGTGAATGGGCTGGCCGAAACCCAGGTAGCAACGCTTCGGTTTGGGGAACAGACTGCCCAGTGCCCCTATGGGAATGGGCGGTAACATGTCGGGCCTGGTGTTCTCATCAAGCATCCCGAAGCGTTTCAAAACATTTCCCAGGGCTGATTCTGGTATCTCGTCGCCTTCGATTAAGTGGGAATAAAACTCGTCAGGCCCCACCATGCCAAAAGGCATGATTGTGTAGCCGTGCTTCAGTGCCAACTTGACGAAGCCGTAGCGTTCCTTCCATTGCAACTGATACATGTCGTCAGCTCGTTTTACCGCCTCGTGGGCACCACCGGGGAACACCAGCAGATCATGCCCATTTTCCATTAGGGCGGTGCAAACAGCAGGGTGGCCCATGGTGCCGCCCATCTTCAGAACGGCATTGCCCACTTTGTCATTGGCAAATAAAAACCTGTCTCCCAGTCCGCGCAGGAAACGTCCCTGCTCTTTCAGCATGACGGGGCCCAGTACCCAGCCATCAAGGGCAAACAAGGAGTGGTTGCCGATAAAAAGACAGGGCCCGTCTGGAATGTTTTCCGCGCCAACAGTGGTGGGATCGAACAACCGCTTGATGACCTGGTAGGGGATGTCTAGCGCGTTGCCACTCAGGGGTGGAATTCGCAGTGCTTTTTTAATGTGGCGTTGCAGCGCCTCTTCTTCGGCCAGCGGATTGAAGTCTTTTTCAAAGGTGGACATGGTGAGCCTTCACTTTTTCTGGGGCGGCGATTATAGCAAGAGCCATCGCTGAGGTCTTCAGGGTATCGGGTGTGGCCAAATTCCGCTAGAGTGCTGCTTCGCTATCCCAGTGCTGGTCAAGCGAGGGCCTGACCCCACACGGCAGCGGAACGAATTTCACTCTTACCCTGAACCGACCCTCCATGGGTCTATGAGGAGCTACGATGAGCAAAACCGGACTACAACTGCGGTCATTGATAAAAGACGACAATACACTGGAGCTATCACTGGTTGAGGTTCCTGTCCCCGAGCCAGGTCCGGATGAGGTGCTGGTAAAGATGGAAGCTACCCCCATCAATCCTTCCGACCTGGCCCTGCTTTTAGGTCCGGCAGATCCTTCGACGGCCCGCATTTCCGGCACTGCTGAGAGTCCGATTTTAACGGCGGACATCCCTGCGGGCTTAATGAAGATGGTTGCTCCCCGGGTTGGCCAATCGCTGGCGGTGGGCAATGAGGGTGCGGGCGTTGTTGTCGGTGCGGGCAGTTCCGATGGAGCACAGGCTCTGATGGGTCAAACCGTGGGTTTGGTAGGTGGCGATATGTACTGCCAGTACCGCTGCATTAATGTGATGGCCTGTCTGCCGCTCAACGAGGGCACTACGGCCGAACAAGGTGCCTCCTGCTTCGTTAATCCGATGACTGCTTTGGCTATGGTTGAAACCATGCGCGCGGAAAATCACACCGCTCTGGTTCATACCGCAGCAGCCTCTAATCTTGGCCAGATGTTAAACCGGGTGTGCCAGGCCGACGGCGTTGATCTGGTCAATATTGTACGCAAGCCAGAGCAGGAAGAAATACTGCGCGGCATGGGTGCAAAATATGTGGTGAACTCATCTTCAGATTCCTTCTATGCAGAGCTTACTGCTGCACTGGTTGAAACCGGCGCTACATTGGCATTTGATGCTATTGGCGGCGGTAAGTTGGCAGGCCAGATTTTGGCGTGCATGGAGAGTGCCGCAGTACAAAACATGGGTGAGTACAACCGTTATGGCTCAGACGTTAATAAGCAGGTCTATATTTACGGTGGTTTAGATCGCGGCCCGACAACCCTGAACCGTGCCTTCGGCCTTACCTGGAGTCTGGGTGGATGGCTGCTGACACCCTTTTTACAGAAGGCGGGAATGGAGATGGTCATGAAGATGCGCAAACGGGTGGCTGCGGAAATCGGTACGACCTTTGCCAGTCACTACACTGAGCGAGTCACCTTGGCAGGGGCGCTAAGTCTTGAAGCCCTGGCGGTCTACAGCAAACAGGCTACCGGCGAAAAGGTGTTGATTACACCCTAGTGTAGGTCGCCCTAGAATACCGGCATGCCGGCAATCCAGGGGTGTATGGAAATTACCACAGCCACTGTGATCACGGTGGCTACAACAATGCCAAATTCCGCCCCCCAGCTTGGGGGCGCGTCTTTGACCCAGGCGCCTTCACGCCGATTGATGACAAATATTTCAGCCAACGCCCAGAGCCCGAAACCAGAGAAAAGTATCAGTGAGCGGGTATCGCCATTGAGCAGCAAGTGAGCGCCTGCCCAGATAACCACGCCGGTAAGCTGAGGGTGGCGAACAATCAGCTTTATGCGAGATTTCAGCGCGCTGGCAACCATCAGCAGGAACGCAAACAGTACAAGCGCTAGTCCCAGCGGCTTGAGTTCGGCAACCGGCAGATAGACGAGTTGTGGTTGAGTACTGCGCCAGCCCAGAATTATCAGACCGAAGGAACTCAGTGCGAGCAGGGTAAACAAGCCCTTGTAGCCGCCTTCGCCCAATCGGCTTTTCAGACCACTCTTTAGTCCCGGGTTTGCACCGGGTAAGAGATGCACCAGAGCAAAAAGCGCTACTCCCAGAATTAAGTACGTCACAGGTATTTCCTTATCAGAATATGCCGCGAGTGTAGCAGCCCCCGGACGTCTTCGTCACTCACGCCTGAGTTGAATCAGGCTGTGGCCTCGAAGGGCAGGGCAGTGAGCTTGGATTTGCCCAGATGCTCGATGTACAGGGATTCAAGTTTTTGGCAGGCCTGCCGTACTGAACCCAATTGCGAGGCCTGCATTGGCGGCAATACCGTGACCCGAATTGTAGCGGGGCGGATGATCAGTCCGCCTTTGGGTAATGCGTCTTTCACGTTGTGGAGCACAATGGGCACAATTGGAACGCGTGCTTTCTTGGCGAGGAAAAATGCGCCGTGTTTGAATGCCTGCACGTTACCCAGTGTGCTGCGTGTCCCCTCGGGGGCAATGACGAGTGAGCGACCGCTGGCTAAAACCTCTAGCGCCTGTTGCAAAACAGCGCTTTGATTCTTTTCATCCCGGTCCACAAAGATGGTTTCTACCTGTCGCATCAAGGGCCCCAACAGTGGTGTATCGGCAACTTCTTTTTTGCAGAATGCCACCACATCTTCACGCAGAAGATGGGCGAGGACGAAGGCGTCTAGCAGACTCTGGTGGTTGAAGATGAAAATAGCGGGCTCTTTGCGGTTAAGGTTCTCCAGGCCCTCAATTTCAAAATCCAGTCCGGCCACGCTGCTGCCTACATCGCCTAAAACCCGGGTTAGCATATTGGCGTTCTTGTCATTCGCCATGCCCAGTCGATTGCCCACCGCACCTAGCAGTGCGGTAGCAGCGAGTGTTTGGGCTGTTAAACCGGTGCGCAATATGGATTCGACGCTGGGCAGGCCACGAGTTTCGAAAAATAGTTGTGGCCAGTCCTTTGAAGTTGCCTGCGCGGCAAGGCGGCTGGAGGGGTTGACGGCCACGGCGTGACCAACCTCCCGCAACAGGGGCAGATCAGCGCTGGAGTCGCTGTAGAACCAGCAATGTTCCAGCTTGGTTCGCAGCCGTTTGGTGACGCGGCGCGCTGCCAGCGTCTTGCCCTCGCCATAACACATCGGGGCAACAACCTTGCCGCTGAAGCGTCCGTCGATTACTTCCAGCTGCGTGCAGCAGATTTCGTCTATGCCCAGCACTCTGGCAATTGGCGCGGCCTGATACCGTGATGCAGAGGTAACTATGGCCAGGTGATGGCCGGCTTCCCGATGGGCTTCGACCAATGCGATAGCCTCCCGGTAGAGGTTTTTAGCCAGCGAGTTTTGGTAGGCCTGATAGCCGATATCGGAGAGCGAATCCTCGGACATTCCCGCCAGAGCGTGGCTGAGTCGACGGACCAGACGGTGGTAGTTGCCACCATTGCCGCCGGCCTTATGTCGCAGTACCTCTTTGATAAGGCTCGCCGATTCCTTCAGCTTGCCCCGTTTGGCGCCTTTGCGGGCTGTTTCGAGCGCCATGGCAATAATTGAGTAGCCAGCGATCAAAGTCCCGTCAAGATCAAAGAACGCGACAGTAGGCGCCTGCTTGGTGGCGACGTTTGGGATCGATTTTATGTGCTCATCAATCGTGGTAAAGCCCATTGGTGCCTCCAACTGGCAGGGCATGCCAGACCTCAAATGGTCTTGGTTCTTGCGGTGGTTTTTGCGTTACTGAAAATAGTAAGCAAGATTTCTGCCACCGTAACGATTCTTCCTTACAAAAGCATTACATTGCGGCTGATTGTGAATATTTCGAAGCCGCGGCTACGCGCTCGTAATGCCTAAAATTATAGCGGGCCCCAGCACGGTGCGCGGCGCTGTTATTTGGTGCACATTTCACATCGCGTGAGCGATATTGTCTGGCGCTGTGACCCGCGCTGGGCAAGCGTGTGGATAGCCAGCATCCCGCTGCTCGGCTACTATGGTGAGATGGTAATAGAGTCACAAAAAAATCTGCCGATTTATGCGGTGCTGGAACAGCTGAAAGCGACCCTGATGGCCTGCAACGATGTCGTTCTACAGGCGCCGCCTGGGGCGGGTAAGACGACTATTGTGCCGCTGGCGCTACTGGACCAGCCCTGGCTGCGCGGCGGCAAGATTCTGGTGTTGGAACCCCGGCGTATGGCTGCTCGAGCCAGTGCCGCCAGAATGGCGCAGTTGCTGGGAGAAAGCGTTGGTGACACGGTTGGGTATCGAATCCGTCTTGATACCAAGGTCAGTGAGCGCACCCGAATTGAAGTGATTACCGAAGGTGTGTTGACCCGGCAATTGCAGACGGACCCGTCATTGGAAGGTGTCGCCTTAATAGTTTTTGATGAATTTCATGAGCGGAATTTGGACTCAGACCTCGGGCTGGCACTGGCTTTGCAGGCTCGGGAATTGTTTCGCCCGGGCACTGATTTAAAATTACTGGTGATGTCGGCAACGCTGGATGGAGAGCGTATTGCTGAGCTGTTGGGTGGCGCCCCGATCGTCAGCTCGCAGGGGCGCCAGTTTCCCGTTGAGGTCCGCTATGGGCAGGCCCTGCAACTGCGCGATCCAATTGTTCCCCGGGTGGTTCATGCGGTATTAAAAGCACTACGAGAAACCACCGGCAACGTTTTGGTTTTTTTGCCTGGTCAAAGTGAAATTAACCGCACCGGCCGGGACCTGGCGCCGCTGGTTGGTGAGGCAAGTAAGGAGCCTGTGCGACTGGCACCACTTTATGGCGGTCTGCCTCTGCAACAGCAAGAACTGGCTATCAAGCCTCCGCCTGAAGGTACCCGCAAAGTGGTATTGGCCACTAATATCGCCGAAACCAGCTTGACCATCGAGGGTGTGCACACGGTGGTCGACTCCGGGCTCGTCAGAGAGGCCGTGTTTGACCCAGCAACCAGTATGACTCGCCTGAGTACCCGGAGAATTTCGCGAGCGTCAGCGGAACAGCGCATGGGGAGGGCGGGTCGCACAGCCCCGGGTGTTTGCTACCGTTTGTGGACCGAGGAACAGCAACGTCGACTAGTGGCATTTGGCACGCCGGAGATTCTACAGGCAGATTTGGCGCCAATGGCACTGCAACTTCTGGCCTGGGGCGTTGATCAACCCACGGATTTACGCTGGCTCGACGCACCGCCACCAGGGCCTTTTGCCCAAGCCGTGGCGGTTTTGGAATCGTGTGGCGCAGCGTTCCGCGGCAGCAGTGATCAGTGGCAACTAACCCCCCATGGCGTGCGCCTCGCGCAAATTCCTTTGCATCCGCGGTTGGCACATATGCTGTTGGTTGGTTGCGATATCGATTCGACGGAAACAGCGTGCCTGGTGGCTGCTGTGCTTTCCGAGCGCAACCCGATGACTGAGCGGGGTGCAGACCTGAGCATTACTATTTCTTTGTTGATGGGTGAGCTGCCATGTCCAAAGCCTCTACAGGGCTGGTTTAAGCGTACCTGGCAGCAGGCCCGACGCTATGCGAGGGTAGCCACCGAGGTCCACAAGCCGAGGCGCTTCGCGTTGGCCGTGGCCCATGAAGATGTATTAGGTGTGTTACTGGCGAGCGCATATCCAGACCGGGTAGCAAAAACTCGAGCGCAAGGCACTCCCGGTGAGTACCAACTCAGCAATGGGCGCAGCGCATTAATGCCACCGGAAGACGGTTTGGCCGGGAAGGAGTGGTTGGTGGTTGCCGAGATAGGCGGGCACAGTGGCGAGTCTGCCGACCGGATATTTTCTGCGGTAGCGCTTAATTCTGCATGCTTTGGCGAAATTCTGTCGCCGATGGTAAGTCATGAGGATTGTGTCGAGTGGAATGATCGAACGGACCAATTCATCACCGAGCGCCGCACTCTGGTGGGTCAGCTGCTGCTAGCGCGCGAACCAATGAGCGTAATACCCGAGGAGGCCCGTGAGCAGGCCTTGTTAGGTGTTGTGCGCAACCGGGGTTTGGCGCTGCTGCCGTGGACACCTGCTCTGCAGCAGTGGCGTAATCGGGTACAGCTGCTGCATAAACTGGAAGTTGGCGGAGAGAGTAACCGTTGGCCCGACATGTCCGATAAGGGCTTACTCGCTTCTCTGGAAACTTGGCTTTTGCCTTATCTGGGGGGAGTGCGTAAATTGCAGGATTTTCAATCCCTGGACCTGCAACGCATACTGCAAAGCAGCCTAATCTGGCCGTTGCCTCTGGAATTGGAGAGATTGGCGCCACAACAGATTGCCGTGCCGTCCGGCTCCAATGTAACGGTTGATTACAGCCAGAAGCCGCCGGTGCTGGCAGTTAAATTACAGGAAATGTTTGGCTGTCTGGATACGCCTACCATTGCCGATGGCCGGGTATCGCTGGTTATCCATTTGTTGTCACCGGCGCAGCGACCGCTGCAGATTACCCAGGATTTAGCGAGCTTCTGGCGTGACAGTTATCTGGAAGTGAGAAAAGAAATGCGCGGGCGATATCCCAAACATCCCTGGCCTGAAAACCCTGCAGAAGCACCCGCGACGCCCTACACCAAGCGCAGGCTTGCCTCTAAGCCCTAGTAGGGTCGCCTCCGAGCCTACAGGTTGAAACGTTTGCGTAGGAAACGTGCAATACCGTCTTCGTCATGGTGGCCGATAACAGCGGTTGCTGCGGCTTTGACCTCTGGCTTGGCGTTTTCCGGGGCATAGGCCTCGTCCGCCAGCGCGAACATGCTGAGGTCGTTGTCACTGTCACCAAAACAGATTACCCGCTTGGCGCCAAGCTCTTGTTTCAGGCTTTCCACTGCGCCGCCTTTACTACCCTCGGTGTGGTGCACGTCCAACCAACACAGGTTCTCATCTTCGATGGCGATTCCCCGGTAAGCCACCAGATTGGGTTCGTCGGCGATGTGCTCCGCGATAACGTCTATGGCGGCGCCGGATCCAAGCGAACTGATATTTGTGATCTGCGCATCTCCAGGAAGCTCAGCCAAGGGTAGGACCGGTAAGCCGCGATCACTTTCAAATGCGCCAACCAGTTTCTTCTCGGTCTCGTTCTGCAGTGTCGAATGATAAACGACATGTTTATCGCCGGGCTCAAGTGTGAATACAAAGGGCGTAACGCCTTGCTCGAAGAAAACTTCCAGTACGTGCTTTATCTCATGCTGATGCAGCAGGTAACTTTGGCTATAGCGCTGTTCCTGGGGATTCCAAATGAACACGCCATTTTTATAAATATGAGGCAGGTCGAAGCCGTGGCCTTCAATTAGCGTGTCCGCAGCGTGCAGGGCACGGCCGGTAGCCAACGTGTAGGCAATGCCTTGCTCTCGCAGCAGTGCCAGGGTGTCGCGGGTGTATTCGGAGATTGTGGATTGCTTGTTTAGTAGCGTGCCGTCCAGGTCAAAGACAATTAATTCCATAGTGGGGCAACGCGCGTAGCGGTATAAGTCATC
Source organism: Halioglobus sp. (assembly GCA_036961205.1). Classification (GTDB taxonomy): domain Bacteria; phylum Pseudomonadota; class Gammaproteobacteria; order Pseudomonadales; family Halieaceae; genus CALJFL01. The sequence continues at coordinate 199,052 of JBALVI010000005.1, read as the reverse complement.
AATGGACCTGCGTCTGGGCCAGATCGGTGGTGAGCGATTCTCTCACGGCGTCTGCAATCGGGTGGGATGCAATTGGATAGGCGGGGTGGTCGATGCCAGCATGAATTGCCTCGCCTTGGTGGGCTGCCGCGATCATGTTGGGCGCTAATTCAAAACGCATAAAGTGTACCGATGATGTTTTCACGTCATTTGAACGGTCCAGATCTTCGTCGGCTATCGCGTAGATTCGTTCGCCGTCTCCCACCTGCAACCATACCTTGTCTTCGATGCCGATCATTTCCGCCAGGTGTTGCGCGCGTTCTTCGGGGTCCTCGTACTCGATCATAAAAGTGGCCTTCCAGTTTTTACCGTCAGGAATCAGAGGATTATAGGCATCAAGCTCTTCATTGATGCCGTCGGCTTCAAAAACTTTTTCGATACGCAACATTTCCTGGATTTGATACTTGATGGTCAATGCGTCTTCGAAATACAGGCGAGTGTTGTCGCCCAGTGCCAGGTTGCGATTTCTTTTGTGCGCTAAAACGCGTGCTCGGAATTCTTGCCGTTGCTCGGCGTATTCTTCCAGTGACCACAGGTCGTCTCGTGATAGATGTGACATTGTATCTTCTCCTGATAACTTATAGACGGGGACTAAAGACCATAAGCCATGCGCAGTAGCGTCATGGGATGTTCGGCCCTGTCGACTTTTTCGGCGAGGTCAGCGATCTGATTTGCGGCCATTGGGCAGTCGCTGACAAAATGATCCGGTTCTTGCTGGTCAACTTTGCGCACTACGGGGCGAGCAATTTTCACAGACTTGGCGCGGGTTTCTTTCTTCACCGCGTAAGTGCCATCGTGTCCCGAGCAGCGCTCGATTGCCGTTACCTCGGTGCTGGGGATCAGATTGAGTACGTCTCGTGTTTTCAAGCCAATATTTTGCACCCGCTGGTGGCAGGCAACCTGATAGGCAATATCACCGATGGCTTTGGGAAATTCAGTCTTAAGAGCGCCACCACGATGACGCTTCCACAGGTATTCGAATGGATCAAAGAACGCGGCTTTAACCTTCTGCACGTCGGCATCGTCCGGGTACATCAGCGGCAGCTCCTGCTTGTACATAAGCACGCAGGAGGGCACCGGTGCGATCAGATCGTAACCCTGGTCCACCAGCGCGGCCAGTACCGGGATATTGGCCTCTTTGAGCGCATTGACAGTATCCAGGTCGCCCAATTCCAGCTTTGGCATGCCGCAGCATTTTTCTTTCGGCACCAGGTCGATATGAATGCCGTTGTGCTGAAACACCTTAAGATATTCTTCACCCAGTTCCGGGCTGTTGTAATTGCCGTAACAGGTGGCGTACAGCGCAACTTTACCGGTGGTGTCGCCGACGGGTGTTGGCTCAATATTTTTTATCAGCGGTTTTACACGTTTGCGTAACGTTTTGCTGTGAAATTCAGGCAGCGGCGCTTCATGGTGAATGCCCATGGTCGACTCGATAAGCTTGCGCGCTGTTTTGTTTTTGTTGACCGCGTTTACGGTGACATCAATCAGGGGTATTGAGGTTATTCCAAATACAATGTCGGTGCTGGTAAGAACCTTATCCCTGAGTTTTGCGCCGTTTTCCTTAAAATTAACTGCTTTGGCGCGCAGCATCAAATGTGGGAAGTCTACGTTCCATTCGTGAGGAGGAACATAAGGGCATTTGGTCATGTAGCATAGATCGCACAGGTAGCACTGATCGACCACCTTGTTGTAGTCGGCCTTTGCGACGCCATCAACTTCCATGGTGTCTGATTCGTCGATTAGATCGAATAGCGTAGGGAACGAATCACAGAGGCTGACACAGCGCCTGCAAGTGTGGCAAATATCGTAGACTCGCTCGAGTTCGGTTTCCAGAGATTCACGACTCCAGAAATCTTCCGATTGCCAGTCAAGTGGATGGCGAGTGGGCGCCTCCAGGCTGCCTTCTCTCACGGTAGCATCCTCATTGAATAAAGAATTGAAAGGGAGGCAGGCTATCTTGAAAATAGCCTGCCAACGGGGACTTAGTCGTCGAGCGTGTCCAGAGCTTTCTGGAAACGGTTGGCGTGACTGCGCTCGGCCTTGGCCAGCGTTGTCATCCAATCGGCAATCTCATCGAAACCTTCATCGCGCGCAGTTTTGGCCATGCCCGGGTACATGTCGGTGTACTCGTGGGTTTCGCCAGCGATTGCTGCCTTCAGGTTGTCACTGGTGCCGCCAATAGGCAGGCCAGTAGCGGGATCACCGGTCTCTTCCAGGTATTCCAGGTGGCCGTGAGCGTGTCCGGTTTCACCTTCTGCGGTTGAGCGAAATACCGCAGCGACGTCGTTGTAACCTTCTACATCAGCTTTTGCTGCAAAGTAGAGGTAGCGGCGGTTGGCCTGGGATTCCCCGGCAAACGCATCTTTGAGATTCTGTTCAGTTTGGCTGTCTTTCAGTGACATCTTCAGTCTCCTTATTTATGGCTATCACCCTGATTTACTCAAGGGTTGTACCCAAGGTAGCCCACTATGACGTATCTCTCCAGTGAAATATTTTAGCAACCTTGATAGGAAAAAATTATCAGCACATTTGGGCGAATTAGTCAGCGTCAAAGCCAATCACATGGACTTGCTGTACCTTCCCCGGGCTAGCGTTCCTCAGAATGTATAGCCAAATGTGACTCCGTAAGTCCGGGGTTCCAGTAGAAATTGATTAGTGGTCAGCCCTACGGGTTGGTCGCCCAGGAACTGGCCGGTAATATGGTCGTCGTTATTGAGATTTCTGCCCCACAATTCTGCGAACCAACTGTCATTCTCGCTATACAGGGTTAAGGTCGCATTCCATATATCCCAGGAAGGTACTTCGTCATTAACTGTATTGAATACGCGACTGTAAAAGGTGTCCTGCCAGTAGTAATTAGTAGAAGCCTTCATTTCCATCCCGTTGTCTAATGCCCACCTGTAGGTAACACCCAGATTTACAGAAAATTCAGGACTCTCTGGCAGTTGGTTACCCTTCAGTTGAGCGGGTAAACCGGGGCAGGGGATGATGCCGTCGGGGCAGTCTGCACCAAAGTAGAGATTGTTGTTCACCGCGTTAACGATGCCCTCTGTAGTGCCTCGACCATTGATATCCGCGGGGTCGATGTTTTCGCCGCCGTCCATTTTAGTATCGAGCCAGGCAATGTTAGCGGTCAGTAGCCAGTTCTGGCTGGGCGCCCAGAGAAATTCACCTTCAAAGCCCTGAATAGCAGCATCGAAATTCTGGTTTACTGATGTGTTATTGGTGATTTTAGATACCTGTAAGCCTTCATAATCGTAATAAAAGTAAGTGATGTTGGCCTGCATACTGTCGTTTAGTAATCGTGTTTTTGCGCCGATCTCGATCGCGTTAATGAATTCGGGATCGAAGTTCGCAAGATTCGGGTCACCACCCAGCGCCGGGTCAAGAAGCGGTGATTCAGTAGAAACAGGGTTAAATCCGCCGCTTTTATAACTGCGAGAGAGCGTGAGATAAGTCATAACATCGTCATTGGCGTCCCAGCTGATGTTGTATTTACCTGTTGGCTCCTGCCAGTCGCCGGAAAAGCCCTCATAACCATCATCGGGGTTGTCCAGGAAGTTCAAGTACAGGGTTCGTTGCTGGTCCGTTTTTTCCTCGTCGGTATAGCGCAGGCCAAACGTCATCGATATTGACTCTGTAGTCTGCCAATAGAGTTCGCCAAACATCGCCCAGGTGTCCAACTCATACTGTTGGGAGTCGTTATCGAAGGCGTGGGTTCTTGGATCGATTCCCAGGGTCTCTCCGTAGAGGGTTAACGAAGAGGAGTAGATGTAGTAGTGCGTTTCGCCGGTATAGGTCAACCAGAAGCCGCCCAGCAGAAAGTTCCAGTCCCCCTCGTAATTGGATGCGATACGAAATTCCTGGCTCCATTGCTCCGGTGTGGCTGTGGAACGGTCGGTCAGATAGTTGCGATCAACGGTTATCGGGCCATCCGGGCCCCGTTCGACGGTTACCTGTACTGGCCATGGCTCTGAAGAGACCGCAAAGTCGTAGTCGTTGCGCGCGTCGAGATCAGAGTTGTGATAGCCGGTTAGCGAGGTGAAGGTCAGGTCGCCGAAGTCGTGGTTAATCTCAAATGAGACCATCAAGTCTTCGAGTTCATAGGCCGGTGTAAAGTCCAAATACTGCTCTCTTGGGTCAGAGGATATTTCGGAATTGAGATAAGCATCAGCCGGAAAGTCCAGGCCCAGTATTGGACTGACGACACTACCTATTAGGAATCCATTGACGGTAGCGCCGCCATTGGTGCGTTCATTGGCGAGCCCTGTGGGCAGACAGCCGATTTTTGGTTCCGGGTCGCGCAGGCATTGTTGATTGCTGCCGCGCATTCTGTCTGAGTCTTCTTCCATGTAGTTGACCACTAGCATGGCGTTAGTGTCATCGGAGGCCCAGCGGGTAGAAGATCGCAATGCAAACATGTCTCGGCCATCAACTTCATCACCGTTGAATTTGTTGTCAACGTAACCGTCCCGCTTGTTGTAAAACATGGCGAAGCGCTGGGCCCAATTTTCGCTCAACGGCAGGTTCAAAGCGCCTTTTAGTCGAACATTGTTGTAGTTCCCCAACTCGATATTGATGTCGCCACCGAATTCTTCTTCTGGCGTACGCGTGATCATGTTGATCACACCTGCGGTGGTATTGCGGCCGTAAACCGTACCCTGTGGCCCGCGCAGTACTTCAACCCGCTCAGTATCAAAGAACTCAGTTTCGAACACCCTGGGTGCGTTCAGGTATACGCCATTGAAATGAACGCCAGTGCCAGCATCTGACGAAGCGCCTACGGCCTGGTTTCCGACACCCCGTATGGCTACCCGTGCACTGTTAAAGTTGCCGTTGCTCATAAGCATATTCGGGACACTGAACTGCATGTCCAACGGTTTGGAGATAAGTGCACGGTCGAGTTCTGTGCCGGTAAAGGCGGTTACCGCGATGGCTGTATCCTGAATGCTGGTAGCGCGCTTCTCAGCGGTGACAATAATCTCCTCCAAAATGCCTGCCTGACTCCACGCTAGCGGGGCAATGGCGAAGGAGAAGCTAATAGCGCTACGTATGGCCGTGCGGACTTGCCTGCTCAACATACCATTTAATCCCAGTGTTTCTATTATTATTGGGTTCAGAAGGTATGCTATCAGGCGCTGTGGACGTCACCTAGCTTCATCGATTTGTGCGGTTCAAGCGCTTATACAGTGACGAGGTTTTTGGTATATAAATGGGGAATGGCAGCCCGATCAGGACTTGATAAGCGTGCGCATCAGTTCAAGCGTCGATGTAATAGTGCTTTCGTCCATGGCCTCGCGGGTGACAAACTGCACTACGCCCTGTGTGTCCAGAACAACCAATATTGCGCCTTTCTTGCCTAGCGCCCAGGTCTGCTCACCGAGTCCGTCTGTATCCACCACCATGGTCGCCATCGGGAATTCGTCTTTCTTGCCTTTTACTTCCGAGATGACAAAGCCGGTGGTGCCCCAAAGCGCCGCGTCGAGATTCACAATGGTAGTGACGTGGAAATCGTTGTGATTGAGTTCGGTTTGTAGCAGATCTGTGAACGGCTCAAACGTCTTTTTGTCGCTGACCGTACCGGCAAAGTACTGCAAGACATGCGTCTTATTTGGATTCTGAGAGGAATCCCAGGGAGCATAGGAATAATCATCGGCTGCTGCTATCAGTTGCCCTCTGTCCGCAATGCTCAATGTCGGCAGGGGTGAGGAGAGTGCAGGCGTTTGTGCATGGCTGGCGGCGCTGAAATGTATAAAGGCAAAGCAAACCAGCAGAAAACGGATGTTCATCGTTGTAGTTCCTAAGCTATTGCGGCAGGGCTCAGCTGCCGCGATTGGTTTTTGTCCCAGGTCTACCGGGGTTTCGCGGTAAGCCCTTGTGCTGGGTGGTAAAGGCTCGGGTACCAGGTGGTACCAACTGGTGGCGTTTCGCCGGCTGCCTGGGCGGTACGAGGTGCATTTTGCCGTTACCAATCAGGTTGGACTTGCCCATTTTTTTCAGCGCTTTGCGCAGCATCGGCCAATTATCCGGATCGTGATAGCGCAGGAAGGCTTTGTGTAAGCGCCTTTGGGTCAGGCCCTTCACTGTCGGCATGGTGTCGCTGCTGCGAGTAACTCGCTTCAGTGGATTTTTGCCGCTGTGGTACATCGCTGTGGCTGACGCCATAGGCGAAGGATAGAAAGTTTGCACTTGATCGGCCCGGAACTTATTCCGCTTCAGCCATATCGCCAAATTCATCATATCTTCGTCACTGGTGCCCGGATGGGCAGCAATGAAGTAGGGGATCAGGTATTGCTCTTTGCCTGCTTCCTTGGAATATTTCTCGAACATCGCTTTAAACTTGTCGTAGCTGCCCATACCGGGCTTCATCATTTGGTTGAGCGGACCTTCTTCGGTGTGCTCGGGTGCAATTTTCAAGTAGCCCCCAACGTGGTGTGTGACTAGTTCCTTGACGTACTCGGGGGTCTCTACTGCTAGGTCGTAGCGCAAACCCGAGGCAATCAACACCTTCTTCACGCCTTTAACTTCGCGGGCTCGCCGGTACAGGTTTATCAGCGGTGTTTGATCGGTTTGCAAGCTTTTGCAGATGCCGGGGAATACGCAGCTCAACTTGCGACACTTGGCTTCAATTTCGGGGCTTTTACACGCTAGTCGCCACATGTTCGCGGTTGGGCCGCCCAGGTCGGAAATCACCCCGGTGAAGGCAGTGGAAGTATCTCTTATGGCTTCGACTTCCCTGATTATCGAGTCTTCAGATCTGTTCTGAATAATACGTCCCTCGTGCTCGGTGATTGAGCAAAAGGTGCAGCCACCGAAACAGCCGCGCATTATATTCACCGAATGGCGGATCATTTCATAGGCTGGAATGCCCGCATCGCCATAGCTGGTATGTGGCAGACGTGTGTAGGGCTGTTCAAAAACCCAGTCCATTTCCTCGGTGGTCAGGGGAATGGGTGGGGGGTTAAGCCAGACGTCGCGGTCGCCGTGGGCTTGCACTAGTGGTCGGGCGTTATATGGGTTGGTTTCCTTGTGCAGGATGCGTGAGGCGTGAGCGTAGAGTGCTGGGTCGTCTTTGACCTGCTCATAAGCCGGAATACGAATGACCGTTTCGGTATTGTCATTCAGGCTATCGATCATGCGCACTGGAGAAATGTCGGTAGCGTCTTCCTCTTTTTCGGTACTACAGCTGGCTTTGCGCGTATCGACATAGGGGTTGATTGGCTCGGTAATAGCACCAACTACATCGATGGTGTCTGAGTTTACTACTCGCCATCCATCGGGAATCCGTTTGCGAACGAAGGCGGTGCCTCGTAGGTCACGAATCTTGTGTATCGGATCGCCCGCAGCAAGCCGGTGTGCGACATCCACAATAGCTCGCTCGGCATTGCCAAAGACCAGCAAATCGGCCTGGCTGTCCAGTAGCACTGAACGGCGAACCTTGTCGCTCCAGTAATCGTAGTGGGCAATACGCCTTAAGCTGGCTTCGATACTGCCAATAACCAAGGGGACGTCGCTGTAGGCTTCCCGAACCCTTTGACTGTAAACGATGACCGCGCGATCAGGTCTTTTACCACCGATATTGCCGGCGGTATACGCATCATCGTTACGTCGCTTCTTGTCTGCGGTATAGCGATTGATCATGGAGTCCATATTGCCAGCCGCGACACCAAAAAATAGATTGGGTTTACCCAGAGCTTTGAAGGGTTCGGCGCTGGTCCAGTCGGGTTGGGAAATAATGCCTACTCGAAAGCCCTGGGCCTCCAGTACTCTGCCGATAACTGCCATGCCAAAGCTGGGGTGATCGACGTAGGCGTCACCGGTGACCACGATGATGTCGCAGCTGTCCCAGCCCAGCGCATCCATCTCGGCGCGGGTCATAGGGAGTTCCGGGGCGGGGCCGTAGCATTCGGCCCAGTACTTCCGGTAGTCAAATAGTGGGGTGGTCATGTCTGGTCTTCGCCTTCGCCCTGGCGGTGGGCATCGAGGTTTACGCCACAGTGCTTGCAGTGAGTCGCGTCCTCGTCATGACCCGCACGAGAGCACTGCGGGCAATTGCGGGTGGTTCGATGTCGATTGCCCGACATTTCTACGGCAAGTTCGGCCGTTATTATACCAGTTGGCACGGCGATAATCGCATAACCTATTAACATTCCCACGGCAGAGACCATTCGTCCCAATCCAGTCTGAGGTACCAGATCGCCATAGCCGACAGTGGTGATGGTAACTATGGCCCAATAGATACTCAGCGGAATGTTGGTAAAGCCATTTTCCGGGCCCTCCAGGACATACATAAGGCAGCCGAAAATGATGGTGATAACAATCATCATCGAGAAGAACACGAATATTTTCCGCCAGGAGCGTCGCATCGCGCCGGCGAGGATATTGGCTTCACTGAGATAGGACAGCAGGCGTAATACTCGAAATATGCGTAGTATTCTTAACAGGCGGATGATCAGCAGGGATGAAGCGACAGGTATTATCAGGGCGATGTAGGTGGGCAGAATCGCCAGTAAATCCACTACCCCATAGGCGCTGAATAGATAAGCCTTCCTGTTCGGCGCGCACCAGATGCGAACCATATACTCAAACGTGAAAAGTAGGGTGAAGACCCACTCTATCTGCCAATAGAGATCGCCGTTAACTCGATGGTATCCCGGCATGGAGTCGAGCATCACTATCACCACACTGGCAATAATGAAAAGTATCAGGGTGATATCAAACCATTTGCCAGCCGGGGTTTCGGTGCCAAAAATTACCGTGTAAACCCGGTCCTGTAACGGCGTGGTTTCCCGTAATGTCATGATAATGTAGTCATCTCGGCGGTGTTCATTGTTGCCACTATAGTAAAGCCGGCCCACAGTGTACAAGGGCATTACTCACACGCGGGAGAGTGAGCGTCATGAAGTTACCAATCTATCAGGTGGATGCATTCGCAGATCGTATTTTTGCCGGTAACCCGGCAGCAGTAATGCCGCTGGAAAAATGGCTCAGTGATGAACTGCTGCAGTATATAGCGATGGAAAACAACTTGAGTGAAACGGCCTATCTGGTGTCCCGGAATGGGGGCTATGAGTTGCGCTGGTTTACCCCGGCAGTTGAGGTCAAGCTCTGTGGCCATGCGACGCTAGCCAGCGCCCACATCTTGTTCGAAAACCTTGATCACCCCAGCGACGAAATACTATTTCACACGCTAAGCGGTGAGCTAAAAGTAAAGCGGTCTGAGCGCGGTTTGACGCTCGACTTCCCAGCTACTGAGATGACTTCGGCGCCAGTGGAGGACCCCATCTGCGAAGCTCTGGGGGCCGTGGCAATAGCCGCTTCTATTCCGGTTGCAGACCCCTGGATGGTCATCTACGAGTTCGCAAGCGAACAGCAGGTACGTGAACTTGAGCCGGACTTTCGCGCGCTATTGGCGGCCAGCGATCACGCTATCGTGGCCACAGCGGCAGCGGAGCAGGGCGATTTTGTGTCACGCTTTTTCGGCCCTCAGGTTGGCGTCGACGAGGATCCGGTTACCGGTTCAGCACATTGTTGCCTGACCCCGTATTGGGCGCACAAGCTGGGCCGTACCAAGCTGAACGCCAGACAAATATCAGCCCGGGGTGGCAATCTGGCCTGTGAGCTAAGCGATGGGAGGGTGTTTATGACCGGCAGAGCGGTCACGTTTATGCAGGGCACCATCGATATACCCGATGCCTGATTATTAAAGGGCTACAGCATCTCTGCCAGCGCCGGATAAATGGTATCCAGCAGAATGGATTGAGCGGCGACTGTGGGGTGGATTCCATCTGCCTGCATCAATTGGGGGTCCGTAGCGACTTCAGCCAGTGGAAAGGGACCCAGAATGCTCCCTGTTTCTTCGGCGACCAGAGGGAAGGAATCGCGAAAGCTACCGGTATAGCGCGAGCCGTAATTCGGTGGGATTTCCATGGGCAATAACAGTACGCGGGCGCCGTTTTGCTGCGATAGGGTCACTATGTTTTTCAGGTCCTCTCGAAACTTGCCGATAGGATAGCCCCGCAGGCCATCATTGCCGCCAAGTTCCACTATAACAATCGTTGGCATGTGCTCGCTCAGGAGTTCAGGAAGCCGCCTGAGTCCACCGGCCGAAGTCTCACCGCTGATGCTGGCGTTGATCACACGGTACTCGGGATGAACATTTTGTAATCTTTCGGCCAAGAGGCTTACCCAACCCTGTTCCAAAGACATACCATAGGCGGCACTGATGCTATCGCCCAAAACTAGAACGGTGCCACTGTTGGCTCGACTGGCATACGGGCACAACAACATAAGTAGCAACAATCCAATACTGACTCGCAGACGTAAAAACCCGTAAAGGTAACCTTGCATGATCAAAGCTGAAAATCTCCTCAAGCGCGTCCCCATGGCGGGGAGCGAGTTGGTGATACTGAAAGGGATTAACCTGGAAATCAAGTCAGGTGAGTCCGTCGCTATCGTTGGCGCCTCCGGTTCCGGCAAATCGACACTGTTGGGATTGCTGGCTGGGCTGGACGAGCCCAGCGAGGGCAGAGTCATCGTGGGGGATACTGATCTCAGCCAGTTAGATGAAGACGGTCGAGCATTGTTCCGCGGTCGTGAGATAGGCTTTGTTTTTCAATCTTTTCAGCTTTTACCCGCTCTCACAGCCCTGGAAAATGTCATGTTGCCACTGGAACTGAGTGGTCAGTCAGATGCCAGAGAGCAGGCCGAACATTTTCTCGAACGGGTAGAACTGCAGGATCGTCTAGATCACTACCCTCGGCAAATGTCTGGCGGTGAGCAGCAGCGAGTTGCGATAGCCAGGGCGTTTGCAGCAAGGCCTACAATTCTATTCGCGGATGAACCCACCGGAAACCTTGATTCACGCACCGGCAGTCACATTATCGATATTCTATTTGAGCTCAACCGGGAGCAGGGCGCCACGCTGATTTTGGTGACTCACGATAAGGGTCTCGCCGATCTTTGTGAACGGCGCCTGCATCTGGATGCTGGCGCTCTGGTAGCGGGGGAGTAACGGTGTCCATGACTGCTGGTCGTATGCTGGCCCGGGATTGGCGGGGTGGCGAGTTAGGGGTCCTGGTGGCGGCTTTGGTCCTGGCAGTAGCGGTGGTTTCGGGCATCAGTGCCTTTACTAGCCGATTGCAAAGCGCACTTGAGCAGGAGAGCCATCGCTTTCTCGCTGCGGATCGGGTGATTCGAAGCAGCGCAGATATGCCCGCAGACTGGTTGCAGCAGGCCAGCAGCACAAATCTTCAACACGCGAGAACGCTTACTTTTCCGTCGATGGTGTTTGCCGGTGATGAGGCCATGGTACTGGCCTCGGTAAAGGCGGTGAGCAGTGATTATCCGCTGCGTGGCGACCTAAGCTACAGCGAACAACCCTTTGGCACCGCATTAATCGGTAACCAGGGCCCGGCCCCCGGCAATGTTTGGCTGGACTCGCGGTTATTTGCCCTGCTGGACGTTGCCATTGGCGATACCGTAGGCGTTGGTGATGCTGAGTTCACAGTCATGGCTGCTGCACGCACCGAGCCAGACCAATCTGCTTCCTTTATCGGTTACGGGCCCCGTGTGCTGATGCACTACGACGACATTGCCGCTACGGGTGTGGTTCAACCGGGCAGCCGGGTTGAGTTTCGTCAATTATATGCAGGCGCTGAAAACGACCTGTCGGCGTTTGTAAGCTGGCTGGAACCGAAGCTTGAAGACAACCAGACGCTGATAGATGTCAATCAGGGACAGCCGGGTATCGGCAGCGCCCTGGCGCGGGCCGAGAGTTTCCTGTTACTTGCCGGCAGCCTGGGTGTTGTTCTCGCCGGAGTAGCTATAGCCTTGGCTGCGAGGCGCTTCAGCGAACGCCATAACGATTATGTGGCCATCATGAAAAGTTTGGGCGCTACCTCAGGTGCGGTAACTCGCCTTTATGGCAGCAGCTTATTGTTGTTGGGCGCGCTAGCGACGGTCCTGGGTTGTCTTGCAGGTTGGGGCATGCAGGCTATGTTTTTCACGTTGTTTGCCGATCAAATGCCGGTCCAGCCCGGCCCCTCCGGAATACGCCCCTATGCGATAGGCGCCGCTACTTCTCTGACCTGTCTGCTATGTTTTGCCTGGCCGCCGCTGCGTCGGCTTAGCCTGGCGAGCCCATTGCGAGTGCTGCGCAGAGATATGCCCACCGAAACTCGCCGCACGATGGGAGATTACGGCGTGGGTCTGATTGCCGTTACCTTATTAATGCTGGCTTATAGTCAGAACTGGAAACTCACCTTTGCCGTTTTGGCGGGTCTGGCCATAACTGTCGTCCTTGGTATGGCATTGGCACTTACCCTGTTGCGTGGTGGCAGGCTGTTGGGCATGAGCGCTGGCAGTATTTGGCGATTGGCGCTGGCGGGATTACAGCGCCGGGGTAATGCCAATGCTATGCAGGTCGTTATTTTTGCGATGGCGATAATGTTGTTGTTGGTTATGGTGATGATAAGGACATCTCTTGTTGATGAGTGGCAAACCCAGTTGCCCCCCGATACCCCCAATCATTTCATGCTTAATATTGGCCCGGATGACGTGCAGGGCGTCGACCAATTACTGCGCGAAGAAGGCATCACCAGCGAAGCCCTGTACCCGATGATTCGGATACGTCTTATGTCGGTAAATGGTGAGGCGCTTGAAAAGACCGAAGACAAAGAGCAGGCACGCAGACAGCGTGAGTCTAATATCACCTGGTCGGAGCGACTGCCAGAGGGGAATATTCTTGTGGCCGGCGAATGGTGGGATGAAGACACCTCAGAAGCTCTGGTATCCATCGAGCGCGATTACGCTGAACGCATTGATGTAACCGTGGGGGATACGCTTGGGTTCCTGATAGGATCGCAACCGTTTGAAGCGGAAATTGCCAGTATTCGGGATCTCGACTGGCAATCCTTCAGGCCAAATTTTTGGTTTGTAGCACCGCCAAAAGCGCTCGCTAAATTCCCCGCGACCTTCATGACCAGCTTCCATTTGGACGCTGAAAATAAAAGTTTTCTGAATCACTTTATTCGCAGTTTTCCGACTGTAACAGTGATCGAAATGGACGTCGTAATCGAGCAGGTACGATCGATTGTGAATCAAGTGTCGGCTGCGATTGAGCTTGTATTGCTGGTTATTATGGCTGCAGGTGGTCTGGTACTGATTGCTGGCGTACAAGCCAGTGTCGATGCCCGGATGCACGAAAGCGCAATTTTGCGAGCTCTGGGTGCGCGACGCAATCTTATCCTCGGTGGCCTATTGATAGAATTTGCCACACTCGGTTTGTTTGCCGGCTTGCTGGCAACCGTGGCAGCGGAAATATCCGTTTTCATCTTGCAAGAATGGGTGATGGATATGAGTTATTCGCCGTCTCCCTGGATCTGGCCGTTGGGTATTCTCTCGGGTATGACTATCATCGCGGGTCTCGGTGTTTATTCCTGTCGTCAGGTGGTCTCCAGTCCTCCGGTTGCGCTACTTAGAGAGCTTTAGCGTTGGTGGCACGGGTACTGTTGTATCCGTGGATTACCGGCTAAACTCGCGCTTTAAATCCTCTGGAGTAAAAGCGTGGCTATTTCCCGATCTGTTGTTCTCGGCGCAGTCTGTCTGATACTCGCGACTTTGCTGGTCGCCTGTAGCGATAACACAGCACCCTCGCTAAGGTCAGCGGGCTCTGATGATGCCGGGCATGTGGCCCCAACGGCCCATACTCTGGCTGCCCAGGCACTAATCGCTGCAGATATGCCAGGCGACGACCGCGACTTCATCCAAGCCCGAAGGGGACTAATTGCAGCCCCGAAAGCCCTACAAATTATTGCGGCTGACGGTTCGATTTCATGGGATCAGCAGTCCTACGATTTTGTTCAGGGCGATGCGCCCGGTTCGGTCAATCCCAGTCTGTGGCGTCAGGCGCAACTGAATGGTATTCACGGTCTGTTCGAAGTCAGCCCCGGCATCCATCAGTTACGCGGCTTTGATCTGGCTAACCTGACACTGATTGATAGCGATAATGGCTGGATCATTGTCGATCCCTTGACCACCGAGCCCAACGCCAGAGCCGCCATCGCATTTGCCCGCCAGCACCTGGGGGATAAAAAAGTGGTTGCGGTGATCTTTACACATAGCCATATCGACCACTTCGGCGGCATAGACGGCGTTGTTAGTGAAGAGGAAAGAGAGGGGCTTCGTGTTATCGCACCAGTCGGTTTTATAGAAGAATCGGTTAGCGAGAACATTATGGCCGGCACAGTTATGCAACGCCGGGCAGTCTTTATGTACGGCAGAAACCTGCCAGTAAATCCCCGTGGACACGTCGACACTGGCTTGGGCAAAGAGCCAGCTCGCTCAGGTGGTGTGAGCATATTGGAACCCACAGACATAATTTCCGAAACCGGGAAGGAACTGACGGTAGATGGCGTCAGAATGATTTTCCAAAACGCAGGGGGTTCAGAAGCGCCCGCCGAGTTGACCTTTTATTTGCCAGAACATAAAGCGTTTTGTGGTGCCGAGATGGTGTCGCGCAATATGCATAACGTATACACGCCGCGCGGCGCCAAGGTGCGCGATGCACACGCCTGGAGCGGTTTCATCGATGAGGCCCTGAATCTATTTGGCAGCGAAGCTGAAGTCTACTTCGGCAGCCATCATTGGCCAGTCTGGGGCAATCAGGAGATTGGCACCTTCCTGGAGCAGCAGCGGGATACCTATAAATTTATTCACGATCAAACTCTGAGACTGGCCAATGAAGGCGCCACACCCAGAGAAATTGCCGAACAGCTCGCCTTGCCATCAACACTCAAGGATGTGTATTCCAGCCGTGGCTATTACGGGACCGTCAGTCACAACAGTAAGGCCGTTTATCAGGGTTATTTCGGCTGGTACGACGGCAATCCCGCTAATCTCAATCCACATCCCCCACAGGCCGCTGCCAAGCGCTATGTTGAATTGATGGGTGGTGCCGATGCGGTACTGGCAGGCGCGCAAAAATCTTACGATGAAGGTGATTATCGCTGGGTTGCCGAGTTGGTTAATCACGTCGTGTTCTCCGATCCCGATAACGCTGATGCCCGGTTGCTGCTCGCCAGTGCTTATGACCAGCTGGGATATCAGGCAGAATCCGGGCCATGGCGCGATATTTATCTCACCGGTGCCTATGAGTTACGCAATGGCCCACCAGAGAATGGCACAGCTACCAGTGATGCAGCGGGTATGATCGCGCGAGTACCTACGGGATTATTTTTTGACGCTATGGCGGCTTCACTGAATGGTGAGAGGGCAGACGGTGAGCAATACACCATCAATATGGAAATGACCGATACCGGTGAACATTTTGTCTTGTCGGTCGGCAACTCGGTCATGCATTACCGGTTGGCCCCTGCACAAGACAATGCTGATGCTACTCTGGTGATTACTCGGGAGCTGTTTTTGGCGCTCTTAACCAAGCAGGTTTCTCTGACCGACGCTCTGCGCTCAGAAGATTTATCAGTGCCAGATGGCAAGTTGGCTTTAGCTGGATTTTTCTCATTGTTCGATCCCGCAGACCCGGTCTTTAATATCGTAACGCCCTAATGCACATTGTCGTCTAGAGAAGAAGGTAAGAGCACTGTTAGTAAACAACTTTCGCTCGACATTCGTAGCGCTTTTAGCGCGTTGCGATCACCGGGGGTTTCAGCGAGGACTGTCCGAGTCCAGATTTTTGTGCAACAAAAATTGTCGAGTTCCGCAGCTGCCGGTGATCGCAACGCGCGTCGCGTAGAGTCGAGCGAAAGTTGTTTACTAACAGTGCGACGCCGCAGCTCTATTCCCGGGCCGATATTACCGACCTTCGAAGTACTACGAGTTTGGAGAGCTAATTCCGGCCAAAAATGTCTGCACCCCAGTATTAACCTGCCGCTCTAAGTCGATATGACGCTCAAACAGTTCAGGTGCATCAACCCGTAGCGTGGCCAGGCCATGAATGCCAGCCCAGGCGGCGTTGGCCAGGTAAACCACGTTTTGGTCGATAAAAAGTCCCTCGCGAATACCTTGGGCCAAAATCTGCTGCACCAATAGAATGGTTTCGCGACTGACCTCACGTAATTCAGGGTGATTGTCGGTGGGTTGAACGGTGGGCCCAAACATCAGCTTGAACAGCTGTGGTTGGGTTCCGGCGTAATCCACGTAGGCGTGGGCGAACGCAATAAGCTGTTCGCGGGGGCAGTCCCCTGAAGCCTTGCCTGCTTCTCGCAGGTTGATCAGGAGATTGCGATAACCGCGACTGGCCATAGCGACCAGTAAATCGCCCTTATCGGCAAAATGCCGATAAGGTGCAGTTTGGGAAACGCCGAGCGCGCGGGCCAGGGCCCTCAGACTCAGATCATCTGTACCCAGCTCGCGCAGCTGCTCTATTGCTGTATCGAGCAGCTCAGCACGCAAATTGCCGTGGTGGTAGCTTTTTGGGGTTGTTATATCACTCACAGTCCGGCGCGTTTCCTTCTACGGCAGTAAGTGCTGGACCGCGTCCCGCTCTTTAGCCAGCTCTTGCTCGGTTGCTGCCATTTTGCCCTGGCTAAACTCGCCGACCTCAAGACCCTGAACAATACTCCAGTCGCCATTGGCACAGCGGCAGGGGAATGAGTAGATCAAGCCCGCGGCGATACCATAGGAACCATCGGAGTACACGCCCATGGAGACCCAGTCGTCGCCGTCAGTGCCCAGAGCCCAGTTATTCATGTGGTCGATAGCAGCGTTGGCAGCTGAGGCAGCAGAAGAGGCGCCCCGTGCTTTAATGATGGCTGCACCGCGCTGTTGAACGGTGGGAATGAAATCATTCTCGTAGTAGTCCTGGTCAACCAGGCCTACGGCAGCTTCGCCGCTCACCTTGGCATTGAACAGATCGGGATACTGGGTGGCCGAGTGGTTGCCCCAGATAGTCATATTAGTGACGTCGTTCACTGTCTTGCCGGTCTTCTGTGCAATTTGGGTCTTGGCGCGATTATGGTCAAGACGCATCATGGCAGTAAAGTTACGTGGATCGATATCCGGCGCATTGCGTTGTGTTATCAAGGCATTGGTGTTCGCAGGGTTGCCGACAACCAGTACTTTTATGTCCTTGCTAGCGTTATCGTTGATCGCTTTGCCCTGTACCGAGAAGATGGCAGCGTTCGCCTCCAGCAAATCTTTGCGTTCCATGCCGGGGCCGCGTGGGCGTGCACCAACAAGCAGAGCGTAATCGGTATCTTTGAAGCCTACATTGGGGTCGTCTGTGCATACGACGCCTGCGAGCAGAGGGAAAGCGCAGTCATCCAACTCCATGGCGACACCCTTGAGGGCTTCCATGGCCGGGGTAATGTCCAGCAATTGCAGGACCACAGGTTGATCATTGCCCAGCATATGGCCGGAGGCGATACGAAAGAGCAGGGCATAGCCGATCTGGCCAGCGGCACCGGTAACGGTTACTCGAACAGGTTGTTTCATCAGTAGTCCTTTCAGGTAGGTGATGTTTTGCGGCGCACATTGTCGTGGGAAATTGCCCAAAATACAAGCAGCAGACCTCGCCACAACCCAGTAACGGCGCTGGACTCGGTATCGGGCGGACCTGTAAAATGCGCCGCAACTCAATTATTAACTGTAGATCTACTGTGCGCGAGCTGTCCCGCAAAGAAAAATACGAATTTAATAAGCTGCAGAAACGTCTGCGGCGTAATGCCGGCAACGCCATAGTCGATTACAACATGATCGAAGAGGGCGACCGGGTGATGGTATGCGTATCCGGTGGCAAAGACTCTTATGCCATGCTGGATGTGCTGCTAAGCCTGCAGCGTAGTGCACCGGTGAATTTTGAGCTGATAGCCGTCAATCTCGATCAAAAACAACCTGGTTTCCCCGAAGAGATTCTTCCGGCTTACCTTGAAGCGGCAGGTGTACCGTTTTATATCCTCGAGAAAGATACTTACAGCATTGTTAAAGAACTGGTGCCTGAAGGAAAAACAACCTGTGGCCTTTGCTCCAGATTGAGGCGCGGCAGCCTCTATGGTTTCGCGCAGGACATTGGAGCGACCAAAATAGCACTGGGTCACCATAGAGACGACATCGTCGAGACGCTGTTTCTCAATATGTTCTTCAGTGGCAAGTTAAAGGCCATGCCCCCTAAATTATTAAGCGACGACACTCGCAATGTGGTCATCCGGCCATTGGCCTACTGTAAGGAGAAAGATCTTGCAGCTTATGCCGACTATAAAGAGTTCCCGATAATTCCCTGTAATCTTTGTGGCGCCCAGGAAAATCTGCAGCGGGTACAGGTCAAAAAAATGCTGACTGAATGGGAGCGGCAATACCCCGGCCGCACGGAGACCATATTTCGCAGCATACGCAATGTGGCGCCGTCACAATTGGCCGATCTCGATTTGTTCGAGTTTGGCAGCCTGCGAGCCACCGTCGATACAGACCTTCACCTGCCCGCAATCAATGCAGTAAACATATAGATGTCTACTGGGACGGCTGCCGAACCCTTATTGAGTGCCCAGAACCTGTCATTGGAGCGGGGCGGCAGGCAGCTGTTTGACGGTCTCTCTTTTGATGTTCTGCCCAGCCAGCTGATTCAGATCGATGGTGCCAATGGCGCCGGCAAGACCAGTCTACTTCGAATTCTGGCGGGCCTGTCGCGCTATGGTTTCGAGGGGCAGATCTCTCGACCTGCGGTGCCTCTATTTTTGGGCCATCAAAGCGCGGTCAAGGGATTGCTGTCACCAAGGGAAAATCTGGCATGGCATATTGCTGGCGCCGCTGAACCCAGCGATGCGGAGATCGATGAAGCACTCGCTCAGGTGGGGCTTTACGGCTATGAGGATACGCCCAGCCACGCCTTGTCCGCCGGTCAGCATCGGCGGGTCAATATTGCGCGCTTATTTCTCTCTGTCAGCCCTTTGTGGTTACTCGACGAGCCTTTCACGGCCATTGATGCGGCTGGAGTTGCAGCTATTGAAGCCTTACTGCAACAACATCTCCAGGGCGGCGGCGCGGTAGTCTTAAGTTCGCATCAGCCGTTGCAAACACTCGAGCAGGTCCAAATTCTTAGCCTGGTCGAGGGCCTGCTGTGAAAACACCGGGGATGGCCAAATTTTGTCTGCGTATTGTCAGGCGCCAATTGGTGCTGGCGGTACGTAGGCCGGTTGAAATTGGTAACCCATTATTGTTTTTTGCCATTGTGGTTGCGCTCTTTCCGCTGGGGATTGGCCCCGAGTCTGGCAAGCTGGCCCTGTTCGCGCCTGGTGTCCTGTGGATTATTGCCTTGTTGTCCAATCTGCTGACCTCAGATGCGGTATTCAGAAGCGATTTTGAAGACGGCAGTCTGGAGCAGCTCCTGCTGGCGCCTCAGCCGCTGTATTTTTCTGTCCTCGCCTACATTGCTGCACACTGGTTGATCACCGGCTTGTTGTTGGCGCTGGTTTCTCCGCTGTTTGCGGTGATGTTATATCTTCCCACTGTCGCCATTCTGCCACTGGCCGCCAGTTTGATGCTGGGCACCGCGGTGCTCAGTCTGGTTGGCGGGATTGGCGCGGCACTAACAGTCGGATTAAAGCGTGGTGGTATGTTGATTTCACTGCTGGTGCTGCCGCTGTATATTCCGGTGCTGATATTTGGCAGCGCCGCGGTACAAAGCGCGGTCGACGGGGCTTCGCCCTTACCCTATCTGGCCATTCTGGGTGCTATGTTGAGTTTGGCTATCGCGCTGGCGCCGCTGGCTATGGCTGCGGGCTTAAGGATCAGTGTTGATGCCTGAACTGATCGAAACAATCGATTGGTGCGCGCTGAGCGCCCCTGTATAATTACGCGCCTATGTGGTCCTTCTTCCATAAACTCGGTTCTCCCCCCTGGTTGTACGCTATTTCCGGTACTCTCCTGCGTTGGTTGTTGCCGCTTACACTCGTGACTTTGCTTGTGGCTTTGTTCTGGGGCGTGTTGTATACCGCTCCGGATTTTCGTCAAGGCAATAGCTATCGCATCATTTATATTCATGTTCCCGCAGCCGTCGTCGCGCTGGCAGGCTACTACGTGATGGCCCTGGCCGGTGCGGTTAGCCTGATCTGGAAAATGAAGATGGCCGACGTGGCGATGAAGGCCTGTGCGCCGGTGGGCGCGGCGTTGACTTTTATTGCTCTGCTGACAGGTGCCATCTGGGGTAAGCCTACCTGGGGCACCTGGTGGGTGTGGGATGCTCGAATAACATCGATGCTGATCTTGTTATTTCTTTATTTGGGTGTTGTCGCGCTTTATGAAGCCTATGACAACAAGGCTGCGGCCAGCAAAGCCTGTGCCGTGTTGTCGCTGGTGGGTATGGTCAATATTCCCATCATCTACAAATCGGTAGACTGGTGGTATAGCCTTCATCAGCCGGCCTCGATCAAGTTCACCGGTGAGTCTTCGATTGATCCCAGTATGCTGTACCCCCTGTTGTTGTCTATTGTAGCTTTTTACGGTGTTTTCACCTGTGCTCTGTTGATGAATATGCGCACTGAAATTCTCACCCGGGAAGCACGCACTGGCTGGGTCAGCAGGTTATTTGAACCGGGGCGCAGTTAATGTATTTCGAGAGCGTGTCAGACGCACTACTAATGGACGGTCACGGCGGATTTGTCTGGTCTGCTTATTTGCTTACTGCGCTGGTGCTAACGCTGATCCTACTGGGCCCACGTATAAAGGAGCGCAAAATACTCGCGCGCCTCAAGGCTGAACAGCGTCGCAACAATACCCCCGTTCAAGGCGGGGAAGTGGAGTCCAATGCACCCGGTTCGTAAACAACGCCTTTACCTGGTTCTTTTTGTGATCGTTTTTTCCACCGTCGCCGTGGGTCTGGTCAGCTATGGCTTGCGCGGCAATATTAATCTCTTTTTCCCGCCGGCTCAGGTCGCAGCAGGTAAGGCTCCGGTTGGTCAATTGATTCGAGTCGGTGGCATGGTAGTAGAGGGCAGCGTCCAGCGCAGTGATACCGATTTGGAGGTCCGCTTTGAGGTTACTGATTATCAGGCCACGGTACCGGTGGTCTATGTAGGAATCCTTCCAGACCTTTTCGGTGAGGGGCAGGGTGCCGTCGCTGCGGGTCGATTGAACGAGGAGGGCGTGCTCGAAGCCACCGAAGTGCTTGCCAAGCACGATGAAAACTATATGCCGCCTGAAGTGGCTCACGCGCTGCAGGAAGCCGGTAAAACTGCTACAGGAGATGACGTATGATTCCCGAGTTAGGCCACTTTGCCCTGATTATAGGATTCTGCCTGGCCTTACTGCTAAGCAGTATTCCGCTGTGGGGCGCCTGGCGGGGTAACCGCGTCGCCATTGGTCTTGCCCCCGGCCTTGCAGTGGGCGTGCTGGTGTTTTCAGCGATCAGCTTTGCCTGCCTGGCGCTGTCTTTTCTCGGTGATGATTTTTCGGTAGCGGTAGTGGCGGCCAACAGCAATAGCCTGTTACCGCCTATGTATAAGTTTTCTGCTGTTTGGGGTAACCACGAAGGTTCACTGCTCTTATGGATTCTCATCCTGTCGGTGTGGCTGGCCGCGGTGGCGACCTTCAGCTCGCAACTTCCCAGCGTGGTGTTGGCGAGGGTACTGTCTGTTATGGGCATTATCTCTGTCGGCTTCATGGCCTTTTCGATATTCACCTCGAATGCGTTCGAACGTTTGCTGCCCGGAACACCCGCAGATGGCCAGGATCTCAATCCTCTGCTGCAGGATCCGGGCCTTATCATTCATCCACCGCTGCTTTATATGGGCTATGTGGGTTTTTCGGTCGCGTTTGCCTTCGCGGTTGCGGCCTTGCTAGGCGGTCGCCTGGATGCTTCCTGGGCTCGTTGGTCACGGCCCTGGACGAATATAGCCTGGGCCTTTTTGACCCTCGGTATCATGCTCGGCAGTTGGTGGGCCTATTACGAACTGGGTTGGGGTGGTTGGTGGTTTTGGGATCCGGTGGAAAACGCCTCTTTCATGCCCTGGTTAGCCGGCACTGCCCTGGTGCATTCACTGGCGGCTACTGAAAAACGCGGTTTGTTTAAAAGTTGGACTGTGCTGTTGGCTATTTTTGCATTCTCCCTGAGTTTGCTGGGTACCTTTATCGTGCGCTCCGGAGTACTAACCTCTGTTCATGCTTTTGCCACTGACCCGGCGCGGGGGCTGTTCATTCTTGTGTTCCTGGCGATCGTTGTTGGCGGTTCGCTAGTGCTCTATGCCGTGCGAGCACCCGCTGTCAGCAGTCGGGTGAGTTTCGCATGGATATCGCGGGAGTCTCTGCTGCTGGTCAACAACGTGGTGTTTCTGGTGGCTACTCTAACGGTATTGTTCGGCACTTTATTTCCGCTGATCATGGATGCCCTGGGTCAGGGTAAGTACTCGGTGGGCCCTCCCTATTTTAATGCTGTATTCGTACCCTTGATGGCAGTGCTGATTCCCTTCATGGGCCTTGGCCCTGTCTCTCGCTGGAAGAAAGACACTGTCACTCGCTGGCGCTCAGAGCTTTTGGCCCCTGCCATTGCTGCTTTACTTTGCGGTATAACACTGCCGTTTTTCCATGGAGGCGACTACAATGGCTGGGTCGCGCTGGCCGGGGTACTAACGGTTTGGTTGCTGCTTGGCATGCTGCGTGACGTATGGCAGCGGTTGCAAGGTGCCAGTTCCCTGGGCCGCGGCTTACGGCGACTGACGCCCAGTTACTGCGGCATGGTGCTGGCACACCTCGGGTTCGCGATGACCGTGATGGGAGCAGTCGTGGCGACACAATACACAGTCGAACACGACCTTAAAATGCTACCCGGGCAAACAGATAGCCTGGCCGGATATGATTTTCAGTTCGTCGAATTGGCCCAGGTGCGCGGGCCCAATTATCTGGCTGAGGAAGCGCGCTTCCGGGTGAGTCTCAATGGGCAGTTAGTCGCTGAATTGGCGCCACAAAAACGCCGCTATTTGGCGTCTGGCGCGATCATGACAGAGGCGTCTATAGATGGCGGCTTTATGCGTGACTTATATATCGCAATGGGGGAGCCCGTTGGTGAGAAGGGCGCATGGGCCATCCGGCTGCACTACAAACCCATGGTCATGTGGCTGTGGTTGGGGCCAATTTTTATGGCTCTGGGAGGCTTTACCACGGTAGCCGACAAGCGTTATCGTCGCTTGCGTAAAGTTGCTGCGGTGCCCGTTGAGCAGGGAGGCGCGAGTGCCGCCCAGGCTTAAACTATTTCTGCCAGTTGCGCTGTTCGTGCTGCTTGCTGCGTTTCTATTTCGGGGTCTGTCACTGGACCCGAAGGAGATGCCATCAGCGCTAATCGACCAACCGCTCCCTGAATTCACTTTGCAAGATTTGCACTTAGGTACCCCAATCACCCGCAGTGATGTGGTTGGTGAGGTGGCGCTTTTTAATGTCTGGGCGACCTGGTGCATCTCCTGTCGAGTGGAACATCCCTATCTGCAGTTCCTCGCTGATCAGGGCGTGGCTATTTACGGAATCAACTATAAAGACGAAGACGAGGCCGCCCGGCGTTGGTTAACTGATCTGGGTGACCCTTACCGGGCTAATATCGTCGATACGACGGGCAGCCTGGGGCTGGACCTTGGCGTTTACGGTGCTCCGGAAACCTACTTCGTGGATGCTGCTGGCGTGATCCGCTACCGGCACGTAGGGGTCATCGACGAGCGTATATGGCGAAGCCGATTGGAACCCATCTATCAGGAACTGCAGCGTGAGGTCACACCTTGAAATTGTTCAGCTTGATCCTGGTGCTAGTAAGTAGCAGCTTTTTTGCTGCCGGCTCTGTAGCAGTAATCGAGACTTATGAATTCAGTTCCCCGGAACTGCAGCAGCGCTATCGCCAGATGAGCGCAGAGCTGCGCTGTCCAAAATGTCAGAACCAGAATATAGCGGACTCCAATGCCCCTATAGCCCAGGACTTGCGCCGTATTCTGTACGAGCAGCTGGAGTCCGGGTCCAGCGACAGTGAGATTCTCGATTTTATGGTGTCCCGCTACGGTGAATTCGTTCGCTATAGCCCCAGCTTCAGTGGAGCTACAGCAGTGCTGTGGTTGGCGCCAGTAATACTCTTTTTACTGGCCGGACTCATTGTATTTATCAGTCTAGGACGCCGTAGGGGGCTAGCCGATCAGCCGCCACCGGAGCTGTCCGAGCAGGAGCAGCAGCGTCTGCAGACGTTGTTGAATAAAGCGGAGCGCGATAATTGAGTTTCTTTTTGCTGGCCTGTGGTGGGCTTGTTTTATTTAGCGGTCTCTTTTATTTCTTTCCCGCAAAACGCCAAACTGCAATTGATCAGGCGCCGGAAGATTCCAACCTTGATTGGTTTCGGTTGCGCCAGCGGGAACTGGCAGAGCTGGGCGATAGTGCGCTGGAGGAAGATATTCGCCTGCGTTTGTTGGAAGACTCGCCGCAGAGTGCTTCGACCCTCGCCGGGGAGTTCTCCGACAAAAGCTTTCCTGTCTGGGTGTTATTGCCGCTAGTGGCAATTGTTGCCGCAGGCATGTATTACAAACTGGGTGCTGTCCAGGATGTTGTGATCATGGAGCAGCTTGAGCAAATTTCGGCAGATAGTGCCCCTGAAGATATGCAAGCCCTCATGCTGGCGATAGAGACACGCTCGGAGCAGCGTCCAGATAATTTACATTACGTTGCTATGCTGGGTCGCTACTACATGGGCCAGGAGGACTACGCTAAAGCGAGCGAAACTTACAAAGAACTGTTGCTGGCAGCGCCCAATGATGCCCAGGCCCTTGCCTACGGGGCTCAGGCTGACTTCCTGGCTAATCAGCGGGAGCTTAGCGACAGTGCGCGCATGCAGGCAGAACGTGCTCTTGCTGTTGACCCACAGCAGCGCACGGCGCTAGGCCTGTTAGGGATGGCTTCATTTGAACAAAAGTCTTATCGCGCGGCGATTGAGTATTGGCAGCGACTATTGGTCACTGAGCAACCAGGTTCAGCCGGGGCCAAAATGATCAGCAGTGTCATTGAGATGGCTCAGCAGGCTCTGGGCGAGGAGGGGGCTGATACTGCTTCAGTTGCCAGTGTGGTTGAGCCCACGACCAATACAGTCGGCGTTAGTGTGATTGTCAGTATGCCGGCGGACGCTGTTTACGATCCAACTGATACTGTTTTTGTGCTGGCACGTAGCGCGGCCTCGGACAGCCGTATGCCCATAGCTGTTCAGCGCTTTCAGGCGGGCCAACTACCGGTCACTTTGCGCCTGGACGACCAGAGCTCGATGGCTGGGCAGCAATTATCCCAGGCTGGTGAGGTGGTGGTAGTGGTTCAGGTGTCCCCCGAGGGCAAACCTGGCGAGGCCAATGCAAGTTATCTGGGCGAGGCAGGTCCGCTGCTCCCATCGATTGATTCAGAGCCGGTAAATATACAACTCCGACCCCGCTGAAGCTAAATTTTCGCCTTTATTGGCTTCAGGCATAGTGTTATTCAAACAAAGCCGATACACTACATATTGTGTTTCGGGGTGTGTGGATGACGAGTGAATTTCGTTAAAAACTCGAAATAAAACGATAAAAAACAACAACATACAGCTGAAACATAAAGTGATATGCGATTAAAGTCTATCAAGCTCGCAGGGTTCAAGTCTTTTGTAGACCCCACCACTGTCAGCTTCCCCAGCAATATGTGCGCAGTTGTCGGTCCTAACGGCTGCGGTAAATCCAATGTAATCGACGCCGTGCGCTGGGTCTTGGGCGAAAGCTCAGCCAAAAACCTGCGTGGCGAATCGATGGCCGACGTTATTTTTAACGGCTCGGTTAACCGCCAACCTGTTGGGCAGGCGACGATTGAACTGGTGTTTGATAACCAGGACGGCACCATTGGCGGCGAATATGCCAGCTACGCCGAGATATCTATCCGCCGTTTGGTCACCCGTGAAGGGCAGTCAGAGTATTTTCTTAACGGCACCCGCTGTCGGCGTCGCGATATTACCGATATATTTTTAGGCACGGGCCTAGGGCCACGTAGCTACGCCATTATTGAACAGGGCATGATCTCCAGGCTGATTGAATCCAAGCCGGAAGACCTGCGCGTCTTTATAGAAGAGGCCGCGGGAATCTCCAAATACAAGGAGCGCCGCAAGGAAACTTCAAGCCGGATGCGCCGTACCATGGAAAACCTGGAGCGCCTCACCGATCTGCGGGATGAACTGGAACGCCAGCTACAGCATCTGGAACGACAAGCCCAGGCCGCTGAAAAATACGGTCAGTTCAAGGAGGAAGAGCGCGAGCTCACCGCCCAGCTGCAGACCCTGCAATGGCGAGATTTGGACAAGGGTGTACGCGAAAGCAGCCAGGCTGTTGGCGAGCTAGAGGTTAAGTTGGAGTCGGTGCATGCGGATCACCAGCAGGTTGATACCGCAATCGAGCAGCACCGAATAGAGCACACTGACCGCAGCGATGCATTTGGCAAGGTGCAGGCGCAATACTATGCGTTGGGCGCCGAAGTCGCGCGCATAGAGCAGACTATTCAACATCAGCAGGAGCGAGGTCGTCAGCTGCGGCAGGACTTGCAACAAACCGCAGTCAATCTCAGCGAGTCGGAGTCTCACCTTGATGAAGACCGCAGCAAGCTGAAGTCCTGGGAAGCCGAGCTGGAAGGCCTGGACCCAGAGGTCAAATCCCTGCACGCGGTTGAGCACACGTCTTCGGAAGCATTGGTCGTGGCAGAAGAAGGCATGCACAGCTGGCAGCAGCAGTGGGATGAGTTTAATAGTCGCGCAGCGCAGCCCAGGCAGCAGGCCGAAGTTCAGCAATCTCGTATCCAACACCTTGAGCAGGCCATGCAGCGCCTGCAAAATCGAATTGAAAAGCTCACTGAGGAGCGTGGCGGTTTGGCTGCGGGGCCAGACGATGCTGAAATTGCCAGTCTGATCGAGCAGCGAACAACACTCGAAGCTCAAATGAGTAAGCACGAGGCGCACAGCGAGCAGGTTGTCAAAGATGTGAGCCAAGCCCGTGAGCGCGGAGAGCAGTGCGCGCGAGATCTTAATGAGTCGCGCTCAGGCTTGCAGCAGTTGAAGGGCAGGCAGGCTTCGCTAGAGGCATTGCAGCAGGCTGCGCGGCAAGACAGCGATCAGGCGCTGGGTGAATGGCTGCAATCCAGGGATCTGGATAAACATCCCAGGCTGCTTGAGCGCATGCAGGTTGATGAAGGCTGGCAAGTCGCTGTGGAAACAGTTCTGGGTGATTATCTGCAGGCGGTTTGTGTTGAAGATATTGGCCCACTGGGTGACATGCTCAGCAGTCTTGAGCAAGGCGAATTGGCGCTACTCGAGACCGGCGATGGCGCCTCACAGGGGGCTCAGTACCTGTCATCAAAAGTCACCCAGGCTGGCGGTGCTGCCGCATTGATGGCCGGGGTGCATGCGGTGGATGATTTGGCAACCGCAATGCTGCAGCGGCGTTCATTAGCTGCCGGTGAATCTATTATCACCCGGGACGGAATCTGGTTGGGTGCCAGCTGGATGCGAGTCAGCCGCAAAGATGAAAGCCAGGGCGGAGCGATAGCAAGACAGCAAGAATTGGAACGCATTAGCAGTGCCATTGAAGTAGAGCAAAAGGTTGTTCAAGACCTGGAACAACGCCAACAGCAGGCCAGAGATCAGCTGAAGATTCTTGAAACCCAGAGGCAGGATAGTCAGCGTGAATTGCAGGTTGCGACCCGCCAACATGCTGAGTTGGGATCACAGCTGTCAGCGCATGAGGCCAAGGTAGAGCAGTTGGCGGCGCGACGGGAACGAATTGAGCGAGAAGTAGAAGAGGCCCGCAGCCAGTTTCGACACGAACAGGATTCTCTGGCGGAGTCCAGGCAACTACTGGAAGCAGCCATCGAGAGTATGGAGGCAGATTCGCAGCAACGCGAAAGCCTGCTGTCCAACCGCGATGCTACGCGTAACACCCTGGATCAGGCCAGGCAAAAAGCCCGGCAAGACAAAGACTCAGCGCACCAGTCAGCAATGCGGCAGCAGTCGCTGCAAACTCAGGTTGGGGCGATGCGCGATACCATATCCCGTGTCCAGGGGCAGGTTAGCCAGCTATTGGAACGTCGCGAGGGTATCGAGCGCTCTCTCAGTGAGAACGATGATCCGGTTGCAGGCCTGCAACAAGATCTGGAGCAGCAACTGGAACTGCGTTTGGCTTCCGAGTCCGAGCTGGCAGCTGCCAGACAGAAAGTCGCAGAAGTCGAGCACCTACTGCGGGAGACTGAGCAAAAACGGGCTGTAATAGAGCAGCGTGCGGCAACTGTTCGCGCGGAGTTGGAGCAAAACCGCCTCACTCATCAAGGCCTGCAGGTCAATCGCGAAAATGTGCAGCGGCAACTCGACGCTGGCAATCATAAAGTTGAAGATGTTCTACAGGCCATGCCAGAGGATGCCAACGAGGCCGAGTGGCAGCGTAATCTGGAGCGGGTAGCCAATCGCATCGCCAGGCTGGGGCCGATTAATCTGGCGGCAATAGACGAGTACAGTCTGCAGTCAGAGCGCAAGCAATACCTTGATGCGCAAAATGAAGACCTGGTAACAGCGCTAGAAACGCTGGAGTCGGCAATTCGAAAAATCGACAAGGAAACGCGCAATCGCTTCCGAGAAACATTTGATCAGGTGAATGTTGGCCTGCAGGAATTATTTCCGCGCGTATTTGGCGGCGGCAATGCTTACCTGGAGTTAACCGGCGACGACCTGCTGGACACCGGCATTACCATCATGGCCCGCCCGCCAGGCAAGAAAAACAGCACTATTCATCTGCTGTCCGGTGGCGAAAAGGCATTGACCGCACTCGCTCTGGTATTTGCGATATTCCAGTTGAACCCGGCGCCTTTCTGTATGCTAGACGAGGTTGATGCACCCTTGGATGATGCCAACGTGGGGCGCTATGCGCGCATGGTCAAGGAAATGTCCAGCAAGGTGCAGTTTATCTTTATCACGCACAATAAGATCACCATGGAAATGGCGGATCAACTAATGGGTGTCACCATGCACGAGCCGGGAGTCTCGCGACTGGTCACCGTCGATGTCGACGAAGCTGCCGAACTCGCAGCAAGTTAAGCCACCGGGGATAGGGCGGACACAAACAAAATGGATTTAACGATACGCGATTGGATGGTAATAGTCGGCGTGCTGCTGATTTTTGCTGTTTTGATCGACGCTTGGCGACGTGTACGCAACGAGCGCCGCTCCACGGTGAGACTAGACCTTGCCAAGCCCTATGAGACTGAAGATCCCCGAGCGGCACAACTGGCGTGGCTGAAAGAGTTGCCTAATGGTGGTGCCAGGGTTGTTGAACGGGGAGATCTCCTGGCCGCGGCTGCCAGGTCCAGGGACGCCGTAGAGGCTGCAAGTGAAGAGCAAGACTCTACCGCCGTCGACGATGGCGGTGAAGAGACACGCTCTCAGCCCCCCGAGCAGAATGCGGCGTCGAGCCAGCATGAAGATAGCGAGTTTGACGAAGAACTCGTAGCAGGCATGTCTTCTACTGAAGAGCCGGAAAATCTGGATTGGCTGGACGATATGCCCGCGGAAACACAGGCCATCGCTAGCAGAGAAGCAGAGGTGGAAGCGGGGCGCTTACCCCGAGACATCGACCCTGAAGTTTTCATGCTCAACGTCGTGTCACGCAGCACCGATGGCTTTAGCGGTGAGGATATCCTGCATATATTACTGGCTTGTGATTTGCGATTCGGCGATATGAGTTTTTTCCACCGGCATGAGTTTGAAGCCGGCCGTGGTGCGATTCAGTTTAGTGTTGCTAACATGATGCAGCCCGGAGTATTCGATATCGACCATATGGCCAAGTTTAATACACCTGGCCTGGTCTTTTTCCTGACACTCCCAGGCCCTGAAGACATGATGAAAGCGTTTGATTATATGCTTGAGACGGCACAGGCGGTCGCGCGTAACCTTGATGGTGACGTGCTGGATGAAAGCCGCAGCGTGGTAACCAAGCAAACTCTGGAGCATTGCCGTCAACAGATCCGGGATCTGGAGCGACGGATGCTGGCAAAAACACGCTAGGTAACTGCCCTCCATGGTCGCCACCCAGGTTGAACAGGAAGCAGCTGACCTACGTCTGCTCATAGAAGGTTGGAATTACCAGTACTATGTATTGGATGACCCCTCCGTCCCTGATGTCGAGTACGACCGAAAACTGCGACAGCTACAGGTCCTGGAATCAACCTATCCGGAACTGATTTCACCGGACTCTCCCACCCAGCGCATAGGCGCTGCACCGTTACCTCAATTCAATCAGGTTCAGCATGAAGTGCGGATGCTGTCTCTCGAAAATGCTTTCGACCAAGAAGAGATGCTCGATTTCAATCGCCGGTTACTCGATCGTCTGGGTGATGCCGCCAGCACATTAGAGTATGCATGCGAGCCCAAGCTGGATGGGATAGCCGCTAGCCTACTCTATAGAGACGGCGTGCTGGAGCGGGGAGCTACCCGGGGTGATGGTACAACGGGCGAGGATATCACTCAGAATGTACGCACCATCCCTTCAATACCGCTGCGCCTGCGTGGGCAGGGCTATCCGTCGTTGCTGGAGGTGCGCGGTGAGATCTACATGCCGCGCGGCGGCTTCGAGCATTTCAATGAGCGGGCCAGGGAGCGGGGCGAGAAACCCTTTGTAAATCCACGCAATGCCGCCGCTGGGAGTCTGCGACAACTCGACTCGCGTGTTACTGCGCAGCGCCCGCTGGAAATGTGTTGCTACAGTGTTGGCCTTGTAGAAGGCGGTCAACTGCCGCCGCTGCACGCCGATGTTTTGGATTGCTTGCATCAATGGGGTCTGCGTATCAATGCCGAGTCTCGTGTGGTGAACGGTATCGATGCCTGTAACGCATACTACGAGCAACTTGCCCGCAAGCGCGACGCGCTGCCCTATGATATTGATGGCATAGTCTACAAGGTCAATTCCCTGGAGCTACAGGAGCGCCTGGGTTATGTGTCGCGAGCGCCACGTTGGGCCATTGCGCGTAAGTTTCCCGCTCAGGAAGAAACCACTCGCCTACTGGATGTCGAGTTTCAGGTGGGTCGCACGGGCGCTATTACGCCGGTAGCCCGGCTTGCGCCTGTTTTTGTGGGCGGCGTAACCGTGAGCAATGCGACCTTGCACAACAGTGATGAAATTGACCGTCTGGGCGTGCAGATCGGCGATGAAGTGATTGTACGCAGGGCGGGGGATGTCATTCCAAAAGTAGTCTCAGTGGTACTTTCTTCGAGACCGGCTGATGCTGTGCCTATCGTGTTTCCGAAAAACTGCCCGGTCTGCGGTTCACCGGTGGAGAGAGAACCTGATGAGGCGGTGATGCGCTGCATGGGTGGACTGATTTGTGCGGCCCAGCAAAAGGCCGCTATCAAACATTTCGCTTCACGCCGTGCGATGGATGTCGACGGTCTGGGAGACAAGCTGGTCGATCAGCTTGTAGACGCAGGCCTGCTGAAGAATGTCGCCAGCCTGTATTCACTGCAACGTGAGCAGTTGCTAACTCTGGAGCGCATGGGCGAAAAGTCAGCAGACAATTTGCTCTCGTCACTCGTTCAAAGCTGTACTACCACCTTGGCGCGTTTTATTTTCGCGCTTGGGATTCGTGAGGTGGGGGAGGCAACTGCCCTTAGCCTGGCCCGGCACTTTGGCAGCTGGGAAGCCCTGGCATCCGCCGGTGAGGATGCTTTATTGGCCGTCGATGACGTAGGACCTATTGTCGCCGACCACCTGGCACAGTTTCTTGATTCACCCTCCAGCGTTGCCGTCGTTGATGAGTTGCGCTCGGCTGGGGTGACGTGGCCAGATATGTTGCCCACCGAAGCAGCAGACCAGCCCCTTGCGGGTCAAACCTGGGTGGTGACCGGCAAGCTGGAAGCAATGTCTCGCGATGATGCAAAGAGACACCTTCAGCAGTTGGGTGCGAAGGTGGCCGGTAGTGTTTCCGCAAAAACCGAGTGCGTAGTGGCGGGTCCGGGTGCCGGGTCCAAGTTGGCCCGTGCACAGGAATTGGGGGTAGAAGTTATCGATGAACCGGCTTTGTTAAAACTGCTTGCCGACTACGGAGTGAACAACTGATGCGCATTGTATTACTGCTGTGCTCGATACTTTGCTTACAGGCCTGCACGACCTCTGCGCCGCGTAACCTTGATAATGTCTGCGCAATATTTAGCGAGAAAAACGGCTGGTATGACGATGCCGCAGATTCACGTAGTGAGTGGGGCAGCCCGATTTCGGTGATGATGGCGATCATGCACCAGGAGTCAAAGTTCAAGGCCAAGGCCAAGCCGCCGCGCAAGAAAATCTTTGGTTTTATTCCGGGGTTCAGGCCTTCCGATTCCTACGGTTACAGCCAGGCGCTTGGTTCCACCTGGAAGGCTTACAAAAAAAGTGCCGGACGCTACGGCGCTGACCGGGATGATTTCGGCGACGCGATCGACTTTATCGGCTGGTATAACGAGCAATCGAACAACCGCAGCGGCATTGCAAAAACCGATGCATACCGCCTCTACCTTGCCTATCATGAAGGCCATGGCGGTTATAATCGTGGCACCTACCGCAGTAAACAGTGGTTGATTGATGTGGCCAAAAAAGTGGACCGCAGAGCCGGGAGTTATCGCGCTCAGTTAAATGGATGTGAAGAAGATCTTAAGGACGAGGGTGGATTTTTCAGCTGGTTTTAGTGGCAACATGGAGTTGCCGCAGGATGTGCTGATGGTATGCCAATTCAGTCGCATAACTGATGAAAAGCTTCTTTACCTATGCCACAATCTTGCTGCTTTCTCGACAACAAGTTCGAATAAATACTTACGTTTCAGAGACTATTAATTATAAAGGCTGAGAGTGTGAAACCGACCGATATAAAAAACCCGGAATATTTCCACAAAGTTGTGGACTGCCAGTACGCTTGTCCTGCGCATACGCCAGTGCCGGAGTACATCCGCTTGATTGCCGCGCAAAGATACACCGATGCCTATATGGTGAATTGGGAGTCCAATGTGTTTCCGGGCGTTCTTGGCCGTACTTGTGATCGGCCCTGTGAGCCAGCATGTAGGCGCGGTCGAATTGGTGGCGAAGAGGAACCGGTAGCCATCTGCCGCCTTAAACGTGTTGCCGCTGACAATCGCGACAAAGAAGAAACTAACTCGCGGATGCCGGCAATTCCTAAAAAGAAAAACGGTAAAAAAATCGCTTTGATAGGGGCCGGGCCAGCGTCTCTAACGGTCGCGCGCGACTTGATGCCGCTAGGCTACAGCATCGATATCTACGACAACCAGTTTGCTGGCGGCGGCATGATGCGCAGTCAAATCCCCTCGTTTAGGTTGCCGATCCAAGTGCTGGATGAAGAAGTGAACTATATTCTCGATATGGGTGTGGTAACTACCTTTGATACCCAGATTGAGAGCATGACGGAGATGCTGAAGAAAGACTACGACGCTATTTTTGTAGGCACAGGCGCGCCACGAGGTAAAGGTCTGGAACTGCCTGGCCAGGCTGAGGCTGGCGCCAACATGCATATCGGTATCGACTGGCTTGCCAGTGTCGCATTTGAGCACACCGAAGCGATCGGTAAACGCGTTATTGTTCTCGGTGGCGGTAATACGG
This sequence comes from Halioglobus sp., assembly GCA_036961205.1. Lineage (GTDB taxonomy): Bacteria > Pseudomonadota > Gammaproteobacteria > Pseudomonadales > Halieaceae > CALJFL01. The sequence continues at coordinate 165,420 of JBALVI010000005.1, read as the reverse complement.
CAATGGATTGCTGCCGAACATCAAAACGACTGGGCGGCGAAGATGTGCGGGTGGTGGTGCGCAGTCCCTTCGCTGATATGAAGGCCTCTCCCTGGGAGAAGGACGATGCCATGCACGAGGGCATCCCCATTCACGACAATCATACGCCCAAGGAATTTGTGATTGAGGACGGCAAGCTTAAGGGCATGTTGTTTGAGAAAGTCGAGGCTGTGTATGACGAGAACGGTAAGCGCTCACTAGTTCCAACCGGGGAAGATCTCGTGTTCATGGAGGCCGATGACGTATTGATGGCGATAGGGCAGGAGAATTCATTCACCTGGATTGAGCGTGACCAGGGGATTCAGTTTGATAAGTGGGATATGCCGCTGATTGATGAGAGTACTTTTCAGTCGACCAATAAAAAAGTCTTCTTTGGCGGCGATGCCGCATTCGGGCCTGAGAATGTGATCACGGCAGTCGCTCACGGACACCAGGCAGCGATTAGTATTGATCTGTATTGCAGCGGAAAGTCCGTTGCCAAGCGGCCTCCACCATTCACCAACCTGGTGAGTCAGAAAATGGGGGTACACGAATGGAGCTACGACAATGCTATTGAAAATGACGAGCGTTTCATTGTGCCTCTCGCGCCCCTGGAAAAGACCTTAAAAGATCGAAAAATGGAGGTGGAGTTGGGTTTCGATATAGCCACCGGCTTCAAGGAGGCGGAGCGATGCCTCAACTGTGATATACAGACGGTCTTCGAAGAGGTGAGGTGTATTGAATGCGACGCTTGCGTCGATATCTGTCCCACAGATTGCATCTCATTTGTCGCTAACGCCAAGGAGGCGGAACTGCGCACGCGGCTTTCCGCTACCGCCAGCAATCTGACACAGGATATCTATGTGTCTGCGATTCTGCCGACAAAGCGTGTGATGGTTAAGGACGAAGATGTTTGTCTTCACTGCGGATTGTGTGCCGAGCGCTGTCCTACAGCGGCCTGGGATATGCAGAAATTTCTCTACAACGTGACCAAGGCTGGACTATAAAAAATGAAGCGATTGGAATCTGTAAACGACTTTGTTATCAAGTTCGCCAACGTCAATGGTACCGGCTCCGCCAGCGCCAATAACCTGTTTGCCAAGGCTCTATTTCGCATGGGCTTGCCGGTCAGTCCGAAAAACATCTTCCCCTCAAATATTCAGGGCTTGCCAACCTGGTACGAAGTGCGGGTAAGTGAGAAGGGCTACCTGGGCCGCCGCGGTGGTGTCGATATCATTCTGTCGGTTAACCCGCAAAGTATGCCTCAGGATATCCAGGAGGTGGCCCCAGGCGGTTATTTTATCTATGACAATACCAAGCCGCTTGATCTCCGTCTGATTCGCAATGACGTAAATATAATCGGTCTGCCACTCACTCGAATCTGTAATGAGCAATACAGCGATCCCAGACAACGACAATTGTTTAAAAATGTTATCTATGTGGGCGCTCTGGCGGCGCTGCTGGATATGGACTTCAAAGTTTTGACGGCTCTGGTTGGCGATCAGTTCAAGGGTAAGGAGAAACTGATTCTTCCCAATATCCATGCACTGGAGCTTGGGCATCAATATGCGCGCGATAATTTTGAATGTCCATTGGGAATAAGGGTAAGAACATCTGATCAAGTTGGCGACAAAGTTCTAGTGGATGGCAATACCGCGCTGGGCCTGGGGGCTGTTTATGGTGGTGCAACCGTTGCCGCCTGGTATCCGATTACGCCGTCTACCTCTGTAGTTGATGCCTTCGAGAAATACGCCAAACGTATGCGTATAGACCCAGGTACGGGGCGGCGAAACTACGCCATCGTCCAGGCGGAAGACGAGTTGGCCGCCATCGGTATGGTAATAGGTGCAAGTTGGAATGGTGCGCGCTCATTTACCGCTACCAGTGGCCCGGGTATTTCGCTGATGAGTGAATTTCTGGGGCTGGCTTACTTCGCCGAAATTCCAACCGTATTGTTTGACGTGCAGCGTGCTGGCCCTTCTACTGGCATGCCCACTCGCACCCAGCAGTCGGATATTCTTTCCTCAGCCTACGCGTCCCACGGGGACACCAAACAAGTGTTGCTGTTTCCCTCTACACCGAAAGAGTGTTTTGATTTCGGCGCAATGTCCTTTGATCTCGCCGAACGCTTACAAACACCGATCATTCTGATGACCGACCTCGATCTGGGGATGAATGACAACATGTCCGAGCCTTTGCATTGGGACGACGATCGCACCTACGACAGGGGCAAGGTGCTGAACGAACAGCAGCTCGAGGAGATGGAAGATTACGGTCGTTATCTGGACGTAGATGGCGATGGCATCTGCTATCGCACCTATCCCGGCGCACATCCGGAGAAAGGGAGCTTCTTTACCCGCGGTACCTCGCGCGACGAGTATGCTGTTTATTCGGAGAAGGGCGAGGAGTATGAAAAGAATATGCATCGCTTGATGGCGAAATGGGAAACCATAAAGGAATACGTGCCGCCGCCCGTATTTGCCCCCAGCGCTGAGGACACCGATATGGGTGTCCTGTATTTTGGCACCAGTGAGGAGAGCTCGCGAGAAGCGGTGGATTACCTGGCGGAGGAGGGCATTTACCTCGACGCGATGCGGGTTCGTGCGTTCCCCTTTAACAAAGAAGTCGAGGATTACATCGACCAGCACGATCGAGTATTTGTGATCGAGCAAAATCGTGATGCGCAGTTACGTACCTTACTCATGGCAGAGTTTGAGTTTGGCCCGGATAAACTCAAGTCGGTACTGTGTTTCGACGGCACTCCAATCAGTGCTAGAAATATACGTAAGCAAATATTACAGCTTCTACCAAGTAGTAATGTGACGCCATTGCATGGCGATCAGGCCGCAAACAGCAGTGGAGAGTCAAGATGAGTTACCAGTTACCGAGCTTCCGCCACCCCGACTTGCCGGTCAACGACCTGGGTTATACCAAGGCTGATTACGAGGGTTCGATTTCCACATTGTGCGCTGGTTGCGGCCACGACTCTATCAGTGGCTCGATAGTGAAAGCCTGCCATGAATTATCGATTCCGCCCCACAAGATCGCCAAGATGTCGGGCATCGGTTGTTCCTCGAAATCCCCGACTTATTTTCTCGGTAAATCCCACGGTTTTAACTCCGTTCACGGACGTATGCCGTCGGTAGTTACGGGGGCTGCGATGGCGAACCGTGATCTCTTATATCTGGGAATTTCCGGGGACGGCGATACGGCCTCTATCGGCATGGGCCAGTTTACTCATGCAATTCGTCGTAATTTGAATATGGTTTACATTGTGATGAACAATGGTTGCTATGGCCTTACCAAGGGGCAGGATTCTGCAACAGCCGATCAAGGTTCCGCCAGTAAAAAGGGCGACCCTAATCCCTTTGGCGCGATTGACCTGCCCGGACTGGCGCTGCAGTTAGGTGCAACTTTTGTCGCCAGAAGCTTTTCGGGAGACAAGGAGCAACTGGTTCCGCTGATTAAGGCGGCCATCGCACACCGGGGTTTTGCGCTGATTGACGTGGTCTCACCTTGTGTCACTTTTAACAACAATGCTGCCTCAACCAAGAGTTACGAGTTTGTGCGGGAGCACATCAAGGCCACTGGAACCGTCGACTTCGTGCCCATGCGCGAGGAAATCACCGCCAGCTACAGACCGGGAAGCAGTAACGAGGTTACCCTGCACGATGGCTCAGTATTGCACTTGCACAAGGCATCCGAAGATTTTGACCCCTTTAATCGTACGTCCGCTATGCTCGCGCTGGAGGAGTACCGTGTAAAAGGTGAGATTCTCACGGGTCTGATCTACATGCACAAAGATTCACGCGAGCTGCACGAGGTACTGGATACCACCAGCCGTCCCATGAATTCTTTAGATGAAAGTGACCTGTGTCCGGGGAACAAGATGCTGCAGAATATCAACGCCAGCTTGCGTTAGCGCTGCTGCCTTTGCCCTCTAATATCTGCGTTTCGTCAGCGAGTGCCGATTATTCGGACGCAAACTGCCGACTGTCACAAAATTGTCATACTTTCCCTCTCTAATACCCTATTGGGCGCGGTCACAGTGGAATAGATGAGGTATGTCGGAACATAAAGTATTAATTGTTGACGATGAATTCGCGATCAGGGACATGCTACGCATGGCGCTGGAGCTCTCCGATTTTGAGTGTATTGAAGCGGAGAATATCCAGCAGGCTCACGGTCTAATCGTGGATGAACGCCCGGATATCGTCCTGCTAGACTGGATGCTGCCTGGAGGCAGTGGCGTTGAGTTGTTGCGGCGTTTGAAGCGAGACGAAGCCACGGCGAACGTCCCTGTCATCATGTTGACCGCCAAAACTACTGAAGACAACATGATTCAGGGCCTCGATGTCGGTGCGGATGATTATGTCACCAAACCCTTTGCCCCCCGAGAGTTGATTGCCAGAGTACACGCGTTGCTCAGGCGCAGCAGCAGTGCCCAGCAGAGCGGGCGTCTGCAAGCAGGGCCACTGGTACTGGAGGGAGATAGCCATCGAGTCTTCATTGGCGATGTTGGAGTTAAAATGGGCCCAACAGAGTTTCGCTTGCTACAATTTTTTATGACGCACCCCGAAAGAGCCTATAGCCGTGGCCAATTGCTGGATCAGGTTTGGGGGGCAAACGTGTACGTTGAGGAACGTACCGTGGATGTTCACATTCGCCGGTTGCGCAAGGCCTTGCAGGACTCTGCTCATGACTGCAGCGACTTTGTGCAGACTGTGCGAGGCACTGGCTATCGATTCTCACCACAGGAAGTCGCGAGCAAGTGAACTCATCCGCCAGTTGGCTCGCTGAGCTTAGGCGCCTTCTGTTTGTCGTGCTCGCGGCAGCGCTGCTAGGCTGGATGTTTGGACGGCCTTTGCTATTTGTTGCCCTGGGCCTTTTCCTACTGTGCAGTTGGTGGCTTGGTCAAATGTGGCGGATCTGGCGATGGCTGGGTCACCCGGAAGAAGACCCTCCCGAAAGTCATGGTATCTGGGGTAATATCTACGATCGCATCTATCACCTTCAGCGTGAAAATCGCGAAGCGCGCCGGCAATTACAATCCAGTGTGGACTACTTGCAGGATTCATTCGCCTCCATGCGCGAAGGCGTGGTGATGATCGATGAAGGCGGCTCGATTCAGTGGAGTAATGCAGCGTCAGAGCGTCTACTGGGGCTGAAATACCCCGCTGACCGGGGTCAGACTTTGCTCAACCTGGTGCGCTTGCCGGAATTTCATAGCTATTTTATTGAAGAGGACTTTAGTGAGCCCCTGCAAATGGCAGTGGCCGGTGAGCAAGAGAGGTTCTTTCAGATTGAAATCACTCCCTTTGGCGACGGCGATAGGCTGGTCTTTGTTAGAGACGTGACCGCGTTGGTGAAGCTGGAGCATATGCGCAGAGACTTTGTCGGTAATGTTTCACATGAACTGCGCACGCCACTCACCGTGATAATAGGATATATCGACACTATCCTGGCCACTGGTTCACGATTGGAGAAACCACTGGTCAAACCGCTAAAGCAAATGCAGCAGCAGGCACAGAGAATGGAGACTCTGCTGAAAGATTTGTTGTGGCTGTCTCGTATCGAAAGCGTAAAAACAGAGCAAAAAACCGATCAGATTGATGTTGCCTCAATGATCGAGGAGCTTCGGGATGACCTTAAAAATACCTACCCTGAGCGCGCTGTAGTCGTTCAAATCGAAACCCGTCAAAAGGTGCTTGGTGATTATCGGGAGTTGCGTAGTGCACTGTCGAACCTTGCTTTAAACGCGCTCAAGTACAGTACTGATGAAGTGGAGGTCACCCTGCGTTGGGCCGAAGTTGAGGGCGAGTATTTACTGAGTGTGACGGATCAGGGTATCGGTATCGACAGCATCCACCTGCCCAGACTGACCGAGCGTTTTTATCGGGTCGATGATAGCCGCTCGACCAATACCGGTGGTACTGGCCTGGGCCTGGCTATTGTCAAGCATGTCGCCGCAGCTCACGATGCGGAGTTGCGCATAGACAGTCGCATGGGAAGAGGCAGCACCTTTACTATTGCCTTCCCATCGCCATCCCTTTGATGCTTCTAAAGCAGACGGGGCAACTATTTCTGTCTATGTCATATTTCTGTCACATTCCCCCATTAATGTAGCACCGTGACTAACGGTACTCATTTGGAGAAGATATGAAATTCCCAGCACTGCTTAAAACTGCAGCGGCTTTCGCCCTGTTTGGTTTGACGCACGCGGCATGGTCTGCCGACCCCGATGAAGGTTTACAGGACTATAAAGTAGCCAGCGGCGTGTCTGGCAACCTGTCCAGTATCGGTTCGGATACCTTGGCTAATCTGATGACGCTATGGGCTGAGGAGTTCAAGCGCGCTTATCCGAACGTCAACGTTCAGATTCAGGCGGCTGGATCCTCAACAGCACCTCCTGCACTGACCGAGGGTACATCCAATATCGGCCCCATGAGTCGGAGGATGAAGGACAAGGAACTGGAAGCGTTTGAGTCGCGATTTGGTTACAAGCCAACTGCGGTGCCCGTCGCCATTGATGCGTTAGCGATTTATGTGCACAAGGACAATCCGATAGCAGGCATGAGCATCGCCGATGTCGATGCTGTGTTTTCTTCTACTCGAAAGTGCGGCGCAGATGCTGATGTCAGTGATTGGGGCTCGTTGGGCCTTGAGGGTGCCTGGGCTCAGCGGGACATCCAGATATTTGGTAGAAACTCGGTTTCAGGCACCTACGGGTATTTTAAAAGCAAGGCACTGTGCAAAGGGGACTTCAAGAACACGGTTAATGAGCAGCCAGGCTCAGCTTCTGTAGTGCAGTCGGTCTCGACTTCCATCAATGGCATAGGTTACTCGGGAATCGGTTATAAGACCTCTAGTGTGCGCGCAGTCCCGGTGAGCAAGAAGGTCGGTGGCGAAACAGTTGCGGCGACCGCGACCAACGCTGTTACTGGTGACTACCCACTTTCTCGTTTTCTCTACGTTTACGTGAATAAGAATCCCAACAAACAGCTGTCTCCGCTGGAACGCGAATTTATAAAGCTGGTTTATTCAAAACAGGGCCAGGAAGTCGTTGGTAAGGATGGTTATATACCACTTCCCAGTGCGGTGGTTGACCGTATGACTATTGAACTGGACTTGTAAATCGTCCAGTGAAGAGCGAAAGCGAAGGCCGCAATCATGCGGTCTTTGTTCGTTTTAACAACATTGCAGTCTGAACATTCAGTGGTGACATTGCACAATGGAACATAAGAGCGACAGCGCAAGCAGTTTTACTGCACAGATTCCCGACTGGGTGCCAGGCTGGCGACGACTGAAGGACAGGCTGGCCACGTTCTCTATCACCATAGGGGGCTCGGGTGTCCTGGTTGCCATCCTGCTGATTTTCTTCTATCTGCTTTATGAGGTTCTCCCTCTATTTGGTAACGCTCACCTTACCGCCTCCTCGGATCAAGCCTGGGTGGAGAACTCTGTCCCTGTGTATTTATCTATGGAAGAGCAAGGTGAAGTGGGGCTGGCAGTGCAGTCTGACGGTAGCGCACGATTTTTCACGGTAGCAGACGGCAGTACGCTTGAAGCTTTGGATCTCAGGCGAACTAGAGCCGCGATTACCGCAGTCATCGCTGAGAGCGCTGCCAGTCGCCTGCTTGCGCTGGGCCATGCTGATGGCACCGTTAGTTTATTCCGGCACGAATATCGTCTTAGCTACCCCGGGGGCGAGCGTGTTATCACTCCAAGGATAGATTGGGAATATCCCGGCATCGATATTGACATGGGCGACCAGGCTATCCGCTCCCTGGCGGTGCGAGAAGCCGAAGAGGCGCTGGTGCTGGTTGCGCAGCTTGCCAACGGTGAGTTGCGCGTCACCCGTTTTAATAAGGAAGAGGATTTTCTTTCCGGAGAGCTGACACTTGAAGAGGAGCGCATACAGCTGCCTATACAAGCTGCAGTCGGCTCGAAATTTTTGCTGGGTTCTGAACAGCGTTGGTTATACCTGCTAGCCGATGATGGTCGTTATCAGGTTTTTGATCTTAAGCGTACTGACGCGTCCGGTGAAATTCCGTTAGCTGACGAGGGCAGTTTATTCCTGCGCGGTGGCGCGATGACCGCCAGTGAAATGTTGCTTGGCGGGCTGTCCGTGCTGGCTGCTTCCGACCAGAGAGAGTTGGTGCAGCACTTTATGGTCAGGAGTGAAGGGGGGCATAGGCTGCAGCGAATCAGGGAGTTTGATACTGACGGCGTCACCGTTTCGCAGCTGCTAACGGAGCACCGCCGTAAAGGTTTCCTGACACTCGGGCAAGATGGGGAGCTGCAGGTCTATCACACCACCTCGCATCGTCGCCTGCTAAGTGAACGCTTGTTACCTGACGTTGATACAGCGCTGGCGGCTATAGCGCCTCGCGGCGATTCGGTCGCTTACGTAGGTAGTGATGGTGTGCTGCGTCACTGGGAAGTTGAAAACGAGCACCCGGATATATCCTGGGCCGCTCTGTGGAATAAGGTGTGGTACGAAAGTTATGATGAGCCATCCTATACTTGGCAATCGTCAGCTGCCGATAACGACTTTGAACCCAAATACAGCTTTGCACCACTGGCCTTCGGCACTTTAAAAGCCGCGTTTTATACGATGTTGATCGCTGCCCCTCTGGCAATTTGTGGCGCCATTTATACCGCTTTTTTCATGGCTCCTGCTTTGCGCAGAAAAGTAAAACCATTGATTGAGTTGATGGAGGCTCTGCCCACGGTGATTTTGGGCTTTCTTGCGGGTTTGTGGTTGGCGCCCTTTGTCGAAGACAAGTTAACTGGGGTCATCACGGTGATGTTGGTTTTTCCGATCGGCATATTGCTCTTTGCCTTCGCCTGGTCACAATTGCCATTAGCGCTTCGCTCGCGTGTCCCTGATGGTTGGCATGCCGTGCTCCTGATTCCGGTGTCGGTCTTTCTGTTCTGGGTGTGTTTTGCCGCCAATGACCCCTTGGAATTGTTCTTGTTTGACGGCGACATGCGCTACTGGATCACCTCCGAATTGGGTATCTCCTTTGATCAACGCAACTCACTGGTGGTTGGCATTGCCATGGGGATGGCGGTTATCCCGACGATATTCTCGATCGCGGAGGATGCTCTATTTTCAGTGCCCAGTCATTTGAGTTACGGCAGCCTTGCTCTGGGCGCAACACCGTGGCAGACACTTGTTGGCGTTGTATTACCCACCGCGAGTCCTGGTATTTTCTCAGGTTTGATGATCGGTCTGGGACGTGCTGTAGGGGAGACCATGATTGTACTGATGGCCACCGGTAACACACCCATTATAGATGCGAATATTTTCGAGGGGATGCGTACCCTGTCTGCGAATCTTGCGGTTGAAGTGCCAGAGGCAGAGGTCGACAGTAGCCATTATCGGGTGCTGTTTCTTGCCGCCTTTGTATTATTCCTATTCACCTTTATGGTCAACACTATCGCTGAACTGGTTCGCCAGAGACTGCGTGTGAAGTATGGGTCGCTGTAATGACTAGTCCCAAAAAACCAACAATTCACAGCACCGGCAACCCCGGTCTTGTTGCCTGGTTCAAAAGTGGCGAGCCGATGATCTGGCTGAATGGTGCGGCGGTCGCATTGAGCGTTATTGCTGTTACTGGATTAATCCTGCTGCTAGCAGTTCGTGGCTTCAGTCATTTCTGGCCCAAGGACGTACTGGTAACCACGATTTCCTATCAGGGCTCAGAGCGGTCGGTGATGGGCGAGGTTGTCGAGGAACTCGAAGTCGGCGGTCAGCAACTAAGGGAGGCCGGCTTTGAACTGAAGGGCTCGGGCCCGTTTTATGGTCGCACCCTGATGAAGCAGGGTAATCGCGACTCTTTCGATAGCGATTTTGTCTGGTTGATCGACGAACAAATGGGTGACAAGGCCTGGCCCAATGATGTCACTGTTATCGAGCGTCTTGAGTGGGGTAATTTCTACGGCTACCTGCGCTCTGTTAGCCGCGATGGAGAAACCATTGCCGACGAACAGTCCAGCCCCGATCAGCGATGGCAAGCCTTCAGTGACCTGATCGCGGACAGTGTTGCGGTGCGCGAGGAAATACATTACATCGAGCGGGTTACGATAGGCTATATCAATCACGATCTTGAACGTTTGCGCCTGCGTGAGCGCACCCTGGAGCTGGAGGATGCCCTTACCGCGCAGCAGCAGTTAAAACTTGCCAGTGAGCGCGAGGAGCTAGACGCTCAGTACAGTGTATTGCAGGAACAGCTCTACCGCTTGTATGACAGTATTGACCGGCATAACTATACCGCCGAATTGGTTGACGGCAGGATTGTCGAACTGCCAATTGCCAAAGTGGTCAGGGCTTTTCAGCCCAACGCACTTAGCGTGATGGGCAAAGTGCTTATGTACTTTGAAAAGCTCTGGGAGTTTCTGTCTGCGGAGCCTCGTGAAGCGAACACGGAAGGTGGCGTCTTTCCTGCCATTTTCGGCACTGTGATGATGGTTGTTCTGATGGCGATTATGGTAACGCCTTTCGGAGTTGTAGCCGCGGTGTACTTGCGTGAATATGCGCGCCAGGGATTTGTAACCCGGGTTATTCGAATTGCAGTAAACAACCTAGCCGGCGTGCCGTCGATTGTCTATGGCGTTTTCGGTTTGGGTTTCTTCGTGTATTTTCTTGGCGGAGAGCTGGACCAGCTATTTTTTCCTGCCGCCTTGCCCAGTCCAACCTTTGGTACACCCGGCCTGATGTGGGCGTCGCTGACATTAGCCCTACTGACCTTGCCCGTAGTGATTGTGGCGACCGAAGAAGGGCTGGCCAGGATCCCTAAGATGGTCCGCGAGGGCAGTCTTGCCCTTGGCGCAACCAGAGCGGAAACCCTGTGGCGTGTTGTTCTGCCCATGGCCAGTCCGGCGATGATGACCGGGCTAATTCTGGCGGTAGCGCGTGCTGCGGGGGAGGTGGCACCACTGATGTTAGTCGGTGTGGTCAAGTTGGCTCCAAGCCTGCCACTGGATGCGAACTATCCGTACGTGCACCTGGATCAGAAGTTCATGCATTTGGGCTTTCATATTTACGACGTTGGTTTTCAAAGCCCGAACGTCGAAGCTGCTCGGCCACTGGTTTATGCCACGGCGTTGCTGCTGGTAATCATCATCGCGCTGCTTAATCTGGCGGCAGTCAATTTACGTAATCGACTCAGAGAGCGCTACAAATCGCTTGAGAGTTAATTTTCAACTGAACCAAAAGGGAAGAACAACCCTATGCAAACACATGCTATTGATATCCAGGCGCTGAAACGGGCCCCTCTCGGGGACGCGCTAGCTCCGTCAGAGACAAGTCTGCGAGTGCAGGATCTGAATCTCTACTACGACCAGGACTCCCAGGCTCTGTTCAACATTGATCTTGAAATCCCCAAACAGCGTGTTACAGCTTTCATTGGGCCTAGTGGTTGCGGTAAATCGAGCTTGCTACGCTGCTTTAATCGAATGAATGATCTGGTCGATGGTTGTCGAGTGAGTGGCAAGTTACTATTGGAAGGGGATGATATCTACGCCAAAAGTGTCGATGTCGCTAGTTTGCGCCGCCGCATAGGAATGGTCTTCCAGAAGCCAAATCCTTTTCCCAAGTCCATCTATGAGAATGTGGCTTATGGCCTGCGTATCCAGGGGATGAATAAAAAGCGCATATTGAACGAGGTCGTCGAAAAGGCCCTGCGTTCTGCCGCTTTATGGGACGAGGTAAAAGATCGCCTGGATCACAGCGCACTGGGGCTTTCTGGAGGCCAGCAGCAGCGTTTGGTGATCGCGCGTACTGTCGCGGTAGAACCCGAGGTCCTGCTACTTGACGAGCCGGCCTCTGCGCTGGATCCGATATCCACGCTCAAAATTGAAGAGCTGATTTACGAACTTAAATCGAAGTACACCATTGTGATTGTTACGCATAATATGCAGCAAGCCGCGCGGGTTTCCGATATGACGGCGTTTATGTATATGGGTAAACTCATTGAGTTCGATAGCACCGATACACTGTTTACTAATCCAACTGAAAAACAAACTGAAGATTACATCACCGGGCGTTACGGCTAGAGAGGTAAATCCATGCTACACCAGGACGATTACAAGCAGCATATTTCAGCGCAATTTAATGCCGAACTCGAAGCGGTTAAGAATAATCTGCTCGAAATGGGCGGCAAGGTTGAGCAGCAGATGGCGCAGGCTGTCGAGGCCCTCCTGAAGCGAGATAGCGGGGAGGCCGAGCTGGTTATCGCAGGCGACAAGGAGGTCAATGATATGGAAATCAGTATCGACGACGAATGTGCGCGCATATTAGCGAGAAGGCAGCCGGCGGCAAGCGACTTACGATTGGTGATTGCGGTGGCCAAATTGACCACCGACCTTGAGCGTATTGGCGACGAGGCCACAAAGATAGCGAGACAGGCGCTACGGCTCAGTGAGGCTGGCGAATCCCCAAGCAATTACACGGAAATTCGTCACATAGCGGTTAGCGTATCGGCAATGTTACGCAAGTCGTTAGACGCCTTCGCCAGGCTTGATGTGGATATGGCGGTGGAAGTGGTCATGTCTGACAAGACAGTCGACTCGGAATATGCCTCGGCACTGCGTAGCCTGATGACATTTATGATGGAAGATCCACGGACCATCGGTATGGTGCTCAATGAGATGTGGGCGTTGCGCAGCCTGGAGCGAGTAGGTGACCACGCCAGCAATATAGCGGAGCAGGTTATCTATTTGGTGCGTGGCCTGGATGTTCGGCACGTAAAACGGGATGAACTTATTGCCCAGATCGACCGGGATCAAAGCTGAGGCGCTCACTCGTACCCAGTACCCAAGGTTCAGCGGCATGGTGCCGCTGAACTTTTTTTTAGCTTGCAAAAAACACAAAAATTAACGTTTCCAGATCTACGATAGTCACATTAGTGTCACAATTTCGCCATAAAATTGACTCCAAACTGTCACAACGTAGAGTGGGGCGGTCAATTAATGGAGATTGAAGCATGAAAAAAACTTTAGCTTTGGCGGTTGCGGGTGCGGTAGTGATGGGTAGCAGCCTGGCACATGCCGCGGTGAGTGATGCTGAGTTCGAGCGTTTGAAAGCAGACTTTGCTTCACTGGCAAATCGATTGAACGCGCTTGAGCAGGAAAACACTCAACTCAAAGCGTTGAGTGACGGAACGATAACTGAGCTGGCACTGGCGCGCACTGAGATGACCGAAATCAAGGGCGCGGCGAAGGCCAGCAGTTGGACAGAACGGATCAAAGTGAAAGGTGATTTCCGTTACCGCTATGAGCGTATCGACGTGCAACAAGCTGATACGCGAGAACGTAATCGCATTCGGGCCAGGGCGGCACTGGTCGCCAGTCTTCCACAGAATACCGAGGTGGGCTTAGGTGTTGCATCGGGCGGCAACGATCCTGTTTCGTCAAACCAGACTCTCGGTGGCGGCAACGACACCAAAGATTTGCGACTTGATTTGGCCTATGCCAAATGGAACGCAACTGAAAACCTCAGCGTAACCGCAGGTAAATACTCAAACCCCCTATTCAAGCCTCAAAAAGGCGGCTTGTTGTGGGACGGCGATTGGCGGCCAGAAGGCTTCAGCGCAGCTTGGGGCAGCGACCGTCTCTTTGCGACGTTCATAGGCAACTTCCTGGAGAGCGATAGCAAGCGCGACAACGACGAGTTTGCCTGGGGTGTGCAGGGTGGAACCAAGTTGAGCCTGGGGGAGACCACCAGTCTTACTGCATCGCTTGCGTACTACGACTTTCCCACCAAGGGTAATGAACCCTATTTCGACGATGACTTCTTCGGCAACAGCTCCGCCAACGGCGTCTACGAATTCAACTATGAAATGATAGAAGTCGGTGCAGACCTCGGACTTAACTTTTTCGACATGCCGTTCAATATATTTGCCAACTACGTGCAAAACCAGGATGCCAGCGACTACGATACCGGCTACATAGTCGGCGCGAAGATTGGTAAAGCCAAGGCGAAAGGCACATGGCAACTGGCCTATCAGTACCAGGATCTGGAAGCTGATGCGGTGTTGGGCCTGTTGAGTGACTCCGACTTTGCCGGTGGTGGTACGGACGGTAAGGGACACCGTATTACGGGCGCCTACGCGGTCAACAAGCAGTGGAAACTTGGCTTGACCTGGTTCCTCAACAACGAGGCGGGAGAGAAGAACCTGGCTGAGTTGGGCGGCGCTCTGGATTATGATCGTGTCATGATCGACACAGTATTCAAATACTGAGGGGGGGAATACGGTTCATCGCAGACCACCACGGACCCGGGTAGCTGGCTGCGATAACCGTGTTTTGCACGGACCCGACATCGGTACTCGCCCGAGATGGGTTTTAGGCGCCGGGGCCAGACGAGCATAGCCTTCTCAGTCGCTCCCGGAATGCCGGACCAACGTATTCGCTTGGTGAGAAGGCTATGCTCGTCCGGCCCCTACCATCGCAGTATGCCGATTCGACGGGTAGATTGCGGAGAGCTTGTTTTGAAGCGCTCTGCCGACTACTGCGATTGAGCGGGTTGGCAACAGTCCAGGACGCGAGCGGGAGAGTGTTTCTCACCAAGCGAATCACGTGGAGCGACTGAGAAACACTCTCCCGCTCGTGGCCGGTAGAATTCGTCACCATCGCGCGTACAGATTGTCTGGTCTACGCTCTTTGCATCAAGACAACGGTTGGGTACAATGGCGCGGCTTTTCAGCCTCAATCAGGCCAAGCACTGCGTCCCCTTCGTCTAGTGGTCCAGGACACTGCCCTTTCACGGCGGTAACAGGGGTTCGAACCCCCTAGGGGACGCCATTTTTTTCATTAAGCCCGGTTTTACCGGGCTTTTTTGTCTACAGAGCAGGGCGTCAGGTCATGAGTCGTTTTTGGAGTGACATTGCGAGAGGGTTAACACCCTATACGCCGGGTGAGCAACCGCGGCATGATCGTCTGGTGAAGCTAAATACCAACGAGTTTCCCTATCCACCTTCCCCCAAGGCGTTAGCTGCACTGAGTGCAGTCGAGGGTGAGCAATTGCGGCGCTATCCGGATCCGGAGTCCAGCGCGCTGACTTCGACCATAGCGGCATACTATGACCTGAAGCCGGAGCAGGTGTTTGTCGGCAATGGCTCGGACGAGGTACTTGCACACGCTTTTCAGGGCTTGCTCAAGCACACTGCGCCCATTCTGTTCCCGGACATCAGCTACAGTTTTTATCCGGTGTGGTGTGACCTCTATGGCATACATTTTCGGCAGGTTCCTCTGGATGAGAGTTTTCGCGTTAACGGAGGCGACTACGCGGGGGACAATGGCGGAATTATTATCCCTAACCCTAATGCGCCAACCGGCATTGCACTCGAACTCGATGCCATAAAAGGCCTGTTGGATGCCAATCGGGATTGTGTTGTTATTATTGATGAAGCCTATGTCGATTTCGGTGGCGAGAGTGCGGTTAGTCTCATCGCTGATTACGATAACCTCCTGGTTATTCAGACCCTGTCCAAGTCCCGGGCTTTGGCTGGCCTTAGGGTAGGTTTTGCGCTGGGCCATAAAGATCTGATCGAGGGACTGACTCGGGTGAAGAATTCCTTTAATTCGTACCCTCTGGGTCTGGTATCCCAGCGCGCTGCGGTGGCCGCCTTCGAAGATGGTGACTATTTCCGTGACACCTGTGCCCAGGTGGTGGCCACTCGGGATGCGCTGACGGCGGCACTCGCGGCGATGGGATTTGAGGTTCTACCTTCTGCGGCAAATTTCGTCTTCGCAAGACACCCGAGGCAAGCCGCTCAAAAATTGGTGGATGGGCTACGGGCAAAGGGCGTCATCGTTCGCCATTTTCAGCAGCCAAGAATCAGTGAATTTATGCGTATTACCGTGGGTACGGATGAGCAGTGCGAAGTTTTACTGGCCGAATTGGCAGAGCTTGTTTAGGCACTCGCTCTAGCGCTTACGCAGGATGATGCTGCCTATGCTATAGCCGGCACCGAACGAGCAGAGAACGCCCAGGTCGCCCGCTATGAAGTCGTCTCTATGTTTGTGAAATGCTATCACTGATCCCGCCGAACTGGTGTTGGCATATTGATCCAGGATAGTGGGCGCCTCGGTGTCAGTGGCCTCTCGGCCCAACACTCTTTTGGCGATGAGCTGATTCATGCTCAGGTTAGCCTGATGTAGCCAGAGTCGCTTTAGCGACTGAGCGGAAATGTCCTGGGCGTCCAGCTGGGCAGATATCTGTTTGGCAACCGCCGGGCAAACCTCTTTGAATACCTTGCGGCCTTCCTGCACAAACAGTTTATCCACTTGCCCAATGCCTGCATCATCCCCTCGATTCAGAAACCCGAAATTGTTACGGATGTTATTGGAAAATATGGTCTGCAGTTTGCTGTCCACAATTTCAAACTGATCCGATGAGGTGGCGGTTTCCGCTTTCTCCAAAATGATTGCCGTACACACGTCGCCGAAAATAAAGTGGGAGTCGCGGTCGCGAAAGTTGAGGTGGCCACTGCAAATCTCCGGATTGACGACCAGCACACAACGAGCGCTGCCGTTGGCTATGGAGTCGCGACCCTGTTGAATGCCAAAAGTCGCCGAAGAACAGGCGACGTTCATGTCAAAGCCGAAACCGGTAATCCCCAGCGCGTCTTGTACTTCCACCGCGATGGCGGGATAGGCGCGCTGCATGTTCGAAGCCGCTACAATGACTGAATCGATGTCTTCCGCTTTTTTGCCGGCCTGCGCCATGGCTTGTCGCGCTGCGCTGACAGCCATTTCACACATCACCGAAGGCTCATCGTTGCTCCGGTCGGGAATCTTTGGTGTCATTCTTCGCGGGTCAAGAATGCCTTCCTTATCCACCACGAAACGTGATTTTATGCCTGAGGCTTTCTCGATAAACTCGACCGAGGAATGCTGCAGAGCAGGGAGCTCTCCAGAATTGATGGCAGCGGCGTTGTCCTCATTGTGTAGATCGACATAACTGTTAAATGCCTCTACCAACTCGGCGTTGCTGATAGCGTCGCTTGGGGTGAACAGGCCGGTGCCACTGATTACAATCTCGGTCATTAATAGTTTCTTCCGTGTTGAAAAATCAAATATGTGCACCTACAAAAAAGGCCGCTGTGCGGCCCTTGTTGATTGGGCTTCTAGCCCGCTTTATCTTTCGTCTACCGGAGTGAAATCTCGCTGCGCGTGCCCGGTATACAGCTGACGGGGCCTGCCAATACGATAACTGCCTGAAATCATTTCATTCCAGTGCGCTATCCAGCCCACGGTGCGGCCTACCGCGAAAATTACGGTGAACATACTGGTGGGAATGCCAATGGCCTTCAGAATGATGCCGGAGTAGAAGTCGACATTGGGGTAAAGCTTCTTGGAGATGAAGTAATCGTCTTCCAGAGCAATTTCTTCCAGACGCTTGGCAATAGCAAGCAGAGGCTCATTATCGATGCCTAGTTCGGTGAGGACTTCGTCTGCCGCTTCTTTCATTACCTTGGCGCGCGGATCGAAGTTCTTGTAAACCCGATGGCCAAACCCCATCAGACGGAATGGATCTTCTTTATCCTTCGCTCTCGCGACATACTCGTCAATTCGCGATACGTCACCGATCTCTTCCAGCATTTCGAGCACGGCTTCATTAGCGCCGCCATGAGACGGACCCCAGAGCGCAGCGATACCAGCCGCGATACAGGCGAATGGGTTGGCGCCAGAGGAGCCAGCCAGGCGTACCGTGGAGGTGGAGGCATTTTGCTCATGGTCGGCATGCAGTAGGAAGATTCGATCCATGGCCTTGGCCAGCACCGGGCTCACATTGCTGGGCTCGCAGGGATTGCCGAACATCATGTGCAGGAAGTTCTCTGCATAGCTCAGATCGTTATCGGGGTACATAAAAGGTTGGCCAATGGAGAACTTATAGCTCATTGCCGCCAGGGTGGGCATCTTGGCGATCAGTCGAAACGCCGCTATTTGTCGATGATGCTCGTCTGAAATATCAACAGAGTCGTGGTAGAAGGCGGAGAGGGCGCCTACAACACCACACATAATAGCCATAGGGTGAGCGTCACGCCTAAAGCCGTTGAAAAATGTACGAATCTGCTCATGGACCATAGTGTGGTTGTGAACAGTGTTAACAAACTCTTCTTTCTCTGCTTTGCTGGGAAGCTCTCCGTAAAGGAGAAGGTAGCAAGTTTCCAGGTAGTCTGAATGTTCGGCCAGTTGGTCAATGGGATAGCCGCGGTGAAGGAGAACGCCCTTGCCGCCGTCGATGTAGGTAATCTGGGATTCGCAAGAGGCCGTCGAGACAAATCCAGGGTCGTAGGTGAACATGCCCTTGCTGGTGAGCCCCCCTACATCAATTACGTCTGGGCCGATCGTGCCTGAGTAGATTGGCAGTTCGATTGGCTCATCGATGCCGTCAATTTTCAGGGTTGCTTTCTTGTCGGTCATAGGGTGTCCTGATGGTTAAATCCGTGGGGGACCAACTATAGAGAGTCGTATGCCTTTGTCAATTGATGTGGCTCTATCAGACTCTATTTGCACCAAATTGGAGCCATGTTCGCTGATCCTGCTTGGAGGAGATGGCGTCTTTTAGCGACGAAAGCCAAATGCGTGAAGAAGTAATACCTGTAGTTTGTATTTAGGCGCCTAAGTCCTTATAATTTCGCGCGTTTTGTGCTCGTATAGAATTTTCATCCTGTGCGATCTCAGTGGCTGGATTCAGCCCTACTAACCGCCCCCGGGCGTCACAAAAATGGTAACTATATTGTGAAAGACAATCGTCCTGTAAATCTAGATATCGGTACCATGCGGCTTCCCTTAACCGCTTGGGCATCCATTACACACCGCGCTTCTGGCGTGTTCATATTTATTGGCATGGCCGTTCTTCTCTGGGTGCTCGATGCCAGCTTGAGAAGCCCGGAAAGTTTTGCCTCCGTCGTGGATTGGCTTTCCGGCGGTCTGTTCAAATTTGTGCTGTGGGCCATATTGTCTGGCCTTATTTATCACTCGGTTGCCGGCGTCAAGCATTTGGTGGCCGACTTTGGTATCGGTGAGTCACTAGAAGGCGGCATTCTTGCGGCTCGTTTGGTGATCGCCGTTTCCGCCGTACTTATAGTTTTAGCGGGGTTGTGGATATGGTAACTGCAGTAACAAGCTTTGGTCGTTCGGGTGTATCCGATTGGCTGCTGCAACGTGTCAGTGCAGTAATACTGCTGGCCTATTTCACTGTGATTGGTTTTTCAATTGCCGGCGGCGTCGATTACGTCGAGTGGAAGGCACTGTTCGAGCAAACCTGGATGCGTATCTTTAGCATGTTGGCGATTTTTTCGCTGGCCGCACACGCCTGGATTGGTATGTGGGCGGTGTTCACCGACTATCTGACTGAACGTCTGCTGGGAACCACTGGTAATGTTTTACGACTGGGCTGTCAGATTGGCACCAGTTTATTGATCTTTGTTTATGTGATCTGGGCTATCCAGATCCTTTGGGGAAATTGAGTTATGGCGGCGATGCGCACTATTTCGTTTGATGGAGTGATTGTTGGTGGCGGTGGAGCGGGTATGCGCGCAGCCCTGCAGCTCTCCCAATCCGGCTACAAAACTGCGGTCATCACCAAGGTGTTTCCAACCCGTTCGCACACGGTTTCTGCTCAGGGCGGTATAACCTGTGCTATAGCCAGTGATGATCCCGATGATGATTGGCGC
Organism: Halioglobus sp.; assembly: GCA_036961205.1. GTDB lineage: Bacteria > Pseudomonadota > Gammaproteobacteria > Pseudomonadales > Halieaceae > CALJFL01. Next base: position 145,708 of record JBALVI010000005.1, on the reverse strand, counting down.
TGGCATATGTATGACACCGTCAAGGGATCCGATTACATCGGTGACCAGGATGCCATCGAGTACATGTGTAGTGTAGGCCCCGAGGCAATTTTTGAGCTAGAACATATGGGCCTGCCGTTCTCCCGTACCGAGGAGGGTCGAATCTACCAGCGTCCCTTCGGTGGTCAGTCGAAGAACTTTGGCAAAGGCGGGCAGGCTTCACGTACTTGTGCAGCTGCCGACAGGACCGGGCACGCACTACTGCACACGCTTTATCAGGGCAACATGAAGAACAATACTGTGTTCTTTAACGAGTGGTTTGCCACGGATATGGTAAAGAATCAGGATGGCGCCGTGGTCGGTGTTATCGCTATTTGCATAGAAACCGGCGAAACCGTCTATGTAAAATCCAAGGCTACCGTATTTGCCACTGGCGGCGCCGGTCGCATTTATGCGTCCACAACCAATGCACACATTAATACAGGTGATGGCATCGGTATGGCGTTGCGTGCTGGTTTCCCGGTTCAGGATATCGAAATGTGGCAGTTCCACCCCACCGGTATTCACGGCGCGGGCACACTGGTTACTGAAGGCTGTCGCGGTGAAGGTGGTTACCTCGTCAATAAAGACGGCGAACGCTTCATGGAACGCTATGCCCCCAACGCTAAAGATTTGGCGGGTCGAGACGTAGTGGCGCGTTCCATGGTGCTGGAAATTTTGGAAGGTCGTGGCTGCGGCCCCGATGCAGACCACGTGTTCCTCAAGTTGGACCACCTGGGTGAAGAGGTACTTGAAAGTCGCCTGCCGGGTGTATTGGAATTGTCTCGCACCTTTGCTCACGCAGACCCGGTCAAAGAACCTATTCCTGTAGTCCCAACCTGTCACTACATGATGGGCGGCATACCTACCAATGTGCACGGTCAGGCCTTGACGGTTGACGCGCAGGGTAACGATCACATTATTCCGGGCCTGTATGCCTGTGGTGAGGTTGCCTGCGTCTCGGTGCATGGCGCTAACCGCTTGGGTGGTAACTCGTTACTCGACCTGGTTGTGTTTGGTAGAGCTTCAGGACTGTTTATCGAGTCTGCTCTGCGTGATGGTATTGATATGAGGGATGCTTCAGACAGCGACCTCGAGCAGGCCAACACCAGGCTAGTGACACTCAACAACAGCACCGGTGGGGAGAATGTGGCGGAATTGCGCAAAGAGCTGCAGACCACAATGCAGAACCACTTTGGTGTCTTCCGTAATGAAGAGTTTATGCAGTCTGGTATTGCCAAACTGGCCGACCTCCGTGACCGTATAGGAAGCGCCAAGCTGGATGATAAGAGCAATGCCTTCAACACGGCTCGTATCGAAGTCCTGGAATTACAGAACCTGTTCGAGGTGGCCGAGGCTACCGCGATAACGGCGGAAGAGCGCAAGGAAAGCCGCGGTGCGCACGCTCGCGACGACTACCAGGAGCGCGACGACGAAAACTGGCTCTGTCATTCGGTGTATTACCCCGAAGACAAGCGGGTAGGCAAGCGGTCGGTGAACTTTACGCCTAAGACCGTAGATACTTTCGAACCGCAAATTCGCACTTACTAAGAGGCACTGATACATGTTGCAAGTAAGCATTTATCGCTACAACCCGGAATCCGACGCCGAACCCTGGATGGAAGATTTTCAGTTTGACACCGGTGGCAAGGATCTTATGGTTCTGGACGTACTGGAGCAGATTAAGGCTCAGGACACCACCGTCACCTATCGCCGTTCCTGTCGGGAAGGTGTCTGTGGCTCTGATGGCATGAATATGAATGGCAAAAACGGTCTGGCTTGTATCACCCCGTTGTCCGAGACCGTACGGAACAACAAGTTGGTTGTTCGCCCTCTGCCAGGATTGCCCGTGGTACGCGATCTGGTCGTCGATATGACCCTGTTCTACACTCAGTATGAGAAGGTTCAACCGTACTTGCAGAACAATACACCGGCACCATCGATTGAGAGACTGCAAAGCCCGGAAGACCGAGCCAAGCTAGACGGGCTCTACGAGTGTATCCTGTGCGCATGCTGCTCAACCAGTTGCCCTTCGTTCTGGTGGAACCCTGATCGTTTTATCGGTCCCGCAGGCCTGTTACAGTCTTATCGGTTTTTGGCTGATACCCGTGACACGGCTACCGAAGAAAGATTGTCTCAACTGGATGATCCTTTCAGTGTGTTTCGCTGCAAGGGTATTCAGAATTGCGTTAATGTGTGCCCCAAGGGCTTGAACCCGACTCGGGCGATTGGTCACATACGCACCATGCTGCTCACACGTGCGGTCTAGCTTTAATAAAAGCTCATAAATTATTGATATATAAAGAAAAATATAAAGAAAATATCCTGATACTGGAGTTTCTTCAAGTCCGAGTGGTGGGCTTGATAAGGGTAGGCGGCGCTTACGGCTAAGCGCTGCTACACTCAGGACACCAGGTCGATCTTTGGGCTTTATTAAACCCCGGTAGGGCAACATGCAAGAAAGCAACATGGAGCAACTCAGACGTAGCTCCCATATCTCCGGCGGCAACGCAACTTACGTTGAAGATTTATATGAGTGCTATCTAAGCGACCCCAACGGGGTGCCCGAGCAATGGCGTCAGTATTTCGACAAGCTGCCCAGAGTCGAATCTGAGATCACCCAGATTCAGGACGTTCCTCATTCCACCATCCGCGATCGTTTCGCCCAGATTAGTAAAATGCGGGTGCGCACCGAAGCCACGGTGCAGCACGACTCGCAGGCGACTGACCATGAGCGCAAGCAGGTGCGGGTCGTCCAGCTTATTTCAGCCTATCGTCAACGGGGTCATCAGAAGGCCAGTCTTGACCCTCTGGGACTTGCCCAGCGCGATCAGGTTCCGGATCTTGATCTCGGTTTTCATCAACTCTCCGCCGCCGATCTCGATACGGCTTTCCAGGTGGGTAGCCTGCATATTGGCAAGGCCGACGCCACGCTGGGAGAGATTATAGATGCGCTGGAGCGCACCTACTGCCATACGGTCGGTGCCGAGTTCATGCACATTGTTGATACCGAGGAACGTCACTGGATTATGACGCGCATGGAGTCAGTGCGCTCGGCTCCCGACTTCGGTAAGACCGTACGTACCCGGTTGCTGCGCCGCTTGATCAAGGCCGAGGGCCTGGAAAAATCTTTGGGCTCAAAATTCCCAGGTACCAAACGTTTTGGTCTGGAAGGTGGCGAAAGCCTTATCCCTATGCTGTCGGAGCTGGTGGAACGTATTGGTGCATCCGGCGCAAAAGAAATCGTTATCGGCATGGCGCACCGCGGTCGATTAAACGTGCTGATCAATATCTTTGGCAAAAACCCGGCGGACTTGTTCATGGAGTTCGAGGGTAAGACGACCCACCAAAGCTCTGGCGACGTTAAATATCATCAGGGGTTTTCCTCGAACCTCATGACCGAAGGTGGGGAGGTGCATTTGGCCCTGTCCTTCAATCCATCGCACCTGGAAATAGTTTCACCCGTAGCAATTGGTTCTGTTCGGGCTCGCCAGGATCGACGCAACGACACCGTTGGCAGCTCGGTGGTGCCGATTGTAATCCATGGTGATGCAGCTTTTGCTGGCCAGGGCGTGGTGATGGAGACATTCCAGATGTCTCAGACCAGAGCCTATAAAACCGGCGGCACGGTACATGTGGTACTGAACAACCAGGTTGGTTTCACCACTAGCTTGCGTGAAGACATGCGCTCCACTGAATACTGCACCGATATTGCCAAGATGGTGCAGGCTCCTATATTCCACGTTAATGCCGACGACCCTGAAGCTGTTCTCTTTGTTACCCAGCTCGCGCTGGATTTTCGCAACGAATTTAAAAAGGACGTGGTTCTCGATCTCATGTGCTACCGGCGTCGCGGTCACAACGAGGCGGACGAACCCTCTGTTACTCAGCCTTTGATGTATCAGGCGATCAGGCAACACAAAACAACCAGGGACCTCTATGCAGCCAAGCTGATTGCCGAGGGTGTGATAACGGAAGAGCAGGATAAGGCACTTGTCGACGGCTATCGCGATTCTCTGGACCGAGGTGAGCCATTGGTGAGCCGTTTGGTTAGCGAGCCCAATGCAGAACTGTTCGTTGACTGGACGCCTTACCTTGGTCACGAGTGGACACTGCCGTGCAATACCGGCATGGATATGCATGAGCTGCAGACCTTAGCGCACGACATCAATGTCGCTCCTGATAATCTGCCTCTGCAGCGCCAGGTCGGGAAAATCCTTGAAGACCGCCGAAAAATGGCCGCGGGTGCATTGCCTCTAAATTGGGGTGCAGCGGAGACTCTGGCCTATGCCTCCGTGTTAAAGGCAGGTTATCCCGTGCGACTAACCGGCCAGGACGTGGGTCGCGGGACTTTCTCTCACCGCCACGCGGTACTGCATAACCAAAAGGATGGCAGCGCCTATGTACCTTTGCAGCATATCACTGAGGATCAAGCTTCCTTCGTTATCCATGACTCGCTACTGTCTGAAGAGGCCGTACTGGCTTTTGAATATGGCTACGCCACAACCTCGCCGACCGGAATGGTTATTTGGGAAGCGCAGTTTGGTGACTTTGCCAACGGCGCACAGGTTGTCATCGATCAGTTTATTACCAGTGGCGAACACAAATGGGCGCGCTTGTGTGGCCTGACCATGCTGCTACCTCATGGCTACGAAGGGCAGGGTCCGGAACACTCCTCAGCGAGGCTGGAACGATTTATGCAGCTGTGTGCCGAGCACAATATTCAGATATGTGTTCCCACCACTCCTGCGCAGGTGTTTCATATGCTGCGTCGCCAAGCGATCAGGCCTTTGCGAAAACCACTCGTGGTTATGACGCCCAAGAGTTTGCTCCGGCACAAGGAGGCTGTGTCGAGTCTGGAAGATCTGGCTAATGGCCGTTTCCAGAACGTAATCGATGAAACCGACGATATTGACAAGAACAAAGTCGAGCGGCTGATAGTTTGCAGTGGCAAAGTGTATTACGATCTGCGCGCGACTCGTCGAGAGCGTGGCCTGGACAATATCGCGATTTTGCGGCTTGAGCAGTTATACCCCTTTCCCGAGGCTGAGTTGTTGCAGGTACTCAGTGGCTATACCAATGTCACTGATGCGATCTGGTGTCAGGAGGAGCCCATGAACCAGGGATCCTGGTACGCCAGCCAGCACCATATGCGGCGAGTGATTGCGCGCCACAAGGTAGATGTGTATTTGCGCTACGTAGGAAGAGACGCTTCAGCAGCACCGGCTGCAGGCTACATGGCCCTGCACATTGCACAGCAAGAGAAATTTATAGACGAAGCTCTTGGGCCAATGCCCTGGGGTACTTAAGATGACAACGACTGGCATTTCACAAAGGAACCGAAATGGCTATTGAAATAAAAGCCCCCGCCTTTCCCGAATCTGTCGCCGATGGCGAGATTGCGGCTTGGCACAAAAAAGAAGGCGACCATGTTTCTCGCGACGACTTAATTGTCGAGATCGAGACTGACAAGGTGGTGATGGAAGTTGTAGCACCGGAAGATGGTGTTATTGAAAAAATCCACGTTGCAGAAGGGGACACAATTCTCAGTGAGGCACTGCTGGCGACCCTGATACCCGGAGCAGCCACTGCCACCAGTGATGCAACTGCGGCCACGCCCGAGGCAGAAAGCGCTGATGTCGACACGCAGGATGCTGGCGCGGCTGAAGCTATGCTGGGTCCTGCGGCGCGACAGCTGGTGGAAGAGCACAGCCTGGATGTCAGTCGTATCCCCGGTACTGGCAAAGGCGGTCGCATCACCAAGGACGACATCGTCAAGTTTATGAAGTCTGACTCTGCTGCAGCCACGCCGGCGAAAGCGCCAGCTGCGTCTGCAGCGAGTACGCCGGGTGCCCCTACGCCGGGTGCCCCTGCGCTGGGTGCCCCTACGCCGGGCGCCCCCATAGGGTTATCCAGCGAACGAGTGGAAAAGCGCGTACCGATGACCCGCATGCGGGCTCGTATCGCCGAACGACTTCTGGAGGCCAGCCAGCAAACAGCGATGCTCACGACTTTTAATGAAGTCAACATGGCTCCGGTCATGGCGCTGCGAAGCAAGTACAAGGATCAGTTTATAAAGACCCATAACGGCACACGTCTTGGCTTTATGGGTTTCTTTGTGAAAGCAGCCTGTGAAGCATTGAAACGCTTTCCCGAAGTGAATGCCTCGATAGACGGTAAGGATGTGGTTTACCACGGTTACCAGGATATTGGCGTTGCGGTATCAACCGATGGCGGCCTTGTAGTGCCGGTACTGCGTGATGCAGACTTTATGAGCTTGGCCGATGTGGAAGCAGCAGTTGCTGATCTGGGTGTGCGCGCCAAGAGCAACAAGCTTACTATTGATGATATGACTGGCGGCACGTTCACAGTTACCAATGGAGGCGTATTTGGCTCACTGCTATCAACCCCGATACTGAATCCACCGCAAACTGGCATATTGGGTATGCACAAAATTCAGGAGCGGCCCATGGCGGTCAATGGCGAGGTGGTGATTCAGCCAATGATGTACCTCGCATTGTCCTATGACCATCGTCTGATCGACGGCAAAACCGCAGTGAAGTTTTTGGTTGCGATCAAAGACCTGATCGAGGATCCCGCGAGGATCCTGTTACAACTTTAGAGCAGCCCCATCCTTCAACACCTGAGTAGTGGAAATAGATTTATGTCAGAGAAGTACGACGTAGTAGTTATAGGGTCAGGCCCTGCCGGTTATGTTGCCGCGATCAAGGCCGCCCAGCTGGGTTTGTCGACAGCCTGTGTTGAAGAGTGGCTGGACGATGGCGGCAAGATAAAACTGGGTGGCACCTGCCTGAATGTAGGCTGCATTCCCTCGAAAGCCCTGTTGGACAGCAGCCAAAAATTTGCCGAAGCACGTGACCACTTCGCCGTGCACGGAATTGGCATCAAGGACCCTACCATTGACGTGGGTGCTATGCTCAAGCGCAAGGAAAACATTGTCGGACAACTTACAGGCGGTATCGCCGGTTTGTTTAAGCACAACGGTGTTGCGGCTGTCTCTGGGCGGGGCAAGTTGCTCGCAGGCGGGTCAGTGGAAGTCACCGACAAAGACGGTGGCGTACAGGTTCTGGAGGCAGCTAATGTGATTCTTGCTGCTGGCTCCGTGCCGATTAATATCCCACCGGCACCTGTAGATAACGAGTACATTGTTGACTCCACAGGCGCTTTGGAATTTACAGAAATCCCCGAACGTCTTGGTGTAATTGGCGCGGGTGTGATCGGTCTTGAGTTGGGCAGCGTGTGGGCTCGATTGGGCTCTGAGGTGGTACTGCTTGAGGCGTTGGACGAATTTTTGCCGATGATGGATGGCCAGATAGCCAAAGAAACCGCGAAAATATTCAAGAAGCAGAAACTAGATATTCGCTTAGGCGCGCGAGTGACTAATGCAGTGGTCAAGGATGGCAAGGTCGAGGTTTCCTTTAGTACTGCGGACGGCGAGCACACTGAGCACTTTGATAAACTGATTGTATGCGTTGGCCGTCGTCCTCAAACCGAAAACCTGTTGGCGTCTGATAGCGGCGTAACGCTTGATGAGCGTGGCTTCATATACGTCAACGATTATTGTGCAACTGAGGCGCCTCATGTGTACGCCGTTGGCGATATCGTGCGCGGCCCCATGCTGGCCCACAAGGGTTCGGAGGAGGGCGTGATGGTTGCGGAGCGCATTGCTGGCAAGCAAGTGCAAATGAATTATGACTGCATCCCTTCGGTGGTCTACACCCATCCTGAAGTGGCCGCGGTAGGTAAAACAGAAGAAGAACTCAAGGCCGATGGCATAAGCTACAAAGCGGGAACTTTCCCCTTTGTCGCCAGCGGTAGAGCACTGGCCGCCAACGACTCTGACGGCATGGTGAAAATACTGGCCGATGCTGATACAGATCGAATTTTGGGCTGCCATATTGTTGGCCCATCAGCCGCTGACCTGGTCCAGCAAATTGTTATTGCAATGGAGTTTGGTGCCAGTGCTGAGGATATCGCGCTGACTGTGTTCGGACATCCAACGCTGTCCGAGGCGGTACACGAAGCGGCCCTGGCGGTCGACGGTCATGCGATTCATATTGCGAATCGTAAACCGCGTAAGAAGAAGGGATAAAGATTTGCCCGGGTGCGCATATAAAAACAATCACCCATGCGCTCGAGCTATAAACCCGACTACAATGCGGTACAAAACGCAGTAGTCGTTAATATTAAGCAGCAAATAAATAGGATAGAACATGAATCTTCATGAGTATCAGGGCAAACAATTGTTTGCCGAGTACGGTCTTCCGGTTTCCAAGGGCTATGCCGTTGATAACCCGCAAGACGCGGCCGACGCTGCAGATCTTATTGGCGGTGATATGTGGGTGGTTAAGGCACAGGTGCATGCAGGTGGTCGCGGTAAGGCTGGCGGTGTGAAACTGGTCAAGAGCAAGGATGAAATCCGCGACTTCGCCACCAAATGGTTGGGTAAGAATCTGGTGACATACCAGACCGATGAGGGTGGCCAGCCGGTCTCCAAGATATTGGTTGAGTCCTGCACCGACATCGCCGAAGAGCTCTATCTGGGCGCTGTGGTTGATCGTTCAAGTCGTCGCATTGTTTTTATGGCATCCACTGAAGGTGGCGTGGAGATCGAAAAAGTCGCTGAGGAAACGCCAGAGAAAATATTACGAGCGATTGTCGACCCTCTGGTTGGCGCGCAGGCGTATCAGGGGCGGGATTTGGCCTTTCAGCTTGGATTGAAAGGGGTGCAAATTAAGCAGTTTGTCAAAATTTTCCTGGGTCTGGCACTGTTGTTTAAGGAAAAAGATCTGGCCTTAATCGAAGTGAACCCTCTGGTCATTACTGAGCAGGGAGATCTGCACTGCCTGGACGCCAAGCTCGGTGTTGACGGTAATGCAATGTATCGACAGCCCGCTTTGCGAGAGATGCACGATCCCAGTCAGGACGATGAGCGTGAGGCTCATGCCGCTAGGTGGGAACTCAATTATGTCGCTCTTGATGGCAATATTGGCTGTATGGTCAATGGCGCTGGTCTGGCGATGGGCACGATGGATATCGTCGCGCTGCACGGCGGCTTCCCCGCCAACTTCCTGGACGTTGGGGGCGGTGCAACCAAAGAACGCGTTTCCGAGGCGTTTAAAATCATCCTTTCTGACGAGAACGTGAAAGCGGTTCTGATCAATATTTTCGGCGGCATCGTCCGTTGTGACCTGATTGCCGAAGGTGTGATCGGCGCGGTTCAGGAAATTGGTGTCAGTGTGCCGGTTGTGGTTCGACTGGAAGGAAATAACGCAGAGCTGGGACGAAAAGTGCTTGCTGATAGTGGCTTGAATATTATCGCGGCAAACAGCCTCACAGACGCTGCCCAGCAAGCGGTTAAAGCAGCGGGAGGAGCATCCTGATGAGCATTCTTATAGACAAGAGCACCAAGGTTATCTGTCAGGGTTTCACTGGTTCACAAGGTACCTTTCATTCGGAACAGGCTATTGAGTACGGCACTCAGATGGTGGGTGGCGTAACACCGGGTAAAGGCGGCCAGGAACATCTGGGACTTCCGGTTTTCAATACTGTGGTGGAAGCAGTGACGGCGACAGGTGCTACCGCTTCAGTTATCTACGTTCCCGCTCCGTTCTGCAAAGACTCGATTCTGGAAGCAGCCAACGGTGGCATTGAGCTTATCGTTTGCATTACCGAGGGTATTCCTACTCTGGATATGCTCGACGCAAAAGTTAAATGCGATGAGTTAGGTGTTCGTTTGATCGGGCCTAACTGCCCCGGCGTTATCACTCCTGGTGAATGTAAAATCGGCATTATGCCCGGCCATATCCACCTGCCAGGTAAGGTTGGAATTGTGTCCCGTTCGGGCACGCTCACCTATGAAGCCGTAAAGCAAACTACGGATGCAGGCTACGGTCAGTCGACTTGTGTCGGTATTGGCGGTGACCCGATTCCCGGTTCCAACTTCATCGACATTCTGGAAATGTTTGAAAATGATCCAGCGACTGAGGCGATTGTAATGATCGGTGAAATCGGTGGTACCGCTGAAGAAGAGGCAGCGGCGTTCATCAAGACTAATGTCAGCAAACCAGTGGTTTCCTATATTGCCGGTGTAACTGCGCCTAAAGGCAAACGTATGGGCCATGCCGGTGCGATCATTTCCGGCGGCAAGGGTACGGCAGACGAGAAGTTTGCTGCACTCGAAGATGCCGGCGTGAAGACTGTTCGCAGTCTCGCGGATATTGGCACTGGCCTGGCGGAAATCACCGGTTGGTAAATCTGCTAGTCAGAACGATCTGAAAGCCCACTTCGTGTGGGCTTTTTTTTGCCTAAAAACCCTTGAATTACCAAGGAATAACCCCAAATAGCTGGCAGTAAGACAATTTTATTTAACCTTTAGCATTATCTGACGAGGACGCTATGACAGCTGAAGTAAAAAAAGAAACATTAGGCTTTCAAACCGAGGCGAAGCAGCTGCTTCACTTGATGATTCACTCGCTCTACAGCAACAAGGAGATTTTTCTCCGCGAGTTAATTTCCAACTCCTCAGATGCCATTGATAAATTGCGATTTGCGGCTTTATCTGACGATTCCCTGCTCGAGGGGAGCGGTGACTATGAAGTGCGCGTCGATGTCGATAAAGAGGCGAATACCATTACTATCAGCGACAACGGTATTGGCATGACCCGCGACGAAGTTGTTGAAAACCTGGGCACCATCGCCAAATCGGGTACAGCAGCGTTTCTGGATGGATTGACCGGTGACCAGCAAAAAGACTCGCAACTGATAGGCCAATTTGGCGTGGGCTTTTACTCTGCATTTATTGTTGCCGATCGCGTTGAAGTCCACACACGTAAGGCCGGAGAAGATGCTTCCACCGGCGTAGTCTGGGAATCCCACGGCGAGTCCGAGTTTTCCATTGAACCGCGTGACAAGACCGAGCGTGGATCAAGTGTAACGCTGCACCTCAAGTCTGACAGCGAAGACTTCGCCGATGACTTTCGTGTGCGCAGTGTTATCAAAAAGTATTCCGATCACATCTCGGTGCCAGTGATGATGGTGAAGCCGCCTCAGCCGCCCGCAGAGGGCGAGGAAGCACCCGAGGAGGCTGAGGTTGAGTATGAGGCAGTTAACTCAGCTACCGCCCTGTGGACACGTAGCAGAAGTGAAATCAGCGATGAGGAGTACACGGAATTCTACAAGCACGTCTCACACGACTTTGAAGACCCGCTAAGCTGGAGTCACAATCGCGTTGAAGGCAAGTTTGAATACAACAGTCTGCTGTATATACCGAAGCGTGCACCTTTTGATATGTGGAACCGCGAGTCGTCCAGAGGTCTGAAACTCTACGTTCAACGAACCTTTATCATGGACGATGCGGAGCAGTTCCTGCCCCTGTATTTGCGCTTTGTAAAAGGTGTTATCGATTCCAACGATTTGCCACTGAATGTTTCCCGGGAAATTCTTCAGCAAGACGCCGCCGTCGATTCCATGCGCAGCGCGGTTACCAAGCGGGTGCTGGACATGCTGGCGAAAATGGCCAAGGCAGAGGGTGATGACTACGCGTCTTTCTGGAGTGAGTTTGGCCAGGTATTGAAAGAAGGCCCGGCGGAAGACTTTGCCAACAAAGAGAAGATCGCCAAGCTTCTGCGTTTCTCTACTACTGAGACAGACAAAGAGACACAGGACCAATCTCTGGAAGACTATGTTGGCAGAATGCAGGAAGGGCAGGAGAAAATTTTCTACGTGGTGGCTGAGAACTTCAATACAGCCAAGAGTAGCCCGCACCTGGAGGTGTTTCGTAAGAAAGGCATTGAGGTGCTGCTATTGGCCGACCGCGTCGACGACTGGCTGATGAATCATCTGCAGGATTTTGATGGCAAGCAGTTCCAGGATGTGGCGCGAGGGGCTTTGGACCTGGCTAGCGAGACTGATGAAGAGAAAGCCGAGCAGGAACAACTCGCCAAAGACAGTGAAGCTCTGGTAGACCGCTTGACCAAGGTCCTTGAGGGCAAGGTAGCGGAAGTGCGTGCTACCACTCGTCTGACCGACTCCGCTGCTTGTCTGGTGGTAGGTGACATGGATATGGGTGCCCAGATGCGCCGCATAATGGAAGCTGCAGGCCAGGAAGTCCCTGATAACAAGCCTATCCTTGAAATCAATCCCGCACATCCACTGCTGTCGATGCTGGATCAGGAGCCTGATGAAGAGCGCTTCGCGGACTTATCCAGTATTATCTTCGATCAGGCGAATCTGGCAGAAGGCGGTCAATTGGAAGATCCGGCAGCCTATGTGTCGAAGCTCAATAAACTGTTGCTGCAAATGAGTCAGAGCTAGAGCTGCATCATTAAGAGCGGCAGGCGCAATGCCCGCCGCTATGATTGCTGGTAGACTTTGCCACCCGGCCGGTCAACCTGTTGGCACAGGTGCCGCCGATAACAGATTCTCTTTACGGGTGATCTATGCCAGATAGCCATCGCGTCGCCGTCCTCGGCGGCGGCAGTTTTGGAACAGTGATTGCAAATCTGGTCGCGCTCAATGGCAGCCGGGTCAGCCTGTGGATGCGCAACGATGAACGCGCCGCACATATCAACACCCACGCCGAAAACACTGAGTACCTTCCAGGCTACCAGCTCCACTCAAATCTGCGGGCCACTTGCTCTCTCGACGAAGCACTTAATGATATTGATATAGTCTTTGTCGCGGTGCCCAGTGCATCATTTCGCGAGGTAGTACGTGAGGTGGCTACCAAGGTCGCCACGACAACCTTGGTGGTTAGTTTAACCAAGGGCATCGAAGCACCGGGTTTCCGCCTGATGAGCCAGATTTTGACGGAGGAGATGCCCGACAATAGGGTGGCTGTGCTGAGCGGCCCCAACCTGGCCCGGGAGATCGCTGCGGGCAATATTACTGGTTCAGTTATTGCCAGCGTTTCGCCGGAGATCAATGCGGTGATCCACGATTTACTGCACACGGAAACATTCCTGATTTACAGCTCCCACGACACCTACGGCGTTGAGTTGGGTGGCGCCCTGAAGAACGTCTACGCGATACTTGCAGGCTTGGGTGCGGCGTTGGAGTTTGGCGAGAACACCATTGGTATGCTGCTCACGCGTTCACTGGCGGAGATGTCGCGGTTTGCGGTGCAGATGGGCGCTAATCCGATGACCTTTCTGGGGCTTGCGGGGGTAGGGGACTTGTTTGTTACGTGCTCTTCACCGTTGTCACGTAATTACCGAGTTGGCTACGCGGTCGGTAAGGGTGAGCCATTGGATGAGGTGCTTCAGGGCATGGATCAGGTCGCGGAGGGCATTAATACCCTGGATCTGTTAAAGCGAGAAGCGGACCGGCTAGAAGTTCATATGCCGTTGGTCAACGGCCTTTACGGTATTTTGTATGAGCGCAGGCCTGTCACTGAAGTATTTAACGATATGATGCTTACAGAACAGGATAAAGACGTGGAATTCGTTACAGGTTAAGTATGCTAATTACTATCTGGAGACACGGTGAGGCTGGCTTGGCTGTCACTGACCAACAACGTGAATTGACCATAGACGGCAGGGCAGATCTGGCCCGAGGCAGCCAGGCCTTTTTGCAGCTGTGTAAGCAGCGACAGTTGCCCGCGCCTGACTGCATTTTCCAAAGCCCTTATACTAGGACCAAGCAAACGGCAGAGATACTAGCCACCGCCCTTACGCGAGCTGAAATCATTTCTCAGCCAGCATTGGAGCCGGGCAGTCAGGTGAGCAGGGTTGACTCCTTGTTGGAGCAAGTGCTGGGAGAGGCGAATGCTCCAGAGCATCTGGTGCTGGTTTCACATCAACCGCTGGTTACGTACCTGCTTGATCACTGGCTGGGTGAGAGAGGGCAGGTTGCTTCACTTGCTCCAGGTGCCTGCGCGTGTCTGCGGCTCGAATATCCAGCTTTTGATGGCGCGCGCTTGCAGTTTGCGGCGTTTCCGCCCAATTATGAGGCCGTATTGTGACGCTAATTGCCCCTCGCGAATGTGTCTGGCAGATCGATGGACTGCAAATTGCTGGCCTGGCATGGGGCAATCCTGAGATGCCACCGATGCTCGCCTTGCACGGGTGGTTGGATAACGCAGCGAGCTTTAATGAGTTGGCGCCGTTGCTGGAGAGCTACCATGTTGTGGCTCTGGATCTAACCGGCCACGGCAGGAGTTCGCATCGATCCGCGGATGCTAGCTATCAGATATGGGATGACTTGCCACAGATACTCGCGGTGGTCGACCAACTGGGTTGGGATAGTTTTGCGCTTATGGGGCACTCTAGGGGTGCTACTATCGCCTCTTTGTTGAGTTGCGCCCGACCTGAACGGGTCAGCCATGTGGTGCTGCTCGATGCTCTGATGCCTCAGGCAGTTCCCGAAGAGGTGTTTGCCTCACAGCTGGGTCGCTTCCTGGATCAGAGGATTGAAATGTTGGGCCGGACAAATAAACTATTGGAATCGATTGATCAGGGAGTATCAATGCGTATAGGTAAGGGACTGGGTCGTGCGGGGGCAGAACATATTGCACCACGAAGCCTACAGTCGGTAGAGGGAGGGTATCAGTGGACCAATGACTTTCGTCTGCGCGGCGCTTCAGCGGTTAAATTGAGCTCAGCGCAAGTAAGTGCAGCTTTGCAGGGTATCAAAGCGCCCGTTTTGCTATTGCTGGGAGAAGAGGGCCACGGCCAATACGATCTGATGGCTGAGCAAGCGGAGCGGGATATCGCCAACGTCCGGGTCGCGACAGTCGGGGGTAAGCATCACTTCCATCTTGAAGGCGATGTGCTTGCCACAGCCCGCTATATTCAAGAATTCCTGACTCAGGAGAAGCTGCTCTAATGTCTCAATTAACTTTTTCTGGTAACCGCTTGGGCATCCTGCTTTTACTGGTGACCATGGCGACCGCTGCTAAAGCGCAGGGTCCCGAGCAAATTCTGGCGTGGGTTGAGCAATATCCCCATACGGAAAGTGCGGCCAGTTCGGTCGAGGATGTCCAGGACCTGGAGATCGGCTTGGGTGCATTACAAAAGGTGCGTAGCCAGTGGGAATTTAAAGACAGTGAGCGTGTAACGGGTGAGCTACAACGTAACACCTGGCGACTGGCGTCAGGATTTTCATCTGCGGAGTTGTTTGAGGAACTGTCGCAAAAGGCTGAGCAGCTGGCGGGTAGCGAATTGCTATTCGCCTGCAGCGGCAGGGCCTGTGGCCATGGCGCGCAATGGGCTAATAGAGTGTTCGGGCAACGCATTCTGTATGGCAGAGACGATCAACAGCGCTACAGTATTTATCGGGTCGAGGAAGATGAGCGTTACCGTCTGCTGATGTATAGCTCTGTCAGAAGTACCAGCCGGCAATACCTGCATATTGATCTTATTCGTTTAGCCGACCCTGAGTGACGCTAGCGCCGCAGCTGTAACAGCGAGAGAAACTCGTCCCGGGTTTTTTGTTCACTGCGAAAACAGCCCAGCATTGCCGATGTTTTCATCAGCGAATTTTGCTTTGCGACACCGCGCATCATCATGCACATGTGCTGGGCCTCGATGATTACACCCACGCCTTCCGCTCCAGTCACTTCCATGATGGTCTCTGCTATCTGGGAGGTCAGGTTCTCCTGTATTTGCAGGCGCCTGGCGAAAACATCAACTATTCGAGCCACCTTGGACAGGCCCAGGACCTTGCCTGTAGGGATGTAAGCAACGTGACACTTACCAATAAAAGGCAAAATGTGGTGTTCACAGAGTGAATAAAGCTCTACATCCTGCACCAACACCATTTCACTGGAGTCGCTGGGAAACAGGGCGTTATTAACAACCTCCTCGACCGACTGTTGGTAGCCGTGGGTAAGAAACTCAAATGCTTTGGCAGCGCGTTTTGGTGTGTCGCGCAAGCCGGGACGGCTGAGGTCTTCCCCTATGTCTTCGATAATTGAGGCCCAATGTTTTTCCACCCGCTAACTCCTAGTGTTGCCCTCTTTGATGAGGGGGTCGGCGATAGTATCAATCCCCCTATGGCTAGGCAAATACAGCGTCCGCTGGGTTAAGATAACACCATGAATGAATCCTCTGATAAACCGGTCATGTCTAGCACTGTTGGGCAAGCTCTTGATTACGCTCACCACCGGCTCGCAGGTAGCGGTGCCTATTACGGCCACGGGACCGACAACCCCTGGGACGAAGCTGCACAACTGGTGCTGTCGGTCGCTGGCCTGCCAGTTGACGCCGACGATGCTGTTTTACCCCATTTATTCGACGTCTCGGCGATGGAGCGCCTCGATACACTCTTGCATCGCCGTATCGAGGACCGTATTCCACTACCGTACCTCACCGGAACGGCGTATTTCGCCGGTTTGAGCTTCCGCTGCGATCCGCGGGCGATTATCCCACGCTCGCCCCTGGCAGAGTTAATTCAGAACGCCTTTCAACCGTGGTATGCGGGTCCAGAGCCACGACGATTACTTGATCTGTGCAGCGGCGGTGGTTGTATAGGCATCGCCAGTGCTCTTTATCACCCGCAGCTGTCCGTCGATCTGGCAGAACTTGATACAGACGCTATCGCCTTGTCGGTGGAGAACATCGAGATGCACGGACTGCAGTCCCGGGTCACTGCAGTGCAATCTGACCTGTTTGGCTCAGTGAGAGGGCGCCGCTACGACCTGATACTCAGTAATCCACCCTATGTCGATACCAATGACCTGGCGACCATGCCATCTGAATACCATCATGAGCCTTCGTTGGCCCTGGGCTCTGGAGAGGATGGACTCGATCTCACCCGGCAGATACTGGCACACGCCGAAGAGTTTTTGGAACCGCAGGGCCTTTTAGTGGTGGAAGTCGGCAACAGTTGGGAGGCCTTGGAGGCTCAGTATCCGCGGCTCCCTTTTACCTGGCTGGAGTTTGAGCGTGGCGGCCATGGGGTGTTTGCTATCACCGCCGTGGAATTGCAAGAATACCGCGCCAGAACGGGGTAATTTTCGTATACTGCGCGGCTGAAAGATTCGGGCGCGCTATTTTAAGTGCGCTATTTTGGGGGCGTTATGGCCGGCAACACGTTTGGCAAGTTATTCACAGTAACCAGTTTTGGCGAAAGCCACGGCCCGGCTCTGGGCTGTATTATTGATGGTTGCCCTCCGGGTATGTCCTTGGCTGCAGGCGATATGCAGCTGGATCTCGACCGGCGCAAGCCCGGCACCTCGCGTTTTACCACCCAGCGGCGTGAGGACGACGAGGTCAAAATTCTATCCGGCGTGTTCGAAGGCAAAACGACTGGCACACCTATTGCTTTATTGATTGAAAATACGGATCAGCGCTCCAAGGATTATTCCAAAATCTCCGATACATTTCGGCCTGCCCATGCCGACTATACCTATACCCAGAAATATGGGTTTCGCGACTACCGCGGTGGTGGTCGTTCGTCGGCCAGAGAAACTGCAATGCGAGTTGCTGCCGGCGCCGTAGCGAAAAAATATCTCAAGGAACGCTACGGCATAGAAGTCCGCGGATATTTATCTCAGCTTGGGCCGATAAAAGCAGAAACTCTTGACTGGGACCTGGTGGAAAAAAATCCATTCTTTTGTCCAGACCCACAGAAAATTCCAGAAATGGAAGAGTACATGGCGGCGCTGAATAAGCGAGGCGACTCTGTCGGTGCACGTATTAACGTCGTCGCCAGTGGTGTTGCTCCTGGCTTGGGTGAACCTATTTTTGACCGACTGGATGCTGATATCGCCTCTGCCATGATGAGCATAAATGCTGTTAAGGGCGTGGAAATTGGTGCCGGCTTTGCCAGTGTAGAGCAACAGGGTAGCGAGCATCGCGATTTGCTGACGCCAGAGGGCTTCATCGGCAACAATGCCGGCGGTGTACTTGGGGGGATTTCCAGCGGTCAGGACATTACGGTCAGCATCGCGTTGAAGCCCACTTCCAGTATTCGCCAGCCCGGCGCGACAATCGATACACAAGGGCAGGCAATGGATATGTCCACCCATGGTCGACACGACCCCTGTGTAGGTATTCGTGCAACACCTATTGCCGAGGCAATGCTGGCTTTGGTGCTAATCGATCACGCGCTGCGCCACCGCGGTCAGAATATGGATGTTCAGTGCGAGACACCGGTACTGCCCGCAAGCGCCCCCGATGCTGATTGAGATGGGATTGATGTAGTGGTTAGTAAAGCGAATCGCAAATACTGGCGCACCACTATTCTGGGCTTGCTGGCCATGGGTACCCTGATCTGGACGGCCGTCGACCAGTTCGATATCCCCATCGAAGAGATGAAAGCCCTGTTCTACACCACCGTTATGGTGATAGTCGCAATCATTCTGCTCGCTGCCCTGATCGCCGCGCTGTGGATTGGACTTCGCTATCTGCTCAGATACCTGTCCTGACCGGATTAGCGGTAGCTAGTTAGCTGGAACCGGCATCCAGGTCGATATCAAGTGTCATCTGGTCGGCTATCTGCTCCAAGGTGTCTTCCAAATTGTCCAGATCGACGGATGCAGGAATTTTCGCCTGAATACGTGCTTGAAACAACAGTTCGCCGCTCATGGGCGCACTGATCACTTCGCTGTCCATTTCGATGACGTTTATTTGTTGCTCAGCCAGCGCGTGGGATATTTCACGGACGATGCCTTTGCGATCGGGTCCCAGCACAGTCAGGCTTATGTCTTTGCCGTCGTTACTGGCTATACCGTCCACGGCAGGGGTTACCCGGACACTCAAACCGCTGGCCGACAAGCTCTTCAGTGCAAGCTCCAGCGCGTCTCCATTCGCTGCCGGCAGCGAAACCAGTATCAGACCCGAAAACTTACCACCAAGTTGAGACAGGCGACTATCGTGCCAATTGCCATGGTTGTCCTCAATAGTCCGGGACAGTTGTTCTACCAGGCCAGGCCGGTCATCGCCAATGAAGGTTATTATGTAGCTTGTTTGCACCGATTTGACTCCACATTGTCGTAAACAGGCCTTATATTAACGCGCTCAGATGTAATTCAGAAGGAGATAGAGATGAAATCGATAATCGTATTGTGGCTGGCAATGGTAGTGGCCCCAGGAGCACTGGCACTGGACTGGCAGGCCGCGCTGGAAGGCGCCCATAGGGCACCGGAAAACAGTGCTCGAGATGACTCTCGCCATCCGCAGCAAACACTCGAGTTTTTTGGCCTACAAGACGGCATGACAGTGGTTGAAATTGCCCCTGGCGGCGGTTGGTATACCGAGCTCCTCGCGCCGCTGATGAAAGATAACGGGACCTACTACGCAGCGCATCATAGCCTCAATGCTCCTGGTGGCTACTATCGTAACTCTCTAGGTAAGTACCTGCAGAAACTGGCAGCAGATCCGGATGTTTACGGCCAGGTTCAGATTACTCAGCTCGCCGCACCCGATATGATTACGTTAGCGCCACCGGGCTCAGCTGATCTGGTCGTGGGGTTTCGCAATGTGCATAGCTGGATGCGCGGAGATTCGCTGGACGAGACATTGAGCGCGGCCTTCACCGCTTTAAAAGCAGGAGGAACACTCGGGCTGGTACAGCACAGCACTACCGCGGATATTACGGTTGAAGTGATGAAAAAAACTGGTTACGTGCCGCAGGCGTACATTGTCGCTGCCGCAGAAAAGGCCGGTTTTAAATTGGCGTCCAGTTCGGATATTAACGCGAATCCAAAGGATAACGGCGACCACCCCAATGGCGTGTGGAGTTTGCCTCCCGGTTTTCGCGGCGGTGATACAGACAAGGCCATGTTTGCAGCCATTGGTGAGAGCAATCGTGTGACTCTGAAGTTCATCAAGCCCGAGTAATAATGGCTTCTTTGCTCGAAATTCCGTCCTCGCGCCTGACGCCTGAGGTACTCGATGCACTGCTGGAAGAGTTTGCCAGCCGTGACGGCACCGACTATGGCGAGCGCGAGCACAGCCTGCAAGAAAAGGTTGCCCAGCTGCGGTCGCAGTTGATGTCAGCAGAGCTGGCTCTGCTGTACGACGGTGACAGTGAAGAGTGGGACCTGGTGTCTCGCGATCAGGCGGCAAGTTTGTTGAACGGTTGAAGGGCATTACGTGAGTTTAAAACCCGACCATATACTAGATACCACCGGTCTTTATTGTCCCGAGCCGGTGATGCTGCTCCACAATAAGATTCGAGATATTACCGCGGGCGAGATTTTACAGATACTCGCGACTGACCCTGCTACCCAGCGCGACATTCCAAAATTCTGCAGCTTTCTTGGGCACGAGTTACTGGCGCAGGATGAAGTCGACGGTAACTACCGCTACACCGTGCGCAAGTGCGAAGCTAGCCAGTGAACATGCAAGCTGCTGCGGAGAATACACCGCCGGACATATTTGACGATCGAATGCTGGTGCAGATATTTAACGACTGTTTTCTCGTGAGCGAATCAACCTGCCTGGTCGGTGGCGCCAGTGAGCCAATTTATCAGCCGTCTCTGCGCCAAGGTCAGCCCCATCAAATATGCTATCGGGAAGACTATTTTGCCAGCGCGCTTCACGAGGTCGCACACTGGTGTATCGCTAGCGAGTCCCGCCGGCAATTGGTAGATTTTGGATATTGGTATGCACCTGATGGCCGTACTCCGGAGCAGCAATTAGCGTTCGAAAAAGTTGAGTGCAAACCACAAGCCCTTGAATGGTTTTTTGCTCGCGCCTGTAAATATCCCTTTCGTGTGAGTGTCGATAACTTGAGCGGTGGCCTTGAAGGACCGGACGAGAGTTTTAAACACAGTATCTTGAGTCAGGTTCAGCGTTGGCAGCGCGATGGTCTGCCATGTCGGGCAGCAACATTCTTTGCTGCATTGGCGCAGGCTTTTGGCACCTCACCGGCACCGGGCTCACTACACTTTTCCGTCGCCGAGTTAAAGTGATGCCGGCTCCCCGCGTCTGGCTGATCGACGCGTCTATCTATATTTTCAGAGCATGGTTCTCTCTGCCAGATCGCTGGCATACGCAAGACGGCATGCCCCTAAACGCGCTCTACGGTTACGTTGGGTTTCTACTGGATTTTCTGGATGCGACAAGGTTGCCGCGACACTGTGCCGCCGCTTTCGACGAGAGTCTGGGCAGCTGTTTTCGCAATGACATATTGTCGTCCTATAAATCCAGCAGAGAGCTTCCGGATGAGGCTCTGGGGTTTCAGCTTGAGGCCTGCCGGCAAGCAACCGAGTGCTTGCAAATTCCCTGCTACAGTGGCCCCCGTTATGAGGCCGACGATTATCTGGCGTCTCTGGCTAGTATTTGTCGCGCGCAGGGAATGGATGTCACCGTAGTGACCCGCGATAAGGATCTGGGGCAGATTTTGGTCGCGCCCAACGACCACTGGTGGGATTTTGCCGGCGGTGTAACCCTCGATTCCAAGTCTTTCGCAGTGAAGCACGGGGTGCGGCCCGATCAATTTGCCGACTATTTGGCGTTGGTAGGGGATCCAATCGATGATATTGCTGGAGTCCCGGGCGTTGGTGCAAAAACAGCCGCAAGTTTACTGGCCCTCTACGGCAGCCTGGATGGCCTGGAGCAGGGCCTGGATTCAGTTGCGGCCCAGGATATTCGCGGCGCCAAAAGCCTGCAGGCGAAGTTGCAGGCAAATTGGCCGCAGGCTCGCCTGGCCCAGCGATTGACTATACTGGCCGACAATATTCCCGAGGTCACTGAAGCGCCTACGTATCAACCGAGTCGCAGTGATGCCGAAGCACTGATTGCCTATTTGGACTCGCTACAACTTCAGGGTCCCTTGATTAGACGCTGCGAGAAACTGGCCAGGACGCTGCCCTTGTGAAACGACTTCGTATTTTAGCCGACACCAATATTTGTGAACTCGCCCCAGCAGTCGCCGCGTTTGCCGACGTAACACTGCGTGAAGGGCGCGAGATTAGACGGCAGGACTTGATGGCTACCGATGCGCTGCTGGTACGGTCGGTTACCCAGGTCGACGAGGAGTTACTCGAGGGTACGCCCGTCAAATTTGTGGCGACGGCGACTAGTGGCTTTGACCATATTGATAGATCGTATTTGCAGTCCCGGGGCATTGGCTTTGCACACTCTCCCGGTAGCAATGCCAATTCGGTGGTGGAATATGTGCTCACAGCAATCGCTGCTGTCGATGATCACCTTGATACTCTGCTCAGTGGCGGCAGAGTAGGGATAGTCGGCTACGGCCACATCGGTAAGTTGCTAAATCAAAGACTGAAAGCTCTGGGAATTGACACTATCGTTTATGACCCATGGCTCGATGCGTCTGAAGTCGATAACCGCGCCGAGCTTGCCCAGGTGTTGGCTTGCCAGGTCGTAAGCCTGCACTGCTCACTTGGCACAGAACAACCCTGGCCAAGCAAGCATCTATTGAATACTGATGCGCTGTCTTTACTGCCCTCAACTTCTCTGCTGATCAACGCCAGCCGTGGGCCGGTGGTTGACAACCTGGCACTGCAGCAACGAATGCTGCGAGATGAAGCTCCCACGGTGGTCCTGGATGTGTGGGAATGGGAACCGGAGGTGAAGGATGAATTGCTAGTCAGTGTTCGGCTTGGCACAGCACATATAGCCGGCTACAGCTACGACAGTAAGCTCAATGCCACGGCCATGTTGGTTAACGGGGTGACGCAGCACTTTGCGCTACCTCCAGCCGACATCAGGGCAGGTGCGGGTAAAGAGGGCAGTGCACTTGTATTGCCAGAGTCGGACGCCTCCGGCGCAGCGTTTTTGAGAAATATCCTGCTGGCGCAGTACGATATTAAGCGCGACGATGCAACTTTGCGGGCGATGATTCAACACGCAGCCGGTGATAAAGCACTGGCTGATGCGGGCTTTGATCGCCTGCGCAAAACCTATCCCGTGCGGCGAGAACTGGCCGGTCATCCTGTCAAAGGCACATATACCCAAGAGCAGAGGGATTGGCTGCTCGCCTTGGGCTGTGTCCCGATAGAGGATAAGCCCGCGTGACTGGGCAACTGCATCTCGGTCTTATCATTAACCCGCTGGCTGGGCTGGGTGGCTCACTCGCATTGAAGGGCAGTGACGGCCAGGCGATGCGTCAGCGCCTTCACACTCTGAGTGCGCAACAGCGCAATCGTGCCCGTGACCGGGTTGAACGCGCATTGAGGCCACTACAGGATCGACTGGGCGATCTCCAACTCACTACCTGGTCGGCTGCCATGGGTGCCAACCTAATGTCAGACTTGGGTATTGAGGCAGTTGTTCCTGCGGCAGGCGATCCTGCGGCAGGCGATCCTGCGGCAGGCGTTCCTGCGGCAGGCGATCCTGCGGCAGGCGTTCCTGCGGCAGGCGATCCTGTGGCAGGCGACAGCCTCTCTGATTCGGTTTATGACACGGCTGCAGAAGATACCCGCTGCGCTGCTATGGCGTTAAAACAGGAGGGGGTTGATCTGCTCATCTTCGCCGGTGGTGACGGTACCGCCAGAGACATTTATGACGCAGTAGGCGCAGACTTTCCGGTGCTGGGTATTCCCTGCGGTGTTAAAATGCATTCAGGCGTCTTTGCGGTGTCACCGGAAGCCGCTGGCGAATTACTGGCTCAGCTGGTTAGTGGCGGGTTGGTGGGCCTGCGTCGCCAGGAAGTTCGCGACATCGATGAGCAGGCCTTTCGGGCAGACAAAGTACGCACCAAATACTACGGGGAAATGTTGGTGCCCAGCGAAGGTCGATACCTCCAGCAGACCAAAATCGGTGGTAAAGAAAGCCCTGAGCTGGTTGCCACTGACATCGCTGCCTGGATGGCAGAGAGCATGGATCCACAGAGTCTCTACCTGATTGGCCCCGGCTCTACTACCGCCAGTATTATGCAGGAACTCGCATTGCCAAACACGCTGCTGGGTGTGGATGCAGTGCGTGCTGGTGTGATTGTCGCCGCGGACGTGGATGAGCAGGGGCTGCTGGAGCTGCTCGCTGTACATGCCGGCAAAGCAGAAATTGTAGTCACCGCCATAGGTGGACAGGGACATATTTTTGGCCGCGGCAATCAGCAGTTTTCACCGGCGGTGATACGCGCTGTCGGCGTGGGTAATATTATCATCGTAGCTGCAAAATCAAAAATTTCCGAGCTGGAGGGTCGCCCGCTATTAGTTGATACCAACGATCCAGAACTGGATCTCAATCTGGCGGGCTATCGTTCAGTACTCACCGGCTATGACGATCATATTTTATATCGGGTTGGCAGTGGCTAACGCGCAAGCGGTGGTCGCGATAGCAAATGACTCACACAGTGCCTTAGCTTGATACTAGAGCCGTCCTTCAGCGCCATCCGTAGCTGGGAGATGTTGGACAGTGACTCCTCAAGTACGCTGGGCGAGATGCCGGTGCCTGTGACCGTGTCCTCGAATGGCTCGGTGGAGCGCGTTGTGAGCAGAAGAAATCCTCGTTCAGTCAATACCACCTGGTCCAGGCCTTCCTCGCGAAGGGTCGCATAGAAGCTGACATGCCCGTGCTCGGCCAACCAGACCATCGCGCTAAAGCACGATTGAAAACGAGGGTCGTGCAAGCCAAACTCATCCGGCTCGTCTGGCCCACAAATATCTTCCACATACAAAATCATCTTGCGCGGAAAGCTCGCGTAAAGCCGCACAAATATCCTGGCGACGTCCCGATAAAAATCTTCAATATGTAAATCAGCCACGGTAATATCAGGTCCCAAAGGTGAGTATTCAATGTGCTTTAAGCGATTCTAGTGGCCCACCCCGAAACTTGAAAGGGCCTTTGGTATCTATTTAAAAACAATGCCCCACCCTTGTTTTTAAATAGATACCAAAGGCTCTCCTAGGCCCGTCCTGGGCCACTCCTAAGCCTCACAAGGACGACCAACCAGCCAAAACCCTTTATACTTCAAGCCTGAATGACTAGATGGAAATAAACCATGAAAGACAACGAATACTGGCGAGACAAACTTACCCCCGAGGAATTCCAGGTAGCAAGAGAAAAAGGCACCGAACGCGCCTTCTCTGGAGAATATTGGGACACCACCACTGACGGCACCTACCATTGCCGCTGCTGCAATGAGCCCCTGTTCCTCTCAGACACAAAATTCGACGCCGGTTGTGGTTGGCCCAGCTTCTTTCAGCCCGCCTCTGAGGAGGTCATTGAGGAGTCCAAAGACAGCACCATGGGCATGGTCAGAACTGAGGTAATGTGCAAGAAGTGCGGCGCGCACCTGGGGCACGTCTTTCCAGATGGCCCCAACCCAACCGGGCAACGGTATTGCATCAATAGCGTGTCTATCAAGTTAGAAGAGGAATAGGGCGTAACAGGGTCTATCCGGAATAGATCGAAGCGCAGAGGCCGGGGCCGTATTCGGCCTCGTGCTGGCGATATCTGAAGAGATTTAGAGAGATTTGGAAAAAATGGAGCGGGAAACGAGATTCGAACTCGCGACCTCAACCTTGGCAAGGTTGCGCTCTACCAACTGAGCTATTCCCGCACATCACACATTTATACCGCTGTCACGGTCGCTCGCACTCGCGAGACTGGGCGTCCCCCCACAACCTCACCAAGGTTGCGCTCTACCAACTGAGCTATTCCCGCATAAGCTGCTAATGATACATCATTTGCAAGCACAATTGATCGAGTGGCGTCCCCTAGGGGGTTCGAACCCCTGTTACCGCCGTGAAAGGGCAGTGTCCTAGGCCACTAGACGAAGGGGACGCAAAGGTCTCGATCAAGAGGCGCGCATTTTAGGTATCCAGACCAGCCCCGTCAACCCCTAATCAGTCAAATGGTGGGCCTATTTTTCATTGTAACTTCAGCAGCTTAGCGCGAGCAGCGGTAAAGTTCAGCTGTTCCCCCCGGGCCGCGGCATCCTCGCGCAAACCGGCCAGTTGCTGATGCTGTTCAATCTCGTCGTCAGGCATGAAATGCAGGCATTCTCCACCGAGAAACCAGAGCAAATCTCGTGGAAAAGTAGGTGCGAAATCCGGATAAGTCACGAATAGCCGCGATACCAGTCCGGGGCCATCTTCGTAAAGGTCGCGTTCCCCCTGCGCCAGCTCGGCAAAGGCCAGAGCCAATTCTTGCAGGCTGTCATTCTCCGCCAGGGTTTCAGTTCGCTGGCAGAACTCGCCGGCAAAGGTTTTTAACTGGGTCTGACAGTAATTTAAGTATTGCTCATCGTTCATAGTTGGAGTCGTTTGGTTGCATGATTACGGGTACAATGGCGCGCTCGTTTTTCAGGTAATGCCGACTCGAATGATACCAGCACTGTCCATCAAAAACCTCAGCAAGGTCTACGACAATGGCTTTGAGGCACTCAAAGGAATCGATCTTTCTGTACAGCAGGGTGACTTTTTTGCCCTGCTGGGTCCGAACGGCGCTGGTAAGTCGACCACCATTGGCATCATCTGCTCGCTGG
The DNA here is from genome assembly GCA_036961205.1 of Halioglobus sp. GTDB lineage: Bacteria > Pseudomonadota > Gammaproteobacteria > Pseudomonadales > Halieaceae > CALJFL01. The sequence continues at coordinate 119,323 of JBALVI010000005.1, read as the reverse complement.
TTTCAAAGTCAGGCGGCACAGTATCGGTGTTTGACGTTGATATCGATGTAGATTTTCCCGGTGCCAAAAAGCATATTGGGATTGTCCCCCAGGAATTTAATTTCAACCAGTTTGAAAAGGTTGAGGACATCCTTGTCCACCAGGGTGGATTTTATGGCATGCCAGCCCCTTTGGCGCGCGAGCGCACTGAAAAATACCTGAGGGAACTTGGCCTCTGGGATAAACGGAACGTACCGTCCCGGACACTATCAGGTGGTATGAAACGGCGTCTGATGATTGCCCGGGCACTCATTCACGAGCCGAAGCTGTTGATTCTCGATGAGCCCACCGCCGGGGTCGATATCGAAATGCGTCGCTCGATGTGGGATTTTCTCAAGAAAATTAACGAAGCGGGCACGACCATTATACTCACCACCCACTATCTCGAAGAGGCCGAGGCCCTGTGTCGAAACATCGCCATTATCGATAAGGGCAAGATTGTAAAAAATAGCTCCATGCGCGATCTACTCAAACAACTGCATCGCGAGGTGTTCATTCTTGATTGTGTGGAAGAACTACCAGAGGACCTTTCAATCGAAGGTTTCACGACGCATAGAATCGACAACCACTGCTTGGAAGTAGCAGTAGAGAAGGGGCAGGAAATTAATCAGGTATTCCAACAACTAGATGCGCAAAATATCCGTATCAGCAGCATGCGTAATCGCGCTAATCGTCTGGAAGAGATGTTTGTGAGTCTGGTGGAGGGCGCAGCATGAGTTTAAACGAGCAGTTTATTGCCTTCATGACCATACTGCGCAAAGAGATCAAGCGTTACCTGCGTATCTGGACCCAGACATTATTACCCTCTGCGATCACCATGTCGCTGTACTTCGTGATATTTGGCTCTCTTATCGGTTCACGCATTGGCGAGATGGGTGGTTTCACCTACATGGAATTCGTTGTGCCGGGACTGATCATGATGGCCATCGTAACTAACTCCTACTCGAATGTGGTGTCCTCATTTTTTGGCGCCAAGTTCAATCACAGCGTAGAGGAATTGTTAGTGTCCCCCACGCCAAACTACGTAATTCTACTGGGCTTCGTGCTTGGCGGCGTGACACGCGGGCTATTTGTAGCCGTCGTCGTTACGCTGGTGTCTCTGCTCTTTACCCGCCTGCAGATACACAGCTACTTTGTCGTTCTGGTCGTGGTGTTAATGACTTCCGTTTTGTTCGCCTGTGCCGGGTTTATTAATGCCGTGTTTGCCAACAGCTTCGACGATATTTCGATTGTTCCAACCTTCATACTGACCCCGCTGATTTATCTGGGCGGGGTATTTTACTCAATGGACTTGTTGCCACCATTTTGGGCGGCAGTTTCCAAATTGAATCCCCTGGTCTATGTAGTGAACGCCTTCCGTTATGGCGTGCTGGGCGTCTCTGACGTCAGCCTGGGATTTGCTTTATCGATGATCGCGTTCTTCGCCGTAGCGGCATTCTCTTTTTGCATGTACCTGCTAAATAGCGGTACCCGGCTGCGGCAGTAGACTCGATGACCAGCGGGGAGGGCACCGAGATGTTATTGGGGCGCCAGGTGGTGGGCCCGGATAAATATGCCCCGGAAGTTCTGTTCCCCATCGCCCGACAGCAAGCCCGCGAAGAATTGGGCATTGCCCGTTCAACGCTGCCATTTTATGGCGAAGATGTTTGGCACGCTTACGAGCTCTCCTGGTTGCTACCCGATGGTAGACCAACCATCTTTCTGGGACGTTTGCATATCCCCGCGACATCGCCATATTTGGTCGAGTCGAAGTCCCTGAAGCTGTATCTGAATTCTCTCAATACCACGATTTTTGATTCGGAGCAGGCAGCGCGTGCAACCATTGATGCCGATCTCTCCAAGGTTATAGGCTGCTCGGTTACTTTCAGTCTTTTTAGTCCAGACGACCCGTCCTTTACTGGCACGAATCTATCAGGGCAATGTATTGATTCCCAACCCTTGTCGGCAAGCGAGGCATCGGGGCGGGATTTGTTAAGCGCAGAGGTGGAAGAGGTTTCAGAGGAGCTCTACAGCCATCTCCTGAGATCCCTGTGTCCGGTGACAGGACAACCCGATTGGGCTACGGTCTGGCTAAGGTACCGAGGCCCAAAAATTGATCAGGGTAGTTTGCTAGATTATTTACTGGGCTTTAGAGAGCATCAGGAGTTTCATGAGCAGTGCGTTGAGCGGATGTTCATCGATATCAGCGCTGCCTGTAATCCCTCTTATTTGGAGGTTCAAGCGCTGTATACGCGCCGTGGAGGCCTCGATATTTGCCCCTGGCGTAGCTCCGAACCTGGCACTGCGCCAGTCCATCGTTTGAATCGCCAATAGCGGTTCGCACAGCACTGGAAACCACATTTACTTGTGTTACTATGCGCGCCCTCAATGGTGAGGTGGCCGAGTGGTCGAAGGCGCACGCCTGGAAAGCGTGTAACGGGCAACCGTTCGAGAGTTCGAATCTCTCCCTCACCGCCATTACAAAAAAGGGCCCTTTTAGGGCCTTTTTTTGTAATGGTTGTTACGGCAAGAGCGTGAACTCTAAAGCTCTACAATGTGCGATAGCGAATTGAAATGAGGCTCGTAGCGCTTTAGAACTGCGGCTTGAAGTAATTGTAAGAGTGCTTGCACGCATCGCCGACCTTTTCCATTTCATCGATCTTACTATCCCAACCTTCTTCTCCAGCCGTTTTAAATTCTTCCAGCTTGGTGCTCGCCTGAATAGACTACGCCCTCAGATCGGCTATTTCCTGTTCAATGTCAGCCTTATCAAGAAAGCTTGACGCTTACTCAGAGTGCCGATATTTTTCCAGACGCGCATACAATGTTCTTAGGCTAATTCCCAGGTTACTCGCAGTCAGGGTCTTGTCGCCTGAGTTCCTTTTCAAGCACGCTTCAATAAGGTCTTGCTCTGCTTCGTGTAGCGGTCTGTTGATTGGCACAGTGATTGTATTTTCGTCAGGCTTTTCTACAACTGGTGTAGGTTGCTCCAGTGGCAGGTCCTCAATTGCTATTTTATCCCTGGAGATGGTGCAGGCCTTCTGGATCACATTCCACAGTTGCCGAACGTTGCCCGGCCAGGCGTAATTTGCCAACGCCTTTTCAGCTTGTGGTGTAAGACTTAAGCGTCGGTCATTGTCTTCGTCAAACTGGGCGACAAACAACCGCGACAACTCCACGATATCCTGACCACGCTCACGTAGCGGTGGCACTCTGACTTCCAACTGGCTTATTCTGTAAAACAGGTCTTCGCGCAGCTTGCCCTGACGCACAGCTGCCAAGGGATCGCGATTGGTGGCAGCGATAACCCTGGCCTGATAATTGTGGTCAACCTCACCACCAACGCGCCGAAAGCGGCCACTTTCAAGAACGCGCAATAATTTGACCTGCATGCCATGTGGCATTTCGGTAATTTCATCAAGCAGCAAAGTGCCACGACCAACCCGTTCAAATATGCCGATGTGCTCTGCTACGGCGCCGCTGAAGCTGCCTTTTTCGTGACCAAACAACTCGCTTTCCACCAGCTCCGCCGGTATTGCGGCGCAGTTGATGGCTTCAAACGGAGCGCTGCTGTGTGCGGAGTAGGCGTGGACTGCTTCAGCGACCAACTCTTTACCGGTGCCGCTTTCTCCATGGATACACAATACTGATTCACTGGCAGCGGCTTTGCGCAAGAATCGATACATATCCCGCATGGGTGCAGAGCTGCCGTAGATAGCACCGAACTGGTCCATGGCGACGGCACGTTGCTTGCGCGCGCCGCGACGGGTAGCCGCGTCAGCGTCCTGATAGATATCCTTGAATAGCTCGGTCAGATAGCCGGCATCCAGGGGTCGCCTGATATACATGGCCTTACCGGCAGCCACATAGCTTGAAAAACGAGCCTGCTGGGTGTGGCCACCCAGCAGTACCACCTGCGCAGAACGACTTTTGTTAGTCTGCACAATGCTATGCAGATCTCGCTCTGCAATCCCGCCATCGATCACCAGTAAAACCGGTGAGGCGTTCTCAATTTGAGTCAGCATGTTGCTCGACTGGCCCCGCGAACATTCAACGACCGTAAATCCTGCGCTATGCAGCGAATCACGAGGTAGCAGGTCGTCGTCTCGCTGGCTAAATAAGATGGCGGTGTGGGTCAAGAGGGCAGGTTGCAAGTCAGGCATTCAGCAACAATAGCAAATATTGCATAGTAATGTGCAATATACATGTTTATAGCCGTCAAATACGTGAGGCCAACAGACAACTCTCTTGCGAGCGCACTAGTTAAAGCTATATATCACAGACAGTTAGGTGTTATATCGCTCAAAAAGAAGTCTCTGGCACGTAACTTGTATTAATAACACCACACGTAACCAGAGGCTGCATTAGCAAACAAGTAATGACTACATTCGAAACAGCACTGTCTTCCTACCAGAGCAGTACCCGGCATAACCCGAAAATTCAGCAGCGACATCCCTCTGCCACTGCTAGCCTGCCCGAGTCTTCTGCCCACGCGCATACGAATGCAGTGCGAACAGAGGAAGGTCGTGTGTATCTGGCCCTGGAGACCTACCGCAAGACGCGGCTGCGCCGCGGATCGAAGGAGCTCGGCGTAGCGAAACTGGTCATCGAGGCAACGGAAATAGCACTTATTAGCAGGCTTGAGTCCAGCTTGCACAGACTCAATCAGGCAGATATCTCAATGCCAGTTGAAGCCGCAGATATCAAGCTCAGAATGCCCGAAAATTGTGGCCCCATTGAAGACTGCAGGCTGCGCCTGACGACGCGAGATGACAGTGAGCAAGGCTATTTGCATTTCGTTGCAAGGCGTTCAAGCGATTTTGCGCTGGTGTACAGCGACTCGGTAAAAATCGAAGCAGTGACTGGCATCCTCTATTCGGCATAGATTTTTTTACCGCACTCGCACACTATAAAAATAACGAGATGGCTGGCTCTGCTTAGCGCAATGAATGACAAAGTGGCTGGGATGCCTGTGTTCTCAGATTATCAGAGGGAGATTTGGGGCATGACCAGTCAAGCAAAAGTACAAGAAATAGTTGATGTACTCGAGGAGGACGACAGCGCTGAGATCGCGCAGCTTCTCGAGACAGCATCTGCCGCAGAGTTGACGCGAGTCATTGAGTCTGTTCCCAGCTCGCGACGCATAGCGGTTTGGAAGCAACTCGACGTCACTAAGTTGGCTGAAGTATTACTGGAATCTCGCGGCGACCTTCGGCAGCAGCTGATAGCGCATACCGATGAATCGCTACTGATCGAAAGCCTGTCTGCAGTGCAGATGGACGAACTTGCTGATCTGGACGAAGATCTTCCCGTTTCTGTTCTCAACGCCATGGTTGAGGCTATGGATGATCAGAGCAAGCAGCGCTATCAAATAGTCAGTCAGTTTCCAGACGATACCGCCGGTGGTTTGATGGACGTGGATGCGACAGCGATTCGCGCAGATGTCAGCCTTAAGGCGGCTCTGCGTTTTTTGCGGCGTATTCGCCTAAGGGAAGGTGAACTGCCCGAACACCTGGATAGCTTGATCGTCGTCGACCGCAACAACCGTTATTTGGGGCTACTGCCTCTAAGCGACCTGGTTTCATTGGACGTCGAAGTTAGTGTTTCGGAGGTGATGCGTCAGGGCATCTCCGAGATAAGGCCATTGACATCAGCAAAAGAGGTCGCGCGAATTTTTGAAGATGAGGACTTGCTTTCGGCGCCTGTTATCAGCGATGGCGGGCAACTGCTGGGACGGATAACGGTTGACGATGTTATCGATGTGATACGTGATCAGGCTGACCGGGCAATTTATGGCCGCGCGGGGCTGGAGCAGCACCCTGATTTGTTCGCGCCTGTAGTTCGCAGCTCCGTCAAGCGTGCATTATGGCTAGGTATCAATTTGTTCACAGCGTTCCTGGCAGCCTGGGTGATTGGCCTGTTCGAAGCATCGATCGAAAAAGTGGTGGCCCTGGCGATATTGATGCCGGTGGTTGCCAGTATGGGCGGTGTTGCAGGGAGTCAAACATTGACTCTGGTTACCCGGGCCTTGGCGTTAGACCAGATTGGGCGCAGCAACTCACTGCGGCTAGTTTCGCAGGAATTGAGAATTGGTGCGCTCAACGGCCTTTTTTGGTCCTGCGTGGTTTCTACTATTGCATTTCTGTGGTTTGAAGATGCCTGGCTTGGGTTGGTATTCGGCATGGCCATGATGGCGGTGCTTTTTGCAGGGGCGCTTGCCGGAGCTCTCATTCCTCTTATTCTAAAACGACTGAGCATTGATCCAGCGCTGGCCGGTGGTGTGATTCTTACGACCGTGACAGACATCGTGGGTTTTGCCACTTTTCTGGGCCTTGCGACGGCACTGATTTTATAAATCAGAGCAGATTGCCCAAGAGCCTATAATGCTTTGCCTACGCTGATCGCGCCTCTGACCTGCTCCAGAGTATAATCCGTGGCCCAGTCGTCCGGGTAGTACTGCCTGAGGGATTCCCGTATCGGCACAGACAGGTTTTCGCCGTGACAGATGAGGTCTGGTCTTACGTCTGACACCCATCAGAATGGCCAAAGCAAAAGGCAAGACTTGACCCTGTACGCTCACAACGTCTGTATAATATCGTCGATCAAACCAAGATGGATTGAACAAGTATGGATGCAAGAAAGTTAATAGACCCTGAATTACTCGGCGTCGTCGATTTAATACCCTACGACGTGATTACTCGCGATAATCTCGCTGAGGTCAGAGCTTCTATAGCGGCCATGGGCGCTGGCGTGGAAGCCCCGAAATTCAACGTCTCAAGGCACCACAGGGTTATCACGATTGACGGCAATGACATCGCGCTGCAGATCTCTGTGCCCGATAGCCCGGGAGACCATCAGGCAGGCTTAATCTGGTTGCACGGTGGCGGCTACATTATGGGCGACGCAGATGATGATTTTGCGCCGGCAATCGCCGAGGCCTGTGGATGTACGGTCTTCTCTGTTGATTATCGGGTGGCGCCTGAGCATCCGTTCCCGGCAGGGTGTGATGATGGCTATAACGCCCTGAATTGGGTGTCCGCTAATGCCTCTGAGTTTGGGCTTAATCCTGGCAGGCTCGCTATAGGCGGCGTAAGCGCAGGTGCAGGTCTGGCTGCCGGCGTCTGTTTGATGAGCCGTGATCGCGGGGGAGTGCAGCCGGCGTTTCAACTCCTGTTGTATCCAATGCTGGATAATTTGCATGCGACGGCGTCCGGTCAGATAGAGAACCACCCGGTGTGGAATCGACAAACTTCCTTCAATGCCTGGGAAATGTACCTGGATGGAAACCCGGGGAGCGAGGCCTCACCGTATGCTGCACCGAGCCGAGCGAAAGATCTTTCCGGGTTGCCTACAACCTACATTACGGTTGGCACGCAGGACCTATTTCGGGATGAGAATATTGAATATGCGCAGCGTCTGATGGTGGCCGATGTGGCAACTCAACTGGAAGTGTTTCCCGGGGTATTCCACGCCGCGGAGAATTTTGTTCCGCAGGCGAAGATCAGCCAACGAATGCGTCGTAGTTATCTGGACGCGCTGTCCGCGGCTCTTTTGGCACTTAATTCCCAGGGAGTAAAATGAACCACTTCATGCTCATCATTTTCATTGGCCTGTTAGGCGGCATGGCCATTGGTTTACAGGGTCCATTCACAAGTATTATCGGCCAGCGCTTGGGGATATTGGAGAGCGTCTTTATTGTTCACGCGGGTGGCGCCCTCGTGGCATTGATCCCACTCATGTTCTTGGGTGGTGGCAATTTGGGATCTTGGCAAAGCCTGCCCTGGTATGTTCTGCTCAGCGGTTTACTCGGCTTCGCTGTAGTGGCGTCTATGGCTTACATGATTCCGCACATAGGTGCCGCGCCGGCGGTGGTGCTGATTGTTGCGGGACAGTTATTTATCGGTAGTCTACTTGATCACTTTGGCCTGTTTGGCCTGTCTTTGAAGCCTCTTGATCTACAAAGAGCGGGTGGTTTACTTATGGTTGCTGCAGGCGTCTGGGTTACCGTTAGCGCTTAGCCAAAAGGGGGAAACGGCCTCAACCTGTTGTGGGAAGAGGTCGTATTTACTGGGTCTTTGCTTAATAACCCGCGTTGGCTCCGCTACTCTCGTCACCATAAGGCAGCCAGATATTTTTGACCTGGCATGACTCTCTCAAAAAGTGGCGGCCTTCGCCCTGTGAGGTTGAAAGCCAATCCCGCGCCTTGCCATAGCTTACCCATGTGCGTTTCAAGTTAGCGGCTGAAGCTTCCTCGACAGTTTTACTACCGTCTGCAGTACCGTGATACCACATGCTGTCCACTTGCATATGCTCTGCAAGAGTTTTACTTAGAGACTCTCGGTCGCCGGTGACCAGGTTCACCACGCCCCCGGGCACATCGGAAGTCTCCAGTACTTGATAGAAGTCTGTCGCCAGTAACGGATAGCGCTGCGAGGGAACAACTACAACCCGGTTACCCATGGCGATCGCGGGTGCCAGCAGTGAAATAAAGGAAAGTAGGGGATTAATGTCTGGACACACTATGCCCATAACACCAATAGGCTCATGTACTGCCAGCGCAACGCTGCGCGACGGTGGCGTGTGTACCGAGCCATCAAATTTGTCTGCCCAGGCCGCGTAACTGAACAGGCGACTCAGCGCTGCCTCAAACTCCACACGTGACGCCCGCTTACTCATGCCAGTTAACGAAACAAGGCGCTGTTGGAATTCGGTAGCGCGACTGTTCAGATTTTCCGCGATGAAATATAAGATCTGTGCTCTGGTGTGTGCGGTTGCTGATGCCCATCCGCCAGCCTTGGAGGCTGCCTCTACGGCGTCTCTGATGTCTTTGCGGCTGCCATCGGCGACCTTGCCAGCTGAATATCCTGCGGCATCTAGCACCGTATTGGAGAGGCCATTGTCAGCGCGAACCTGCTTGCCGCCAATGTAATGCTTGGCCGTCTGGTCAATACCTGAGACAACTGCCTTGTTTCTCTTAACTTCAGCCGGTACAGGGTTAGCGACAATATTGTCCGCTTCAAACTTTTTGCTGGACGGCCTCAGGTATTCATACATTCCTTCCTTGCCACCCTCGCGACCAAAACCCGACTCGCGATAGCCGCCGAAGCCACACGCAGCGTCGAATTGATTGGTGCAGTTTACCCAGACGACTCCGGCCTTGATTTGTGCTGCCACCTCCAATGCGCGATTAATGTTTTCTGACCAGATACTGGCAGCGAGACCAAAGCGGGTGTTGTTGGACAGCGCTATGGCTTCATTGGAGGTGCGAAAGGTCATCGTAGTTAACACCGGGCCGAAGACCTCTTCGCGGGCAACCACGTTACTTGTTTCTACATTGGTGAGCAGTGTTGGCGGATAAAAACAGCCAGCTTCCGGAAGTTTTAGAGCGGGCTGCCACAGGCTGGCTCCCTCACTGACACCCTGGTTTACCAGAGTTTCGATGCGGTCTCGCTGAATAGGATCGACAATTGCGCCCATATCCACCGTTTTATCCAGGGGGTCACCAACACGGAAATTCTCCAGCCGGCGCTGTACTTTTTTGATTAACTTTTCGGCTACGCTTTCCTGTACCAATAATCTGGAGCCGGCACAGCAAACCTGGCCCTGATTAAACCAGATGGCGTCGACCAGTCCTTCAACGGCACTGTCCAGATCGGCGTCTTCGAATACGATGAAAGGTGATTTTCCGCCCAATTCAAGCGTCAGCTTTTTGCCAGTGCCCGCCGTCTGAGCCCGAATCTTTTTGCCAACCGGTGTTGAACCTGTAAAAACAATTTTCGCGACGTCTGGATGATTGACGATATGTTCGCCGGTAGCGCCAGCGCCGGTTACGATATTGACCACCCCTGGCGGTAAGCCGACTTCCTGACACAACTCAGCGAAATACAGAGCCGAAAGGCTGGTATATTCGGCGGGTTTTATAACGACGCAGTTACCCGCGGCGATAGCGGGAGCAATTTTCCAGGCCATCATCAGGATTGGGAAGTTCCAGGGAACAATCTGACCAACGACACCCAGAGCCTCCTGGTCGGGAAATTCCTGGTCCAGTAGTTGGGCCCAGCCGGCGTGGTGGTAGAAGTGCCGCGCCACCAGTGGCACATCGATATCGCGAGATTCTCGAATCGGTTTGCCGTTATCCAAGGTTTCCAAGACCGCCAAAAACCGGCTATTTTTTTGTACGGCCCTCGCTAACGCATATAGGTACTTCGCGCGAATATGACCGGCCGAACTGCTCCATGCGGGGAATGCATTTTTGGCGGCCGCAACGGCTGCGTCAATGTCGTCCGCGCCTGCGGCAGTAATATTACCCAGCAAGTCACCGCTAGCCGGGTTGCGGGTTTCTATTGTCTCGGTCGATGTTTTGGGGCCTGTCCATTCGCCATCAATAAATAGCCCAAAACCAGTTTTGTTCTGCTCCAGCCAGGCGTGCACGTAATCTGACTGTTCGGGGGCAGGGCCATAGTCCATGGTTTGAAATAGTTCGTTCACGTCAGTCATATCGTCTTCTTATGCCATGGGCTGGTGGTTAATGGCCGCGTATCTTCCGGTTGCATTGTGTTCGAGTTGCCTTTCTATATCGCCCAGAAGTCCCGAAGCCCCAAACCTGAACAATTGGGGGTCTAGCCATTCGTTACCCAGTTCTTCCTTCATGAGAACCAAATAATTTATGGCTTGTTTGGCAGTTCTAACGCCTCCGGCAGGTTTGAATCCCACTTTCTGGCCTGTCATCTCCAGATATTCTCGTATCATCCGTACCATGACCAAACTTATCGGCAGAGTGGCATTTTGTGCTTCCATCCCGGTAGAGGTTTTGATGAAGTCAGCTCCCGCCATTAAGCAAACCATGGAGGCTTTGGCGATGTTGTCAATGGAGCCCAATTCTCCGGTGGCGAGAATCGTTTTAAGTCTAGCCGGACCACAGGCGGCTCGAAACGCCTTGACCTCGTCGTACAGGTCGCGCCACTGCGAATTTAGTACCTTGCGTCGGCTTATCACTATGTCAATTTCGTCGGCGCCCGCAGCAACAGACAATTCGATCTCTCGCAGGCGCGTTTCCATAGGAGACAAGCCCGCAGGAAACCCGGTAGAAACGGCTGCCACCGGAACTCCAGAGCCCGCCAGTGCTGCTACGGCCGTTTCAATCATCTCGTGGTAGACACATACCGCACCGGTAGTCAGCCCCAAATCCTCAGCACCGAGCTGTGAAAGTACGTCGGTGCGCACAGGATTGCGGGCTTTCGCGCACAGTCGCCTTATTCGGCCAGGAGTATCATCGCCCGCTAAAGAGGTTAGATCGATGCACGAAATGGCTTTCAGCAGCCACGCGGCCTGCCATTCCTTTTTAACCGAACGACGGGCACCCAGGCTGGCGATGCGACGTTCGACAGCGCTCAGGTTAATGCGGATGTCTTCGATCCACTCCGGGTGGAACTCTGTACCGGTGTTCCTGGGGATTTTATCTACCAGAGACAGACGTGGGTGACCCTCATCTTGCTGGCGAGCGCCCGAATCCGATTTTTCGCTTTTACTAAGATTTGTTGCCACGAGACTCCCCGTTGGCGTTGATTTGTGCTTGAAGTGAACCGCGAGCGTTTTAGTGCTGCTCTGGCCGATACTTAATCTCTGGCGATATTCACCGTGGGTTTAAGAGCAGCCGATCACGATAGTTTATACAGATTATTTAGTCAAACAGAAGCGTCGACGACTGGTGGCAGTTCACTGAGCTTATCTGTACTTATTCCATGATAAGGTTTGAGCTGTTTTTGTAAGTAGAACGCTGGACCCTGAAGTAGGGGTAAGTTGAGTGATTTTGGAGTGCGGACACCAAGTGATGAAGATGTCAGAGTTTAGTGGAGGACTGTGGGCGAGTTGTTTCGTGATTGCCAGCGGTATGTGGGTTGTGCCGGGACATGCCGATGAGGAAAGTGCCAGCGACTATTTTGAGCAGATAAAAGACCAGGATGTATTCCTTAGGGACTTTCTTACACGCTTTCCCAAGGGTGGCGAGCTTCATACTCACTTTGATGGTGCTGTTTACGCAGAAAGCTATATCGAATGGGCTGCGGCAGATGGAAAATGTATTGATCTGGCCAGCGACACCATAATTCTGCCCCCGTGCGACGCTGCGGCTAAGCGCCCGCCGGTTGCACAAATTAAAGACGATGCGATAGTGGTAAATCGGTTGATTGACGCACTGTCCATACGAAATTACGAATGGGGCAAACTCTCGGGGCACGATCAGTTTTTCGTCACATTCTCACGCTTTGCTGCTGCGCTGTCCGGCCGTGAGGGCGACGCTTTGGCAGAGATCACCGATAGGGCTGCATTACAGAACAACCATTATCTTGAATTGATGTTTGTCACGGGTATGGACAGGGCTATTGCCTGGGGTGCATCTGTTGCCGGTCAAATCGATACCACTGCCCTTGATGACTGGATTAACAGTGATGAGCTCCAAACGATCTATGAGCAGGTTGTAATAGAAACAAGTCAGATGGAAAGCCGCTGGCAGGATATTGCGGGATGCGACACGGCATCGCCCAGCCCAGGTTGTGATGTCACCGTTCGCCACATCTCAGCTGTAATTCGTGTGCTGCCCCGCGAGATGGTTCTCGCCCAGACCGTTCTGGCTTTTATGATTGTCGAAAATGACCCGCGCTATGTGGGATTAAATTTTGTTGCGCCTGAAGATCACCCGATTGCACTGCGAGATTACGATTGGCACATGGAGATGATCGCGGCACTGTCGGAGCATTTTCCTAACGCCGCCAGGCACATCACCTTGCACTCGGGCGAACTCGCACTGGGGCTGGTTCCTACCGCAGCCTTGCTAGGCAATATCGATAAAGCGATTAACGTTGCAGGGGCCAGTCGAATTGGCCATGGCGTTAGTATTGTGCATGAACAACAATCTCACGAGTTGCTAAAGCAGATGGCTGAAGAGGAAATTCTGGTAGAGATTAACCTGACCAGTAATGCAGTAATTCTTGGCGTGTCCGGGCAAAATCATCCGTTTGACATGTATCGAAAATATGGTGTACCGCTGGCGCTATCCACAGACGATGAAGGGGTTGCGCGTATTGATATCACGCATGAATACCAAAGAGCAGTGCAGACCTACGATTTGAGCTACGACGATATTAAAGAGCTATCCAGGAACGCGCTGGCATACAGTTATTTACCCGGAGAAAACCTGTTTCGTGATATAAAATCCTTTGATACCAATAAGGCATGCCGACGAGACGTGTCAGGAGAGTCGCCGTCTTCTCGGTGTGACGACTTTCTGAGTACCAATAAAAAGGCCAGCTTACAGTGGCAGCTAGAGGGCCGATTCAGGCAGTTCGAAGCGGGGTTCTAGTGGGGCTCACCTGCAATCAAATATCCCAGGCTGAAGATCACCTCCGGCAAAGTATCTTAACCAGATCCTGTTGCCATTGTAGACAGTATAGAAGCACCGGCGTACATTAGGTCGTCGTTTTACAGCAGCATCCTGTTCAGGGCATCAGTTGCTATTCAATAGAGGATAAATAATGGGTTCGATTCATATTAATGCAGATTCAGGTGCTTTTGCAGAGACCGTACTCTTTCCTGGAGATCCACTTCGAGCCAAATACATCGCGGACAACTTTCTCGATAACGCTGAGCAGGTGACTGACGTTCGGAACGTGTTGGGTTTTACCGGCGAATATGAAGGTAAACGGGTCTCGGTCATGGCCAGCGGTATGGGAATTCCCTCGGCATCTATTTACGCAACTGAACTTATTAAAGAGTACGGCGTAAAAGAGATTATCCGAGTCGGCAGTTGTGGTTCGGTTAGCAGTGAAGTCGATTTGCGCGACGTCGTTGTCGGCATGGGTGCCTGTACCGACTCCAATGTGAATCGCATACGATTTGGAGGCTATGACTACGCAGCGATCGCTGATTATGGCCTGTTGGAGAGGGCGGTTAATTCGGCGCGTGCGCTTGAGGTTGAGGCAAAGGTTGGCAATCTATTCTCTGCTGATCTGTTCTACACGCCGGATCAACCGATGTTCAAAATCATGGAGAAATACGGCATTCTCGGCGTGGAAATGGAAGCCGCTGGACTGTACGGCGCCGCTGTAGAATTTGGGGCCAAGGCGCTGGCCATATGCACGGTAACGGATAATATTGCAACGGGAGCAGCGCTTAGCTCGGAAGATCGACAGCTGTCGCTCAATACCATGATCCAAATCGGATTGAAGACGGCGCTAGGCTAGATCAAGGTGAAGGATCGAATCAGTACCTGGCTAGCCCGCGACCCTGACCCGGCTTCAAGGGATGAGTTACAAAGCCTGTTGGACCAAGGAAATACAGAAGAGCTCTCTCAGCGTTTCTCCGGCCGGCTTGAATTCGGTACGGCGGGCCTGCGTGGTTTAGTGGGTGCGGGACCAGCCAGGATGAACCGACTAGTCATCCAGGAAACCTCTGCTGGCCTGGGCACCTATCTTATCGACACCATACCCGATGCCGCCAAGCGTGGGATTGTTGTCGCTTATGACGGCAGGCCCGATTCACATCAGTTTGCGATGGACGCCGCTTGCGTCTTTGCGGCGCTGGGCATCACGGTCTATATCACACCGGCAGTAGCAGCGACTCCAATAGCAGCCTTCGGTGTGCTTAACAAAGGCGCTGCTGCGGGCGTGGTGGTAACCGCCAGCCACAATCCGCCGCAATACAATGGTTATAAGGTCTTTTGGGGAAATGGCGCGCAGATCACTCCGCCACACGATGCGGGTATTGCTAACGCGATAGAGCATGCTGCGCTGGAGCCGCTTCCCTGGCTGGAGTTTGAGGAAGGTGTCTCCCGTGGAGTTATTTGCGTGCAGGGGGAAGATTTCTACCGGTCTTATATAGACGCTATTCAGGCCAGCCCACTTTTTTCAAACTCGTCCGGTACACCGGAGACCAGCATCGCCTATACGGCTATGCATGGGGTAGGGGCCGACGTTGCAGAGACACTACTGCAAGAAGCCGGGTTCCGTCGGTTCTACAGTGTCGAATCCCAGCGTGAACCCGATGGCCGTTTCCCCACGGTTAACTTCCCCAATCCCGAGGAGCCGGGAGCGATGGATCTGGTGCTGGCGTTGGCCAGCGAAAATGGCGCCACACTGGCCTGCGCCAATGATCCAGATGCCGATCGCCTGGCTGTGGCAGTACGGCAGGAGTCCGGTGACTATCAAATGTTGACCGGCGACATGGTTGGCGTACTGCTGGCTAATTACCTGTTGCAGCAACGCCATTCGTTTACGCCTATCGTCTGCTCTACCATTGTGTCTTCCAGCATGTTGAAGAGCATTGCAGCAGCCACTGGAGCAGTACACTTCGAGACCTTGACCGGCTTCAAATGGCTGACCAATGTCGCCATGGATCACGAGGATGCCAATCATCAGCTGCTGTTCGCCTATGAAGAGGCACTGGGGTATGCGGTAGGACGTCAGGTCCGCGACAAAGACGGACTTTCGGCACTGCTGGCTTTTGCCCAAATGACCGAGCAGTTATCTCAACAGGGTAGAACGGTGCTCGATCAACTCGAATCCCTCTATCGGCAGCATGGTATTTTCATGACGGGACAGCGCAGTATTGCGCTGCAGCCAGGCTCACCGCCCCTGTGCGATAGATTGCGAGATCAGCCACCGAGCCACATCGGCAGCAGTGAGGTCACGCACGTTGATGATTTAAGCAGCGGCATTCGCATGCACTCAAATGGCTCATCAGAACCACTGGATTTTCCACTCAGTGATGTGTTGATTTATCGTCTGCAGGACGGTTCGCGCGTGATCGTGCGTCCCTCAGGTACTGAGCCGAAGGTGAAGTGCTATTACGAAGTGGTTCAGCCAGTGGCGGGAGACAGCTTCGACAGCGCAATGGAGCAGGCAAAAAACGCATTGGCTCAACTGATGGAAAAACATCAGGACTCCATCGCAGTTCTAACCCGTCGGGGCTAGATAAACCGTTATTTAGAGGTAAACAATGGGCCAGCTTAGCTCAGATCCAGACAACTCTTCCTTCAAGCTGGATCCGTTCGCGGCCGAATTCGCCAGCGACCCTTATCCGACATACCGTCTAATGCGTGAAAACCACCCCGTCTATTACCACGAAGCTTGGGATATGTGGCTGTTTTCATCGTTTGCCGACGTATTCGCCCTCGCTACTGACAAGCGATTAGTGCGAACCCTTGAACACGTAATGTCGGCACAGGACGTGGCTACAAAACGAGCGGCTGAAAACTGGGCAGCTACCCCGGTGTTCAGCCGCTACGTGCGAGTGAATGTAATCGATAGTGAGGGAGAGATGCACGATCGATTGCGCGGTCTGGTGTCCAAAACTTTTACCTCAGCCAGAATTAGTGCGCTACGTGAACAAATTCAACAATTGGTGGATGCCCGCATTAAAGTCATACGGGACATGGCTGAGTTCGACTTTATCGAGGACTTTGTGGCGCCTATCCCCGGATTGATTATTGGGCAGCTATTGGGTGTGCAGGAGCAGGATTGCGATCGTCTGCGAATCTGGTCAGAGAATATTGTGCAATTCTTTGAGCAAGATAGAACGCCTGAGGATCTGGCGCTGGCCGAGGAAGCTGCCACCGAATTCTCCGATTACCTCCTTGAACTGGCTGCCCAGAGGCGGGCAGTGCCGCGCGATGACCTGATTAGTCTGCTGGTGGCGGCGGAGACTCAGGGCGAGTTAAACCGGGACGAACTTATTTCCACCTGCATTATCATCCTGGCGGCAGGGCACGGATCAACCATCGATGTCTCCGGCAACGGTATGTTGGCGTTGCTGCGTAACCCGCAGGAAATGGACAGGCTCAGAGCAGAGCCGGAGCACATCCACACGGCGGTGCAGGAAATGTTCCGCTACGAGTCGCCACTGCCTTTTTTCCATCGATTTATGCTCGAGGATATGGAGTTCAGGGGTCAACAGTTCCCCAAGGGCACCAAAATAGGGCTAATGTATGGTGCAGCCAACCGGGATCCGCACCAATTTGACGATCCGGAGCGGTTTGATATTACCCGCTCACCCAATCGCCACATCGCATTTGGCAAGGGCGCCCACTTCTGTCTGGGCAACCATTTGGCACGTCTGGATATGGAGATAATTTTCACTACTCTATTACGTGAATTTTCCAGTATTGAGTGCTTTACCTCAGTCCGGCCGGAATATAGGCTGGGCATCACTAGTCGCGGACTGAAGTCGCTCCCTTTGACTGTCAGTTAGCGGGCCCGTTAGACAACTACATTCCCCTTTCTTTAACGTTTATGAGAGATATTGATGAATACAGCATATAAATCCGGCAATAAAATGGCTTTTGTGTATAAGGTTAGCCTGTTGGCCTCCAGCGTGGCGTTTGCCAGTGCGGCCCTGGCTCAACCGGTTCTGGAAGAGGTTTTTGTTACTGCCCAAAAAAGAGTGCAATCCTTGCAGGATGTCCCCGCATCTGTATCTGCGATATCGGGCGAATCTATCAATGATTTTGTAGGCTCAGCGGAAAACATCCGTGCTCTGGCTGGTCGGGTTCCCAGTCTTCAGATTGAATCGTCCAATGGCCGCCAATCGCCCCGGTTCTATATTCGCGGTTTGGGGAACACCGACTTCGACGTCAATGGAAGCCAACCGGTCTCCATGATCCTGGATGATATAGCGCTGGAAAACTCGGTACTGAAGAGCCTGCCGTTGTTCGATGTCGCTCGTGTTGAGGTCTTGAAAGGCCCTCAGGGTACATTGTTCGGGCGTAATACGCCTGCGGGGGTTGTTAAAATTGACTCGGTTAGACCTTCTCACGAAACCGAAGGCTATATCAGTGGCGGCTATGGCAGTCGTGAAACCGCAAACGTCGAACTGGCCATCGGTGGTGAGTTGACCGACACAATCGCTTCGAGACTATCATTGAAATATGTAGACCGGGGCGCCTGGATTGACAACTCGGTCACCGGTGACGAATTCGGTGGATTTGACGAGTTCGCATATCGACTGCAGTTTTTATTCGAGCCCAGTGAGAATCTGACCGCATTGGTTAAATTTCATGGATTTGATCAGGACGGCGACCATCCGCAAATATTCTATGCCAACGCGCTGGAGCAGGGCAAAGAAGGCCTCCGTTCCGGGTTTGATGAGGAAGAGGTCACTCAAGACAGCCCCGCTGGCTTTGAAATGGAACATTTTGGGACTAGCGCCAATATTGAATACCAATTTGGCGGCCTCACGCTGACCTCGATCACTGGCTACGACACTGTTGATAGCTTCAGTCGCGCGGATGTTGACGGTGGCCTTGTTACCTTTAGTTTTGATGAGTTTGGAGATCTTGGCAGAAATGCGTTTGGTGTGGTGGCATCTGGCGATGGTTTGGATGACCACTATCAATTTAGCCAGGAATTCAGGCTTTCCGGTGAAACTGACAAAATGTTCTACCAAGTGGGCCTGTTCTATTTCGATGAAGATATTACGATTCGCAGTACCGACTTTATGGCGTCAATCGCGCCAGACTTTAGCGCCCCGGAACTCGATCGAACAACCTTTGTAGAACAACAAACGAAATCTATCGCGGTATTCGGGCAGGTTGAGTATAGAGTCACGGACGATTTGGCCGTGACCGGAGGCCTGCGCTACACCGATGATGATAAAGATCTCGAGGTTGTTCCAGGGCCCAATTCGACAGCATTTTCGGCATCCATCGATACACAGGACGATTACATCAGCTGGGACCTCGCAGTTAACTACGACCTGAACAATGATTGGAGTATTTATGGTCGGGTCGGGGAAGCTTCTCGTGGCCCCGTTACCATTGGTCGCTTTGGTTTTACCAGTCAGGCTGATACTGAAACGCTGACTTCAGTCGAGATCGGGTTCAAGAGTGTTCTTCTGGACGGTGCAGCTCGCTGGAACGCTGCAATTTATTCGTTCGAGATCGAAGATCAGCAATTGACCGCGACCGGCGGATTCGGAAATTTCAATACGCTTCTGAACGCTGACAAAACGCAGGGAGCCGGGTTTGAAACGGATTTTGAGTGGCTGATCACGGAAAATTTCCGCTTCATGTCGAATCTTAGCTACAACGACACAGAGATTGACGACAAAAACCTGACGACATCAGCGTGTACCTCAACGCCTCTTTGTACAATAAAGAATCCTATTGCTAGCGTTGATAACCCATCAGACTTTGGACCCTTTGACACAGTGTTCGTCGATGGCAACCCCTTACCGCGATCCCCGGAATGGCTTTTCAACGTCGCTCTGTCTTACACCGTGCCTTTGTCTTCAGGTGCTAGCATGTACTTCAATACTGACTGGAACTATCGAGGTGAATCCAATATTTTCCTCTATGAGTCAGTGGAACATGTCGCAGAGGAGCGCTGGTTAGGTGGCGTCAGGTTTGGCTACAAGACTCCTGGGGAGAAACTGGATCTAGCGGTAGTCGGTCGTAACATTACGGATGAATTAACCGTTGATGGTGCGCTTGACTTCCTCAACCTCTCGGCCTTCATCAATGAGCCTGCTTTCTGGGGAGTGGAAGCCAGATACAGTTTCTAAAAAACTCATGGGCGTTAGGGCTCGATAATAAGAATTGGATTCAATGGCACAGTTCACAGGTCTAATCGGAGTCGTCGCGATATTCGCGCTGGCTCTGTCTTTATCCAACAATCGCAGCGCCGTGAACTGGCGCTTGGTTATCTGTGGCCTCAGCCTGCAACTCATTCTGGCGATGTTTGTTCTCAGGACACCCTGGGGACAGGCATTGTTTCAGTTCCTGGGCGCGGCGGTGGAGCGTCTGCTGGGTTTCGCCAACGACGGTGCAACCTTTGTTTTGGGCCCGCTGGCTGATACGGCCTCCATGGTTGAAGTGTTTGGCCCTGCAGGTACATTCGTTTTCGCTTTCAAATTGGTTCCTACGCTGATTTTTGTTGCGGCGTTATCAGGGCTCGCTTATCACCTTGGCTTGATGCAGCGCGTGGTCGGCGCAATTTCCGGCGTCATCTACCAGATTATGGGAGCCAGTGGCTCAGAAGCTACGTCTAACACCTCCAGCGTCTTTGTCGGCATGGTCGAAGCCCAAATATTGATCAAGCCCTATATGCCAACCGTCACTCAGTCAGAGCTATTGGCGATTATGGCCGGCTCGATGGCCTGTATATCAGGTGCGATTATGGCGGTCTATATTGAAATGGGCGTGTCCGCCGCTTATCTGATGGCCGCTAGCATCATGGCTATTCCCGGCGCCCTGGTTATATCAAAAATAATTTACCCCGAAACAGAAGAGTCACCGACTCGTGGCAAGGTTGACTTGAATATAGAGAAGACCTCGGTGAACTCTATCGATGCCATTGCTAATGGTGCGTCAGATGGATTGAAAGTCGGGGTGGTGGTTTGCGCCATGTTGATTGCCGCAATAGCCATTATTTCCTTAATTGACTACATCCTCGGAAGAACAGGACTGTTCCTGGTTAGTACGTTCTTTGAATCCGCAAAGGATGCTGTTGTCTTAAATATCGATTTCAATAATTTGACACTGGGCGGAATTCTCGGTGGCATTTTTCATTATGCCGCACTGATCATGGGTGTGCCGCTCCAGGATGCCACCTCAGTTGGCGGCTTGATGGGCACCAAGTTGGTTATTAACGAGTTTGTGGCCTATCTGCAAATGACACAGCTGATTGATGCCGGTAATTTGAGCCAGAAATCGGTCATCATTGCGACCTTCGCCCTTTGCGGTTTTGCTAACCTCGGTGCTGTTGCCATCATGATTGGTGGACTTGGAGAACTGGCACCTAATCGTAAACACGACCTGGCCAAACTGGGCTTAAAAGCGATGCTCTGTGGCACGCTTGCTTCTTATTTATCGGCCTCTATAGCCGGCATATTGTTTATTGATCCAGCGGACGCCGCAGACACCTCGATAGTGCTTCCCGTTGTGATTATGGTGCTTGGCACGGTAGTCATTTTGGCTTTCAACAGGGCCATCCGCCACCCGGATAAAATGCCGGCGCTACTAGTTCGACTGTGCAGGCAGAACTGAAGCTCCTAATCTTCCTCATAACCCGCTGGCATGGTTGTTTCAGTTCCGTTGACACTTAACATCCGTATAGTCTCCTCTGCCTGAGGGTAGCGCGCTATCAGTTCGTCGGCGGTACCTGCGGTGAAATCCTGCCCACGAAACCCTGGTGCCATAGTGCAACCGTATAGCGCATAGCGACCTCCCTCGATCAGATAACCCGCCTGCCAGGTATTGGCCGGAACTGTGAACTGCACTGATTGGCCATTTTCTGGCTGCGTCCCCATGAGGACCTCCTCTACGGAGCCGTCATCGTGCAGCAATACCAGTCTAAAGGGGTCGCCACCATAGACATGCCATACCTCATCACTCAGTAGTTTGTGAAAGCAGGAAACGCTCAAGGGCAGGTTTGAGTACAGCCCTATAATTGCTGTACCAGCGGGTCCGCCATTGGCTAATCTATGAGACGAGCGATAAGTGCTTTTGTACAATGTCCCTTCAACGGGCATCGTATCGAATTGGTAGTGGTCGCATATGGCTTTAACATCCGGGTGTATATTCGGGTCATCGAGGTCGTGCATAACTAGTAATCCTCTATCTCAATCCACTGAGCCTTGTTTTGTGCACTCTCGTAAATAGCGTCGCAAATTAATGAATTAACATATCCGTCGGAAAAGTCAGGAAAGGTGTTTTGCTGAGAGCCTGATGTAATGGCCGCGTAAACATGTTCAATAAACTGCGTTACCGTATCGGTGAAACTTTGGCTGAATGCGTCTATAGCGGTATTGATTCCGCCGCCCTTTGTTGCCGTATGCAGATGGTAGGGTGATTCCGATTCCCACCATACAGACTGGGTGTCGCCGGTAACTTCCAATTTAATGCTGTTGTGTCTTCCGTGAGCGATTTCCGATAGCAGGATGCAGCCGATAGCGCCATTTTCAAATTGTAGTGATATCACTGCGGCGTCCTCGGACTTCACCTCCACTGGCGACGAATAATCCTGAGGCTCTCGGTGCATCAGTCCCTGACTAAGCTGCCTGACAGGAGTGAAACACCCAAAATTGGCACTCACTGAGGTGATCTTCAGGTCAGTCCAATGGCGGATCAAATCTATGCAGTGCGAGCCAATTTCTGTTGTTGCTCTCATCGGGCCTGAAATTTCCGGCTGATACCGCCATGAATAGGCTTCCGGCAAGGCGTGGAATTCCTGCTGATAATTGCACTGAACCATCAGCGTGCGACCAAAATCTTGCTGGCTGACAATTTCTTTCGCCTTGCCACAGGCCTGGTAGTAACGAACATTGAAATTTACCGCGCCGGTTACGCCTTTACTCTTGGCTAGTTGCATCAGTTCTTTGGCGTGTTCTGCCGACAGGCAAAGTGGTTTTTCGCAGATGACGTGCTTACTGAGCTCCAGACATTGTTTGACCAGCTCATAATGAGAGGCCGGCGGTGTGCATATATGAACACAGTCAACGTCATGCAGTAAATCGTCGCTGAGTACGTTGCTGTACCGCGCCACATGCCACTTTTTTGAGAACGCTTCTGCACCCTCCATTGTTCTTGAAACTGCCAGTACCAGCTTGTGACCGAGCGCACGAAGCGCACTGGCGTGAGTGTCAGCAATCATGCCGCACCCAACAATTGCAACGTTCATAGATCGCCTCTATTCAATTTGCCTTTAACACTACGCTAGGTTATCCCAGACGAGGAGGGGATGCATGTATTCTCGATTCAGTTCGACCACTTGAGCTGCTATCAACAGGAATTCGTATTCGAACAGGTGCGCAATGATATCAAAGCAATTATAGTCCTTATTATGTGAGCATCAGGCTGTATGTATTTTTTTTGAGGTCATTGGGCCAAGGAGCAAAGCATGGGTACGAAGAAAAAGGCCTGCCTGGTCATTGGCGCCGGGGACGACACCGGCAGTGCTATAGGGCGCGCATTCGCTCGAGAAGGCATGGTCGCCTGCCTGTCGCGACGGCCGCGACACAGTGATGCTCTGGAAGCATTGGCTGCAAGTATCCGTAGTGAGGGCTTTGAGGCGCTTGCAATGGCCGCAGATGCCCGCGAAGAACAGTCAGTGATTGATCTGGTTGACACCATTGAGACAGATGTCGCACCCATCGAGGTTGCCGTATTTAATATTGGTGCAAACGTCAATTTCCCCATAAGAGATACAACCGCCCAGGTTTATAGGAAGGTCTGGGAAATGGCTTGTTTCGCCGGTTTTCTCATGGGCAGGGAAGTCGCTAAAAAGATGGTAGAGCGGGGCAGTGGCACCATTATTTTTACCGGTGCGACAGCCAGTGTCCGGGGCAGCTCCGGGTTTTCAGCGTTTGCCAGTGCAAAACATGGCTTGCGCGCACTGGCACAGTCAATGGCCAGAGAGTTAGGGCCGTCAAACATCCATGTAGCGCATACCATCGTTGACGGGATGATTGATTCAAATTTTATTCGTGACAACGTACCGCAGGTCGATGATCTGCGAGAGCAAGACAGTATCCTCAATCCTGATCACATTGCGCAGGCCTATGTCATGCTACACAATCAACCCCGCACGGCTTGGACCCATGAGCTAGACCTGCGGCCCTGGACAGAAACTTGGTAGGAGAGCAGTTATGACTGTAAAAATAGATTTCATTTTTGATTTCGCTAGCCCCAATGCCTATTTGAGCTACAAAGCGGTACACGACATTGTCACGCGTACGGGGGCCGAATTGAATATTATCCCCTGCCTGTTAGGCGGGATTTTTAAGGCCACGGGGAATCAGGCGCCTATGATCGCTTTCGCTGGTATTAAAGGAAAAATGGAGTATGAAATGTTGGAAACCCGGCGTTTTATCGAGAAACATCAGCTTGATGATTTTAAAATGAATGAACACTTTCCCGTTAATACACTGGTGTTAATGCGAGGCGCAATTGCAGCAGAGCAGGGCGGTCAGCTGCTCGAATATATCGAAGTAGGTTTGAAAGCAATGTGGGAACAATCCCTGAAAATGGACGACCCTGAGGTCTTTGTTACCGCGCTGACGAATGCAGGCCTGGATGGCGCTAAATTAATGGAACAGACCCAGGACCCGGCGGTAAAAGCAAAACTCGTCGCCAACACCGAGGCGGCTGTACAGCGTGGAGCATTCGGCATTCCGACATTTTATGTCGGCGAGGAGATGTTCTTTGGTAAAGATCGCCTTGAGCAGTTGGAAGAGGAAGTACTAAAAGCCAATCGTTAAGGCTGCACTGCAGCACTCACTGGCTAAGTAGTATATGTAACAGGTTATCCTGGAAGGTGATGTTGCCCGGCAGTTTACTGTGGTCTTCGCAGAACATGACGGCGTAGTCGAGTGGAAAGTCGCTGAATCGATGCCTGGGCACGCTGGGGTCAAGCGCGGTACGCGCTAGCAAGGAAGCCTTGGTCACTGCGCCGTCTCCTGGTTCTAGCATAAGCTGCTCATAATCAATTCCCGTTGCAGCGTTTTGCATCTCCGACGGCCAGAGCCTCACATGCGAATCATCCCCTACATTCTCTATCAAAACCCTGGCCGGCGTTGGCACGCAGTCCCCACCGAAGACAATAAGTTCGTAGGGGCGGGCGGTATTTTCAACGGTGAGAGCCCACACGAAACGACGGGCGCGTTCCAGGTGTTTGTGAGTATAAGACTCCAATAGAGAGATATCTTCAGTCGTCCACGCCCGATCCTGTAGCGAGCGCCGGACTTGCTCATCGAAGGGGCCCCACTCCAGCGAACGCCAAATTTCGCTATCGAATAGATCGCGGGAGAGGGTATTACCGCTGTCGCTAATAATTGAATCTGCTATCGGATGCGGTAACAGCTGGTAGGCGCTGGGGAAACTTAAAAGCACATCGGAACCAATTTTGTTGACGCCAAAGTCAGCGCCTTCGAGTAGCTGTTGTAATGCAGCAGTAGAACCCAGGTTCGGCGTGCCCAGTAAGATTATTTTGCGGGTTTTTTTGGCGCCGTCATTGTTTATTGGGAAGTCGTTACCGCTGAGTACGTCTCGGGTGCCATAGCGAAGCCAGTATCGAGTGACCAGACCGCCCATACTGTGCGCAACAATATCTACCTTGAGGTCAGGATTACCGTGATCCAGACGTATCTGCTCTACATATCGGTCCAATGCTGCAGCACTGGTAGCGTTGTCCTGTCGCCAGTCGTAGGTAAACCGGTAGTAGTTTCTTTGGTTGGATTGTACTGGTTGGCCAGGTTGAGAAAATGTATATCCACCAGCGCCCGTTAACGTGGCTTCGATAGCGCCGTAGAAATCCTGGCCGGCGACGGTATCTGTGAGCCCGCATGTATGCAATCGGGCATGTTCGTTGGCTGGGTCCAGATTAGTAGCAAGTGCGAGATCACGATAGTCTGAAAAAATAACGTCACGAAGGCTTCCCGGCCAAAGTTCTTTCTCATCCGAGTTACATAATCGAGCGCCGAAGGCACCGTGAATCAGAATGACCGGTGGATGTCCGACGAGGCTGTTGGACGTTTTATAAAGTCTTTCCAGACTCGGAGTTTGCACTGCGCAAGACCCGAGCAGAGCCGCGCAGATGATTGTTGCAAGTGGCAGCAACTGCTTTGTCATTAACTGCTGAATCAAAGAGAGGACCTGTAGAGGGTTTCAGAGCGTATTCGCAATACGACAAGGTCAGCTTAACATCCTACTTCCTTTTTCGCCCGTGCAAATGCCTCGAGTGCAAATCCTATATCGTCGTCGCTGAGCGCTGCAGACATCTGTGTGCGAATACGTGCTTTACCTTTGGGTACCACGGGGAAAGAAAACGCCACCACGTAAACGCCAAGGGCGAGCATGGCCTCGGCAAACTTGGCCGCCAGCGCAGCATCGTGCAGCATCACCGGTACAATCGGGTGTTCCCCCGGTAATAGTTCAAAGCCTAATCGTTCAAGCCCTTCGCGAAAAATCCCTGTGTTATGGCGCAGCTTGTCGCGTAGTTCTGGCGATTCGCTAACCAATTCAATGGCTTTGATCGCGCCCGCAACTACCGGCGGTGCTACCGTATTGGAGAACAGGTAGGGGCGTGAACGCTGGCGCAGCAGGTCTACGATTTCCTGGCGTGCAGCAGTGTAACCACCACTTCCGCCCCCCAGTGCTTTGCCCAGCGTACCGGTAATGATGTCTACTCTATCCATGCAGTTACGTAATTCGTGGGTACCCTTACCATTCTCGCCGATAAAGCCGGTGGCATGGCAATCGTCAAAATGCACCAAGGCCCCATACTTATCCGCCAGGTCACAAATTTCGTCGAGCCGGGCAATATAACCGTCCATAGAGAACACGCCGTCGGTGGTAATCAACTTGAAACGCGCGCCAGCGGCATCAGCTGCTTTTAGCTGAGTTTCCAGGTCCGCCATATCGTTATTGCGATAACGATAGCGACTGGCCCGGCACAGACGCACACCGTCAATGATGCTGGCGTGATTTAGCTCATCGGAAATAACTGCATCTTCAGCGCCCAGTAATGTTTCAAATAGCCCGCCGTTGGCGTCAAAGCATGACGGATAGAGGATGGTGTCTTGAGTGCCCAGGAACGCACTAATCCTGTTTTCCAGATCCTTGTGCAGAGACTGAGTGCCGCAGATAAAACGCACCGAGGCCATACCGAAGCCCCATTCCTGCAAGCCCTGCGCTGCCGCTTCATTAACTTGCGGGTGTTGGGCCAGGCCCAGATAGTTGTTGGCGCAAAGGTTGAGTACCTGCGCGCCGCTAGTAACGCCGACACGAGCGCCCTGAGGTGTTGTAATCAGTCGTTCATGCTTGGTCAAGCCCGCACTTTCTATACCGGCCAGTTCTCCGGCCAGGTGCTCCTGGAAACGCTCGTACATTGGTGGCTCCTATTCTTCCCAGTTGAGGATGACCTTGCTGGCCTCTCCGCTGTTCATTACATCAAATCCGTGCTGAAAATCGCGATAACCCAAGCGATGGGTAATCACCGACGAAATATCCAGCCCCGACTCTATCATTACCGACATTTTGTACCAGGTCTCATACATCTCGCGGCCGTAAATACCTTTTAATGTAAGCATATTGAAGATCACGGTGCTCCAGTCAATGGCCGTGCTTTCGGCGGGTATACCGAGGATGGCCACCTTGCCGCCGTGACACATATTCTTCAGCAAATCGTTAAAGGCTTGCTCGTTGCCGGACATTTCCAAGCCAACGTCAAAGCCTTCGCTCATGTGCAGCTCTCGCTGTACATCCGCTAGACTTTCCCTTGAGACATTCACCGTTCGCGTAGCCCCCAACGCAGCGGCGCGTTCCAGGCGCGAGTCGATTACATCGGTGATAACCACATGGCGCGCGCCTGCATGTTTACAAACAGCGGCTGCCATCGCCCCGATTGGTCCTGCGCCGGTGATCAATACATCTTCTCCTAGCAGGTCGTATTGCAATGCGGTGTGCACGGCATTGCCAAACGGATCGAAGAGGGCGGCTACATCGAGGTCAATGCCATCGCTGTGCTCCCAAACATTGGACATGGGTAGTGCAAGGTACTCAGCAAACGCCCCGGGCCGGTCCACCCCAATTCCCGAGGTCTGGGCACACAAGTGGCGACGGCCAGCCATGCAGTTGCGGCAACGACCACAAACCACATGACCTTCTCCGGAGACTATCTGCCCCGGGCGAAAACCTATTACATTATTGCCAACATCTACTATCTCACCTACAAATTCATGCCCGACTACCATAGGGACGGGGATAGTCTTCTGTGCCCAGGCATCCCAGTTGTATATGTGCATGTCCGTACCGCAAATGGCGGTTCGCTTCATCTTGATCAGCACGTCATTAATGCCCACTTCAGGTTCAGGGACATCTTCAAGCCATAGGCCCTGTTTTGCTTCGCGTTTTACCAGTGCTTTCATGATTCGTCGTCGCTATAGAGGAATTATTCCGGTATATTAGAATTCGATCGTTCGATATGCAAGATATAAATCCGCTATCAGGGAAATATGATGAGCAAGACCACCACAGAACCATCCGTCCAGATGCTGTGCGCACGCATGGCCGATTTGCGGCAGCGGCACAGCTACACCCTGGAGCAGTTGGCGGCTGCGTCGGGTGTAAGTCGCTCTATGCTTAGCCAAATAGAGCGTGGGCAGGCAAATCCCACTCTCGCGGTTACCTCTCGCATTGCTCAGGCCTTCGGTATGAGTGTCGGTGAACTGGTTGATGACCCCATGGCGAGTAGCACTATAGAGATCGTTCATGGCAATGATCCCAGCCACGTGTTCAGGGCGGATGGGGGCTGTCGAATTAGGACCTTGTCACCGCTGCATATGGAAAAAAATGTTGAATTCTACGAACTGGAACTGCAGCCCGGCGCAGCCCTTGAAAGTGCGCCCCATTTTGACGGCACACGGGAGCTGTTTACCGTCGCTAGCGGCGCTGCCAGGCTGGTTGCCGGTGAAACGGCCTGTGAGCTTGAGTCCGGCGATTCCGCACAGTACCGCGCTGATGTGGAGCATACGATAAGTGCTTGCGGCGATACCCCATTGGTTGGCTATATTGTGGTGACCTACAGGTAAGCAACTCTTTACCGACCAGAATAAGCGTTTAAGCCGTTTGTCCGGAAAAACGTGATTCCCGTCACACAAACTCACCTGTGATTACCACCCGCTGCGAGCAACAGCTATCCTTGGCGATGTATTAGCGTGAGATAACTACATGTCCAGATTAAAACGTAGAGAGCTCCTGCAACGCGGCGCTGCCTTGAGCGCAGCTGCGATGCTAGGGCCGATAGGTGGAGCTTCGGCCGTCGGTATTGATTACGACGTTATTATCATAGGCGCTGGCATTAGTGGTATGTCTGCGGCCCGCATGATGAGCAAAGTGGGGCCTGGGCTAAAGGTTCTGGTGCTGGATGCTCGCGATCGCGTGGGCGGGCGCATTTATACCTCAACTGATGATGTGTCACCGCACGGTGTGGAGCTGGGCGCACAATTTATTCACGGCAGCAAAGCCGCGACCTTTGAGCTGGTTGAAGAGTACGGCCTGCAAACCCGTTCGATGAATCACTTTGGTGAGCCGGAATACCTCTACTTCAACGACGGCCAGCAAGCCGCGCCGCTGAACGAGGATGCCAGGGAGGCTTCATATACAAAACTACAGCAGGCCTATGCGGCCTATGAAGGCCCGGATGTTTCTCTGGGCGAATTCACTGAAAAACTAGGGCTGGACGGACCTGATCCCGATACTATTTCAACCGAAGCGAACAGCTGGTCCGCTGAACCGGATCGTATTAGCATGCGAGCAGCGGTCGAGGATGGTGCGCAGTGGGATGAGTACCTGGATGAGAACTTCATTATCTTTGGCGGTTATAGCCGTCTCGTTAAAAAAATGGAAGCGGAATTATCCGGGCGCATCCGTCTGGAGAGCGTGGTGACGGACATCCTGTGGGGTGAAGAATTCTGCGGAGTTATTTATAAGGATCGCGGCATAGAGAGTGCAGTGACGGCGCGCCGCGTTATTGTCACCGTGCCGGTCGGCGTGCTGCATAGCGGGGATCTCAAGTTTCAACCCCCACTGCCAAAAGCGAAACAGAGTGCTCTAAATACAATTGAAATGGGCCAGGCGGTGGTTGTGCCAATGCTGTTTGAGAAGGCCTTCTGGCAGGGTGTGATTCCCTCGCCTGGTGGCCTCAGCCGCATGGATGGGCGCGTGCACTTTTCCGTGCCGCATGATGTTCGTCCGGAGGGCAATGCCATCAGCGGTTGGTTTACCGGCAGCGCGGCGCAGCAACTGAGCGCGTTGGGGCCGGAAGCTGGTTTGCAACTGGTTCTGCAGTGGCTGGAACAGGCTAGCGGTTTTACAGATCTTCAGCAGCAGCTAACGTGGCATGCGTTTAAAGATTGGCAAACAGACCCTTACAGCTACGGCTCGTATTCGATTACGCGCCCCGGTGGCCAGGGCCAAAGGGCAGAGCTTGCCAAGCCTGTCGCTAACACTTTGTTTTTCGCCGGCGAGGCAACTCAACCTGCTCCCCATTATCAGACGGTGCATGGTGCTTACCTGAGTGGCCTACGAGTAGTCGATGAGGTAGCTTCTTCCCTTGACCTGAAAGTGGGAGAGGAAGGGGTTATTATTGAGCTGCTTTAGCCAGAGCTCTCTAGCTCAGTCCGCAGCGTGCTCAGGTCGAGCATCGCGAGTACGCAGATCTCAATAATGCCGGAACAATTTCAGGACCTGTGCTAAGTTGCGTGTTTCTGGGCATGAATAGAGTCGCAGGTAGTTTCAGGCCAGTAGCAACAATGGAATAATAATAATGAGCACGACTGCAGACACTGCACAGGACGGCCATCTCACTGGATATGGCACGCCGACTTATCGAAACTACGTGCTATTTTTACTCTTGGCCGTGTATACGCTGAACTTCATCGATAGAACGCTAATCGCAGTTGTTGCCCAGCCCATCATCGACTCATTCGGCTTGACCGATTCCCAATGGGGACTGCTATACGGCCCTCCGTTTGCCATTTTTTACGCAGTCATGGGGCTGCCAATAGCGCTGTGGGCGGATCGATCCAATCGCGTCAAAGTGATCACTGTGTGCATCATTTTGTGGTCGTTGATGACAGCCTTGTGCGGTTTTGCCGCGGGCTTCCTGGTACTGTTGTGTTTTAGAATTGGTGTGGCCATTGGTGAAGCGGGTTGCACCCCGCCGGCCAACTCCATTATTGGCGACTACTTTATTGCCCGCAAGCGAGCTACGGCACTGGGTATTTACTCGATGGGCGTCACCCTGGGAAGCGTTCTGGCGAATCTTTTCGGTGGCCCTATTGCGCAAATGCAAGGTGCTGATTTTGGCGCGTGGATAAATGGCATTGGCCTTGGCGGGTTGTTTACGGGGCTAGACTGGGCTTCGGTAGAAGGATGGAGAATCGCGTTCGTCATTGTCGGGCTGCCGGGTATTATAGTGGCATTGATTGTGCTGCTGACAATCAAGGAACCACCCCGGGGCTACTCCGACCCTCCCGACTCGTCCCCCAAGACGCCCGCTCACTGGGCTGTAGCGTTTCAAGAACTCAAACACAAGCCAACCTTCTGGTGGATGGCGATCGGCGCCTCCCTTGTTGCCTTTGTAGGTTATGGCCTGGTCAGCTTTCAGGCGCCTTTCCTGGCGCGTGAACACGGGCTGGACGTCCGGGACGCCGCCATCAAATTCGGCGCCCCACTATCGTTTCTGGCTGCAATAGGTACGTTTTTTGGCGGCTACATCACGGAAAAGCTTACCCCGCGTTCGCAGACTGCGGTGGCCTGGGTTCCCGCGATCGGCCTGCTAATCGCAGCCCCTGCGTATGTTGCAGCCTTCTATGCGGAGGATCTTACCGTTGTATTTATCTTTTGGGGCATAGGGGCAATCTGCCATTACGCCTACCTTGGCGCGCAGTACAACATTGGCCAGGGCGTAGTCAGTAACCGTTCGCGGGCCACTGCAATTGCCGTCCTGCTTATCCTGGTGTCACTGATAGGCAATGGTCTTGGACCGTACTTTGTCGGTTTTATGAGTGATACGTTTATGAACATGCAGCTTGCCAGTAGCACTTTAGATGGCGAACTAACGTCTGAAATCTGTCGGGGGAAAGATCTGGAGCTAAGCGAGATCCAGCGAACAGTCTGCGATCAGGCGAACTCAACGGGCCTTAAACAGGCGATTTCGGTCACGGTCTGTTGGCTCATCGTTGCCGCTGGCTGTTTTTTCATGTCTGCTCGAACTCTAAAGCGTGATTTTGTCGCGCAGTTGGCAGCATAGAATAATTGAATCAACCTAGCGGGTGAGGCACCTTGTTTTTCGTATAGGCTTAGAGGGTTAACTCTGCCATATCGCGAAGTAATTTAGTATCGCCATGTATCAATAACGAGGTGACAGGAGAATTTTGCCAATCCACAAGCTTTTCCTTAATGCGATCAAGCGGCCCAGACAGCGATATTTCGTCCGCAAAAGCGTCTGGGACTGCGGCGATTCCCTCTTCCCGTTTACCGGCAAAAAACAACTCTTGAATGTGCTCGGCTTCTTCGGGAAAGCCCATACGCGACATTAGCTCTTTATGGAAATTGCGCTTCTTTGCGCCCATGCCCCCTATGTAAAATGCCAACATTGCCTTCACCGGAAATAATGCCTGCTCCAGATCCTCGTTGATGTTGACCAGCACAATGGGGGATATTTCAAAACCATCTTTGGCAGCAACCAATTGGTCCGCATACACTTCCTGTCGATATGGTGAGTAGTAAAGTGGCAGCCATCCGTCGGCGATTTCTGCAGTTTGGGTCACATTACGTGGGCCCTCGGCGCCAATGAATATTGGTAAGTCGGCGCGCAGCGGATGGACGATTGATTTAATGGGCTTGCCCATGCCCCAGGCGTTGGGTCCGTCGTAGGGCAGGGGGTAAAATTCACCGTCACTGGTTACAGGTTCTTCCCGGGCCAGCACCTTGCGGATGATCTCAACATATTCGCGAGTTCGAGTGACGGGCTTTGCATAGGGCTGGCCGTACCAGCCCTCTACCACCTGCGGGCCCGACACGCCCAATCCCAAAATCATCCTTCCTCCAGATAGATGATCCATGGCCAGAGCCGCCATGGCACAAGCAGTCGGCGTGCGGGCAGATAGCTGCGCGACCGAGGTCCCCAGACGAATGGTGCTGGTATTGGCTCCCACCCAGGCCAGTGGCGTGAAGCAGTCGTTGCCATAGGACTCTGCTGTCCACACCGAGTCGTAACCCAGCGCCTCAGCTTCCTTCGCCATTTCGAGGTGATTCGTGGGAGGCTGAGCGCCCCAATAACCAAGTTGCAAGCCCAGTGACAGTTTCGACATAGTATTTTCTCCAGATTACAGGCTTCACAATAGCTGGCGCGTGGCACGTTAACACGGTGCACTCTGGCCAATTTTTTTGGTCAGACAGATCAATCCGATTGTGGCCCGGCCTTCACTTGGATAGACTCCGTGAGCGAAATTTAAACCCGCTCCAGGAGAAAGTAATGCCCAAGCTGACCCACCTTGATGAAACCGGTGCTGCGCACATGGTGGATGTGGGCGATAAATCAGTTTCTGTGCGTATCGCTGTCGCACAAGCCCGCGTCTGTATGGAACCAGAAACCCTGCAGCTCATCGAAGCCGGCGGCTCAAAGAAGGGCGATGTGCTAGCAGTCGCGAGAATAGCGGGCATACAGGCGGCGAAAAAATGCTCCGACCTGATACCACTCTGTCACCCCCTCATGCTCGAAGCTGTTGATGTTCAGTTTCAATCCTTGCATGACGAGAATGCCATTATGGTCACGGCTTCATGCCGTGTTGCAGGCAAAACGGGGGTTGAAATGGAGGCTCTGACAGCCGTTTCGATCGCCGCGTTAACGATCTACGATATGTGTAAGGCGGTGGATAGAGGGATGGAAATTACAGACATTGGCCTGGCCCGCAAAGAGGGCGGTAAAAGCGGTCTCTGGCAACGGCAGGAGAGCTGAAACCGGAATGATCAAAGTAATATTTTTTGCGCGAATTCGCGAGCATCTGGGCTGTGCCGGGCGTGATTTAGAGTGGCATAGCTCGGTAGCCAGTGTTCAGGACCTGCGAACCTTTTTGTGTACTGAGGGCGGGGCAAGCTGGCAGGAAGCTCTTTATGAGGACAATATTATTTGTGCTGTAAATCAGGAGGTGGTCACGCCGGAGCAGCCCTTGTGTGACGGCGATGAAGTCGCCTTTTACCCACCGGTTACCGGGGGCTGATAGCCAATGTCGATCCTGAGTGTGCAGGTACAGGAAGGTGATTTCGATCCTGGTCGGTTGCAGAATGAGCTACTGGGTCAGGCGCAGGAGGAGGGTGCTGTCGCTACATTTACCGGCTATGTAAGGCGCTCCAATAACGAACAAAATGTTCACGGGATGCGGTTGGAACACTATCCAGGCATGACTGAGAAGAGCATAACAGAAACGCTGGAAGAGGCCGCCGATCGCTGGCCGGTCCATGCGGCAACTGCAGTACATCGGGTGGGAGATCTTGCTCCCGGTGATCAAATTGTTTGGGTGGGTGTCAGCGCAGAACATCGAGAGGCCGCTTTCAGCGCCTGCGAATACATCATGGATTTCCTGAAAACCCGCGCACCGTTTTGGAAGAAAGAACTTGGGGATGACGGTGAAAGCTGGGTGGAAGCACGAGATTCGGATGTACAGAGGGCGGAGCGCTGGTAACCGAGGCGGGAGAGACGAGTTCCCACGTTTATGTTGTAATAAATACTTTGTTAAGGATAAAGAATGACCATCGACGCTAAAGAATTCAGAAACGCACTGGGCCAGTTTTCCACGGGTGTTTGCCTGATAACCGTGAAAAGTGATACTCAGGGACCACTTGCGTTGACCGCGAATTCCTTTGCTTCGGTATCGCTGGATCCGCCGCTGGTGCTGTGGAGCTTGCAAAACAATTCAGATGTTTTTGCAGACTATTCAGAACCCCGGCACTTTGCGATTAATGTACTGTCGTCTGAGCAACAGGCCCTTTCAGACTGCTATGCGCGCAAGGGCGAACATCAGTTGGATCAGGACCATTTTGTTGAAGGTATGCATGGTTCACCGTTGATCAATGATGCACTGGTCAGGTTTGAATGTGCAGTGGAGGCTACCCACGACGGAGGCGACCACACCATTATCGTGGGTAGGGTGCTGGCAATGTCAGGTCTGGAGGGCGGTGATCCACTGTTGTTTTACTGCGGCGGCTATCGGGCTCTGGCATAGTTTGTCGCAGCCACAGCGATTAGCCCTTATAATTGGCGTTTGGCCCAAAGTGATGATTAGTTTTCGATGAAATTTTGTACCAGCTGTGGTGGCTCTATTACCTTTAAGATTCCCGAGGAAGACGATCGGGAACGCTATGTTTGCACCAGTTGTGAGCTTATCCATTACATCAATCCCAGAATTATTGTTGGTTGCCTCCCGGTTCACGACGGCAAGGTCTTGATGTGCAAAAGAGCCATAGAGCCGAGAAAGAACTTCTGGACACTGCCCGCCGGATTCATGGAGAACGGTGAAACTACGCTTGACGGTGCTGCCCGGGAAACCTGGGAAGAGGCCAGGGCCAGGGTTACGGATATGGAGTTGTATCGGATTTTTGATATTCCCTATATCAGCCAGGTGTACATGTTCTATCGCTGCAATGTCGTGGACGGAGAGTATGGCGTTGGTCCGGAAAGTCTTGAAACTGCATTTTATACAGAAGATGAAATCCCCTGGGATGAAATCGCTTTCCCGGTGGTCTACAAGGCTCTAAAAGAATTCTTTTCAGACGTTCGGTCACAGCAATATCCTGTACGGGTCTCTGCACTGGAACGGAAGTCTCGCGTTTAGCTACCATATCAATTGATTTTCACCACGCACCAAAACCTTAATTCAGGAGACTAGAATATGGCGTTCCCCAAAGTTGGCAATTTGGCCCCGGCCTTTACCCTGCTTGATCAGGAGGGAGAGAAAGTCTCCCTCAAGCAATTTCGTGACAAGAAAAATGTCGCGCTGTATTTTTATCCGAAAGCTATGACGCCGGGCTGTACCGTGCAGGCTTGTGGTATTCGCGATAGTAAAAAAGCACTGGCGAAGCTGGACACCGTGGTACTTGGTGTCAGTCCCGACCCGGTCGCACGGTTGGGTAAGTTTATAGACAAGCAGGATTTGAATTTTACCCTGCTGTCGGACGAGGGCCATGCGATCACCGAAAAGTACGGCTGCTGGGATTTGAAGAAATTCATGGGCCGAGAATTTATGGGCGTGTTGCGCACCACTTTTATTATTGGCAAGGACGGCCGGCTTAAGCATGTTATGAATAAAGTCAAAACAAAGTCTCACCATGACGATGTGATGGCGCTGATCAAGGATTTGGGTTTGTAAGTAACAATGCCCAGCTATCTGTTCGACCAGCCACCGGCACACGGTACCAGCGTTGAAATCGTCCCGGGGGTGCGGTGGTTACAAATGCCGTTGCCTATGTCTTTGGATCACATCAACCTCTATCTGATTGAAGACAGCGATGGCTGGTGGATTGTTGATACGGGCATGAACGTGGGTCCCACTCAGGAATTGTGGGAGGCTATTTTTGCCACACAACTGCAAGGCAAGCCGGTAAAAGCGGTGTTGGCCACGCATTATCACCCGGATCATATAGGCATGGCAGGATGGCTGTGTGAACGCTGGCGTGTACCGTTTTACATGACTCAGACGGAATACCTGAGCGGGCTTTCTTTCAGTCGAATGTCCAGCGCAGATTTTACCTGGACCACCCAGCAGTACATGGTCCGGGCCGGGTATTCACAGGCTCAAATTGATAAAGGTAAGGAAGGTTTCGGGGGGTTTGGATCGATAATAACGCCCATGCCGACCGCGTTTCGGCGCCTGGCAGATGGCGACAGCCTGTCAATTAACGGCCATGGTTGGCGTGTGATCGTCGGTCGAGGTCACTCGCCAGAACATGCCTGTCTGTACAGTGAAGCCCTGAACATCATGATTTCCGGGGATCAGGTTATTCCCAGGATCACCTCAAATATCAGCGTGATGGCGTCAGAACCAGAGGCCAATCCACTGCGCGACTGGCTACAGTCGCTAGAGCACCTGCTGGTGACCGTGCCTGCAGATGCTACTGTCCTGCCAGCCCATAATGCACCCTTTACCGGCCTCCACCGGCGTTTGCGCTATTTGATCGAGCACCATGAAGACCATTTGCTGGCCTTGGAGGAAGCGTGTGTTGAGCAAAGCAAGACAGCCGTCGAACTGCTGCCGGTATTGTTTAAGCGTAAATTGACGCAATTTGAATTGGGGCTGGCGATTGGCGAGTGCATTGCCCACTTGAACTACCTGGTTTATCGCGGCCAGATGACCCGGGTCGAGGATGGTCAGGGCAGGTTTCAGTACCGGTCTGTCGACGAAACCTTAGGGCTGCGATTGCGGCAGCAACATCACGATCGGCAGGTTGATGTGCCGATTCAGGTATAGTCGGAATAAATAACATTAAGTATGTTCGTTAAGTAATTGATAAAAAAGCAATATAAATACTATTTCTTGGAGTGTAATTCATGCTGTCACCACAGGAGATGTCCGATCGGTTTGAAATTCAGGACCTGGTCTACCGTTATGCCCACTGCATTGATCAAAAGTTGTTCGATGAACTGAGGGACGTATTCAGCCCCGATGCTCATGTCGACTACAGTGCTTTCGGCGGCAGTGTCGGAAATCTGGAATCGACCATAGAATTTCTCAAGTCCGTGTTAACGGATGACCTGTTTCCAAACTTCCAGCACCTCAACGCCAACGTCCAGATCGAGGTCACCGGAGACCACGCAAAAGGTCGGGTGATGTGCTTTAATCCGATGCAAATATCGCTGTCCGCTGAGGAATCTCAGGTATATTTCCTGGGGATCTGGTATGTAGACGAGTATCGTCGAGAACCGGTGGGCTGGCGAATGACGCGGCGTAGCGAAGAGCGAAGCTGGGTATTCAATACACCGGAATTCATGAATTTATAAGAGCTGAACAGTATGATTGAACTGTATACCGCGCCAACACCGAATGGATACAAAGCCTCTATCGCTCTGGAGGAGATGGAAATTCCTTATAACGTCCACACTATCAACCTGATGGAAGGTGACCAGAAGCAGGCGGAATTTCTCGAGATTTGCCCCAATGGCAGAATTCCAGCGATCGTTGATACTGAAGCCGACAGTTTTCCGATTTTTGAATCGGGAGCGATCATGATTTATCTTGCAGAGAAATGCGGCAAGTTCCTGCCCACAGACGCGCGTGGGCGCTCCCAGGTCATTCAGTGGCTTATGTTCCAGATGGGAGGGATCGGTCCAATGATGGGCCAGGCCAACGTCTTCTATCGCTATTTTCCTGAAAAGATACCGGCTGCCATAGATCGCTACCAGACCGAGGGTCGCCGCCTGTTCGAAGTATTGGATCGCCAGTTGGGTGATCACGAATTTTTGGCGGGGGACTACAGCATTGCGGACATGGCGAATTGGGCCTGGGTGCGAACGCATCGCTGGTCCGGTGTCTCCATCGAGGGACTGGATAATCTTTACCGATGGATGGGTGCCATTATGGAGCGTCCAGGTGCCATGCGGGGTGTTAAAGTGCCGGTGGACATCGCTGAACTGATGGATGCCAAGCGCAAGGAAGATGCCGACGAATTCTCCAGAAATGCCCGCAGTATGGTTACTGGGGCGACAACCGGTAGCGGGTGAGCCGTTGAGCACCTTTACCACATTTTCAATATTTCCAGCGCTATTACTCGCCGTGGTAATGTCGGTGTCTATAGGCACACGCGCCCAGGATCTGGAGCCTAGAAGCTATACCAACATTCCTATAGGCCAAACATTTCTGGTGGTTGCCGCCGCGCGTTCCGAAGGCGATGTGTCACCCGCTCCAAATTCAGTCATCCAGGATCTTGAACTCCGAATCGATACCGGTGTTATCGCGGTCGCACATTCTTTTGCCGTGGCTGACAAGACAGCCAAGGTGGATCTGGCGCTAGCGCGTGTGTGTTACGAGGGATCCGCGATCTTCAATGGAGAGTTTATCGAAGGCCGCCGTTGTGAATATGGCGACGCCAAAGTACGCGTTAGCTGGAACTTCTACGGTGCGCCTGCGATGGGTATAGAAGAATTTTCGCGCTGGCAGCCAGGGCTGGTGGTTGGCACCAGTTTGCAAGTGGGTATCCCAGTCGGCACTTATAATTCTGAGAATTTACTCAATGCAGGCAGTAATCGCTGGATGGTAAGACCGGGGGTCGGGCTTTCGTACAAGACTGGGCGCTGGCACTACGACTTGATGGGCTCAGTCAAAATATTTGAAGACAACGACGACTTTTTCAATGGTATTTTATTGGAACAGGACCCTGTTTATTCTGTCCAGTTTCACCTGGTGTACGCCTTAAGGCGGGGACGCTGGTTATCCTTAAATGGCAATTTTTTTGGTGGTGGTGAAACATCAAAAGATGGCATTGCTGCTGATGACGAGAAAAAAGATTCTCGTTGGGGCGTGACCTTTTCCACCCCGTTAAGCCAGAAGCTATCCTTGAAGCTGAATGCGAGCACTGGTGTTGTCACCAAGGTAGGTGGGGATTTCGATACGTACGGGATTGCACTGCAGTATCGACTTTAGGCACGTGTCCTTGGCTCTATTACATTCCCTAGGCTACACTGCTGCGCAATTTACACACGAGAGAATGACATGGCCAGGGTCATAAGCTGTAACACCAACGGTATTCGATCAGCAGCGCGCAAAGGCTTCTTTGACTGGCTGCCCAGCCAAAATGCCGATGTGATCTGTATTCAGGAAACCAAAGCGCAGGTCCATCAGTTGGACGATCCGGTTTTTTCGCCGCAGGGATATCATTCCTACTTCAGTGACGCTGAAAAAAAGGGTTACAGCGGCACAGCCATTTATAGTCGGGTCAAACCCCTGAAAGTGACAACTCGGCTGGGCTGGGATCCGCTCGATTCTGAAGGGCGCTATATCCAGGCAGATTTTAAAGGCTTGAGCGTGATTTCACTGTATCTGCCCTCGGGATCAAGCAGCGAGGAGGGTCTGGCTAAAAAGTATCTATTTATGGAGAAGTTTTATGAACATCTCCGCGGACTGCGTCGTAAGCGGCGAGAATTTATAATCTGTGCTGACTGGAATATTTGTCACAAGGAAATTGACCTGAGGAACTGGCGACCCAATCGCAAAAATTCCGGTTTTCTGCCGGAGGAGCGAGCCTGGCTTGATCAGGTCTATGACGATCTGGGGTATGTGGATTCTTTCCGCCTGGTTAATCAGGAGCCAGATCAGTACACCTGGTGGTCTAATCGCGGCCAGGCCTGGGCCAATAATGTGGGGTGGCGGTTGGACTATCAGGTAATCACACCCGGACTGGTTGATGCCGTGGTGGCGGCCGATATCTACAAAGATGAGAGATTTTCGGACCACTCGCCGCAAATTATGGATTACAGCGTACCGATTGAGGTCTGAGCTGGTCGCACTCGATTGCGACAGTGCCGTAAACCTTGTACATTAGCCGGCGATTTTATCGCTCTTAAGAGCATCACATACGCAGGATTTACCTATGAGTTTTTTTATTGCCGACGCGCAGGCGCAGGCCGCTGAGACCGCGTCACAAGGCGGCGAAATGTTCCAGATTTTTTTCCTGGTTGGACTGTTCGTACTGTTTTATTTCATTGCCATACGGCCACAGCGCAAGCGCCAGAAAGAGCACACAGAGATGGTGTCGGCGCTTGGAAAAGGCGATGAAGTGGTTACCAGCTCCGGTATTCTAGGCAAGATTACCAGCATCGACGACAATTACATTGTGCTGACTGTGGCGGAGAAGGTTGAGCTGAAATTCCAGCGAGTTCATATTAATGCCGTCCTGCCCAAGGGAACGCTCAAGTCAATCGGCTGAATATGGCTCTGCAATACCCCCGCAGGGTAAAACTGGCCCAGACTCCGACTCCTTTGCAGCTTCTTTCCCGCGCCTCCGACAAGTGGGGGCAGGGACATAGAATCTGGATGAAGCGTGACGACCTAACCGGCTGCACGCTTAGCGGCAATAAGGTTCGGAAACTGGAGTTTATCGCAGCCCATGCGATAGACAATGACTACGACACCTTGATCACTTGTGGTGGTTTGCAAAGCAACCACTGCAGAGCCACCGCATTTGCAGGCGCGCAGTTGGGTCTCAATGTACATCTTCTTTTGCGAGGAGAGCCTCCTCAGGAATCGCAGGGCAACTATCTGCTCGACCAACTCGCCGGCGCTCGTATCAGTTGCTATCCCGCAAAGCAGTATTTCAAAGAAATCGAATCGCTGTTTGCGTCCTGGCAAAACGAGTATGCAGACCAGGGCCGTAAAGCGCTGGCAGTACCCACGGGTGGCAGCGATGGGCTGGGTGCCTGGGGCTATATAGCCGCGTGCGAAGAATTACAGAGCGACTTTGCCGAGGCCAATATTGATCAAGCTAACATTGTGACCGCCAGCGGCTCTGGTGGAACCCAGGCGGGTTTGACGCTGGGGGCAGCCCTGCATCAATTACCGGCCGCTGTTTGGGGCGTTAACGTCTGTGACAATGAACGCTACTTTCTCGATAAGGTAGCCGAGGATGTCGACGATTGGCATCGCCGGCACCCCGACTGCCCGAAGCCGGAGCTTGAGCCGCGAGTGCTAGATGGCTATGTAGGGCGCGGCTATGGCATCGCCGACCCAGACGTATTCCAGCTGATTAACGACCTGGCCACCATGGAAGGCGTAGTGCTGGACCCGGTATACACCGGCAAGGCCTTCGCTGGCATGCTCGCGGAGATAGAGCGAGGCACCTTCAGCGACTGCCAGGACATCGTGTTTATCCACACCGGTGGCATTTTTGGTGTGTTCCCGCAAAGCGACGGTTTTAGCTGGTAATATGATTCGGAAGTACCTGCGCTAATATAAGAATAAAATTACAGGGGAAAATACAGTGACCGAATTCATTACAGTCGTAAATGGAGTGGCGTGGGGCCCCGTTATGTTGGTGCTACTACTAGGCACCGGAATATATCTCAGTCTGGGATTGCGCTTTCTCACCATACGTAAGATC
This sequence comes from Halioglobus sp., assembly GCA_036961205.1. Taxonomy (GTDB): domain Bacteria; phylum Pseudomonadota; class Gammaproteobacteria; order Pseudomonadales; family Halieaceae; genus CALJFL01. The sequence continues at coordinate 77,670 of JBALVI010000005.1, read as the reverse complement.
CCGCTGGCAGTTAAGCTTCTGCTGGAGGGCCGTAAGGGGGAGGGTAAGGGTGACATCTCGCCGTTCAGCGCCCTGATGACCTCCCTGTCCGCCACCATCGGCACTGGCAACATCGCCGGGGTCGCTACCGCTCTTGCCTTGGGCGGGCCAGGAGCCCTGTTCTGGATGTGGATTACCGCTCTGGTAGGAATGGCGACCAAGTACGCTGAGGCCGTTTGCGCGGTACGTTTTCGCGAGCAAGACGAAGACGGCAACTACAGCGGCGGTCCCATGTACTACATACGCAATGGTCTACACAAACGGTGGCACTGGTTGGGCTATGCCTTCGCGCTGTTCGGTGGTCTGGCAGGCTTTGGTATCGCCAACACTGTGCAGTCGAATTCCGTTTCGCAGGTCATGAACGATTCATTTAATGTTGCCCCCCTGGTCACCGGCCTGGTTCTAATGGTGCTGGTAGCTGCGGTAGTTCTTGGTGGCATTAAACGAATATCGACCGTAGCCAGTTGGCTGGTGCCGATGATGGCCGGGGGCTACATCTTAATGGGCCTCATCGTCATTCTGATGAACATAACTGCCGTCCCGGCAGCGGTGGTAACCATTGTCGATTCGGCCATGACCGGTTCGGCTGCCGCTGGTGGCTTTGCCGGCGCTACCGTCTGGGCGGCACTGCGATTCGGTGTAGCCCGGGGCATATTCTCCAACGAAGCAGGCCTGGGCAGCGCGGCCATTGCCCACGCCGCGGCCAAAACGGATCAACCGGTACAGCAGGGCATGATCGCTATGCTGGGTACGTTTATTGATACCCTCGTGGTGTGCACCATGACAGGCCTGGTGATCGTAATCATGGACGTACTCCCCAGTGGTGTCAGCGGTGCCAGCCTAACCTCAATGGCCTTTGGGCAGGCCATCCCTGGCGGCGAATACATAGTCGCCGTGGGCTTGTGCATTTTTGCCTTCACCACCATGATCGGATGGTCTTATTATGGCGAACGTTGCTGGGTGTTCCTATTAGGCACTCGCAGTATCGTGCCATTTCGCGTGGTCTGGGTGCTGGTGATTCCCGTGGGTACGATGGTGGAACTGGACACGATATGGCTGATTGCAGATACGCTCAATGCGTTTATGGCTATTCCGAATCTTATTGCTCTGCTGCTTCTTGGGCCGTTAGTGTTCAAGATTAGTAAGGAATATTTCAACAGCCACAAATAGTTTTTGATGGCGCGTGTCGCCCTGCAGTAAGAAAGGGTCTGCTGCGCCCTTATAGAGTTTGATCGCGGCGTGTCGCCCTGCAGTAAGAAAGAGTCTGCTGATGGCTGCAGCTTCCGTGTACTGGTGGTTATCGTGGGTATGCATACCTCGACAGTTGAAAGAGTCCTTGAATAAGTTTTGATCTGCTGACAATCAGGGCGCGTTCAGCATTCTCTGTGTCGTGGGAGCCTTACGGCGAGCACTGTCCGAGTCCAGATTTTTGCGCAGCAAAAATTGTCGAGTTGCGCAGCCGCCCACGACACAGAGAATGCTGCGCCCGTCAGCAGATTAAAACTTATTCAAGGGCGACCGCTTCAAAGATCGACTATCTACAATCGAACCCACTACCGCAACCAACCCCATAACGGTATGCTTGCACAATGCCAAACAAACTAGACAACAAGCTGGTCATAGCGATTTCCTCCAGAGCTTTATTCAATCTGGACGAAAGTCACACCGTCTACGAAAAAGATGGGTTGCAGGCCTATTCCGATTATCAGGTTGCCCACGAGGATGAGCCTCTGGAACCCGGCGAAGCGTTCCCGCTGGTTAATAAACTACTGCGCCTTAATCAGCGACTGGGCGATGACTCCCAGGTTGAAGTCGTGTTGTTGTCACGTAATAGTGCTGACACCGGGCTGCGGGTGTTCAATTCCATTCAGCACTATGATTTAAAAATTAGCCGCGCCGCGTTCTGCGGTGGCGAAAGCCCCTGGCGTTACATTAACGCTTTTGGATGTCATCTATTTCTCTCGAACGAAGCAGAGGACGTGCGCTACGCGCTTGATTGCGGTGTGGCAGCGGCGACTTTGGTTTCCAACAAAGGTGGTGCTTCGGAAAATGAAGAGCTGCGTTTCGCGTTTGACGGGGATGCAGTGCTATTTTCCGATGAGGCAGAGAGGGTCTATAAATCCCAGGGGCTCGAGGCATTCACCGCCAGCGAGCAAGCAGCAGCGCATACGCCACTCAGTGGAGGTCCTTTTAAATCATTCCTAGCAGCGCTGCACCAGTTACAACAGGCCTTTCCAGCTTCTGAAGCGCCTATACGCACCGCCCTGGTAACAGCGCGCTCAGCGCCTTCACATGAACGGGTAATTCGAACTTTGCGGGCCTGGAATATCCGTATCGATGAATCGATCTTCCTCGGTGGCTTGAACAAGACCGAATTCCTCAAGGCCTATCAGGCAGACGTGTTTTTCGACGATCAACAGTCCCACTGTGAGTCTGCGAGCCCGCATATTGCCACGGGTCATGTGCCACACGGGGTGGCCAACGCCGTCGATTAATAAGCGGTAGGTCTTATTCCATTTTAAGTTGGCATTTCTCCCAGTTATGGCTATTCTTCATAAGAGCCCGCCCGCTTCAGGTCCTGAACGGCCGGTGTTCTAATGGGGGTCAGGCATGAAATTGCAGCAGTTGCGCTATATATGGGAGGTCGCTCATCACGATCTTAACGTATCTGCGACTGCCCAGAGTTTGTACACGTCGCAGCCGGGTATCAGTAAACAGATTCGCCTGCTGGAGGACGAGCTAGGGGTTGAAGTGTTTGCCCGCAGTGGTAAGCATCTGACGCACGTAACACCCGCCGGTCAAGCTATTCTGGAGGCCGCCGGAGAGGTACTGCGCAAGGTAGACAGTATCAAGCAGGTCGCGCAGGAATACTCGAACGAGAAAAAGGGCGCGCTCTCCATCGCCACCACCCATACCCAGGCTCGCTATGCGCTGCCCACTGTCATCAAATCATTCATTGATGCATATCCCGACGTTTCCCTGCATATGCATCAGGGTACGCCCATGCAGATTTCCGAAATGGCTGCCGACGGCACAGTCGACTTTGCGATTGCCACAGAGGCACTCGAATTGTTCAGTGATCTGATCATGATGCCCTGTTACCGTTGGAATCGGTGCATTTTGGTACCCAGAGACCATCCACTCACCCAGGTCTCCCGTCTTTCCCTGGAAGATGTAGCGGCTCACCCCATTGTGACCTACGTATTCGGCTTTACCGGCCGCTCAAAGCTCGACGAGGCGTTTGTCGAAAAAGGATTAATTCCGAAAGTGGTTTTTACAGCCGCCGACGCCGACGTTATCAAGACTTATGTCCGCCTGGGATTGGGCATAGGGATCGTCGCTGCCATGGCTTATGACGAGCAGGTCGACTCAGATTTGGTTACGCTGGACGCCAGCCATCTTTTTGCCAGCAGCATCACCCGTATAGGATGCCGTCGAGGCACTTTTCTGCGTGGTTATATGTACGACTTCATTGAGGATTTCGCGCCGCATCTGACCCGCGAGATCGTGCAAGAGGCTTTTAGTCGCCGTACCAAAGCTGAATTAGATGAATTGTTTTCTCATTTGACGCTGCCCGTTTATTAATCCACCTTTTGCGCTTGAACCATACGGAGCAAGTGGTTATTGTGCCTCCGCTATTATATATCTCAAGGAGCATTAATCGTGGAACTGGCTTGTCTGGATCTGGAAGGCGTCTTAATCCCCGAAATTTGGATCGCATTTGCCGAACGCACTGGCATTGATGAGTTGCGTGCTACCACACGCGATATTCCTGACTACGATGTACTGATGAAGCAGCGGCTGGGATTGCTTGATCAGCATGGCCTGAAGATCAATGACATTCAGCAAGTCATCGCAGAGTTGGAACCTCTGCCCGGAGCTGCTGATTTTCTAAATTGGTTACGTGAGCGATTCCAGGTCATTATTCTTTCAGACACCTTTTATGAATTCTCCGAGCCACTGATGCGTCAGCTGGGCTGGCCAACGCTATTTTGCCACCGACTTATTACTGACGACGTGGGCAGGGTAGTCGACTACAAACTCCGTCAAAAAGATCCCAAGCGCGCCTCTGTCAAAGCACTACACAGCCTGAACTATCGAGTGATTGCCGCTGGTGACTCCTACAATGACACCACTATGCTTTCGGAAGCCGAAGTCGGCATTTTGTTTCACGCACCGCAAAATGTGATCGACGAGTTTCCGCAGTTTAAAGCTGTACATAATTTTGAAGATTTGCGAGCGGAGTTTGTTGAGGCGAGCAATCGGCAGTTATCGATTTGATGACTGGCGATACTACTTTGTCGCCTCCAGAACCTTGAGAAACTTCCCAACCTTGTCGTAAGTCTCCTGATATTCCTGCTGCCACTGTGAGTCCGCGACAATTCCGCCACCTGCCCAACAGTAAATTTTGCTCTTTTTGGCGACCATCGTCCGAATTGCGATATTACTATCCATACGGCCATCAGAGCTGACATAGAAGACCGAGCCGCAATACGCCTGTCTGTTGTTGGGTTCAAGTTCGTCGATGATCTCCATCGCCCGCTTTTTCGGGGCGCCGGTAATCGAACCGCCGGGAAAGCTGTCTCGCAGTAGTTCCAGTGGCCCACGATCGCTGCTCAATTCACCGCTGATGGTGCTGACCATATGGTGCACGGTGGGGAAGCTCTTGATTTCAAAAAGCCGTTCGACCTGAATGCTGCCCGGGACACAGCTGCGGCCGAGGTCATTGCGCAGTAGATCAACGATCATCAGGTTCTCTGCCCGATCCTTTGTTGAGGCACGCAACTCTTTTTCCGCAGTTTTGTCTGCACTCGGGTCTTTATGCCTGGCGCGCGTTCCCTTGATTGGGCTGGTTTCCACACGATGCCTGTGCAGGGAGATAAAGCGCTCCGGAGAAACGCTAAGTAATGTTTGCGCATCACCAAGATCAAAAAAGGCGGAGAAGGGCGCCGCTGCGACCGCACGGAGCTCTTTATAGGCAAGCCACGTGTCACCCTCGAATTCAGCCTCGAAGCGTTGAGCCAGATTCACCTGGTAGCAGTCGCCGGCGTTTATATAGCCCTGAATTTTGTCAAACGCTTCGCGATAGGCGTGTTGGCTGATATTGGATTGAAAGTTATTTAGTAATCGAAAGTTGCCCGGCCGTTCTGGTGTGGCCTGCCGAAAGCGAGACAGCAGGTCTTGTCGGTAGCCGGTACTGATATGAGGTAGCGTCACCAACACCGTTTTCCGCAGCAGGTGATCCTGGACAATGCTCCAGCCGTAAGCCGCGACCTGAGCTTTAGGCAGCTCCATGGAGCTTTCCAGCCCTAAAGGGAGTTGGTGTAAAGGTTTTCCCGCCTCGTATCCGAGATAGCCCAGCAGGCCACCACAAAAGGGCAGGTCATGCGCTACCGGTTGAGTGTCCTTGAAAAACTCCCGGTGCCATCTAGCGAGATCATCGAAATAGGCGCGGCTCTTATCTTCGTCTGCTCCGACCGCCAAGGTCGGTAAATCCACGGCCATTGGGTCGGCGGTCACGATGTCATAGCGACCACTGTTGGAGTAGGGGAAACTGCTGTCCAGCAGGCAGGAGGAAGGTAAATCGCGGACCCGCTCATACAACTCGCAAACGTCGCGAAAGTAGGGGATTTCATCAAGCACCAGATTATCTTTCATACGCCCCGTCGCTGCTTGCCGAGTTTTGGTTAAGGGTACGATACTGACGCGGAGAAACGCCCATCCATTTGCGGAATGCACGGGTGAATGAGCGTGGTTCGGAGTAGCCTAAAACATCGGAGACCTGATCTACTGATATGTCTAGTTCTGTAAGTAGTTCGATGGCCTTCTCTCTGCGTATGTTGTCTTTGATGCGCTGGTAGCTGGTACCCTCATTCTGCAACCGACGATAAAGGGTTAGGTTTCCCAGACCAAGCTCCTCCGCCAGTTGTTCAGCATTCAGGAAGTGCAATTTACCTGCCCGGGTCTTTACGATACTCCGCTCCGCCAGCGCTTCCAGGCTACTGTCTTCGCCGGGAATGGTCATAATTTCTATCGGGTAGTTGTGTAAAAATGCCGCTATTTCTTTGCTGTTTCTGCGCAGAGGCTTACGCAGGTAATAACTATCAAAAACCAGCTTGTTCGTTGTCTGCTTAAAGCATAGCTTGCCGGGAAACATTACTTTTAGCTCGCTTTCGTGGGCTGGCGCTGGATGGGCAAAATGTGTTTCTTTTAGTCGAATTGCCTCTCCCAAATACCAGCTTGGAAATCGATGCCAGATCACCATCAGGAACTCGGCAATAAAATGTTGCTCGTCCAGTTCTGGATGGCTCAGAGTAATGGAAAACTCAGCGCTATCAGCGTCAGTTTCGAGCTTCATTGCAACGTCATCGCCCAGCAAATTGTAAAAATTCGCGCTTTGCTGAAGTAGTTCCCCCAGATTTTGACATTTGCTCGCCAGATCGCAAAGGGTTGCGAAAATACCAAATTTACTCGGGCTTTGGGTAAACCCCATAAATTCGTCGTTAAGTTCTTGCTGAATAATACGAAATAGCCGACCTACCTGATGGGTGTGGACTCGTCCCTCCCGCTGAGCACGACTTGGATTCGAGTGTATACCGGCCCGCGTCAGCAGCGATTCGGTATCGATGCCGCGGTGGAGGCAGCCCAGTAATGAGGCGTCAACGTGGTGTCTGGAAATCGTGGCCATTTCGTAAATAAATGTGAGGTTTTGGAGAAATTGGAATTAATATAGCACGTAAAGTGAAATAAATGGTGAGTTTATATGTAAGCACTGGTCCTTGTGTGTGGTCGATAGCGGGGGCATATTACGGGTCGTTTCTTTTAACATGGGCTGAGCCATGAACAACCACGCAAGTGAAGAACTGATCGCCTCGCTACAAAATCCGCTGGCGACGCAGGATGAAAAGGAATTTATCGTCCCGGGACAGGTGGCAACCGAACCCGGGCTTTACGAAGAGGCCTTGAAACACGGCTGGGATCTGCAACAGCGACCCCACCTTGCTGCCGGCGTCAAAAACGTTCAGCGCCAGCACCTCAAGAATCGGATGACGATTTGGGAGCGCATTGAATATCTCGCTGACGGCGCGCCCACCGTGTATTACCAGAACTGGGGCCCCAATCTGGACGGCGCGTCTCTGGTGACGGCCCTGATCAAGGTCAATGGTAGAGACGTGGCGATCTACGGCCACGATTTTACCGTGCGTGCCGGTTCGATGGACGCGACTAACGGTAAAAAACTCGCCCGTCTTTTTGAACTCGCTGGTAAGCGCCGTATTCCTTTGGTTGGTTTGAACGATTCAGCCGGTGCCTATATACCCGCGGGTGTGGGCGGTCTGGACGGTTACGCCGACGCGTTTACCGGGCTCAGGAAAATCAGTGGCGTCGTTCCCAGCATTATGTGCATGTTCGGATTTAACGCCGGTGGTGGTTCCTACCTGCCGCGCCAGGGCAGTTTTATGATCCAGCCCAACGACACCTTCTTCGGCCTCACCGGCCCCGGTGTTGTGAAGTCAGTGCTTGGCGAGGATGTGACCCCTGACGAACTTGGTGGCCCCAACGTTCACAGCAAGACCGGTGTAGCCGATTTTGTAGTGCCCGATGAGATAGCCGCTTTACGTAAGGTCCGCCAGTTGCTGGATTATCTTCCCGGGAACAGCGGCGAGTTAGCGCCTCACCGACCTTCTTCAGATCCGATCTCTCGAAAGACCTGGGACATAGACATCCTTTTAAAGAAGGCCTTCAATTCACCGACGGGCTTCAATACGCCAGTTGATATCAGCATTATGATTCAACAATTATGCGACCATGGCGATTTCCTTGAGACCCAGCCTAACCGGGCACGAAATACCGTTACTGCGCTGGGGCGTATGGGCGGTAACGTGGTTGGTTTCGTGGCAAATAATTCTGCGGTGGATTCCGGGCAGATCGATATTCCTGCAGCTTACAAAAACGCCCGATTCATTCGTTTCTGTAACCTTTACAATATTCCGGTTATCTTTCTCGAAGATACCACCGGCTTTTTGCCAGGCAAAGAGCAGGAGGCTGGAGGCATAATCCAGGCCGGTCGTGCCATGCTGGACGCAATAGTCGACTTACGAACGCCACGCTTTCTGGTGCTGGTGCGCAATGCCTTTGGCGGCGCTTATGCGTCCTATAACAACTACGCGACGGGCGCCGATTTCGTGGTGGCCCTGCCTACGACCCGAGTGGCCGTAATGGGACCTGCCGGCGTGAAATACGTCTATAAAACAGAACTGCGCGCCATTCAAAGCGCGGTGCCAGCCCGGCTTAAGGCTGAGATAAAGGCGCAGACGGCGGCCGGACTGACTGCGCAGCAGGCCCAGGAAGCTGCGGGCGAAATTATTGAAGAGTGGGTGAAGGCTGAGGAACAGCTTCTTGCCCAGCGGTATGAGCGCGAGTTAATGAACCCTGATGAGGCCTTGAGCCTGGGGTCAATTTCGCAGATTGTGATGCCATCCGATTTGCGTGAGGTGCTGGCAGAACAGATGAATTTTTGTTTGCGCCACTACGAGCCTTCACCTCTGCAGTCAGTGCAGCGGGAATTCCACTAATAAAATCAAGAGAACGAGGGAAATACGCGTGTCCAACGAGCACTATTTACGCAACCCATTGATTCACCGCGATCGACGTCTGGGCAAGCACGCCAGTCGCTGGGTCGCGCAGTTCGATTGTTCGCATATCCGCCCGCTCATTATTTGCCGGGGTCCGATTCGAAAAGAAGCGATGGACGTGTTTGCGGAGATGGGAGTCAGTCATTTTGGCATTCTGTTGTCGGAAAAAGATTCGATCATTTATCAGGATGCACTGGCGCCTGAACTGCGTTCCCTTACCCATCCCGACCGAGTGCATCGCGTGCCAGATTATACGGGTGCCAACAAGGAAGAACGGGGCCAAAGAATAAACCAGATTATCAGTATCGCGAACGACAATGGCTACAATGCTATTTTCGCGGGTTACGGCTTTATGGCGGAAGACGAAAGCATGGTTGCCGCCATGGAGGACGCAGGGCTTAATTTCATAGGCCCGTGTTCGAAGACTGTGCATGATGCAGGCCTTAAGGACGAAGCCAAGCGTACCGCCCTGAAAGTCGGTGTGTCGGTAACGCCGGGAATTGACAACGGCACCGCGCTGACCTTACTAAAGAAACACCCCGATATCGCCGCGCTGAAATTGCTATGTGGTCAACAGGATTTACCGTTTGATCAAGCGCTACTCGATAGTCCCGATGTGTCGCTCGAAGACAAAGCAGATCTGGTATTGGCCGCGTCTTATGCCCACGGAGTCGATCTGTATACCGTGGATGAGTTGTGCGAGACCCTTACCGAGGCTGTGCAGACGATGGCAGCGGAGTACCCGCAAAACCGTATTCGCCTGAAGGCGATTAGCGGCGGTGGTGGCAAGGGGCAGCGAATATTAGCCATTGGTGAATCCGCACGGACAGCCGAGATGGTTCGCGAGATTCTTAACGAAGTTAAAACAACCGGCGTAGGCGACAATAAAAATGTGCTGGTTGAATTAAATATAGAAACTACGCGCCACCTGGAGATCCAGTCAATAGGTAATGGCACCTGGTCAATGAGCATGGGGGGTCGTGATTGCTCATTGCAGATGCATGAGCAGAAGTTGCTAGAGGTCTCGGTAACGGTCGAATCCTTACAGCGTGCTATTGAGCAAACGGAGGCCGCAGGGCAGGTCGAGGAGTTGCGTGTCCTGCAACAAGACCTTAAAACCCTGCAGGCTATGGAAGAGGAGTCCGAGCGTTTCGGTCTTGCGGTTGGCCTGGATTCAGTTTCCACATTCGAATGTATAGTCGATCGTGACAAGCACTTCTTCATGGAAATGAATACGAGAATACAAGTCGAGCACCGGGTAACCGAGCTTTGCTACTCACTTGAGTTCAGTAATCCCGAAGATAGTGAAGACCACTTTATAGTCGAGTCACTGGTTGAGCTTATGGTTTTGCTGGCTGCTCACGGGCCGTCAATGCCGCGTCCGCGACGAATTTCTCGATTCAATGACAGTGTAGAGGCCAGGTTAAACGCAACCAACCAGGCTTTACAGCCCAGTGCTGGCGGTGTTATCGAGTACTGGAGCGATTCTCTGGAAGGCGAAATTCGTGACGATCAGGGCATTAGCCTGCACAACCCCGATACCGATGCCTTTATGAAATACACGCTGGCGGGCGCGTATGATTCAAATATTGCTCTGTTACTGACTGTTGGTGAAAGCCGCCTCGATACCTACGAGCGAATGGCCGAAACAATTCGACAAACGCAGCTGCGTGGGTCGGATCTGGCTACGAATCTGGAGTTTCACTATGGTTTGATAAGCTGGATCATTGGCCAGAATATCAATGCCAGACCCACCACTCGATTCATTGTGCCTTACCTGACTGCAGTTGGAGCGCTAAAGAAGCAAGCGGGCGATCTCGACCTGCAGTATGCGTGGCAAAAAATATGTGCTGCGAATCTGGATGTGCACCAGGGAGAAGCCGCTAAAGCTCTGGCGGACACTTTGCAGCTCAAGCAGACCTTGCTGCTGCGACCACTGGAACATCTGTTGGTCGAGCCCCATGCACTCAGTGGTTGGCTGAGTGTGAATCGGGATTGTTACACTGTTATTGATGACGCCATAAGCTGGAACGAGAATCCGATTGGCATACTTGCGGACACCTACCATTTCATCAATATGTCATATGTGGATGGAGCGGAAGCTTCCGGCATGATCTGGAAACATGATGACGAGATATTGCAGGACGCAGTTGCATTTTATGACCAGCTGAACAATCTGGTGAGCGCCCAGGACTGGGAAGAGTTGCAGTCTCAGCTCGCTAGCAGTGAAGCGCCGGCGGGGATTGAAGACAGTCAATGGCAACAGATCCGCGCAGCCCACAAGGGCTATCAGACCGGGACCGAGATACTGGCTATACTCCCGAGTATTGCCGAAGTCACCGGGTACTTCGCATTGACCGTTAACCCCGACCTCAGTATTGATATACCAGAGCGGCTGACCGATCCCGAATTACAGGCCGCTATGGCGAAAGTATTGGTGCCCCCACCAGTTGCCAAATCGAATGAGATTCTGGCTGCAAGTGGCGGCATGTTCTATGGCCGCGAAACACCTGAACATGAGCTCTATGTGAAATCGGGAGACCACTTTGAAACTGGCGATCCACTGTACATTGTTGAAGTGATGAAAATGTTCAACAAAGTGTATGCACCATTTTCTGGCACTATAGACGAAGTCCTGGTGGATATTGACGGGGTGATTATCCGCAAGGGCCAGCCTATATTCAGCATTACTCCAGACGAGAAACTAGTGGAGGAGTCGGCGGAGGAAGTGGCCGAGCGTCGGCAGCGATTAACAGATAACTTCCTACAGCAGGCGATAGCAGGAGCAGCAGTATGATCACGGCATTGGACCATATCGCAATAGCGGTCCCCGATCTCGACAAGGCAATTAAACGCTTCATGGAAGACTTCGGTCTGCCATTTGAAGGTACTGATGATGTTGTTTCCGCAAAAACCTCGACGGCGTTTTTCCCATTGCCGCCCACCAGTATAGAACTGGTCTACCCACTCAACGGTGAGGGGCCCATTGCGACACACCTGGAAAAGCGAGGGGGAGGCCTACACCATTTGTGCTTCCGTTCGGACAACATCGAGGAAGATATTGCCAGACTGCGTGGAAAGGGTTATAAGTTTTTGGCCGACGCCCCCAGCCCCGGCGCGCATGGCTCCAAAGTTATATTTATACATCCCAAAAGTTGTGATGGCGTGTTGATTGAAATCAACCAGCCTGCCGATGAACACTGATACGAGGTTTAAATGAGCGACAGTATTTACGACAAATCATCAGCTACGCCGGAGCAATGGCGGGAACTCGCTACCAAGCAACTCAAAGGCAAGAGCCCTGACGAGCTGAGTTGGCACACCGCTGAAGATATCGAGGTGCGGCCTCTTTACACCGCAGCTGATACCGAAGACCTGGAGTTCACCGACACCATGCCTGGTATGTCGCCTTATATTCGTGGTCCGCAGGCGACTATGTATGCCGGTAGGCCCTGGACTATTCGCCAATATGCCGGCTTTTCTACGGCTGAAGAATCCAATGCCTTTTATCGCAAGGCTCTCGCTGCTGGAGGGCAGGGTGTGTCGGTGGCATTTGATCTGGCCACTCACCGCGGCTATGACTCGGATCATCCTCGGGTCAGCGGCGACGTAGGCAAAGCTGGCGTGGCCATCGATTCTGTTGAAGACATGAAGATTCTTTTCAACGAGATTCCGCTGGACAAAGTCTCGGTTTCGATGACGATGAACGGAGCAGTGCTGCCTGTGCTGGCGGGCTATATTGTCGCTGCCGAAGAACAGGGCGTGGACCAGAAACTACTCACAGGCACCATCCAGAATGACATTCTGAAAGAGTTTATGGTGCGCAATACGTATATTTATCCGCCTACGCCCAGCATGAAAATCATCGGCGACATCATTGCCTATTGCTCAGGCAACATGCCGAAATTCAATACGATCTCTATCTCCGGATACCATATCCAGGAGGCCGGCGCGAACGCTGCACTTGAGCTCGCCTATACTCTCGCCGATGGTAAGGAATACATTCGCACAGCGATAGCGGCGGGCCTGGGAATAGATGAATTCGCCCCCAGACTTTCCTTCTTCTGGGGTGTTGGCATGAATTTCTATATGGAAATTGCCAAGATGCGGGCTGCCAGACTACTGTGGACCCGAATTGTTAGCGAGTTCAACCCACAAAACCCCAAGAGCTCTATGTTACGAACCCACAGTCAGACCTCCGGCTGGTCACTGACTGAGCAAGACCCTTATAACAACGTAGTACGCACGACGATTGAAGCAATGGCCGCTGTCTTCGGTGGCACCCAGTCTCTGCATACCAATGCACTGGATGAAGCCATCGCATTGCCCTCGGAATTTGCGGCCCGGATTGCACGTAATACCCAGCTGGTGATCCAGGAAGAAACTGGCATCACCAAAGTAGTCGATCCCTGGGGTGGCTCCTACATGATGGAAAGCCTGACTCAGGATATGGCGGATAAAGCCTGGGAATTGATCGAAGAGATTGAAGCGGCTGGCGGCATGGCCAAGGCGATAGAAACCGGTATGCCGAAACTGCGTATCGAAGAGGCCGCTGCTCGTAAGCAAGCGCGCATCGATAAGGGTGAGGATGTAATTGTTGGTGTTAACAAGTACACCATCGATGAGGCCAATGAAGATAGCCTCGACGTACTGGAAATTGATGATGAAGCGGTACGAGAGGCCCAGTTAGCCCGTCTCGCCAGTGTCCGTGGAAGTCGTGACGAAGAGTCAGTTGAGGCTATACTTGAAGATATCTACCAGAGTGCGGTAAGCGGAGAGGGCAATTTACTCGCCCTTGCCATTGAGGCAACCCGTCGCCGCGCCACTGTAGGAGAGATCTCATTCGCTATGGAACGTGAGTTCGGGCGCTTCAATGCCCAGTCCCAGACCGTCTCAGGTGTGTACGGTTCAGCCTTTCAGGAAGACGCTGATTGGCAGGCCATAGGCGCCGATATCGATACCTTTGTAGAACAGCACGGGCGTAGGCCCAGAATGTTGGTGTGTAAAATGGGGCAGGACGGGCACGATCGTGGTGCCAAAGTGGTTGCTACAGCATTTGCCGATGTGGGCTTTGACGTTGATCTTTCACCGATGTTTTCAACACCGGAAGAGGTTGCCAAGCAGGCCATCGAAAACGACGTGCACGTGGTGGGCGCTTCTTCGTTAGCGGCAGGCCACAAGACACTGGTTCCCCAATTAATTGAAGCGCTGGCGAAGCAGGGCGGCAAAGGTATTGTGGTCATAGCGGGTGGAGTTATTCCCAAGCAAGATTACGATTATTTGTACGAGGCTGGTGTTAAGTGCATATTTGGGCCGGGGACTCCGATTCCAGTTTGTGCTCGTGATGTGCTCAGTGCTGTGAATGAAACTCAAGGGTGAGGTTGGGAGCGAACTTGCCGCCCGCTTCTGAAGAAGGGTTTTTCAGGACACGCCGTGAACCCATCCATGGGGGCTCGGAACGCGCGTCCATGCGCGTTACGGTCCCGAAAAACCTTTCTTCAGAAGCGTGCTTCATCCCTACCACTCATTACCAGCACAACAACTCGACGTTTACCTCGATAGGAGCGACTCCAAACTTGTTAAACTTAATGGGACCGTCTGCGGCCAAGGACGGCCGCAGCCGAGCCCCCATGGATGGGTTCACGGCGTGTCCCATTAAGTTTAACAAGTTTGGTGTTGCGGCCAGACAACGCTCGCCGCACAGGTAACCACAAATGCCTGAATTCAACCTTGATGACCTAACTAGCGGCAACCGCAGAGCCCTGGCCAAGGCGATAACCCTGGTAGAAAGCAAACTCGACAGCCACCGCGAACAGGCTCAGGACATTCTTGAGCAGGTACTTCCCCTCAGTGGGAACAGCATACGCATTGGTATTACCGGCGTCCCTGGCGTCGGCAAATCTACCTTTATAGAAGCCTTTGGTTTATACCTCATAGAGCAGGGTAAACGCGTTGCCGTGCTTGCTGTGGATCCCAGTTCGCCTATCGCCGGCGGCTCCATTCTGGGGGACAAAACCCGGATGGAAGAACTCTCCCGGCGTGAGGAGGCATTTATCAGGCCGTCGCCTTCTGCGCGTGCTCTAGGCGGTGTTGCGCAGAAAACTCGGGAAACCATGCTGTTATGCGAGGCCGCCGGCTACGACGTTATTCTTGTTGAAACAGTCGGCGTGGGACAGTCTGAGTATCAGGTTGCCGGCATGGTCGATTTTTTCATGGTGCTTATGTTGCCCGGTGGCGGCGATGAGTTGCAGGGGATCAAAAAGGGCATTCTGGAATTGGCCGATGCGCTAATAGTCAACAAGGCAGATGGACCCAGTGAACAGTTAGCCAATATCGCACGTCAGCACTATACCGGCGCAATGAGTTTGTTGCGTCACACCACCTTTTGGACGCCACAGGTAATGACCTGTTCTGCGCTAAAGGTGAAAAACATCGATGCCGTTTGGGGCATGGTTATCGATTACTATTTTCAATCCGTAGAAAACAAATGGTTTGAGCGCAAGCGGGCGCAGCAAAACAGGGACTGGATGCATCATCTGGTCAATGAGATGCTATTACTTAAACTGTCTACAAATGATGAGGTCAAGCGCATGCTGCCTGAGCTCGAGCGGTCGGTGGAAGCACATACGATTACGGCCTATGCCGCTGCCCGGCGTATCATTGATTCTTTGTAACCCGGGATCGTAGGATGCGTTTTCAGGCCCTTGAGAAACTCATCAATCTGCACGACGGCTACCGTAACAATTTCAAGATAGACAGCCTGCAACTACTGCTGCGCCAGGACCATGGCGTGCTTATCCTGTTGGAGGCGTTCTGCCCACATCAGGCGCACCCACTGGCAGAGGCTGTTATCAGCAACGATATTCTGGAGTGTCCTTTGCACGGTTATCGTTTTGCTATCTCGGATGGCACGCCAGTGCGTACAGGCAAGCAAAATTGTCGCCACCTGAGGGTGTTTGAGTTGATCTATGAAGGCAATGAAGTTGGATTAATGCTGGACGATTAGTGCATTACTCAGTATCGCCCCTAAGCTCACAGGCTGAGTGACCTGAATTCGATATCCGGGACACTGTAGCGCCACAGTTCATTGAATAAATCGACATGGCGCTGGGTTGATGCGCGAGAGTCCGGTTCGAAAAATCCCTTTTCGTTTGAATCTCCGGGTTTATACAGTACCCCGCTGCCGTCTCGCGTGATAATAGTCTCTCCTCGCCAATCCGGGTGCTCTGCAAGTTTTTGCAGCTTGACTGAACTAGGTAGTTTTCTCGCCAGTTCGAGTAAGCGATGGCCTCGTTGGATAATGGGTCGAGGGTCGCTGATCAGGATTCTAATCAGGGACTCCCGACCTCGACGTGCGAGCGCCGAAAGGGCGTCAGTAAGCTCCGGCCTGTCGAATACAACATGATCGAGAGACGGGCTGAGAATGCAAATTTGGCGCGATGCGGTAAGAGCCAGCTCTACAGCCAGGTCGTCAAAAGGCGCGGGGTAGTGCACACCGCTAATAAATTGGAGGTCATTGGACATGGACCGCTCCAGTTCGCTGCAGAAAGTCTAATAGCCGCCGGCCTTCAGTCGTTGGCAACGCCTCGGCTTCAATTTCTCTAGTCTCGCAAAGCTTTACCAATAGTTCCAGCACTTCAAGCCGAAATTGTAGGGACTCACCGTTGGAGAACACTGTGATACCGCCTTCGTCCTCCTGCCAGGCAAGTTTTGCCTCGGCCATTAGATAAAGTATTCCCCCTGGTTCCGACGCTAGCGATACGTCTTCACCCTCGTCGATAACTGGATAGCGGGGCTCAGTGACCAGTTCACCAAACCAATTTCCCGCGTCCAGTTTATCGACGGCACTCAGTAAAAGCCTTCGCACCTGATCGCGCTCTTGCCGGCTAATTTCACCTGGCCGGTTAGAGTCGTTTGAGAATTCAGGGTCGGTATAGAACAGCTCCGAGTCTAGCTGCTCCAACGTAGTATCGGCCCAGCGGGACAACATGTCGTTGATCCTGGGCGCGCGAAAGCCGATGGAGAAGGTGGTGCACTCGCCTTGTGCTATTCCCCAATGCGCGACCCCGGGCGGCACGTACAGAATGTCTCCGGGATTGAGCAGGAATTCCTTCTCAGTATGAAACTCAGTCAGTATCCGCAGTGAGTCGTGGGGTAAAGTGGCGCTCTGCGAGTCGCAGCTCTGGCCCAGCTTCCACAAGCGCTGACCCTCGCCCTGTAACAGAAAGACATCGTAGTTATCGTAGTGAGGACCCACGCTGCCACCGTCCACTGCGTAACTAACCATAACGTCGTCGACTCGCCATTGGGGTATAAAGTCGATGAGCTGTCGCAGCTCGGCCACTGCGGGAATGTAGTGATCGACAGCCTGAACCAATAACGTCCAGGGTGGAGTGCGGTCGAAATCTTCAGGGGTCAACGGGCCGTGCTGCAGGCGCCATTGGCCTTCGTGATATTCAATAATTCGGGACTCGACCTCATCTTCCAGGGCCAGACCAGCAAGCTCATCCGCACTGATGGGCACCTCGAAATTACTTAAGGCTGCCGGTATAAGCAGTGGTTTTTTTTGCCAGTGCTCCGCCAAAAAATGTTGTCGATCTAGATTTAGCTCGCTGGCGACCATAATTGGCGCCTACTCGAGGCTCTGGGCCTGCGCAACAGCATTGCCTATATAGCTGGCGGGCGTGAGCTCAAGCAAGCCCTGCTTTGCGGTGTCAGGGATCTCAAGTTTTTCGACGAAGGCTTGAATAACTTCACGGCTCATATCTTGCCCCCGTGTGAGTTCTTTTAGTTTTTCGTAGGGCTGTTCGATGCCATAGCGACGCATTACCGTTTGGATAGGCTCGGCGAGTACTTCCCAGCTGCTATCAAGGTCTGCCAGCAAACGGGCTTCATTTAACTGCAATTTGCTTATGCCCTTTAAACAGGAGCCGTAGGCGATAAGACTATAGCCCATGCCAACACCCATATTGCGCAACACCGTACTGTCGGTGAGGTCGCGCTGCCAGCGACTCACAGGCAACTTTGTTGCAAGGTGGGAAAACACGGCGTTGGCTATACCCAGATTGCCCTCTGAGTTTTCGAAATCAATGGGATTAACCTTGTGTGGCATGGTCGACGATCCGACTTCACCCGCTACCGTTCTCTGCTTGAAATAGCCCAGAGAGATGTAACCCCAGATATCGCGATTAAAGTCGACAAGAATAGTGTTGAATCGGGCCAGCGCATCAAACAACTCTGCCATATAGTCATGGGGTTCAATCTGGGTGGTGTAGGGGTTCCAGGTGAGACCTAAGGACTCAACAAAGTTCTGCGCGTTGGCCTGCCAGTCGAGCTGTGGGTAAGCAGATATGTGCGCATTGTAGTTGCCGACAGCACCGTTGATCTTGCCCAGAAACTCATTGCGCTCTACCGTCGACAGCTGTCGCTGCAAGCGGGCTACCACATTGGCGATTTCCTTACCCATAGTGGTGGGGCTTGCTGTTTGCCCGTGGGTACGTGACAGCATGGCAGCACCTGCGCTGCTGTGAGCAAGCTTGGTTAATGCCGCCACTATTTGGCTCATGGACGGCAGCATTACCGTGCTAATGCCATCGCGCAGCATCAGGGCGTGAGAAAGGTTGTTGATGTCTTCAGAGGTGCATGCGAAGTGCACAAACTCCGCGATGGCTTCAAGCTCGCTGTTGCCCGCAAAGCGTTCCTTGATGAAATACTCCACTGCTTTGACATCGTGGTTGGTAGTACTCTCAATGTCTTTAATACGGCTGGCATCCGCCTCGGAAAAATCACTAACGATTTTTTCCAGCAAGCTGTTGGCAGCGTCTGACAGTGGCGGGACCTCGTCAATATCTTGATGACTCGCAAGACATTGCAACCAGCGAATCTCTACCAGGACGCGCCGCTGGATCAGGCCGAATTCGCTAAAAACACTGCGCAATTCTGCAGTTTTACTGCCGTAGCGCCCGTCGATGGGTGAGACCGCGGTCAGTGCTGACAATTCCATGTTGTACTCCATAGTGCGATGGGGCGAGGCGCGATTTTACACCACGCCGAGACCGCGTGACAGTTCCTGAGACAGGCGTAACATCTGCCGTCGTTGTAAAGGTAGCTTCCAACGTCGTCCACCTAGCTGACGCCAGAGAAACGCGGAGCGGATTCCCGCGAGAAGAACCGCCCTTACCAGGTTGGCATTGCGCTCCTCATGCAAGTGCTTGGCGCTACCGGTCACATTGATTCGATAGCGTAGATGACTGAGCGTATCCTGATATATCCCGGAAATGTTGCGGCAAATATCGTCGATATTAGTGGTGAAATGTTCTGCGTTAAAGCTGGCGTGTTCAAGACGGGAGTGCACGACCTCAACCATGTCATTTCTGGCAGCGAATTTCCGTTCCAGATGAAGAATACTGAACAGATAACGTACGACTTCCCGGCTCTCTGGTTCATGCTGGCTGGCCAGTAGGGCGCTGATATTCTGCAAACCCAACTTAACCCCTGCGGTTCCACCGTAGACGTCCGCGGTACTATCGGGCTCAAACACAAACAGACTGTGAATTGACGCCTCCAGAAATTCCATCGGATAGCTGCCGGATTTGGCCACTTGGTCGACGATCCGTGCAGCCTGGGCAACGCCGGCCAGCGCCAGTACCTGTTGCTCTATCAGGGAAAGGTTATTCTGTTTCATTGTATAGTCTGCTCAATCACGCCGCCGCCAAGACAGAGGTCGCCATCGTAAAACACCACTGACTGTCCGGGAGTAATAGCGCGCTGGGCCCCTTCGAACACAACGTCATAGCCATGTGCTGTACTTGTTACCGTGCAGGCCTGGTCCGGCTGTCGGTAACGAACTTTGGCCATACATTGAAAGGGAGCGGTTGGTGCTTCTTCGGCCACCCAAAAAATGCTGCCGGTGCGCAGTTCGCTGGCGAACAGGGCGGGGTGCTCGTTACCCTGTGCAACACGCAGTATGTTGTTGTCCAGGTCTTTGCCAACGACATACCAGGGCGCCTCGGAGTGGTTTGCCAAGCCGCCTATGCCCAGACCCTGGCGCTGCCCTATAGTGTGGTACATAAGCCCCTGATGCTGGCCCAGATGTTCATCCTCGACGCTGAATATTTCACCGGGCTGCGCCGGCAGGTACTGCTGCAGAAAGTCGGTGAATCGACGCTCGCCAATAAAACAGATACCAGTAGAATCCTTTTTGTTATGGGTGACCAGGCCAGCGTCTTCTGCCAGCGCTCGCACCTTTGGCTTTTCTATATCACCAATGGGGAAAATGGTCTTTTCCAGTTCGCGGTGTCCTACCGCATGCAGGAAGTAACTCTGGTCCTTGTTGCCGTCCAGACCTTTGAGCAAAGTGCCCTTACCATCCAGTTCGCCACGGCGAGTATAGTGGCCGGTGGCGATGAAGTCGGCGCCCAGGCTAAGCGCATATTCTAAAAACGCCTTAAATTTAATTTCCCGATTGCACAGGATATCCGGATTCGGGGTTCGGCCCGCCCGGTATTCCTCGAGGAAATGTTCAAACACATTATCCCAATATTCCGCGGCAAAATTGGCGCCGTGCAGCTTTATGCCCAACTTGTCGGCAACTGCCTGTGCGTCGGCGTAATCTTCCTTGGCAGTGCAGTACTCGGTGCCGTCGTCCTCATCCCAGTTTTTCATAAACAAGCCTTCCACCCGGTAGCCCTGCTCCTTTAGCAACAGGGCAGAAACAGAGGAATCGACACCGCCGGACATTCCGACAATGACTTTACAGGCTGAATTGAGACTCATGGTATGACTATTAAATCCAAGGGGTAACACACGCCCAGCAGGTGCTGCTCTATTGATGCCAGCACCATGGGGCTGCGCATTCTAGCAGAATTGGCGCGTATTTCATCAGGGCTGAACCAGTGTACTGCGTGGATGTCAGAATCCAGTACGGCGCCTTCGGCTTGCCGCACCGCGGTGCCCACAAATGTTGTCCGCAAGTAGGTAATGCCGTTACTGGGTGCCGTGTAAAGGGACACGCTAAGTACGCCGGTCAAACCGATCTCCCAGCCGGTTTCTTCCATGGTTTCACGATAAGCAGCGGCGACCAACGATTCACCTTGCTCAAGGTGCCCGGCGGGCTGATTAAACACCATTTCTCCGCTGGTTTTATCACGCTCCTCAACCAGTAAATATCGACCCTCCCGTTCTATCACGGTGGCGACTGTGGCGTTGGGTTTCCATGTGCTCATAATAACTACTTCCGATTTCTGCGATGAGGTCGTGCCTTTGACGCTTGGGGCATATTTACGGCAACCCGGGTGTGTTGGCCGGGCTGTAAATCATCCAGAGACCACTCGCCAATCTTCACCCGTATCAAGCGCAACGTGGGCAAGCCTACGGCCGCGGTCATCCGCCTTACCTGACGGTTGCGGCCTTCGCGAATAGATAGCTCCAACCAGCTGACTGCAATATTCTTGCGTTGACGTATGGGGGGCACTCGCGGCCATAGATCGGGGGCAGCAATACTCTTCGCTTTTGCCAGCTTCGTGGGTCCATCGTTGAGCAACACGCCGGCGGCCAGTCGGGACAGCGCCTCCTCATCGACCAGGCCCTCAACCTGTACCTGATAAGTTTTCCACATTTTGTGATCCGGGTTGGCAATCCGTTGCTGTAAAACGCCATCATCGGATAACAGTAACAAACCCTCTGAGTCATAATCCAACCTGCCGGCGGCTCGAAAGCCGGGTGCCTGAACGTAGTCGGCTAGCGTTTTACGGCCCTCGGTATCGGTAAACTGGCTGAGCACCTGGTAGGGTTTATTCAGTAGTATGAGCTCTGACACGAATCAACAATTCTCGGTATGTGACATCCGATTCTAAACTATTCCTGATACACTATTCGCCTTTTTTGGTGGTCGGCCTTGATCCCCATCAGGTGGTACTGGCCGTTCCTAGTTAGCATTCAGGAGTATATTATGGGCTACAGACACATCCAAATACCTAGTGAAGGCGAGCAAGTAGTGGTCAATGCAGACTACAGCCTGCACGTTCCAAACAATCCAATTATCCCGTACATCGAAGGGGACGGCATCGGTGTTGATATCAGTCCAGTCATGTTGAATGTCGTCGACGCTGCCGTTAATAAGGCCTACAGCGGTGAGCGAAAGATATCCTGGATGGAGATTTACACCGGTGAAAAAGCCGCTGAGCTCTACGATGGCGACTGGTTCCCTGAGGAAACCCTGGATGCCATCAAAGAATACTCCGTTGCGATCAAAGGCCCACTGACCACGCCAGTTGGCGGCGGTTTCCGCTCCTTGAACGTCGCCTTACGGCAGGAACTGGACCTTTACACCTGCCTACGTCCGGTACGCTGGTTCGAGGGCGTGCCTTCGCCAGTAAAAGCGCCTGGCGACTGCGACATGGTCATATTTAGAGAGAACTCCGAGGACATATATGCCGGCATTGAGTATCAGGCCGGCTCCGAAGATGCCCAAAAAGTTGTTGATTTTTTGATCAACGAGATGGGTGCAACCAAAATCCGCTTCACCGAAAACGTGGGCATTGGCATCAAGCCGGTTTCCGAGCAAGGCACCAAACGATTGGTGCGCAAGGCCATTCAATACGCCATAGATCACAATTTGCCCTCGGTAACACTGGTTCACAAGGGCAATATCATGAAGTTCACCGAGGGTGCCTTCCGAGATTGGGGCTACGAACTGGCGCAACAGGAATTCGGTGGTGAACTGCTCGATGGCGGCCCCTGGGTGTCTATGAAAAATCCCAACTCTGGCGAGGAAATCATTATTAAAGACGTAATCGCCGATGCCATGCTGCAGCAAGTCCTTACTCGGCCGAAAGATTACAGTGTAGTGGCCACGCTAAATCTTAACGGCGACTATCTATCCGATGCGCTGGCGGCACAAGTTGGCGGTATTGGGATTGCACCTGGAGCCAATCTGTCCGACAGTATTGCACTGTTTGAAGCGACCCACGGAACAGCACCAAAATACGCGGGCCAGGATAAGGTGAACCCCGGTTCCTTGATTCTTTCGGCGGAGATGATGTTGCGGCACATGGGCTGGAATGAAGCTGCCGATTTAATTATCGATGGCATGAATGGCGCTATTCAGCAGGGCACGGTGACTTACGATTTTGAGCGTCAGATGGACGGTGCAACATTGGTGAGTTGTTCGGAGTTTGGGCAGAAGATTATCGACAATATGTAGAGCGGTTGTTGCTGTGCTTAAGGCTCGTAGAGATACGGGCCTTTTTTGTGGCTGCGGGCTGGGTTTGGCGGTAACGATATCAAGGGTCTGGTGTGAAGGGCGTGGTATGTGGGCGTTAGTCTGGAGGAGGGGGTTTACATCTTTTTGTTTGCACAAGGGTGGGGCATTGTGAAAAAAAAGATGTAAACCCCCTCTTGAAGCATCCAGCGTAATTCAATTTACACAGAGATAGAGGCTTGTGCTGCTGGAAACCGTTTGGGAGGACCATCAAGTCCCGCTTTGGCTTTTTCACGGGTCAAGATGCTTTCAGCGAGCACTGTCTGAGTCCGAATTTTTCGCACAGCGAAAAATCGTCGAGTTGCGCAGCAATCTTGGCCCGTGAAAAAGACAGGGGCTGTCCTCCCAAACGGTTTCCAGCAGCGCAAGCCGGGCAGGGCACTCAGCTACTAGCCCCAGCAATTGCGGGCAGCGCAGAGCGAACCCACCCAAACCCCCACAAAAAAACCAACCCCCTTTAAGACCAATTCAAGAAGAACAGGACCAAAGGCCAGCTGGCTTTCCGCGAACCATCTACCATAGCAAACAAACCATTATGAGTGTGAGTATGGTTCGACGTTTGAATTTCCTTATAATGGACCCATATACAGTAATCGGTTGTAGTTGTGAGCGGCGGTGTGAAACACATTATTAAGAGCATAGATTGGCGGATGTCCGCCGAAGAAGACGGCGATTCGAACGGCGGAGTGGCGCTTGAGGAATCCAAGCCTGAACTAAAACGCCCGCCCTTGTTCAAAGTTGTATTGATGAACGACGACTACACGCCAATGGAGTTCGTTGTTGAAATACTGGAAGTGTTCTTTCGAATGAACCGAGAGCAAGCCACGCACGTGATGCTTACGGTTCATACCAAAGGCAAAGGTGTATGTGGTATCTACACGCGGGATATCGCCGAGACGAAGGCGACCCAGGTAAACCAGTACGCACGCGAAAGCGAGCACCCCCTATTATGTGAGATCGAGGCATCGGAGGGCTGAGGCCCGAGGAGCGATATATATGTTGAGTAAAGACCTGGAACAAACGCTGAATGACGCCTTTCGTGGCGCCAGAGCGAAACGTCATGAATTTATGACGGTTGAGCACCTGCTGCTTGCGCTGTTGGACAACAATGACGCTATTCGGGTAATCAAAGCCTGCGGCGGTGATATAGGCGGCCTGCGAGGTGATCTTGTTGAGTTTGTAGATGCGACCACACCGCTTATTCCGGAAGAAGAGGAGGAGCGGGAAACTCAGCCGACCCTCGGTTTTCAACGGGTGTTGCAGCGTGCGGTATTCCACGTGCAATCCTCCGGGAAAAGTGAAGTTAACGGCGCCAACGTATTGGTAGCTATTTTCTCCGAGCAGGAGAGCCAGGCGGTGTACTTCCTCAAAACGCAGGCCATCGGCAGGCTGGACGTGGTCAACTACATTACCCACGGCATTTCGAAAGTCTCCAACGACGGTGAAATCCCCGAGACTCCGCCGCCTGGTGGTGACGAGCAAGCTCAGGAAGAAGCCGACAATAACCCGTTGGACAACTTCTCCACCAATCTCAACGAAGAGGCAGAAGCAGGCAACATCGATCCGTTGATCGGCCGAGGCCCCGAAGTCGAGCGCGTAGCGCAGATACTGGCGCGCAGGCGCAAAAATAACCCACTGCTGGTGGGTGAGTCCGGCGTCGGTAAAACAGCTATCGCTGAGGGTCTGGCAAAAATGATTGTCGACGGCGATGTCCCGGACATGCTCAAGGATGCAGTGGTTTACTCCCTGGATCTGGGCTCGCTGCTGGCGGGGACAAAATACCGGGGCGACTTTGAGAAACGCTTCAAAGGACTGTTAAACGAACTGAAGAAGCGCGAGGGAGCGATTCTCTTTATCGACGAGATTCACACGATTGTTGGTGCAGGCGCCGCCTCTGGTGGTGTTATGGACGCCAGCAATCTGCTCAAGCCGCTACTGACTTCAGGCAAATTGCGCTGCATTGGCTCGACAACCTTTCAGGAATATCGGGGGATTTTCGATAAAGACAAAGCTCTCAGCCGTAGATTCCAGAAAATCGATGTCATGGAGCCCAGTGCGGATGACGCCTACAAGATCCTTAAAGGCCTGAAATCCCGTTTTGAAGCGCACCATGGGCTCAGGTATACCGACAGAGCTCTGCGCGTAGCGACGGATCTCTCACAGCGCTACATCACCGATCGGTTTTTGCCCGACAAAGCCATTGATGTTATTGACGAGGCGGGCGCCTACCAGCGTCTGCAACCGCCCTCAAAGCGGAAAAAACTCATTGGCGTTGGCGATATCGAATCTGTGGTCGCCAAGATCGCGCGCATTCCACCAAAGACTGTCAGCTCTGACGATAAAGAAGTGTTGCTGAAACTCGAGAAGAACCTGCAAATGGTGGTGTTCGGTCAAGACAAGGCCATCAGCAGCCTGGCCACCTCGATCAAGCTTGCCAGGGCGGGATTGCGATCTGGCGACAAGCCCATTGGTTCCTTCTTGCTGTCTGGCCCCACAGGAGTGGGCAAAACAGAGGTTTCTCGTCAGCTGGCCAAAGTTCTCGGGGTCGAACTTATTCGGTTTGATATGTCCGAGTATATGGAGCGGCATACGGTATCGCGTCTTATTGGTGCGCCACCAGGCTACGTGGGTTTCGATCAGGGTGGCTTATTGACTGACGCCGTTACCAAGCAACCCCATGCGGTGATTCTGCTCGATGAAATCGAGAAGGCGCACCCTGAAGTGTTCAACTTGCTATTGCAGGTTATGGATCACGGCACCCTTACGGATAACAACGGACGTAAAGCAGACTTTCGCAATGTCATTCTGGTGATGACCACCAATGCCGGCGCCGAGAGCATTAGCCGCAGAACGATCGGATTTACCGCACAGGATCACAGCACCGACGGTATGGAAGCCATTAATCGGATGTTCACCCCGGAGTTTCGCAATCGTCTGGACAGCGTGGTCCAGTTTGAACCGCTGGGCGAGGATGTGATCCTCACGGTGATCGACAAATTCCTGACTGAGCTGCAGGGGCAACTTGATGAAAAGCGAGTGACCATTGACGTTGATGAAGATGCCCGCTTATGGCTGCTCGAGAAGGGTTACGACAAGCACATGGGCGCCAGGCCTATGGAGCGTATCATTCAGGAGCACATCAAGAAGCCATTGGCCGAAATGGTGCTGTTCGGCGCTCTGGCTGGATCGGGCGGCACTGCGCTGGTCCGCCTGAATAAAGCGGAAGATACGTTAGAGGTCGTCGTAGAAGAAGAGGAATTAGCTCTGGAAGAGAGCTAACCCGACTAGCGTTCGCGGTAGGTAATACGGCCTTTGGTTAGGTCGTAGGGCGTCAATTCAACCCTGACCTTGTCACCCGTCAGTATGCGTATGTAGTTCTTGCGCATTTTTCCTGAGATATGAGCGGTCACAACATGGCCGTTTTCCAGTTCTACACGGAAAGTAGTGTTGGGCAGGGTGTCAATCACCTCGCCTTCCATTTCAATTTGTTCTTCTTTTGCCATCCGGCAGTATTTCCTTGTCTAAAAACAGGCCGCATTCTGCCTCAAACCGGGGCAGCATGCCACCACAAAAAGCATGTAAAAATAAAGGCTGAATCTGGCTGGGAATAACTAGGAACTAGTGGCCCAGCATCCGTCCAGGAAGAGTTCGAGGGGCTTGTAGTCTGCCTTGTAAGACATTTTCTGACAATTCTGTATCCAATAACCCAGATAGAGGTAGTTGAGCCCCATCTTCCTGGCCTGCTCAATCTGCCAAAGCACGGCGTACGTACCGAGACTACGCTGCTCTTCCTCGGGCTCGAAAAAGGTGTAGATAGCGGAGAGTCCATCCACCATAACGTCGACCACGGCGACCGCGATCAGCCGATTTTCTTGATAAAAACGGAAATAGCGGGTGCAGTCCCAGGCATTATTGAGAAATGACTCGTACTGCTCCCGGTCAGGCGGAAACATATCGCCATCAGCGTGGCGCTGCTCTATATATCGTCGATACAATGCATAGGATTGGTCATCCCGGATATCGTCAGTCTGCTCTACGGTAAGGTCGCGGTTGCGACGCGAGGTGCGTTTCTGCGATCGGCTGGGTTGAAACGCCGCCACCGGTAACCGCGAGGGGACGCAGGCATTGCATTGTGCGCAGTGCGGGCGGTAGATGTTGTTACCGCTGCGCCTGAAGCCGAGCAGGGAAAGACTGCTATACAGCTTTTGATCAACCTCCTGACGCGGGTCAATGAATAATGTTGTGGCCTGCTGGTCAGCCAGGTAGCTGCAGCTGTGCGGATACGTCGTGTATACCTTCAAATCACGCAGTGATGAGGTCATGCCAGCGTCCCGCATTGATCCGGAAGCTGCCAAATGTCGGCGTCTGTTTCCATCCCGGTAGTGTGCGCAAGCCATTGTTCGAAGTCCAGCCTGTCGAGGTTGCGTGCGCCGAGCTGGTTCATGTGTTCGCTTTCAACCTGACAGTCAATCAGCTGAAAGCCGCCACGTGTAAGAATGTCGACCAGCCCAACCAGAGCAACCTTGGAAGCATCGGTCTCGATACTGAACATCGATTCGCCGAAGAATATTCGGCCCAGAGCTACCCCGTAGAGTCCCCCGACCAACTCACCCGAAGTATTTAATACCTCAATTGAATGGGCGATGCCTTGCTCATGCAGCCTGGCGTAGGCCAACTTCATGGCTTCGCCTATCCACGTGCCAGGCCCATCTCGCCTGGCGGCAGCGCAGCCGTCCAGAACACCTTCGAAGTGTCTATCTACACTCAAGGAAAAACGGTTCTGACGTAGTGTTTTGCGTAGCGAACGCGATATATGCAGCTCAGCCGGAAATAATACTGACCGTGGGTCCGGGCTCCACCACATTACCGGTTGCGGCTCTTCATACCAAGGGAAGATGCCGCGCTGATACGCGGTAATCAGCCGTTGCGATGATAATTCACCGCCCACAGCCAACAGCCCATTAGGATAATCCAGCGCCTCACTGGTAGCGGGGAAGCCGTCAACATCCTGAACCCGATGAATAATGGGCATGCCTGCTAAGCCGGGGTAGTGAGTTCAGGCAGCACTAAGATTGTCGAGATACTTTTCGGCATCCAGCGCCGCCATACATCCGAAACCTGCAGAGGTAACCGCCTGGCGATAAATATGATCGCCGACATCACCTGCCGCAAAAACGCCTTCAGCAGTGGTCGCCGTAGCGTTGCCGACAGTACCGCTGGCTATGGTGATGTAGCCGTCATGCATCTCGAGCTGTCCGGCAAAGATTTCAGTATTGGGTTTATGCCCAATGGCGATAAATACGCCCGCCAGATCAATATCGGTCAGGCTGTCATCCTTAACCGAGCGGATTTTCATGCCGGTAACACCAGTATCATCGCCCAGTACTTCCTCAAGCGTGTGATCCCACAGTATTTTGACCTTGCCTTCTTTCTCACGAGCGAAAAGTCGGTCCTGCAGTACTTTTTCCGAACGCAGGGAATCACGACGGTGAACCAGAATAACCTCCGAGGCAATATTGGCCAGATACAAAGCCTCTTCAACCGCTGTATTACCACCACCGATCACCGCGACCTTTTGGTTACGGTAGAAAAACCCGTCGCAGGTGGCGCAGGCGCTGACACCCTTGCCCATGAAGGCTTCCTCGCTGGGCAGCCCCAGGTACTGGGCCGAAGCACCGGTGGCGATAATCAAGGCGTCACAGCTAAACGTACTGGTGCCTTTCAATACCATCGGCCGCGCTTCCAGATCCACTTCTTCAATATGATCAAAAATCACCGCAGTCTCAAACCGTTCCGCGTGCTCTTGCATCTGTTGCATCAGCGCCGGCCCCTGCAAATCCGCAGGGCCGCCAGGCCAGTTCTCAACCTCAGTAGTCGTGGTCAACTGCCCACCCTGTTGAATACCCGTAATAACAACCGGATTCAAATTCGCCCGTGCGGCATATACCGCAGCCGTATACCCGGCGGGGCCCGAACCCAAAATGATCAGAGGGTGATGCTGAATGTCACTCATGAAAGCCTATTCCTTAATTTTCGCAGTTTATGACCAGCCCGAGAAAGGGATGTGAAGTGGTTTTTAAATCAATGCCCCACCCTTGTTTTAAAAACCACTTCACATCTCTCCTATGCACCAGCCTTCCTATCCAGCAGCGCAGGCCAAAAATCAACCCAGCGCTGCCACCAGTCCTAAATGGAGGCGTGATATAGTAATTTAAAGGGGCCGACCAAAGCAAAGGCTAGGGTCATTCTAAAAAGTTAACGTAACTCTTTGTAAATAATGAATAATAAGGGCAAAATGACCAGCAGTTGTAAAACGCTTGGGGGCGTTTGGGTAAATATATATGGCCACCGCTAAAAAGACTAAGAAAAGCGTGGGGCAGGTCACCGCCAAAACCGAACATATACTGGGGCCGAGGCTGCGAGAAGGAGCCTTTATTGGCGTCAGTGCGGTGTGTCTGTACATGTTGTTGGCGCTATTGAGTTATAGCGTAGGAGATCCCGGCTGGTCGGGTACCGGCGCCGGCACCAGAATTGCCAATATGGGCGGCCCCACGGGTGCCTGGATGGCCGATGTCTGTTTTTCTTTGGTCGGGTACGCGGCCTACCTCTTTCCTTTGCTGCTCGCCTATCGGGCGATTGTAATATTGATTGCACGCGATAGTGCGCCTCCTTTTGATTGGTTGACCTTTGGTATCCGTTTTCTCGGGCTGGTTCTGGTAATGATTGCCGGTACAGCCCTGGCAGCAACGAATGACCTGGGTAATTCAGGTCTCCCCCAGGGTGCTGGCGGTATTCTCGGACAAGCCATCGGCGACGCCTTCACCCTTGCATTCAGCGCAATCGGCAGCCGCTTGATACTGCTCGCGGTCTTTCTCTTCGGCATGACCATCTTTACCGACCTGAGCTGGTTAAGAGTCATGGAAACCATTGGCGGCTGGAGCATCAACGCATTTAATCGCAGTCGCGACTGGCTGCTAAAAACTGTCGATGAATTCAAAAACAGACGCGAGCGGGAACGACAGGTTGAAGCCCGTGCCGTGGTGATCACCGAGCATGTTGAGAAAGAGAAACAACGCAAGCCGCCGAAGATCAAAGCCCTTAAAATCAAGGTCGAAAAGAGCGAGAGGGTAGAAAAAGAGAAGCAACAGCCGCTGTTCGAGGCACCAATAACCGGTGAGTTACCGCCTCTGGAACTGTTGGACCAGGCAGTGAAGGATCCCACCCGGGGATTTTCCAAGGAAGCCCTGGAAGCAATGTCCAAACTGTTGGAACTCAAGCTCGCCGACTTTGGTGTAACAGCGCAAGTCACAGCGGTATATCCCGGACCCGTTATTACACGGTTCGAAATACAACCCGCGGCCGGGGTAAAGGTTTCCCGGATCTCGGGCTTGGCGAAGGACCTGGCCCGCTCTCTGGCGGTGATCTCAGTGCGGGTGGTAGAGGTTATTCCCGGTAAAAGCGTTGTTGGTATCGAAATTCCCAACGAGGACCGGGAGATCGTTAATTTCCGCGAGGTGCTTTCATCCAAGGCCTTTGACCAGTCCAAGTCCCCTTTAACCCTGGCCCTGGGACACGATATTTCTGGCCAGCCCATTGTTGCCGATTTAGCTAAAATGCCGCACCTACTGGTGGCGGGGACCACCGGCTCAGGTAAGTCAGTGGGGGTCAACGCGATGCTGTTGAGTCTGCTGTATAAATCGGGTCCAGCAGATGTAAGGCTCATTCTGGTAGATCCCAAGATGCTCGAGTTGTCCGTCTATGACGGTATTCCACACTTACTAACGCCGGTGATTACCGACATGAAAGACGCTGCCAATGGTCTTCGTTGGTGCGTGGCGGAGATGGAACGCAGATACAAGCTCATGGCTTCGCTAGGTGTCAGAAACCTGTCCGGCTATAACAAGAAAGTATTAGACGCAGAGAAGGCAGGCGCGCCGCTAGCGGATCCACTGTGGACCCCAGATGCCATTTTTGCCGAAACCGACGAACAACAGGTTCCTCCCAATCTCGAGAAGTTACCAGGCATCGTCGTTGTTATCGACGAATTCGCCGACATGATGATGATTGTTGGCAAAAAGGTGGAGCAACTGATCGCCCGCATCGCCCAGAAGGCCAGGGCGGCAGGGATACACCTTATTCTGGCCACCCAGAGGCCGTCAGTCGATGTTATCACCGGCTTGATCAAGGCCAACGTGCCCACCCGCATTGCCTTTCAGGTTAGCTCTAAAGTGGATTCGCGGACCATCCTCGATCAAGGTGGGGCGGAACAATTGCTTGGTCACGGCGATATGCTTTATCTGCCACCTGGATCCGGCGTTCCCAATCGAGTGCACGGGGCTTTTTGCTCAGACGAAGAAGTGCACAGGGTAGTCGCTGACTGGAAACGGCGTGGCCAACCAGCCTATATCGAAGGCTTACTGGATGAGGGTAGCAGTACACCGGTCACTCCAGGGGAACTTCAGAACGGATCAGCTGACGAAGATGATGAGGCCGACGCTTTGTATGACGAGGCCGTACACTATGTGACCAAGAGTCGGCGCGCGTCCATCTCCAGTGTGCAGCGCAAATTGCGCATCGGTTACAATCGCGCCGCCAGGATGATTGAATCCATGGAGGCCGCCGGTGTAATCACTGAAATGGGCACCAACGGACAGCGCGAAGTTCTTGCGCCACCACCTGTAGAAGACTGATAGCGATACCACATGAAACGAATTCTCCTGGTAATTGGATTGGGCCTGAGCCTGGTAGTGGGTGTGCTCAAATCCGCTGAATTGAGCGCCTATGATGAGCTGTGGGCGAGAATGGCTAAATTTGATCAACTCCAGGGGCGTTTCGAACAAACCCAGTTCGATCAGGATGGCGAGGTTATTGCCGAGAGTTCAGGTCAATTTAAATTGTTGCGGCCAGGATTCTTTGCCTGGGAGATTTTTTCACCGGACAGTCAACTGGTCATCGCCAATCCTGAATTTCTGTGGCACCACGATCGCGACCTGGAGACAGTGACGCGCAGGCCCATTACCGGTAGTGCGGAGTTTTCACCGCTACAGGTTCTAGGCGGGGACGCTCAGGTGCTGCGAGAACGATTTGCCATTACCCAAAGTAAGCCTGACCAGTTCCTGTTGATCCCCGCATTAGGAGACGCCGGCTTTCAGCAGTTGAGCCTGCACTTTGAGGGAGATGTACTGTCGTCAATGGAAATCATCGACAGCCTGAACCAGCGCGTGCGTATTGCGTTCAGTAACCTGGACACCGACTCGTCTTTGGAAGCGAGTGATTTTGCCTTTTCACCGCCAGCGGGCGCAGACCTTTTTTACTATGACCAATGACCTGTTTAACGCAGGCAGTTCATCGCCACAGGAGCGGGGCTATCAACCCCTTGCCGCCCGCCTGCGGCCAGCCACGCTCGATGAGTATTCGGGCCAGCAGCACATCCTTGGTGCCGGTAAACCGCTGAAGCAGGCGATAGATCGCGGCCAGCTACATTCGATGATCTTCTGGGGCCCCCCGGGGGTCGGCAAAACCACACTCGCACGTATCGCCGCTGAACATGCCAACGCATTTTTTTTACAGCTGTCAGCAGTACTGGCAGGGGTAAAGGAAATTCGCGAGGCAGTAGCGCAGGCCCGCCAGCAAAAAGCACAGGGGCGCGATACGGTCTTATTTGTCGACGAAGTTCACCGCTTTAACAAATCGCAACAGGATGCTTTTCTCCCGTATGTGGAGGATGGCACTGTCATTTTCATTGGCGCCACTACCGAGAACCCCTCCTTTGAACTGAACAACGCATTGCTCTCACGTTCCCGGGTTTACAAGCTAAGAAGCCTGGAACTTGAGGAAATTGACGTTGTCTTGTCGCGAGGGCTGGCGGCTCTGGAGATGCCGGTATCTATTTCACCCGATAATTTAAGGCAGATCACTCTGGCCGCAGACGGCGATGCGCGCAAGGCGTTGAATCTGCTTGAGTTGGCTGCGGACCTGGCGCCGGAGGTAGATGGCGAGTCAGTGATAAGCGAGGATACCCTTGCGGAAGTATTACAGGCGTCGCTGCGGCGCTTCGATAAGGGCGGCGATTTATTTTACGATCAGATAAGCGCCCTGCATAAAGCCGTGCGTGGTAGTTCTCCCGACGCTGCGCTGTATTGGTTTTGTCGCATGCTCGACGGTGGATGTGACCCCTTATATCTCGCCAGACGTGTGGTGCGCATGGCCAGTGAAGATATTGGCAATGCTGATCCCAGAGGGCTGACTTTGTGTCTGGATGCCTGGCAAGTTCAGGAACGCCTGGGTAGCCCGGAAGGCGAGTTGGCTATCGCCCAGGCGATTGTCTATCTGGCTAGTGCACCAAAAAGTAATGCGGTGTACACGGCATTCAAGGCCGCTACCGCCGAGGTGGCTCAGGGTGATACCGAGGAGGTTCCTTTACACCTGCGCAATGCACCAACCGAATTGATGAAGTCCATGGATCATGGCGCTGAGTATCGTTATGCCCACGACGAGGAGGGCGCCTACGCGGCGGGTGAAAACTATTTCCCGGAAGCGCTGAAAGACAGCCAGTATTACTATCCCAGTGACAGGGGCCTGGAACAAAAAATAAGCCAGAAACTAGTGCAACTGAGGGCTCTGGATCAACAGGCCGCAGACAAACGCTACCGCTAGGAACTCTGTTAGCGCGAGCCAATTTCAATTGGCCATGCGCTCTACCTACTTCAATGCCAGCACTCACCATGCGCAAGCCCGCTAAAACCAGTACAATACGCCGCCTAAAGGAGGCCCGATCCGCATATGAAATACCTGCTATTTATCGCTCTCGGTGGCGCTGGTGGGGCAGTGAGTCGTTATCTGCTGTCCAACTGGGTCCATTCCCTATGGCAGGGCCATTGGCCTATGGGCACGTTACTGGTCAACATGGTGGGCTCTGCATCTATTGGCGTGGTCTTCGTGCTGATCGAGAAAAGTCTCATCCATCCGGATTGGCGAGGTGTGCTAATGGTCGGGTTTTTGGGAGCATTCACTACGTTCTCAACTTTTTCGCTTGAGGCTATAAACCTGTTCGAAACGGGGCATGCGTTTCATGCCATGGGCTACATGATAGCTAGCGCGGTGTTTTGCGTATTAGCTGCAGGCGCCGCTATTTATTCAACCCGACTTTTGTTTTGATGCGCAGCATCCAGCCAACCAAAATTCAGTTACAGGAAATATCGGAATGTTAGACATAAAGGCAGTGCGGCAGAATCCCGAGGAACTCGCTGTTGCCCTGAAAAAGCGCGGATTTGAATTCAATGTTAGTGAATTCACAGAGCTGGACGCACGTCGCAAGGCGGCAGATGTCAGCAGTCAAAATTTATTGGCGCAGCGAAAACAAGCCTCGAAAAAAATTGGGGAATTGGTCGGGCAGGGCATCAGCGTTGACGATGCCAAAGCTCAGGTCAATGAAATTCTGGCCACGATTGCCGAGCAAATCGATGCGGCGACAGCGGAGGCGAAGTCTGTTCAGGAGCGATTGGAGGAGCTGTTATTGGGCGTCCCTAACGTTCCCGATCATGCTGTTCCCGAAGGCGCCAGCGAAGATGACAACGTAGAGATCGCTAGATGGGGGACGCCTGGCACATTTGATTTTACCCCCAGGGATCATGTCGAAATCGGCGAGGCCATCGGCCAGTTGGACGCGGAGACGGGCGGTAAGATCACTGGTAGCCGTTTTACCGTGATGTACGGCGAATTGGCGCGACTGCACCGTGCGTTGATTCAGCTCATGTTGAATACCCACACCGGCGAGCACGGCTACAGCGAAATCTATGTCCCGTACATTGTTAACAAAGAATCACTGCGCGGGACTGGTCAGCTGCCGAAGTTCGAGGAAGACCTCTTTAAGCTCACCGGCGATCAGGAATACTATCTGATTCCAACCGCTGAGGTGCCGGTGACCAATGTTGCTCGTGATCGTATTTTTGAAGATGCGGAACTGGGTGAGAGCGGCATTAAATTTGCCTGCCACACACCCTGTTTTCGCAGTGAGGCGGGTAGCTACGGACGCGATACCCGGGGCATGATCAGGCAGCACCAGTTCGAAAAAGTAGAGCTTGTGCAACTGGTCAGACCGCAGCAATCCGGGCAGGCATTGGAAGACTTAACCGGCCACGCGGAGAATATTCTGAAGGCTCTGGAGTTGCCCTACCGTAAAGTTATTTTGTGTGGTGGCGATATCGGATTCTCAGCGCGTAAAACGTATGACCTTGAAGTGTGGCTGCCGGCCCAAAACACCTACCGGGAAATCTCCAGTTGCAGTAGCTTTGGGGACTATCAAGCCAGGCGTATGCAAGCACGCTGGCGTAACCCTGAAACTGGTAAGCCGGAATTACTGCATACGCTCAATGGTTCAGGTTTGGCTGTCGGTCGAACGCTGGTCGCCATCCTGGAAAATTATCAACAGGCCGACGGCAGCGTCATTATCCCCGAGGTGCTAAGACCCTACATGGCGGGTGCAGGGCAACTGGGCGGATAATATGGATTATCTGCCGGTCTGTCTGAGGTTAAAGGATTCCCCCGTGCTTCTGGTTGGTGGTGGTTCGATAGCCACTCGTAAGGCCAGACTATTAGCAAAAGCGGGTGCCAGGATAACGGTAGTCGCGCCTTCAGCCTCCCAGGAGTTGCAGAAGCTGCTGAGCGAGACTGGCGGGACCTGGCAGCAGAATACTTATACTGAGGATTCGATTAGCGATGCTACGCTGGTGGTGGCTGCCACCGCTGACACTGCAGTTAATACTCTGGTTTATGAACACTGCGCGGCGAGAAGGCTGCCAGTCAATGTTGTCGACTCGCCGCACCTGTGCACCTTTATCTTCCCGTCCATCGTCGATCGTTCACCGCTGATTTTCGCTATTTCCAGCAGTGGCGCCAGCCCCGTATTGGCGCGCTTATGGCGGCGCAAACTAGATGCCATGGTGCCCGCAGGCTATGGCCAGCTGGCACGATGGGCGGGGAAATTGCGCGACCAGGTCAAGCAGTCGATTCCGGACGAAATGGCCAGGCGCCTATTTTGGGAAAAGACAATAGAAGGACCCGCTGCCAATTTGTTACTCGCAGGCCGGGAAGAGGAGGCAGACCAGTTAATAGAAGCTCAGTTGCAGGTTGACGCCCCCGCCATGACTGGCGAAGTCTACCTGGTAGGCGCCGGCCCAGGCGACCCCGATCTGATGACGTTTAAAGCGATGCGACTTTTGCAGAGCGCCGATGTAGTCCTTTACGATCGTCTGGTTGCACCCGCGATAGTCGAGATGGCCCGCAGGGATGCCGAACGACTTTATGTCGGCAAACGAAGGGCCGATCACAGCGTGCCCCAGGGAGAAATCAATCAGTTGCTGGTAGATCTGGCGCTGGAGGGCAAACGCGTTATCCGGCTAAAAGGCGGCGACCCCTTTATTTTCGGCCGGGGCGGTGAAGAAATCGAATTACTGGCTCAGCACAAAATTCCGTTTCAGGTGGTGCCGGGCATTACCGCGGCAAGCGGTGCTGCCTGTTATGCAGGAATTCCGCTAACTCACCGGGACTATGCTCAATCTGTGCGCTTCGTTACAGGGCACAGCAAAGAAGGGCGCCTGACAGTTGATTGGTCTCAGTGTTTAGTGACTAATGAGACTCTGGTCTTCTACATGGGTCTGGTGGGCCTGCCCGAGATCTGTGAGCAGTTGCAGGCTTACGGCCGCGATAGCACGACACCGATCGCGTTGGTGGAGAAGGGCACTATGCCCTCGCAAAGAGTTTTGCTGGGAACGCTGGCAACTATGGTTGAACTGGTGGAACGTGAGCAACCTCGTGCCCCCACCTTAATCATTGTGGGGGACGTGGTCAGGCTAGCGGAAAAAGGGTTGGCCTGGTTCTCCGGCGATAAAGGTCAGGCCTAGTCCTTCTCTGGCGGCGTATTGACCGCAAAAGCCTGACGCTTAATCATCAGTGCATCTACCAGTACATTGCCCGCTTCAGTAAGCAGCAGGTCTGGTACGTCTTCGGCCTCTTCCTCGATTGAATCCACAGCGGCTTCATCTACGCTGTCATCTTCGTTAGCTGCTACAGCATCGGCTGCCGCAGCAGTGGCTGCCACAGCATCGGCTGCCGCAGCATCTAAATCAGCAGTAGCTGTTTCCGCCTCCAGTTCTGTATCCGCTGACTCATCCTCGGTCGCTTCTTCTACAGAGCTGTCATCTTCATCTGCATCCAGTTCGTCAATAGAAGCCAGCAGATCCTCGCCTTTCGCTTCCCTGCGCTTATTCTCGATGGTCAACGCTTTGGCTTTTTGCTCATCCCGTAATGCAATTCTGGCAGATTCCTTGAGCGGCAGTGACTTAATGTCACGCGCCTGTTCTGCCAGTGCCACCTGATCTCGCAAAAAGATAAGATCGGGGTTGGCCTCGCTGCGATCGGTATACGCGTTAGTTAGCTCTGGCAGTAGCGGTGTAAGATCATTGTAGCGTTTGTGGCGTACTGGGTTGATCTGGTCCCAGTTTAGAGCGTGATCCAGAGCGCTCTCGCCAATTTCCTCTGCGTCATACAGCGAGGGGAATGCGACATCAGGCACAACGCCTCGATGTTGCGTACTGTCTCCCGAGATACGATAAAACTTCGACTCGGTCAACTTCAGCTGTCCCTCGGTAAGCGGTACTAGCGTCTGTACCGTGCCTTTGCCGAATGAGCGGTCGCCAACAATAATGCCTCGCTCGTAGTCCTGAATAGCACCGGCAAAAATTTCTGATGCGGAAGCACTGAGACGATTGATCAAAACCACCAAAGGCCCGTCGTAAAATTCACTGCGCAATCGCTTACCATCCCGCCACACCCGGCGTGAAGAATGTCGAATTTGTACCGTGGGTCCGTATTCTATAAACAGACCGGTCAGCTCATTGGCTTCCTGTAAAGAACCGCCGCCATTGTTGCGCAGGTCGATGATCAGGCCGTCAACATTGTCCGCCTGTAATTCTTCCAGTAGAGCTTTCACATCGCGTGTGGTGCTTTTGTAATCCTTCTCGCCCCGGCGCATCGCGTCAAAATCGATGTAGAAGGCAGGAATGTCGATAACTCCGACTTTAAGCAGGTCGTCGCCATTGGGGATTTCAATGATTTCTTTCTGCGCAGATTGTTCTTCCAGTTTTACCTTGTTGCGCACAATGGTGATGACTTTGTGCTCGTCCGTCGCTTTCGCTTTGGCAGGTATCACCTCAAGTCGGACGGTGGTGTCTTTCGCGCCGCGAATCAGTTCAACTACTTCATCAAGGCGCCAGCCGACAACGTCTTCCAGCGCGCCACTATCGCCCTGGCCGACTGCCACGATACGGTCTGAAGGTTGTAATTCTCCCTGTTTGTCCGCCGGTCCTTTGGCAACAAGCCGGCTTACCTTGGTGTACTCATCTTCAATTTGCAGTACAGCGCCAATACCTTCCAGCGACAGGCTCATATTGATATTGAAGTTTTCAGAGCGTCTGGGAGAAAGATAGTTGGTGTGGGGGTCGTACAACTCGGTCAGCGCATTGGCATAGATCTGAAACACGTCCTGACTGTTATATTGGTTAACCCGCTTGAGTTGGTTGGTGTAGCGTTTCTCAAGTACCGGGGCTATTTCCTCCATTTCCTTCTTGGCCAGCTTGAGGCTCAGCACCTGATTCTTTAAATGCTTGCGCCAGCGGTCATCCAGTTCGGCGACATCGGCAGCCCACTCGCGATCATCACTGCTGAGCGGGTAGCTCTCGTCGATATCAAAATCCATGGCAGACACGGTAGCTGGCAGGTCGTCCAGAACACTTTCCAGCCTGTCTTTCAAACGCTGCTCAAAGCGGTTGAAGATGGCGTAGCCGGCTTCCAGCTGCCCCTCATGCGACTGATCGTCCAATACGTCTCTGTATTGTTCAAACTCCTGCACATCGGCCGCGGTAAAAAACATTTTGCCGCCGTCCAGACTGTCTATGTAGTTGTCCAGGTGTGCCGAGGAAAGCGCATCGTCGTACTTCAGTTTGGCGTAATGGCGCTCCTCAAGCTG
Source organism: Halioglobus sp. (assembly GCA_036961205.1). Lineage (GTDB taxonomy): Bacteria > Pseudomonadota > Gammaproteobacteria > Pseudomonadales > Halieaceae > CALJFL01. Next base: position 38,714 of record JBALVI010000005.1, on the reverse strand, counting down.
CTGAATCATCTCAACGATGGTCTCGCGCTGGTCATCACTGTATTCAATAACCGCCCAAACAGGGAGTGCGCTCACACAGAGTAAGATTCCGGCCAGAACGCCAGTGAACAGCGCGCGAGTAGACTTCGCGGGGCTGTGGTGTTTTATGATCAAAATAGCTTCACCTTGTTATACAGCAAGCGGTGATTGTAACCGGCTATGCCACTGGATTAAACCGCCAATTGGCGCTATGGGGTAGACGCCGGAGCGATGGAAAAGTTCGATTCTTAGTGAAATTACTGCCGCCGAGCATTATGTCGGGCTGTGTAGCAGCGCTTAACGCAAATCCTGTTTCTTTAGCTTAAACAGCGAAACAAGCGCCAACCCTGTTGCCGCCATTATATATGCCGCTCCCCCCAGGGCCATGGTATCCATGCTTACGCCCGCATCAATCAACCAACCCATGGCCACCGGAGATACGGCACTGGCAAAGACCATAGTGGCAGTGGTTACCGATTTAATCGATCCCAGGTGCTGGGTTCCATACATCTCTGCGTAGAAGGGCGATGAGACAGTAGAATACATGCCCACCGACACGCCCATGAGCACCATAAATACGACGGCTACTTCAAATTGGCTGGCACCGGCGAGCGCCAGCAAGCCCACTGCAAAAGGGATACAGATCAACGGGGTCAAATTGAGCGCACCGACACGGTCGATTAGCACGCCAGTCCACAACTTAAAGGCCATAGAGACGCCAGCATAGAGGATATAGAGACCGCCCCAGGCGCCCAGTGACCAGCCTTTGGCGGCTACCAGGTGTATCTGGTGAAACATAAAACCGGTAAATAACAGCGGCATCGCAAGTAGCAGCGGGATAAAACAGTAGAAAAATGGATCGCGTAATACCTCTGCGCGGGTCCACTGCCTTTGTGAAGAATGACTGAGCGCTGCCGTATCACCGCCGATACTGCGCAGGTACTGGTGGTGACGCAGGTCGTGATCACGCAATAACCATCTGATGAGCAGCGGCATGGTCACCACCAGGATCAGTGCCCAGAAGATCCAGGATTGGCGCCAGCTCAATACCGCCAAAGAGGCGATAACCAAGGTAGGTAGGGTGGCTTCCGAGACAGAATAACCAATGCCGCCCAGTGCGTTAGCCTTACCCCGTTGATGGTCGAGGTACCTCACCATGGCGGTCGTTCCGGCCATACTCATCAGGCCCTGGCCCAGGTGTCGCAGGACCAACATGCTCAGAAAAAGTGCTGCGACCCCTCGACTGGAAGCCATCAATAAACAGCCAGCTGCCAAGCCAAGTACGACCCAAACTGCAAATCGGCGCAAATCAATTCGGTCAACCAATGATCCAGACCAGAGCAGGACCACAGCACTGGCGAGGGTCGCTGCCGAATAAATGGCGCCAAAATCACCATGGGAAAGGCCAAGGTCCGCTCGAATTTCGCCGCTGAACAGCCCAATAAAGTAAGTTTGCCCAAAGCTGGAGCCAAAACTCATAGCGAAGCCGAACAGCAGTAGCCGCCACTCGTCTCTAATAAGGGGGAGGAATGATTTCATGGCGAGATTATGCCAGTGACGAGTACATGATTACATCAGTACTGTGGGGCGTTTCTGATCGGCTAGGTAACGACAACCTACAGGATGCTTATTGCCACTATGATCCCGGCTAAGTGGGATGCGTTTGACTTAGATCAAAACCGAACGAAGGCTTGTAATCGTATACTGTTTTCGCATGCGTTACGTTTCTCACTACATTTTCTCATGCAAGCAAACTCTCCGTCGAAGATGCTCAAAGCGAGGTTTTTGACAAAAAAACCGAAGACAAAATAACTATAAAGCTAACCGGAAAGGCTACCCACGATGCAAAAGTACAACGTTGTTTTCAGAACCAGCTTACTGTGGAAAGTATTAGCCCTATCTACTTTGATCAGCTTCAGCATTCTGCTCTTTTTTGGTCGAGAAATTTATCAAATGGCGCCGCCGATGCCTGCAAAAGTGGTTACCGATAGTGGAGAGTCCGTTTTCTCCCTCGGGGATATACAGCGAGGGCAGAACGTCTGGCAGTCATTGGGCGGTATGCAAAAAGGCTCTATCTGGGGCCACGGTAGTTATCTTGCCCCAGACTGGAGTGCCGATTGGCTGCACCGGGAGGGCGTCGCGACACTTGGCATCATGGCGGTCAATGAATATGGCCGCCCCTATGACGACATTGGTGAGGGCCAGCAAGAGAGTCTGAAAGCTTACTTGCGCCTCGGTATCAGAAAAAACACCTGGGACAAGACCAGCGATACATTGACCCTGGACTCCGATCGATACGAAGCTATAAAAACGGTTTCAGCGCATTATTCTACGGTTTTCCAGGCTGTGGATTCTGATGAGTCACGCAGTATCCGTGAACAATATGCATTTTCTCAATCGGTGACGATTAGTGATAAAGATATGCATGCCTTAAATGCGTTTATCTTCTGGACTAGCTGGAGCGCCGTAACTCAACGGCCAGGCGACACTATATCGTATACCAGTAACTGGCCTTATGATCCTTTGGTTGGCAATACTCCGCCCCCAAGTCTGCTAATTTGGACACTGCTAAGCATCATTCTTTTATTGGGCGCAACTGGTGCGCTGGTTTGGTTCTACGCGCAACAGTATGACCTCTGGCGGGATGATCTCGAGCCCGAAGGCGGTGTGGCGAAGGCCAATATGCTGATTGGGGCCGACCATACGCCCTCTATGAAAGCGACCGAAAAGTATTTCTGGGTGGTACTTGCCCTGTTTGGTTTTCAAATTATTTTGGGAACAATTACCGCGCATTACGCAGTAGAAGGCCAGGACTTTTATGGCTTCCCCTTGGCTGAATACCTGCCGTACAGCGTGGCGAGAACCTGGCATACCCAACTGGCGGTGTTTTGGATAGCGACAGCATGGTTGGCTACCGGCCTTTACGTAGCGCCGTTAATTTCAGGTCAAGAACCCAAGTTCCAACATTACGGTGTTAACTTTCTATTTGTTTGTTTGTTAATCATTGTTGTCGGTTCTTTCGCCGGCGAGTGGCTGGGGATTAATCAATTTTTCACCAATCTGACGATGAACTTCTGGTTTGGTCATCAGGGCTATGAATATGTTGATCTTGGCCGGTTCTGGCAAATATTTCTGTTCGTAGGACTGCTGCTCTGGCTAGTACTTATGTTCAGGGCTTTATTGCCGGCCTTGAAGGAAGGTAAAAACAGGTCGCTGATTGTGTTGCTGACACTTTCTTCTGTTGCCATCGGACTACTCTACGGTGCCGGATTAACCTGGGGTGAGCATACTCATATCAGCATCATGGAGTACTGGCGCTGGTGGGTTGTTCATCTTTGGGTTGAGGGTGTATTCGAGGTCTTTGCCACCACCATCATCGCCCTGTTATTTGTGAATATGGGGCTATTGCGAAGCTCGACCGCGACTATCTCGGTGTTATTTGCCACCATCGTGTTTCTGGCAGGCGGCGTGCTCGGCACCTTTCACCATTTATACTGGAGTGGAACCCCGATTTCAGTTATCGCGCTAGGCGGTGTTATGTCGGCCCTGGAAGTGGTGCCTTTAGCGGTCATCGGCTTCGAAGCGTATAACCATTCAAAACTGGAAAGCAAAGCGAGCTGGATTGGATTTTATCAATGGCCGTTGAAGTTTTTTGCTGCGGTATCATTCTGGAATTTGGTCGGTGCAGGCCTGCTTGGATTTCTGATAAACACACCACTGGCGCTTTATTACATGCAAGGTTTAAACACCACTGCGGCGCACGGGCACGGAGCGATGTTTGGTGTTTATGGGATGCTTGGAATAGGACTGTTGTTATTCTGTCTTCGGGGCATGACGCCGAACTATCAGTGGAACGACCGCTGGATGAATATTGCCTTTTGGAATCTTAATATTGGCCTTGGCTTTATGATCATCTTTGCATTGCTTCCTGCAGGTATTTGGCAGACCTACAATGCAACCATCCATGGCTATCACTTTGTCCGTTCTGCTGAGTTCATTCACAGCACATTTATGGAGGCCATGGTGTGGGGCAGGGTGCCTGGCGACATATTGTTTGCCCTGGGTGCATTCGCACTGTGTTGGGCCATGATCGGGGTTTATCGGAATATAAGGCAGTCCAACTAATACTCATGTTGTCGCGGCCACTGGCGCTGGTCATGAAGCGTCTCGTGGTCTCTTACTCTAGAGGGTGAGCACAGAGTCGATGTGGCAACAAATGCTTGGTATAGTGCGACACCTCTAATTCGATGTGGATGCTTCTATGAGCCTTTCTATTACGCCTTCTGGCCAGGTTTGTGGTGCTGAAATTACAGGCCTTGACCTAACCCAGGCTCTGGATGAGGACACCATCGAGGCAATACGTGCGGCGTGGATGGAGCACCACGTACTGGCTTTCCCCGACCAGCCCCTGTCTGATAACGATCTGGAACGTTTCTCGCTGTATTTTGGTGACTTTGGCCATGACCCCTTTATCGCCGCGATTGAGGGCCGTGAACATGTTATCGCCGTAGAGCGGAAGGCCGACGAGCAGGCACCCCTATTTGCTGAGAACTGGCACACCGATTGGAGTTTTCAAGTGACGCCACCGGCGGGCACCTGTCTATTCGGTATTACCATCCCACCTCAGGGAGGCGACACTCTGTACGCCGACCAACATAAGTCACTAGCGGCAATGCCCGCAGAACTGCGCCAGAAGCTGGCAGGGAAATTCGCCATACACTCGGCCAAAGCCGCCTATGCCCCCGACGGCATGTATGGGAAGGAAGACCAGGCCACAGATAGAAGTATGCTCATTAAACCCTCGACCGAGGCACTGGACACCGAATTGCACCCATTGATTGGACCGCATCCGGAAACGGGCGAGGAATGCCTGTTCGGCTGTTTCGGATACATCGTCGGCATTGAGGGTATGGACGACGAGGCCGCATTTAATCTTTTAGTTGAGCTGCACGAATGGCAAACCCAGCCACAGTTTGTGTACACGCACCAGTGGCGTGAGAACATGCTGGTGATGTGGGATAACCGCTCAGTGCTACACCGCGCTACTGGCGGCTACGAGGGGTTTGACCGTTTGTTACACAGAACAACAATTGCTGCCAGCAGCTTACCGACAGACCGTTAAGCTGCTACTTCGAATGTCTTCACCGCACATAGCTGGAACCAAATATGAGTAGCGCAGCCGCAGAGCCGAATACTGACTTAGATTCGATCGTAGATAACGGCAAAATATCTGGATTGCAGTGGACTGTGGTCTTCGTGGCTTTCATTCTCAATATGCTGGACGGCTTCGACGTGACTGCCATGGCTTTCACTGCGCACCGCATCGGGGAGCAACTTGCAATCCCACCGGAGCATTTGGGTCTTGTCTTTAGTGTTGCGCTTGGGGGCATGATGGTGGGGGCTATGTTTGTCGCTCCATTCTCCGACGTTATTGGTCGACGCAAGATGGTTTTGATGTGCGTCGTTGTAGTCGGTATCAGCATGATTGCTACCGGTTTTTCTACCACGCTTTGGCAACTGATAATCACGCGCCTGGTGACGGGTCTAGGCGTGGGTGGATTGTTAGCCAGCCTTGCCACTATCACAGCGGAATATACGCCTGCAAAATACCGCAGTCTCAGCGTAGTGGCCATCACCGCAGGTTACCCTCTAGGTGCGACGCTGGGTAGCTTTGTAGCGGTCCCGCTGCTGGAGGGCTATGGCTGGCAAAGTGTTTTTCTTGCCGGTGGCTGCGCAACGCTGGCAATGGTGGTGGTGGCCTGGTTCTGTCTGCCCGAATCAATACAATTCCTGGTTCACCGTCGGCCAGCAGGAGCCTTGGAAACCCTAAATAAAATTCTTGTCCGATTGAAAGCGACGCCTCTGGAACAAATGCCTGAAGAGAAACAGTCGGGGACGCAAGCCAAGGCTAATGTGCTTAGCTTGCTCACCCCTGATCGCAGAGCCAGAACAATACAACTCTGGCTGACCTTTTTCTTCTGCTTCATAACGCTCTACTTTTTGATGAGCTGGCTACCAAAGCTTGTAGTGCTCGCCGGGCTGTCTGAGTCGGAAGGCGTTTATGGCGCGGCCGCATTCAACGGTGGCGCGGTGTTGGGCATTCTGACGCTAGGCTGGCTGGCCTCTCATATCAAGTTGTCACTGTTAATCAGTATATTTTTGACAACCACCGCTGTCTGTATGCTGCTATTCGGATTTGCTGCAGAGCATCTGCCCATGTTGGCGAGCCTTGCTGTGATTGGATTTTTCCTTCAGGGAGGATTCACCGGCCTCTACGCGGTGGCGGCGAAAGTGTATCCCGTTGAAGTTCGAACCACAGGCGTGGGTTGGGCCATTGGCATTGGACGTTTTGGCGCCGTCGTTGGTCCGTTCGCCGGAGGTATCATGATCGCACAAGGCATATCCATGGGAGACAATTTCCTGGTGTTCGCAATACCCGCACTGGTGGCGGGTTTGTTAGCTTGGCACCTCAAAGTTGACTAGCGACGGTTGAACTTACTGCACGGCATCTGACAATCGCCTTACAACTTCGTCAGTAAGTAGTGGAACCACATCCAGCGCTGTCAGGTTTTGCTCCAGTTGCTCTATCCTTGAAGCGCCAAGGATAACCGTGGAGACGTTTTTGTTTAAAAGGCACCAGGCAATCGCCACGTTAGCAAGACTCACGCCCAACTCTTCGGCGATAGGTGCCAGGGCCGCGACCTTCTTCATTCTGCTCTGGCCGCGGTCGGAATCCACCATACTTTTCCTGAGCCACTCGTAGCCTTTCAGAGAAGCTCGGGAGTCCTTTGGAATGCCGTCGAGATACTTGCCGGTCAGTGCGCCCGAGGCCAGCGGCGACCAAATAGTACTGCCCATTTTATACTTTTCAAACACGGGAGCGTACTCCACTTCGAAGCGTTCTCGGTCCAGTAAATTGTATTGCGGCTGTTCCATAGTTGGCGCGGTTAAGTGATTCTCTGCGGCGAATTCCTGAGCCTCAATTATTTCCTCTGCAGTCCACTCCGACGTGCCCCAGTATAAGATTTTACCTTGCGTCACCAGATTGTGCATCGCCCATACAGTTTCGCCGATCGGGGTGTCGGGGTCTGCCCGGTGGCAGAAATACAAATCGAGATACTCTACCTGTAGACGCTCAAGTGCCTGATGGCAGGCTTCGGTGATGTGTTTTCTACTCAGGCCCATCTGGGTGGGCATGGGGTTCAAGGTACTGCCAAAAAAGACCTTGGATGAAACGCAGTAACTGTCGCGGGGGCGGGCGAGGGCGGTAAGTGCTTTGCCCATGACAATTTCAGATTGGCCCGCCTCGTAACCTTCGGCATTATCAAAAAAGTTAATGCCCGCATCAAAGCAGGTGCCGAACATTCTCTCCGCTAACCCTGAATCAACCTGCTTATTGAAGGTGACCCAGGAGCCGAATGATAGTTCTGAGAGCTTGAGGCCGGAATTGCCGAGTTTGCGATAGTTCATAGCTGCATCTAATTTGTAGAAGGGGGCCTAAGCATAATACCTTCCGCCGGCGGGGTCCTCCTATATCGTCGTTCTTTGTAAGAGGCCCACAGTCGCCCTCAGTGATTACCAATCGTGTATATCCCCTGCAGGCCCTTTCGCTTCAGTTTACGCGCCAGGGTTTCAAACGCTTCAGCGCCGTTAGCCTCCAATAATTTCACAAGTTCTTCATTGCGCGTTTCCCGGGCACAAAATAGTGGCGACCGACCCCGCCAGGGCACGTTTACTTCGGACCCTGCGACGATTAAAACATGGCTAGTCGCAACTATCTTTTTCTTCCATTCCACGGGAGGCGCTACGCTGGAACAGGCGATGACGGCTAGTGGCTGGCCATAGTCCCCTTTGTCGTTGGGGTCCATACCCAAATCCAGCAAGCGCTGAACCATGACAGTGTCTGCGCGTCCCGATGTATAGCTAAGGATGTCAGGGTGGGGCTTTGGGTCCGCGCCCGCCTCGAGAAGTATTAAGAACGTCTCTTCGTGCCCCGGTGCGGCAGCGATAAGTATTGCTGGTTTGGGAGAGGAGCCGCGAGGTGTGTACCAGTTCGGATCGACGCCAGCAGCGAGAAGGGCCTGGATCGTCGCCAGGTGCTGGTTCCGCGTGGCGCTGATCAGGGCGGGCCCGAATAAGGGGTTCAGGCGCTCTGCATCTGGATTCTCATGTTGTAATAGCAACAACAAGCATTCGGTGTGACCGCCCCCGCCCGCCCAGGTTGCCGCATAAAGCCCGCGCGATTGGTCGGTTCTGGTTTTAGCATCTTTTTGCAATAACAGCTCGACGACGTCGGCATGGCCCTTGCCCGATGCGGTCTCCAGCGCGGTACTGACGAGATATCCCCACTTGGGTGTGTCATTGGGTAAAGTGAAATCAATATCTGCCCCGGCCTCTAGCAGGACATTCACTTCGGCGACATTGCCCTGGGCAGCGGCCTCCAGCAAAGCCGGGCTGGCAGAGGCACCTGGTGACAGAATCAGCGCGAGGCTCACGGTTGCCAGAGCCCGAGCAGCGACGGATGCTATTTCGGTGACGTAGATCATGGTTGCCTCCTGACTACGGAGAATTATAGTCGAATGCTTCGAACCAGGTATTTTACGTAATTTAAAAGAGAGGCAACATAAATTACCCGGGACCAGCGTAAGGGCGCAAAGCGAGGCGTCAGATCGGCTGGGTGCAAAGTTATATATACTAGTCTGGAAAATAATCCGGTTCTTGTAGACGCCATTTTGGGGCCAAGCAAAATGTATAAGACATTAACTACACTTTTTACGGTAGCGGTTCTCGCCAGTATCAGCAGCTGCTCTACCAACCCTGTCACTGGCGCCAGTGAATTCTCGCTGGTTTCAGAAGCCCAGGAAATCGCGATCGGTGAGCAACAGTACGGACCCTCGCAACAAACCCAGGGTGGCGCATACATTATTGACCGTTTACTGCAGGACTATGTATCCGGTGTGGGGCAGACGCTTGCGGCACTGAGCGATCGGCCTGAACTGCCCTACGAGTTTGTAGTTTTAAATAATGCGATACCGAATGCGTGGGCGCTGCCCGGTGGCAAAATTGCTATTAATCGAGGACTGCTGGTCAAACTTGATGACGAAGCAGAGCTGGCTGCAGTGCTGGGCCATGAAATAGTCCATGCAGCAGCCCGCCACAGTGCCGCGCAGATGACCAGAAGCACTCTTGTCGGGCTAACGGCGCAACTCGCTACCATAGCAGCTGCCAGTCGAGGATATGGTGAGCTGGGCAATATGGCGTCGCAGCTCGGTGGTGCCGCGGTAATGGCAAAGTACGGTCGTGATGACGAGTTGGAATCGGACCGATACGGCATGGGTTACATGGCGAAAGCAGGCTACGATCCGCAAGCGGCAGTGCGCCTGCAGGAGCTTTTTCTGGAGCTGAGTGAGGGCCGCAAAAGCGACACGCTAAGCCAATTGTTTGCCAGTCACCCGCCTTCAGCGGAGCGAGTGGCAGCGAACCGGGATCGGGCAGGAAAATTGCCTCCCGGGGAGAGGTACAAAGAACGTTTTTCTCGTGCGATTTCTCAGCTGACGCATGATGCACCGGCCTATAAGGCGCAGGAAGAAGCGCTGGCCGCGCTGAAAGAAGAAGATGCCGCTACAGCGCTTAAGCTTCTCGATACCGCAGTAGCTATACAACCTGCAGAATCGCAGTTTTGGGAAATGCGCGGTCACGCCTGGAAGATGCTTGATAAGCCTGAAAATGCGCAGAAAGCCTACACCACGGCGATCCGAAGAAATCCTGAATTATTCAGTCATAGATTTTATCGTGGATTAGTGCGTTATGAACAAAACGAACTGGAATCTGCAAGGACGGACTTTTTAACCAGTCGCGCGCTCCTGCCAACTGCCATCAGCGCATACTATCTTGGCGAAATTGCTTTAGCAGAGAACGATTCTGATCAGGCCATCGCTTATTTTTCTCAAGCTATGCAGGGCGGTGGAGGGAAAATTTCCAGTTCGGCCTATAACAAATTGGCCAGACTGGAATTGAATCAGCAACCGGACAAATACATTTTGAGTCACGCCTATATCGATAAACGCGGATATCTACGTGTGGTCCTGCGCAACAATACGGATTTTCCCGTACGAAGTGTTCGTTTGCAGGTAGCAGAAGTGATCAATCGGCAGGTAGTAGGCAGCGCCCAATTACTGCGCCAGCGTTTCGACCTCGCGGCCGGAGAGCAGACTGAGTTCGGCACAGGAATAGGGCCTTTGGCACAGGGCGATCAGCCACGGCAGTTTGCCAGTCGCGTAACACTAGCGGCGCCTGCAGACTAGGTAGTCTAGAGTTCAGTGGGTGTCTTCTATGACCTGATCAAAGTCCCTGTTCTAGAAAAATGTGCTATAGCTTAACTTGTTGCATTTTCACCGACGGAGAAAATCTTATGTGGCCCAGCCCTTCATCTACAGAAACAACATTAGATATTAATCTTATCCCTATGATTTTATTGTGCTTTAGTATTTTTATAGCCCCAATAGTGAGCGCCGAAGACAGCGAACTGACCGATTTCAGATCCCAAATTCGGACTTTGTATGACATGAAGGAGGCAGCATTCGCGGCCAATGACCCGGAGCCCATTCTGACCCGCTTTTACCACTCGGAGGTGATTTCTACCGGCCCAGACGGTGATACACATACAGGCATAGAAGGACTTAGACCAATCTACAATGAAGTTATTGCCGGTGATGTGCGCATAGAGTCGTACAGTACCTTTGTCAAAGGTGACGCCGGCTGGGACTGGGTAAATTTCCATGTCACACCACCAGCTGAAGCAAACCAGGAACCTTTTACGTTCAAAATGCTGTTTCTTTGGGCGCGAGAAAATGATGAGTGGCGGTCTCACGGCGAAATGTACGTAGCCGGGGAGTTTGCGATCGATGGTAAATCGCACTGAGTAAAGGAGGAAGTCAAAGGTGAACTCAGAATCAGATAAGAAGAAAACTGACACAGCGAGCGACATGACGCGTCGAGACTTCGTTGGCAATACACTAATAGGAAGTGGTGTCGCGCTGTTAACCGCCAGCGCTCCCATGACCGCGATGGGCATGGACGTATCGGCGCAGGCAAAGTTTCGTCTGGGTACGACCATTCCGCTACCGCTGACTGGTCTGGACAAATCCTGGACTGGATACGGTGGAGTAGGGGATTACGCTACAGCCAACGGCAACACCCACGCTGTAGTCAACGCGGCCCATACGTTGCGCAATGGTGATTTCGCAGAGCGAGTAAGCAACGCTCAGGATTCTGGTGAAATCTACGATCTGGTAATTGTTGGGGCGGGGTTTGCTGGCTGCACCGCGGCTCTTACCTATCTGAAGGAAAAGCCTGATGCAAAAATACTCATTCTGGATAACCACGACATGTTTGGAGGAGAAGCCCGCCAGAATGAATTTAATGTAGACGGCTATCGCCTATGGGCACCGCAGGGATCTACAGGAGCGGTATGGCCACTGGCAGCCGCCAAGCGCATTGGAATGTATCACCATCTGTGGGATGAGCTAGAACTACCGGAGGAATTCGAATGGCAGGAGTCTAAAGAGTCGGCTCTCAAAATACCCTACGACAACTACAGCCCCATGCACCTCACCTGGGAAGGCACCGATCTGGGTTGGTTCCACAAGGGCCACCCGATGGCGGTTAATCCCTGGAAAAATCGATTCGCAGATGTACCCATCGATGAGCAAACCAAGAACGACTTCCTGTGGATGGAAACCTATAGACAGCCTCCCGAGCGTGACGACTGGGAACAGTGGCTGGACAGTATGACCTACAAGGAATTCCTGATTAACGAGATGGGGCTTGATAACAGCGCCATTGATGAGTACCTGCAACCCTTCGGCTCCGCAATGGGCATGGGCTTGGGCCCAGACGTTATTTCGGCCTACCAGGCGATGAATTTTCTGCAGCCCGGTGTAATTCAATATGGCCGGCAACTGGGTATAGGTGATCCGACCGACTACGTACACCTGGCTCAATTCCCTGGCGGCAACACCGGCATCCTCAGGCATATTGTGAAGCGACTCATTCCCGATATTTATGGTGAAGCCGATAAACTCAGCGAGGTACTTTCCAATCCGGTGGACTGGGATGTGATCGACAAACCCAACAGCCCTGTGCGCATGCGTCTAGGTTCCTTGGTTGTAAACGTGGCTCACAATGGCCCCGTCAGCAGCGCGAAGCATGTCAATGTGACCTACCTTAAAGACGAAAAAATGCACCGTGTTAAGGCCCACAGAGTAATTATGGCCGGTCAGCAACATCTCAATAAGCGAGTGGTGACCGATTTGCCGCCTAATTACATTGAGGCGATGGAGAGCTTTATGCATGCGCCAATCATGGTAATTAATGTCGCGCTGCATAACTGGAAGTTTATGGACAAACTGGGTGTCGCATCGGTGCGCTGGTTCGATGATGATCTGGGTTGGTTTACGACCTTGCGCAGGCAGATGATTTTTGATGGTGAGGAGCCAATGCCTCTTGAGCCCGACAAACCCACCGTTCTAACGATGTATAACTCGTTCTGCACCCCCGGCCTTCCTGTTGAGCAACAGACGGTAACTGCCCGCATGCGTATGTTTGGTATGAGCTATGCGGATATTGAAAAGAAAGTGAAGGAGCAATTCACGGCAATGTTTGCTGCCGGAGGCTTTGATGCTGAGCGAGATATTGCAGGCATCATCGTTAACCGTCAGGGCCATGCCTACGTCGCCACACCGCCGGGTTTCTTCTTTAGCCAGGATGGTAAACCTACCGCTAGCGACGTCATTCGCCAACCTCACGGTCGTATCGCGTTTGCCCACGCAGAATTACAGGGCATGCAAATGTGGGAAGGGGCTGCGCATGAGGGCGAGCGTGCAGCGAGGCAGGTATTGGCTTTCAATCAATAAAGGAAGTGTTGCGCCGCGGCCCTATTGATCTAAGCGTTTTCCTGCCATGTTCGCCAGCACCATACCACCTAACATAGCCACTATAAAAATGACGGTCTTGTCGTCAAGATAAACCAACGCCGAGATCGCCGGCCCCGGGCAGTAACCGTAAACTCCCCAGCCGATTCCAAAGATAGCGGCACCGCTCAGCAGTCGGCCGTCCACGGCGGTATTGGTGGACAGCGAAAAGCCTGGCGCTAATAAAGGGGCTTCTCTCTTTAGTACAAAGCGGAAAGCCACGAGGGTGACACATACCGCGCCGCCCATGACGAAGGCCAGGTCTGGCACCCAGGCACCGAACACGTCCAGAAATCCTATAACTTTCGCAGTATCAGTCATCCCCGATACTGCCAGGCCGACACCAAATACAATACCGCACAGTAGGGCAACAAGTCCTTTCATCTACACGCCCCCCACAAGATGCCGTATCACATACACAGTGATAATACCTGTGGCCATAAAAGTGCAAGTCGCAATGAAGGAGCGGGTTGAAAGCCTTCCGATTCCGCACACCCCATGGCCGCTGGTGCAGCCCGATCCCAGCTTTACTCCAAAGCCTACGAGTAAGCCGCCAACCACCGCATGCCACCATTCCAACGGGCTCTCTACTGGGTAGGGTGTGTTCGTTAGCGTATGAAACAGTAAGGGGCCAATGAGCAAGCCGGCTATGAACAGCCAGCGCCAACTGCTGTCAGCCTGCCTTGAGACAGCACCCCAGACGATGCCGCTGATCCCGGCTATGCGACCGAGAAAATACAGCATCGCCACTGCTGATGCACCAATTACCAAACCGCCGATCAATGGGGCTGTATAAGAAAACATAAGTCAGTGTCTCTATTAGTCAGGTGCAGCAGTTAGGTCTGCACGCAGGTGCCGCGAGCCCAGGTAAAAATGGCACGCAGACCAGAACATTACCGCAGGCAGAAGATAGAGCATGGCCATGCGCAGTGAGTCTGCACCAAAAGTGGGGGCCAACTGGTCGCTGAGAAATCCAATAAGGAAAGGACCTAGGCCCAGGCCGATCATGTTGATGATGAAAAACAGGATGGCGGAGGAGGTGGCCCGCATCCTCAGGCCGACCAGGTTATGCGTTGTCGCAATGGTGCTCCCCAAATAGACTTGGTGAAGCAGGCCTGGAATAATCATCAGTGATAGCGCGTAATAGGGGTTTTCGACCAGGTATACCGCAACCATAAATGGCACCGCGATAAAGCCGGCGATGGCGGGCAACCACATGTACCAACGTTTGTCTTTTGCTGACATTCGGTCTGCGAGCACGCCGCCAAAGAACACGCCGATAGCACCGCACAATCCGATAATCAACGCCAACCATGTACCCAGTTCGCCAGTGGACATATCATGACTGCGGATGAAAAAAGACGCGCTCCAACTGGAAAGACTGTAGCCCGAAAATGCGTTGAGCGATGCCCCTAGCGATAAGTGTCGAAACGATCGTGAGCGCCAAAGGACAGACAACACCTTCTTAAGCGGAACAGGCTCATTGCTAGCTGATCGCTGCTCTGCCAGGCCGCGCGCTGGTTCACGCAGTGTTAGCATTAACACACCCGCCAGAAATACGCCGGGGATTCCGACAATCAGAAATGCAGTGCGCCAACCAAAAAATTCGTTTAGCCAGCCGCCAAACAGAAACCCGAAAAGAATACCGAAACTTACGCCCGTCGAATAAAATCCAAGTGCTGACGCCCGGCGTTCCGGGGGGAAAATATCTGAGATTATCGAATGGGAAGGAGGGCTGCCGCCAGCCTCACCGATGCCTACCCCAATTCTTGCAAGCACAAGTTGCCCGTATGTTTGCACCATGCCGCTTAGCGCAGTCATGAAACTCCAGATGAACAGGCTGCCCGCTACGATGTTGCGCCGGTTGCCATGATCGGCCCATCGGGCAATAGGAATGCCGGCGGTGACATAGAACACGGCAAAAGCAAAGCCGGTCAGTATGCCCAGTTGGCTGTCAGACAGGTCCAGATCAGCTTTGATTGACTCCTGCAGAATGGCGAGCAGTTGCCGGTCGATAAAGTTGAAAGCGTAGACAAGTGTCAGCAGCCCCAACGCGTAATAGGCGGTTGAAGGCTTGCCGTACGCCGGTTTTTCTGGTTCAGACATGGAACTCACTCTTTATGGGTCTTATTTTTTACGTTCTACAATATCCATTAACCATAGAGAGGGCGCAAGTTATTATTGCTTACTTCTGATTGGTGAGCGGCGACAACTATTTTTTGTGAGTTTTACTGCAAGCTCGCCTTCATTCAGTTCGCTTCAGTACAACATGATTCAAGGTGTGTCGGTAGACAGTATCTCTTCTGGCCCAGGGAATGCCAGCAAGGCCTCGTACCGCGGCTCCTTCTTAATCCTCCCGTACACCGCCCTGCAGGGATTCTTGGCAGTCGCAATCCAGCGGTCGTAAAGGCCTTCAGCAATTAACGAAGCGCCAGCGGTGGCAATGGCCACAGAACCTGACAGAGCGACGGCTTCCGGGTTCAGAGTTATCCAGGGGTTGGCGAGGTTTCCCGCCAATTTTAAATAGGGTGTTATCGCTTTGGAGGCGCTAATACCAATGCCTCTACGCGACTTGGTATTAAAGTTGATATTGAGAGCCTCTGTATGCAGGTCAAGTTTTCCGTAGCTGCTCACATCGATTTTATCTGTGCGCACGACTAGCGCAGGGAGCAGCTCTAACACCCCGTCTTTCGCGTGCAACCCTCCGGTTGCACACTCGACTTCTGTGTACTCTTCCTTCTGCACAGCTGGATTTAGTCTGTCAACGAGCGAGCCGATCATATCTCCGAACACGAAGTCCAGCCCGTTGTTACTAATTTGCGCACCGCTGCTGCGGACAGTCAGGCTGCCGTTAAGCGAGGCCGCCGCTTCGCGCACCGTCTCGCCCACGGCAGTCAAGCTGGCTCGATAGGTCGCTTGCTGTTTGGGCACTTCAGCCCCGATCAGTAACCACAATAATGGCATCCGGTTACTGACAACGTCGAGGCTGATGCGTTGCTCTTCCTGCTGCGCATTCAGGGTCAGCTTGGCCCAGCCTTGTGACGCAGGGCCACGCCATTGTAATTGCTCTGTATTCAGTACGCCGTCCTTGAGCACCAGCTGTACCTTCATTCGTCCTTCTTCTAACCCTTCTCGAACGGAAGACTCGTCTACGCTATAATTCAGTTGACCCTCCAGCATAGTCAGCCAACCAAGGGGCAGGGGAGTGTCGGGTATTACTCGCTCACGCATCTCTTTACGTGTGGGCTTCTCTTCCAAATCGTCATCGATCCCTGCATCGTCAGTGAGCTGCGGGGAATCGACAGTCGCCAGATGAGGCCACAGCAAGGGAAGATACAAGTTATCGCTATGCAGGTTAACGCTAATGTGAGGGATGTCTCCAAAACGCAGTGCAACATCGCCGCCTATATCACTTTTAACGCCATCTACACGAAGCTTTTTTAGCGCAAGAGAATCTGGGCGTAGCTCCACCTCAGTGGCTGCCTTGTAGTTTCCGTCTGTTACTTTGAGGTCCAGACCCGCAAGTTCGACCAGGTTCTGGATACTGTCGCCATGCAGTGATAGGTGACCACGTGCCACCTGATCTTGCCCTGTCCCCTCAAGTTTTAAAGCGCCTGTGAGAATGTTAGAGCCCACGTTTGCATGCAGTGTTTCGATTTCGATCAATGGACTGTGGTATATCGCATCGAGCGATAGTTCAAACGGTAGCTCTGGCAGGATCGTGTCCGTAAAAGCCGCAAGCGCCTTACCCAGATTATCACCCTCGCCTTGCAGTTTAAGCTGTGAGCCGACCAGTCCAGCCTGACTGCTCAGCAAGCCTTGACCGGTGAGTGTGATAGCGCCCAAACTTCCGCTCAGGCTTGAAATCTCATAGCCACCGCCGACTAACTCCGCCTCGAGTTCCAGCTGCAAGGGAACGGGCGCCTTGGCATTGGAGCCGATTCCATAAAGCTCGAGGGTAGCCGGAAGGTCTGGACTTGAGATAGTCCCACGCACCGCCATTCGCTGGAATCCCACCAGATGGTCCAACTCGGCCGAGGCGTTCACTAGAACGCCATTTGTTTTCAAGCGGGCTGCTGCCACGCGCCACCCATCAGCGATTCGTGCCAAAGTCCCGGACAGCTCAAAGGGAGTAGGGGGCAGCGTCTCCAGTCCAATTACAGACCGCAGGCGGGTGAGGTCACTGCCAGACAAGCGTGCATCCAAAGACGTGTTGGCAAGACCAGGAAGGTCGCCCAGCACACCACTAACTTCAAGCCGTAAATCGCCCTCATCAATCACAAGGTCAATTAGCTCAACGCCGTCATCATCAGAGGTAAGCTGTCCTTTGATATCGCACAGTAAGTCGGGGAGTTCCTCGGCACTCGCAAAAGGCGCCAAGTTAGAAATGTTAAGACCAGTCCCTTGCAGGTCCACTTGCCAATCATCAATGTTTGGGAAATTCGGTAGAACACCGTTGATGACTAAATTTCCTTGTCCCGCCTGCAATCGCCCGTTCTCTACACGCAATACGGTACCCCTGCGAGAAACATGCCCCGATAGGTCAAAGGGATGATTCCTGAATCCCGAGATCCCGAGTATTGCACCCATTTCAGTCATTGACGGACCGTCGACATAAAACTTCAGGTCGACGCCATCGAGTGTCGTGGGTTGCTCGATTAAACCCTGCACACTAAGGTTAAAGTCTGCAAGCTTACCCTCGGCCTCCAGTCGTAGACCAGGCATCTCATCGACCAGCCTACCGTCGAAAGTCAACGGCCCGTCTCGGACTTCCTCGAGACCGAGCATGTCCAGAATAGGGCGTGAACGCGGCGCATTAGCGTGCAGCACGAGGTCCGCCCCTTGAGCAGTGAGGGCGTCGGCAACAGATCCCTTAGCAGAGACCTGCAGATCTCCAAGCTGTAGGTCAAGATCCAGTTCCAAGTTCTTGCCCGACAGCATAGCCGCGGTAGGGCCTAGTTCACCGCCACCACTTAACGGGAACTCATTAACCTGCCCGGATATAAAGGTTTGTGTCATTCCGGTAGCGGGATCCCGGGTAAGCGTAAAACTATCCACCTGCGCGGTCACATCTTGGTCAGGGTCTATGTACGTGACTTTCAGATTCGATAATTCAGCTTTTTCGACAATGATTGGGAAGAGGGCATCCTCTTCATTCTCGTCGCTGGGATCACCAGAGGCGAGATCCTCCATAATCCAATTGGGAGTCTGGCCTTCTGGGGAAAGCAACACGAGGGTTAAGTCGCCTATCTGCACATCGCGGATCAGAATTGATCCCTCACGCCATAGCGATGGCAGAACAAGGACCAGCCGGAGGTAGCCAAGCTCTAGCATGGGTTCCGAACTCGCCCAGTCCGGATTATCCAAGGTTAAACCGCGGAGTTTCAGGGTGGTTTCGCTACCTAATGAAACTTCGTCTAGCTCACTGAGCCGCACTTCACGCCCGAGCAGGCGGGTGGCTGTGTAGGAGATCGCGGGCACAAGGCTAGACGGACTGATATGTAAAGTCGTCAGAAAGCCACCCACAGCGGCCGTCAGCAGCAATAAGATGGCCAGTAGGGCACCGCCAAGGCGACGAAGCCAATTCAAAGTATCAATCCAGGCAATTAAAACTCTTTAAAAAAATAACGTCACGCATGGCCTATAAACTGGGAGAGCTTACACCCAGTCGCTTCAGGAAGGGCACCTAAGCGCCCCTTCCTTCAAATGTAAGTCCAGTATAGGCGCAATTTGTTTTGTACGGGCGTGATACAGCTCAATCATCCTCAAATTGCGAGATCATGTGCCGGGCTGTCAGCGATTGAATAGTAGCTTCATCTGTTATAGCTGAAGGTCACTAGCGCGCGGCATAGACACCGACATCTTTTTGTACTCGTTCAGCGTAAGCCCTGACTTCGGGAAAGTCGTCGGCTATGCGGTTAATCCAATTCGGAGGTTGTTGGTCGTAGAGCCCCGCTAACAAACTGGCGACGCTGAAGTCGTAGACTGTGAGCCTGTCCCCGCAAATATACTGTCCAGCTTTAAGCGCTCGTGACAGTGACTCGAAGTCACGCCTGGCGAACCCAGCCTGTTCCTCCAGTGTGTGGTTCCCTAGTCCGTGTAACTGATATGTTTTTGCCACCTGCTTGCGTGCTATCCAAGCGACAACAGTTTTAACGACTGGGGGGAGGTAGCTGAAAAACCCCTGCTTCACATTATCGAACCAGTCATCATCCAGCCACCGACTGGCCACCAACATCCAATAAAGATGGTCTTCAATCAATCGTGTGAAAGCCAAGCCGATTGCGCGTTCCTGATCTGAAAGGTTCCCATATAGCCTCCCAGCTGATTTGGCATCCAGGTGTTCCAGGACCAGTTCAGAGTCCGCGATAGTAAGACCCTCATCGACGATATAGGGCAGTTTCCCCTTCGGCGATTTCCGTGGGTCCGATTCCATAACAATTTCGTAGTCCAGCCCCAAGTGTTCAAGTGCCATCTCAACCTTAAGACAGAAAGGACTTACGTTCCGCAGGCCGAATGCCTCTGGAAAGGTATAGAGCTTGATCATGTTTATGTCCCCATTAAATCAATTCGTTAAAGCCAACTCTATCTCAGACAAGTGAAGCTGTCATAACTGCCTTCATTTACCGAAAGGGGGATATGGGGTTTAGTCGTCTGTGCATAACTGTGTGCCTAAATACTCTATTTAACATAATATATATTATGCGCACATGTGGATAGAATTCACTTTAACTGGATATACTGCTTGGCTAGGCTCACATGCCGCTTTATTCCTGATCTTATAGTTCTATAGGTTTGCACAATACGCTTACCTGGCGACCAGCCGCCCGCGGTGTGACGATGTCGAGCCGCAGTCCACTGCCAGTTATGTGCTCTAGCGAACTTTATGTTTAGAACTATTGAGTGACTGGCAACTAATGTTGTCGCTGGCATATATTATTGAATATCGAGGCTGGCACTCTTGGTATGGCGAAACAGACAGATACACGCTCATGTGGCTATGTTTTGTACTGCAGTTACGTCGAAGGTCCAATTTTTCACGCGCTGCTACGCGCATGGTTTCCCTTTCGGCGAGACCTAACCCTGGCTTACGAGCCCTGCAACGCAACAATATTGCGACTGAAACTTTCGAAAACCTGTCCATTGCGCTGAACTAATACTTTGTGAACTCGCCGTATCAATACAGCTGACTAGAAAAGCCTCGAGGCTAAGGCTCAGGAATGGGCCACAATAGGACAGTTCAAGGCTAGCAGCGCGTATCGATGCGCTTCAAATACTGAATCGCTGCCCCTGGGTACGATTGATTAAGGGTTTAGGGTCTGACACTGATGGGTTAATAGTGGCTCGCTTTGCAAGCGAACCTCGCTGTTTCCAGGCTTATCTAGCTGAGGCTGCGTCCTATCTATCTCAATACGACAGTAAATAGATGCGCCATAATAACAATATTATGTTAAATAACGTTCGTGGGAAGTACACGTGCATATTATTGCAACCGGGATATCCTGTGCTCGTACTTAAGGTTAGTTATGTATCCAGCCAATGCAAAGTCAGTGCTAAACACTTCCCGCCATACCTAGCTAAGCAAAAGCTGCAGCTGTAGTAATATTGGCACACAATAATCCTAGCGGTCAGCGTTAACACAACACTGCAGATAAACGCACAACGGAACGAATCAAGAGCGCCCTGGCGTTTGTAGGTATTGGCAACTTAACTTTCGTAGACCGCAAACTGCCCTCCATCTCAAATCAAGCTACTGCCCTACCGCCCTACTCCATTCTTCAAACGTATTCATCCTGAGGG
This sequence comes from Halioglobus sp., assembly GCA_036961205.1. GTDB lineage: Bacteria > Pseudomonadota > Gammaproteobacteria > Pseudomonadales > Halieaceae > CALJFL01. Next base: position 17,925 of record JBALVI010000005.1, on the reverse strand, counting down.
CTGCAAACTGTTTCGGTACCGCTCACAACCAAGCTCGGTATAAGATCGGTCTCAGCATGACATCGCCAGCACGCTGGAAACCATCCTGGCCGTTCGCTCAAAGCAGTACTACCAACAAAAACACCACGACGGCAATGCCGCCCGCAAATTTATAAATACTCAGCTTCGTTAAACTGGGCTTTTTGTTGCGACCCTCTTCAACAATCAGCCTGGCCATGAGCGCATCGACATCACCTGCGCCCAGGCGTTCGGGTTTTACCGTCTGATAGTCCGCCGGCCTGCCAACCCTGGTCGTCACGTCTGCAGATGCCCCTAGGGCTGTGTTCACCGCAGCCTGCACGGCGGCACTGGACCGCGCCTCTTCGTTTTTCACAGACTCCAGCAGTGCGATGAGAATCTGACGATCCTCTGAAGGAATCTTGCGTATTGCGGCTAAGTCGGTAACACAAAGATGGTAGCTGTTATCCGTGATGACGATAGTGATGGGTGGCTGCTTCATAGGGGCCAGTCTAATACACTGCGACTGACTCTTAAAAGCCCGCATTTCATACCATCAGCTATGTGCGTTAGGCTGGAGTATAGGTAGCATTAACACCCCTTCCTTCCACATTCTGCTAGAGACAATTGGCCGCTGGCAATACTAGATCGCGGCAAAGGACATTGGTGACTTAGAGGTCGCCACGTAATTGGACGCGACAACTACTTTTGGTTGCTATTCGAATTAATGGGGGACATCATTCCCTCAAATTACACTGGACACCTCAATGCACAACAAGCAGCTACTGCGAGCCCTGCGCAATTCACTCTCGCTATCTGAGTCAGATATGGCCGGCATCTTGAGCTTGTCAGCTTACGCGCTCGGAGACGCCGAATTATCCGCACTGCTCAGCGATAGCGACGCGGATGCATGCCCTGATATCGTTATACGCTCCTTCCTTGAAGGTCTGATCCTCAGTGAGCGTGGGCCTCGCGATGATGGAGCAGCAATAACTATTGAAGACAGCCCCCTGTCCAATAACCAGACCCTCAAGAAACTACGTATCGCGTTCAATTTCCAGGAGGAGGATATGCTGGCTATCTTCGAAGAAGGCGGCGCAACCCTGTCATCCTCTGAATTTGGCGCGCTGTTTCGACGGGAGAAGAATAAACACTTTCGTTCCTGTAGCGATGAATTATTGCAGAACTTTCTCGCGGGGTTATCACAGTCTCTGGATGACTGACATAGCGACTCCATAACGCTTATGCGGATCAGCAACAACATTATTGATGAGACCAATTCCCCCGCTTAGCTGCGTAAAGCCCTGCTCCATTCTGCGAACGCACTCACCCTGAGATCTCTATAGTGTTCAGCGGGCACCACAGAAGCGCGCGGATGGTCATCGCTGAAAACCTCATCCTGAAATAGCAGCTGATCATCCACTGGAACGGGGACTTGACAGCTCTATCAAATCCGCTCGGTGATCAGGCCACGGCGGGCTTTCTGGCAGGCATCTTGGGCTTACGCTTCGACTTGGTGATAAGGGCGCCATTCTTCAGCACCACCTGCGGACTAAAACGCAACTCCGCCTGGATCTTAGCCAAGGAGTGGTTAGCCTGCATATTCATCCAGCTCTGCGCAGAGCGCCCCAGCACCTCGCTCAACTTGAGAGCCAGGGTCGGTGACAGGTCGGCCTTCTCGTTCAACAACCGGCTGATGGTCGCTTTGTTAATCTCCAGAGCATTGGCCAGATCAGCGGCCGGAATGCCCAACTCATCGAGATACACTCTTTGAATAAATTTACCGGGGTGTGTCGGTATTCTCTGGGTAGCCATTAGTGATAATCCTCATAGTCCAGCACATATGCATCGCCGTTCTTGAACTCAAATGTGACACGCCAATTGCCATTGACGGTGACTGACCAACGTCCTGTCTGCTGGCCTTTCAGTGCGTGAAGTCGCCAGCCAGGAAGCCTCATATCTTCAGTACTCACGGCGGTATCCAATGCGTCCAACTGGAGTTCCAGTTTGTCTGCATGGGCTGCTTGTATACCGCGAGTGGTGCCGGATTCGAAAAACCGCCTCAGCCCCTTGTGCTTAAACGACTTAATCATGGTGACAAGTATAGCCAGCAGTTGCGCATTGCGCAACCATCAACTGAGCATCGAAAAGTTAACTCCTCCAGACGAGGGAAATCCAGCCTGTGGGTGGCGAATTAGTAATTCAACCGCAGATTCACGTGGTCAAAGGAGGGCCGCCACCCAGCTCAGTCTAACCACCACCCAAGCTCGGCATAGGTTCTGTCTCGATCGACCCACCCTACCCCATCAGAAAAACCCGTTAGCTTTCTTTCGCTTACTGCCCAGCTTCAGCACCAACCATCCGACTCATAATCGGGTGGTGTGTAGTACAGCCGCCAAGGAGGGGCCACCATTTTCCTCAAGCGACCCGAAGCTCCACGTCGCTCCCCAATACAGCAAGCATATTCACCAAGGCATCAAGACTAAATTTTGACAACTTGCCGTTCAGGAGGTCCGATACTCTGGGTTGAGTAACTCCCAGGTGCTTAGCGGTCTCCGCCTGGGTCCAACCAGCAGCATCGACTTTGGCTCGAATTTCATGAACCAGGCCCGCACGAAGCTTCATGCTTAATGCCTCTTCAGGAGTATCTGCGATTGCATCAAAAACATTGTCGAATTTCTTAGTCATTTTAGCCACCGATCTCTTTGATTCTCTTTTTCGCTAAGTCAATATCTGCCTTCCGAGTTTTCTGGGTCTTCTTCTGAAAGGCATGTATTACGTACACGGCATCATCAATATTCGCAACATAGATCACCCGATAGATACCGACGGCTTCTCTTATACGGATCTCTCTGACACCCTTGCCAATGCTCTTCAGGGGCTTCCAGTCATCCGGATTTCCCCCGCGCTGTACTTTGTCTATCTGAAACCCGGCATCCTGCCTAGCATCGGACGGGAAAGCTCGGATTTGGGTCAGGGAATCGCCCAGAAATACGATATCTTTGATTAGTGAATTATATCTTTTTTTATATATTATACAAGTATCAATATGCACAGCGTCTGTGATCCCGAGTTGCCAGATGCTGGTGAGGTTTGGGGTGGGGTTGTTGAAAAGTCTGGGGAGTGGCTGGATCAGGCGCGGGGTGCTATGTAGTCGACCACCCCGCCGACTGTATCCCGCAATGGGGTATGGTCGGCACCTTCTTCAGTATTTTTTTTTTTGCCCCCCCATGGGTCCCCTTTGCCGAGCACAACAACAATCATAGTCGCCCGCAAAATTTTTCAGATTTTCTATAAGCCCGGCCATTTTTCCCAGAGCTATTACCAGCACCCTCCCCAGTTGCTCCAGAGTGGCGCTCTCTCGATCACTGAGACCTCAGTAATACACTGGCTATGGGCTGGGTAACTGCCTCACTAGGGCATCCCAGGGCGCACCGTTGATCTTCACGAACACTTCATCGATGTAGAATGTGTCGCCATAGCCTTGGTGTTTTCTCTTCAAGCGGCGGGTATAAATAGCCCCGAACTTTATGCACCACAGGCGGATCGCTTCGCGGCTGACGGTGATACCTCGCTGAGCTAGTAGATCTTCGATGTCGCGGTGACTCAAGTTGAAGCGGTAGTAGAGCCAAACAGCATAAGAGATGATATCGGGAGGGAATCTGTGGCGCTTATAAGTGTTCATGCGTCGATTCTATCAATTGTGGGCAGTTAACTTGCCAGTACCGTCTGCTAAACTCTAATGAAACGTATCCTGAGTGAGATGGAATGGCGACAATAACATTTTTAGGGGCGGCACAGGAGGTTACCGGGTCCTGTCATTTACTGGAATCATCGGCGATAGGCCGCGTGTTACTGGACTGCGGTATGCACCAGGGAGGCAACGCGGTAAAGCGAATTCAGGGTGAGCAGTTTGCTTTTGATCCAGCGAGCATAGATGCCGTCGTGCTATCTCATGCCCACCTGGACCACAGTGGATTGCTACCAAAGTTGGTTCACGACGGGTTCAGTGGAAAAATACTGTGTACACACGCCACCGCGGAGCTACTTGTAGTGATGCTGAATGACTCCGTGGGGTTGTATCTCAGGGATTTGGAACGTACAAATTTGCGTAATTCCAGACGTGGACGAAAACAGATTTTGCCGGCCTATACAGAAGAGGATGTTGTAACGGCATTGGCTCTGTGTGAGGGGCATCGCTACGTGGAGGACGTTCCTCTTGGCGAGAGCGCCACACTGCGCTTTCATGATGCGGGCCACATACTGGGTTCCTCGATTGTCGAAGTGATTTTCGAGGAACGCGGCGAAGAAAAAATCCTGGCTTTCTCCGGCGATCTGGGCAAACCCGGTTCGGTGTTAATGAATGAACCGGCAGTATTGACCCGGGCGGATATTGTCGTTATGGAGAGCACCTACGGCGACAGAGAGCACCGTGGCGAGGAAGATACGATTACTGAATTACGAGATATTCTCAAGGAAACCTGGCGTCGCGGCGGCAGTGTGATGATACCCTCGTTTGCAGTGGGGCGGACTCAGGAAATACTGTTCCATCTGGGCTGCCTGCATCACGCGGGAGAATTGGACAACTGGGCGATTTTCCTGGACAGCCCAATGGCGATCAATGTTACCCAAGTCTATGACCACTGGCTGGGCTTGCTGGATAGTCAGGACGTCAAGCAATTGAGTGATGTGCATCGCAGATCCCTGGAAGGCTTTTTACCCACTTTGAACCTGACCCCGGACACAGACCAGTCGATGGCGATTAACCGCATCAAGGGCGGTGCCATCATTATAGCGGGAAGTGGTATGTGTACCGGTGGCCGTATTCGTCACCACTTTAAGCAGCGCATATGGGACGAAAGAAACAGTGTTATTTTTATAGGTTTTCAGGCCAGAGGAACTCTCGGACGACTGCTGGTGGAAGGCATAAAGAACATCAAAATATTTAATGAGTCCTATGTCGTTAAGGCCCGCATTGAAACATTGGGCGGATTCTCTGCGCACGCCGGTCAGAGTGGACTTGTCGATTGGCTTGGCAATTTTCAACCACCGCCCAGAACGGTGCTTGTCCATGGCGAGCCAGGGGCTCAGGATGCACTGGCGGAAAGGCTGTGGCGAGAGAAGCATCTTAAGGTGGAAGTACCAAAGCGTGGCGACAGCGCGGTCTTTTAAAGGTGGAGAAGCACTGTCGCGGTTTCTTTGAATTACCGATTACTGCTTGAGTTGAAAGTTCGCTAGGGACAAGTTGAAGTGATAGTAGAGTTATCCAAATTTGATCCGTTCGCGCGGCATTTCAAAACGCATGCCGGCACCCATTTGTTTTCTTACTTAACACGCTTGATGAACTTGGTGGCGTTGTAGCCACCTTTATCTTGGCTCTCACCACATCAATGTCGTTATCAAGGAGCAGACGTAGCCTACGCGCGCAAATAAACCGCCAACTCATCTTCTTCAATAAGCCCCTGTTCCGCCGCTATGATTTTGGCGCCCATTTCCCCTACATCATATTGAATCGCGATTCCGTTTAATGCCAGCACAACCTGCATAGACGTGTGCGCCGTACGTTTATTAGCATCATTAAAGCAGTGGCCTCTCGCGATGTAACAGGTAAAATAAAATCGGGGACAGACCACGATTAATTGCCTTTTCTGGGGCGTCCTGCCCTGGCCGGCGTGACCCTGGGTTGTAATGCCTGTTCAATTTCAGCTTCGAACCGATCATCTCCAAAGGCACAAAATTGTGGTCTGTCCCCAAAGGGCACCCAAAGGGCACTCCTTGGCGCACTCGCTGAATTCACCTACACTGGCTCACTCAAGTGATTGGAGGTTTAGCATGTTGAAGCGACTTACTGCCCTTTTGGCCATTTCCATTTCCCTTACTACCTTCCCTGCCTTCAGCGGAGCGCTCAGCGATTCTGTGCAGAAAGACTACGATGACCACCTGGCGGGACTCTTCGATTATTTTCACCGTAATCCTGAACTCTCAACAGTTGAGAACGAGACGGCCGGTCGAATGGCGCTGGAGCTGAGTCTCGCAGGCTTCGATGTCACTGAAGGCGTTGGCGGCACCGGTGTCGTTGCGATCATGAAAAACGGCGACGGGCCGCTGGTCATGATGCGAGCTGACATGGATGGTCTTCCTGTCGAGGAAAAGTCAGGGCTGAAGAACGCGTCCCGGGTACAACAAAAAGACCCGATCACCGGCAACATGGTTTATGTGATGCATGCCTGCGGTCACGATGTGCATATCACGAGTCTGGTCGGAACAGCCCGCCATATGGCGGCAAGAAAAGATGAATGGAAGGGCACTTTGATGCTCGTCGTGCAGCCTGCGGAAGAACGGGTAATTGGCGCACAGGCGATGAGAGACGATGATATTTGGGGCCGATTTGGTACTCCGGACTACGCATTGGCGTTTCATGTTTCGTCGAATGACGTTGCCGGTGTGATTAACATTTCCGAGGGAAGCCCTTATGCAGGTGCCGATACGGTGGATATTATTATTCATGGCGTGGGCGCACATGGCGCACACCCACACCGTGGCAAGGATCCCATTGTGCTGGGTAGCCAGATCGTGCTGGCGTTGCAGACATTAGTAGCGCGCGAATTATCGCCCCGTGACCCGGGTGTTGTAACTGTCGGTTCATTCCACTCAGGCACGAAGCACAATATCATCTCGGATCGCGCACACCTGCAGTTGACAGTCCGAAATACGAGCGCGGCGACGCGTGACTTATTGTTGAACGGCATCAAGCGCATTGCTGAAAATATGGGGCGAGTGGCCGGGCTGCCCGAAAACAAGTTGCCAGAGGTAATTGTCTCCAACGAAAGCGTGCCGCCAACGATCAACGACGCGGCGCTTGCGCGACGCTTAAAACAAGCCTGGAGCGAAAATATCGGCGACGATAAAGTTGTCGACATACCGACCAAAGGTATGGGCGCCGAGGATTTCCCGTTTTTTACAGTTGAACCAGAAATTACCAGTGTTTATTGGGCGATTGGCGGAACACCGCAGGAAGCATTCGATGTAGAGGCTGCGGGCGGCGAACCTGTGCCTAGCCATCACTCTCCGCTATTTAAAATCGTACCTGAACCAGCAGTAACAGCGGGAGTTAAGTCCACAGTGGTTGCTCTGATGGAGCTAATGCCTGCTGAATAGACGGCGAAACGGGGGTCGCCTCCAATGGCTTTCGCTAAGACAAACAGCCTTGGCTTACACGCAGGCCAACTTAAGCTACGTATGTTGCTTCGGCGGCCCAGTCAACCAGCAGCTGGGCAGTAGGTAGTGGCGAATTAAAAGTCACAAAGGAAATAAATCTTGAAAAATCAGGGACAGACCACGATTAATTGCCTTTTCTGGGGCGTCCTGCCCTGGCCGGCGTGACCCTGCGTTGTAATGCCTGTTCAATTTCAGCTTCGAACCGATCATCTCCAAAGGCATAGTTCCCGTCTGTCGCGTCGCGTAGTCGTTTAAGTACGCTTTCCTCAATGGGATAATCAAATAGCCTGGTGTTCAAAATTGTGGTCTGTCCCCAAAGGTCACCCAAAGGTCTGAAGGGAGGTATTGACTCGGCGGGGCTGGCATCGGTTATCATAGGAACCAAGAGAATTGATTATGAAAATGGGCACCCGTGCTAGCTGAACTGGCCTATATACTCTTTATCATGGCTATTGCGACCGCGATAGTGTGGAAGGCATGCGACTACCTGGAGGACGCATGCCACGACCTAGCGCTCTGTTACGGGTTCCCCGACTCAGTCAAAGGCTCCACAGTGATGGCAATCAGTTCGAGCTTTCCCGAATTGGTCACTATCATTCTCGCGGCAGGCATTCATAACGACTTTGAACTGGGGCTAGCCACCATTATTGGTTCGGCAGTGTTCAATGTCTTGGTAATCCCGGGAACATCAGTATTCTTCCGTCCCGGCTCACTTGAGGCCGGGCGCAGCGTGATCTATCGGGAAGCGCAGTTTTACCTGATCAGTGTGCTGATAGTCATGATAACGCTGTCATTTGCCGTTATTTATCACCCATCTACAGTGAACCCGCTGAACGGAACGCTCACCAGTTCCCTGATGATATTACCGCTGCTGTTTTACGCGCTGTACATCTACATCCAATATCAAGAAGTGCGCGACCACGAACCCGAAGAGGAAGAACTAAGTTCCACAGCACTCAAAAGCTGGGGCAAGCTGATTCTTTCCATGGTGCTGGTCACCATTGGGGTGGAAATGATGATCAGAATGGTTATCGACCTCGGCGAGATGTTCAACACTCCAAGCTATTTTTGGGGCGCAACTATATTGGCGGCGGCAACCAGCATCCCGGACCTTTTTGTTAGCATCAAAGCGGCCCAACGCAAGCTCAGTACCGCAAGCCTTACAAACGCCTTCGGCAGCAATACCTTCGACTTGTTGGTTGTCTTACCTGTAGGTGTCATCGTTGCCGGCGCAGTGGGCTTCAACTATCCGCGGATCATTCCGATGATGATGTTTCTAATATTTGCCACGGTAACGGTGCTGGTGCTGGCACGCAGTGGTTTCGAACTGACCAATAATAACGGCAAAGTTCTGCTATTGCTGTATGTCGGGTTTATCGTCTGGATGGGAATGGAGTACATCGGTATCGGTGGCCCCATTACAGCTAGCTGAAAAATCGGGGACAGACCACGATTAATTGCCTTTTCTGGGGCGTCCTGCCCTGGCCGGCGTGACCCTGGGTTGTAATGCCTGTTCAATTTCAGCTTCGAACCGATCATCTCCAAAGGCACAAAATTGTGGTCTGTCCCCAAAGGGCATCGCGGTACCGTTTAATACCTGCCCTTAATTACGCTCCCGAATACTGGGTGGCAATTGGGGTGTCGAAAGTCAGCTCACCATACGTTTTAGTGCACCCACATGTCTGTCGATATAGTGGTGCTTCAAAGCGCCCAGTATATGTGCACCCAGGATGACATACAGCAAATACGGCAACAGGTATTTATGCCCGGTTCCCCAAATAATGGTTGCGGTGTCACTTGGCGCCCATAGTGGCGGCAGTTCCCAGGCGAAGAAAAATGTCGGGTAACCATGAAAGCTTGTCATGACAAAACCCGTCACCGGCACCGCAAACATCATCACATACAGTGCTATGTGCACGCCGTGTGCAAGCTTGTGCTCTCGCGGTGTGAGTGATGTGGCTAGCGATGGGCGTGGTGACATTCTGTTCCAGACCATCCTTGCGATCAATAAAACAAATACAGTCACACCAATGGTTTTGTGAACCACGTAATAGGCGTTCCGGTACGCCGTGCCCTCGGGAATGATCGAAGAAAATATTCCCATAGGGATTAGGACGATAAAGAGAATGGCTATCGTCCAGTGCAGCATACGTGACACCCGCCCGTAGCGGTTGTGCTCATTTTCTGCCGATAAAACCAGCGTCTCCTTGCTCTTACTCTGACGGTATGCAACCAGGAGCAGTAACAGCCCTGATAACAGTGCGATACATGCTTGCATCCATAGCAATGCAGGCTTGGCGGAATCGAGTGGTGTCTGATTGGGTTTAGGGTTTTCCAAAAATCCCGTGCCCATGACGAAAAAGAAAAACCACGCTGCAACAGCGAGACAACCCGACGCCGCCAGTACAGTGCCAGTAGCGCGGACCCTTGGTGCGCTGTAGTTCATGAACCAGGCAGTGACAATGGAGCTGACGATGATGGTCAAGGCAATCCAACTGTCGAGGTTGCCGGCAAGCCGAACTGATGGGCCGTGTCCACCCGCAGCAAGATTAATGGCACCGTCAGCGAGAGTTGGAGCAGCAATACCGAGTGTTAAAAAAATGATTGAGATGGCGGGAAAAAAACGCATGGTGCTTATCCTTATTGTGGTCGTTTAGAATGTGGGTAGAGATTCTGCGAGGTTGATGCTGGTATAGGTGCTCATGGTGTTCTCCTGTCGATAGGATTGGCTCGCGCGGTAAACAGAGCGTTGGCGCCACGATTGGTTTTCGTCTCTCGGTGAGATGTGATCATTATTCCTATATATTTCGAATAGATAAATAGGCCTGAATGCGTTTTTTTATTGTCTAAAAGACAATAATAGCCCGTTAGCTCAGATGTCGGGCGCGTTATGGATCAGCTAGGAGCATTGCGATATTTCAGTAAAGTGGCTGAAACTGGCAGTTTTACCCGGGTTGCGCGGCTACTGAGATAGGCAGCTTGCTTCAAAAAGGTTTGCTATAAGCTGCGCAATTAATAGCGCCTCCACCTCAGTGTACTCAGGAAACCCCTCTAGCGTTTACTTGATTGACGGCACGATCAATTAAGTAAACTGCCCCCGAATGGGCGATCAATTAAGTAAACTGTACCCGAATGGGTGATGCCGTTTGGTTCTATTCCAGTATCAGCATAAGACGGGTGTCGAAACCCTGGCTGCTGCCCTCGACACCAAAACGATCCAGAGTGATATAGCGGTAGTTTACATTGACGTTCATATACGGAGTCAGCCACCAATTTAGCCCGAGAGACCAAACATCCATATCACCCGCTTCAAACCCCTCTGAATCGGGCGCCTCATTCATATCCAGCGAACTGAAACGCGTACTGATCTCCCACGCGCCCCAGCCGTTCTGCTCTACAGTTCTGGCGACCGGGATGGGTTTAAAAATGCCCACTCGCTTGTTGTACGGTCTCACTTCGCCGGTCAGTATCCAGGAGGCAGTGACATGATAGCCATCAATGGTAGGGTCACCCAGTGTCGGAGCATCCGCGTCAGTTCGTACATATTCGCTGTGTAACCAAAAAGGCCCCGAGCGCAGAGAAGCCTCAGCCTGATAGGTCATTGACTCTTCGGGGCTGAAAACCGCAGTGGCAACATAGTCTGGGGCGCGATTGAATTCCGGGCCGCTTTGGGTGACAAAACCCTCCTCGCTATCAGAGTGGCGTAAGCCTAGACCCAGGTGCAAGAGAGTGCTCTCATTACCGGATAGTAGCGGTATCCAGGTGGCACGGCCTACGTATTGCGTGGCGTTATCACTAAAGGAATTCGGTTGGTCTTTATCCAACCAATTGTTGAATGCCCCACCGGCAAGCGTCACCCGGTCGTCCAGTAGTGTGCCGGCCATCACAACGCCGACATTTCTGGACGGGAGCAGCGCGTCAGAAACGGCCGCCCGCTCACCCAGGGGGCCGTGGCCAAGGGCCATCAGTCGTTCCATGGAGATGGGTTCTTTTTGCTTGCCAATACTAAAACTCGCCTTCTCCCAGAGCGGGACATCCAGGCGCAGGTCAAACAAGGTGTAATCATCAGACTCATTAGTATCAAAGCCCTTATCAAATGCATGAGTAGCACCGAAGATTGTCCAGATCCAGGGTTTTTCAAAGTTCAGCGTGCCTACACCGCCGAATCGCAAGCCTCGTATTTCACCTCCATCATAGGTATCAAGATTTCCAACCTGAAATTCACTTTCGTCATCCTGATCTACCCAATTTTGCCGGTCTAGTACTACTGCTCCGGTGAATACTCCCGACACGTATTTGGTATTGAACCTGTTCCAGCGGTCGGAGTCCTGATAATTCGTGGGCACAGCCAGTGGTGGTGGTGCATACGCCAGCCAGCCCTGTGACGCTCGCTCTTTCTCATCAGGGGTCTCTTCTATTGTTTCCACGAAGGTATTCTTGATGACCCTGCCCTGGTGTATCGCAAATGTGGCGTGTGTTTTCGTGTCCAGTAACAGCTTGACGTTTTGCCTGGGGTCGCCCCTGAGAATCAGGAAACTGGCCTCTTTGCCAAGCTTGAGCTCTCCCAACACGACCCCACCTGCGGCGTCGTAGGAGGCATCCGCCTCGGCAATTGGAATCAAATCCTCAGTGATAATATCCAGCTTTAAGTCCTTGATCAGGATATTCACCGAAACTTTGTCCTGGCCCCCCGCTTGATTAATCAAAGTGGCATTTCTAATTAGAATCGACTGACCAGGTTCTGCCTGTGCAGGAACCACCAGAGTCAGCAACAAAGTCACCAAAGAGGCGCAGGGAAACAATACATGTCTGTGGAATATCACAGTGCGAACCGCCCGCGCACTGCCAGTATATGGACACTGTCTTCAAAGGGGTTAAGTGCCGGCTCTTTCAGGTACTGGTAGTCTCCTGTCAATGCGAAGCGGGGGGTCAATTGCCAGCGATAAAACAATTCCAAGGTGTACTGGTCATCGAGTCCGGGACCAAAAGAAAGTTCGTTGACCTCGCCCCAGTTCACTGCAGCCCCGAATAAATCGCCGGGCGCGGTGGTACCAGGGTCCGGCCTGTAACCGAAACCTGCGCTCACCGACTTGGACAGCAGTGATCCTGAATCATCGGTATAGCCAGCTCGGACAAAGGGCATTATTTGATTATTGTAATAACGCGACCAGGAAAAATTGGCGCCCCAGCCACTGGGAACACCGGCCTGTTTACGTGCATCGGCATGCCATAGGGTCAGGTGAACATTATCCAGGGCGATACGTGAATGGGATGATGTATGTCCCAGTTCAATGCTGGTGAAATATTCCTTGTCGTCAAAAAACGTGTCAAAGCCATCGCCAATATCAGTGGGATCGGAATTCTTATCGACAGCACTGGCTACCACGTACATGTTGTTGCCAAACAGATGTCCTGCAGCCACACCCAGAGCCGCATCATTGGGAAGATCAATCGCCGCGGAACCTGTTGAAAATGCCAAATTCATAAAATGCAGCCAGGGACTCGCCAAGGCATAGATATCGACAAAATCGGTCGCATCGAGAAAGCCGCCAAGTAATACCGTCTTGCCGCTGTTTAAGCTCTGGCGCCAATAAAGGTTGGTGACACGGGTACCTTGATCACTAAACGGTGGCTCGCTGAGACCCGCGTAGCCGACATTGCCCAGATAGAAATCACTGGGGGCAGGATCACCATAGCTGTGGCGGTGCTCCAGTTTGTAGACCAAGCCTCCGGAAGAGGTCTCGCCATCACCTGTGAGATTCCAACGACCGTAGACACGCACCATACCGCCACTGGCAGAATCATCCGTACCTGGCAACGTATCGCTGGCATACATGCTGACAGCGGAGTAGTCGGCGCCTATGCTGAAACCGTGCGTTTCTTCCAGGTTGTCCTGCCAGCCCTCCAGCGGCTCGAATAGCTTGGCCTCCACTAAACTACCCTTCTCTTCGCGGTCTGTTTCCAATTGACGTTCCACCGTATCGGGGCCACCGAAGGTGGGGCCGCTCTCAGCAAAAATTGTCGGACTGAAAGTAAAAAGCAATGCGGCGCTGATTCCAGTTGTAAGAAGAGATCCAAAATTTTTCATCATCGATTCATTCACTCGTAAAAAGTGTTTTCCATTATTGGGAACCTGCAGCTGCATGACAGCGTATAACCGGGTCTGCGTCGCTGAATTCACTACGATGAGTGCCAGGATCGGACAGCGGTAAGCAATAGGCGCTAATCTCGAAGTGGAATCAGGACTTAAGGCCAGGTCCCACCTGTTGTTAGTATATCTTCGATCTGTGGTTTTTACGGTAAACCTGCGGCGAATGTCCAGTCCAATTCTTGAAAGCCCGCGAAAAAATCGTCGGATCACTGTAACCAACGGAGCGCGCGATGTCCGATATTTTGCGGGTCGATTCGACCAATTGTTTTACTGCCCTCTGTTCGCGCAAACTTGCTATCTCTTTAGCGAGTGTCGTGTTCTTTCGTTTCAACTTCCCCGAAAGCTGGCGTTTCTCATAACCGCATATGGTCGCGGCCCGCTCTACGCTAAGGTCCGGCTTATCAATATGCGGCAGCAGCGCCTCCCTAATGGCATCGACAAATTCGCCTGGTGGATCGCGGAAGTCGGCAGAATCCCGCTGCTGTTGCGCATAGGCTGGATTATTGAGTGGTAGCATCAACCATTCAGTCGGGAAGCTTATACTGAGAATGTTGTTGTCGCATTGCAGAAGTGTTAAGCGCCCAAAATCGGGTGGTATGGCTTGCGGATTACGTATCTTGACCAGTACCCGTTTCGGATTCCACGCATCCAGCATCGCGGACCTAAAGAGGGCCACCAGCATGCCGACGTAATACCCGTCGATCTGGGCTGGTTTTATTTTCGAATCAAGTACCCTTTCAAATCCATAGCTTGTGCGACCACCGTCGACGTGTAGAGACATCTTGACGGACGTGGCATGGTGCTCCGAACTTGCGACCATACCAACAAGCACTTGACCGACAGTCGATGGCTTGTCTGCAGAGGTGCCAAACGAGGCCATTGTATCCGGAGCGACACTGCTTCCAATATTTGCACCCAAATAAGGATCGCCGGCAGCCTCAGCGGCCAGTTCTGTAAACTGGTACATAGAACCGACCGCTATGAACAGGTCAGCTGGTAGGGGAAGCTGGCTGGGAAGTCCGACCTCCTCCAACAGCGTAGTACACTCAATTTCTCGCCTGGCCAGTTCGAAAATGAACGGATTGACCAGGCTTAGCCGCACCAACGGCATTCCCGAACTCGTTAATTGCTCGTTTTGCATACTGCAGGTCATTTTCTTGCATTTTTTACAGTGTAACAGTGTAAATTTAGATATATATGGCCTTTTGAACAATCTCAAATGAAAAACCCGCCTGAAATGCCAACAAAGCATTCCTGTGATAGGAGGGGCCGGTAATGCTGTCTATACTCGTGCGGGCTAGCAGGGAATTGCTCGCGTCGAATCGTCAGGTGGCGACAGTTTTAGCAGCAGTGGGCATTGCTGACTCGATAGGCGTATAAAGGCTTTCAAAAAGTGGACGGGGCTATCAGTGCCACCACACAACAACAAATAACCAGAATCACCACGGAGAAAAGAATGAAATTCACACTTATAGCTGCTTTGCTAGGTGCGTTCATTGCGCTGCCATCGGGGGCAGTCGCTCAGGACGAAACTCCGAAGCAAACATTGTTTACCAACGTCAACGTATTTGATGGTTTCGCAGACGAACTGGCGATGGGGATGAACGTCCTGGTCGAAGACAATCACATTGTACAGGTGTCCGCAGAGCCAATTAGTGCCGACGGAGCAACCGTCATTGATGGCAATGGTCGAACAATGACGCCCGGCTTGATTGATATGCATACCCACGTCACTTTTGAGACTACTGCCGGGACGAACGGATTCAACGAGTATGATTTCGGTGGTGCTGGGGCGATGGCTGCCCAGGCCCTGCGAGACAATATGTTGATGAAGGGCATTACCACTGGCAGGGATATCGCAGGTAATTCCAGAGGAATAGCCAGGTTGATTCAACGCGGCGAACTCATTGGGCCCCGCCTCTATACGTCCGGTGGTGTACTTTCCCCAACAGGTGGACATGGCGACTGGGGCGCTCCCACTGATACGGTACGAAACGTCGACTACGGGGCTATGGTTGAACAGTCCTACATCATTGAAGGACGTGATTCTGTGATCGCGGCATCGCGCCGCAATTTCCGCAACGGCGCCCACTTCACCAAGATCATGGCAGGCGGCGGCGTTGCCAGCCTTTATGATCCTCTGGAAATTCTATCGGCAACCCAGGAAGAAATCGAAGCTGCTGTTGAAATAGCCAGCGAATATGGCACCTACGTGGCCATTCATGCCTATAACGATAACTCCTACAAGCGCTCGCTTGACGCAGGCGTACGATCATTCGAACACGGATTTTTGGTCACGGAGCCAACCGTAAAGAGAATGGCAAAAATGGACCAGGATGTTGCCTGGAGTTTTCAGTGCTTTATGAGTGTTGCCACATTTGGTAGTTACGAAGCAATGCCCGGCTTCTTTACTCACGAGCAGAAAAATAAGGGGGTAGCTGTAGGCAAGGGCGCGAGGAGCGCCGCTGCGATGATGCTGGAGCACGATGTCTTTATGGTTGGGGGTTCGGACATGTTCACGCCGGCTTTCGGGCCAAGGATGAAAGAAGACATTACCTGCCGAACGAATATGGTCGGTTATCCGGCACCGCATGCGTTGAAAATGTCTACCGGTAATGCGGGCATCGTACTGAAGTGGTCCAAGGTTCTGGACCCGTATCCAACCTATGACATTGGCACTATTCGCCCTGATGCCTATGCGGATATTCTGCTTTGGGATGGTAATCCTCTTGAAAATATCGACTTGATTCTGGATGAAAGTAAACTGGATCTCATTATGAAGGACGGCAAGGTCTACAAGAACGAATTGTAATCAGTAGTACCCGGTCGCGGCACAGTTGCCGCGACCTGTTGGGAGTTAAAAAATGAAAAAAAAAATTCGAAGAATAATCGCCGGGTTACTCATTTCAATATCTCTTGCTGCTTTTGCACAAGCTGATCCGTCACACTACGTTCTCATCAATAACGTCAATGTTTGGGACGGCACTGGCGAGTCATTGACAGCCGGCATGAATGTGCTGGTTGAGAAAAACCTGATCAAGCAGATTTCGGCTGAACCGATTCCGGTTAACCGCAGTGCGAACACAAAAATTATCGACGGCGGCGGTCGCACTTTGATGCCGGGTCTTATCGACATGCACACCCACCTCATGTTCCGGTTTGGCGTACCGATTTCCAGAACGTTTGATCATGCGGCCATGGGTGCCGCTGCCTATGAAGGCATGCAAACGTATATGGATATGGGATACACGACGCTCAGAGATGTTGGCGGCAACAGCCTCAGCATTTCTCGTGCGCTAGCCGAGGGGCGTATCAGAGGACCGCGGGTTTATTCATCCGGTGGGCCAATTAACGGTATTTCCGGCCACAGCGACCTAGGATTGCTAACCGTCGACCCCTATGAGAGTGTATTTCAAAAGCGCGGCGATTCCAATGTTGTAACTGGCCCGAATGAAGTCACTGCCGCGGTACGGACGATTCTTCGTCAGGGCGGCACCCACATCAAGGTCATGCCCGGTGGCGGTGTCGCATCCAATTTCGATCCGCTCGAAGCGACCACGATGACAGAAGCCGAGCTTCGTGCTGCCGTCGAAGCAGCGGCGGACTTTGGCACTTATGTTTGCGCGCACGCCTATATCGACGACTCAATTAATCGATTTTTTGATGCAGGTGGCCGTTGCATCGAACACGGCTTCCTGATGTCAGAAAAAACCGTCAAACGCATGAAGAAAATTGGCGCCGTATTGTCACTGCAAGCCTATGCCGGTTATGAGACGTTCAAAAATCCTGAAGAAATCCCGGGATTCTCCGCTGAGAACATTCGCAAAGGAAGACAGGTGAACGCCGGGGTGGATCAGGTACTTGGCTGGGTCGCAAAACATGGGGTTGAGACATTTGCCGGCGCAGATTTATGGACCACCGACCTCATTCCGCTTACTGCACAGGACATGGTTGTTCGTAAGCGTTGGTTCAGTGATGTTCAAATTCTCAAACAAAACACGTCTTACGCAGCCAGGTGGCTTGCCAAATCAGGGCCCAAGAATCCGTACAAGGAAGGTGCACTCGGCGTCATCGAAGTCGGCGCGTATGCTGATCTGGTTCTGGTCGAAGGAAACCCACTTGAAGACGTGAACGTGATTGCGGACTACAAGAACAACATCAAATTGGTGATGAAGGACGGTGAGATCTACAGAAACAAGCTATGATCGGTACGATGTATAACGCCTGAAAAAATCAGGGACAGACCACGATTAATTGCCTTTTCTGGGGCGTCCTGCCCTGGCCGGCGTGACCCTGCGTTGTAATGCCTGTTCAATTTCAGCTTCGAACCGATCATCTCCAAAGGCATAGTTCCCGTCTGTCGCGTTGCGAAGAAACTTGGGACAGACCACAATTTAAAACATTGGACAACCGTGGTCTGTCCCCGAAAGGCTTTTGGACAACCGTGGTCTGTCCCCGAAAGGCTTACCCGTCAATCAAGTAAACTGTCCCCGAAAGACCCTACCCGCTAGCGGAAGGGTTGCCCTACCTCAACAGATTCTGGTCCAGAAAACGTCATG
>JBALVI010000012.1:0-74584 GCA_036961205.1 Halioglobus sp. | reverse complement strand
CAATGTCTAGCAAGGAACCCTGTGCACCCTCAAACATGATGTCCTCATTATTGGCACGACACTCATGGAGGATGGTTGTTACATCGGCCATCATCGGCAACAGTTCCGCAGCCATTCTCAAGGTGTTGGCGAGCACCTCGTCGTAGTCAATCGGTTCGACATGGTAGTAATGCTGTAATTGAAAGTTATGGTACTCAAGCACGTCTTTCAGCCTACGGGCAAATCGCTGCTCATCTTTAAGGTCACCCAGGCGCAGGCCTCTGCGAGCCGCCTTGTCCTCATAAGCAGGGCCTATACCCCGGCCGGTGGTGCCAATTTTATCGTTGCCACGCTTGGCCTCCCGCGCCTGATCCAAGGCAACGTGGTAAGGCAAGATAAGCGGGCAGGCCGGAGAAATCTTTAGGCGATCACGAACAGGCACCCCCCGTTTTTCCAGTTCGCCCATTTCCTTGAGCAATGCCTCCGGAGAAAGCACCACGCCATTACCAATCAGGCACTGCACGCCTTCGCGCAGGATACCCGAGGGGATCAGATGTAAAACTGTCTTTTCACCGTCGATGACCAAGGTGTGGCCGGCATTGTGACCACCCTGAAAACGGACCACCACACTGGCCTGGTCGGTCAACAAATCAACGATTTTTCCTTTGCCCTCGTCTCCCCATTGGGTACCGAGAACTACTACATTTCTGCTCATGTGCTTACTGCTCGTGTATCGAACTTTATATTAAAGGGGGCGAACGACCCAGCTCCCATCCTCATCAACTATGTGCCTGTCACAGCGAGTGCTGTGTTGCCCGGAGGGGCAGTTGATAACAATCTCCCCGGCGCCGCGCAGCTGCGCGGCCACTTCTTCTAACCCTGCATCCCTGACGTCGGGCAGGCTGATCGCACCGGCCGCAGGCGCAGCCTGTTCGACCAAATTCATCAGCGCTTTGAGATCGGTGGAAAATCCTGTGGCCGGGCGTGCCCTGCCATATACCTTACCTACATCGTCGTAACGACCACCGTTGGCCAGGGCCTGGCCGTGACCGGCTATATAAGCCGCAAACACCACGCCGGTGTGATAGTGCAGCCCGCGCAGCTCCGCCAGATCAAAATAGATCGCCAAATTCGGCCGCAATTTTCTGACATCCATGGCCACCTTGGCAAGCGCATCAATAGCCGGTATCGCCTCGGGGACGGCCTCTGCAAACAACTCTCTGGCCTGATCAAGCAGGGACTCTTCCCCGTGCAGGTCTATCAAGGAAACGATAAGTTCTGCTTGCGCCGCAGACACCTGGGCCAGCGCGAGCTCCAGATCCGGTCTAGACTTGCGCTGCAGTGCATCGAACACCGCCGCCTCCTGTGCATCGCTCAGATCGGCGCTGGCCAGTACGGCCTGATAGATACCGACATGGCCGAGATCCAGGGTTACATTGTCCAGACCACAGGTTTCCAGAGTGGTCAGCATCAGGCGAATCACCTCGATATCGGCAGCCAGGCTACCATCGCCATAGAGTTCTGCTCCCAGTTGTATTGGGGAGCGCGACGCCATCAGGGATTTCGGTCGCGTATGAAGGGTAGAACCGGCATAGCACAACCGACTTACGCCCGCCTCTGCCAAACTGTGGGCGTCTATACGAGCGACCTGGGGGGCGATGTCAGCCCGGATGCCCAGGGCGCGACCGCTGATTTGATCGGTCATTTTAAAGGTTAAAAGATCGAGATCCGCCCCCAGGCCCACCAACAGAGACTCGGTGAATTCCATTAGCGGTGGAATCACCAGTTGATAACCCCAGGAGCGATACAAATCGAGCAAATCACGTCGCAGGCGTTCGATGGCCTCTGCCTGGGCAGGCAGTACCTCTTCGACCCCATCGGGTAATTGCCATCGATCCACTGTGGTCATCTAATTCACCAGATACAACACTAAAAGTCCGAACGCCATGCTGGCCAGGCCAAATAGCCTGATCACGCGATCCTCCAGCTGCGCCACTTGCGCAATGGCATTTCGCCAGCGTGCAGGGCTAACGAAGGGGAGTACGCCTTCGATAATAAATACCAGCGCCATCGCTACCGGGAGCACCTGCCAAAAATCCATACCGTCTCTCGGTCAGCCTGACACAAAAAACCGCAGGTTCAGCGTTTGTGGGCCAAACGCCGAATCCCACGGTTGCGGAATTCTATCACAGCCGGTGCAGATCGCACCTGTGAATTTTCGCGACTACTTACCGCCGCTCGAATCCTTCAGGTAGCGGAAAAACTCACTGTCGGGCTGCAGTAACATGATGTCACCAGAACCCTGAAATGAATCCTGATAAGCCCGGAGGCTGCGAGTGAACGAGTAGAACTCCGGATCCTGATTGAACGCATCAGCGTAAATTCGGGTAGCTTCGGCATCGCCGTCGCCGCGAATTTCTTCCGAATCACGATAGGCATTCGCCTTGAGAACCGTGACCTCACGATCTGCTGCCGCCTGAATACCTTCGGCCAATTCCTGACCCTGAGAACGGTGTTCGCGAGCTTCTTTCTCTCGCTCAGCGTTCATTCTTTGGTATACAGATTCGGATACATCGGGCGGTAAATCAATTTTCTTTACCCGTACATCGATCAATACCACTCCGAGTTCGTCTTGAGTGAGCTGGTCAAGTCCCACCATCAGGGCTGCCATCAGCTGGTCGCGCTCACCACTCACGACTTCCTGAATGGTACGAATCGCGACCTGGTTACGCAGACCATCGTTAATACGCTGTGCCAGCAGGCCCGCGGCCCGTGATTCCTCACCGTTGGTCGCAGTATAGAACTTGGCCGTATCCGAAACGCGGAACTTGGCGTAAGAATCGACGATAAGCGCTTTCTGTTCCTGTGTGAAGAATCGTTCCGGCTGGGAATCCACGGTCAATATGCGGGCATCAAACTTGCGCACATTGTTGACGAAAGGAATTTTCCAATGCAGCCCAGGCTGAATATCGGGATTCACGACTTCACCAAACTGCAGCAAAACACCGCGCTCGGTTTCCTTGATAACGTACAGGGAGTTGCTACCCACAAACAGCAGCACTACCGCCAGTAGTATCAGTGTTACATTACGTCCAGACATTATCGGCCTCCTCCACGATTACCGCTGGCGGCTGCGTCACGGCGCAGTTGCTCAGTTACGGCATTGGTCAATTCTCGAATATTGCTACTGTCGACATTCATACTACGCTGCGCGCCAATCGCGGCGGCGGGCGCCATTTTATCCAGTGGCAGGTACATCACGTTATTGCCGCCTTCGACATCAACCATCACTTTATTGGTGTTCGAATAAACACGCTGGACGGCGTCAATATACAAGCGCTCACGAGTCACCTCCGGTGCCTTGTCATATTCGATCAACAGCTTGTTAAAACGATCAGCTTCACCCTCCGCAAAGGCGATAACTTCTTCGCGATATGCGCTGGCTTCCTCAATCTGGCGCTGAGCGCCACCGCGCGCTTCCGGCACGATGCCATTGGCATAGGCCTCGGCCTCGTTCTTTACGCGCTCCTCGTCTTCTCTGGCCTTGATCACGTCATCAAAGGCTGCCTGGACCTGCGTAGGCGGCTTGGATTCATCAACGTTAACAGTGCTAACCAGAATACCGGTCTCGTACATATTGAGGTATCCCTGAAGACGCTCCTTAACCTCGAAACCAATCCGTTCCCGGCCTTGGGTCAACACGAGATCCATGGAGGTGCCACCTACAACATGCCGTAGCGCACTTTGCGATGCATGTTGCAACGAGCGCTCGGGATCTCGTACTTTAAGCACAAAATGTTTCGGGTCATCGATCACATACTGAACAGACAGTGCCACTTCAACGATATTTTCATCCTGCGTCAGCATTACTTCACGAAAGCTTGCAGCACGTACCTTAGTGGTATTAACCGTCGTGACCTCGTCGATGAGTGGAGGGTTCCACTGCAATCCAGGTTGCACGATTTCGTGGAACTTACCAAACCTCAGTACGACACCCCGCTCCTGTTGGTCCACGGTGTAGAGCCCCATACCCGCCCAGACGATCAGTACGACTAACGCCAGCACACCGAACATAGAGGCAGAGATACCGCCGCTACCGCCAGAGGAAGAACCGCCGCCGCCGAATAGGCCACCGAGTTTTTCCTGAAGTTTTTTTAACGCCTCATCGAGATCGGGGGGCCCTTGGTCACCACCACCCCAGGGATCCCTGGGTTTGTTGTCACCGCCACCCGGTTCATTCCAGGCCATAATTTACTCCTAGTAAAAAGTCAAAAAAGTCGTTCAGATTTTAACGCCGGAGGAGCTATGCTCCACCGACATTAGTCGATTCCAGTCAGCACGAGGCAAGCGGACACTCAGGTGGGCCAACCCATCCTCGCCGTATTGTTCTGTTTCCACTGCGCCCAGCTGATAAAGCGCTGCGCGCAATTTACCCTGATCAGGATTGAGAGTCACCTGTTCTGACACCATATCCTGACCAACTAGCTCAGCAATTGCCTGTAGCAGTAGCTCCCGGCCCTCACCGGTGACGGCACTGAGCCAGACTCTTTCGGGTCTGCCCGACTCGTCACGATCAATTCGAGGTTCCTGCTCCAGCAAATCGATTTTGTTGTATACCCTGAGCTGAGGAATTTCATCGGCGCCAATTTCAGCCAGCACTTCTTCCACCTGCAAAATATTGCCGTCTCGTTCGTCCGTCGCAGCGTCAATAACATGTAGCAACAAATCGGCGTTACGGGTTTCTTCGAGCGTTGCTTTAAAAGCCTCTACCAGCTTGTGCGGGAGGTGCGCGATAAAACCAACTGTATCGGCCAATACCACCGGGCCGGTGTGCTCCAGCTCCAGCTTACGCAAAGTTGGGTCCAGGGTCGCAAACAACTGATCGGCGACAAAGACCTCGGCGTCAGTGAGTCGATTAAACAGGGTGGACTTGCCAGCGTTAGTATAACCGACCAGCGACACGGTCGGTATCTCAGCCCGGCGTCGTGAACGGCGGCCCTGATCCCTTTGTTTGTGTACTTTTTCCAGACGGGCGATAATTGATTTGATGCGGACTCGCAGCAAGCGTCGGTCTGTCTCCAACTGTGTTTCACCCGGTCCACCGCGCAGGCCGATACCGCCCTTCTGGCGCTCCAGGTGGGTCCAGCCGCGCACCAATCGAGTGCTCATATGCTCAAGTTGGGCCAGTTCGACCTGTAATTTACCCTCATGGGTACGCGCTCGCTGAGCGAAAATATCCAGGATCAGTCCGGTGCGATCAACCACACGACATTCCAACTCCTGCTCCAGATTACGTTCCTGGCTGGGGCTGAGCACATGATTGAATATTACGATCTCTGCCTCGTGGAGGAGCACCTCGTCGGCAATTTCGGCAAGCTTCCCGCTACCCACAAACGCACGTGGGTGAGGGGCATCCCGGGAACCCATGACGTAGGCCACAGGGTCGCCACCGGCGGACAGGACAAGCTCCTCGAATTCTCGAGGATCCTCACGCTGGTCTTCACTGGCTAAATTCAGGTGAACGAGCACCGCTCGTTCCCCGGAATCGGGTCGCTCAAAGAACAAATTTACCTCGGCGTGTGGCTAAGATACTGCTACCGCAGCCGACATTACGGCTGCTGTAAATGAACTCAGCTATCGTCAACGTCGTCCTCTTCAGGGGGGTTTTGCATAGGTATGCGCACCACCCGCGATGGCACGACAGTGGATATGGCGTGCTTATAGACCATCTGGCTGACGGTATTCTTCAGCAAAACCACAAATTGATCAAAGGATTCGATTTGTCCCTGCAGCTTGATGCCGTTGACCAGATATATTGAAACAGGAACCCGTTCCTTACGCAGAATGTTCAGGTAAGGGTCTTGTAGCGTGTGCCCTTTTGACATGGCTATCTCCTACTAGGCTCAAATGGAGCCGAAAAAAATAAAACTGGCGTATATCTTCCACCAGATGCGGCTGTATGCCGCCAAGGACAAACGATGTGTCCTAGATACCGCTGGCTTCATTATAGAACACCAACAGCATAGTACATGGGGTTTTACGTCAGATAGTTCAAGACCAGATCACATGGATCGTCGAAAGTTTCTGCACCCGCATGCTCAGACAGCGTGGATTCGGCTACGTTCCCGTACTCATCAGTGTAAATCCATTCCAGATCCGGCCATTTACGCAGCCAGGTTAGCTGTCTCTTGGCCAGCTGCCGGGTGGCAGCTATCGCCCTCTCAACCGCTTCCTCGAGATCGATTTCTCCGTTCAGATGCTGCCACAGCTGGCGATAACCCACCGCACGTATGGCCGGCAGATCGGCATGAAGACCCTTTTGCGCATATAAGCCTCGCACCTCCCCAAGGAAGTCCGCTGCCATCATTTGCTCGAAGCGCAGCGCAATCCGCCTATGTAACACGGCCCTGTCACCAGGGCATATCGCCAGTTGCACGACATCGTATCGATTTGTAGGCACATCATCAGGCTGAACTTGCTGCCACTGGCTGATAGGCACACCGCTGGCGCGAAAGACTTCAAGTGCGCGCGCCAATCGCTGTGAATGATTGGGGTGAATCCGCGACGCGGCTTCAGGGTCAACCCGGGCCAGTTCAGCATGCAGATCGGGCCAACCTCGCAATAGCGCGTCAGCCTCTATCTGAGCCCGAATTTCTGGATCAGCGGCCGGCATGTCAGACAAGCCCTGCAAAAAAGCTTTGAAATAGAGCATGGTGCCCCCCACCAGCAGAGGGGTCTTGCCACGACTGCAAATTTCATCAGCCAGGGTATTGGCATCTGCGGCAAAATCAGCAGCGGAATAGACATCCGCTGGCTCGCGTATATCAACAAGGTGGTGGGGGTAGGCGGGCTTGGCGCTGCCGATATCCAATCCCCGGTAGACCAGCGCGGAGTCCACGCTGATCAACTCACAATTCAGGGCCTGCGCCAGTGCGATAGCCAGATCGGTTTTGCCGGATGCAGTAGGCCCCATCAGGCAGAGCATACGTGGCTTGGTCATACCTACCGACCGCGCAGAAAGAGCTTATCGAGTTCTTCCAGGCTAAGTTGGGTCCAGGTAGGTCGACCGTGATTACACTGGCCGGAACGCTCCGTTTCCTCCATATCCCGCAGCAGCGCATTCATTTCCGGCAAGGTCAATCGCCGGTTGGCACGCACCGAGCCGTGACAGGCCATGGTCGACAATATCTCATCGAGGTGGGCTTCAATTCGGTCTGAGCTGCCATACTCGATAAGGTCGGACAACACATCCCTCAGCAATTGCTCCACATCAGAATCGCGCAGAGCTACCGGAATTTGCCGAATGAGCAGACTCTCTTCCCCGCCGACATCCACCGCCATGCCCAGGCGCTCAAACAGCGCAGCGTGATCCGCCGCCACCTCTACCTCGCGCTGACTCACCGCCACCGCCTGCGGAACCAGCAACGGCTGACTTCTAATGCCCTCGCTATCACGCGCCAGCTTCAGCCGCTCATACGTAATCCGCTCATGGGCGGCATGCATATCCACCAAGATCAGGCCGATGGCATTCTCTGCCAGAATATAAATACCCATTAACTGGGCCAGCGCATACCCCAGGGGGGGAACTTGCTCCTCCGCCGACTGCTCAGGCAAACCCGGCTGTTGCACAGGGGGGTGCAATTGGCCGTAGCTGCGAATCTGCTCCCTTGCTGCACCTGACGGGATTCCGGCCCCGGGCCGGTAGGTGGCCGGGCTACCAGGTACTGCTGACGCGCCCCAAGCCAGCCCGCCCTGACTGGAAATCTCACCGGTGAGCGTATTGATGGTACCGCCCTCCTCAGCCGGCACAATGTGCTCGGGGACCTGATCGGCCGGACGCACATCAGCCAAAGCGCGGTGCAGGCTGCTGAAGATAAAGTTGTGCACAGTTCGACCGTCCCGAAAGCGAACCTCGTGCTTACCAGGATGAACGTTGACATCGACCAGTGCCGGGTCAAGCTCCAGATAAAGCACGAAAGCTGGATGGCGGCCGTGATAGAGCACGTCGCGGTATGCCTGCTTAACCGCATGGGCCACCAGTCGATCCCGAATCACTCTGCCGTTCACAAAAAAGTACTGCAGGTCTGCCTGACTTCTCGAGAAAGTGGGCAGGCCAACCCACCCCCAGAGCTTGAAATCGGGCAAATCGGTCTCTAGATAAATTGCCTGCTCCATGAATGCAGGGCCACAAACTGTCGCGATTCGACGCCGCTTTTCGCTCTCACTGGACCCCGCGTTCAGGTTGTGAATGACCTTGCCGTTATGCCGCAGGCTGAAGCCAACATCAAATCGCGACAGGGCGAGACGTTTGACCACTTCTTCAAGGTGTTTGAATTCGGTTTTCTCGGTACGCAGAAATTTGCGTCTGGCAGGGGTGTTGAAAAACAGGTCTCGCACTTCGACACTGGTACCCCGGGGATGGGGTGCCGGCCTCGACTGCACTTCCATCTCGCGGCCTTCGCAGATTGCCACCCTGCCCTCACTGCCCACATCACTGTTATTACTGGTAAGCGCTAATCGAGACACCGAACCGATACTCGCCAGAGCCTCACCGCGGAAGCCCAGGCTAAGCACCTGCTCCAGATCTTCCAACGAGGCAATCTTGCTGGTGGCATGACGCGACATCGCCAGCGGTAAATCCTCGGGGTCAATTCCCACGCCGTTATCACGAATTTTAATGAGCTTGGTGCCGCCCGCTTCAACATCGATTTCTATGCGTGTAGCGAGGGCATCCAGACTATTTTCCAGAACTTCTTTAACCACCGAAGCCGGACGTTCTACGACTTCACCGGCGGCAATCTGGTTGGCCAGTCGGGTCGACAGGCGTTGTATGCGGGACATTCTTGATCCGGAGTATCAGGTTGTTGGAATGGTTAGCTTTTGGCCCACCAGAATACGGGTACCATTCAGGCTGTTGTGATCCTTGAGATCATTCACCGAAATATTAAATCTTTGGGCGATATCCGACAGTGTATCACCGCTGGCGATAGTGTACTGCCGCCCGCCCTGCTGCTTCTGCCATGCTAACAAGGTGCCTGACGGGGGGTGATCGAGGAAGTAATCTTTCAGTCCTGCATGAATCATTCGCGCCATCTTTTGCTGGTAGCTGCGAGTGGCCAGCCTGCTAGCCTCAGCCGGGTTAGAAATAAATCCGGTCTCAACCAAAATGGAAGGAATATCGGGGGATTTCAGCACGGCAAACCCGGCCTGCTCCACCCTTTTTTTGTGTAAGTGGGCGATAGTATCCATTTTGCGCAGCACTCTGTCGCCCATCTTCAAACTGGTATCGAGAGTGGATGTCATAGACAGATCAGCCAATACCCCGGCCAGCAAATCATCTTTATCCGACAGGCTCACCCCACCCACCAGGTCAGCGGCATTCTCGCGCTGAGCCAGATAGCTGGCTGCAGTACTTGTTGCACCTCGGGTAGACAGGGCATAAACAGAAGCGCCATGAGCCTCCTTACGTTTGAAGGCATCGGCATGCACAGACACAAACAAATCGGCCTGACGTTTACGCGCTAACTCACGCCGCCCTCTCAGGCTAATGTAATAGTCACCGCTGCGAATCAGAGTGGGTCGAAAACCCGAATCCCGGTCAAACAGTTTATGCAGTTCCTTGGCGATACCCAGCACTACGTCTTTCTCACGCAGGCGCTTGGGTCCCAGAGCACCGGGGTCTTCACCTCCGTGTCCGGCATCAATAGCGACGATAATATCGCGTTTAGCCGAGGGCTGAGCAACGCTTTTCTTAACGGAGGCTGTGGACTTTCCAACCTGATCATAAAGATCCAATACCAGGCGATCGCCGGCCTTGTCATTGGCCTTGAGGACAAAACTGCGAGGAGTGACCTTAGTCGATGTCTCGAACACAACCCGTAGATCATCGCCTTCACGCACCCCTGTACGGATGTTGCTAATAGGGGTATCGGTGAGTTTCAGCCCATCAAGGCTGGCTGTTAAGCGGGTATCAGTGAGATCAACAACAATGCGCCCGGGATTTTCGAGCACCAGTAATTTGTGCGACGTCGGGCCGTCGAGGTCAAAAACAACCCGTGTGTGATCCGGCGCGCGCCACAAGCGCACATCGTGCACCTGAGCCGCCCACACCACGGGTGTCAGTATATAACCCAGAACCACCAGGATCCCGAACAGCCTGTTCATGTCACTCCCGCCCGGCACAGTGTCTGTACAGTGGGACGTTGTCGTTATTGTCAGTTTGGATTTGAGCCATCTCCCCCGAGATCGCTAAGCACGTCAACACCTGCAGACGTGGCAGCGTAAATAGTCACACTGCGGCCCAAACCCTGTCGCTCTATGGTAATCACTAAATCACCCGGGGGCAAAATTCCCTGTCCCCGTTCGGGCCACTCCAGCAGCGCCAGTGAATGTGACCCAAAATAGTCACGAATGCCCATAAACTCCAGCTCTTCGGCAGACCCCAGCCGATAGAGATCGAAATGGTAGATCGTGAGACCCTCCAATTCATAAGGCTCAACCAGCGTGTAGGTCGGACTCTTGACTGCTCCCTCGTGCCCAGACGCCTGCACTATGCCACGCGCCAGGGTGGTTTTGCCCATGCCCAGGTCACCATTGAGGTAGACCGTCAGCCCACCTCTGAGGGCGCCGGCCAGCTTGGCACCAAGCGCCACCATGGCCTCTTCGTCCGGAGCTGTATAGGTAATTTCCACCATTCAGCCCAGCAATGTCCGCAGGGGTGACATCAGGTCGGAGGCCATTAATCCCCGCACGCCCTCTTCGGCTGCAATATCGGCAGCAGCACCGTGTACACAAACTCCCAGGCTGGCTGCATCTGCTGGTGCCAACCCCTGAGCCAACAGCGCGCCCAGAACCCCACTAAGCACATCGCCCATGCCGCCGCTGGCCATGCCCGGATTACCGTAATCGCTGACTCCCACTCGCTCGCTACTCGCCACCAGGCTGCCATTGCCCTTAAGCACTATTACGCCACCATAGCGGCGCTGTAATTCGCGGGCGGCGTTAAATCGATCCATCTGCACCTCCCCACTACTGACATTCAGCAAGCGGGCAGCTTCACCTGGATGTGGCGTCAACACCCAGCCCTGCTGCGGTATTTCGAATGCCCCTTGATCACGAGCCAACAGATTTAAGGCATCGGCATCAATAACCATGGGTTTACCACTCGCTAGCGCGACCTGGAGCAGTTGCTCAGACCAGGCTGTGGTCCCCAGTCCTGGGCCGATAACCAGCACAGTGGCCAAATCTACCATGGGTTGCAGCTCAAGCCCTGAGCGTACGCCACTGACCATTAGCTCAGGAGTCCGTGCAACCAGTGCAGGTACATGCTCAACACGTGTGGCGACCGCTACCAGCCCTGCACCGCAGCGCAGTGCGGCTTCGCCAGCCAGCGCCGCCGCACCAGCCATTCCCTCGCCACCTCCGATGATCAATACTCTGCCATAGGAGCCTTTGTGGGATAACGCGGGACGCTCCGGGAACTGTTCCAGCAAACTCGATAGGTCGAGCAAATGATCCTGTGTGGGAACTGCCTCATAAACACCGGGAGGAACACCCAGGCTGGAGAACTGCAATTCGCCAACATGATCCTGGCCGCTAGCGGTAACCATGCCACGCTTTAAACCGATGAACGTCACGGTAGCCTCGGCCTTCACCGCAACGCCTAGAATTCTACCGCTATCAGCGCAAAGCCCAGACGGGATATCGATGGCCAGCACCGGCACATCGAGTGCATTAACCTCATTAACGGCGCCCGCAAACGGCTCGCGTAAATTCCCAGAAAGGCCAGTACCGAGCATCGCATCGACAACCACCCCCGAATTAGCCAGACATCCGGTATGAAATGCCCGAATTTCAACACCGTTACCAAGGGCCTGCTGCTGCGCGAGCGCCGCGTCACCACTAATTTTGTCAGCGTCTCCCAATTGCCACACTGTCACATCAATGCCGCGCTTGTGGGCTATATCCGCGAGTAAATAACCATCGCCGCCATTATTACCGGTGCCACAGAGCACCTGCACGGAATCCATGTGGGGCCATAGTCTTAGCAGACAGTCAAAACTGGCTTGAGCTGCCCTGCCCATTAGTGTAATCCCCGGGATTCCCTGACCATGAATCGCCGCTGAATCAAGTGCCTGAGTCTGTTCCGCTGTGTATAAACATTCCAGACTCGAGTAGTCCATGCCCGATAAAACCATAGGTATGTAGCCGCCTTGCCAACGTTAGTCGCTATTTTGTGACAGAATTATACGCGTTACTTTCCATCTGGCGCAGTTCAATGACAGCTCAGCTCTCAGAACAAACATTGCAGGCACTGACTAGCCGCATTCGCGACTGGTCAAAAGAACTGGGTTTCCAGCAAATGGGGATCACTTCTGTGGACCTGGGCGACAATGAAGCCTATCTACAGAAATGGCTGGACGCCGGCTACCACGGCACCATGGACTACATGACCAAGCACGGGATCAAGCGATCGCGCCCAGAGGAATTGATACCAGGGACCTGCAGGGTGTTGTCGCTGCGTATGGACTACCTCGCCCAGGGTACCCAGCCTTTGGAAATTCTGGAATCACCCGACAAAGCCTATATCTCCCGCTACACCCTGGGCAGGGATTATCACAAGCTCGTACGCAAACGTCTGGCCCAACTGGCGGCAAAGATAGCCACTGAAGCCGATGGCAACTACCGCGCCTTCGTCGACAGTGCCCCGGTATTGGAGCGCGCTATCGCTGAGCGAGCGGGCCTGGGGTGGATTGCAAAAAACACCATGCTGATCAACGAGTCTGCGGGCTCCTGGTTTTTCCTGGGTGAGATTTATACCGATTTGCCGCTACCGGTAAGCCCCGCACAAACTTCAAAGCACTGTGGCAGCTGCACCGCCTGCCTGGATATATGCCCCACCCAGGCGTTTACCGGTCCATTCAGTCTGGACGCACGCCGCTGCATCTCATATCTCACCATAGAGCATAAGGGCAGCATTGACCCTGAACTGCGCCCGTTGATGGGTAATCGCATATTTGGCTGTGATGACTGTCAGCTGGTCTGCCCATGGAACAAATTTGCCAGCCCCTCTACTGAGACTGACTTTGCTCCCCGGCATGGTTTGGCGGACGCAAACCTGGTCGAACTATTTCTTTGGGACGAAGCCACCTGGCTGAGTAAAACCGAAGGCTCCGCTATCAGGCGGATAGGCTTCGAGAGATGGCTTCGCAATCTGGCGGTGGCGCTGGGCAATGCACCCACCTCCGAAGAAATCGTCGCTGCCCTGCGCGCCAGGCAGAGTTTTCCCTCTCTTTTAGTTACTGAACATGTGAACTGGGCCCTAGATCAGCATGGTAACGCGGGCGCAGTTGACGTACCTTAGGCCCACACAAGTTATAAACAAAATACTGATGACAACCGGAATGACACCATATGGTGCCAGTACCCACCAGGGTCTGGTGCGAGATCATAATGAAGACTGCTTCGAAGCCAACCCTGAGCTTGGACTATGGCTGGTAGCCGACGGAGTTGGTGGACACTCCCATGGAGAGGTAGCTTCCGCGATCGCCCGAGACACTATTCGCGAGAATGTGGCAGCTGGGGCCGACCTGGTCAGTGCCATTAAAAAGGCGCATCGCGCGGTTCTGGATGAAATAGACAAAGAAGATCACGGCAGCAATATGGGCTCCACCGTAGTTGCCCTTCTGTTGAATGGCGAAGACTATGAAATTTCCTGGGTAGGAGACAGTCGGGCCTACCTCTATGACGGCGCTGTGCGACAACTCACCAGAGACCACAACCCCGTGAGCGAACTTCTAGCCGCCGGTATCCTCACTCGCGAGGAGGCCGCGACTCACCCCGACCGTCACGTGCTAACCCAGTCACTGGGTGTTTCCCGAAGCGTCGACTTGAACCCGGGGAGAATTTCCGGAAAGCTGGGCGCCGGCCAACAAATCATACTGTGCAGTGATGGACTTTCAGACGAGGTCAGTACAGTGGCCATGGCCGGTCACATGAAAAAAAATCACACCACGCGAGCGCAGGTCGATATCCTGCTGAATGCGGCCCTGGAGGGCGGTGGGCGTGATAATGTGACAGTGGTGGTGGTAGGCACACCCGCAGCGACGATATCCGCGAAAGACGGCCAGACGGACCGCCCGGATCTACAAACTACGCAGGAAGTGCCCACCATTGGCGCCGCTACCGCGCCGGTGAATCACAATGGCAAGATACTGCTACTGGCTGCAGCAATGCTGGCTTTAGCCGTTTGGTGGCTGTTCTAGGCTGGCACCCTGCACCGACCCATTAGTTACTTGGAACGGTGCTTCTCCAGATCTTTTTCCAGATCTACCGCCTGAATAAAGGTAGTCTGGTTCATCGCATCACTCTCACTGCGAGGACGAGAGAAACTTTCTGACACTCGAAAGATGATGTCGTGAAATCTTAGTTCATCCTCGTTGCGCAATGCCTGCCGGCCATCTATTACTTTGCCATTGACCACGGTGCCGTTTGAAGACCCCAGATCCTCCACAAATAGCTGATCTTCAGAAACTTCCAGTCGCGCATGTTGACGCGACACATGTGGACTGACCACCGCAATATCCGAATCCAGAGAACGACCCAGGACTATCGGCTCATCGACCCCGAAGCTAAGTCCGGTCAAGGGCCCTGTTTCCGCCACCAGACTCCAACTGAACTCCTTGGGCAGTTCACCCTTGCGAAAATAGTTGCTTACCCCATCCCTGCGCCGCTCGTTTATCGGGGGAATATTGGCAAGTAAGCGCCGCTCAACAAAGGAACTGGTCAGCACGATACCGCTTGGCGTGATCTGAAAAAACCAGGCCATTGCAAACGTAATCGGAAAACCCAGGATCGCGAGATAAAGAAAATTACGGGAGGCTTCATCGGAATCCAGTCCCATAGCGGGGAATAGAATGTCGCCAACCTGCAACGCACCCCAACATAAAACGATATACAGGATCAGCGTTCGCACCACCTTGCGGCG
Organism: Halioglobus sp.; assembly: GCA_036961205.1. GTDB lineage: Bacteria > Pseudomonadota > Gammaproteobacteria > Pseudomonadales > Halieaceae > CALJFL01. The sequence continues at coordinate 59,619 of JBALVI010000012.1, read as the reverse complement.
ACGTAATTCACGCATAAACGATCCCGATGGTTTGGCCTGCTTGTCCGCATCGCTATCTGCTGCAGTCATGTCACTTTTCCCTAAGCGTCATCGAAAGTTGCTTCAAGTGAGTGTGCTGTCCCGATAATTGGAATGCAGCTCCCCCCAACTGATAAGCTAGTTTACATAGAAAAAACAATCGGCAATACGGCAAACACTAGTCTCCGCAATATTTATTCCAATCGCAGGAAGTGTTCACGGTAATAGCGCAGCTCCTCAATTGACTCCCTGATATCGTCCAGCGCCAGATGGGTTGCAGATTTGCGAAAACCCGCCTCGAGATCGGGGCGCCAGCGCTGCATCAGGATCTTTAGGGAGCTGACATCCAGATTCCGATAGTGAAACCAGACTTCCAGCTCAGGCAGGTGTCTTGCCATGAAGCGCCGGTCCTGACAAATCGTATTGCCACACATCGGTGAGGAATCGCGTGGCACCCACTCATCCAGAAAAGCTATCGTTTCGCGCGCCGCGGTCGATTCATCGTAAGCGCTGGATTTGACTCTCTCTACCAGACCAGAACGATTGTGATGCGTGGTATTCCACTCATCCATATTGTCGAGGATAGAATCCACCTGATGAATCGCTATCACCGGTCCCTCAGCGAGGGTATTGAGGTCGCTATCCGTCACAATAGTGGCCATTTCGATGACGACATCGCGATCCGGCTCCAGGCCGGTCATTTCAAGGTCTACCCAGACCAGATTGCTGGCATTTTTCATTCAGGCTGTCTCCATTTCACAGCATTTGGGTAAGAGTGTAGCAAATTGCCTCGACAGGCCAAGCACCTACACCAATAATGGCGAAATGAGTAAAAGAAAACTAACCAGGCGACAGGCTTGGCGCGTCAACAAAATACAGGAAGAACGTACCAAGCGGGCGGCTGACAAGGATGGGCGGGCAGTAGAAGCACTGGCCGCTGGAAATCTTGGGGCTGAGCGCGAAGGATTAATAACCGCACACTTTGGCACCCAGGTAGAAGTTGAATCAGAGCCTGGCAAGAGCCACCGCTGCCACATGCGGGCCAACCTGGAAGGCCTGGTCACCGGCGATCGAGTGATCTGGTGCCCGGGCGAGCCCACCGGCGTTGTTGTGGCACAGCTAGAGCGACAAAGCGAATTACGACGCCCCGACCCCTACGGCAAGCTGAAACCGATAGCAGCCAACATTGACCAGATTTTCGTAGTTATCGCACCCTACCCCGAACCGCACGCCAATCTGATCGATCGTTATCTGGTGGCCGCGGAGAGCGTGGACATCGAACCGATTATTCTCCTCAACAAAACCGATCTACTAGCCGACGATGCAGCACTACAGGAACTTATGAGCCTATTGCTGGATAGCTATCCGGCCCTGGGTTATAGAATCATTCGAACCTCCATTAAATCCGGCGGGATGGAGGAACTGCACCAGGCATTGAAGGGCCGCACTAGCGTCTTTGTCGGCCAATCGGGAGTAGGCAAGTCATCTCTGGTCAACACTTTGTTGCCCGAAGCACACTTGCGCGTGGGCGCCCTGTCCGAAAGTACTCTCAAGGGAACTCATACCACCACCACCGCCCAGCTATTTCATCTGCCCACCGGCGGCACTCTTATCGATTCTCCAGGGATTCGGGAATTCGGGCTGTGGCACATGACCAAGGAACAAGTTGAACAAGGCTTCATAGAATTCCGAGACTACCTGGGCACCTGCAAATTTCGCGACTGTCAGCATGAACAGGAACCTCAGTGCGCCATTCTCACCGCTGCCGATACAGGCGGAATTTCTATTGAAAGACTGGATAGCTACAGGCGCATAATAGGGAGCCTGGAAGACGACTAATCCCACAACGAAGTGAGTAACTGGATCGTCAGCGCTAATTCGATTGTGAACAATAGAGCCGCGTTTGGGCTGTTTGACGCTGACAGGCGCTTTTAGGCGAGCACTGTCCGAGTCCCAAAAAACGCGCTAGCGTTTTCGACGACCTTTAGGTCGCCCGAAGGGTGAGAGCACGCCTTAGCGTGATCGAATCGTTTTTTGCACAGCAAAAAATGGTCGAGTTGCGCAGCCGCCTGTCGGCGTCAAATAGACCGCGGCTGTTCACAATTGAATTAGCGCTGGCGATTCAGTGGTGCCCAAGCAGGCACCAATTTACGATCTAGCAGCGGCCAGACCTTCTCCCAAGCGTGTTGCAGTACCCGCAACATAACGCTCGTCCCATTCTATTGCGCCTTTGGGAAATAACAGTATTGCAGTAGAACCCAGCTTAAATCGCCCCATTTCCTCACCCTTGCCCAAATTAACTTCATCGGGCAGATGTGCGAAATCCAGAGTTGAAGGAGCCGAAGTTGGCGGGGCCACCTGACCTGACCAGACAGTCTCGATACCCGCCACTACCATGGCTCCAACCAATATCAGCGCCATTGGCCCAAGGTCAGTATCAAAATAGCAAACCAGCCGCTCATTGCGGGCAAAAAGGCGTTCTACATTTTCTGCAGTAACACCATTCACTGAAAATAACTTCCCGGGAATGTAGGTGGTTGCAGTCAGTTTTCCCGCTAGTGGCATGTGTACCCGATGGTAGTCTCTGGGAGAAAGATAGATGGTGGCGAACTCACCTTCATCAAAAAGAGCTGCCCTGGCAAGATCCCCGCCCAACAACTCCTCTGTGGTATACCACTGCCCTTTTGCCTGAAATATCCTGCCCTGCTCAATGGCCCCCAACTGACTGATAGCGCCATCTGCCGGGCACACCACTGCATCGTCGGCAGTGGGCCGGGCACCGGTAGTTAGCGGGCGGGTGAAAAACGCGTTGAAATTCGCATACGCCTCGGGATTCGGCTCCGCCGCCTCGTCCATATTGACCTTAAAATGCGCTATAAATCGCTTTATAACCCAGTTTTTGAGCCAAATGGGGTAGCACAAATCCGCTAAAGCGCCAGTTGCGCGGGAGAGCAGATGCTGGGGTACGAGGTGTTGGAAAAAGATGAAAAGTCTGTCCATGGCGGGTAGTGTATCGTCTTAGGGGTAAAAGTACGTTGTTCTTGAATGTGAAGATTTGGCTACTGACAATTATGCTAGTACCGGCCATAGCCTGGGCCCAGGCGGATTCGACGGTGCCCGAGCCTGCTACTGCCGAAAGTGTCGAAGCTAAAGCCGCAACCCCGGAAGATCAAATTGGAGGTTGGCAGCCCCTCGCTCCCGATGAGGAGGAAATTCTGGAAGAAATTCAGGTGGAGCACCAGGAAGAAGATGTCAACTGGGTAGACGATAGCCACGCCTATGTCACCGACCAGGCCCAGGCTCTCACCGAGTGGATGGATGAGTATTTTGGCGACGCCAATAATGATCTGGAAAAAGCAGAATCCCTGCTGCGCCTTGAGGTCTCCGACGACTGGGAATCTGAAGACGGCCATGACCTGAGTGTGCGCCTGCGCGGTAAATTGCAGATGCCACGAATTTCACGGCGCCTGAATTTGGTGTTCAGCGGTGATGACGCAGATACGCTCGACGAGGAAGACCGCGAGTCGGAAAACCAGGTTGCGCTGCAGTACCAACTGGGCGAGGAACGGACCAGATCGCGAATCGACCTGACCATGGGAATTGCCTCCGGCAACCTGCGTCCAGGCGTCAAGTACCGCAACGAAGCGCCCATCGACGAGCGCCATAGCTACCGCTTCCTGGAACGACTGCAGTACGAGGATGGCGAGGGTTTCTTCTCCATTTCACAACTTGACCTGAACCGCGTGCGCGACGAAGACAGCGTGTGGCGATGGAGTAACCGCGGCGAGTGGGGCGAGCATACTGACGGCGTGGAGTGGCGCACTCGACTCTCCTTGCGCAAACGTTACAACCCGGACTCCAGACGGCCCTATGCTATCAATTATTTTGGCACCATTCGCGGTGTTACCCGACCCGACAGCTACGTAAAAAATTACCGCGTGGGCCTTACCTGGCGCAAGCAGGTATATCGCGATTTCCTGTTTATGGAGCTGGAACCAACCTACAACTACCGCCGCCCGAATCTCGATGAAGACAGAGCCGGCGTTTGGGGGGTGGAGGTGCGATTTGAAATCGCCCTTGAGCGCGACTTGCGTCGAATGCGTAAAGCGATGGATCCGCAAGAAGCGGATGACCAGGAGGAAAATTTTGCTGACCCCTACCAGCAGGCGGGGCCAGCAACCAGCCAGACTCCCTAGAGATTCTCCTCGGCAAAGGCCGCCAGGCGGGACCGGACAATACCGTTAACATGCATAATCCCGGCATGTGGATAGGCCTTACTTTTCTCCACCAGATAGGTCAAACCGGACGTCAGAGGCGAGATATATTTATTGTCGATCTGCGCAAGATTGCCCAAAACTACAATTTTTGAATCAGCTCCCACCCGACTAATAATCGATTTGAGCTGGAACTGGGTCAACCCCTGGCTCTCGTCAATGATTATGTAGGCGTTATTAAAGGAGCGGCCGCGCATAAAATTGAGCGATTTAAACTGGATGTTAGCCCGCTCCTTAACGTACTCAATACTGCCGTTACAGGACTCATCCGTGCCATGGAGAATTTCCAGATTGTCGTCAAAGGCGGCGAGCCAAGGCGCCATCTTCTCCTCCTCAGTCCCAGGCAGAAACCCTATATCTTCTGCGATTGGTGGCGTCGAGCGCGCGACAATCAACTTGCTGTACTTTTTCTGCTCCAAAATGGCATGCAGCCCATAAGATAGCGCCAGCAAGGTCTTACCGGAACCCGCAGGCCCGGTCATCACCGTCATATCAACACCGTCATCATCCAGCAAAGCCATGGCCATGGCCTGTTCGAGGTTGCGCGGCACCAGCCCCCAAAAACGCCTATGCATGAGGTTATCGCGACTGTCGCAGCGCAGATAGACAAAGTCCTTATCCACCCGCTTCACGAAGGCAATAAAGTCCTGATCATCGTGGACAAACATATTGGGGTAGGCGCCTGGCAGCGATTTACTGGGGATGCGGTGAAGCGTGCAGTCACCCTCCCGCAGCGTATCGACCTCAGAAATGGTCGACCAGAAGTCGCCCTCAATGTGTTCATAGCCGCGCGATAACAAATCGATGTCATCTAACACCCGATCGCGACGATAATCCTCAACATGCAGCAAGCCCGAGCCTTTGGCCTTGATCCGCATATTGATATCTTTGGTCACCAGGCAGACAAACTCATCAGGGTTCTCCGCCTGCAGGCGCAGCGCTACATTAATGATGCGATTGTCATTAGCCTGATCCTGGGTCACATCCAAATACGGGACTTGGGAATCATCACTGAGCAACTGATCCGGATAAATCGCCAAGGTGCCACAGGGCATCCCTTCCAGACTGCTTCCAGGGACTTCTACGCCCTCCTGAATTTCCTGCGGACTAGCCGAATCTACGACCTTGTCGATGATGCCAATTGCGATACGCGCCTCGCTGCTGACGGCTTTATCACGCCTGTCCTTGATATTATCGAGCTCCTCCAGCACGGTCATGGGGATGACCACTTGGTGCTCCTTGAAAGCTGCTACCGCTGTTGGGTCGTGTAGCAACACGTTGGTATCTATGACGTACGTTTTCCTGATGACGGATTTAAGGGTTGTTTTCTCTACTCGCAGGGCTGCTGAGCCTGATTCCATGAAGGAGTCCTCATTAATGATTCATAAGTAAAAGGTCTAAATAGCACTAAAAGTGTGGCTGGCTTGTCCCGCCAACGCGTTGGTTGCTGGGGAGGTATTACAAACTGTTGGTGATCAATCGAGAGGGGTGAGTCGGGCCCGAGCAATGGTTGCTCAATGGCAGCGCTAATGCGCTTACTGTGCGAGGACGCTGTTCGGCAGACGCTGTCGCGACTACCCTGCGTCCGGAAGCTCTTCAAAGGCGCGTCCCGGGGGGTGCGTTACCGTTACCAATGTAACGGCGTTACACGATTATTAAACCCCTTGGCAGCAGCTGTCAATCATCCTGTTCAGATAACGGCAGCATTGCTCAACTTCAGCGATGCAGCGCTGACAGCAGGACGCTTTTGCAGTACGATAGACGGCTGTCTTACTGAAAATAAGTTGCTTTTCCCTCATGCTCAACTCGGACTCCCTGACCCAGCTTAAGGGTCTCAAAACACAGATGGAGGCCGACAAAGAGTGGGCTGAAGCCGTAGTCAAAGGCACTCAAGCACGCTATGGCTTTGCGGTTCTGGACGATGGGCGTGAAATATTTATTCCGCCCGACGAAATGCTCAAGGCCTTCCCTCATGATCGTGTGCGAATTTGTATTCGCCCCGCCAAAGATAATAAGACCGTTGCCGATATAGAACGGCTGGTAACCAGCCCGCTGGAAGACTTTACCGGTCGCTGTGTGCGCAAGGGCAAAGCAATTTTTGTGCAGCCAGATTTACCGCAGCTAAAGCGCTGGCTGTTTATTCCTCCCCACGCTCGCAACGGCGTCAAAGAGGGAGATTACATTCGCTGTGCGGTACTCCGCCATCCCATCAAAGACGGTAAGCCCCAAGCAAAAGTACTGGACATAATCGGCGACGATACAACGCCCGGCATCGAAAACCTGTACTGCATGGCGCTGCATCGGTGTCCCGCCGCATGGCCAACAGCCAGCCAGGAGCAACTGGAAGCGCGAATCAAGGAATTCAAACCCCTGGAGACAGATCGCCGACGGGACCTTACGGATCTGGAATTTGTCACCATTGATGCAGCCAAAACCCAGGATATCGACGACGCTCTATACGCCGAAATCAGTAGTGATGGCTGGACGCTCTATGTCGCCATTGCTGACCCCACTGCCTACATCACGGCCGACTCGCCGCTGCGAGAGGAGGTAGCTGTGAGAGGCACCTCGGTCTATTTCCACGGCGACGTGCTGCCAATGCTCCCCGAAATTCTCTCCCAGGACACCTGCGCGCTCTCTGAAGGTGTCGAACGCCCCTCGCTGGTGTGCAAAATTTCGGTCAGTGACGACGGTGAAGTCGGTGATTATGAGTTTATTGAGGCCACCATCAAATCTCGCGCCAAGCTGTCCTACTACGCGGTAGATCGATATCTCAGCGGCAATGCCGACGACCTGATGAGCCATTCAACACCCCTGGAAGCACTGTACCAGGTGTCTCGCGCCCTGCGTGCCCAGCGCGAGAAGAACGAACTGGTTATGGAGGATAGGAAGGAGTTTCGCTGGCAGCTCAATGACCAAAAGCGGATCGAAGCAGTCGAACCTTACGAAAAATTGCTGTCGCAGAAATTGGTCGAAGAGTGCATGGTGGCCACCAACCGCAGCGCAGCCCACTTCCTCACCTTACATGGCGCCAGCGGCCCCTTTGTCAGCCACCCTGGTTTTCGTCCTGACCGGTTAGAGGAGGCGCGTAAGTTCCTGGCGATGCATGCTCCCGAATTGGCGGACACCGATTTATGCACACGAGCAGGCTACCGCGATGTAATGAAGCACCTGTCTTCGTCTGAGCACACCCTGCCATTGCGCGCCATGGTCAACCGCCTTTTGACCCGCGCTGAACTGAGTAATAGCAGCTCGGTTCATATGGGCATGGCCCTGGACGCTTATACCAACTGTACCTCGCCGCTGCGTCGCTATCTGGACTTTCTGGTACACCTGCAAATCAAATCCATTCTGCATGGTGAGCCTGCGACTCTGGTCACCACCGAAGTCTTGTCAAACCTTTCGGAGCACATAGCCGCAGGCAGGTCCGCCACCGGTCGAGCAGAACGCTGGCTGGCCAGTATCTTTCTCGTTCAGCAGGCACAGGAATCGGGCCGCGTTTTCAGTGGCAAAATTGTCCATGCCAACAGCAGCGGCTTTAACGTCAAACTAGACGACAGCGGACTAGAGGGCTTTGTCGATCTCCGCAAAGATCCGGAGAAATTCAGCTACGACAAATGGACGGCGAGCCTGACCAGCACCACACGGCGGTTTCAGCTGGATCAAACGGTCGAGCTTGCTTTTACTGGCGTGAATGAAGAACAAAATTTTCAGGTGTTGTTCGCTTTGCGACCCGGCTGTGGCCTGAAGGCGCCGAAAGTGAGCGACAACACTACCGAGAGCGAGACAGCGGATACGAGCAAGGATGCCAGCTAATGCGTTCGCAGCGAGAGGTCAGAGGGCTGGCGCAGGCTATTCTGGATAGTCGCTGAAAAACCGTTAGCGAGGCACTTTTTAACCCTGCTCACCAGGGAAATCATATCCTTGACACCCAGGGCGCGCAGATAGGCCCCCATTTCTCGATGGCTATCCAGTGCAAAATTTGTGTCGACCTGACGCAGGGCCTGCACTATCGAAAGCTCGCGATCACTAAACTGGGCGTCACCGCCAAAAATCAATTTCGTGAAGGTATCAACTATCAGCATTTCGCTGACTGGCCCTTGGTCACTGACTACACGCGCTCGTTTCATCGCCATCCTCGGCATGCCCCCATCGGGCCCAAAACACACTGGTACATTCAGTATGGTTGAGAAAAGATCACTTTTTGCTCAAAAAACAGGCAATATTCACAATTTTTGATCAAAATGCAGCCAACTGCCCCAATTAGGGCTTCCAGGGGTCCGCGTAGAGCTACTCAGAAGTCCGCGTGGCCGGGCGTTCTGGGGAAAGGGATAGCGTCGCGGACATTTTCCATTCCGGTAACGTAATTCAGTAATCGCTCGAACCCCAAACCAAAACCGGCGTGGGGTACCGTGCCGTATCGACGCAGATCGCGATACCACCAGAGCTCCTCGCGCAGATGGGGGTCCATGCGCTGATCGAGAACATCCAGTCTTTCCTCGCGCTGACTGCCGCCAATAATCTCGCCAATCCCGGGCGCCAGCACGTCCATTGCGGCAACCGTTTTGCCGTCGTCATTCAGGCGCATATAGAAAGCTTTGATCTCCTTGGGGTAATTCATCACCACCACTGGCCCGCCTACATGCGTTTCCGCAAGGTAGCGCTCGTGCTCCGAGGCCAGATCTACGCCCCACTCCACCGGAAACTCAAATGACTGCTTACTGCGCTTGAGGATATCCACGGCCTCCGTGTAATCCATGCGCTCGAAATTCTGATCAACAACCCCACGCAGGCGGTCAATAACGGTATCGTCGATGCGCTGCTGGAAAAATGCAATATCATCCTCTCGCTCCTCTAGAACCCGCGCAAACACATGCTTTAGCAGACTTTCTGCAAGATCGGCATTGTCTGCGAGATCGGCAAAAGCGATTTCCGGCTCCACCATCCAAAATTCCGCCAGATGTCGGCTTGTATTGGAGTTTTCAGCGCGAAAGGTAGGCCCGAACGTATAGACCTTTGACATGGCAAGGCAGTAGGACTCCACCTCCAACTGACCGGACACGGTCAGGAAAGCGTCACCGGCAAAGAAATCCTGTGAATGATCAACCTTACCGGCAACGTCCCGGGGCAGGTTTTCCAGATCCAGCGTACTGACCCGAAACAACTCGCCGGCACCCTCACAGTCACTGCCGGTAATGATTGGTGTGTTAATCCAGTAAAAATCATTGTCATGGAAGTAATTGTGAATCGCGTTCGCCAGGGTATTGCGGACTCTGGTGATAGCGCCAAAGGTGTTGGTTCGCGGGCGCAGGTGGGCCTGGCTTCGCAGGTACTCAAAGGTATGCCGCTTTTTTGCAACCGGGTAGGACTCAGCGTCCTCCACCCAACCAACGACCTCCACGGCTTCGGCCTGAATTTCAACAGTCTGGCCTTTGCCCTGAGACTCCACCAGCTCGCCGCTCACAATCACTGCACAGCCAGTGGATAGTTTTAGAATTTCATCGTAGTTCGCCAGTGTATTCGGCACTACCGCTTGAATAGGATCAAAAGAGGAGCCGTCATGTACCGCCAGAAACGAAATACCTGCTTTCGAGTCTCGCTTGCTGCGCAGCCAACCGCGCACGCAAACTTGTTGGCCAGTGGCAATTGCGCCTTTGAGAGCGGCCTCTACCGTTGCGAGTTGCGCCATGTCTATACTCCAGGAGGATCAGAATGGCGGCGAGGATACCGAATTGAAGCGCGGCACACCAGTCCGAGAGATAGACATTACTGACTGGCGAGTTGCTTCTGCTTTACAACTTCCAGCTGCGTTTTATAGCTCTCAATATCGCCCCTGAGATAGGCCAGACCAATCGCCTCGCCAATGTACTCGGTGGCCGCCTCGTAATCGCCCAACTGGTAGTGGATTATTCCAAGGGCGTAGATCATCCGGCTGTCCCGGGGCATGAGTTCCACGGCGTCCTCGTAGTGCCGCTTGGCCTGTCCCCACTCTCCTTTCTCACCGGCCTGGTCGCCCAACCAGGTGTGGTAATAGGGGTTGCTGCGGCGATAACGTTTGATCCGCTCAGTCCAGTAATCATGTTCCGCCTCGCGTCCCTGCTGACTGTACAGTACCACCAGGTTGTTCATTGCCGAGCGATCGCGAGAGTCAAACTGAAGGGCATTAAAATAACTTTGCTCGGCATCCTCGTACTGGCCTGCCAAACGGTAGATTGCCCCAAGATTAACCCACAGATGCCCTGTTTTTGGGCTCAGCTGAATGGCTCTTACCGCGTTTAGCCATGCCTCTTCCAACCTATCCTCTGCCAACGCGTCCATAGCGAAGTTGCTATGGTGCAAAGCCTGAGCATCGGCGTCCTTCATGAGCTTACTGTTGGCGATATCACCGGATTGTAGTGGATCGATATCGACCATGAACTCGTCGCCCTGACGAGTTTTGATCAGCACGTTGACATGCAATCTGACTGCCACGCGCTCGCCCATGCGGGTCCACTCCGGTCGAACTTCCAGCCACTGGTACCTGGCATTCAGACCTGCTTCACGGGCCATTGCCACAAATAAATTTGCGTAAGACAGGCAGTTGGCCGAGCCCCGATTAAAAGCGTCTATCGCGCTGCCACCGGCAAAGGGGTCATATTGCATGCCAAGCACACCCGAGCTCCTCATCGCCTGGTGCAGATTAAACAACCGCTGCCGCTGAGGTCCGCCCTTACTGGCGTATGTGGCGACAAAACGGCGCATACCGTCATCAAGAGTCAACAGCTCTGGCGTGCTGATAAGTTGATCCACGTCACTGACTGTTAATACGCGATCTGGGAGCTGCAGGGGAGGAACATTTTTGGCGGTAATTCGGTGGGAGGGGCCGGACGAACAGCCAACCACCAGCAACAGCAGTAAGCAGCTGACACACGCTCTCAATTGCGGCCACTGAACTGGGCCGCAAGCCGAGCTAAAAGCTGTCATCCGCATAGCGGGAGCCATTTCGTCCTCCCAGCTAACCATTGAGCTAGCGTGCCGGTTAAGTATAGCGCATCTCGATTGTGTTCAGCCAAACTGCATGCGGCAGAACTCTGCGGTAAGGCGCTCCAGAAATTGGACAGTGCCCGCATCAATTCGCTCCATTTTCGAGCTATCGATGTTATGCATTTTGCTTGACCTGTATCAATGTGCGGCGGAGAGCGTCGCGGCAGACTAAATCCTGTAGGGGCCTCGTGCCCGAACAAGAGAACAGGGAGTCAAATCATGACCCAGCATATCCTTGAACAGGACACTCAGGAAGATCAGCAAACCCTGCACAGGTTGGCTGCCGTAACTGCCGGTTTTCTCGGCTTCACCATCGTGATGGCAGTGATAATAGGATTGGTATTAGGCTGATCAGGCAGCGGTGTGCAGACCGCACTCGCGGCCGTCAAACACCTTGGTAGGGTCAAAATAGTGGCGACAGGTGGGCAGCTCCTGAGTCTCCATGTAGGCCTCGACATCTTCATCTGACCAGTAGAATATCGGCGCAACCTTAATAATTCCCCGATTGTCCATGGACACAATGTCCAAAGACTTACGGTGCTCAGTCTCTTCCCGGCGTATGCCAGTCAACCAAATTTCCGGGCTGAATTCATTCAGCGCACGATTAAAGGGCTCCAGTTTCACCTGCTCGGTGAAATCCTGATGCCGCTTTTCCTCATCCACAGTGGGTATACCGCCCATAATGGCATTGCGTCGCTCTGAGGTCACCAGCGGTGAATAAACATGAATATCCAGGGCCAGATCCTTAATAAGTCGCTCTGCAACCACATAGGTGTCGCGCAGGTTATAACCTGTATCCACCCAGATGGTGGGCACAGCTTTGTCCACTTCACTCACCAGATGCAGCATAACAGCCGCATTACGTCCCATGCTGGTGGTAGCAATAGTAGGTACAGACTGGGCCAGAGCCCACTGCACTACTTCCTGCGGACTGGCGTTACGCAAGGAGGCGTTGACACTATCAAGATCAAGATCTAACACGTTTCGGGCTCAGTTATAGTCGCCGGGATGCGAACTTTAATGAATCAGGAGGAGGCTGACAAATAACTATGTTTTATATGGTTATGCTAACCGCATGACCGGAAGCGACAGTTTCCATGGCACTCCCCCACAATTGCCGCTATTTCGTTCAAACCCAATACTTCGCATACAGTTAAAATCGATCGGAGATCAAAATGTCAGCTGACTTGTGTACCAGGCTTGGGATCGAATATCCCATCTTCGCCTTCACCCACTGCCGGGACGTTGTCGTAGAGGTAAGTAAAGCTGGCGGTATCGGCGTGCTGGGTGCCGTTGGTTTCACCCCGGAACAGCTCGCCGAGGAACTCGACTGGATCGACGCGCATATCGGTGACAAGCCCTACGGGGTCGATGTCGTCATTCCTCAAAAGTATGAAGGAATGGAAGCAACTTCTCCCGAGGAAATGGAGAGGGAGTTGTGGAAGATGGTGCCCGATGAGCACATGGAGTTTGCCCAGCAGCTGCTGGCCAATGCCGGTGTGCCTGCCTGGCCGGACGGCACCACCTCCATGGGCCTGATGGGCTGGACTGACGCCACCGCAACACCGCTGTTGGAAGAGGCGCTCAAGCGGCCTCAGTGCAGAATGATCGCCAATGCTCTGGGCACGCCACCGGCGGACAAGATAAAAATGGTACAGGACTCAGGACGACTCATTGGCGCCCTGTGCGGCAAGGTCAAACAGGCCGTTGCTCACAAAGAAGCCGGACTGGACTTTGTTATCGCCCAAGGTGGCGAAGGCGGCGGACATACCGGTGATGTCGGCTCCATTGTTCTCTGGCCGCAAATCATCGACGCCCTGGGTGATACCCCAATGCTGGCCGCCGGTGGCATCGGCAATGGTCGCCAAATTGCCGCCGCTATGGCCATGGGCGCCGCCGGTGTCTGGACCGGGTCACTGTGGTTAACCGTCGAGGAAGCGCATACCCAGCCGGCTCAAAAAGCCTCCCTGCTCAACGCCACCAGTGAAGATACCATTCGCTCGCGCTCGTGGACCGGTAAAACCTGCCGCATGTTAAAAAGTGAGTGGACCGACGCCTGGGACAGACCAGACACCCCCGACCCCCTGGGTATGCCGCTTCAGGGGATGGTAACCTCAGATGGAATGCGCAGAACCGCGACCTATGCGGACAAAGGCGAATGTCAAAAAGTGGCCTTCAACCCCTGCGGCCAGGTCATAGGTCAAATTAATGAGGTGGAGTCCTGTCGCCAGGTCATCTATCGACTGCTGGACGAGTACGTCGATGCTGTGGCGATGGCCGGCAGAATGCTGCCGGAAGTTTGAACCGAAAAAGGGATGCCTTTAAGCGGCTTTGGAGATCGTCTTCTCCAACTCGGCGTGTAAATCGAGATACTGCCCGGTCAACTTGTGACCCGGAGCAAGATCAATCAAAGGCCGGTGAGCCCGGTGGGACTCCTTCATCTTGACCGAGGTATTCAGGTAGGTCGCCAATACCGGGAAACCCTCTTCCTCTAGCTCGTCGACCAACTCTCCAGGCAACTTGGCCTGAGAGTTAAACTGGTTGATAACAATGCCCTCTACCTCAAGATCGGGATTGTGATCCTCCTGCAGCTCAGCAATATTGTCCATCAACGAGTACAGGCTCTGGCGCGCAAAGCTGTCGCAGTCAAAGGGCACCAGCACTGTCTGCGCGGCAATCAACGCTGACTTGGCGTAGAAATTGAAATTCGGCGGCGTATCAATGTATATCCGATCATATTCTGTGCTCAATTTTTTCAGAGCGTCGCGCATTTTGTAGATTTTGTAGCGCGACTCCAACTCTTTCTCCATATCGGCAAGTACGGGGCTTGAGGGCATCAGATACAGGTTTTCGTAAGGGGTCTCCCAAACGAAAGAGTCCGGATTCTGCCGCATTTTGCGCGAGCCCACGGTCTGTTTGAACAATCCTGCAACACCCTGAGCTTCTGCCGGAAAGGCATCGCCGTCGATGGACCCCACCAGGTAGTGAGTGGTATTGCCCTGCACGTCTAAATCAACGACCAGGGTTCGATACCCCAGAGCGGCGCTTATGGCAGCAAGGTTACAGGTGATGCTGGTCTTGCCAACACCGCCTTTTTGGTTAAATACGACGCGAATCATGTGGGGTCACTTTGAACGGAAATTGGTGGTTGGGATTGGATTTAGTTTAAACAATGAGGCTGGGTATTGTAAGCGTTGCTGGATGAATGGGCGGTATTTGGCGGCTGGATTTTGGATGCGGCGCATGGGTTTGGCTGGGGGCCTATTAAATGGGCATCTCGTAGTTATGGAGAAACCTCAGTTGCTGCACGATTCGCCTGGGGATGATTTGAGGTCTGGTGAACTAGCTTTGCATCTCGCAGTTCTGGGAACACCTCAGCTGCTTAGCGCTGCGCGATGCGCTACTGAGGTGTTCCCAGAACTGCCTGCGCGTTGATTGGCTAGTGGAGCCCTCCAGCAGGCGCGCAAGCAAAGATTTTTTCTTTATGACCGGAAGGACGGATTTGACGACCTCAGTTCATAAAGAAAAACTCTTCACTTGCCTGTAATTCTTAGGCTGAGGCTAGAACTGCCCGGCTTTGACGCTCGGCGAACGGGGCTGGTGCATAACTGAACTCAGGGGGTTAAACCCCCCCTGTGTTCAGTTCTGTGCCAGAGCCGTTTGCGCGGCCAATTAAACACGTTCCACGGACGCCCCAGTCTGCAAAGCGGTAGGGAGTAAGGTCTTCAGCGCATCGCGCAGCGCTAAGCAGAAGACCTTACTCCCTACCGCCAACCAAGTTCAGCACGAGCCCCGCATCAACCAGCCCAAACCCGCCGATAAAGCTCAACAATCTCCCTCGCCACCGGAACCCTTGGATTATTAGCCGGCGACCCGGAATCCAGCGCCTGCTGCGCCATCAGCTCAAGCGAGTCAAACCAGGTGCTCTCGTCAATGCCATAAGCCTTGGGCGTTGGCACGGACAGGTCGTCATTCAACTCCCGCAAACCCTCGACCAATTTACCCAGCGCCACTGAGTCCGTGTCACCATCCTCGGCAATGCCCATATAGCGGGCACAATGGGCGTAGCGTTCAGCCGCATGATCTACGGACCAGGCGGTTATTTCGGGCAGCAGCATGGCATTGCTGAGGCCGTGAGGCACATGGAACAAGGCGCCTATGGGGCGACTCATGCCATGAATCAGGGTTACGGAGGCGTTGGCGAAAGCAATTCCGCCTTGAGTGGCCGCCAACATCATCGCGGAGCGAGCCTCGTGGTTATCGGGTTCGGCACAGGCGGTGCGGATATTCTGGTAGATGGTGCGCATGGCGGTGAGGGCCACGCTATCGGTAAACGGATTGGACTTGCGGCTGACATAGGCCTCGAGGGCATGGCATAAGCTGTCTATGCCAGTATCTGCGGTCAACCGGTAGGGCATGGTCATGGTCAGTTCATAATCTACCAGTGCCGCAACGGGCATCAGGCCCAAGCCCATGCAGAGCATCTTTTCCTGAGTCTCTGTATCAGTGATCACCGCGACACGAGTGGCCTCGGAGCCGGTGCCGGCGGTTGTTGGAATCGCCACAATGGGCAAACCGCTGTTGATCTGCGCCGGCACTTTGTAGTCCCGCATCGGGCCCTCGCGCTCAGCCAGCACTGCCACGGCTTTGGCAGTATCCAGAGAGCTGCCACCCCCGAGAGCTACCACACAGTCAAAACTGCCACTACGCAGCTGCTTGAGGGCGCTGGCCACGCTATCTGTGGTTGGATCGGGTACGCATTCCCCGAAAACCTCGAAGGCCATGCCCGCCTCACGGAGTGGCTCAGTAAGATTCTGCGCATAGCCGCATTCGACCATGTACGGGTCGGTGATTACCAGCGGCCGGGTCAGCCCCAATTCAGCTAGAGTTGCCAGCAATTGCTGGCTGGCCCCGGCACCGACCCGCAGAATACGGGGCAGGTTTATGTTGGCCGCAGTCATGGGCGCGCCGCCTAATCTTTAATGTCGAGCAGATGGATGTCGAAGACGAGCGAGGTATTGGGAGGAATTGAATCCCCGGCACCCTGCTCACCGTAGGCGAGATGTGGGGGACAGGCGATACGCCATTTATCACCCACAGCCATCAACTGCAGCGCTTCGGTCCAACCCGAGATGACCTGGTTTACCCCAAACTCAGCGGGTTGCCCCCGATCTATGGAGCTGTCGAACACGGTGCCATCCAGCAGCGTACCGTGATAATGCGTCACTACATTACTCTGCGCATTGGGGCTGGCACCCGTGCCTTTTTCCAGCACCTCATACTGCAAGCCGCTGTCGGTGGTTGTGACCTCGTCCCTGGCGGCATTGGTGGTCATAAATTGCTCAGCCAATTCCTGTAGCTTGGCTCCCTGCTCGGCTGTTTTTGCCTTTTGCTTGTCCTGTATCACCTGGTAGCTGGGGTTTAGGTCCGCATCAGACATGGCCGCTTGCTGCTCGTTATACCAGTGCTGTATCCCTGCGAGGACGGCCGGCAGACTCAGTCCATCAAAGTCGTTCTGGCGCAATTGATTGCCAAATTGCAGGCCGAAGCCATAGCTCACTTTTTGTTCGTCGGTGGTCAGTTCGACCTCAGGTTGTAATGCCATGAAATAGTTGCCTTATAAGGGTGATTACTGAAACGGCGCACTCTATCATATCCATGGTATAGACAGGAAAACGGTCTCCATGGATACAGCGATCCGCGACATTCACAAATTCTGGTTCGGCCCACTGGCTGCCGACGGCTTTTGCCAACAGGCATATCATTCGCTCTGGTTCAAAAAGAGTGACGCTACTGACCTGATATGTAGGGAACAATTTGGCGACAACGTGCGGCAGGCGCTCGCGGGAGACCTGGACCACTGGGCAGATGAGCCACAAGGGCTGATAGCCCTAATCCTGCTTCTGGATCAATTTACTCGCAATATTTTTCGCGGCACCGCTCTGGCTTTTGCCGGCGATCAAAGGGCGCTGGCCGCAGCCCTTGCCGCCATCGACAGTCGGCGGCACCTGGAATTACCTGCTATCCACAGAGTATTTTTGTATATGCCTCTGGAACACAGCGAGGAGATGGCGATACAGGAGCGATGCATAAGCCTGTTCGAGGCGCTGGCGGAGGAAACAGCTAGCACCGATATAGAAGGTTTCGGCCGCTACGCTGCTGCGCACCGGGATGTGATTGCTGAATTTGGCCGCTTTCCTCACCGTAATGTAATTCTGGGGCGCGAGTCGACTCGGCAAGAATTGGCATATCTAGCCAAGCACGGTGGATTTTGATTAATGAATGCAAAGTGCCGCTGTTTGTACCGGCGACTCTATGCACCCTTTAGCTATCTACGTAATCAAGTATAGTCAGGCCCATCAAAGGCACTAAGGGAATTTCATGAGCACAACCCAACCCCGCGTACAGCTATTACTCACCGGCAACGAGGTTATGAGCGGAGACACCGTGGACTCCAACTCGGCCATGATTGCACGCCGATTGGCTGAGTTGGCTGTCGGCGTCTACCGCAAAGTTACAGTAGGGGACGACGTTGCATTGTTGGCCAAAGAGCTAACCGAGATGGCCACCGATGCCGACGTGATAATAGTCAACGGTGGACTGGGGCCCACGATCGATGACCTCACTGCACAGGTGGTCGCGAAAGTGGCAGGGGTGCCGCTGGCAGAAATCCCTGAGGCGATGGCTCACCTTGAAAGCTGGTGCGGGAATCGCAATCTGCAGCTCAACGAGGCCAACCGCAAGCAGGCCGTACTCCCAGCTGGTTGCCGCATCATAGACAATCCCGTCGGCAGTGCCGTTGGCTTTGAGGTGCGTCTGGGGCAATGCCGGGTGTTGTGCACGCCAGGCGTACCCAGTGAGCTCGCTGCCATGATGGATTTTATAGTGGCCGACCTCGGTGCCCAGCTTAATAGACCAGCCGAGCGTAATATTCTGCGCCTGCAGACCTTTGGGCTGGGCGAGTCCACCGCCCAGCAGGCCATCGCCGACAACATCGAAAATTGGCCCGCTTCGGTTGAACTCGGGTTCCGCGCCGGGGCACCGCAGATGGAGATCAAACTGACTATTGAGAGCGCCGCCGCAATCGCTGATCAGCAACACTGCCGGGAACAGCTGATGGCGCTCTTTGGGGACCATGTTATTGGCGATGGAGATACCCTGCTCGCCGAGTCGGTGCTGGACTTACTGCGCATTCAGGGCAAAACATTGACCACAGCAGAATCCTGTACGGGCGGACTGATAGCCTCCATGCTGACGCGAATTCCGGGTTCCTCAGAGGGCTTTCACGCTGGCTTTGTGACCTATGCCAATGCCATCAAAGAATCGGTGTTGGGCGTGGACAAAGAAGTTTTGGCTGAGCATGGGGCAGTCAGTGAGCTAGTCGTAAGACAAATGGCTGAAGGCGCTCTGGCGCGCTCGAATGCGGATTATGCCGTGGCCGTCTCCGGCATCGCTGGCCCCGACGGCGGCACGCCTGATAAGCCCGTGGGGACTGTCTGGCTGGCCTGGGGATGTGCTCAAAAGATAGAAACGTATTGCCTGTGCTGGCCGGTAGAGCGAGGACTATTTCAAACTATGATCGCAGCCGCTGCCCTGGATATGGTCAGGCGTACGCTTTTAGGGATAGACACGGCGCCCCGCTACTTCAGTCAACGTAAAGCGGGCTGAAAACAGACCAGATAGGCAGGTCAGGGTTGGAGTTGTTGAATGTTCCAGCTGTCGTCAGCGACTTTGGTATAGCGATAACGGTCGTGCAGTCGATGCTCCCCACCCTGCCAAAACTCAATCCGCTCGGGTACAACACGATAACCACCCCAGAAATCTGGTACCGGTATCTCGCCGTTGCCAAATTTTTCCCGCATGGCATGCATCTGCTGCTGCAGGAGCACCTTGGTAGAAATGGTTTTGCTCTGCCGCGATGCCCACGCGGCCAGTTGGCTCTCACGCGGCCGGGTTAAAAAGTAGCGGGCAGATTCGGCGCCAGACATTTTGCTCGCAGTACCGGACACAATGACTTGCCGATCCAAAGAATTCCAGGGAAACAGCAGCGACACTTGCGGCCGCGATGCTATATCCGCAGCCTTGGCGCTAGCGTGATTAGTGTAAAACACAAAGCCTCGGGCAGAGACACCCTTCAGCAATACAATCCGCTGCCAGGGAAACCCAGAGGAATCTACGGTAGCCAGCGACATGGCCGTTGGGTCACCCAAGCCGGCATCTACCGCCTGCTGCAACCAGCTCTCAAACTGCTGGATAGGGCAGGACGCCAGCATCTCTCGAGACAGGCCGCCCGCCAGATACTCTCGCCGGAAATCCTCGTAGCTCACTGCAACACGGCTAGTTGGGTGGAAATTCTGCGAAAATCGCCTGAGCGGCTTCCTGTCTACGTTCCTCGCCTGCATCAGGGTCGGGGGTAGAACTCAGCCGGGACTGAATGACTGATCGCCAGGCTGACTTATTGCGCATCGGGTCGATCATATCAACGATAAATGTACCCTGAGTGTACTGACGCACACTGACGTCAGAAACCGAGGGGCCACATCGCCAGCAGTTGTAAGTGCTCATTGAGTTATAACTTCTAACGTCTGTCTTTTCATGGGTAACCAGGTGCCAGGACAAAAACATATCGGCATCGGCATTGTCTTCTACGATCTGAAATCCCTTGCGCTTCAGTTCATCCGCGAGGGCCTGAGTGACGCGCTCAATCTGCATATCGCTGATTTGTATGGTCGCAGGATTGGTGCGCGAAGTGGGCTGGATCGCAACTTTCTGCACCTTACTGAAATCAAAATTCTGATCAAAGTCCGAGGTCGCTTCCAGCGGCGTAGTACAACCCATCGACAGCGCCGTGAGTGCCAACACGGCCAGAGCCTGAATGAATCTAAAAATCATAGTCTGCTTCCTTAATTTGATCCGCATTATAATCAATCGCTGGTCGATGGATAGACCGGCGCCCGACGCATCATTGCCGGTATTTGTGGGAATGGGTAAAACAGCTGCCAATCTTTACCAAAAGCCTCATCGAGTCGGGAGCCAAACGCCTCGCGGTAGCATTCGTCCATCGCTGTAATTTGACGCCCTCTTGAGTCCGGCTGCAACAGTAATAAAGCTTCCATCATACCCTCGGTGCGCATTCGACAGCCCGGCGGCCAATCCTCGCCGTCATTGAGCTGAGTAAATGCGGAGAGCCAGCGCTGTCGTAGCGCTAGCATTAACGACTCCGAGTCCAACTGCGTTGCCAAAGTCACCTGTTTTCTCTCCTCAATTAGCCGCTTCTTCGATTATGTTTTAGCTGGCAAAAAAGGTACAGTCTGCGCTGTTCAAATTCTATGGAAGTTATTAACAATGAGTTTCAAGTTCTTGCTGCAATTGGGCGCAGCCAGCCTGCTTGCTATCGTTGGCTGCGCATCCATGGCGCAGGCTCCAGCCCAGGCCCAGACTCCAATCATCGATTACCAGAACCGCTTTCTTCCGGTTGTCGCCAAGCACGGGATGGTGGTGGGACCAGAAAAACTGGCTGCCGAAGTCGGCACAGCGATTCTTAAGCAGGGCGGCAACGCAGTGGACGCCGCGGTGGCCACAGGCTTTGCCCTGGCCGTCACCTACCCCAGAGCGGGCAATCTGGGCGGCGGCGGATTTATGCTAATTCACCTGGCAGAATCCAATTCCCAGACCCTGATCGACTACCGCGAAACAGCACCCGCCGCGGCCAGCGCCGCCATGTTTCTCGACGATGCCGGTGAAATAGATAGAATGCGCGAGTTTTTCAGCTATCAGTCTGCGGGTGTACCGGGAACTGTGGCCGGCTTGATCCTCGCGCTGGAAAAGTACGGCACCATGACTCTGGAAGAAGTACTGGCGCCGGCGATTGAACTTGCTCAGGGGGGCTTTCCCGTATCCTTCGCGCTGAATTACGAGTTCGCTGCACGCGCAGACCGACTACGCATGAACCCTGAGGCCCTCCGGCTGTTCTTTCACAGCGACGGCTCGCCCTACCAGATTGGCGAAACATGGCGTCAAACTGATCTGGCGTGGACCTTAAAGCAAATCAGTAAATCCGGCCTGAAGGGTTTCTATGACGGCGAGGTCGCACAGCGCATCGTCACTGACATGGAGGCCAATGACGGGCTGATAACGTTAGCGGATCTCGCCGCCTATAAGGCGGTTGAGAGACAACCGGTCACAGGCCAGTTCCACGACTTTACCGTCGTCTCCACGCCCCCGCCCTCCTCAGGAGGTGTCCATATAGTTCAAATTCTCAACATTCTCGAGGGCTACCCTCTGGAAGATCTGGGGCATAACAGCGCAGCCTACTTGCACCTGCTGATCGAGAGTATGAAGCTGGCCTATGCAGATCGAAGCAAGTATCTGGGAGATCCAGACTTTACTCCGATTCCGGTGACTGAATTAACCAGCAAGGCCTACGCGAAACAACAGCGGAAGCGCATTGACGAAAACCGCGCCACACCGGCGACGGAAATTTCCCCGGGCAATATCGCACCTGCCGAAAGCAGTGACACCACCCACTATACGGTGGCCGATAGTATGGGCAATGTGGTTAGCAATACCTACACCCTGAACTTCAGTTTCGGCTCACACATTGCCGTGCCAGGCACCGGAATGTTGCTAAACAACGAAATGGCAGATTTTGCCGCCAGCCCCGGAAAACCTAATGCTTATGGGCTGATCGAGGGCACGGCCAATGCCATCGGGGGAGGCAAGCGCCCACTGTCCTCCATGAGTCCGACCATGGTATTTAAAGAAGGCAAACCGTGGCTGGCAACTGGCAGCCCCGGCGGCAGCGTTATTATTACTACGGTTCTACAGACCATTCTCAACGCCATGGTGTTCGATATGAACATCGCCTCTGCAGCTGCCGGGGCAAGAGTCCACCACCAGTGGATGCCTGATAATTTGCGCGTTGAGCGCGGCGTTAGCCCCGACACTATCCGCATGCTGGAGGCCCTGGGCCACAAGCCGGAAATCGGTAATCGCACCCTGGGCCGCACCCAGTCAATCATTCTGCAGGATGGCTGGCTGATGGGTGCAACTGACACCCGCAGACCCGGCGGCTGGGTGGCGGGATATTAGCCGTACCCAATCGCACCTGCGCAGACCCACTATTTCTGTTTGTTTTTCAACCGCGGTATCGAACTCAAACTAACTCATGCTGTCTTCTTAAAAGATTCGATTAACTTTCAGTGGGCCAAT
This sequence comes from Halioglobus sp., assembly GCA_036961205.1. Taxonomy (GTDB): domain Bacteria; phylum Pseudomonadota; class Gammaproteobacteria; order Pseudomonadales; family Halieaceae; genus CALJFL01. The sequence continues at coordinate 37,093 of JBALVI010000012.1, read as the reverse complement.
TGCCGTCTTTACACGTATTTTGTGTGAGAAGGACTGGTAGGTCTATACTGGTGGGAGGCTGATTGTGCTTTACTCAAAAAGACGTCCGGCCGGCAATCTAGTTACTGCGAGAGCGATTGAACGCGTGTTTTCATCCAATATTCTGCAAAATATTTTACTGTCGGTCCTGCTGGTGGCTGCACCCACATTCGCTGTAGAAGATACGCTAGGTGAAGACACGCTAGGCACCAACGAAGCATTGGATAGCCAGGATGTTGCATTCTACCGCGACGCTATCGCCGAACTGGAGTCCAGTGAGGGCGCCTATGGAGAAGGGTTACAGGAACAATTACTCAGCCTGGGGCTATCGCTGCAGCAGCAGGGGCGCCACGAGGAAGCGATAAAAACACTAAAGCGGGGCGTCCATCTGGCACGCATTAACAGCGGCCTTTACAGCATTGATCAGATCCCTCTACTGCAAACGGAAATCGCCAGCTTAATGGCCCGCGGAGAGTTTCTCGAGGCCGATGAACGACAGAGTTATCTTTACCGGGTACAGCAACGGGGGCTCATTCAAGGCGAAATCCGCGCTGAGGCGCTGATGCAGCAGGCCCGGTGGCAACGACGAGCCTATGATATGGGGGTCGGCGAGTTGGACTTCCCACGGTTGTTAAGTATGTGGGACCTTTACCGCCTGGCACTAAACGATGTCGTGGAAGAAGAAGGTGAAGCCTCACTGGCCCTGCTGGTACCGCTGAATGGCATGCTCGAGGCGCAGTACCTTATTTCCGCGTATCAAGGAGAGCACAACAGTAGCTTTGGTGAGAACCTAAGTGATCGTTACGACAAAAACCGCTTTAACGCTTACCGCGCCCAGAGCTTCAAGAAAGGCCAGGCTGTTCTCCATGCAATACACGACATTGAGCAGAAAAATAATGCCGACGATCGCGTGGCCAATGCCAAGAGCTTCACCAGATTGGGTGACTGGATGTTCTGGCACGGAGAAAAGGATCCCGCTATAGAAATTTACCGGGAAGCCTTTATGGAACTTGCAGAGGCAGAAAATGCCCAAGTTGAACTGGAGCATTTGTTTAGTGCTCCCGTACCACTGCCCAGTATGGCCGAGGTTAGGCCTTTTCCGGAGACTGCAGCCCCTGAGTTAGCTGATTTACTGCTAGAATTCGGAGTTAGCGAAACCGGGCGGGTAGTTGATCTACGCCGGCTGGACGAACCACCCGCGACCGACACGAGTGAAGATGTCGATGGACCGCTGGTGGATAATGAAGCAGTCGCCAACCGATTTATGCGCCAACTGCGGCGCACCCGTTTCAGGCCGAGGTTCGAAAATGGTGATCCGGTGGCAACAGAAGGTGTAATCTGGGCATATGACACAACGAAATGGTGAGACCACAATATCGATCAGCCTGGCGCTAAAAGCGGCCGGCGCGGCTGGCCTGTGCCTGATCCTCAGCGGCTGCCCTAGCGCCAGTAACCCCACCACACCGCAACCGCCCTCTCCGCCTAGTTCTTCTTCACCTTCAAGTCCTAGTAGTAGTCCACCACCAAGCAGCCCCTCTAGCCCTCCTCCAAGCAGTCCCTCGAGCAGCTCAGAGAGTTCTTCCAGTAGTAGCTCACAGGAGTCCGCGGAAAGTTCTTCCCCTCCGGCCAGCAGTAGCGGACAGCCCACAGCCAGCTCTCCTCCCAGCAGCAACCCAGGGGAGTCGTCTTCCTCAGGAGAGTCAGGAACGGAGCAAGCATCCGCGGAAAGTGGCAGCCCAGCCAGCGCTGACGCCGCCGGTAACGAAGGCATGGGAGAATTCCCACAAGGAGAGGCACCAGGCCAATCTGGTACTGAGTCCGGGGCCGACGGCGGTGGCGAACCAGGCTTTGAAGACGTTGCCGGGGCCTCTGGAAGTGAACCCGGTGGAAGCGGCGCGGAAGATGGTGCCGAGGGCGCAAGTGAAGGCGAGCCCGGGTTTGAGGTCAGTGTTGACGCGGGAACAGGACTACCCGGCTTACTCGATGAACCGAGCTTCGAAGAGATCCTCGGGGCCATGGAAGACGCCATGGGCGATGCACCATCTGGCACACCGGGTGACGGCAGCAACCCCGGGGCTGGCAGTTTTCCCGGCGAGGGATCTCAGCCCGGTACCACCCCCAATGGCAACCCAGCAGCTGGCACCGGTAGCGGTAGCGGCGGCTTTCCCCAGGGCAATGGCGGCAGCGGCCCACTGACTCCGGCGGAGCAGGTGGCAATCCTCGACGCCCGCCTGGAACAGGGCACCGGAGAGTTTGACGCAATTATTCTCGAGGAACAGGCGGCACAACGCGAAGCAGCGCGCAGGCGAACTCCTAACACCCCGCCAGCTGAACAGCAGGAGTCGTCACCGGCCGGCGGTGGCGGCGGCAACAGCAACAACCCGATTGACGATGGTATCGCCAGCGCCGGTGGTTATAGCACTGGCGGCGGCATGGGGGGAGCATCTGCCGGTGGTGGTGGCGGCCAGATTCCGCAAAACACGGCCAAGTACCCCCCGCCCGAAAATATACCCGCTGGCAATGACGACGACGTGGTCGCTCGCCAGTTGCGCGAAGCGGCGATGCGTGAACCCGACGCCGCTATTCGCGAAAAGCTTTGGGACGAGTACCGCAAGTACAAGGGAATATCGCCGTGAGTAAACTGATTCGCGCGCTTGCGGTCGTCACTATTTCAATCTTCATGACAGCCTGCGTCAGCCAGACTGTTAAGACGACCTCGGTGCCCGCCATTGAGAATGCTTCCGAGCAAGTGTCGGAGGAATTGCTGCTAGATGTGGCGATCGCAATTTTCGATCCCGGTATCGACGACTATGACGGTGAACAGCAAATATACCCTGAGGTGCGCAAAGCTGAGGCGCGCTATATGCCAAACCTGTTATCGGAAGCGATGCAGGACAGTGGCGCCTGGGGCGCTGTACGAGTGGTACCGAGCGAGGCTCAAATCTCCGATTTGCTAGTGACCGGCGAGATACTGCATTCGGACGGAGAAGAATTGAATCTGAAGATCGTCGCACAGGACTCCCGCGGCTACATCTGGCTCGAACGGGAGTACAGCGACAACGCCAGCCGCTATGCCTATGAGGCGACCAGCCGCAACAAACGCGACCCATTCCAAGCGGTGTACAACACGATCGCTAACGACCTGCTGCAAAAGCAAGAAGAACTGCGGCTTGAAGATCGCCAGAGCATTCGTCTGATCACCGAATTGGTATTCGCCAGAAGTTTTTCCGAGGAAGCATTTCAGGGCTATCTGGCCGAGAATCGTAAGGGCAAGTTACTGGTTATGCGCTTGCCCGCAGAGGACGACCCGATGCTGGAACGGGTGCGAGTAATTCGTGAACGCGACCACCTGTTCGTCGACACAATGCAGGAATACTACGGCAGCTTTAACGGTGAAATGATCGGCCCCTATCAGGAATGGCGTAAACTTAGCTATGAAGAAGTGGTGGCACTGCAGGAACTGAGGGCTGAAAGTACCCGTCGCCTGATAGCCGGTGGTGTGGCTGTGCTGGCCGGCATTGCAGCGGCGAGCAGCAACGACAATTACAGCCGTGCCGCAGGCAATGTGGCAATAATCGGTGGTGGCTATCTACTTAAAAGTGGACTGGAGCAGCGCAACGAGGCACAGATACACGTGGAGGCCCTGTCGGAGCTAGGTATGTCCCTGGAGGCCGAAATTACGCCACAAGTGATAGAACTGGAAGACCGTTCAGTTATGCTTAGTGGCAGCGTGGCCGACCAATACGATCAATGGCGAGAACTTTTGGCCGAAATCTACCGCGCGGAGATTGGCGCTCTGGAGGTTGTAGCCGACTCCGAGTCTCCAGACGACAATCTCTAACTCCTGCAAACAAGCAGGTAAGGCCCAGCACAATCCATGTCCTCGCATAACAAGCAAGTCCAACCTACCCAATTTGACCTAGCAGCGAAGCCTCAGGCCGACGACGAGGCTACGCCATTGGCCCATGGTCAGGAAAGCGGACCCCCGAGCTGGGTAATACCTGCTCTGGGCGTTTTGCTTGTGGTCGGCGCAATTGTCGTGTTCTGGCTGCCTGGCCGGGTAGCCAGCCCGCAGCTTTCGACCAAGACAGACGATAATCCAGTAAACATAGAACAAGTTGCACCGACACCATCCCAGGAACCGGAGGCCAGTGATCAGGCTTCACCCTGGTCAGACGCCCAAATGGCTAAGTTGCGCAAGGAGGCACAGGACATTCTAGGGGAGTTGCTCGATGTTCAGTTCCGGCTGCAAGAGCGCGGGGTAACCCGCTGGGCAGCAGAATCCTTTGAGCAGGCCACCGCGCAGGCGCAACAGGGTGATGCACTGTATAAGGAGCGCGAATTTGAGAAGGCAACAGTCAGCTACGAAGCAGCGCTGACACAGCTACTCGCCCTGGAAGCTGCGATGCCGGAGACCTTCGAAACCCAACTGGAACTGGCCCGCTCGGCACTCGAACAAGGTGACGCCCAAGCCGTCGCCGCCGCCCTTGAATTGGCGGATTTAATTGAGCCTTCAGGGCCAGGCCTGGCCGAGCTGCGGCTTCGAGAAAGTGTACTACCCGAGGTACAGCAGCTGCTGGGTACTGCAGAGGAAGCCGAGCCATTGGGCGATCTGGCAGCGGCTGAGCAGGCGTTGAGGGAGGCCCTGGACAAAGATCCCCAGCATCTGCGTGTTGCCCAGGAATTGGCACGAGTCAGCGCGGCCCATATTCAGGAACAATTTAATGATGCAATGAGCGACGGTTATCTGGCGTTGGACGAGTCACGTTTTGACAGTGCGCGCGCCGCATTTCGCCTGGCCGACAAGCTCCAGCCAGGCTCTGCAGAAGCAGCCAGTGCATTACAAGAGGTCGCAGCAGCACAAACCGCGGCTAGACTCGCTTCGCTCCAACGCACTGGCGCTAAAGCCGAGCGCAACGAGGCCTGGCAGGATGCTCTTACTGCTTATAAAGCCGCGTTGGAAATCGACGCTAACATTCTCTTCGCCAGGGACGGCCTGGCGCGCAGTGAGCCACGAGCTCGTCTGGACAAACAGTTTCAAGCCGCTATCGATGAGCCCAATAGACTGGCAGACGTAGCGGTTGCCGAATTGACCGAGACCCTGATTCAGCAGGCTGCCACCTTTCAACCCAAAGGACCCGTACTTACCGAGCAGCTGCGCAAGCTCGAGCAACTGCTGGCGCTTGCCAACAAGCCCATAACAGTAACTCTGCAATCCGACCTGGAGACAGAAGTCATCGTTTATAAAGTCGCCAGATTGGGTCGCTTTGAGCAACGCCAGCTGGATCTCCGACCCGGCACCTACACGGCTGTGGGAACCCGCAACGGGTATCGCGACATGCGGCGGACCTTCGAAATTCGCCACGATAGCCCGACCGTACCAATCGTCATCGCCTGCACGGAAACTATCTAGATGAGTAACGACGATCCGATTACCCCGCAAACCCTGACACCCGCGAACGATGGCAACACCATTGCACCCAGCGCGTTCCAACCCTTGGCTAGCGGAACCACTGAACCCACCAAGCAGACCAACCCACTGCGTTGGGCCGTGGCAGCAGTGGCGCTGGTGTTCCTGCTGATAATGGCGTTCCTGTTGACCGCCCGCTCAGTGCAGGTGACGGTGGTGGCTGAGTCAGAAGCAGAAATAGACATAGGCGGTTTACTACTGCCCTTTGGGGAACGTTTTTTGATGCGCCCTGGGGACTACAGCATCGAAGTCACCGCCCCGGGCTATTACCCGCTAGACAGCCTTTTGGTAGTGACCGATGCCGACAGTCAAGTGGTTGAGCTGGTCCTACAGCCTTTACCCGGACAGCTCACAGTGAACAGCACGCCAGCAGGGGCGCGAGTGCTAATCGACAATGAACAGGTAGGGGAAACGCCGCTGGCAGGCTATGAAGTTGCCGCAGGTGAACACATCCTCGTAGTAAGCGCTCCCCGCTACCAGACTCTGGAGCAGCCGCTGACTATCACCGGACGCGAGGTACAACAACAACTGGAGCTGACCCTAGCGCCGGCCTGGGCAGAAGTTAGCATCGACAGCACACCTACAGGCGCAAATATTTTGGTCGATGGTGAAACAGTAGCGACTACGCCTGCAGTACTGGAAATTTTAGAGGGTCAACGACAACTGATGCTGCAGTCTGTCAGTTATGCAGACTGGCAGTTAGAGCTGGAAATCCTCGCTGGCAAGCCCCAGTCGCTGGGAACTATCGAGTTGGAGCCGGCCTCCGGGTTACTCTCGTTGAGCAGCGTGCCCAGCGGGGCCAACGTCACTTTAGATGGGGAGTTTCAAGGCCAAACGCCACTAGAGCTGGCGGTCAGTCCCGACCGGGATCACCGGCTCGCAGTTTTCAAACCAGGCTATCGTCGGCATAACGGAACAATTTCGCTGGATGCCGGCAGTGCAGAGGAAAAAAGTGTCAAGTTGCGGGCCCAGTTGGGTGAAGTCCGGCTCAGAGTCGAACCCGCCAACGCGACGGTGCGGGTCAATGGCAAACCAGTCGGCCAAGGCAGCCAGACGATCTCCTTGCCAGCAGTGTCCCACAACATCGAGGTTTCGCTTGCCGGCTATGCCAGCGTGAAACAAAGGGTAACCCCGAGACCCGGCCTGCAGCAGCTGGTAGAGATTTCACTGAAAACAGAACAGGAAGCGAAGCTGGCGCGGGTCAAACCGCAGATCACCACCGCGCTGGGCCAAACGCTTTTATTATTCAGCCCGGAAGAAAATGCCAGTGGTAGCTTCACCATGGGCGCCTCACGGCGGGAACCGGGAAGACGCGCGAATGAAGTTTTACACCCGGTTGAGCTACAGCGCATGTTCTATGTGCAGACCACCGAGGTGACCAACGCGCAATTCAGGCTATTCCTGGCCAGCCACAATTCCGGCCAAATAGAGGGCAATAGCTTAAACCGCGAGCATCAACCTGCGGTGCAGGTGAGCTGGCAACAAGCCGCCCGCTTCTGCAACTGGCTGAGCGCGCGCGAAGGTTTACCCCCGTTTTATCGTGAAACCAATGGCATCGTGGCTGGCTACAACCGTTCTGCCACAGGCTATCGCCTACCCACTGAAGCAGAGTGGGCCTGGGCGGCCAGAGTGGAAGGGGAAGCCCTGCTCAAGTTCACTTGGGGCGACACATTTCCGCCCAGTTCGCCGGTGGAAAACTACGCCGATAATACGTCAGCCTACGTGACCGGCCGCATTCTCAACGGTTACACCGACGGCCATGTGGTCAGCGCGCCGGTGGGCTCCTTCAGCGCCAGTCGCAAGGGTCTCTACGACCTGGGCGGTAACGTCGCCGAATGGATTCATGATGTTTATATTATTCCTTCGGCTAACGGCAACAGCGAGCTTGACCCAATGGGCGCACAGAGCGGTGACAATTACGTCATTCGTGGTGCCAGCTGGTCGCTGAGTAAGCTGGCAGAGCTACGTCTGTCGTTCCGCGATTATGGGCAAGCCGGACGAGATGACGTAGGATTCCGGGTTGCACGTTATGCGGAGTAGCAGATGACGAAGTGGAAACTGTACACTGTTGCATGCCTGTTGCTTGCGATAACGGCGGGCGCGGTTGCTCAAGGTCAGGCCACCGACCCCAATGAACCTGCTAGTCCCAACAAAGCATCAGCGGGAGAGAAAACGCCGGCAGTCAATCCAGGTGCCCGGCAGGACGGCTCCCCATTCGACTACAAATCCTCCGAGGAGATTTCCGAGGATTTGTCGGTCTCATTCCCTGTAGATATATAGGAAACAACTATGAAAGCCCGAATGTCTTCGGAGTTTATTTTTCAACTTTTTGCACTGTTAATCTCAGTTATTGTGGTGCATGCAATCTACGTTGGCGCTATCCGCCCCAGCGCCGACGCGCAGCTTCAGCGAGAAATAGAGTTACAGGCCTCAGGTGCGGATTTCGTGCCCGACCGCAGTCTGGCCGTGGTAATCCGGGACTTTGAGCAGGAGGCCTGTTTCATTATGCTGTTCTGGGCGCTGGCCATCATGGGCTATAAGGGCCGCAGAACAATACAGGAGAAGGCCATTTTTGAGCGGTCCCTGCTGGATATTCCAGACGGCACCAGCGTACTGCCCGAAGACGCCCGCGAGTACAGCCGCTCTCTGGAGGCAATGTCCGCCGAAGAGCAGGATTTACTGCTGCCACGCACGCTGCTGTCCGCGCTGCAGCGTTTCGCTACCACCGGCAGCATTCAGGCTGTGTCCGACACCATCAAAGAACAGTGCGAGGTGGAATCTGACCGTCTCGATTCCGAGATGTCCATGGTGCGGTACATCGCCTGGGCGATACCATCCATAGGATTTATCGGCACAGTACGCGGCATCGGCGACGCGCTGGGCCAGGCCTACAAGGCCGTAGAGGGCGATATATCCGGCGTCACCATCAGCCTGGGGGTCGCATTTAACAGTACCTTTGTCGCTCTGGTACTGAGCATCATCATAATGTTTTGCCTGCACCAGTTGCAGCTTTCCCAAGAGCGCCTGGTACTGGACTGCCAGCGCTATTCCGATAAGCGATTGATGCGCTACCTGGTAGCCCACTGATGTCCGCAGCGCTTCTGGACATTATTGATAGCAACCTGCAGTTATGGCACGAAGACAACACCTTGCAGAGTCCCGGCTATGCCATGCTCGATGGCAGCAGCTACAATTTCGGCGCAGAGGCCCGCGCCGCTGCCCGGCTACATCCTCGCAATATCAACACGCGCTTCTGGTGGCAACTGAATACCGAGGCCTTGCAACCGGCACTGGGACCCGCGCGGCATACTGCTGATCTGGCGCATGCGCACCTGGAGAATGTGTACCTTGCAAGTGGCTCGCCCGACGAACTGGTGCTGGCGGTATCGAGTAGCATGCAGCGCGAGCAATTATCGCTACTACTGGGGATTATCGACCAGTGCCCCTTTAACGCCGTCGCCCTGGTCAATCGCAGTGTCGCTCTGGCCAGTTTTGCGGGCGTCGCTGCACGACAATTCCATCTGGAAATTCAATTGCACCAGGCGCTATTGACTGAGCTCACCCAAAACGACGGTATTGTCCAGTTCCAGCGCAGCATTGCCCTCCCCGGCTGTGGCCTGCTGCAGCTGCAGGAGCGCCTGGTGGCAACCATAGCCGCCAGTTTTATCCGTCAAACCCGGTTTGATCCCAGGCGCAAAGCCGATACGGAACAGACCTTATACGATGCTCTTCCCAGCGGTTTACGGGCGCTGCAGGAACAGCCGGAAACCAATATCGAGGTCAACGGCTATCGCGCGCGGATCAATCGCACAGAGCTTGCCGAGGCCGGTCAGCGATTTTTCAGCAGCGCTAAAGAAGCAATGGGTTCACTGGGCAGCGGTGATCAGCTGTTGCTTGATCCATTGGTTGCAATGCTTCCTGGCGTAGAGACCCAGTTCACTGGTGCACATATTTTAGCGGTGGACACATTACCCACCAGCATCGAGCAGCACCGGTCGCTGTTAGTGCAACGCGGGCAGGCCCTGAACTATGTGACCGAGCTGCCGTGCTTGTCATCAGCGGCCCCCAGGGGCGCCGCAGCGACGACTCCAGTTGCGCCACAACAGGCGCAGCCACAGGTTCCAGATCCCACCCATGTGTTGTTGGCAGATGCCAGCGCCCTGGCCCTCGCTGCTACTGGTACAAAACTGACGGAAGATCTGCGAATCTCAAATAGTAAAGGAGCCTGGTGCCTGGACGGCAACCTGGGCTCAGTGCAGATCAATGACGCTCCGGCGAGCGCTGAAATAAAACTGGTGCGAGGCGATACCGTGACCCTGGCCAGCGGCAGCAAGCTACAGCTGATCGAGGTCAAGCCCTGAGGGGCGGCATTCATGGCCAGAAAAAAACGCGAGTTCACCACCTTTAACCTGAGCTTTCTGGACATCATGTCCTGCGGCTTCGGCGCGGTGATACTGGTATTTCTGATCATCGACCATTCAATCGAAGAAGAGACCAAAGATTTCAACCGCGACCTGTTGTCCGAGGTAAATCTGTTGGAAGAGGACGTCACCGACGGCGAGGAAGGCCTGGTGCGCCTGCGCAACACCCTGTCGGAGGTGGACTTGAAAATGGTAGAAGCCCAGGGCCGCGCCTCACGCATACTGGATGAGACCACCGAGTGGGAGGCACTAATCGAGGCTGTGATGGCTGAGGGTTATACCGATTCGGCCGATGTAGAGGAGCTGAAAGCTGAAGTGCTCTCGCTGGAAGATGAGGTTAAAAAGCTGCGCCAGGCGGCGGAGGAGAACAGCGGCGATAGCGCTCGCACATTTATCGGCGAGGGTAACCGGCAATATCTCACCGGCTTGAATCTGGGCGGCAAACGCATCGCGATTCTTCTGGATGTGTCTTCCAGCATGCTGGCCGATAAGCTGGTAAATATTATCCGGCTGCGCAATATGGCCACAACGCTACAGCGCAATGCAGACAAGTGGAGCCGCGCTCTGAATACGATAGATTGGCTTACCGCACAACTTCCAGTAACCAGCAATTACCAGGTTATTACTTTTAACACTCAGGCCAGCGCCGCGCTGGCAGGCACCGACGGAAAATGGCTGGAAGTTGCTAATCAGGTGCAGTTGGAACAGGTTGGCGAGGCTTTGCGCGAAATTATACCTACCGGGGGCACCAGTCTCGAAAACGCTTTCGTCTCCTTACAGCAGCTATCCCCACCCCCTGATAATATTTTTCTGCTCACCGACGGCTTGCCAACTCAAGGAACCAGCGCTTCAGGCAAACCAACGGTCAGTGGTAGAGACCGGCAAAAATACTATCGCGCCGCGATTCGGCAACTTCCGCAGAATGTGCCTGTCAATATCATCCTTGCACCTATGGAAGGCGACCCGATGGCGGCATCCGAATTTTGGCAACTGGCCCAGGTTAGTAGCGGTTCATTTTTGAGCCCTTCTAAAGACTGGCCATGACAGGTACTTAAGCGATGGCAAAGCGCAGAGGACCCGAGGAATTTTCACTGTCGTTTTTGGACGTGATCTGCTGTGGCTTTGGCGCCGTCATTCTGCTGTTGATCATCACCAAAACAGTTCAGCCACAAATCATTGAAGCTTCCGCGGTAAGTTTGGAAGGGCTGGTGGCAGATCTACAGCAGCAGGTATTTGAAATACGCGGTGAAAGTAGAATCCTCAATCGCGATTTGAACGCCAAGCACGAACAGTTGTCTGAATATGAAGAGAAAATAGCGATTTTGCGCGGCCAGATGGCCAGCGCTAAATCCCGGTATGACAGTATTCAGCTGGAAACCAACAGCAATGACGTTATCACCCAGCAGTTAGCGGTCGCCAGACAGTCTCTGAGCGCGGAGATGAAGCGCCTGCTGGGGTCGCAGCATCTGTCCAAAAACAATCTTATCGGCGGTATTCCGGTAGATAGCGAGTACATAATCTTCGTTATCGATACGTCGGGCTCTATGTTCTCCTACAGCTGGGAGCGAATGATCGCCGAGTTGGAGGACACCCTGAGTATTTATCCCGAGGTTAAAGGGATCCAGATTATGAACGACATGGGTAATTACATGTTCAGCCGCTATCGCGGCCAGTGGATTCCCGATACGGAGGGGCGCAGGAAGATAATTGTGCAAAATTTGCGCAACTGGAATGTTTTCAGTAATTCCAGCCCGGTGGAAGGCATCACTCAGGCAATCCGCACTTTTTACGACCCCAACAAGAAAATCAGCATTTACGTGTTCGGCGATGAATTTACCGGAGACTCCATTGCTCAGGTTGTCGACACTGTAGACCGGATAAACCAGGAAGACGCCAACGGCAATCGCCGGGTACGAATCCACGGGGTCGGATTTCCCGTACAATTCATCAGGGCACCTCATCTGCAAACTACCGGTATCCGCTTTGCTACACTTATGCGGGAACTGGCTTATCGTAACGGAGGAACTTTTGTCGGGCTCAACGATTTTCGCCCAAAATAGGCGCATGAACGGCCTCACAGGCTGCACCGGCATAATGCGCTGGGCTCTGCTTGCTGCCGCGCTCGCCATGGTTTCCGGCTGCGGCCCGAGGCAGGTTATTGTCGAAGGCAATTTCCCCACACCCCTGATGAGTCCATTACCGCTGACCATGGGCGTGTGGTACGACGAGGAATTTTCCACCCACGAGTTTTTTGATGAGGCCAAGGGCAGAGCTGACTCTAGCTGGATTGTAAAAACAGGCCAGGCGCAAACCCAAATGTGGGACATTGTTCTGGCCGGCATGTTCCGGGAGCTAGTCCATATGAAGGGCGCTCCGTCGGAAGGCCAGCTCAATCAAGTGGTGGACGCAGTTTTGATACCGCACGTGGACGAGCTTCAGTATGCCATTCCGGCCCATACCAACGTCAAGGTCTACGAAATCTGGATGCGCTACCGCATCGATATGGTCACCACCAGCGGCGAACCGATAGGCAGTTGGACTATGACGTCTTACGGCAAAACACCAACGGCGTTCCTGCAAAGTGATGAGGCAGCAGTCAATTTAGCGGCAGTGGTCGCTCTCAGGGATGCTGGGGCAAATTTCATCAGCAACTTTAGTCGAGTACCCGAGGTGCGGGAATGGCAGGAGCGGCGTAGCAGGCCACCATCGAGCACACCAATCACAGCCGACCCTGATCAACCAGCGCCGGTCGCAAGTGAACAGAGTGCCGTCGAATGAATACGCGATTCGGGATCAGGCTTCTGCTCACCACATTATGCTTGCTGACCGGCTGCGTCACCGCCACGGTCGATGAAATGGTGTTCAACGAACCCACGGAAGGCATAGGAGATTCAACTGTAGTCATTCTGGGGCGGCGTCATGCCAGCGACTATGAAACCGAGCCAGACTTCATTCGCTGTGTCGGCAAACATATCAGCTCGCGCGACAGGAGTATTGAGGTGATGGGAGAGCTTGAATTTATCAACGAGCTTTATCCCTGGTTCGAGCCGCGCACAGCGCCCTTACGGCCACAGGATATTGACAAACTCATGGTGCATCCGCCGGTAGCGGCAAAAATGGCCGAGTTAAAAACAGAGTACATGATCTGGATTGACGGCAGCACCGTGCAAACCAACTCGGCGGGATCGATGACCTGTGGTATCGGCCCAGGCGGCGCTGGCTGCTTTGGTTTTGGCACCTGGGGCAACGCTGCGAACTACGAGGCAACGATCTGGGATTTCACCGATCGTGCAGAAGTCGGCCGGGTCAACACCACTGCCAGCGGTCAATCCTATATGCCAGCGGTGGTTATTCCCATTCCCATCATCGCACCGGTCCAGGGTACAGCCTGTGATGGCATTGGCGACCAGCTACTCGAATTTTTGTCCAGCGAGTACTAGTACTCCGCCATGAAGATACGCCCCATCACTCGCTCCTTGCTCACGCCGCTGGTCGCCCTGTGCATGACCTTACTGGCCTGGCAGGCGCAGGCAGAATCTGTAGGCGACGAAATGTATCAAAAATTTGTCAGCGAGGGCGCCATTTACGATGATCCGGAACTAGCCGCCTACGTCACTAGGATCGGTCGCGGTCTGGTCGGCAGCGCTAAACGTGATCCCGATGATTTTACTTTTACAGTGATAGACAGCCCTGACATCAACGCGTTCGCCACCCCTGGCGGCTATGTATATATCAACCGGGGACTTCTCGCCTATCTCGACGACGAGGCAGAAATGGCCGGTGTTCTGGCGCACGAGATCGCACATATTACCGCGAGTCACTCCTTAGAACGGCAGTCGGCCAGTGTCGCCAACAAGGTCCTGGCCACCACTATCTATATCCTCACCGGCAGTGGCGATCTGGCGGAAGCATCGACCATGTACGGCACAGAGCTGGTCAGTGGCTATGGCCGGGAGCAGGAGCTGGAAGCGGACGGTCTGGGCTCACAGTATATGTTCAAGAGTGGCTATGAACCTGAGGCCCTCCTGGAAGTCATCGGGGTATTGAAGAATCAGGAAATGTTTCAGCGAGTGAAGGCCAAGGAAAGTGGTAGAAAAACGGGCAGCTATCACGGGCTCTACGCCTCCCACCCACGCAATGACAAGCGCTTGCAAACAGTCATTCGGGCCGCCAATGAATTACAAACCGATGAGTATCTGGAGAGCCCGGAAATCCCCGGTGAGTTTCAGAGCCACTTAAGGGGCCTGGTATGGGGCCCCAGCGTGCAGGGCCTGCGACCGGAAAATCGTTATTACCACAATAAACTGAAATTCACCCTCGCTCACCCGGAAGGCTGGACGGTCACGCCTGGCGCGCAAAAAATTATCGCCACTGCCGACGATGGTAGTGCCTCGATGGGTATCACCATCCGCCGGCGCGATCCTGCACAGACACCGCAAGCGGTGATGGAGTCTGCGGCCAAAGGCGCCCTTGCTGACGGCAGGGCGCTAGAGCAGGCCGGGTTAAAGGGCTATACAGCAGCCAGCACCGGTGCCGGCACCAGCAAGAGGCTAGGCGTTATCGATTACAAGTACACCTATCTCTTTGAGGGGGCTGCCAGCGACTTCACTGCCAATGACGCTGACCTGCTGGCGATCATAGAAAGCTTCCGGCCTATGCACCCTAAAGAGGCTAAAGTGAGTGACCCTCGTTACCTGCAATACATTCAGGTACCGCGGGGGGCGACCATGGCGAGCCTGGCCTCAAGTATCCGAATCCCAGATGCCGAGTCACAACTGCGACTGATCAACGGTCTGTACCCAAGAGGTGAGCCACGTACCGGGGATTGGATTAAGGTGATCAAGTAGCGATTCTCTAGCCGGCGTTACCACTCGCCCTTGCGACCAGGGCTAGTCGCGTTCCTGCACCAATACCCAGGGAGCGGCGACCACTGCCCAGAGCTTGATTTCTGACTCAAACCACGCCAGTGCCTGCTCGTCGTCTACCGGAGCAATTTTGCCAGTGTTGATCCACTGCTCAAAGCTCGCAGCGTCATCCAGGCCAAGCTGCACGGCGGTTTCTACTAGATCCAGCTCGGGGTCGACCTTCACCACGCTGCCGGCGGCATAATAGGTCTGCAAATCACACCACGGAATCCTCGCAGTCTGGCTGAGGTATTCCTGACGCAGCAACCGGGCGCGTTCAGCGGTGGCTTCAGCCATATCGCTTATCGGCTACAAAAGGGTTGGTCTGGCGTTCCTGGCCAAAAGTGGAGGTTGGACCGTGGCCAGGTATGAAGGTGATGTCATCTCCCAACGGGAAAAGTTTGTTGCGAATGCTATCGACCAACTGCTCCTGGTTACCCCGCGGGAAATCGGTCCTGCCAATAGATCCTTGAAATAACACATCGCCTACCCACGCTACTTTTTGTGGCTGATAGATGAATACAATGTGGCCCGGTGTATGACCGGGACAGTGATAGACCTGCAGCGTCTGCGCACCGACAGTGACCACATCGCCCTCCTCCAGCCAGCGATCGGGAACGAAGGCATCGGCATGAGGGAAACCCGACTTCTCGCACCACTCGGGTAATTTATCGATCCAGAAGGCGTCCTCTTTTTGCGGACCCTCAATTTTTACCTGCAACTGCTTCCTCAGCACATCGGCCGCTGCGCAATGGTCCATATGACCGTGGGTGAGAATTATTTTCTCCACCGAGGCACCCATTTTTTCAACCGCGGCAAGAATACGATCCGTATCTCCACCCGGATCAACAATGGCCGCCTTGCCGGTTTCCTCGCACTTCACAACCGAACAGTTTTGCTGGTAGACGGTCACCGGTACTATCGATACCTGGATTGGCATAACGTTTTCCTAGTGCTCTTTCAATTTGACAATTGCGAGGGCACTAAGCGGCGGCAGCTTGCTTTTCAGGCTCTTCGTCTACCATCAGGTCGGCATTGGGATCAAGGTAGACACGCTCTTCGAACTGATTTTCACTCTTCGCCACAATAAGCGAAACAGTACAGTCCCCGGTTACGTTGACCATGGTTCTGACCATATCGAGAAGGCGATCGACACCAATAATCAGGGCAATTCCCTCGACCGGGAGGCCGGCTTGCTCCAGTACCAGAGCCAAGGTAATCAGCCCAACACCAGGAACTGCTGCGGTACCAATAGAGGCTAGCGTGGCAGTCAGTATCACCACGATCAGTGATGTCATGGTGAGATCAATGCCGTACACCTGAGCAATGAATACCGTGGCGACGCCCTGCATTATTGCCGTGCCATCCATATTAATGGTGGCACCCAGAGGTATGGTAAAGCCAGCCACGGAATTGTGCACCCCCATGCGCTTCTCTACTGTCCGCAGGGTAATTGGCAGCGTGGCCCCAGAAGAGGCGGTGCTAAACGCGAAGGCCCAAACCGAACGCATTTTGGTAATCAGAATCCGCGGCGACAGACCCGCGATTGTTTTTAATAGCACGCTGTAGACCACTAATCCGTGGAATAACAAAACCGCCAGCACAGTGAAAAAGTACGCTGCAAGATCCATGATCGCACCGATGCCCATATTGGCGAATAATTTGGCCAACAAGGCAAACACACCGTAGGGTGCAAACCCCATCAGTACGCCAACCATTTTCATCACTACTGCTTCCATATCGCGGAAAAACGCCGCCATACGCCGCCCCGGCTCACCAGCGTGGGAGATGGCATAACCGAACAGCAGAGCGAATACTATAATCTGCAGCATTTTGCCATCAGCCATGGCGCGAACCGGATTCGATGGAAAGATATCGACCAGCACGTCGATTAGAGGCGGTGGCGCCTGCGTCTGAAAAGTAGCGCTGCTTTCAAGCGCAACATGTGTTCCAGGGCCCACCAGCAGCGCAAACAGTAAGGCGATTGATACAGCGATGGCAGTCGTCGCCAGGTAAAACCCAAGGGTTTTGATGGCAATAGGCCCCATTCTGGCGCTATCGCCCAGGGAACTGGAGCCGCATATCAGTGATACCAAAACCAGAGGCACCACCAACAATTTGAGAGAGGCTATAAAAATGCGCCCGACAAGGTCGAATAGACCACTGATCAAATAATCATCAATCAGCATTCTGAAGGTATCTGAAATACTGGTGCTACCCAGCAGTAGGTTGATCAGCGATCCCAGCAGGATGCCGCCAACCATGGCTATTAAAATACGATTTGTCAGACTCATTATTATTCTCGTTTTTCTACTGTAATGTGTTTGCGAGTTTGGTGCCTGTCAGGCCCCACCAAAAGCCGCACTAATAATCGCTAGTATCAGCTTCCGCCGCTGGAACCACCACAGGGGCCATTCAGATAGCCGGTCGCTTTATCGTCAGCGCAGGCGTTGCAGGCCGAGGAATAATCGGCTCGCCCTCCTCCTGTCTGCGTGGCACAAACGGGAGCATACTCCATGGTGCAAACCTGTGGCCGGGGTGTCGTGCACTGCGTAGTCAGGTTAGGAGTCGGGCCGGAACTGGCACAGGCCGCCAACAGCGGCACAAAAGCAAAGGTCCAGACTAGTCGCATTAAATGTTCCTTGGGATGCAATTCATTTCGTGAGGCAAGACTAGCATTATTGAGAAGTTAGCGCAGCATCGGTAGGGCTGTCAGGGCCTTACTGCCAAAATGAAGGAGCCCTCTGATTATTCTTCGACCGGGCGAATTTGTCGGGCAAATAGGCTGCTCTCCAGGCTCCCACAGCCGCCGGCGACCTCAGCCCAAAGCGCAATCCGCAGAGATAGCTGCACATAACCAGCAGTGGGCAAATTCTCGAGAGCCTCCTGACCCATCAGATAATTTACCAGATCCGTCAGTGCAGGATTGTGGCCGATTAAGAACAACGCAGGTTCAGTGTCCGCCTGGTCAGCTATCCAGGACAGCACCTCGCGGAAGTTGAAGGTGTACAGACATGACTCATCGCGGTGTTCGTAATCTCGCAACAAAGGCCAGTTTTCACACAAACCCTCGAGCGTCAGCTGCGCTCGCCGCGCTGTACTAACCGCCACTGGCATTGGTGTTATTCGAGAAGCGAGCGCAGCGCCCATAAGCCGGACGTCTCTGCGCCCCCGTGCTTTCAGGCCGCGATCGTGATCTGCAAGCCCCGGCTCGTTCCACGCCGACTTGGCATGCCGCAGCAGATGTAGGGTCTTCATAGCGGGTCTGACCCTCCCGAATTATCAGACTTTCAATTCAGTGTAGTCCTTATTTCGAAACGGATTCTTGCGTTTGCCAATTAACCCAGCTAGAGTCGAAAAAGTTGTAAGTGGTAGCTGTATCAGGTCGATTATTTGCTCGCTCCCCTTCGAGTGTGTCAAATAACCTCCATCCAATACCCTCAGGGTAAAGTGGAGTTCGTATGCTGAAACGCATTGCGCAAGCACCATATTGCAGACAGATCGCTAGGCGCGACCTGCCATGGGTTACTTTGTGCCCGAATATCCAAACCCACCTTCTTAAACTCCTGCACCACACTACATCCTTGTTACGCTATCCCAGGTCATTTCGGGAGGGCAGCATTTGAGCGAAGAGATAACATCGCTCTGGCCGTTCGTGGTCTACTTTATTGCCGTTCTACTGCTTGTGGCTACCATGCTCGGGCTTTCCTACCTATTGGGCCAACGCAGGGCGAATCACGCCACCAATCTACCCTTCGAGTCAGGCGTGCTATCGGTGGGCTCACCCCAGACTCAAATGTCTGTTGAGTTTTATCTCATCGCAATTTTCTTCGTGATCTTCGACCTCGAAACAGTATTCATCTTCGCTTGGGCAGTTGCTTTTTATGAGCTGGGCTGGGAGGGGTTTGCCGCGGTAGGAGTTTTCATATTCGTACTCGGCATCGCTCTGATTTACGAACTCAGCACCGGTGCGCTGGACTGGGGCATCAAAACCCGATCACGGGCACCAAAAATCGCTAGCCCATCGGAGCAGGAGTAGTCGCAACCATGGATTGGAATCTTACAAGGCCGGAGGACACTATAGCGTCATCGCCCGGTGGCGGCACCGAGACTATCGAAGAACAGATTCAGCGCAATGTAATGTTCGCGCGGCTGGAAGACCTCATCGCCTGGGGCCGGGCCCATTCGCTTTGGCCTTTTAATTTTGGTCTGTCCTGCTGCTACGTCGAAATGGCCACTTCCTTCACCAGCCGCCACGATATTGCACGTTTTGGCTCTGAGGTAATACGAGCTACGCCCAGACAGGCAGATCTCATGGTCATCTCAGGTACCGTATTCCGAAAAATGGCACCGGTGGTTCAGCATCTATACGACCAACTCCTGGAGCCACGCTGGATCATCTCTATGGGTTCCTGCGCCAACTCCGGTGGCATGTACGACATTTACAGTGTGGTTCAAGGTGTCGATAAATTTATTCCGGTAGATGTTTACGTCCCCGGATGTCCGCCCCGGCCCGAGGCACTGATGCAGGGCCTGATGATGCTGCAAGAATCCATAGAGCAAGAGCGCCGCCCGCTTAGCTGGGTGGTAGGCGACCAGCGGGTTATCAAGCCAGAGATGCCGTCACAACGTGACAAGCTCCAGCATGAACGCAGTCTCGCCACTGAACTGCGCAGCCCAGACAAAGTTTAGGAAGATCAACACGACTAGGACGGTCTGAAATAACAATACTGAGGTCTGACCAGCCCTGAGAAACGAGTGCATGTTGAATGCTGAGTTAACAGCGCCAAACAGCACAGTGGACGAACTCTTCGCCCGCTTTGGGGTCGCTGTATTTCAGCTTCAGGCAACGGCTGATCTAACACCTACTCTGTGGGTAGACACTTCTGACCTGTTAGCCGTGCTCGCTCACCTGCAGCGTCGCTTCCCTATGCTGCTGGACCTTTTCGGGGTCGATGAACGGCTACGCGAACACAAGCCACCCGCTGCCGCAGATTTCACGGTGGTCTACCACCTGCTGAATTTGGATGATCGGGAAGAGATTCGAATAAAAGTTGCGCTCACCGAAAGCGCGCTTTCAGCGCCCACTGCAGTTTCTATCTGGCCTAACGCGAATTGGTACGAACGCGAGGCCTGGGATATGTATGGCATTGAATTCAGCGGCCATCCCAATCTTAGACGGATACTCTTGCCACCAACATGGGAAGGCTTCGCGCTGCGCAAGGATCACCCCGCCAGAGCCACCGAGATGGAGCCATTTTCGCTGGATGAGGAAAAACAGGCTCAGGAGCAGGAAGCACTATTATTCCGCCCTGAAGACTGGGGCATGGACCGGGCGACCGATGACACTGAATTTATGTTTCTCAACCTGGGCCCGAATCATCCTTCGGTGCACGGCGTTTTTCGTATCGCGCTGCAATTAGACGGTGAAGTTGTGGTCGATGCAGTACCAGACATTGGCTACCACCATCGCGGCGCCGAGAAAATGGCGGAACGGCAAACCTGGCACTCTTACATCCCCTACACAGACCGTATCGATTATCTGGGTGGGGTAATGAATAACATGGCCTACGTGATGGCCGTAGAGCAGATGGCGGGCATCAAGGTCCCCGACCGGGCTAAAGTAATACGCATCATGCTGGCCGAGTTATTCCGGGTTTCCAGCCACCTTGTTTTCTATGGGACTTTCGCTCAGGACGTAGGCCAGATGTCTCCCGTATTTTATATGTTCGCCGACCGCGAGCGTCTATTGGGAATCATTGAGGCGATTACCGGCGGTCGCATGCACCCGGCCTGGTTCCGTATTGGCGGTGTTGCCCAGGATTTACCGGAAGGCTGGGAAAACCTGGTGCGTGAATTTATCGATTTCATGCCGGCTCGCCTCGACCATTATCAAAAGATGACAATGAACAACAGTATCCTCAAACGACGCACTGTTGATATCGGCAGCTACACAACAAAAGAGGCGTTAGAGTGGGGAATTACTGGCGCTTCACTGCGAGCCACCGGCATGGACTTTGATCTTCGCCGGGACCGACCTTACGGCGGTTACGATCAGTTCGAATTTGAGGTGCCCGTTGGTCACAAGGGCGACAGCTACGATCGAGCGGTGATGCGAGTCGAGGAAATCTACCAGAGCCTGCACATCATCCGGCAGTGCCTGGACAACATGCCCGAGGGTCCCTACAAAAGTGATCACCGACTGACCACCCCGCCGCCTAAGGAGCGAACGCTCAAGGATATCGAAACGCTGATTCACCATTTCCTCAATGTCAGTTGGGGTCCAGTCATACCCGCCGGCGAATGCTCTTTCCCGATAGAAGCGACCAAGGGTATCAACAACTATCACTTGATTAGCGATGGCGGCACCACCTCTTATAGAACCCGTATTCGTACACCCTCATTCCCGGCTCTGCAGCAACTACCACTGATAAGTCGTGGCCTGATGATTCCCGATCTCATCGCCATCATTGCCAGTATCGATTTCGTCATGGCAGACGTGGATAGATAGGCCTATGAGCGAACTAATACCCATACTCAGTAAAATTGAACTCGCAGAGATCGATGCGGAAATCGACCACGCGCCCTACCGCAATGCAGTTGCGATCGATGCCTTGAAAATCGTTCAGGAACACCGGGGCTGGGTATCAGACGAAAGCTTACGGGCGATTGCCCAGCATCTGGAGATGTCCCCGGAGGAACTCGAAGGTATTGCCACTTTCTACAATCTGATCTACCGCAGGCCTGTGGGCGAAAAAGTTATCCTGCTATGCAACAGCATTACCTGCTGGATTAAAAACTGCGACCAACTGCAACAGACAATTACTGAGCAACTCGGTATTGGCCTTGGCGAAACTACCACGGATAACCAATACACCTTACTACCCGTCACCTGCCTTGGGGCGTGTGATCGAGCGCCGGTAATGATGGTCGGCAAAGAGTTGGAACAGGATGTCGATATAGAGAGAATTAAACAGTTGTTTGGCAGCAGTGGGGGTGAGTCTTGAGCTTATCCACTCCCCTGACTCGCAATGTGCGGGCTGACAAAGCACCCACCGATTTTGAAGCATATGAAGCTAATGGCGGCTATCAGGCGCTGCATAGTGCAGTAGGTAAGCTCTCGCCGGCGGATTGCCTGCAGATCATCAAAGACTCCAATCTAAGGGGTCGTGGTGGCGCCGGTTTCCCCACTGGAATGAAGTGGAGCTTCGTACCGATGGAGGACGCTACTCCTGGGCACAAATATTTAATCTGCAATGCCGACGAGATGGAACCGGGAACCTTCAAAGACCGCCTGCTCCTGGAGTGCGATCCACATCAATTGATCGAGGGCATGATTCTCTCCGCCTATACCATTCAGGCAAACATCGCCTATATCTTCATTCGGGCGGAATATCATCTGGCAGCACAACTGCTGCGCGAAGCTATCGCCACCTGTTACGACAAAGGTTATCTGGGACAAAATATTCTGGGATCCGATTTCAGCCTGGAGATGCATGTTCACTCCAGTGCCGGGCGCTATATCTGCGGTGAAGAGACGGCGCTTATCAGCTCTCTTGAAGGCAAGCGCGCCAACCCCAGAGCCAAGCCCCCGTTCCCCCAGGTCAGCGGCCTCTGGGGCCGCCCCACTATCGTCAATAACGTGGAAACCTTGTGCAACATTCACCATATCATCGAGCGCGGCGCAGACTGGTTCAATGAACTGGGTTTAACAGAAGATGCCGGCACCAAACTCTACGGTGT
The DNA here is from genome assembly GCA_036961205.1 of Halioglobus sp. Taxonomy (GTDB): domain Bacteria; phylum Pseudomonadota; class Gammaproteobacteria; order Pseudomonadales; family Halieaceae; genus CALJFL01. The sequence goes on along the minus strand of JBALVI010000012.1, from coordinate 14,537 downwards.
GAGTGGTCGCGTCAAAAATCCAGGTTGCTGGGAACTGCCCATAGGAACGCCAGTACGTGAAATTCTGGAAGTGCACGCCGGCGGCATGGAAGACGGCTACAGTCTGCGCGGATTTTTGCCAGGGGGAGGTTCCACCGACTTCCTCACGCCCGATCACCTGGACCTCGCCATGGACTATGGCACCATCGGTAAAGCAGGCAGCCGCATGGGCACCGGCACTATGATTATCCTGGACGACAAAACCTGCCCGGTAGGCTTTGTAAAAAACCTGATGGAGTTTTTTGCCCGCGAGTCCTGCGGCTTCTGTACCCCCTGTCGCGACGGCCTGCCCTGGTCAGCGCAGGTGCTTGACGATATCGAACAAGGCCGCGGTGAAGCCAGGGATATGGACACACTCGCACACCAGGTTGAATTTATCGGGGCGATGGGGAATACACACTGTGCACTTGCCCCGGGGGCGATGGAGCCGCTGGCCAGTGCCCTCAAATACTTCAGGGAAGATTTCGAGCGCCATATCAGCGGCGGCGCCTGCCCCTGGTGCGACGGGGGGAGCGGATAGATGCCCGTTATTCGCATAGATGGCCAGGAGTACGAGGTACCCGCGGGTAAAAATCTGCTTGAAGCTTGCCTCTCTGCCGGTCTCGATTTGCCTTATTTTTGCTGGCATCCGGCGATGGGGTCAATCGGCGCCTGTCGTCAGTGTGCTGTAGTGCAATATCAAAATGAGGAAGATGAGCGCGGCCGCATTGTGATGGGCTGTATGACGCCGGTTATCGATGGCGCAATTTTTTCGCTGGCGGGTGACAAGGCCAGCCGCTTCCGCCAATCCATTGTTGAATCGCTGATGCTGAATCATCCCCACGATTGCCCGGTGTGCGCCGAGGGGGGTGAGTGCCACCTACAGGATATGACGGTGATGGTGGGCCACCGCGATCGCCAGTATCGCGGTCGTAAAAACACCCATCGCAATCAATACCTGGGACCGCTGATTCACCACGAAATGAATCGCTGTATCACCTGCTACCGCTGCACCCGCTATTACAACGACTACGCCGGAGGTACCGACCTGTCGGCACAAGCAGCGCACGATCATATTTACTTCGGCCGGCACGAAGACGGCGTACTGCAGAGTGAATTTGCCGGCAATCTGGTGGAAGTCTGCCCCACCGGAGTATTCACCGACAAATCTCTGGTACATGAGTACACACGCAAGTGGGATCTGCAATCCGCGCCGTCGGTGTGCACCTCCTGTGCAGTGGGGTGTAACACCCTACCCGGTGAGCGTTATGGCAAACTCAAGCGCGTTCATAATCGTTTCAATGCTCAGGTCAACGGCTATTTTCTCTGCGATCGAGGTCGTTTTGGAGCCAAGTTCGTCAATAGCGAAAATAACCTGCAGTTCCCGGGCCTGAGAAATGCTGAGGGCCGCTTTGATGCCCAAAACCATCATGCGGCTCTGCAGTATATGCAAGGTGCACTAAGCGGAGGGTCGGTATTTGCTATTGGCTCACCCCGCGCCTCTGTTGAAGCCAACTTTCTATTGCGGCAGTTGTCGGGGGAGACCAATTTTGCACCCGGCTTCAGCGACGCCGAGCAGGCGCTGCTCAGCCAGGTGTTGGTGCTAAACAAGAGTACCCGCGCCGTAATCCCGGATATTCGCACTATCGAATCTGCAGATGCCGTATTTATTTTGGGGGAAGATGTTACCAACACCGCGCCACGCATAGCGCTCGCTCTGCGGCAAAGCGTTCGCAATAAAGCCTATGAAATGGCTGCCGACTTGCGTCTGGAACATTGGCAGGATGCGGCCATTCGTAATCTGGCACAGGACCAAAAAAGTCCACTGTACATCGCCTCTGTAGCCGGCACTCGACTGGACGATATCGCAGCACAACAAATCTCGCTGGCACCCGACAATATCGCCAGATTGGGTTATGCGGTTGCGCATCGAATCACCGACGGCGAATCCGCAGCTGCAGATTCCGATGATGACAACCTAAACAAAACCGCCGACGCAATTGCCGCGGCGTTGAAGAACGCCAAACGACCCCTGATTCTCTCCGGTACTGGAACGGCTAGCGCTGCGGTAATGGCAGCGGCGGCCCAGATCGCAGACGCATTAGCTGAGCGTGGGCAACAGCCCATGTTTTCGCTGGCCGTGCCAGAGGCCAATTCACTGGGACAGGCGATGCTAGCAGGCCCAAATTGTCCCAACCTCAGCCAATTACAGCAGCGTGCCATCGCAGCTGAGACCCCTACCACGTTAGTAGTACTGGAAAACGATCTGTTCCGACGAGGAACTCGTGATCACATCGCAAAGCTTGTCGGGACTTTCGATCAGGTCATTGTTCTGGATGGCATGGACACAGACACTACGTCCGCCGCCACACTAGTACTACCAGCTGCAAATTTCGCAGAAACGGAGGGCACGCTGGTGTCTATGGAAGGGCGGGCGCAACGCCATTACCCGGTCTATCAAGCCACGGAAGAGCGGCATCCCGCCTGGGTCTGGTTGCTCGCCTGCATGAAAGAAATGGAGCTCCAGGGGGTAGAAGGCCTCCACCACTTTGACGATATCAACCGGGCTTGTGCTGCAGCGATTCCGGATCTGGCCGGACTCACCGCCGCCGCGCCGGATCAGCAGTTTCGCAATGTTGGGATGCGAATACCGCGTCAGCCGCATCGGTACAGTGGCAGAACCGCAATGCGTGCGCATATCTCAGTGCACGAGCCAAAGCAGCCCGAGGACGAAGAATCACCTCTGGCGTTTAGTATGGAAGGCTTAAACCGCTCCCAGCCTGGCGCGCTTCTACCCTTCGTCTGGTCGCCGGGTTGGAATTCCAACCAATCATTGCATAAGTTTCAAGCGGAAGTTGGCGGTGAACTCAAGGGTGGTACCGCGGGTGCCAGACTACTGGGGGCTCATACCGGCGCAGCCAATTCGCAGGAAGCCCCACCGGTCCCTTATTCAGGTCGCGAGGGCGTCTGGTTATTGGTTGCCCAGTACAAAATATTCGGCAGTGAAGAACTCAGCGCTATGAGCCCCACTCTGCAACCGCTGATAACCCCAGGTTTCATAACCTTGCGCGGCGCTGACGCCCGCGCACTGGGCGTAGCTGTCGGCGACGGCATTGAAGTAGGAGATGGAGAGGGACTGTCTACTCTGGAGGTAAACATTGACGATTCCCTCGCTACGGGTTGCGCCGGCTTCAGCGTGGGCCTCGCGGGCACCGCTAACCTGCAAGCACTGACCGAGGTAACTTTACACAAAGCGCAAAGCTGGCAACGCCGCTCGCCGCAGGTTATCGGCAGTGATGGAGGGCGCGATGTCTGAATTAGGCACTATCGGATTCGCACTGGCGGTACTACTGGCCGCGATTAGCGGGGCAGCATTCCTTACATGGTTTGAACGACGCCTACTGGGAATCTGGCAGGACCGTTACGGCCCCAACCGACTAGGACCGTTTGGCGTATTCCAGGTGCTGGCCGATATGCTGAAGCTATTAACCAAGCATGACTGGGTCCCACCTTTCGCCGATCGTGTGGTCTTCGTGTTCGCACCCACAGCCATCGTAGTCGCCATGTTGTTGGGTTTTGCCGTAGTTCCTTTTGGCCCCGACTTATACATTATCGACCTCAACATTGGCCTGCTTTTTTTCCTCGGCATGACCTCTCTGGCTGTGTACAGCGTTTTGCTGGGCGGCCTTGCTTCTAACAACAAGTACGCCCTGTTGGGAGGCCTGCGCAGCGCCGCGCAAATGGTCAGCTACGAAGTTTTCATGGGGCTCTCGTTGATGGGCGTGGTTATGCTCAGCGGCAGCTTCAGTATGCGAGCGATCGTAGAAGCCCAGCGGGACTTGTGGTTCTGCGTTCCGCAAATACTGGGCTTGTTCACTTTTATGATTGCGGGAATTGCGGAGAGCCACCGCTTGCCTTTTGACCTGCCCGAAGCAGAGCACGAACTGACCGCCGGTTTTCACACCGAATATAGCGGAATGAAATTCGCGATGTTCATGCTTGGAGAGTATCTCGGCCTTATTCTAATTTCATGCATGATTACAACCCTGTTCTTTGGCGGCTGGCTGGGCCCATGGCTACCACCTTTGGTGTGGTTTTGTTTGAAAGTATTCGTGCTGATCTGCTTTTTTATTCTACTCAGAGCCGCCATCCCACGCCCCCGCTACGACCAACTCATGTCACTGGGCTGGAAGGTCATGCTGCCACTAACCCTGTTCAATTTATTGGCTACCGGTGCTGTGGCATTGGCAATGAGGGGTTGAGCGAATGATTAAAGCGCTGTTAAGTCAATTAGTGAGCATTTGGACAATACTGCAGCACAGTTTTACCAAAGCTGAAACCGTCCAGTACCCCGAGGAGCGACCCTATCTCGCGCCGCGTTATCGCGGGCGGATAGTGCTGACCAACGATCCCGATGGCGAGGAGCGATGTGTCGCCTGTAATTTGTGCGCTGTGGCCTGTCCCGTTGACTGCATAGCTCTGCAACAAGGCGTCAAGGAAGACGGACGTTGGTACCCGGAATTTTTCCGCATTAACTTCTCCCGCTGCATTATGTGTGGCATGTGCGAAGAGGCGTGCCCCACTAATGCCATTCAACTCACGCCCGATTTCGAAATGTGTGAATACAACCGCAGTAATATGGTCTACGAAAAAGAGCATTTGCAAATTGCGGGGACAGGGAAATATCACGATTATAATTTCTACAGAGTTTCAGGTCTGGCAATAGACGGCAAAGATAAAGGCCAGGCCCTGAATGAAGCACAACCTATAGACGTAAAGAGTCTGCTGCCATGATGAGCGTCCTCTTTTACAGCGCGGCGATAATCGCATTGGCGGCGACAGGCCTTGCTTTGACCCGCGCAAACGCGGCTCATGCGCTTATTTATCTGATCGTTTCGTTGTTGGCGATAGCGGTTACCTTTTTCCTCATGGGCGCTCCCTTCGCCGCCGCTCTTGAAATCGTCATCTACGCCGGCGCCATCATGGTGCTATTTGTATTCGTGATCATGATGCTTAACCTCGGAGATGCCGGTGATGCAAGGGAACGAAACTGGCTCAGCCCAAAGCACTGGTTCGTTCCAGGAATCATGGCTGCCCTGTTATTGCTCGAGTTACTGCTCGCGTTAAACAACACGCCGGGCACTACCGCCGGTGTCTCAGTTGATCCCAAGGCTGTGGGGCTTGCTCTATTTGGCCCCTACGTTCTGGCAGTGGAAATTGCCTCGATGCTACTGCTCGCTGGACTCATTGGCGCTTATCATCTGGGCCGTCGATTCATCGTGCGTTATGGGGATAGAGACTGATGGGCGGCCTACAGGTACCCATGGAGCATGTGCAGGTTTTCGCCGGCATGCTTTTTTGTATGGGTTTGCTGGGCCTGATGCTCAGACGGAATATCATTTTTATGTTGATGTCACTGGAGGTCATGTTGAACGCCGCAGCAGTCGCCTTTATCGCGGCGGGCGCAAAGTGGGGGCAGCCCGATGGGCAAATAATGTTTTTGCTGATCCTCGCCGTCGCCGCTGCAGAAGTGGCTATCGGTTTGGGCCTTGTCCTGCAAATTCAACGCCGCTTCAAGACACTGGATATGGACGCCGCCAACAGGTTGCGGGGCTAACATGGACTTAATCGCCCTCATTCCTGCCCTGCCTCTGGCCAGCGCGATAGTGTTGATGGTGGCGGGAGCCAGGCTGCCCAAAATTGCTCTGGCGAGTTTGGGAGCAGGCTCTGTCGGTGTGGCCGCAATTTGCGTGGCGATTTCTCTTCTTAGTTTTTTACAGGACGGCGAGGTAAGGCTGCTTCATTTGTGGACCTGGCTGCAGGTCGGGGACTTTTCTCCAGGTGTGGCTTTCTACATCGACGGCCTGGCTTTGGTAATGATGTCGGTTATCACCGGGGTCGGATTTCTCATCCATCTCTACTCCATTGAATTCATGTGGGATGACGAATCATTGGCACGTTACTTCGCCTATATGAATATGTTTGTGGCGTCGATGCTAGTACTGGTCATGGCTGACAACCTGTTGTTGCTCTATCTGGGATGGGAGGGCGTGGGGGTATGTTCTTATTTGCTGGTAGGGTTCTGGTACCGCGACCCCAACAACGGTCAGGCTGCGCGCAAGGCCTTCGTTGTTACCAGAGTCGGCGATACTGCGATGGCACTGGGCATGTTTTTACTACTGACAGAGCTGGGCACGCTTGATATACAAGCGCTGATGTCGGCTGCTAATAGCACCTGGGACGTCGGCGATAAGCTACCACTAATCGCGTGTTTGTTATTGCTGGGCGGCGCCGTCGGAAAATCTGCGCAGCTACCTTTACACACGTGGCTACCAGATGCCATGGCGGGCCCAACCCCGGTAAGTGCCTTGATCCACGCCGCAACCATGGTGACCGCCGGTGTTTATCTGATTGCCAGAACGCATGAGCTATTTTTGCTGGCACCGGTGGCACTCGAAGTCGTTGCCTGGGTGGGTTTGCTCACCCTGCTACTGGCCGGATTTACCGCCCTGGCCCAGAATGATATCAAGCGTATTCTGGCCTACTCCACCATTAGCCAGATTGGCTATATGTTCCTCGCCCTGGGGGTAGGTGCTTTTAGCGCCGGCATTTTTCACTTGATGACACATGCCTTTTTTAAAGCGCTTTTGTTCCTTGCTGCAGGCGCAGTCATTCACTGCCTTCATCACGAACACAACATTTTCCGTATGGGCGGTCTACGAACAAGACTGCCCATTATTTTTTGGAGCTTTATCATTGGCTCTGCGGCTCTGGCTGCCCTGCCCTTTACCTCCGGCTTTTACAGTAAAGATGCAATTCTTCTTGCCGCTTGGGAGTTGCCGGGAATAGGCGTCTGGTTGTGGCTAGGTGGCTTGCTGGGCGCTCTACTGACAGCAATATACAGCTTCAGATTAGTATTCATTGTATTTTATGGCGAGGCCCAAACTGAACCAGATCGTAAACCGGGCTGGCGCATGTCGTTGCCACTAACAGTGCTCTGCATACTTTCCATTGTCGGTGGCTGGATAGCGCTGCCGCTGACGGCTGTATTCCCAGAGGCGCCAAGCACTGATCACAATTACACCATTGAAGCCATTGGGATAAGCGTGCCCCTGATCGGCTTGCTCATAGCGTACCTGCTATTCCTTGGCAAACAGATATCCCTGCGCGGTGTTACTGACTCCGGCGTGGGCAAGCTGCTGGCCGCATTCTTCTTCAGCGGTTGGCGCGTTGACGCCTTGTATAACGCCATACTGGTGAAGCCTTTCAAGGGGCTGGCCCGTTGGTGGCGCAATGAACCCATCGACTTCATCTACGGTCTCGTAATTCATCTTAGCCAGTGGGGCCACAGGGGCCTGATGACAATGCAAAACGGCGAACTAAGGTGGTATGCCACCAGTATGGTTTGCGCACTGGTATTGCTGGCCGCCATTGTGCTGAGGCAAGCGCTATGAGTTTGATGATTCTCATCACGTTGCTGTTACTGGGAGGCTTGGCCGCCTGGCAGGCCGAGCGTATTAGCCCAACTCTACCCCGCTACATCAGCCTCGCTATTGCCGGCTTGGCGCTGTTTTATCTTGGCAGCATCGTGTCGGATATTGGCCTGGACCGACTGTCTCTGCCAACACACCCGGGCGAGCCACAAAGCTGGCTAATCCATTGGCGGGTCGACTGGATTCCAAGGTTTGGTATCGGCCTGGAACTGGCCATGGATGGTCTCAGCCTCCTGCTGGTGGGCCTCACTTTACTGCTAGGACTTATTGCAGTGTCAGCTTCATGGTCCGAAGTCGACTTCAAGCCCGGACTGTTCCAGGCCAACATTCTGTGGACGTTAGCGGGTGTATGCGGCGTGTTCCTTGCCCTGGACCTGTTCCTGTTTTTTCTGTTCTGGGAGGTAATGCTAATACCAATGTACCTCCTGATTGCTGTCTGGGGCCATGAAAATAAAGCCTACGCGGCGATGAAATTCTTCATATTCACTCAGGTATCCGGGCTACTGATGCTGCTTTCTATTGTGATCCTGGCCTACCAGGCCTCGGTGATAAGCGGCCAGTGGAGTTTCAGCTATTTCGACTTGCTGGGAGTGGAGATTGAAAGCAGGATGGCAATGATTACGATGCTCGGCTTCTTTCTAGCCTTCACCGTCAAATTGCCTGGCTTTCCTTTCCATACATGGCTGCCTGACGCACATACTCAGGCCCCCACCGCAGGTAGTGTGTTGCTGGCAGGTATTTTACTGAAGACCGGGGCCTACGGCCTGCTGCGAATTTGTATACCGATGTTCCCCGAAGCCTCTGCCAAGTTTGCTCCGATAGCAATGACGCTAGGCATTATAGGCATAATATACGGTGCGATTCTGGCCTTTGCGCAAACCGACTTTAAACGCTTGGTGGCTTACAGCAGTGTCAGCCACATGGGCTTTATTTTGCTAGGCCTCTACGCCTGGAATACTCTTGCATTGCAGGGTGCCATCATGCAAATGATCGCCCATGGCATCAGTACCGCCGCCCTGTTTATGCTGGCGGGGGCACTGCAACATCGCCTACATACCCGGGACATGCAGCGCATGGGCGGTCTCTGGCATCAGGCCCCAAGAATGGGCGCCTGTGCTCTATTTTTTGCGGTAGCCTCTCTGGGACTGCCAGGTCTGGGTAATTTCGTCGCCGAGTTTCTGATCCTGGCCGGGCTGTTCGCGGTCCAACCCTGGTTTACCGCCGTGGCTGCCCTGGGCCTTGTTACCGCGGCTATTTACTCGCTGTGGATGATGCAACAGACGTTCCAGGGCGCACCCAGGGATGGGCTGGAAATGCCAGACTTCGACAGCCGGGAAATGCTGACTATGGCGGTGATGATGATCGCCCTGATTTGGTTGGGGCTCTATCCGCAACCGGTCCTGGACCTGGCGGCACCGGTTATTGATGGCCTTAGCCAGCAGGTTTCATTGCGCATGCCAGTGGTTTCGCCATGAGCATGTCTTCTTTGTATGCTCTTCTACCCCTGGTCATTCTGGCATGCGGCGTGACCGTAATCATGATGCAAGTCGCCTTCTTCAGAGGCTTGCGAGCAACCGTGGTGCTTACCGTGCTGACGTTTATGACTGCGGCCTTATCCACCCTGTACTCGGTCGAATACACACCACTGGCAGTGACCCCGTTATTGCAAGCCGACCGCCTGGGTTTACTCTTCTGCAGTCTTTTTTGTATTGCGGCGGCAATCACCGCATTACTGTCCGTAGACTTTTTGGCGCAAAGAGAAGACGAGCCCGAGGAGTACTTTCTACTGCTGATACTCAGTACCTTGGGCGCCTGCATTCTCGCCTGTTCAGTGCACCTGGCCTCGCTATTGCTGGGGCTTGAACTGATGTCGATTGCACTCTATGCCCTGATAGCCTACCCCGATCGATCTTTCCTGCCACTGGAGGCTGCAACCAAATACCTGGTTCTTTCAGGTGCCGCCTCCGCCACGGCATTGTTTGGATTCGCACTGTTATACGCAGCCACGGGAACCCTGGCTTTTGTTGAAATAGGCATAGCGTTGACCACCACAGATACCAGCCAAAGTGGTTTACTAATCGCGGCCGTGATGATCGTTACTGGTTTGGGTTTCAAACTGTCGCTGGTGCCTTTCCACTTGTGGACACCTGATGTCTACGACGGGGCTCCAGCACCGGTCACTGGTTTCCTTGCATCGGTTTCAAAGGTAGCAGTCTTCGTCGTTCTTCTGCGCTGGTTTGTTGATGCCAATCTTTTTCGGTTCGACGTGCTCATCAGTTGCATGAGTCTTATCGCCATATTCAGCATGCTGGCAGGAAATTTGCTCGCGTTGATGCAGACCAATCTAAAGCGCCTGCTGGCCTATTCTTCAATCTCTCACATGGGTTATCTGGTAATAATATTTACCGTTGGCGCGGACGCCCAGCATCGTACTCTGGCCACCGAAGCTGCTGTTTTCTATTTGATTGCATATACCGCGACCACGCTCGCCGCATTTGCTCTGCTGGCGCTCATCTCCAGTGGCGGTGTTAAACGTGAGCACCCGCAATTGCGCGATGTAAGTGGCCTGCTGTGGCATAGACCGCTGGTGGCGGGTATGTTCCTTCTAGCCTTACTTTCTTTAGCGGGCATTCCGCTCACCGCCGGGTTTATCGCCAAATTTTATGTCATCAGCGCTGCTGTCAGCGGGTCCCACTGGATTTTGCTGGCCAGTCTGGTAGTCGGTAGTGGCATTGGTATTTATTACTATCTCAGAGTGGTCTACTACCTGGCTCGCAGGCCGGAAGAACACCCTGATAAACCGTCTATTCCTCAAGGATCGCTGGTTAGGCTGATTTCTTGTGGACTTATTGCGGGAATATTGGTGCTTGGGGTGCTACCCCAATCACTCATGTTGTACATAAGGTCTATACTATAGGAACCAATACCTTAGTTAGGCCATATCAAGGAGAAAGGTATGCTGCAATCGGTAAACTTGCGGGATTACATGTTAAAGAATCCGGTGAAGGTCCGGGCCGATGACAATGTGGTAACGGCCATGCAAGTCATCATTAATAATAAGGTTTCCGGGGTCTGTGTGGTCGACGATCGGGAGAACCTGGTTGGCATCCTGTCCGAGTTGGACTGTCTGCGGGCCGCCTTGGGGGCGATTTATAATGATACGGGAATCGGCCAGGTGAAAGACTATATGGCCAGCGAAAACCTGGTTGTAGCACACCCCAATGAAGATATTATCGATGTCGCCCAGGATATGTTGTTAAAGAACAAACGTCGAAGACCTGTAGTCGAAGACGGCAAGTTGGTCGGCCAAATCACCTGTAGGCAGTTGCTCAACGCAGTAAAAAAATTCAACCTCTGAGCGCTCTTGCTTGAGCGTTCAGTGGTAGACCGCTCAAAGCGTTATAGCAGTCATATCTATTCCATAAGCATCCGGCTGTAAACTGCTCGCTATATCGAGACGCCTGCCATCAGAGGCATTGTTCTCGGTAGACAGGTCGATGGTTTTAACTTCACCAAAAGGCTGTTTCTCTCCATCAAGCAAGAGACGAACTTTGGGGCGCAAACGGCGGGTCCGATATTCCGCAACAACAACACCTACCTCTCCGGTCGTCAACTCCACCAAGGTACCGGCAGGGTAGATTCCCACCGCCTGGATAAACTGCTCTATCAGCTCGCCCTGAAAATCGATGTCCTTCCATTCGTACAGCATTTTGATTGCAGTAGAAGGCGGGATCGCTCTGGCGTAGCTGCGATGACTGGTGATGGCATCGTAACAATCTACTATAGAGGCGATCCTGGCGAAAATCGGAATTTCATCACCCGACAAGCCCTGAGGATAGCCTGAACCGTCATGGCGCTCATGATGATGCGTTATCATATCGATAACATCGCTATTCATCAGGCCGCTTTCCTTGATCATATCCACACCCAATTGGACGTGGCTACGAAGCTCGGTAAACTCGTCATCGCTGAGCTTGCGGTTTGCCTTCAGCAAGTCAGGCTTTACCCTAAGCTTGCCCACATCGAACAGCACCCCACCAATCGCCAGCGTTCGAAGGTCAGACTTGGGGAGCCCCAATTGACGGCCCAGGGCCACAGCCCATATAGCAGACCCCAGCGAATGCTGGTAGGTGTACTGGTCCTCTTGCTTCATACGGGCCAGCCAAATACAGGCATCGGGGTTGCGACTAATACTGTCAATCATCGGCTCAACGGCTTTTTTTACCGCGACTACATTGAGTGCCTTACCCTTTGCAGTGTCCTCGAATATGGCTTCAATCCCTTCCGCCAAAGCAGTAACAGAGCTTTGAGCACGAGGGTACTCCTCCTCCCAGCTGGCAACATCCTGATAGTTTTTTAGCTTACGGTCCTGAAACATCTCCTGTGTAGAGAGACGCGGCCGATTGCGCACCTTGCGTCGCAAGATTGAAGCTTCCTGAGCACTTTTGATGCAGTCTACATAGACAAATTTACAGAACCCGCGAAGCTGCTCTATTTCATCCTGATTCCGGAGGCGAAAACCCTGTAGTGCGAATGGGGTTTCCAGCCAAGGTCGGTCCAGACTGGAAACATGCATTCCCACCTCAAGATCCGGCGTATAAATTTTGACTATGTCGAGCATTCAGCGGCACCCATGCCAAAGATTGGTAAGGGGTAAATCATAGCGTTTTATTGCATTTAAGTCCGGCAGCGGAATGTGACTCAGTTCTCAACATCGGGCCTAATTAAGGTAAAAGGGCTTGGCGTCGGTCCTTACGCCCATTTTTACTCATCGAAAACTTTCAATCATTCACTTCCAGCCATAGTTTTCAGCTCTCAGTATTAACTGCACCGACTCATCGCCAGATTGCTGGCTGACCAGCCAAGGCTTAACATCCATCAGCAATCCGGGGCTGTTGTGCAGAATCGGGACGGCTAGCAGCAACGAATCTCCTCGATCGTTCAGGCTCACCAGGTGAATCGGTCGTTCAGGAATTGCGCGAGTGTCCAAATGATCCCAGTCCAGATGAACCCCATGACGTTGTTGCCACAACAGGTCGTTGTGCAGTGCCGCTAGTTCCTGCAACAGTTGGCGGCACAGAGGCTTAATGCGAGACAAATCAGCCGTTGAGTCAAAGTGCACCTCAATAGAGTGCGCAACACATAATGGCCCCGTACTGGTGAAACGCCAATCGGGTTCAATCACGGGGGCCGACATCGGAATGGGCTCAAGCTCTGTGTCTGTCTGGATTAGAGAATCGCAGTCCCTTCGACGACAAAAGTCTGATAACACAGTACTTTCGTAAACACGCTGTTGGTCCTCTCGGGGATGATTCAGAATTACGCTTCGGCCACCGATAACAATTCGTGGCGGGCCAAGAACTTCGACGTACAAAGCCACCGGCAGGCCCAGTTTTATATCCTCCTGTACCAGCATGAGTTGGTTGGCATATTGTTCGACGGCACGCGACCAACCAAACAATTTGGGATTTGGATCCTCTTCACCAGCCTGAAACTTTGCCAGATCGGCTTCGGCCAGATATATTTCGACCAATTGCGATAGCGCCGCATCAGCGAAAGAAGCCTTCCAGTCAGCTTCCTGTGTTTGTAGCGCCAGCAAAGCTTGCTGATACCTGGAAAGCGTAGATGGGGTGACTGGTTCTGCGAAGGCACCAAAAACCAGAACCAAGAGCAGCGCAAACAACCCCGAGCAAGTATAGGCATGATGTGATGAGCGGCCGCCGATAGGTACGCTATCTTTAGAAGGGTCTGAACAGGAGTTCGACATCCCCAATTCGGACTTTGTCCCCGGGTTTGAGCTTTGAGGATTTGGTTTTGACGCCGTTTACCTTTATGCCGTTAGTCGATTCCTTGTCCTCCAACGACCAGGCCCCATCGAACAACGCTAGCGTAGCGTGATCACTTGAAACTGTTACTTCATCAATCGTAATATCGCGCGCCGGGCCCCGGCCGATGGACCACTGGGTATTTTCAGTGGGACGCGGAAGAACGAACAATGAGTGCTTACTTCGACCTGCCGTTATCAATAGCGCAGCTGCAGAAGAACTCAAATCTACATCTCTGGCCTTTAACAGACCGCTGAGTACCTTGTCATCCTTAGAACCTTTGCTCTGTTCGAAAGCTGCTGCGTCGCTTGCTTGCCAGCCCGGAGGTGCGGGATACGCCATTCGCATTGAAGTGTGATTAGCGTCGCTTTTATCAAGAACGAAAGAGGACTCTTCTTTTGCGATCCTGGCCCCAAAGATAGTGGTATCGCCAGAACATTCGGGCGTTAACACCAGAAAGGACTGATTGCCTATAGCGATAATATCGCCCCCATTTACCGCGGTAGCCCTGCGAACTTCTCGCGTATTGAGGTAAGTCCCATTAGTGGAGCCCATGTCTTCAAGCATTATCCCTTCTGCCTTGATCAACAGCTTTGCGTGCTGGCGGGACGCCTCGTCATTGTCGAGCACAATATCGCAATCCACATGCCGACCAAGCACCACCTCTGGCTTGTCCAATTTGATACGTTCATTGGTAGTCAGGTCTCGAAGTTCGAAAAGGTCATTCATGGTGTGGACTGATACCTTAAATATGTGTCGCCGATTTTAGCACTTAAGGCTCATTGGTCCACAATCAGTTTTTTGGGCGCAGGAGGCCATGTTGTTGAGACATTTGGGGTTGGAAATAGCTGTTCCGAGAAGGATGAACGATGTTACGGCGGCGCGTCAACGCGCTGGCGGTCGTTAGGATCTATAAAGGCGGTGGTTGTTTGCGGGCGTGGCTTGATTAGGGTTGGGTGCCATAAGATGACCTACAGTAAGTCACAAGCAGTGCTTGTGATCGCTGCGCGATGCCTTCGGCACTTCCTTACCGTTCCTACGGAACAGGTGCGGTCACATGGCAGCCTTCGGCTGCTGCAGGACGGGAAAGAAAATCAACGGGTTCTAAATAAAAAACCCCGACCAGCTACGCTGGACGGGGTGTTTTATTTAGAAGCCTGGCGATGACCTACTCTCACATGGGGAAACCCCACACTACCAT
>JBALVI010000004.1:10149-474286 GCA_036961205.1 Halioglobus sp. | reverse complement strand
TCAAGATGTTCGTCGAGAACCATTTTGTGCAGTATGTCTATGGCGATACTAATGGGCTTGGCTTTTTTGTAGGGCCGGTCGGAAGCAGTCAGCGCTTCAAAAAAATCAGCAATCGCTAAAATTCTTTCAGGAATACTCAGTTCTTCTCCGGGCAATTTGCGCGGATAGCCTTAACGGCAGCTGTCTCGTGATGCAATGTTGTGTATGCACGGTGGAATTGTCTGCTTGCTACGACCTTTACTGAGAGAGGGAGTGCATTGTCCCAGGCAAAAAAAAGCCGGGACATTTCCCGGCTTTTAGATTTTCAATTTTCAGTTTTAGGGGGCAACACCACCGCCAAGGCTGTTAGGGTCTGGCGGAGCAATCGTAATACAAGCAAACGATTCAGAACTTTGCCCTACCTTAACCGAAACTGACCCGCCTCCCGTACCATCACCCTCGACCTCAATAGGGATGGTGAAAGCTCCAGTACTGTTGGAGTCCGAGATGCTGAAGCTGGCATCTGTCAGCAGCGTACAATCACCTATGGCCTCAACTGAAACAGTCGTGTCGCTGCCTGGACGGTTGTTATACAAGTCAGCGATATGTGCCAAATACCGTGTGCCTTCGCGAACAGATGACGAGACCCGCTCGTTAATTGAGTCGACCACCAGCACATCGAAATCACTTTGGGCAGACATGATCAGCACCGCCGAGCTTCTCACGTTAACCAGATCCCGGCTACAAAATACGCCGTCACCTTCCACAGGACACAGGCTTCCGTTGTATACGCCATTGGGGTTATTGGCATCGACGTTGAGGCTATATTCACCATCACCATTGAAGTCTATGAAGGTCTCTTCTGAGCCAGCTGCCTCGCAGTCTTCATCGTCATACCCTTCCGGGCAATTGGGGCCAAGCACCGGTGTATAGACACCATCTTCGTTGTGGTCGATGAATGCCTCGGGAAGGTTGTCAAATGGTTCGCCCTCATCGTAGAGGCCGTTACCGTTGGAGTCTACGAAGAACTCTTCACCAACGACGGTGACCAGAATAGTATTTCTTAAGCCGCGAATGGGGCCCAGATCATCAGGACATGCACCGCCGCTGCCGTTATGAGAAAAGCATCGGTAGTCGGGGTCGCTCAGAATTGTCTTAATTTTGTCCTGATTGAAAACAGGGAAACGTGGATTTTGGCTGGTCCATGTTACTGAACAAGCCCCTGCTACTGTGATGCACGAAGTTTGAATAGAACCGTATTCGGTGGTGAATACCGCACTAGTGCCATCAGCGACCGGGTTGTTGAACTTGTCGGCTAACCGCACGGTTAGCTCCGCGTTCAGGCCATCAATATTCAGTGCCCCGTCAATGTTGAACTTTGAGCTAGACAAGCTTATGGAGTTTTGGTCCGGAAGGCCTGTGCTAACGATGATGTCATTGGACGTATTACCAGCACCACTTTCTATCGCTGCGGTTACGAAAACGGAGGTGGAAACATTACCTGAGCGCACCACGGCTTTGACTTCACCGTTTGAATCGGTGGAACCGCTAGTGTTTTCCAGCATGATCCCGCCCAGAGAATTGGAAAGCGAAAAGTTAACCATAGCTCCCGAGATAGGCGCACAGGGTACTTCGGTAGTCGGTGTAACCGAGCAAACCTGAAAACTTACGGTGGCAGTCTCAGAGCGATTTGCAGAACCTGTACCCTTTAAAGCAATCAGTGAAGAACCGTTGTCACTGATTGGGTTGGTGGTTAGCCAGCCAATGAAATCGGCTTCCTGTACCGCAACATTGATAGACGCTGTCGCTACTCCTGAGGTGCTTATCAGGGTGGCGGTTATGTCATCCACCCCTTCGCAGCCGCTCGCAACATAGGTCGCTTCGGCAATTCCATCGGCAGCAGTTACTGTGAGTCTGGACACGGGCGCCGAGTCGGCGCTACTGAAACCAGCGAGGCCGCTGAGTGAGCAGATGCTGCTGAATCGAATATCTTCTGCAGAATCCGCCAGGTTCCCATCTTCATCTACGATTGCTACGCGCAATCTTGCTGATCCGCCAGCCGCCAGATCGGTGAGGTTGATATCAATTTGGCCAGGTATAAAGCTGCCATTTTCGAAATTACCTATCTGCAGGCCGGCCTGAATAACCTGATAGCCTATTGTCTCTACCGTAGGTCCATCTTCACCGTCCACAGTAACAGTAACTTCGCCTGCCCCCTGGACATCTCCTGCGAGCAGTTGCAGTAATGCGATCCCGTCAGCATTGGTAAGAGCACTGCCATTATCCGGTGACAGCAGGGCCACATCGGTTGTGGCGACGACGACGACCCCTTCTTCCGGGTTCCCGGAACTGCCGCGCCTGGTAACCGTCACCGTTAGAGTGATCGGCTGTGTGGCGCTCAGTGTCCCCGTGGGGTTGCCGTTGCTATCAGTTAACTCAAGCACAAGGTTGTAGGTGCCATTGTCATCACCGGGGGCCTCGGGCAGGAAGCCACCGCCATTATCGCTGCCACCGCCGCCACCGCCGCCACAGGCCGCTATGGCAAATAAAATGGCGGATACAACCGCAATCCGACTGGTAAGATTGGCGAACCGATTAATCATTATCATCCCCTTGTGCCTGCTACTGCTAAGACGGTCTTATTTATTGTTGAAACGGCCCTTAATGATTCTGGAGGGTTTGCCTCCATAGTCAACTGTCCCTGGCCGACTTTTTTCCACCATACCATGGTTATTCGTAGAAACTTCATACATAACATGGTGATAGACCCTTTTTGTGATTTTCTGCACAAAGTTTTTTGGGTGCCCGATTTCTTACTTTTATCGCTAAAGAGAAAGATCTGCAAAGTATTATTCCCAATTGCTATATCTTCGCGGTAAATCGTTCGAAAATTCTACTAAAAACTGGAAAAATCCCGAATTTTTAGAGCAATGTGCCAGGAGTAGGGACAATTCGGTCTCAAATCACCCCCAGGACCCCCAGAATCTTGATTGCACCCAGACCAAGAGCAACACTGACCACCACTGCTCCCATAGCATTGGCCAAAGGCCCGTTGACACGGTCACCCAGTAACGCCCTTCGATTCATCACTACAATCAAAAATACCGCCACCACCGGCAACAGCAGGCCGTTTGCGGCCTGCGCGAAGACAATGGCAGCTATCGGCTTGCTGCCAAGCGCCGCAAAAACGGTTCCGCAGGACAAAACAGTTAGCCACACAGCGCGAAAAGGCACGGATTTCAGGCCGCTATGCCAGTTCATTGCCCCACAAACGGCATATGCAGCCGCCAAAGGTGCGGTAATGGCGCTGGTCAGGCCACCGGCAAATAATCCTGCTGCAAATACGTAGCGCGCGGCGGAACCCAAAAGAGGTTCTAGCTGCATGGCCATGGTGTCACCGCTGAAGGTCTTGCCAGTACCAAAGAACGCCACCGCCGAGGTGCTTAGAATGGCGAGCGTGATCAGTCCGCCCAGACCAATTGAAAGAGAGGTGTCGATGCGGGATTCCGAGATTGCCTGGTCAACGGAGACGTCCGCGGACCATTTTTCACGTACCGCATTAGCGTGCAGGAACAGGTTATAAGGAACCACGGTGGTGCCTATCAGAGCGATCGCGGTCATAACTGAACCGGGGGGGAGGCTCGGGTTTAGCGCAGCGCGCAACATGACCCCTAAATCGGGTTTAACGGTCCATGCCGTGGCAAGAAAGACCACACTCATAATAAGTACCAGTATGATGAGTACCCATTCAAGCTGCTTGTAATGACCAAACCCGAGCAGGATGGCGGCGCCTACACCGGTCACTAGCGACCAGGTGGCAACACTCCACGGGCTTACCGAAGCCAGGGCAAGTGCCGCTCCCGCTATGTTACCAGCCTCGTAAGCGGCATTACCAAAGCCAATTGCCGCCACAATGAGAATCACTGCAGCATTGCCAAGCCAGGCCGACTGAAAGCTGGAGCGCATCGCCTCAGCCAGCCCCAGTCTAGTTACCAGCCCCAGTCGCGCGGCCATTTCCTGCAGCACAATTGTGGCGAATATTGAAAACAGCAGAGCCCAAAGCAATGCAAAGCCAAAGCTGGCTCCTGCGCTGGAGGCAGTTGTTATGGTGCCGGGGCCTATAAAGGCAGCGGTGACCAGAATACCAGGGCCAAATTTGAATCCGCGCAAGATTTTCCTCTAAATCGCCTTTAAACCATGGACTGATAATACCGTTACTGGCTCGATGCGCCAGCGTTGCGCTCATAATTTTGGAGGGTGTTCGAAAACGGTACTAGCTTCATTGTGTTGCTCGCTATCCAGCAACTGCTACCATGGGCCCGATGAATTCCAGCCCAAACCCTATCCGCCTATCGGTCTCATTGGTCGTCTATCACAGCGATTTGCCACGGCTCCTGCAAACCGTGGACAGTCTCTGTGAATCGATTCGTCACGCCGCTGCCGAAGGTAACTTACGTGCTTCCAGTCTGGTGTTGGTAGATAATTCCGAGGATGACGCATACGCCACAGAGGTTGGTGAGGCGGTAAGCAGGGCGGTGTCCTCTTGCCCCCAGCTAGCCTTCACGCAGCTGCGCGCCGAGAGCAATCTTGGCTATGGCGCGGCGCACAATCTGGCCACCAGGGAGTTAGATAGCGACCTGCATCTGGTGCTGAACCCCGATGTCGAGTTGGCGGTAGACTCTCTGGCACTGGGAATTGACGATCTGGTCGCCAATAGCAGCACAGCGCTGCTTGCCCCCAGGGTCTTGTCGGGCAATGGAGAGCAGGAGTTCTTGTGCCGGCGCTATCCTTCAGTGTTGGTATTGGTGCTCAGGGCATTCGCCCCGCGATTTATCCAGTCTCTCTTTTCTGAGGCGCTCGCGGATTACGAAATGCGCGATATCTGTCTTACAGAGCAGCGCGCCGTGGTCCCTCTCGCCAGTGGTTGCTTTATGCTGCTAAGGACAGCGGCATTGCAAGCTGTGCAGGGCTTCGACAGCCGATACTTCCTTTACTTTGAAGATTATGACCTGTGCCAGCGGCTTGCCGCTGAAGGCGAGTTAGTATTCCAGCCACGGATGAGCATTGTTCATCATGGTGGCTACGCTGCTCGCAAGGGCGCTGGCCACGTCGGCATGTTTATTCGATCTGGCCTGCGATTTTTTCGTCAATACGGCTGGCGATGGATATAGACGCATACCCAAAGCTGTTAGAATTTAGTCATGCTTGAAGCTACTGAACTAAAACGTCTCGCCTACCTCGAAGCGATGGGTATGGTTACCTATGTCTCACGACAGCCGCTGCCGGCAGCCGCAGCCAGTCGGAAGCTGGCAATTGTTGCCAAATTACCTTCAGCTGAGCGTGAACAGGTTGAGAGCAGCCCTGCTGCGAAGGCGAGTCTCATAGATGATTTACAGCTGGATGCAGTAGCGGTCGCCGAGGCAGTAGCCCCGTTACAGCCACAGGCGCCTCAGGCTGGCGTGAGCAGCGACATTGTAGAATCATTTAGTATCGTAGCGATATTCGCGGGTGGTTGGCTGTGGTTGGAAGAGCTGTCTGGTGTGCCCCTGGCAACTGAACAAGTGCAATTAATCAGCGCCATGGCCAGAGCTCTCAATCTAAACGCTGAAAAGCCTATGGTCGCCCAGTTTGACTGGCCTATTCACACCAATCAGCAACTTGACCTTGGGCCCGAGGCAGCTATCAGTAGCCTCGCTGGATTTGTTCAGCGTAAAGTGGTCGAGTTCAACGCTGGGCGGGTGGTCGTCCTGGGGGATGCATGCCAGCAGCGGTTACCGAATGCTCTGGACGACTCCCTGCAGTGTGTTACTACAATCAGCACCCGGCGAATGCTTAGCGAGCCGGTCAGTAAGAAACAGGCCTGGCGAGACCTGAGTGCCTCTGCTAAATCAGGGTGAGCTGGTGGTTGCGTACAGCTCGGGAAGAGGATCTGGGCGCTCTGCGACGGGTCGCGAAAAATGATCATGCTAGTGCCCCCAGTGTCACGCAGCTTGCCTCAGCAGTGGCAGGAAACCTGGGCTACGGTATAGTGCTGGCGGAGGATGCCGAAGGCGTTCTGGCTTATCTTTTACATTCTCAAATTCTGGATGAACTGACGGTTATCAATATTTTGGTGGCGCCGTCTCAGCGGCGCCGTGGCATTGCCAAAGGGCTTATGGCCGCAATGCTAGAGAACGCTGCTGAACTTGGTATTGCCCGCTGCCTACTGGAGGTTCGTGCCTCAAACCACGCAGCGCAAGGGCTTTATGAATCCCTGGGATTTGTGTGCGACGGCAGGCGTAAAAATTACTACCCGAAAGGTTCCGACAGAGAGGATGCACTCTTGATGTCTCTAACCGTGGCGGGCTATCAGGAGCAGGTCGAATGAATGTGCTGGAAACCGAGTGGTGGAACGTGGTCGTGCCACCGGAATGGTGGGCGGAAGCCGAAGACGACAGTATTCTGATTGGTGATCAGGATGATGTGGGGTGTATAGAGATTAGCACCTTACACAAGGAGCAGGGTCAGTTCGATACTGCTGAGGTGCTGCGAATCGCTCGCGATGAAGCGGAGCAAACCCTGAACTGGGATGAGGTTACCCTGGGCGACCTGGAGGGTGTGTCCTCACGTTATGTGGAGGACAGTACTGCGGTTCGTGAGTGGTATGTCGCCAACGGTTCGATGTTGCTGTTTATCACCTACAGCTGTGACGAGGATAATGGGGGCATGGACGACGCCGCTGTGGATGAGTTACTGGACACTTTGCTGGTGTCCGCACCCCAAGAGCCCGAATAGCGCAGTTTAAAGCCTTGCAGCAGTGAGGCTCACGAAATCGTGCCGGTAACCCGTACCCGTTTGGCGCCCTTGACCGGTTTGGTCTTGCGTGCGTCCTGCTGTTTTTTGATTTGCATATCAATCAGGTTTTTGGCTGCGATGATAAGCCCAGTGAAAATAAATGCGCCTGGGGGCAGGATCGCCAGCAGGAACGGCTGATAGCCTTCTACCAATACTATTTCCCAGTTCGCTGCGCCGCTACCAAAGAGCAAGTCCATATTGGCGAATAGCGCGCCAGTGCCAATCAGTTCCCGCATTGCCCCCAGTAGCACCAGAATCACGCCAAATCCGACGCCCATGATAAATCCATCGTAGAGCGCAGGCCCCAATTTGTTTTTACTGGCGAAGGCGTCGGCACGGCCCAGGATCACGCAATTGGTGGTAATCAGCGGCAGAAAAATACCGAGAATCTGATAGAGCTCATAGGCGAATGCCTGCATCAACAATTCTATGCAGGTTACCGCGGAGGCGATGATCATGACAAAGGCCGGCAGGCGTACTGCATCGGAAACGATGTTTCTAATTAGCGATACCGCAGTGTTGGAACATATCAGGACCATGGTTGTCGCTGCGGCCAGCCCTAATGCATTGACCACACTGCCGGTGACTGCCAGCAGCGGGCAAAGTCCCAGCAATTGAACGATTGCGGGATTGTTCTTCCAAAGTCCGTTCAGGGACAGTTCGCGATAGCTGGTGTCAGCCATTTAAGGTTCTCCTGGTACCGCAGATTGCGGCACGGGTGCAAACAGAGTATCACCATGGGTCTGTGCGTATTGCAAAGCTCGCAAGGTTGCCGAGACAACGGCTCGCGGGGTGATGGTGGCGCCGGTAAATTGATCGTATACGCCTTTGTCTTTTTTGACCGCCCAACCTGGCAGTTGGGGGTTACTGAGTGAGCGCCCGTTAAAACTCAGTATCCAGTCGGATTTGTTAAGGTCGACTTTGTCGCCCAGCCCGGGAGTCTCTTTGTGGCGCAATGCCCGTACTCCTGCGACTGTGCCATCTGCATTAACGCCCACAATTAAGTCAATTTCACCACTGTAGCCATCAGGGGCTGTTGTCGGAATGATAGCGGCCACGACTACACCCTGTTGTCGGGCAATATAAATTCGCCTGTCCTTGCGCAAGCCCAAAGTTCCAGCAGCCAAGGGTATTGTGTCATCGAGCATGGAGTTGTCGTGCCGGGACCTTGGTACGATTTCCAGCAGCGCTTTTTCTTCCGCCTTGCGCTCTTCCAGCGCGATGCGGTCGCGGGTTTGCAAATAGGTCCCGGAGATCAACAGGGTGGTCACCACTGCAAACAAGGCCAACAGGGCACTATTGCGGGTAATTGACTGGCCGAGCATTAGTCTTTCCCTCCGGAATTTTTGTGGCCGTATGTTCTGGGCTGAGTGTAGTGGTCGATAAAGGGCGCGGCGAAATTCATGATAAGTACCGCGAAGGCGATTGCGTCGGGGTAGTTTCCCCGGACTCTGATGATGTAAACCAGCACCCCAATGAGTGCGCCAAAGACCAGTCGCCCCCGCACCGAGACTGCTGACGACACCGGGTCGGTTACGATAAAAAATGCACCGAACATGGTAGCGCCGCTAAGTAGATGAAACAGAGGCGATCCACCGCTCGCCGAGCTGCCACCATCGTAGAAAATACCGGCCATCAAGGTCAGGCTGATGAGCATGGCCACCGGCGCATGCCAGGTGAATATGCGCTGGTAGAGCAGCCAGGCCCCACCCGAGAGAAAAGCGATGTTGATCCATTCCCAGCCAATGCCTGCCCAGCGGCCGAACTGAGGGTTCTGCAGCCACAGGTCTTCAATTAACAGGCTGTTATTTTGCTTCAGCACATCCAGCGGGGTTGCCATGGTGACCCCGTCGTAGGTAGCAGGCAGGAAGCAAGCCTGCAGGGCGTCCATCAGGCCAGGAAGCTCACCCACGCCCCGGGGCGGGGCCCAGGCCGTCATTTGTACAGGAAATGAAATTAACAAAATGACATAGCCGACCATGGCGGGGTTGAAGGGGTTGTAACCCAGGCCGCCATAGAGGTGTTTTGCCAATAGAATCGACGATGCGACGCCGACCGCAATCAACCACCAGGGAGCATATGGGGGTAGGGCGATACACAGCAGCGTGGACGTAACCAGAGCGCTGCAGTCTTTTAGATAAAAGCCCAGAGGGCGTCGGCGTAAGCTAAGCGCGAGTGCTTCGCAGGCAATAGCAACAATTGCACCCCAGACGAGGTTAACGAGAGTTCCAAAGCCGAAAAAATGCGTCATTACGATGATGCCGGGCACCGTTGCCAGCAGTACGGATTGCATGACTCGCGACGTGCTCATAGGCCCGTGTGCATGAGGCGAGGTGATTCTCAGAAGGGCCATACTTAAGTGGTTTCCTGTGAGCTTGTCGCTTCTCTAGCGGCGCTGATTTTATCTTCGAGTCGACTCACTGTAGCCTCTAACGCGATCACAATTTTCTCTTCCTCACCGACGGCCACGCTTTCAGCGTGACGAGCTTTTGCCTTCGCCAGTCTTTGCTCCAGCTTATCCAATTGTTGCGCTGCTTTATCTTCTGGGCTCAATGCCGCTAGCGCATTACGCGCTGCCATCGCTTTTTCGATAGCCAGTTTGGCCGGATCAACTTCAGCCTCGATATTCTCCGTTGCGTCAGTCTTCGGCTCGTTCGCCTGATATTCAGTCAGCGCCTTTACTGCGATGTCGAGTTTGGCCTGGGTTTTATCTACGCCGGTTTGCAGTGGCACTACCAAGTCACTGCCTTCGGCCTGGGCGGCGGTTAGTTTTGTAGTGGCCGTATCGAGTCGTTTACGCGTAGTGGCTACCACTTGCTGTAATTTTTCGAGTTCGTTGACTTCCGAATCTTTACCGCCAGCTTGCTGCGCCGCCTTCTTGGCCTTGGCCCTATCGATAGCGGCCTGAATGGGGTCTTCCGTGCCTTCGCCGTCAGCAGCGAGTTTTGCTCGTGCTTCTGCCGCCTTTTTACGGGCAGCACGTTTGGCCTCTTTCTCGGCTTCTTCCCTATCCAGGCGCTCCTCGCGAGCCTCAAATCGGGTGCGGGATTGCTCGGATTTCTCGTGATCCGAGCGCAGCTGGATAATTTCCGCCTTTGAGGCGCGATAGTATTGCACCAGCGGGATATTGCTGGGACAGGCGTACGAGCAGGCGCCACATTCTATGCAGTCGAAAAGGTTGTGTTGCTCAAGTTTTTCAAATTCCTTGCCCTGAGAAAACCAGAACATTTGCTGCGGCAGTAAACTCGCGGGACAAACCTCGGCACACATACCACAGCGAATGCAGGCCTGTGCCGGCGGCGGGGCTGGTACTTCCTCGACGGTAGGTGCCAAAATACAGTTGGTGGTCTTGACCACTGGCACATGCGAGTCGGGCACGGTAAAGCCCATCATCGGGCCGCCCATAATCAGCCGCTGATTGCGCGTGCTGTCATAACCCGCCAGTTGCAGTAAGTGATTCATCGACGTGCCGATTAGCACTTCATAATTTTGTGGTTGGGCCAGCGCTTCGCCAGTCAGCGTAGTGATTCTGGAAACGAGTGGCCGACCTTCAACTACCGCCGCTCGAATGGCCACAGCAGTACCCACGTTCTGGCAGACGACTCCCACATCGGCTGGGAGGCCGCCGCTCGGTACTTGTTTGCCTGTCAATATTTCGATCAGTTGTTTTTCTCCCCCTGAGGGGTATTTGGTGGGAAACTCAACCACTTCAATTCCGCTTCCTTCAGCAGCGCGACGCAGTGCGGCCAATCCTTCGGGCTTGTTGTCCTCTACCCCAATCACGGTTTCCCGGGGCTGGATAATCTGGCGGAGGATCTTTACCCCCTCGATAATTTGTTCTGGCCGCTCACGCATCAAAATGTCGTCAGCGGTAATATAGGGCTCGCACTCGGTGCCGTTGATGATCAGCGTTTCAATTTGGATCTCTGGTTTTATCGACAGTTTCACTGCCGAGGGGAAACCAGCGCCCCCCATACCGGCGATACCTGCTTCTCGAATTAGATTGATGAGCGCGCCCGGTTCTAATTTGGTGTAATCATCTACACCCGACAACTCAATCCATTCATCCCTGCCATCAGTTTCAATCACCACACACAACGCTGCAAAACCCGAGGGGTGAGCGATCATGCGCTCCTCTATAGCGAGGATGGTGCCCGAGGTTGGTGCGTGCGAAGGAACACTGACAAACCCCTTGGCAGCAGCTATTAGCTGCCCACCTAAAACTCTGTCACCTTCCTCCACAACAGGTTGCGCAGGTGCGCCAATATGTTGAGACACCGGGATAACAAGCTGGGTCGGAATACCAGCCTGGGCAATGGCCCGCGCTACTGATTGGTGTTTGTTCTCTGGCGGATGAATACCGCCATGGAAATCGAAGATCTTCCTCACGCTGCTTGATCCCGGTTGCTGTCGCTGGCGATGATGTCTACAGATCGGCTTACCGGGTCTGGCAAATTCCAATGCCAGGTTTGTAGGCTCTCCTGTTGCGGGATCATGTCGATACAGTCCACCGGGCAGGGTTCAACGCACAAATCGCAGCCTGTGCATTCACTGACGATGACGGTGTGCATCTGCTTGGCAGCGCCAAGAATGGCGTCTACCGGGCATGCCTGTATGCATTTGGTGCAGCCAATGCACTCGTCTTCACGAATGTAGGCAATAGCGGTAACTTTTTCTTCACCGTGCTCTTCATTGAGTGGCACAAACTCCACATCCAGTAGGTCGGCCAGCGCCTGAATGGTCGACTCACCTCCGGGGGGACATCGGTTGATCTGCTCGCCATCGGCAATGGCCTGCGCATAGGGTCTGCAGCCTGGAAACCCGCACTGTCCGCACTGAGTCTGTGGCAGAATATCGTTGATCTGATCAGCAATCGGATTGCCTTCGGTTTTGAAGCGCACCGCGGCGAAGCCCAGCACGGCACCAAAGAAGGCGGCCAGGCTGACCAGCGCCAGCATAGCGGCCGCAAAGGGATATTGTGCGATGGATTCAAGCACTTATTTAGACCAGCCCCGCGAAGCCCATGAAGGCGAGCGACATCAAGCCCGCAGTGACCATGCCAATGGCGGCGCCTTTGAAGGGGGTAGGGACATCGGCTACCGTCAGGCGCTCGCGCATGGCGGCGAACAAGACCAGCACCAGTGAGAACCCGACAGCTGCCCCAAAACCGTAGAACAGGGATTGCATAAAGTTGTGATCTTTATTGAGGTTGAGCAGCGCTACGCCCAAAACTGCACAGTTTGTTGTGATTAGTGGCAGATATACGCCCAAGACCCGGTATAACAGCGGACTGGTTTTGCGTACCACCATCTCGGTGAACTGCACGACCACCGCGATCACGAGGATAAATGAAATTGTCTTCAGATAGCCCAAGCCCAGCGGTTGCAGCAAGAAAGTGTAGGTAAGGTGGCTACAGGCAGAGGCCAGGGTGAGCACGAAAGTGGTGGCCATGGACATGCCCATGGCGGTTTCCAGCTTGTTTGAGACGCCCATAAACGGGCACAGGCCGAGGAACTGCACCAGCACGAAGTTGTTCACCAAAATGGCCCCGATCAACAGGACTGAATAGTCTGCCAGCATGTTTACTCTCTTGTATCACCCGATCCCGGGTTTACATTCCCCGAGATGCTCACTGTTGCCAAGCTATGACATTTTAAGCTTAAAGTGTATTTTGGGCAAGCTTATAGCCCAGCGGCCTGGTAATGCTCTATTTTACTTTCATGCCCGGTGTGGCGCCCGCGTCTGGTTCCAGCAGATAAATCTCTTCGCCCCCGGGGCCGGCTGCCAACACCATGCCTTCCGACACACCAAAGCGCATTTTTCTCGGTGCAAGGTTGGCGACGACTATAGTGAGTTTACCCACCAGGTCCTGCGGTTTGTATGCGGCTTTTATCCCCGCCAGCACCTGTCGTTGGCTGTCACCGAGACTGAGCGTCAGGCGCAATAATTTGTCGGCACCCTCGACCTCCTCGGCAGCGATAATTTGTGCCACCCTGAGATCGACCTTGGCGAAGTCATCGAATTCGATAGTCGCCGCGACCTCCTCTTTTTTCACCGGAGCTGGTGCCTTCACCGGCGCCTCCTCTTTGCTTGCTTCAACCATGGCCTCAACCTGCTTGCCTTCGATGCGTGTCATCAGTGGCACGAATTTATTGAGTTTATGAGAGCACAGCGGTGCCTGCAATGCTGTCCAGTCCAGAGATGTATTGAGAAAGGCTTCGGCTTTTTCCGCCATCGCCGGCAATACTGGCTTGAGGTAGGTCATCAGTACTCTGAACAGATTGATGCCAACACTGCATACGGCGTGGACTTCGGCCTCTTTGCCCTCTTCTTTCGCCAGCACCCAGGGTTTTTTCTCATCGATGTATTGATTGGCGCGATCGGCAAGAGCAATAATTTCTCGAATGGCTTTGTTAAACTCTCTTTGCTCGTAAAGTTCGGCAATAGGCTCCCCGGCAGCGATAAATTCTGCCAGCAGATCGCTCTCGGCGCATTCCTCTGAGAGCAGGTTATCGTAGCCCTTGCGAAGGAAACCAGCACAGCGGCTGGCTATATTGACCACCTTGCCTACAACATCTGAATTTACCCTTTGCACAAAGTCTGCCAGGTTCAGATCGATATCATCCACTGCGGCGCTGAGTTTTGCGGCGAAGTAATACCTCAAGTATTCGGCGTCCAGGTGTTCCAGATAGGTGCTGGCGTTAATAAAGGTTCCCCGACTCTTGGACATCTTGGTGCCATCAACCGTTAGAAAGCCGTGTACATAAATAGCGGTAGGCGTGCGCAGGTTCGCCGAGTGCAGCATCGCCGGCCAGAACAGGCCGTGGAAGTTAATGATGTCCTTGCCGATAAAATGGTAGAGCTCGGTTTGTGAGCCGACCTGCCAGTATTCGTCGAAATTGACGCCCTCCCGGGCACAGTAATCTTGAAAACTGGCCAAATAGCCAATAGGCGCGTCTAGCCAGACATAGAAAAACTTATCCGGCTCGCCGGGAATCTCAAAGCCGAAATAGGGCGCATCGCGGCTGATATCCCAGTCCTTCAGGCCCGCTTCGGTCCACTCACGCAGTTTGTTGGCGATTTGCGGCTGTAAGGTGCCCGAATCAATCCATTCGCTGAGCATGTCTGTGAATTGCGGCAGGGTGAAGAAAAAATGCGTGGAATCCTTTTCCACCGGAGTCGCGCCGGAAATAGCCGAAACGGGGTCGATCAATTCGGTCGGGCTGTAGGTGGCGCCGCAGACTTCGCAGTTATCGCCATACTGATCTTCGCTTTTACAGCTTGGGCATGTGCCTTTGATGAAGCGATCAGCCAGAAACAAGGATTTCTCAGGGTCGAAGGCCTGCGTAATACTGCGGCTGGCAATATGGTTGTTGGCCTTCAGGCGTTTGTAAATTTCCTCGCTCCACTGACGGTTTTCTTCCGAATGGGTAGAGTAAAAGTTGTCAAAGCTGATAAGAAAGCCGGCGCTGTCTCGCTCGTGCTCGGCTTGAATGTTGGCGATCTGCTGTTCCGGGCTAATGCCCTGTGCCTCTGCGCTGAGCATGATGGCGGTTCCGTGTGCATCGTCAGCACAGACATAGATGCACTGGTGACCTCGGGAGCGCTGAAAGCGGACCCAGATATCGGTTTGTACCTGCTCTAGCATATGGCCCAGGTGTAGCGGTCCATTGGCATAGGGCAGGGCGCTGGTTACCACAATATTACGCGATCCATCAGTCATGTGAGGAGTGTTTCCACGGGACAAAAAAGGGGCGCCACTATAGCGGTTTTATGGCGCTATTTCATCCGCTACCGCAGGCGTTGTTGATTCCTCGTGGAGTCCCTATACTAGCCGGCCTTTGAGTTTGTCCACTGCCACTGGCAGCGGCTTTCGTACCTTATCCCGGTTAGCTATGAATAAGATCAAACATATTGTTGCCGTTGCCTCTGGCAAAGGCGGTGTGGGCAAGTCCACTAGTGCGGTGAATCTGGCGCTTGCGTTAAAGGCACTGGGTAACACCGTTGGCCTGCTGGATGCAGACATTTACGGGCCAAGCCAGCAAAAGATGTTGGGGGTGGCCGACGGGGTCAAGCCTGAGCAGCAGGGCGGTCAATTTCTACTGCCGATCGAAGCGCACGGTTTGCGCACCATGTCGATGGGATACCTGACCAATGATCGCACCCCAATGGTTTGGCGTGGTCCTATGGCCGGGGGCGCGTTAATTCAAATGTTGGAGCAAACCCTGTGGGGCGAGATCGATTACCTGATCATAGATATGCCGCCCGGTACCGGTGATATCCAGCTTACTTTGACGCAAAAAGCGACCGTGTCTGGCGCGGTGATTGTCACCACGCCGCAGGATATCGCGCTGCTGGATGCCCAGAAAGGCATAGAGATGTTTCGCAAGGTGGATGTGCCAATTCTGGGGGTGTTGGAAAATATGGCCGTACACACCTGCAGCCAGTGTGGACATCAGGAGCATATATTTGGCTCGCTGGGAGGCGAGCGCATTGCCGCAGACTATGGTGTACCACTATTGGCGAGTTTGCCCTTGGCGCTGTCCATCAGAGAGCAGACCGACTCGGGCAACCCAACGGTGGTCGCTGCACCCGATTCCCCGGAAACAGCACTGTATCTGCAGGCGGCTGAGCGGATTCAGGCTGCGCTATCTGACAACGCGGGTGAACAGGTCCAGCCTTTCCCTGAAATTACTATTAGCGACGATTAAACGAGGCAAAGAGCAGAGTGAGCATCAAGTCAGACAGGTGGATTCGACAAATGGCGGCCGAACAGGGCATGATTGAACCGTTCGAGGCTGGGCAGGTGCGTACCGAAGGCGGCAACAAGCTGATCTCGTATGGCACCTCAAGCTATGGTTATGATGTGCGCTGCTCCAGCCACTTCAAGGTATTTACCAACATCAATTCGGCCACCGTTGACCCGAAGAATTTTGATGAAGACAGCTTTGTCGATATAAACGCCGATGTCTGTGTCATTCCGCCCAACTCTTTTGCCTTGGCCAGTACCGTAGAGTATTTTCGAATTCCGCGCAATGTACTCACCATTTGCCTGGGCAAATCGACTTACGCGCGCTGTGGAATCATCGTCAATGTCACTCCGCTTGAGCCGGAGTGGGAAGGCCACGTGACGCTGGAGTTTTCCAATACCACGACCTTGCCGGCAAAAATCTATGCCAATGAAGGTGTGGCGCAAATGTTGTTTTTCGAATCAGACGAGGTTTGTGAAGTCAGCTACAAGGACCGCGGCGGCAAGTATCAGGGGCAGACTGGCGTTACTCTGCCCAAGGCCTGAATTAGCGGGTTGAAATTGGCTTGCCCTGAAGGGAGGCCTTCTTCAAGTTGACCTCCACCGGTTTGTCGTCCTCAACGTGGATAGTTTTGACCATCAGATAGTCCCATTCGGGCGCGATCCAGATATCTGATTTGCGGTCCGCGTCGTCGTGAACCCGTTCGAAATGCAGGGTTTGTACGTCTCCCAAGGGCGTCGACAGGGGCTCTTCACCGACAAAAGCCAGCGTATAGTCCTTCACCCGTTTGCCGTCGGCAACGCGGATAGTGATGTCTTCTTTCGGTGTCGGATCGTTCAGAAGTGACAGCCGCAGTTGTTCCTGTTGGCTCATGCGATCCAGTGTGCCATCGGTGTAGGGAAGCTCGTACCACTCTTCTTTGTACAGGCTGCGTATGGTTTCTGCACCGGCAGTGAAGTGCACCTCGCGGCGGCGGTTGATCAGGCCAGTACCCTGATAAACATAGGATTTTGGGACTATATGATCGTCCTGCACCCGAAATGCGCTAACCTCATGGAATCCAACAACTAGCATTTTTCCGCCATTGGTCAGCGTATAGTTGTCGTTCTTATCCCGTTTGAGTTCGCGCTTCAGGGATAGGCTCATGCCGCGAGCTGTCGTGGTGTATTCAGCGGTATAGGGCTTCAGGCCGGCTGCGACCGTGGCCTCAACTTCAGGCACTGGATCACTGGAATGTGCCAAGCTCGCGCTGGCCATTACGGCAAGAAAAAGCCATATTTTGTTATGCAGCGTCGGCTTCATAAGGAATCCCCGTCGCAGAAATTTGTACGCCATCGAGGCATGCTCCATTGTCTTGCAATTTCAATCGACCCTGCAGGAACCATTTGGCTGCAATAGGGTAGATCACATGTTCTTCTCGTATAACCCGGGCGGCGAGGCTGTCAGCATCGTCTCCCTCAAGTACGGGTACCCTCGCCTGTATGACAGGCGGGCCGCCATCCAGTTCCTCGGTTACAAAATGTACCGTTACGCCTGCGACAGCATCACCGGCATCAAGCGCTCGCTGATGGGTGTGCAATCCTGTGTATTTTGGCAGCAAAGAGGGATGGATATTCAACAGGCGACCGGCAAAGGGTTGGATAAATACCGGGGTGAGAATTCGCATGAACCCTGCCAAAATGACCAGGTCTGCCTGAGAGTCTTTGACCTTTGTTACCAGGGCGGCGTCAAATGCCTCCCGTGAGTCAAATGTTCGATGATCGATACAGGCGGTCGCGATACCAGCCTGCTCGGCCTTTTTAAGGCCGGGTGCCTCAGGATTGTTGCTGAGTACCAGGACGATATCCGCATCCATCTCGCCATTGGTGCAGCCGTCGATAAAGGACTGCATATTTGATCCACGGCCAGAAATCAGTATTGCGATTCGCCCTCGGTCGAATTCACTCACGATTGAAACTCCACCTCGTTATTGCCTGCAATGATCCCGCCAATAAGCCAGACATCCTCACCCGCATCACTAAGAACGCTAAGGGCGAGGTCACGGTCTTCTTCGGCTACACACAGCACCATGCCTACGCCACAGTTAAAGGTTCGGTACATCTCCAGCAGCTCTACATTCCCCGCTTGCTGCAACCAGCTGAATACTGACGGCATGGTCCAGCTATTGGTGTCGATCACTGCATTGCAATCTTGTGGCAGAACACGGGGCAGGTTTTCCAGCAGGCCGCCTCCGGTGATGTGTGACAACGCTTTGACCTTGCACTTGCTCAAAAGCTGTAAAATTGGCTTAACATAGATTCGCGTCGGCTCGAGCAGGGCATTGCCCAGGGTGGTGCCATCGAGATCGGCTTGCAGATCAGCGCCGCTGACTTCGAGAATTTTGCGGATAAGCGAAAAGCCGTTCGAATGAGGCCCACTGCTGGCGAGCCCCAGCAGGACATCGCCGGGGCTGACAGTAGAGCCGTCAATAATTTCGGATTTCTCCACCACGCCCACGCAAAATCCGGCCAGATCATAGTCCTCACCTTCATACATACCGGGCATTTCCGCAGTTTCTCCGCCTACCAGGGCGCAGCCAGCCAGCTCACAGCCTTTACCGATACCGCTAACGACGTCTACGGCTATATCTATATCCAGAGCGCCGGTAGCATAGTAATCGAGGAAGAACAGGGGCTCTGCGCCGGCGACAACAAGGTCATTCACGCACATCGCCACTAAATCAATGCCTATGGTGTCGTGGATCTTCATTTCCATGGCCAGGCGCAATTTGGTACCGACACCGTCGGTACCAGAGACAAGCACAGGCTGCGTATAGCCCTCAGGGATTTCGCAGAGGGCACCGAAGCCTCCCAGACCGCCCAGTACTTCTGGCCTGTGAGTGCGCTTGGTAATACCCTTGATGCGCTCAACCAGAGCATTGCCTGCGTCGATATCGACGCCAGCATCTTTATAACTCAGTGAGGGCTTGCCGACTTGCTTGCTCATTGGCGAAAATGTCCAGTTTGAAATGGGGTGTCTCAAGAGCTGTGCATTCTAGCGAGAAAGCGCTACCACTTCACCCCGCACGGTAATTTTGCCCATCTGCTGTTAGTAGCCGGTGCTGTTATAATATCCCGCTTTGCAGATAAGAGATGAAGCTTTGATCAAGGTCCTCGCTAGAATGACCGTACTGACGCTGGCTCTGGGCCTTGGTGCGGCCCGTGCAGAGGTGGTGAAAGGCCTGTATGCGGCTGAAATACCTGTTGTAGATCAATCGCAGGCAGAGCTCGACCTCGCTTCAAGGCAGGCCATGTCCCAGGTGCTGGTGAAGGTTTCCGGTAGCGAGGATGTTCTGGATAATTCCGAGATCCGCAAAGCTCTGGACAAGTCTCGCAGCTATGTTCAGCAGTACGCTTACGCCCGCACCGATGGACCCGCGTTGTTAGCCAAATTTGAGTTCGATGACTCCATCATTGCTGGTCTGCTCAGCGATGCAGGTGCGCCACTGTGGACAGCCAACCGACCGGCCGTTCTGGCCTGGGTTGTGATTGAAACCGCCGGTGGCCGTTTTCTGCTTAATAATGAGAGTGATCCGGAATTGGTCGCTGAGTTGATCAGCCAATTTGCGAGCCGGGGAGTACCGGTTAAATTGCCACTGTTTGACCTCGTCGACGCTTCCTCTATGACCGCTGACGTACTGTGGCGGCAGGACAGTGACGCCCTGAAGGCTGGTTCAGCGCGCTATGGGGTGGAGGATGTAATGGCGGGCAGGGTCGCAGTTTTGTCCACGGGAAGCTGGGTTGGTGACTGGGTGTATCTGTCGGCGCAAGCGAGAACGGACCGCTCCTACACCACGACCTCTGGCCCCGAGTTTATTAACGTGGGCGTTTCGATGGTCGCTCAAGATATGGCTTCCCGCTTTGCGGTAGCACCAACGGATGGCCAGGGAAAGGGTGTGCTGATGACGGTTGCCGGCGTACGTTCTTATGCAGACTATGCTGGTGTGGTGTCCTGGCTGGAGAGTCTGGAGCTTATCGAGCACGCTAATGTTGAGAGCGTACAGGGTGATCTGATCGAGTTACGCCTGGTGGCGCAGGCTGACGCCGCGCAGCTGGCGTCGATAATTGAACTGAATAATAAGTTGGTACCCAGCCCAGCGTCACAACAGGGGGCCGGATTGGCATACCAATGGCAGAACTAGATCCCAGGTTTCCCCCTCTACCCGTCAATCGCTGGCCACTGGCATTGGTGGCTATGTTGTTTTTTGGCGGGCTGGTTTATCTGTTGCAGCCAATTTTGCTGCCGTTTGTGTTGGGCGCGCTGATAGCTTATCTGGGCGATCCTCTCGCGGATTATCTGGAACGCCGCAACATGAGTCGCACCGTGGCGGTCGTACTGGTTTTTCTATTCTTCACCTGCCTGACGGTTATCGGCATGTTGATCGCAATACCACTGGCGCTGCAACAACTGGACGCGCTGTTGGCGAAAATACCAGAGATTTATAGCTGGTTTACCCAGACCGCAGTGCCCTGGCTGCAGCAACGGTTGAGCGTACCGGCTGCACATTTGCCGGCCATTGACTGGTCCGGTCAGCTGGCAGACAACTGGCAGTCCCTGGGTAAAGTAACGGCTTCGACGCTGAAAAAAATAACTGGATCCAGTGCCGGCCTGTTACTGGGGCTGGCCAATCTTGCCCTGGTGCCGGTGGTGGCCTTTTATCTGATGCGTGATTGGGATCGCCTACTGGCTAAATCTTCAAATATTCTCCCCAGAGCTTGGCAGGACAGTGTTTCAGGCATGGTAAGTGAAGCCGATGAAGTTGTGAGCGCATTTATTCGCGGCCAACTGCTGGTGATGTGTGCCCTCGGTTTGATGTACAGCACCGGTCTGTGGTTAGTGGGTTTGCAGCTGGCGCTGTTATTGGGTTTGATTGCCGGGCTCGCCAGCATTGTGCCTTATCTGGGTTTTGTTGTAGGCATCTCTGCATCGCTGGTGGCGGCCTATGCGCAGACCGGTGAGTTGACCACTATGGCGTTGGTGGCCCTGGTATTTGTAGTCGGCCAGCTGGTAGAAAGTATGGTATTGACTCCGATATTGGTCGGTGACCGCATTGGTCTGCACCCGGTTGCAGTGATATTCGCGCTGATGGCGGGCGGGCAGTTGGCCGGGTTCGTTGGCGTACTTATCGCTTTGCCCGTAGGCGCCGTACTGATGGTCTTCGCTCGCCATGCGATTGCGTACTATCGTGCCAGTGAAATGTACGCAGGCGAGTGAACACAATGAGTGACAACGCACAGCGGCAACTCACGCTGAATGTAACTCTCAGAGATGACGCAACGCTGGCAAATTTTCTGGACAGAGATGCGACGCGACCGCTATGCCATGCACTGACGACACAATTGGACGAAGCTGGAGAACCCTGTATTTTTGTCCACGGTGGTGCCGACAGCGGGCGTACCCACCTGCTACAGGCGAGCTGTCATTTGTCTCAGAGCCAGGCGCTTTATCTGCCTATGCTGGAATTGCAGAACTATGATCCGTCGGAGGTGCTGGCTGGCGTTGAGTCGCTGTCCCTTGTTTGCATCGATGACGTACACCTGGTGTTGGGTAACGACGATTGGGAGCAGGCGTTGTTTCATTTTTTTAATCGCGCCAGAGATAGCGGGTGTCGGTTGCTGATCAGTGCAGACAGGGCGCCGCGATTTTTGCCGGTGGCACTGGCGGATTTACAGTCGCGCTTGAGTTGGGGGATTGTCTACGAATTGCCGACGTTTACCGATGAAGACCGCCTTGATCTGTTGATTATGCGTGCTTCCGGTCGCGGCCTGGTGCTTAGCCCTGAGCTCGCTAACTTTATTATCAGTCGGGCGCCCAGAGCACTGAGTCAATTGCTGGATATACTGGATAAACTCGATGCGGCGTCCCTTACGGAGAAACGACCACTGTCAATTCCGTTCGCGAAAGCGGTACTGAACTGGTAACTGCACCGCAGATTCGCCTAGTACAATCTTTTCTCATAACTTTCTTCCAGCATTGCGTCGACGTCACTCTCTTTCAGTGACATCGCCTTAGCCGCTTGTTTGGCAATGCCACTTTCTTTGCTCTCGGGCCAACTGTCCGGCTGCCATAATTTAGAACGTATCATGGCCTTGCCACAGTGAAAGAAACACTCCTCCACTGTGACCAGCGTGCACAAGATGGCGGGTTTGCCTCCGGCGGCCGTTAAGGCGAGTAGTTCCGGATCTTTTGAGATATGCGCCCGCCCGTTAACGCGCACTGTTTCGCGAACCCCCGGGACTATAAATATGAGTCCCACAGCATTATTGGACAGAATGTTTTCGAAACCGAAGGCCAGGTGATTCCCCGGACGCTCACCTATGGCCAGCGTGTTGTTATCCAGCACCTTGACGAATCCGGGCGCATCACCCTTTGGTGAAACGTCCAACTGATTGTCAGCATTGGTGGTCGCCAGGCACAGCAGTGGCGAGCGGCCTATAAACTCGATGCAAATGTCATCGAGTGATGTCGACAATTTTTGCACAATTGCCGGGTTAGGTTCGTCGATAATCGCTCGCAGTCCAGCGATATCGTCGATTAGGTGTTGTCTATCCATTTCCAGCGCTCCTTTATCTATAGCAATTCAAAACTGTCGGCATCCATATGGCAGGGAAACGATTCGCGGTAATTGAGCAACGCCTGACCATCAAATACCACCTGTTGTACTCCCGATGAATCGAGCATGTCGCCGACAATATTACCGCTGGCGTCTATCGCGATGCTATCACCCTGATAATTGAGGCCTTTGGCATCGTTGCCGATACGATTGACGCCGATAACAGCAGCCTGGTTCTCTATGGCTCGCGCGATCAATAGTGAGCGCCAGTGGGTCGCTCTGGCGGAGGGCCAGTTGGCGACATAGATTAGCAGGTCGTAATTGTCGCGATTGCGGCTGAAAACGGGAAACCGCAAGTCGTAGCAGACCTGCAAGTTGATGCGCCAATCGCGCCAGTTGACGATGACGCGCTCGTCGCCCATCGCGTAGCGCTTGTGCTCACCGGCCATGCGGAACAGGTGACGTTTGTCATAATGAAACGTTTGCTCGGGGGTGACGAACAGCATCCGATTAAATACCTGCTGGCCTACCTGTACCGCGATGCTGCCGGTCACAGCACAGTCGTACTGGCGGGCGACCTCAGTCATCCACGCCTCAGTCATACCGCCTGGAGGTTCGGCATTGGCCAGGGCGTTCATCGAGAAACCGGTGGTGAACATCTCCGGCAGAACGATAAGGTCTGTTTTGTCCGGTATTTGTCTGAACAGTTCGGCAAATTGCTGCCGGTTGTCTTCAGGGCTTTCCCAGGCCAGTTCACATTGAATCAGTGTTGCCGCTAAATTTCGCATAATATCTCCGCCGCCTGCAGCAGTATTTCATCCCGCTTGGCAAAACAGAACCGTAAAAAATACTGCTCGGGTGCCTGTTGATAGAAAA
Organism: Halioglobus sp.; assembly: GCA_036961205.1. Classification (GTDB taxonomy): domain Bacteria; phylum Pseudomonadota; class Gammaproteobacteria; order Pseudomonadales; family Halieaceae; genus CALJFL01. The sequence goes on along the minus strand of JBALVI010000004.1, from coordinate 451,255 downwards.
CGGAAATTGGGATGGAGGCCACCTTGTGTTCACTGGTCCAGTGCTGGCAAAGATGCGTATCGGGATCCCGGGAGATAGCGCTGTAATCCAGCAACTGAAAAAAGCTACCCGCGCAGGGGGTGAGTGTAAAACGGGATCCAGCCAGAGCCTGAATAAACAGATCTCGTTTGGCCTGATAAAAAGCGCTCAACATACCGGGGTAATCTGGTTGCTCCGTTAAAAAATCCGCTAGCGCCCACTGCACCGGTGTTACTGCGACGAAGGCGACATACTGGTGGACTTTACGAAGTTCCCTGGTGAGTGCCGGCGGGGCGACGCAGTAGCCAGTTTTCCAGCCCGTTACGCTGAAGGTCTTGCCAAAGGAGAAATGGGCGAAACTGCGAGCGCGCAGTCCTGGATATTGCAGTACGCTCAAATGACTGCGGTTGTCATATACCAGGTGTTCATACACCTCGTCGCTATTGATGAGCAGGTCGTGTTGCTCAGCCAATCGCTCAAGCTCGCGCATGTCCTCATCGGAGAAAATAGCGCCGCAGGGGTTGTGGGGGCTATTGATCATGATCATCCGGGTTTTATTGGATATAGCCGCCTCTACCCGGGACCAGTCGACTTTGAATTCCGGACTCTGCAGGGGAACGTGGACGGCCAGGCCGCCAGCCAACTCGATGGCGGGTCCGTAGCTGTCGTATACCGGGTCGAAAACGATAACTTCATCACCCGGGCGTATACAGGCAGTAACGGCACAAAAAATGCCCTCTGTGGCCCCTGGCACTACGGTTATTTCAGTGTCGGGGTCGCATTCAACCCCTCGGTATCGCTTGATCTGTAGGCTGATTTGCTGCCGTAGTTCGGGCAGTCCGGCCATTGGGGCGTATTGGTTGTGACCTTCACTGGCGTGTCTGCCCAGGGCGGCGCTTAAACTGGGAGGGGCATCGAAGTCGGGAAATCCCTGGGAAAGGTTTATGGCACCCTGTTGTGCAGCCAGCGCCGACATTTGAGTGAAAATAGTCGTCCCTACATTGGGTAATTTACTGGTAATCATATTTATAGGCCTGCCTGAAGTTGTGTGTCCAGCGGCAGCTCAGTCGAGTTTTTTATTTCGGTCACAGCAATATGAGAGTGCAGTTCACGGATGGAGGGGCTGGCTGTCAGCGTGTTACGCACGAAATCCTCGTAGTGGCGAATATCCCGGGTGACTATTTTGATCATGTAGTCCCAGATGCCGGTCATGGTATAGCACTCCATAACCTCCGGGTGGCGGACGATCTCCTGCTCAAATTCGAGGAGGTTCTGACGTCCTATCGAAGTCAGGTTGATTGTCGCAAAAACCACCACGTCCATGCCCAGGGCCTGCCGATTCAACACGGCGACACGACGGGTGATCAGGCCCTCTTGCTCAAGACGATTCACACGGCGCCAGCAAGGGGATTGCGACAGGTTGATCTGCTCAGCGATGGCAGCGGTGCTCAGGGTCGCGTCTGCTTGCACCATTTTGAGGATTTCAACGTCAGATTTGCTTAATTCGACTGGCATATTTAGACCGGATTAGTGGAAAAAACAGATCATTATTCTATATTTAAACGGTAATCACGGCTATTAAACATGAATTATTCGGTATAAATCGGTCAAAATTCCGATATCTGAAAAGTGGGCAATGACATGGCAAACAGTAGTTCTGCAGTAGGCAAGCCGGGCGCAGTGGCAAAGGTATCTCTGGACGACAAATATGCGCTCGATGCCACCCGTGCCTATATGACCGGGATCGAAGCGCTGGTGCGGCTGCCCATGTTGCAACATCAACGGGACCAGAGCCGTGGGCTCAACACTGCTGCATTTATCTCCGGCTATCGTGGCTCGCCTGTGGGCGGCGTCGATCAGGCCATGTGGAAAGCCAAACCCTGGCTGGACCGTCACAATGTCCACTTTCAGCCCGGTGTGAATGAAGACCTGGCCGCCACAGCGGTGTGGGGCAGCCAGCAAACCAATTTGTTTGAAGGCGCAAAATACGACGGCGTATTTGGCATGTGGTATGGCAAGGGGCCAGGCGTAGACCGCAGTATGGACGTTATCAAGCACGCCAATGCCTTCGGCACCTCTCGCTATGGGGGTGTGTTGGCAGTGGCAGGTGACGACCACGCCTGTAAATCCTCAACCTTGCCGCACCAGTCCGAGCATATGTTTATCGGCGCATCAGTGCCGGTGTTAAGCCCTTCCAATGTGCAGGAGGTACTGGACCTGGGGATCTATGGTTGGGAGCTCTCCCGCTATAGCGGTTGTTGGGTAGCGATGAAAGCCATTACCGAAAACATGGATTCGGCGATTTCAGCAGATATCGATCCCAATCGCATCGAAATCGTTATTCCCGGGGAATTTCAACTGCCCGCTGATGGTGTACATGGCCGGTGGCCTGACAAACCGCTGGAACAGGAACTGCGACTCAACAAGTACAAAATTTATGCGGCCAGGGAGTTTGCTCGGGTCAATCGTCTGAATCGTATCGTCATAGACAGTCCGCGCCCGCGTTTTGGTATTGCGACCAGCGGCAAGTCCTACCTGGATGTGATGCAAGCCCTGGAAGACATGGGCATCGATGAGGGGGTAGCGGGGGAAATTGGGCTGCGGGTATTCAAGATCGGCATGAGTTGGCCACTTGAGCCTCGCGCTACCCACGAGTTTGCCCAGGGTCTGGAAGAGATTTTGGTGGTTGAGGAGAAACGTTCGATTATCGAGGATCAACTTACCGGCCAACTCTATAACTCCCCTGTAGCTGGCCGGCCTAGAGTCATCGGCGAATTTGACGAAGAGGGGCGGGATTTGTTGCCCAATCTTGGTGAATTGACGCCGGCAATGGTGGCGCTGGCAATAGCCAGTCGCATTAATAGATTCTATCGTTCAGAGACTATGGATCAGCGAATTCGCTGGATTGAGGAGAAAGAGCGGTCTTTGGCACAGACCGGCGATAGTATCGAGCGGGTGCCACACTTTTGCTCGGGCTGTCCGCACAATGTCTCCACCAAGGTGCCAGAGGGTAGTCATGCACTGGGTGGTATCGGCTGCCACTATATGGCGACATGGATGCCCGATCGGGCAACGCACACCTTCACCCAAATGGGCGGCGAGGGGGCCACCTGGATTGGCCAGGCCCCTTTCACTGAGACACCGCATGTTTTTCAGAACCTGGGTGATGGCACGTATTTCCACTCGGGGATTATGGCAGTGCGAGCTGCGGTATCTTCCGGGGTCAATATCACTTATAAAATCCTCTACAACGACGCGGTTGCGATGACCGGGGGGCAGCCTATCGATGGCTCTCTCACTGTTGAAGACCTGATCTTTCAACTGCGTGGCGAAGGTGTGAAGCGCATCGCCCTGGTCAGCGATGATCCCTCGGCCTGGCGTGGCCAGTTTAAGAGCATCCCGGGTTATAGCCTGCACCACCGGGATGAAATGGACGCCCTGCAAAAGCAGGTTCGAGAATTCGTTGGTACCTCGGTAATTATTTACCAGCAGACTTGTGCAGCGGAGAAGCGTCGCCGGCGCAAGAAGGGTATTTTGGTCGACCCGCCCAAGCGCTTATTCATCAATGATGAAGTTTGTGAGGGCTGTGGCGATTGCAGTATTAAGTCGAACTGCCTGTCGATACTGCCAAAAGAAACTGCCCTGGGTCGCAAGCGTAAAATTGACCAGAGCTCATGCAATAAAGACTACAGTTGTGTCAATGGCTTCTGCCCCAGTTTTGTCACGGTGGTAGGCGGAAAATTACGCAAGCCTCAGGGTGCGGTGTCCAGTGAGTCGGTATTATTTGATCCGCTGCCGGAGCCTGTGCAGCCTGACCTGGAACGACCCTGGAATACGGTGGTAACGGGCGTGGGCGGCACCGGCGTGCTGACCATAACCGCACTGGTCGCAATGGCTGCGCATATCGAGGGTAAGGGTTGCGCCACCATGAATCAGACAGGTTTGGCACAGAAGTTTGGCGCAGTCGTTAGCCACGTGCGGGTGAGTCGGCAGCAGGAAGACATTCTGGCGGTACGAATCCCTGCCGGCGAAGCTGATTTGTTGCTTGGTTGTGACCTGGTTGTTACCACCTCCTACGAGGCGCTGGCCAAAGCGGCCCAGGGTCGCACCCATGCGGTGGTCAACCAGGCCGAGGTGCCCACCTCGGCGTTTATTCTGGACCCCGATGCAAAGTTTCCCACTGCAGCGATGAAGGACAAGATCTGCACTGAAGTTGGTATTGATGGGACCCATTTTATCGATTCCACCCGCATTGCCACCGGTTTGCTAGGTGACGCCATTGCCGGCAACCTGTTTCTTTTGGGCTTTGCCTGGCAGCGCGGCCTGGTACCGGTATCTGCGCGCGCGCTAGAGCAAGCCATTGAGCTTAATGCGGTGGCGGTCGACTTCAATAAGCAGGCCTTTTTGTGGGGACGGCGTTGGGCCGACCAGCCAGAGAAAGTAATACAGGTATTGGGTCGTGAGAATGAGAGTAAGGCTAAGACAACCTTGGAGCCTACGGTTGATGAGCTACTGGCGGATCGTCGGGATCGTCTGATCAAATATCAGAATGTCGCTTATGCAGACAGATATTCTGAAGTGCTGACTCATGTGCGGTCCGCCGATAGCAATCCAGACAACGACAATCGCCTGACACTGGCTGTCGGACGCAACCTGTACAAGCTAATGGCGATTAAAGACGAGTACGAAGTGGCCAGGTTATACACTGACGGTGAATTCCAGCGCAAACTGGAACAGCAATTTGAAGGTGACTTTACGCTCAAATTCAATCTCGCACCGCCATTGTTGAGTAAGCGCGATCCGCAAACAGGGCACCTGAAAAAGCGCGAATTCGGTTCCTGGATGCTCCCGTCCTTCGCCCTACTGGCCAGGTTTCGTTCCTTGCGAGGATCTGTTGTGGATATTTTCTCCTACAGCGAGGAGCGTCGTCAGGAGCGTCAGGATGTCGTCGCATATGTGCAGTTGGTTGACGAACTGATTGCCAATCTGGATAAGGGCAATTATCCCCATGCGGTGACGCTGGCGGAATTACCCGCTGGGCTGCGTGGCTTTGGTCATGTGAAGGATCGCAATCGGGAAAAGCTGGCACTTCAGCGGGCCCCGCTGCTGTCGAAGTTTCGCAATGAGCAGATTGAGTCCGCGGTCAAAATTATTGAGGCGGCGTAGCAGCGGCCTCTCCGCTAGAGGCGGTGGTTTCATTGGGCGCAAGCTGCAGATAGGGGCGCAAGTAATACACTGCAAGATATAGAGGCCCAGTATCCAGTAGAGCCACTGTCGCTTTAAATAGATAATTGCTGCCGACCAGGACCAGCAAGGTATTAAACGCCATGTCGCCGCGGAAAAATGCGGCGCCAAAGGTCACACTGATAACCATGATGGAATCGACCATCTGACTCATCAGCGTACTGAAATTATTGCGTATCCACAGATGCTTGCCTTTGGTCACCCTTTTCCAGAAGTGAAATAGGTGTACATCACAGTATTGAGCGGCGACATAAGCGAGCATGGATGCGAATACGGCACCCGTGGTGGTTGCATAAATCAGTTGATAGAGGCCAACACTGGATTCAACCATTTCCCCACTGGGGAGGGCGACCGGAGCTGCCAGCTGCAGAATTTGCCAAGGTGGCATGTTCTCTACCGGTACCGAGGGTATCGCGTTGCCCAGATAGAGAATACCCAGAATCAGGAAGTTTAATCCCAGACCGACAGTCACCAGAAAATTAGCGCGGGCTTTGCCATAAAGCTCGCAGATAAGGTCGGTGCAGAGAAAGGTGAGAGGGTAAGGCAGTACTCCAACCGCCAGCGCCATGGGTCCCAGTTGAATAAAACGGGTGATGCCGATTACATTCAGCAGTGTCATCGCGCATAAAAAAGTGCCAGCCAATACCAGAAACACTCTTTCCCGCCGCTCCGCTATGAGCTGAGGGCTTAACATTGCTCAGCTCTCCTTCTGACCCAGATTGGCGTGCAGGACTGATCCGTTAATGACCGGGTTGTGGTGGCTCCAATGGATGAGTTCAGCGATTTCACCGGGCTCGATAAGGCGGTCGAAACTGTTCATTGCGGCAATAGACTGGACAATGTCAGGATCATTACCCAGATGCGTTCGCAGCATCTCGGTGTCGGTAAAACCGGGGCAAATTAAAGCCGTGTGTATTTTTCGCCCCATTAAGTCCTGACAGCTGGCCCGCATCATGCCTAGTTGCGCATGCTTTGACAGCACATAACTGAATGAGCCCGCGACCGCTTTTTCTGACAAGGTAGAGCCGATATAAATCAGACTGGAAGAGGCGGGCATTGCTGGCAACAGGGCCTGGTTAAGGCTGTTAATGGCTACCACGTTAGTTTCCAGAACGTCTCTAAGAGACTGACTGCCACAGTCCTGGGTACTGTCTTTGCGCATTTGGCTGGCATTGTGTACCAGCGCTACCGATACGCTGGAGTCGATACCGGGAAGTAAAACTGCAATCGCATCGTTGATCGAGTCGGGGCTGGCGAGGTCGCAGCTTATATTAACCACGCCGGGGACAGGGCACGCTCGGCGCGACAGATTGTAGACTACAAAGCCGTCGTTGATGAAAAGCTGGGCCGCTGATTGGCCGATGCCAACGCTGGCGCCGGTGATAATAGCTGACTTCATTACACTTCCTCTTTTACAACTGGCGCAGTGTATTTGGGGATAAAAATTTTGGCAATGATAACCCACATTCAAGTCTTCGCAGCACAGGCTTATGATGTCGCGGCTAGCTTGGTCTACAATACCGTCTTCCTTTGGCTCTACAAGGATTGACCCATGACAGAAATATCTCTGACCACCTGGGCTGCGCTGGCGGAAATCATAGGCGCGGGAAGTATTGTGACCGGTCTTGTTGTCGGTTGGTTTCAATTGCGTAATTTCAGGGTGCAGCAGCGCAATGTCGTAGCGATTAACCTGGCGCAGACCTTTTACAGTCGGGATCTCGCCCGCTCCATCAGCCTGATTCAAAGTATCCCGGCAGGCATCAGTCTGGAAGAAATGAGAGCATTGGGGCAGGAGTATGAGTCTGCGGCCATCACTATTGTGACCTCTTTTGAAACGATGGGGTTGCTGGTATTTAAACGTATTGCGCCCCTGGATCTGGTGCTGGATCTGGCCGGAGGGATTGTCGCGGTGATGAGCTTCAAACTGCAGCGTTGGAGGGCGGATTTGAGGGCCGAGCAGAATCAGCCTTCCTGGGGTGAGTGGTTCGAGTGGCTCAGTGATCAGGCCGAGAAGCACAAAACGGTTACCGAACCCGCCCACACTTTGCATAAAGATTGGAAGGCTTGAACCCGCTACTTAATGATGGGAGTTCAAAATGATGTTTAACTACGCGCACACTGAGCGGAGATCTGAATGACGCGATTGACAACGCTGTATATTGATAAGGAGGCACATAAGTTTTCCGCAGCGCACTATACAATTTTTGATGCCGGTTCACGTGAAAGGCTGCACGGGCATAATTATTCGGTGTCTGCACGCATTGTGGCGCCTATGGGTGAGAATGGCTTTTCCGCCGATTACAATGTTTATAAAACGCGAATTGCTGAGATTTGTGATGCGCTGGACGAATATCTGCTATTGGCGGCTAATTCACCGTTTCAGTCGATCACAGAAGACGGCGATAGCTATCTGGTGAAATTTGGTGAAGACACTATGCGTTTTCTGCGATCCGATACTCTTGTATTACCCATTGTGAACGCCACAGTCGAAGAGTTTTCTTTTTACCTGCTGTCGCAACTGCAGGCGGCATCCGAGGGCGAAGATCTGCGTGAGATTGAGGTCTGTGTGGCCTCCGGGCCAGGGCAAAAGGGCTGCGCCATCTGGAGAGCCACGGATTAAGCCTCTTTTCAGCCCGCCGTATTCGGCATATCCTAGGGCTCGTTCCTGTGCAAGGGCATAGTGCAAGGGCATAGCGCCCTAAATAACAATAACTTCGAGGAAAGAAATTATGTCTATGAGTAAAAAAATGGGTGCCGAATTTATCGGTACATTTTGGTTGGTTCTTGGTGGTTGCGGCAGCGCAGTATTGGCTGCGGCCTTTCCTGAGGTGGGCATTGGCCTGCTTGGTGTAGCTCTGGCATTTGGCCTCACGGTTCTGACCATGGCGTTTGCTATCGGTCACATCTCGGGGTGTCATTTGAATCCCGCGGTGTCTATTGGGCTGGTGGTAGGCGGGAGATTCCCTGCTAGTGAACTGTTGCCTTATATTATCGCTCAGGTGCTCGGTGGTATTGCCGGCGGTGCTGTTCTCTATCTCATCGCCAGTGGTCAGGCTGGTTTTGAAACAGCGGGTTTTGCCTCAAACGGCTACGGAGAGCATTCGCCAGGCGGTTACAGCATGGTGTCTGCGCTGCTGACTGAGGTAGTGATGACCTTTATGTTCCTGATTATTATCCTCGGGGCTACAGATGCTCGCGCACCAGCGGGTCTCGCGCCTGTGGCTATAGGTCTTGGTCTTACGCTTATTCACCTTATTAGTATTCCCATTACCAATACCTCAGTGAATCCTGCACGCAGCACTGGCGTTGCCGTTATCGAAGGCGGCTGGGCGATTTCTCAACTGTGGATGTTCTGGGTGGCACCTATTGTTGGTGCAGCTCTGGCTGGGCTGGTTTACAACTGGCTGGGTAGCGAGGACTAAACGCAAGTGACCACTGCGGGTGGGGAAGATTTACAGCATAGGATGAAGTGGTATCAAGCCACGGCGCTGTTCAGTATCTTCTTCGCCGTGGTGGGTTTTTCCTACAATGTCTGGCGCATGGAAATTACCGAGCACAATAGCAATGTGCGTGAGGCTTCCTTTGAGACACTACTGCAATTGGCCGAACTAGAACAGTTGGTCTTTGCCGCTCACTACGATCAGGATCCGGTTGCGGGCAATCCTCGCAACGGTTGGGTCAAGGTGGGGCTGATTGCCGATCTCAGTGTCAGTTGCTCTAGCCCTGTCAGAATTGCCGCTGAGAAATTAAGGGGGGTTTGGTCGATCAGTTGGAGTAAATTGCCAACCGACCGCATGGCCGCCGAAGGTGTTGTTGCCGCCATTGATCACGTTCGCAGCGAAGTTCTCGATGGTCTAAAAATGCTGGATTAGGCCGCGATTCCGCTGTGTCTCAGCAGCGCCTCGATCTCTGGCTCGCGCCCACGAAAGGCGATGAAGGCCTGTTGTGCTTCAATTGAACCTCCCACCTCCAGAATGTGCCTGCGGAAATCTCGCCCGGTCTCCGGATTAAAAATTCCCTCTTCCTCGAATCGTGAAAAGGCGTCAGCAGACAGCACTTCCGCCCACTTGTAACTGTAATATCCCGCGGCGTAACCCCCGGCGAAAATATGTGAGAACGCGTTCTGAAATTTGCTGTATTTCGGTGGTGTAAAGACAGCGACCTCTGACCTGACCTGATCCAACAGTGCTTGCACAGAAGTCACCGCCGGTGTGCCCCAGTCGCGGTGTAGTTGGAAATCGAACAGCGAGAATTCCAGTTGTCTTACCATAGTCATTGCCGACTGAAAGTTGCGCGCGGCCAACATTCGGTCCAGTAATTCCCGGGGCAGGGGCTCGCCCGTTTCGAAGTGTCCGGAAATAAAGCCCAGTGCCTCTTCCTCCCAGCACCAATTTTCCAAAAACTGGCTGGGCAGCTCCACCGCATCCCATGCGACCCCATTGATCCCGGAAACAGCGGCGACTGTCTGTCGGGTTAGCATATGGTGCAGGCCGTGACCAAACTCGTGAAATAAGGTGGTTAATTCCCGCTCTGTTAACAATGAGGGGGTGTCGTCTATAGGCGGGGTAAAATTACAAACAAGGTAGGCCACGGGAATTTGCAACTGTTCTCCCTGCACCCGCCTGACGCGGCAATCATCCATCCAGGCGCCCCCTCGTTTGTCGGCACGGGCGTAGAGATCGAGGTAAAAGCGGGCGATAACTTGCCCATCCTGCAAAACGTCAAACAATCTGACATCCGGATGGTAGCTATCGAAGGTCTGCTGTTCGCTGACCTGAATCTGGTAAAGACGCTCAACTACCTCAAACAGACCGGGCAATACCTTGCTGACCGGGAAATAAGGTCGTATCTCCTCCTGGGATATCTGGTACTTGTGCTGCCGCAGTTTTTCGCTGAAATAAGCAACGTCCCAGGCATCCAGGTGATCTTTGCCGTGGCTCTCCCTGGCGAACAATTCCAGCTCCTGCCATTCCTTCTGGGCCTGTACTTGGGACCTTGCGGCCAGATCGGAGAGAAAGCGTTGTACCTGATCGGTACTGTCCGCCATCTTGGTCGCCAGTGAAAGCTCAGCGTAATTGTTGAAGCCCAGTAATTTGGCCAATTCCAGACGCAGGTTCAAAATTTCTTCTATGAGCGCAGTATTGTCCCATTGGCCCCCATCAGGTCCACTATCTGAGGCGCGGGTGTTGTTGGCGTAGTAGGCCTCTTCGCGCAAAGCGGCGTCGTCGCAATAGGTCATAACAGGCTGCAAAGAGGGAAAGTTCAGGTTTATTACATAGCCCTCGACACCCGCTTGCTTGCCCGCTTCCCGGGCACTGGCTAATGCTGTCTCTGGTAGGCCAGCTAGAGCATCGGCAGTTAGCTCCTTGGACCAGCTGTTGGTGGCGTCCAATACGTTTTCACTGAACGTGCTGCCCAGCTTGGACAAACGTTTCTTGAGCTCCCCGTAACGTTCTTTATCGCTTTCAGGTAGCGCTACGCCAGCCAGTCGAAAATCCCTGAGAGCGTGTTCAATAGCGGTTCTCTGCGCCAACTCCAGATCGGGAAACTCGGTACTTTCCGAAATTTGGTGGTAGGCCTCATACAAACCTTTATGTTGCCCCATCCAGGTGCCATAGGCGGAAAGCAGCGGTAGGCACTTATTGTAGGCCTCTCTCAATGCGTCGCTGTTGAGTGTGCCATTTAGATGCCCAATAGGGGAAAAGCACCGGGACAATTCGTCATCCAGATCCTCGATCACCTGTACCAAATTACCCCAGCTGTAGTTTTCATTGTCTGGCAGGAGTTGCTCGATGGTGGCTTTGTTGCGCTCGATGATCTCGTGTACAGCGGGTTCGGCGTGCTCGGGCAGTATTGATGAAAAAGGAGGTAGCTCTTGGGATACCAGCAGGGGGTTGCTCATGGTGACTGACTTCCAGGTAGGTTTTTTTGAAGGGCCTGTGGGCTTGTAGGGTGTTTGACTGGGCCTTATTCAGGCACGGGCTTCTTTTTCATCAGTGGGGCGAAGCCGTCATTCTTGGGGCCTTTTGGCTTTGCTCCGCTCGACTTGCTGCGTTTGGGTTTGCCCTTGGCTTTTCGATCCCGCAGGCGATCTTTTTTCTCCGCTTTCAGCGTAGTGCGTTTCTTCTTACTGCCACTGGCCTTGCCCGAGGTTTTTTGTTTTTTGGGGCCTTTGTAATGCGCTTTCAGCCCGGTGATTGCGCGCGGCTCGAACTCCAGGTTCAGATAGCGCTGGATGCTGATCATTAAATTCCAGTCCGCCGCCGTGACCAAAGAAATGGCCAGACCCTTAGCGCCAGCACGCCCGGTCCTACCGGTACGGTGCAGATAGTCCTCACCTTTATGCGGTACATCGTAATTCACCACCAAATCCACATCTTTGATATCAATGCCACGGGCGGCAACATCGCTGGCGCAGACAGCGTCGACTTTGCCGTCATTGATTCTGGAGATTACTCGCTTCCTTTCCTCGGTGCTCAGGTCACCGTGCAGGCTGTCGCAGCGCACGTCGCTGTGTCGTAGCAGCGCACCCAATCGCGATGCGGTGCTGCGCATGTTGGCAAACACCAGTACGCGCTGGTAGCCGCCCTTTTGCATCAACGCAACCAGTAACTTGTCCTTGTGCTCCGGGTTGTCGGCCAAAATGCGCTGGTGGGAAATACTACTGTGGGCCTGGCGAACCTCACCTATAGCCACAGATTTGGGGTCTTTTAACAGGGATTCTACAATTGCCCCCACGCCCTTGTGGCGCAAGGTGGCGGACAGCATCAACACCTGTTTGCTTTCAGGGCAATACCCGGCAATTTTTAACACGTCTTCGCGAAACCCAAGGTCCAGCATGCGATCGGCTTCATCGAGGATCAATGTTTGCAGGGCCGACAGGTCTGCGCTGCCTTTTTCACAGTGCTCAAGTAGTCTTCCAGGTGTCGCTACAACGATCTCCGGATTCTTGCGAAACAAGGAGCTCTGGTATTTGAAGTCGGCTCCGCCGGTTATCGCGTGGACTTGCACTGGCGTCTTAACTGCCAATTTACGGCAGTGTTTCACCACCTGTCGCGCCAGCTCCCGGGTGGGCACCAGTACTATCGCTAGCGTTCCCGCATTGGGGTCGACTTCTGAGCTTAGTATTTTGTGCAGGGTGGGGATCAAATAGGCCAGGGTCTTGCCGCTGCCGGTTTCCGCACTGACCTGCAAGTCGTGGCCGGCCAATGCCAGGGGCACCACTTTCTCCTGAACCTCGGTGGGTGTTTGCAGCCCAAGTTCGGCTATTCCCAGGTTCACCCGGTGATCTAGGTCGAGATTTTCAAACACGTTTAATGAATCCGGTTGGCGAGCCTGTAGGGGAGACAAGTCTAACCGAACTTGGGTTCAATGTGCTGCTGGATCTGCTAGTACTTTTCGCTTTCGATGGAATCACGCACAGGTTTGAATCAATTAAGGCTTTCCACACTTGATGGTGGCTCAAGCGATCTGTCCAGGGCGCCTACATCGAGAACCGGGGAGGCGTCAATATGCTCGGCATCCATCATGTACGCTACCCGCTGCAGCGCTGCGATAATCATGGTCTGCTCCCATTCCTGCAGTTCATTGAACTGATTGGAGAATTCGGCCTGTAATGGTTGGGGTGCATTCTTGAGCACCTCAATGCCGTGCTCAGTGAGGTGGACGTGTACCTTGCGCTTGTCGACAACGGAGCGCTCGCGCCCTATATATTCCTTTTTCTCCAGCCTATCCAGGATTGAAGTAACCGTGGCCTGGCTCAGGCTGACTTCTTTAGCCAGCTGCCCAACTGGGGCGCCTTCCAGCTTGAGAATTGCCTGGAGCAGCAGTATCTGCGGTGCAGTTAGCCCCGATGTTTTGGCCAGATGCTTTGAGTGTAGGTCCGTAGCGCGAATAACCCTGCGCAGGGACACCAGTACTTGTTCCAGAGGGTCCACCATGAGCTCCAATTTGTCCTTCGAGTGCGATGCTAGCTTCAGCGAGTAGCTGAGGTCAAGACAGTCTTGACTCCCGCAAATTGGCAGTGAGCCCCTTGTAGAGACTGAAACACACCAATAGAAGAATTACCGTAAAGGGTATACCGGCAATCACCGTCCCGGCTTGTAGAGCCGCCAATGCCTGAGAGCCTCCACCGTAAAGCAGGGCAGCGGCCAGCAAGCCCTCCATTGAGGCCCAGAAGACGCGCTGGGGCACTGGCGCGTCGTGTTTGCCACCCGCCGTGATACCGTCGATAACCAGCGAACCGGAGTCCGAGGAAGTAATAAAAAACACCAGCACCAACACCACCCCGACCACCGTTGTCAGCCCACTGAAAGGCAGGCTTTCGAGCATCTGGAAGGTGGCGATACTAATCGAACTCATACCGCTGGCCAGGCTGCCAATCCCATTTTGCGCCTGGTGCAGTGCATTCATGCCAAACACGCTCATCCAGATCAATGTCACCAGCGTCGGCACCAGCAGTACCGCGATAATAAACTCCCGGACGGTTCGTCCCTTGGAAACACGGGCGATAAACATTCCCACGAACGGCGACCAACTAACCCACCAGGCCCAGTAGAACACCGTCCAATCTTGCATCCATTGCTGATCGTCCCGGCCCGCCCAGTTACTCAGGGGGATGATATTGCCAAGGTAGTTTCCCGCTGTATCCACCACAGCCCCAACAACGCTGATATCACTGCCGACTACGATAATAAAAACCAGCAGGGCAAAAGCCAGCAACATATTGAAATTGCTCAGGACTTTGACGCCCCCGTCCAGGCCACGCACCACCGAGATAGTGGCAATGAACGTAACGAAGACGATGATGGATAACTTGGTATTGAGGCCATCTTCGACCCCAAATATCATGGATAAACCTGCGTTGACCTGTGATGCCCCAAGACCGAGAGATGTGGCCAGGCCAAATATCGTCGCCAGTACGGCAAACGTGTCAATAACGTGGCCCGGCCACCCCCAGCAGCGCTCCCCGAGTATCGGATAGAAGGCAGAGCGCAAGGTGAGGGGGAGTTTGCAATTGTAGCTAAAAAACGCCAACGCCAGCCCCATAACAGCATAGATGGCCCATGCGTGCAGGCCCCAGTGATACAGGGTTGCCGCCATGGCCATATCCGCAGCCTCTGGCGTCTGCGGTGAAACACCAAGGGGCGTGCCGCCAGCGCCAGTATAGTAAGTCATGGGTTCCGCGACTCCCCAAAACATCAAGCCGATACCCATACCTGCAGAAAACAGCATTGCGAGCCAGCTCATGCGACTGAATTCAGGCTCGGCATTGTCCCCACCCAGCCTTATTTTGGAAACAGGTAACACGGTGAGGGCCAAACAGAAAAACAGGATCGCGCTCACCGCCGTCATCATGAAGCTGTCAAATGTTGCCAAAGTCCAGCCCCGAGCGGCACCAAGAATCTCATTGGTCTGAGCCGGAAACTGGATCGTGACCATGACAAATAAGACAATGAAGCTGGCGCTAACCGCGAACACAGGGTTATGAATATCCATACCCCATACTTGGATATTATCTTCCCCAATAGTGTGGTCCGATCGGTATTTTCTGGCCATCTGCAATTCGACGCGATCGCGCCACTCGAAATTTATTTAGAATACCAAGCATTATACGCAGACGGGGTGTTCAGGGTCGCCCATTACATAGAATACTAAGCAATTATATTTCTGCGGATTTACTGTAAGGCCATCGATAATGCGATCAAGTTGCTGTAATTACGGCTAAATTTGTCATTTTTACCGTGGAACTTGAGGTTGGAGGCATGGAAGGGTTAAAATAATGCTTAGTATTATAAATATTCCTGTTCGAACAATAATAAAACTTCAGGCTGTCCTCCTACCAACCCGGAAACCTTATGTTCAAAAAAAATGCTATGTACGGAGCCATTTTGGCGGCTTCAACGATCAATCTTGCTCATGCTCAACTTGAAGAGGTGATCGTCACGGCGACGAAAAAATCCGCCAGTACCCAGGATATTCCCATCGCGATAACGGCGCTGGGGGAAGAATCGCTGCAACAACTGGGGATCAAGGACTTCTCTGACTATCTTGTGCATTTGCCAGGTGTCACTGCCGGTGGCGGCGGACCGGGCACCAATACCATTTACATTCGGGGTGTAGCCTCTACCACGCCCAACACAACCACTTCCGGCGTGGCTGGCCTCGCGCCGAACGTCGCTTTTTACCTGGACGAGCAGCCGCTCACGCAACCGGGGCGAAATCTGGACGTTTACGCGGCTGACCTCGAACGAATTGAAGTTTTGAAGGGCCCGCAGGGCACCCTGTTTGGCGCCAGCTCACAGGCCGGTACGGTACGCTTGATTACCAACAAGCCAGATCCTAGCGACTTCGCGGCCAACGTGAAGGTGGGCGCAGCGTATACTCAGGAAGGCGACCCCGGCTACAACCTGGAAGGCATGATCAATGTGCCCATATCAGATAGCTTTGCCCTTCGCGGCGTTGCTTACGTGGACCAGCAGGGAGGCTATATCGATAACGTGGCGGCACCCCTGACAGCGCGAGACAGTGCCCGCTTCCAACCGGGTGGAATCCAGGGTAGTAGTGACTTGTCCAATGTAAACTTCCTGGCGGCTGACAATTCCGCAGATGCCGACGACGACTTTAACGAGGCAAGCTACACGGGCGCACGCCTGAGTGGGCTATGGGACATTAATGATGATTGGACCCTGTTAGTCGGTGTCGCCATACAGAACATCGATACAGACGGGGTCTTCTTCCAGGATCCGGAGCTCGACGACCTCGAGGTCAGCCGCTACGAGAAAGACACGCTGGATGACGATTACGAAAACTACAACTGGACCCTGAGCGGTCGACTGGGAACACTGGACCTTCTTTACACGGGTGCTTACACAGAGCGCGAGGCAGAGTCCAAGATCGATTACACCGACTACCTCTTTGTCGGCCAGTACATTCCCTACTACATCTGCGACGCCTCGGTTTCTTATCCCACTGGCGCACCTAGTGGTACCTGCCAGGCGCCTAACCTGTTTGTAACAAGTTCTGTAGATACCGAAGTGCAAACACACGAATTCCGAATTTCGACTGATCAGAGCCGATCCCTTCGAGGTATTGTTGGTGCCTTCTACAGCGACATGGAAATACTCGAGCTAAACGACTTCACCTACCCCGGCTCGACCGAGATCCTCGCATTCGACGGTGAGAGCATTGGGTTTGGACCAACATTTTCCGCCCTGGGGGCAACGGTTCAGGATACGGGCGAATATCCTCCGGGCGTCCGCTTCCGCAACGATGTGAAGCGCACCGACGAGCAAATGGGCGTATTCGGAGAGCTGAATATCGATGTATCCGATCAATTCATGGTCACGCTAGGCGCTCGATGGTACGACATCGAAGTCGATCTGCTAGGGAGTGCATCGGGCTCGTTTGGCAACCTGGGCGCAACCGAGGACAACCAGGCTGGGAACAACCTGGATGAAATATTCAGCGGAGAAAATGACAAGGCCGAAACAGATGGCGTGATTGGCAAGGTCAGTCTCACCTGGACGCCGAACGTAGACCAGCTCTATTATGTCACCTACTCAGAGGGCTATCGCCCCGGATTCCTTAACCGCCCGGGCGGTTCAGTGTCTAGCGATGGCAGCTACACCGTGCCGTTTGCAATGGATACGGACGATGTCACCAACTACGAACTGGGCTGGAAGCTCGACTTACTGGACGGCACTCTGCGTTTTAATGGAGACATATTCTTTGTCGAGATAGAAGATATGCAGATAGGCATCTTCGACACCGGCATCACCAACCTGTTCTTCTCTGACAACGGCGCGAATGCAGAGGTCACCGGTCTGGAAGGTGACCTTACCTGGGTGCCGAGTTCTGTACCCGGGCTGATGCTGACCGGCGGATTCTCTTTCCTCGACACCGAAATCACCGACAGTCTTGTCACTAACTTTGTTCAGGAAGGCGATGAACTGGCTTTTGCGCCAGAGCTTCAGGCAACCCTTAATGCAAGATACGAGTGGGACCTTGCCGGGGGTAACCTGGCCCACGTTATGTCGTATGTCAGCTACTCGGATGAGGTCAACACCGACATCGTGGCAGACAACAGCGTAACACTGGACAGCTGGTACCTGTTGGGCGCGACTGCTGGCGTTAGCTCTGATGAATGGACCGCCGAGCTCTATGTGGAAAACCTGACCGATGAAAGAGCGGAAGTCTCGGGCAACGCCATATTCAACCGCGCAAGGGTCACTATGGCAAGGCCTCGCACCGTTGGCCTGCGCTTCACTTACGACTTCTAAACCACCGCTCGCAAGACCAATGCCCTGGCGTTAAACTGCCGGGGCATTTTCATTCTGACCCCATGGTATCTCATGACTTCAACTTCGGATGATCCTAAACCTGCCGATATTCAAAAGAGAATTGCCTCCGGTGATTTTGCGGCTGCGTTGCAGGACATCGACAAATTGCTCTCATGCAATCCAGATCATGCCGAAGCGCTATATATGGCTGCGGTATGCTACAGATACCTAAAGAAGTACGATAAAGCGCAGGCGTGTCTGGACTCTCTCATGTCGCTATCCAGCGACCCGGGTCGGTGCTATCAGGAACAAGGTCACCTGCATGTTGCCTTGAAGTCCCCACAAAAAGCACTGGCGGCGTTTGCCAATGCCTGCCAACTCAATCCGGTCCTGCTGGCGAGCTGGCAAAACCAGTATCAAATTCTGGGGGCAATGGGTCGCGCGAAAGATGCGCAGCAGGCACTGGCGCAGGTTCAGCGGCTACAGACACTGCCCAAAGCACTGGTCGCAGTGACAGACCTCATGGCACAGGGCAGGTTGCTCAAGGCCGAAACCCTATGTCGCAAGTTCCTGCAAGCCAATCCGACTCATGTTGAGGGCATGCGCCTTCTGGCTGAGCTCGCTGTCCGGTTCGGTGCACTCGAAGACGCTGAATATTTGCTGGAGAGCGCCGCGGAGTTCGAGCCTGGCAATATTCAGGTAAAAATAGATTTCATCGGCATACTGCGCAAAAGGCAAAAGTTCACCCAAGCGCTATCCGCTGCAAAAAGCCTGTACCAAGAACAGCCCGGCAATCCGCAGTTGAAATCCCTTTATGCGATCGAGAAAATGCAGATGGGGGATTTTGAAGGCGCGCTAGAGCTGTTTGATGGAGTCCTGGAAATACTACCCGCAGATGCAATCACCCTGACCTCACGGGGCCACGCATTAAAGACCCGCGGCAGTCAAAAACAGGCCATTGAGAGTTACAAGGCGGCAATCTCCTCGAACCCCTGGCACGGAGAGGCCTATTACGCACTGTCCAATCTGAAAACCTATCGGTTCAGCGAGTACGAAATTGGTGAGATGCTCGCTCTGGAGCAGCGCGAAGAACTCGGGCCAGCCAGCAAGGTGCACATGGCCTTCGCGCTGGGCAAGGCTTTTGAGGACGAACAGGATTACGGCCGTTCGTTTGAATACTATGCCCGGGGTAATCGGCTGAAGCGACAGCAGAGTAACTATGACGCTGACAAGATGTCGGAAGAGCTGTTGGCGCAGCGCGTCTACTTTACCCGTGAAGTTTTGGACAGTCGCGCCGACGTAGGCTTTGCGGCGCCGGACCCAATATTTATCCTCGGCTTACCCAGAGCCGGGTCGACTTTGTTGGAGCAAATACTGTCTTCGCACAGCCAGGTCGATGGCACTCTCGAGCTTCCCAATATTCTCTCGACTGCGCAGAAGCTTCGGCGTCAGGGGCGTGACGGTGGCGGCAAGCCGTACCCGGAGCTATTACACGATTTCAGTGACGAACAACTTCGATCCCTTGGTGAGCAGTACATCGAGGATACTCGCATCCACAGGCAGGGAGCCCCCTTCTTCATCGATAAAATGCCTAACAACTTTCGTCACATCGGTCTTATCAAGCTCATTTTACCCAATGCAAAGATAATCGATGCCCGCAGGCATCCCATGGCCTGCTGCTTCAGTGGGTTTAAGCAATTGTTCGCTGAAGGGCAGGAGTTCAGTTACGACCTGGTCGACTTTGGCCGATACTACAATGATTACGTGGAACTCATGGACCATTGGGACAGTGTGTCGCCTAACAGTGTGCTCCGGGTGCACTACGAGAATGTTGTCGCGGATCTGGAAACCCAGGTAGCGCGTATCCTGGAATACTGCGGGCTGCCATTCGAAGCGGAATGTCTGAACTACTACAACACAGAGCGCGCTGTTCGTACCGCGAGTTCAGAGCAGGTAAGGCAGCCGATCTACCGCGAGGGTATCGAGCAGTGGGCACACTTCAAACCATTTTTGACGGCATTGGAGAGAACACTAGAACCCTCCCTGGATCAGTATCGATTGGACTGAATAGGGTGGCATCCACAGGGCTTGTATCCTGGTTAAGCACACCGCTTGAGCTAGCGAACAGCGGGTTGCCAGTGATATAGCTGTGCAAGGCGCGCGCGCTTTGCGTGTATGATAGTCTCGAAAACTAAGAATAAACGAATACTTACATCATGGGATTATCGGCGCGTATATTTACCGGATTGGGAGCGGGCGTCCTGGCCGGGCTATTCTTTGGAGAACTGGTCGCTGATTTGAAGATCATCGGCGATATCTTCATTGCGTTGCTACAGATCACAATTCTTCCCTACATCATGGTTTCACTGATCGCCGGATTTGGCCGCATGGACATGGCCCAAGCGAGGCGCTTGGCGGTGCGCGGTACTTTGGTGTTAATCGCGATCTGGGCGCTGGCGCTGATCATTATATTTCTGGGCGCTATGGCGTTTCCCGATCTGGATACGGCCGCATTCTTTAGCAGTGTCCGCACTCATGAACCGGTAGCTACCAACCTGCTGGAGTTGTACGTGCCGGCCAATATTTTCTATTCCCTGTCACAGAATATGGTGCCTGCAGTTGTCGTGTTTAGCATCCTGATGGGCGTGGCATTCATCTCGGTCGAGGACAAATCGGCGGTATTGCCCATATTTGATGGTCTGGCAGCCGCGCTGGGTAAAATTAACGCGGCCATGGTGCAACTCACACCCTATGGCATCTTTGCTATTGCAGCGGCCGCCGCCGGCACTATGACCATTGATGAGGTGAGTCGCGTTCAGGTCTATCTGGTGACCTATATCGCGCTCGCCAGTCTGATCACTTTCTGGATTTTCCCCGGGTTGGTGGCCGCGCTAAGCGGTATTTCTTTTCGAGAAGTACTCTCTACCTTTAAAGATACGCTGGTGATGGCATTTGCCACCGGCAACCAGTTTGTGGTGTTGCCGCAAATTGCTGAGAATTGTAAGACCTTACTGCGCCGCCACCAGTTGGACGGCAAAGACGTAGAGTCGGCGATCGATATTATCGTACCCGTGTCGTTTAATTTCCCCTCGCTGGGTAAACTCCTGGTGCTGTTGTTTGTGCTTTTTGCGGCCTGGTTTACCGACACCGATCTCGATAGCGGTGATCGCCTGGTACTGGCCTTTAGCGGGATTTTCAGTCTGTTCGGCAGCATCAATGTCGCTGTCCCATATTTACTGGATAGTCTGCGAATTCCAGCAGACATGTTTCAGCTCTTCCTGGTCACCGGCATCGTCGTTGGGCGGTTTGGTGCGATGCTCGCGGCTCTGCACATCATTGTGTTGAGCGTTCTTGGAACACTGGCGCTGTCGGGGCGACTCACCTTAAAGGCGGGAGCTTTACTGCGGTATCTTCTCATTACCGCAGCCAGTCTGATGGTTCTGGTACTGCTGCTGCGGGCCTATTTTATGGCATTCGTGCCCGAAACGCCGCCACGGACGGAAGTCCTCTCCAATATTGAATTGATGGAGCCTCGTGGCAGTGGTCGCGTGCTGAGCGAGATCTCTGCGCCTGCCCATGGAATGCGCCTTGAGGGTACTCGCGTCGACCATATCCTCACTGAGGGCCTGCTACAGGTCGGTTATCGCCCCAATAACCTGCCTTGCAGTTTTTTGACACCGGCGGGAAAACTGGTGGGCTTTGATGTGGAGATGGCGCATATTCTGGCCGAGGATCTGGGTGTGCAGTTGGAGTTTGTACCCTTTGAGTTCGATGCTCTGGGACAGATGCTGGATGCGGGCCAAGTGGATATCGCTATGTCCTGCATCGCCAGCCTTCCCGATCGCTATGCCTACGCTTCGTTTTCCAGTGCCTACCTCGACCTGACCCTTGCACTGGTGGTGGCGGACCATGACCGTGAGCTATTTCGTGATCTTCAGCGCCTGCGCACTCTGGATGACCTGACGATCGCTCTGGTCAGCAACCATTATTTTGCAGCTCGCCTCCAGCGTCTGCTGCCTGCCGCCGAAATCATCAATTTGGACGCCGCCGAGGATTTCTTTACCGGCGAGGGAGCGGGAGCGGATGCGCTTTTACTGTCAGCTGAGGAAGGTGCGGCTTACAGTTACCGTTACCCACGTTATACCGTCGTTCCGGTCGACGGCGGTAACATCCAATTGCCAGCAGGGTACCCGATACCCAAAGGTGACGTTGAGATGTTGGTATTCGTTAGCAATTGGGTCGATTTAAAGCGCAAGGATGGCACTATTGACGCGCTGTATGAGTACTGGATGCTTGGCGGTGCCGCTGCCACCAGAACGCCGCGCTGGTCGATTATTCGCGACGTGCTGGGTTGGGTGGACTAGCGTATTATTGGTGAGCGCTAATGGCATTTCGCAGATTTCGAGCTAAAATCTATGCTTAATAAAAGTCTCAGTAACTGAATGGATACCGAACTATGCCGACACTCTTGAGATCTCTGATAGTTATCTTTTTCCTCGCAAGTGTAAATCTGGCCTGGGCTGCCAGTCGTTACGACATTAATGCGCCCGGACGAGTGGTTGCATTTGGCGATGTGCACGGTGCTTTTGACGACTGGACGGCTCTGCTTAAGGAACTCAATGTGATTGACGCCGGGCACAACTGGAGCGGCGGTAATACCTATCTCGTTTCTACCGGCGATCTGGTTGATCGGGGTCCAGGTTCCAGGAAAGTCGTCGAATTGCTGATGAAGTTGTCACAGCAATCCAGAGCCGCAGGCGGTGCCGTACATCTGACCCTGGGCAATCACGAAGTGATGGTGATGACAGGTGATTTACGTTACGTATCGAAAGCCGAGTTCGCGGAATTCGCCGGCGACGAAACACAGGCTGATCGTGATAAATTGTATGCCGATTACCGTGCGCTAAACACTGGCGGTGACGATGCTACGGTCAGGGCATCTTTTGACGAGGAGTATCCTCCCGGCTTTGTGGCGCTGCGCAAGGCATACTCTTCCGATGGCAAGCTAGGCTCGTGGTTGCTGCAGCAACCGCTGGTAATCAAGGTAAACGACAAGGTCTATATGCATGGCGGCATAGCCTCCCTGCCCAGTGAAGAAAGTCTAGACTCGCTGAATCAACAGGTACAAAAGGAGCTGCGCGACTTTATCGGTAGCATGGAAGCATTGCGGGCGGCCGGAGTGATGCCCCTACATGTGGGTTACCACGACAGGCTTACATTTTTAAATGCCAGAGCGGAAGAGTATGTGGCGGCCAACCCCAAGAAACAAGCGGACTGGTTTCCGTCACTGCAACAGGTCTTCGAAGCTCAGGAGGCTTTAGTCTTTAGCGACGATAGCCCCAATTGGTACCGCGGTACCGCCAGTTGTCATCCACTGGCTGAATCCTACAACACGGAGCGATTTCTCAAGAGGGTAGGGGCGAAACAACTGGTAATGGGGCATACGCCAACCCGTGGCAAGGTGCAGGCCAGGATGGACGGTTTGGCGATCCGGCTGGACACCGGCATGCTTAAGAGTGTCTACAAAGGGCAGGCCTCAGCGTTGATTTCTGAGGGCGGTAGTACCTACGTTCACTATCTGGGCTCCAAAGATCGCGCGCAACCCGTCCCCGAAGAGATAAGCCTGTCGCAGCAATTGTCGAGCATGAGCGATGCTCAGATCGAAGATTTTATGCTCAACGCCGAAATGGTGTCCATCGATTACATTGGCACCGGTATCACCAAGCCGAAGCGGGTGACTCAGCAACGTGACGGGGTCACCAACGACGCGGTATTCAAGTATGAAGATACTCACCCTAATCTGGAGAAAAAGAAAACCTGGTCGGCGCGGCGCAACAATGACAGTGATCGCTATCAGTACGATGTTGCCGCCTACAAACTCGATCGTATGCTGGGCTGGCAAATGGTTCCCGCTGCCGTAATTTCTGAGGTGGACGGAGATGAAGGAGCGTTGTCCGATTGGGTTGAAAATTCCATCAATGAGCGTGATCGCCTGGAGCAGGAAATGCCCTTCGGTGGCAACTGCGCACAGTATGAGCAGTATCGACTGCGCTTTGTATTCGACATACTTATTCACAACGACGACCGAAATTTGACCAATATTTTGTGGACAAAAGACGATTTCATGCTCAAGTTTATTGATCACAGTCTGGCCTTTCGCTCAACCGGCAAGCGGCCCAAGCAGTATAAGAAAGTAACGCTGATGGTGTCGGATTTATTGCGCGAGCGGCTGCTGAGTCTCAACGAGAAAAACCTCACCTCCGAACTGTCTGAATACCTCCATCCGCGGCAGATTGAAGCGATTTTGACCCGGCGGGACCTGATTCTCAAAGACGCCAAAGGTACCGGCAAGTAGATCCGGGATAGCGGCACATGGCCGTCGATATTAAGGGGTACATCAAGCGCTCTCTGCTGTTGGGGGTAGAACTACGTCCGGGTGAATTACTGGGCGTTATGGCGATGTTTGGCAGCCTGTTTCTTATTTTATTTACTGCATACTTGCTGAAGCCCGCGCGGGAAATGTTGATTCTCACTGAGGGTACGGCTGAGATTCGCAGCTACGCTGTGGCCTTGCAGGCATTGCTGCTGTTGTTTTTCATACCCATCTACAGCAAATTCTCGCGGAAATTCGACAGTTTTCAATACATGCGTGTGGTCACTGCGATTTGTATCGTTACCCTGCTGGGTTTTGCCGCTGCGGGCAAAGCGGGACTGTCAGTCTCGGTGGCTTATTTCGTCTGGTTGGGCGCCTACAGCGTACTGATTATTTCTCAGTTCTGGGCGTTTGCGTCGGAACTGTACAGCCGCGAAGCGGGTGAACGCATCTTTGTGATCGTTGCGCTGGGTGCCTCTCTGGGCGCCTGGATTGGCTCTGCTGTATCTCGCGAGTTGGTTGATTATCTGGACGCCTATGGCCTGATTTTTTGTGGCGCTTTCACCTTGTTATTGTCGAGCCTGCCGGCCAAATATGCCACGCTCTCGGTCCCTGATAAGTCACGTAGTGTCGAGATTAGTGGCGATACGGAGCCGGACGCCTCTATTTTCGCTGGCTTCAAATTAGTACTGAGCAAACGCTATCTCATGCTGTTGGCGGCCTTTGTCATAATGCTGAACCTGGTAAACACCACAGGCGAATACCTGCTGGCTTCTATCCTTGAAGATCTCTATGCCGCTGGTAGCGCGAGCGGTGAGATCATCGTAGACAAGGGCACCTATGTAGGGCGTTTTTACGGCGGCTTTTACTTTTTCGTCAACTTGATGGGCGTGCTGATTCAGTTTTTTCTGGTGTCCCGCCTAATGCGGCATGCGGGCTTCGCGGTGGCGTTTGCACTGACCCCCCTGGTGGTATTTCTCGGTTATTCCTCGCTTGCCTTGCTGCCGTTGGTGGGTTGGTTCCGCTATTTCAAGATTGCTGAGAACAGCCTCGACTATTCTTTGCAGAACACCGCTAGGCAAATGCTGTATCTGCCGCTGTCACGACAGGAGAAATACGAGGCCCGTGCAGTTATTGACCCTTTCGGGCAGCGTATCGGTGATTTGCTGCAGGCCGGGATCATTTTTGTCGGCCTCAATGTATTGCACATGGATTCCATGAGTTTTATCCCGGTGGCCGCGACAATGGCGGGAATCAACCTGATAATTGCCTACAATATCATCCGGGCGCGCTCTCGATTACTCACCGCTCAGGCGAATCAAGCGGTAGACCCTTCACTCCAGACGCCGTAATTTACGGTGAAACAGACTTCAGCTTCCAGTCCATCATAGTCTTTTGCGACCACTCGTATGATCAACTGGCCATCTCTAGCTGCCGGCGGCGAGAAACTAAAACGACGGTTTAGCCCATCGAATTTGATCCAGGCCGGTAGGCGCTCTGAGTAATTGGCGAAGGCTGAATATCGAAGTGCGTCGCCTACATCCGGGTCGATAAAAGTTCTAGCATCGATCTGAAACTGTGAGGGGCTGCCGGCGGGTATAAACAGATCCTCCAGGGGCTCAGCGACTACCGGTGGCATATTACTCAGGCGCTCGGCCGCAGTGACTTTATGCCGTTTGCTAATTGCCATGGATATGATCAGTAGCAGAACCGCCAAGGCGATATTAAGTGAGATGAAGCCCACTAGTCCCAGGCCCACGACGGCGCTTGCCAGGTACACAAAGCCTCCGGAAAACACGTCGCCCAGACGGAAGAAAAAGGTGTCGATGGTATGTTTGCCGACATATTTGTCTTCTCTGCTCACCGGTAAGAACAAGGCATGCCTGGCAGTAGTTTCCAGCGAATAATTAACGCTGTTCTCGCTGATCAGCACGGCTCGGGCGACCAATAAGACCGGTATCAGTGCCATCAGGCTGTAGCTGGCGATCATCAATATAGGCAAAATATAGAGCGAATTGGCGACGCCAATGCGATCAAATATGCGTGAAACCAGGAACAGCTGTATCAGAAATCCGGCCAGTGTTGTCAGAAAAAGGTAGTCGGAGTAAAAGTTGGTAATGTACTGGTCAACACTGTGGCGCAACCCCGCAGCCGATTCCTCAGCCATATCGGTAACGAACGTCGCGAGGATATATTCACCGTTGGTATTTATCAGGTTCAGAACGATAACCAGGCAGGCGATCAGCGTTAGATACCGGTTCTGCAGCACGACTTTGAACCCGTGGAGTATCGTATGTGGCTCACTGTCGCTGCTCTCCAGTGTGAAGCACCTGGAGCCTGCGGGGATTTTTCCCTCGGTGCTCAAACTTAGCCAGCACGGTACCAGTAGCAGAGCAGCCGCCACCCACATCACACCGCCATGACCCAGCGCGTGGTCCAGGCTACTGGCAAACCCGGAGCCCAGTAGCGCCCCGAACGCCGCTGCCGCTGCGATCAGTGGAAATAGCCGTTGCCCGGATTTTAAATTAAACAGGTCGGCGGCGAACGCCCAAAATAGAGCCAGCACCATGACCGAAAAAATACCCAGCCAAACGTAGAAGGCAACTGCAATGGCCAGCCCGGCCTGGTAGGCGATCGCAAACAGCACCAGGTTGAAAACAAACAACATGATCGTATTTCTGAACAGGTGGTGCTTGGCCTCGCGCTTGCTCAGTCGCTGGTAGAGACGGGCAAACAACGGCACTATCAGCATCAGCAGGAAGGCTTGTAAAGCGGTGGAATATGCTTTTAATTCCGCCGAGCCCTCCGCTAGAATCAGTGGTTCCCGGATCACTTTCAGTAGGTAGTAGGCAAACATGATCACAAACGCTTGCAGGCACAGCTGCAATGCAACGCGCCCTTCACCTGGCCTGAGGGTAGTCACCAGTGATAACAAACGTTCCGTGCGGGTGAAACTCGACATAGAGAACAATGGTTTTATTGGATTTTAAAACATTATAGCTGCTAGACCAGAAGGGTGTTACCCGGGCACGACGGCTGATGGATTCTGTGGTACTACCTCACGTTTTGGCTTGGACGTAAAAGTTGGTGGTGCGAATTGATTGCCCGTCGCTGGTTGCTCTGCTAGCGTGTCGCCCTTAGTTGAACTTCCGGGTCTGCCATAGGCGGCGCGGGTCAGGCGATGAACAGTCGCTGCTAGTTAGGAGACGCTCAAGGCATGGAGTCGCAGCCAAGAACAAAACCTGTTGTGCTGGAAGGCGATGCTATTCGCCTGGAGCCGCTGAGTCAGGAGCACGCCCAGGGTTTATACACACGCGGACGGGATTCCGGAGATTGGACCTTTATGCCGCGCAGGTGCTTTATTGATTTGGCTGATACACGTCAGTGGATCGATGCGGCGCTGGAGGCACCCAATCAGCTGCCTTTCGCTATTGTCGAGCGTTCCAAAAACAAGGTTGTTGGTAGTTCCCGCTATCTCAATATTCGCCCTGACCATCGTAGCCTGGAGATTGGTTGGACCTGGTTGGGCCAGGAGTGGCAGCGTACCGCGGTCAACACCGAGGCGAAACTACTGTTGCTTCGGCACGCTTTCGAGCGCCTGGGCTGTCTGCGCGTTGAATTCAAGACCGACGCCCGTAACTTGCGCTCGCAACGTGCGCTCGAGCGCATTGGCGCCAGTCGGGAGGGGGTTATGCGCAAGCATATGATAGTGCAGGAAGAATTTTCTAGAGATTCAGTTTACTTCAGTGTTATTGACGAGGACTGGCCGGACGTCAGGGAGCGACTCGAAATACTGCTCGAGCGCGCCTGACCGTCCAAAGAAGTTCTACTACTGTACGGTTTCGTTATCGCTGAACTGACCCGCAAATAAAGGCGAACTGAGATAGCGTTCGCCAGAGTCCGGCAAAATTACGACGATAGTCTTGCCCGCATGCTGTGGTTGATGGGCTACCCGGTTCGCTACCGCCATGGCGGCACCACAAGATCCTCCCGCCAAGATACCCTCCTGTTGCATCAGCTTATGCGCCCATTCGAAGGCTTCCTCGTTGGACACTTGCTCAACCTGGTCGACCATGCCCAAATCAAGGTTTTTAGGCACAAAACCTGCTCCAATCCCCTGAATTTTATGGGGCGCGTGGGTGGGTTCTTCGCCTGCCATCGCGGCTGTTATCATCGTGCTGGTC
This sequence comes from Halioglobus sp., assembly GCA_036961205.1. Taxonomy (GTDB): domain Bacteria; phylum Pseudomonadota; class Gammaproteobacteria; order Pseudomonadales; family Halieaceae; genus CALJFL01. The sequence continues at coordinate 423,155 of JBALVI010000004.1, read as the reverse complement.
TCCGGTTCCACGGCTACCGTGGTAATCGCCTTGCCTTGCACATTTTTGATGTACCTGGATATTCCGGATAGCGTGCCCCCGGTGCCGACACCGGATACCAAAATATCAATTTCACCGCCTGTATCGGCCCAGATTTCAGGGCCAGTAGTTTTTTCGTGAATAGCAGGATTGGCAGGGTTTTCGAACTGGTGAGGTCCCCAGTGTTTGCTCGGATCTGAGGCGATAATCTCGTCGGCCAGATCGATCGCAGCTTGAATTCCTTTGGCGCCCTCGGTTAACTGAATTTCGGCTCCCAGTGCTTTCATCAGCATGCGACGTTCCAGGCTCATAGTATTGGGCATGGTTATAATGCAGCCGTAGCCTCTGGCGGCGGCCACGAAGGCCAGTGCAATACCGGTATTGCCACTGGTGGGCTCAACGATGGTCATGCCCGGCTTTAAACTACCGTCCTTTTCTGCTGCCAGCACCATGCTGGTGCCGATGCGGCACTTTACCGACATCGCCGGATTGCGGCTTTCAACTTTCGCATAGATATTGCCGTCGCTAATACGGTTGATTTTGACCAGGGGGGTGCCGCCAATAGTGGCGGAATTGTCGTCGAAATGGTGGCCCATTTGCGCATCCTCGAATTTGATTTAGGGTTATTTATTCTAATGAGACTAGTATCGCGAGTGCCGTTTGTCCACACCCGTGTAGATCGGTCGGTCGTAGATCGCGTTTATTAACAAACTGTAACTTCAAACGTAAATAATTCAGCTTGAATTCAGGCTGCCTGACTATATTTATTATCACAAGACAAGTAGTCGTAGGGAGTTATCACCATGAATCGATGTATCAAAGTGGGCCTGACAATGGTCTACACCACCGTATTTATATTGTTCGCCAGTACCGGTGCACTGCAATCTTATGCTGAAGCGCCTGAGCCACTGATTGAGCATATGCAGGCTAGCAAGTAATTGAGGCTTGGTTTTTTTTGTTGGTCCCGGAACTAATTCCCCGGGACGCACTCTTACAACCAGTGGCAGAACAGCAGCGCGTCCGGAGAACGGTTGCAGGCAGTACCGGTTCCGCCTTTGATATTCTGGATACCATCCAGGTCCATCATTACCCTTGGAGAGACTCCATCTCTAGTTCCGGCCTTATGGGCCGGTTTTTTTTGCTCTTATTATTCGTCTTGTACGCTATCAACCGTCGCCAGTGTCAGAGATTCCAGAGTCTGTGGCCCTACCAGGGTTTGCACAACAGCACCCGCAGGGTTGAGTATGATAGTGGTGGGTAGAACTACCGGCCGGGGTATTTGTAGCAGAGCGGCGGGATCTTCGCCAAGACTGACGAACTCCACGCCAAACCGCTGAGTTTGTTCAGTCAGCTCGGCACCGGTGGCGCCGTCGTAATTGACGCCCAGCACGGTTACGGATGCGTAGCTACTGTCCAGTTCGTTAAGTTCGGGGATTTCCTTGATGCAAGGTTTGCACCACTTGGCCCAGTAATTGATAACCACCCATTGGCCGCGTAAGGCCTCAAGAGTGCGGCTAGTCTCTGCTGCGGAGGAAGGAGGCTGACCGCAGCCTGTGGTGAGCATGAGCAGTAAGGCCCCGGCAAGCCACGATCTCATTGGCCAAACAGGTCCGCGAGGTTGGTATCCAATTGCTCACGCTGTTGGGTGCGCTGGCCGCGCAGGAGGCGATACGCGCTTTCCTGCCAGGGCAGGTGGGCGGTGATGTCTTCCTGATTGAGTGGCCGCTCCTCATTGATCCACTCTTTGAGCTGCCAGAAAGAAATTTCATGTAGATCACGGCTCAACAGATAGCGGCCGCGGTCATTTTGACTGATCACATTTTGATTTAGAAAAATATCGCGCAGCTCCCGCCAGGTTTCGCTGTCCAGGCCTTTGACTACCGCATGGGTGCCGTTCAGTAGCTCGATCTCGCGCACGCTGGTGCCCTGTTTTTGTCGTTGCCAGAATAGATAGAGTATGTCCAAAGCTTTCAGCACTGTGGGGCGGGTGGCCTGCTCCTGGGTTTGATACGCTGACAGGCTATGAACCAATATGCCGCCCATTAAAACAATATTCCAGGACAGGTATATCCATAGCAGGAACAGCGGTACAGCGGCGAACGCCCCATAAATGAAAGTGTAGCTAGAGCCCACCACCAGATCGGTAAAGGCTGAACGAGCTAGATTAAAAGCAAGTGCTGCTACTGCGCCCCCAATAACTGCGTGCTTGAAAGGAACGGGGCAGTTGGGTACCGCGACATAGATTAGAGAAAAAGCACCCACACTGAGTAGAAAAGGCGATAAGGAAAGCAGCATTGAGCCTGCGCCAATGACGTCGTAGTCCTGGAACAAAGTGGCGTATGACGCCAGGTAAGTGCTTATGCCCAGGGCCAGGCCAATAGTCATGGGAGCCAGGCTGAGCACCGCCCAGTAGAGCATGAAACTGGACACGGCGCTGCGATTCTCGCGGGTGCGCCAGATCATGTTGAAAGCTTTCTCAACATTGCGCAGCATCAACACTGCAGTGGCCACTAGAAAACCGATTCCCACGCCAGTCAGATTCTTGGCCTGCCTTGAAAAATCACTGAGATAGGATTCGATATCCGAAGACGTTTCTGGCATCAAATGCTGAAACAGCAAATCCTGAATGTTGGTCTCCATACCTTGAAACGCAGGAATAGCGGACGCCATGGCGTACAATACGGTCAGCAGAGGTACCAGAGCAAACAGGCTCATATAGGTCAGCGCGGCCGCGTTTTCGGAGCAGCGGTCCGCAACAAAGCGGCCAAATAGATAGCGAAGTCTGTGCCATAGCTGCTGGCTAAGTGTGGTTAAGCGTTCCATCGAACTATTATGCCATGAAACATCTATCATCAATATGAAGCGTACCGTTCAAGCTTTGCTATAATCTTCCGCCGCATAAATATTGGAGCCACTGTGAGCACTGTTACCATTTTTCATAATCCGCGATGTTCGAAATCCCGGGCTACGCTCGCACTGCTGCAGGAGCACGGCGTTGAGCCCGAGATTGTGCTCTATCTTGAGCAACCTCTGTCCGCATCAAAACTACAGGACCTGCTAAGCAAGCTCGATATGACGGCAGGCCAATTGGTTCGCCGCGGCGAGGACGACTATAAAGCCGCGGGTTTGAGTGCGCAGTCCGGCGATGAAACGATACTCGCGGCCATGGCTGCCCATCCCAAGCTGATAGAGAGGCCTATTGTGGTCACTGGTGATCGCGCTGTCCTGGGCCGCCCTCCTGAGAATGTATTGGCTCTGCTAGAAGATGCCTGATCCCTACGTTTTAGTCCTGTATTACAGCCGCCACGGTGCGACAGCAGAAATGTCGGCTCAAATCGCCCGGGGAGTAGAGCTGGTGAGCGGCATTAGTGCTCGACTGCGAACTGTGCCCGCGATTTCTGCCAACTGTGAGCAGACCGAGGAAGATATTCCAGCGGATGGCCCGCTGTATTGTGAAGCCGAGGATTTACGCGATTGTGCCGGGCTGGTTTTGGGCAGCCCGACCCGATTTGGCAATATGGCTGCCCCGCTCAAGTATTTCATCGACCAGACTTCGAGTCTTTGGCTGAGTGGGGCGCTGATTGATAAACCAGCTGCTGTGTTTACCTCTACCTCCAGCATGCACGGTGGTCAGGAGAGTACGTTACTGAGCATGATGTTGCCCCTGCTACATCACGGTATGGTTGTTCTGGGATTACCCTACAGTGAGTCGGGCCTGATGGCGGCGAAATCGGGGGGTACACCCTATGGCGCCAGTCACTGGGGTGGTGCGGATAACGCCAATAAGCTCGACAGTAACGAGGCCTCGCTATGTCGCGCACTGGGCTCCAGAGTAGCGCGTCTCGCTTTGGTCAACGCCACATGACGCCGCGAGGCAATCTCAGTAATGCCGCCTGGCTGCTCACCTGGTTGAGCTATGTGCTACTTTTCGGGCAGCAACTTGCCGATGCCTGGATCCACCAACTGCCTGGGATTATCTGGTTTGGTAAGTTATTTCCACTGTTGCTGTTTTTCCCGGGGATCATACGCGATCGCTTACGCAGCTATATCTGGCTTTGCTTTGTTTCGCTGATGTATTTTATTGCCCTTGTCGAGCGGATTTTTGCGCAGCCCGATAGTGTCCTCGCCATGCTCGGCCTGGCCTCGGTGGTAGTGTTATTCTGCGCGGCAATGTTCTATGTTCGATGGCGCGCGCGGGAATTGCGTGCGGCTATAGAGTCTGAGGAGATCGCAGAATGAGTCGCCCTTCGCTGATACGCCGTTTACCAGGGGCAGTATGGAACGGCATTACCCACGTGCGCGTTGCGCTGTCTAATATTCTATTCCTGCTGGTGTTACTACTCATATACTTCGCTTTCTCCGCTGACAGTTCTCAGCCGGTGCCAACTCGGGCGGCCTTACTGCTCAACCCAATGGGTACTATTGTCGATCAAAAGTCCTATATTGATCCACTGCAGGCGGTGTTAGTGGAATCGACTCCTGGCCAGCACGAGGTTCTCCTGCGCGATGTGATTGCCGCCGTTGATATTGCCCGTGATGATCCTGCGATCACTAGCCTGGTGATGGATTTCGATCAGTTGTTGTCCGTTGGAATTAGCAAATCTCAGGAAATCGCAATCGCTATCGATGCATTCAAAACCAGCGGTAAGCCGGTGGTCGCTGTAGGCGATTATTTTACCCAGGACCAGTATTTTCTCGCCAGTTATGCGGACACCGTTATTTTACATCCCTTCGGTGGAGTCGCTATTGAGGGATTCAGCAGCTATCGGAACTATTTCCGCGACGCCCTGGCCAAGGCCGCGGTAACTATGCACGTGTTCAAAGCAGGCGAACACAAGTCTATGGCGGAGCCTTTTCTACGTGACAGTATGTCTGAGGGCGAGAAAGAGATCACCGGGCGTTGGTTAAATCAGCTGTGGCAGCAATATACGCAGACTGTAGAAAGTCAGCGCCAGTTGACGGCAGGCAGTATCGATGAATACGCTAACACCTACGGCCAAAAGCTGACTGTCGCACAGGGCGACACGGCCCTGGTTGCGCTTAATGCGAATCTCGTCGACAAGCTGATGCAGCGCGGTGAGGCCATGGATTACATTGCCGATGTGGTAGGTGCCCGCAGCGAAGAAGGCAGTTTTGAGGCCGTTTTATTCGAGGACTATGTTGCTCGTAAACGGGCGACCCCGGAACAGACGGAGCCACTGGCAGGCGATAGTGTCGCCGTGGTCACCGCCAGTGGCAATATTCTACCCGGCGAACAACCTGCTGGTAGTATCGGTGGCGACACCTTGTCTGAGCTGATTCAAACGGCGGTAAACAAAGAAGGTGTTAGCGCCCTGGTGCTGCGAGTGTCCACCGGTGGTGGTAGCGTATTTGCTTCGGAGGTGATTCGTAGAGAAATGATCAGCGCAAAAGCGCAGGGCTTACCAGTGGTCGTATCTATGGGTTCAGTTGCGGCATCTGGCGGCTACTACATTGCGGCAAACGCGGATCAGATATGGGCGACTCCAGGGACTATCACCGGCAGCATTGGGGTGTTTGCCGCCTTTCCCACGTTTGAGCAACTGCTGGAGCGAGTGGGTATCCAAACCGATGGCGTGGGCACTACGGAGCTGGCCGGTTCGTTGCGGCTCGACAGACCGCTTAGTCCGGCTATTGCAGAATCAATCACCGCTTCTGTGCAACATACTTACCGTGGTTTTGTCGAGCTGGTGGCAGAGGGTCGCGGTATGAGCTTTGAACAGGTCGACACCATTGCTCAGGGCAGGGTGTGGAGTGCGAGTGATGCAGTGGAAGTCGGCCTGGTTGACCAGTTGGGGAATCTTGAGGACGCAATACAGGCTGCTGCTGATCTGGCGGGTCTTGAAGACTATCGCGTCGACTACATTGAATTACCAAAAACCCAGAGAGAGCAGTTTATCGAGCAATTTGCCGATAGCGTGGGTAGCCTTAATTTGCTCTCGCACAGTACCTTGTCTCTCGGCATCAATCGAGCGTTAGCACCGGTGCGGGAAGCTGCAGAACTTTTGCTGAGCCTCGAGGACCCGGGAAACCTCTATTTGCGCTGTGTTGACTGCAGCATGGTTCCTTAGGGCGAAACGACGGGGTGCTCCTGGCGCCAGGCCTCAAAACCACCGTCCACACTGTACACCTGCTCAAAACCCTTTTCGTTGAGGAATGCGGCGGCGCTCTGGCTTGAGTTGCCGTGGTAGCAGTAAACGATCACTGGCAGATCCGGATCGGCGTCCTGAATAAAGTCCTGCAAGGTGGTGTTGTCGAGGTGTCTGGCCCCCTCGATACGGGATGCCGAAAAAGAAGCGAAATCGCGAACATCGACCAACTGGGCATCTGCCTGTTGCAGCATCTGTTGTGCCTGGGTGGTAGAAATACGTTCGAACTGTGCCATGTTTGTCCCCATACGGTTAGCTAAGTGGGTAGTTTGCCTATGCTGCCCGGCGAAGTTTCTGAAGTTCGATTAGACCACCACCGATCCAGGTCGTCCAGAATCATGTACAGACACGGTACCAGTAACAGGGTTATCACGGTGGCAAAGACGATGCCGAAGGCGAGAGAGACTGCCATGGGTAATATTTCCTGAGCTTGCGCACTGCGTTCGAGTAACATCGGTGCAAGACCAAAAAAGGTCGTCAGAGAAGTCAGCAATATGGCGCGAAAGCGATAGCGACCCGCGGACATCACCGCACTTTGCCTTGGTTCACCCGCAGCCACCGACTTGTTGACATAGTCGACCAGAATCAGACTGTCGTTTACCACTACGCCACTCAAAGCGATAACCCCCATCAGCGACATCAGGCTGATAGGCAAACCCAGTATCCAGTGCCCAACGATAGCGCCGATAATTCCGAAGGGGATGACTCCCATGATTATCAGCGGCTGCAGGTAGGACCTGGTCGGTATTGCCAGCAGCGCGTAGATACCAAACAACGCCAGGCCAAAGCCGATGCCCATACTGGTCGCCGCTTGCCGTTCTTCATCTGCCAAGCCCGAGATGCCGTAGCTTAGCCCGGGATATTTTTCCAGCAGGTCTGGCATAACCTCCTGCTCAATACTGGCGATCACCTTGGAAGGTTCCACAATTGCCTTGTCAGCTTCTGCAGTGACTTCTGCCGCACGTTGGTAGTCAAGATGGGTGGCTTTCACCAGGCCCTGTTCTACCTGCAGTTTGGCGACGGTGTCAAAGGGCACTTCATCGCCATCCGGAGTGCGAATATACATGCTGTTCAAGCTACTGATGCTTTCCCTGTCGGCGCGTGGATAGCGCACCATGACCTTGACTTCATCATAGCCGCGCTGGACCCGCTGAGCTTCTACGCCGTAGAAAGCGTGTCGCACCTGGTTGCCGAGGTCGAAACGACTAAGCCCCAGGGACTCTGCCTCGGGCAAAATATCCAGATGAAACTCCTCAGCGGTATCACTGGCGCCATTGCGAATGTCGAAGACCCCGTCGTAGTGTCGCAACGCTCCTTCCAACTCTTCAGCTGCGGCTCGCAGCGTATCGAAATTCTGATGCTTTAGATCAAAGGCAATAGCTGGGCCAAACTTTGGTCCATCAGCGGTTGATACCGCCATAACCTCTACACCGTGGAGATTGGTTATTGCCTCGCGCCAACGGCGGGCAATTTCCTGAGTGTGGATGTTACGCTTATCCTCTTTGGTAAGTTCAACGGTCAGTGCTCCGTTTATCTGCTCGAACCCGTACGCTACGATATGCTGGATAAGCGGTTCATCAGTGCCGGATTCAAGTTGATAGTCGGCCTCGACTTTTTGAATTGCGGTGGCTATTTTCTTTACTGTCTCAATGGTGCGCTCGGTCGGTGTACCTTGCACCATTCGTAGCTCAGCCTGGATATATTCCCCCGGCACATCGGGAGCAATAACAGTACGAACCAGACCGCCAAGAATCAGACCTGCACAGAGAATAAGCAGCGCCAGAAAAAACGACAGCGTGAGATAGCGATTGCGAACACAGCGTTCCGCCAGAGGGAGATAGCGATTCTGGACAAAACTTCGCAGATGTCGGTTGACGGCCTCCTGTACGTGGTCGACCTTCAACAATAGGCGGTTGCGAGTCGGCTTACTGTGCGCCAAATGTGCGGGCAGTATCCACTTGGATTCCACCAGCGAAAAGATCAGACAAAAAATCACCACGATGCCACAGGCCGCCGGAAATGCGGCAAAGGGCCCGGCAATAAACAGGGTGGGCATAAACGCCACAATGGTCGTAAGGACCCCAAAGGTCGCGGGAGTACTAACCCTATGTACCCCGGTGATAACATTTTCTGCGCTGTGACCGTGTCGCTCCTGTTCAGTGTAGGCACTCTCACCCATGATAATCGCGTCATCAACCACGATTCCCAGAACCAGGATAAATCCAAAAATACTGATCATATTTAAACTGGCGTCGATGTAGGGGGTATTGATCATCGCCATTGCACCCAGGAAACACACAGGAATACCCAGCATCACCCAGAACGCGAGCTTAATCTCCAGAAAAAGTGCCAGCACGATAAACACCAGCAGTGCTCCCACGGCCAGATTGCGCAGCATCATGCCCAGGCGATCTTTCAGGTAATAGGTAAAATCCGCCCATATTTCCAGTTTTACGCCTTCGGGTAGCGATGCCTGTTTCTGTGCAACATAGGCCTTGGCTGCATCTGCAGTATCCACCACGTCCTGATCGCCAGTGGCAAATACGTTGACGCCGACTGAGTACTGTCCGTCAAAGGTCGAAAATCCCACACCATCAACAAAGCCGTCGTCGACCGTTGCAATATCGCCTAGCAGCAGACGAGTGCCGTCGGGATACGTACGCAATACAATGACCTCAAAATCCTGCTGAACATAGGCTTGGCCTATAGTGCGCAGCATGATGTCGCCGTTGTTGGTTTGCAGCGATCCCGCAGGAAGATCCAGGGAGGAAAGCGATATCATTCGAGCAACTTCAGCTAGCGTCAGGTGATATTCGCGCAGCAGGGACTCGGATATTTCAATGGCTATTTCGTATTCTCTAGCGCCCACAACCTTGGCTGCGGACACCTGCGGATCGGTGACGACTTCCCTTCTGATTTCATCAGCCAGAGCGGTCATTGCACGCTCACTCAATGCGCCGGAAATCTGAATAGTTATTGCTGGAAATTCTATTTCCAGTTGGCGAATGATGGCTTTTTCAACATCGTCCGGGAAGTGTTGAATCGCATCAATCTGGTTGCGAATGTCGTCGGTGAGCTTGCCAAGATCGACCCCATCCACTGGCTCAATAAATAACTGCGCACGGGATTCGAATGAATCCGATTCAACCCGCTTGATACCATTCACGTCTTTTATGGCTTCTTCGATTCGTAGAACGACACCTTTCTCAACCTCCTCAGGAGCTGCTCCCGGGTACGTGATAGAGATTAAAATGCGATCAATATCGAAGGAAGGAAACATCGCTCTTGGGATTGAGAACGCCGATCCCAAACCCACCACCATAATGATAATCATCAATAAATTGGCGGCTACCGGGTTATAGGCGAACCACGCAATAATGCCTTTCTTGCGCACGTCAGTCATTGCCCTATTAAGCCTTGTAGCTTATTGCTTGGTGTGCGGGAGATTATGCTGACCTCGGCGCCATCCAGGCTACTATCGACGGTCGTTAGTGAAATTAAGTCGTTTTCCTGCAAGCCCTCTGAAACATAAACTTGATCGCCGCCGGTTCTCAGCACAGTAACTTGACGGTTTCGCAGCCGATTGTTGGCATCTACCACCCACAAGTTGTTGCCTGCGCGTAAGATATATCTCGGTAGCCGAACGAGGCTCTCAATTGCCTTGCCCTGAATGGTTGCGTTGACGAATGTGCCAATGCGCAATGCGCCTCTCTCTGGATGCTTTAAACCGTAGGGGTCTTCTACGCGTGCGACGGTGAAGAGCGCTCTGGAACGTTCGTCAAATACCCCCTCTGTGCGATCCAGCCTTGCCGGCCAGTGGCTGATGTCACCCGCCACGTCGGTATACAAATCGATAGGTACTTCCTGCTCATAGCCACTCAAGCCCGGTAAATCCAGATAGGCCAGTTTGCTCTGCGGAATTGGCAGGCGAACTTCAGCATATGCCACTGAAAAAACCACTGCCAGCGGGCTTCCTGCAGCAACAAACTGTCCGAGATCGGTTTGTTTTTCGCGGATGATGGCGTCGTAGGGCGCGCGGATTACAGTGCGTTCTAAATTATCGTTGGCAGTGTCGTAGTCGGCGCGAGCGGCCAACAGCTGTGCTTCAGCTTGTTCCAGTTGTGGTTTGCGCAGGTAAAGGTCTTTGGCTTCCTCGCTGCGTTGGCTTCCTTTTGGCAGGTTATCCCATTCCCGTTTCGCCACTTGGGCCCGACCACGTTCCTGGGCAAGGATGCTTTCGGCTGACTCTACCGCAGCTTGAGCACGCAACAGATTAGTTTCGTAGTCGCGGGGATCGATTCGCAGAATGACTTCATCGGCGGCTATGAATCCTCCGACATTGAATGCGGGTGACAACTCGACAATTCGTCCTTTGACCTCAGCCTGTATGTGCGTTGATTGCAACGCGGATACCGTTCCCTGGGCGGCGACGGGGATGCGTATGGTTTGCATCACTGCCTGTGTAACATCGACGGTTATGGGTACGTAAACTGGTTCAGAGATGGCCGACGAGGGTCGGTTAAGAAATAGTACTCCCGAAATTACGGCAGCACCGCCCAATAGTAGTAGGGATAGAAAAAATTGATTTCGTTTTTGGGTCACAATGAAAACCGCTCTCGCCGGTACAAAAGGATATTGATGATACCGGCAAAGGCAGCAGGGATGCGCGGGGCCGGGGTGCGCTTTATATCACAACGGGACCCCGGTTGATTGTGAATTTCTTGTAAGGAATTCAGTAACCTGGCGGATTAATCCGCCTTGTTCATGTGCACATCCATTTGCGGATATGGGATGCTGATACCAGCTGCGTCAAACTTCAATTTAACAGCTTCTGTGGTATCCCAGGTTACTCCCCAGTAATCTTCTGCCTTTACCCAGGGACGAACCAAAAAGTTGACGCTGGAGTCAGCGAGTTCGCCGACAGTAACAACGGGTGCTGGCTCCGCGAGTACACGATCGTCTGCTGCAATAATTTCTTCCAACAGTTTCTTGGCTAACAACAGATCGTCATCATAAGAAATACCAAATACCATATCTACTCTGCGGGTCGGTCTAGCGGAGAAGTTGGTGATATTGCCACCCAGAACGGCACCGTTGGGAATGATGACTTCTTTGTTGTCTGGTGTTGTCATGGTGGTGGTGAAGATACTGATGCTATCGATTACGCCGGTGGCACCTCCCGCCTCAACAAAGTCACCTTTGGTGAACGGCCGGAAGATGATCAACATAACACCGGAGGCGAAGTTTGACAGCGAGCTCTGCAGCGAGAGGCCGATAGCCAGTCCCGCAGCACCCAATAGAGCGATGAGTGAGGTCGTGTCTATACCCAATTGACTCAAGGCGGCGATGATGACAAATAGCAGCAATACCCAGCGAACGATAGAGGCGATGAAACGGATCAAAATATCGTCCATTTCCTGGCGGCGCATCATTTTTTCGGCTAGGCCTACTGCCATGCCTACGACTTTGCGGCCAACATAGAATATAACCAGTGCGAGAGCGATTTTTATCGCCCAGGGGACTACGTAAAGGGACAAGATGTCGCCAGATTCAACGCCGTTCATAGTAATTTCCTTGAGGTTTTAGAATTTAGGGTCGAACTATAGCTAACAATGCCATTTCTGCACAATCCCGTTGTTGCAATGCTATAGTTTTAACCGAATTTTCAATACGAGTACCCCAAGACTAATGACGACAATATTTGCTGAACCAGCAGGGTTGCTCTCCGCCGTGGGGCAAAATTTGGGTGTCAGCGATTGGCTGAGAATTGACCAGCATCGAATTGATTTGTTTGCCGAGGCCACAGGTGACCACCAATGGATTCATGTTGACCCTGAACGGGCGGCCGCGGGTCCCTATGGCGCGACCATCGCTCACGGCTACCTTAGTCTGTCCCTGGCAAACCTGTTCCTTCCGCAGATCATGCGGGTGGAAAATATCTCAATGGGCGTTAACTATGGCTGTGAAAAAGTGCGTTTTCCTGCAGCGGTACCTGTTGGCAGTCGGCTAAGGGGTCGCGGAGAAATAATCAGTGCAGAATCGATCAAAAAATGTGTCCAGGTTGTCGTGCGGATGACTATAGAGGTGGAAGGGAGTGATCGGCCCGCTTGTGTCATCGATACCATTAGTCGGTTTTATCCCAATGATTGAGACCAGTAATGAAATTCAGCCTGCCCACCCGGCAGCAACCATAGTGTTGGTGCGGGATGGTGAGCAGGGTCTGGAGGTTCTGCTGGTGCAGCGTAACAAGGCGCTCAAGCACATGGGTGGTATGTGGGTGTTCCCGGGTGGTCGTGTCGATGAAGAGGACCGTATAACTGATGGCGATGATCTCCAGGCCGCCCTGCACGCGGCTGTGCGAGAGACCCAGGAGGAAGCAGGCCTGAATATCCGCATTGATCAGCTGGTCACTATGTCTCACTGGACCACCCCAGAGGGCGCGCGCCGCCGTTATTCGACCTGGTTTTTTCTGGCCGCTTTGAGTGATGGCCAGGAGGTTACCGTCGACGGAGGTGAAATTTCGCATCATCAGTGGTTTAGTCCACAGGAGGCATTTGCGGCAATTGCCGATGATGACAATCCCTTCAAATTAACGCCTCCCACCTTTATTAGCTTGATGGATATCGCTAACTATCGGGACTCCGGCGAAGCGGAAGAGGCACTGCGACCGCGCGAGCCGCTGATTTTCGCACCGCGTATGGTATTCGTTGATGGCGGCATCTGTTTTCTCTACGCCGGTGATGCGGGCTACGAAACTGTGGATATAGATTTGGCTGGAAGCCGTCACCGAACTTATATGATCGACGATCAACTGGAGTATGTGCGCAGCTCATGAGTGGGGAGCATGACAGCGCGGGTATGCCCACATCCAAGCGCCTAGGCTTGAGTCGTCGACAAGTATTGAGTGGGCTGGGTGGGGCTGCGGCTTTTAGCATCGCAGGCGGGTCGGCTGCAGTACCGCGTTCTTCGGTCAAGTCCTGGGACATGGCAACTGACATTCTGGTTGCCGGCTCCGGAGCGGCGGGTGTCAGTGCCGCTATAGAGGCCAAGCTTGCTGGGGCTGAGGTTCTCATGCTCGAAGCCCTGCCGCAGTTGGGTGGCTCCTCGATCATGTCGGGGGGGGTGGTTTATGCCGGCGGTGGCACCTCGCTGCAGCGCGCCTTAGGCGTGGCCGACTCTGTTGAAAATATGTACGCGTTTATGGTGGCCAGCGCCGGGCTTCACCCACAATTGGAAAAAATTCAGAGTTACTGTGAAGGCAGTGCCGCCAACTTTGACTGGTTGGTTGATCAGGGCGTGCCCTATACACAAAAGTTATCGACGGCCAAAGGGCTGCCAGAGGGTGATGAATCATTGTATTTTTCTGGCAATGAAGATTCCTGGCAGGGTAGGCGCATGGCCACCGCTGTACCCCGGGGCCATGCTCCCGGTGTGTCAGGTAAAACCGGTGGTCGTAGGATGATGGAGGCTCTGTTGGCCAGCACTGCCAAGATCGGCGTGCTCACGCGCACTGGGGTGGCAAGCCAACAGTTGATTGTCGAATCTGACGGCAAAGTAGCAGGGATGATGGTGTCCGCTGATGGCCAAAAGCTTGCGGTACGGGTGCGACGCGCCGTCATACTTGCCAGCGGTGGCTTTGTTCACAACCGGGAAATGCTCAAGCATTACGCGCCCCAGTTGTATGACTGCGCGGTGCCTTGGGCGGGGGCCCATGATCTGGGACAGGGCATCAGCATGGGGGTGAGTGCTGGTGCGGCCGCGCACCGCATGCAAGAAGGCTATGCCGCTACCACAATCCGTTCGCCTACACAGACCTTGTCCGGGATTGTGGTGAACACGACGGCTCAGCGCTTTATTGCGGAGGACGCCTCTCCCGGTGTATTGGGAAACGCGATAGCCTATTGCCAGCAGGGGGCTGGTTGGCTGATTACTGACGATCGCAGCAGCTTGAGCCTCAAGCAGGACGATTTCCCACTGGCAGCGGAAGGCCAAAGTATTGGCGATCTGGCGCACCAGCTTGGGTTTCCCCCGGGAGCTCTGCAAAACACAGTGGCCTACTACAACCGGTTCGCCGGTGCCGGCGAGGATCCATTGTTTAGAAAATCAACACAATTCTTGCGCCCGTTACAGGGCCCACCCTACCGCGCGTGGAACCTGTCTGTGACCCAGACTTTTACCCCGACGTACACACTGGGCGGACTTCATACCACGGTAAATGGCCAGGTTCTTAACGGCTTCGGTGAAACTATTCCCGGCCTTTACGCGGTCGGACGAACTGCTGCAGGTCTGCCCTCGGCGCCGTATTTTGCAGAGGGTTTATCGCTGGGCGACTGTATTTATTTCGGTCGTCGGGGAGGGCAGCACGCGGTGTTGCAGAAGGTATCTTTATGATCCGTGGGCTGGCTCTTACGGCGCTTATAGTACTTGCCTCAGGCTTGCGTGCCGAGGACTTGCCTGCTGACAGGCAAATTGGCCCTGGCGCTTCATTGGTCGGTGATCCCGCTAGGGGCCGATTGATCTTCGGTACCTGCCGCGGCTGCCACTCTCTCGAGCAAGAAACGGGTCATGGCATTGGGCCTAATTTGCACAGGATTTTTGGCAAGGTCGCAGGTACGCAGAAGGAATTTGCCTATTATTCGGCCGGATTGCAGGCAGCTGCTTTTGTGTGGACGCCCCAGAAGCTGGACAAATGGCTGCAGGGCCCGGTAATTATGGTGCCCGATACGACCATGATGAGCGTATCCATGTCCGATGCACGGCAACGGACGGACTTAATCGAGTATCTTAAGCAGGCCTCGGTGAAGGACACCTGAAAACTTTCCTAGCGCTTGACGATCACCGAACTGCCATGGCCAAACAGACCCTGATTTGCAGTGATACCAACCCGCGCGCCCTGGACCTGACGATCGCCAGCCTCGCCTCGCAGTTGCCAGGTCAGTTCGCAAATTTGCGCAATCGCCTGAGCCGGTACCGCTTCGCCAAAACAGGCTAGTCCGCCTGAGGCGTTGACTGGAATCTTGCCGCCCACCGATGTATCTCCCCGGCGTAATAACTCTGCTGCGCCGCCGCGAGGGGCAAGTTGTAGGTCTTCAATCCAATCCAGTTCTAATGCTGTGGACAGGTCATACACTTCCGCCAGATCAACATCTTCTGGCCCGATTCCCGCTTCCTCGTAAGCTTTTACCGGTAGAGAGCCGCGATAGCTGTGGGCATCGATGCCCACTGCCGCCGCTGAGTCGGTAGCAATGTCGGGCATTTCCACCACGCCGCTGGCGAAGGTGGGAGTTACAGTGGAGATCGCCGCCACTCTGGGCGCGTTTTCTTTACCCAGTTTTTTGGCATAGTCGAGGCTGGTAACAATGAGTGCGGCACCGCCATCGCTGGTGGCGCAAATATCCATCAGCCGCAGCGGGTCGGCGACCACCACTGAGGCGGCCACGTCTTCCAGGGTAAAGCACTTGCGATAGCGGGCACGGGGGTTCTTGCTGCCGGCCAGCGCATTCTTGACCTTCACCGCCGCGAAATCTTCCAGAGTGTCACCGTACAAGTCCATCCTCCTTCTGGCGTACAGGGCAAAATAGGTAGGATTGGTAATGCCTAGATAAAACCGGACCCAGTCAGGGTCTTCCGGTCGGTAACCGCCTGCCGGGGCCAAAAACCCCTTGGGCGTGGTGTCGGCACCAACTACCAGGGCGACCTCACATTCGCCGGCCAGAATTTTGTTGCGGGCTGCCGCCAGCGCCTGGGAACCGGATGCGCAGGCAGCGTAAGACGTATTGACCTCCGCACCCTGCCATCCAAGTGCCTGAGCAAAGGTGGCGCCAGCGACATAGCCGGGGTAGCCGCAGCGCATCGTGGCCCCACCGGAGACAAAACCCACGTCTTGCCATGGAATACCGGCATCTTGCAGTGCCTCTCTGGCGGCGGCGACGCCGTACTCTACGAAACTGTGTCCCCACTTACCCCAGGGATGCATGCCTGCGCCGATGATAGCAATCTCGTTGGACATTACCTTGCTCCCCCTTGTTCGGCGTCGGCACAGGGCCGCCACTTCCAGGTGACCTTAATGTCCTCGTCGGTTTCATGCAGTGTTTCCAATACCAGCTCCATTGCCATGCCTACCTCAAGGTCTTCGACTGTGATCCCCTCGACGACTTGGCCCAGCACCGTCATTTGTTCTTGTTCCAGTTGCACCGCGGCAATAGCGTAGGGGGTAAAGGGCTCCTGAGCTATGAAGGGCGCCGGCGGCTGGTAGCAGGCGTTGGTGTAACTCCACACTGTGCCCTTGCGGCTCAGTTCAACTTCGGTAAATTCGGAACCTTCGCAGTTGGGGTTGCGGCAGTATTGATTTTGTTTGGGGAAAAAGTAAGTGCCGCAGGCATCACAGCGAGTACCGAGCAGGTGAGGCTGATCCGTCATTGTGTGCCAGCCTTCAATAGCAGGCACCCGGGGTTTTGCAGTCATCGCAGCATCTCCGTGGAATTCGGCGGTCAGAGTACTATTCTGTGGAACCAGCAGGCAAGAATTGCAGCTCTTCGCGGCCCGTCGCAGTGGTCTAATTGCCGATGGGTTCATCTAGGCAGACCTGTCGTTGCCAGTGGGCTCAAACTTGGGCAGAGTGTCGTCATGTGCGGACGATTCAACGTTATAGACAATCCAGGCCTGCAGCAGTTGTTGCAGGATTTGGGTATCGACCTGAAATTACCGCCTGGCATAAACCTGGCACCCACGGAATCAGTACCTCTTGTACGCATGCTCGAAGGTACTCCAGATGCGCAGAGCGCCAGATGGTGGCTGACCCCCTCCTGGGCACCAGCCGTCGACCAAAAGTATGCGATGTTCAACGCCCGCAGTGAATCACTGACCAGCAGTAAAGCCTACGCCCAGCCTTTCAAGCGACAGCGCGGCGTGGTGCCTATGAGCAGCTTTATCGAGTGGCGAGCAGAGGAGGGCGTAAAGCAGCCCTGGTTGATTAGTAACGCGGAGCAGGGATTGGCAATCGCAGCACTCTGGGATATCTGGAATGGCGGCGAGCAACCGCTGTTGTCATGTACCTTGGTCACCACAGCCGCGGCTGAGCAGTTCAAGCCCTGGCACAAGCGCATGCCGGTGATGCTGACAGGCGAAGAAATTGAACGCTGGCTGGATAATGAAGTGGTGGTCGCTGCCGATGATCCACTCTTTCGGCCACAATTGAAGATGTCTCTTCATCTCTCCCCCTTGGCGCGAACAGTGAGCAACGCTCGAACGAAAGAACTATCTGCTCTGATGCCGTTGGCCGAGGCGACGGTGCTCGCAGCAGGTTGAGCAACCGGCTGATGCTACAGTTATCCTGAATGGTCTCTGGGGAATAATTTACCCTTTGCTTTATTGTGTCTATTCGGAAATTGCGGCATATTGCGAGAAGTTACCCATAGCTAATAATAATTATTATATCTAGGCCTACTCGGGGATATCTCATGAAGTTTCACAGCCTAACGTTAAGCTCTCGCATGCCTTTGGCCGCTGCCGTCGCCGCCGTAATTACTGTGTCGGCCCCTGCTGCATTCTCTCAAGGCCTGGAAGAGGTGCTGGTCACCGCCCAAAAGCGCGAGCAGGGTCTGCAGGACGTACCCATTTCAGTTGAGGCCTTCAGTGCTGAGCAGATAGACAATCTGGCGGCCCAGGATATCGGCGATCTTGGCATCTTTACGGCTAATGTGCAGATTGGCAGAGAATCTAACCAGCCCTCGTACAAGATCCGCGGTATCGGTACCTCGGACTTCGGTATTGGTGCGGACCCAGCGGTTGGGGTTTATATCGACGGCGTCTATATCGGGCGTTCAGGTGGCTCCAAGGTCGCGTTCAACGATATCGCCAGGGTGGAAATTCTAAACGGCCCCCAAGGTACTTTGTTCGGTCGCAATGCCGCTGCGGGGGCTATTCAGTACGTGACCAATAAACCTGAAGCAGAAACTATGGGCTGGGTAAAAGCCACACTGGGTAATTATGACAGGCGTCAGATCGAGGGTGTGTATAACACCGCCCTCACTGATCAGTTGTATTTCCGCGGCGGTGTGCTTTATAACGAGCGCGACGGTTGGATTGATAACCTGTCTAACGGTGACGATCTGGCTAGGCAAAAGAACGAATCGATTAATGGCCAGTTGCGCTGGTTACCGTCAGATCGTCTCGACATCATTTTGCGGATGGAGTACGACGAGATTGATCAAGACTCCCGGCCGTCCTCAAGTGCGATTTTTGGTCCCAGAGATAATGGCCCTGCTTTCGACAAGGTTGAGAGCGACGAAGTGTTTGAAGAGCGGCGCTACTTATTCGGCAGTTCGCTGCATCTCACCTACGATATGGACTGGGCGACCTTAACCTCGATCACCTCCTGGCGTAGCTACAATTCGCGCAATCCCGAAGAGAAAGACGGGTCTGCCGAATTGTTGTATCGGTTTTCCGATTTAAATGCAGAGAAAAATAAACAGTTCAGTCAGGAATTTCGTTTCAGTGGAGAAATGGGTGACAGTTTCCTTTGGACTACCGGGGTCAACTACAGTTGGGAGCATGCCAAGCAAAACAGCGGCATTAGCCTGAGCCCGCAGGCGGTGGATAAGGCCATTGCCGAAATTCAAATAGGACTTCCCTACAGTGCATTGCCACCTGGTGTGCCCTTTGACCTGGCCTTTGCCACCATTCCTGATCCCGAGGGTCGCCGCGCTTACGCTAATGGAACAGAAGCTCTGGCGGCCGACATCTTCAATGAAAATATCTTTATTGATGCCGAATATGAGTCCTATGCGGCGTTTGCCGATGTGACCTACGACATAACCGAAACTCTATCCTTAACGGCTGGCCTGCGTTATACGCAGGACGAAAAAGAGTTCGGCCGTTTTGTAGAGTTTAATGAGTTTCTTATCGCTTTCGGCTTCGAGACCGAGACTCGTATTGATGCCAACGGTGACTACGATCCAGATGGCCAGCTGGGTTATCTGGTTTCGGAAGAAGACTGGTCCGAAACTACTCCGAGGGTAGTACTCGATTGGCGGGTAATGGAAGATGTACTGCTTTACGCGTCGTATGCAGAGGGCTATAAGGCGGGTGGATTTAACAGCGCGGGTGAAATTCTGGCGCCGGCGTTTGAGCCTGAGTCGGTGACAAATTATGAACTGGGTATGAAATCAACCTGGTTTGATAACACACTGCGGGTGAATGCGGCCCTGTTTACCTATGAATATGACGATCTGCAGAATCTGGAATTTATACAGGGAGCCTGTATTCCGGGGTCTGATTTTGGCACCAATTTATTTACTACGTCTGATATCGAGGGCGACGGTTTTGAGCTGAGCGCCAACTGGCTGCCCTTGCCAGCATTAGAGATGTTCTTCAATGCAGGTTATCTTGATGCGGAATACACCAGCCGTGATGAGCTTAAAGTAGTAGACGGTGAGTGTCAGGTGATCGATCGCTCAGGAGAGCAGTTCGCCGAAGAGTCGCCGGAAATCAGCTTTAGTGTCGGTGGCACCTATACTCTGGACTTTAGTAGCGGTGCCCAGATGACGTTCTCCGCGGCCTATAATTTTGCCGAAGGCAACGAACCCCGTAGTTGCGGATATGTCGTCGACAACAAAGCCGAAGGTAGGCCCAATGATTTTTATGAGTTCACTGAAATCGACGGCACTCTGGTGATCAGTAATCCCTCCGCTACCGGTGATTTGACCGAGGTTCCGTTTGACAGTTGCCCGGACCTGGAAGATTTCGAGCAGCTAAATTTGCGGGCGGCGTTCTTTAGCCCTGATGGCAGCTGGGAGGTCGCAGCATTTATGACTAATGCGACTGACTGGAAGCCTGATACCGTTGTCAGCAGCGGACAGCCCGGCGGTATCGGAGGTGAGTTGGCCTCAAATTTCAGCGACGGCTCACCGACCTACGAACGCCGTCAGGAGCCTCGTATGTATGGTCTTGAGTTGCGTTACAACTGGTGACTGACCCCGCTATAAAAAAAACCGCCAATTGGCGGTTTTTTTGTGCGTGGCGCCGGCATCGACGACCCTCAGATGACTACTGCTCTGCGTTTGAGTCAGTCATTTTGTTTATATCCTCGGAAATCAAATCGGCGATTTTTTGGCTTAAGCTGGCGAGCAGTTCGCTATAAGCGAGGGCGACATTTTCAGCACTTAGCTCCCCCGGCATGGCCTGCTCCAACTGGGCAATTCGCCTGATATCTTCAGCATCCTCTCCGCGCTCGCGCAGGCGCCATTCGGCGACCAGCCTGGCTCTCTGCGCGTTGGCATCCAGTTCCAGTATTCTTACCGCTACAGCATAGGTGGGCGCTCTGCGTTGGGTCCAGGGGTATGTCTGGACATCTTCAGTGTCCAATATGGTGGCGAGATTTAGTGCCAGTACTCTTGATACGCCGTCTTCCAGTGGTTCTGCCCAGCGGGAGTAGTGGGCGATATCGAGTTTGTTGCCCTGGCGGTTGTAGACCATGCTATTGCGATTGAGATATTCGGGGATAGTGATTGGACCCACACCGATAGCGGGTGTTTGGCGAGAGGGCGTTACACCGTCGGGGCCGCTTAACAAGTAGTGGTCGCTAGAAGGTGTGCTGCCGCAGCTAGCGATTACCAAAGTAGTGAATGCCAGCAGCAGCCAGTGGTTAAACCTTATCATTGTTTTTCCTCGCTCTTACCGCGAATAAGTATCTCCGGTTGTTCTTCCAGAGTTTTTGCCAATAGTTGCAGGGCGCGCCCCGCTTGAGCCAGCTCCCGCAGTGCCTTGTTGAGTTCGTAGGTAGTTGCGGAATCCTCTGAAACCAGCGCGTCGACCTCGTTGAGTACCTCATCCAGTGACAAAAGTGCGGTTTCCATTAGTCGCAAATTGGCCTTGGCCATGTCTGACCACACGGGGAGTTCTGTATTTACGCTCGCTACTGCAGTTGCGGTGTTATCCAACACCTGGTCAAGCTTCGGACCGGAGGTGGATAGCAGTTGTTGCATATTGGCACTCAGTGCCGTAAACGAGTTAAGGCTTGACTGCATATCTCCTGGCAGCGACTGGAATTTTTCACTGCCGATAAAACTGTTGAGACCAGAAGCAATATCCTTCAAATCATTGACTAGTTGCGCCCAATCGATCGACTCAATTTCCCGGGTTATTCGCTCCAACTCTGTGGGTATAGTTGGAACCTGGGTGTAATTGGTTTTGATGTCAGCCAGGATAACGGGCGAACCCGGATGAAAGTCCAATTGAATGTAGAGCAGCCCGGTCAACAGGCTTTGAGTGTTTAACTGTGCCCGCATGCCGCGCGAGATAAGCTCTTCGGTAAAGTCGTTGGCACCGGAACTGCCGCGACGGCGAACATTGTCACTATTGAGTTCCGCCTCAACCTGCATGATGACGTCGACGGTGTCGGTGTCAAAGATCAAGCTTATGTCTGTAACCTGTCCAATCTGCACGCCCCTAAGCGCCACTGGCGCACCCACAGACAGGCCCTTCACCGAACCGTCAAAGACCATCACGACCTTGTTTTTATCGCTGCCAAAGCCAGAGCTGCCCAGAAAGATCAGCCCCGTAATGGCGATCAGCAGGGCGCCGACGATGAAAGCGCCAATGGCAACGGTATGCGGCTGTTCGTTCATGCACTTTCCTCTTCAGGATTACTGATACCCCGGGCCAGGAATTGTCTCACAACAGGCTGTTCGCTGTGATCCCGTAAAAATTTCGGATCGCCGTAGTCGATCATGGTCTTTGTGTTTGCATCCAGGTACACCGAGTTGGTGGCAATGTCGAAGATACTCGGTAATTCATGGGTCACCATCACCACGGTTGCGCCTATAGATTCCTTCAACTGCACAATTAACTCATCGAGCAATCTGGAGCTGATCGGGTCCAGCCCCGCCGACGGTTCGTCAAAAAATAGAATCTCTGGATCGAGCGCAATGGCTCTGGCCAGGGCTGCTCGTTTACGCATGCCGCCGCTTATTTCCGAAGGATAGTAGGCTTGATAGCCGCCAAGGCCGACCAGAGATAACTTGTAGTCGATAATGTCTGCTATTTCTGCGGTGCTGTAGTCGGTGTATAGCTGCAGCGGCAGGGATACATTCTCCGCCAGATTCATGGCAGTGAACAGACCCCCCGACTGGTAGGTGATGCCCCATCGCTGGCGCATTTTTTGCTGCTGTTCGGCGCTTGCTTGGGTAAAGCTGTCACCGCTGTAGAGGATGTCCCCCTGGGCTGGAGAAATTAGACCCAGCATGTGTTTTAACAAGGTGCTTTTGCCACAACCGCTGCCACCCATGATGACAAATATGTCACCGCGAAATATATCGAAGTTCAGGTCTCGTTGAATAACCAGTGGGCCGTAGGCCATGGTGAGGTTACTGACAGTAATGTGAGCTTTCTGCTCCATCATCAAATACCCAGCTGCTGGAATATAATATTAATCGCCGCGTCGGCAACAATCAGGTAAATGATTGCCGTGACCACCGCTTCGGTCGCTGCCTGACCGACGGCGGCAGAACTGCGGCCGGAGTTAATGCCTGAGCGGCAGCCGGCGACAGCGATCAATACTGCGAACACCAGGCTTTTTATCATACCTACCAGAAAGTGCGTCAGCGATACGGCGGTTTCGGCCTGGTTGATGTACTGCAGCGGGGTAATACCCATGCCGCCGGCGACAATACCGCCACCCAGGATCCCAAGCAGGTCGGCGTAAATTGTCAGCAGTGGCATCATTACCAGTAGGGCGAGCATGCGCGGTACCACCAGAAATTCGATGGGGGAGATACCCATAGTCGTGATAGCGTCGATCTCTTCGTTGGTTTGCATGGTGCCCAATTGCGCAGCATAGGCAGCACCCGTGCGCCCGGCCATGACCACTGCAGTCATAAGAACCCCCATCTCCCGCAGCATGCCAATCACCACCAGATCGGCCACATAAATTTCAGCGCCGAACTGTTGTAACTGCACAGCCCCCAGATAGCCCAGGATCATGCCTACCAGAACGCCGGTTAGGCTGATAAT
Source organism: Halioglobus sp. (assembly GCA_036961205.1). Lineage (GTDB taxonomy): Bacteria > Pseudomonadota > Gammaproteobacteria > Pseudomonadales > Halieaceae > CALJFL01. The sequence continues at coordinate 399,960 of JBALVI010000004.1, read as the reverse complement.
GGCGAATGCGTCGGGGCCAGCCTGGTAGCAGAATTTACTGAAATCAGAAAAACGAGTATTTGCCTTTCCTAGCATCAGTCGGAACAAGGCAATGGCTACCTCACCGATGAACGCCATGGATTGGCGAATATCCTGTCTGGCGGTGGTCAGCATTTTCATCGGGTTGAGTGCAACCAGCCATGAACCACCGGTGGTGCCGGGGCGTTCGTGCGGTTCCACGGCGGTTGCCACTTTTAACAGACGCTGCACGCCCTCAGGCATGGCGTCGGTTGTCATGCCTATCTCTGTTTTGCGGCAATAATTGGAGCATTGGAGGAGGAACGCCATCAAAATGGAATCCCACCGGCCTAGATGGTCAGCCTTAAGTTCGACATTGGTAGGGCTTAGGTCGCGTAGTTTATTGTGCAGATCGGCAAAGTCGGGGGTCTGTTGACCTTGTATCCAGTCACCGCTCAGGCTTAGGGTGGCAGTGTCCTGATCCATTCGATCCAGCTTGAAACCCGGTGTCTGGTCAGTCATGCAGCTTTTAGCCGTGAATAGCAGTGTTTTGTCAGTCTAACCGCTGGTTGGGGCAAAATCTAGACACCTACTGGAAGGGCAGGGGTTGTCGTAGGGGGGCAATAATATCGTAAGCCTTTTGGTAGATATCGGTTATCGGAGTTGTGTTACCGACGGTTCTGCGCCGGGATACCATGGTCATAGGAAATAGAAAATTATCCGTTAGCTGATAGCGCAAAGCTCTGGAACGTCCCGCTTTGTCCTCGTATACCACCCAGTCCATGCCGAGTTCTTTGGCCAGCAGATCGCCCATAATGACGCCCATGGCCTGTAATTCCCTAACCTGATCATCCCGCACCAGACGCTGATCGAGAAGAGCCTGCAGAATGCTCAGGTCATTGTTGCGGTCACCGTGAAACTTCCGGCCCAGTTTGATGGCAGCGAGATCGTTGAGGGTCTCTCGCTGTTGCTCCATGTAACCGCGATCAATGTAGCTTAGTTGGCTTATTTCTAACTCGGCAGACGCCAGCCCCGACAAGGCCAGTAACAAGCCGAGCAGGCCAAAGCGTAACATTGATAAGTGTCTGCCAATGCGCATGTTCAATACCTCACTAACTATGAGGCGTTATCGTACAGGTCGTGCTGATAAATTGGACCCTAGTTTGTCGCATTTTACTGCATTCCGGTTGTGTTCCAGTCCCTGTCATGGATAATTGCCTCCTTTCCTCGGGGGAGCGAGCGCTAACCCGTTGTCCGACCGAATTCTGGAGCTAGTAAATGATAACCGGCAGTCTTGTCGCCCTGGTCACCCCCATGCATGCCGATGGTAGTGTCGACTGGGCGAGCCTGGAACGAATCCTTGATATGCATATAAAGCAGGGGACCGACGCGATCGTGGCCGTGGGTACCACTGGAGAGAGTGCAACCCTTAGCACTCCTGAGCATTGTGAGGTTATCAAATACTGCGTGAGCTACGTTCAGGGACGGATACCTGTGATCGCTGGTACCGGCTCAAATTCCACTCGCGAGGCAATTGAACTTACTGCGGCGGCAGCTAATGCCGGTGCTGAGGCCTGTCTTCTGGTCACCCCCTATTACAATAAGCCCACCCAGCGCGGTATGTACCAACACTTCAAGGCGGTAGCCGAAGCGGTTGATGTCGACATTATCCTGTATAACGTACCGGGTAGAACCGCGGTAGATATGGACAATGATACGACTTTGGAGTTGGCCGAAATCGGTAATATCGTCGGTATCAAGGACGCCACGGGTGTCCTCGAGCGGGGACGCGACCTGATCGCCAGAGCACCAGAGGGTTTTGCCATTTATTCTGGCGATGACCCCACAGCCATGGAACTCATTTTGGCGGGAGGCCACGGCAATATTTCGGTGACCGCAAATATTGCGCCGGCGGCGATTTCCAGTCTCTGCAAGCTGGCAGCAGCAGGTGATAGAGCGGGCGCGGAAGCAGTTAATCAAAGCCTCGCGGCGCTTAATGAAGCTCTGTTTCTTGAAGCGAACCCGATACCGGTAAAATGGGCGATGCAGCAGCGCGGTTTGATTGAGGCAGGCATTCGCCTGCCTATGACAGAATTGGCGCCAGCGTATTTTGCGCCAGTGCTGGCAGCGATGGAGAAAGCGGGACTTTGAATATGCGATTTACGATCTCGGCCCGGTTACTACTTATTGCTAGCCCCCTTATTTTACTGCAGGGATGCGGCTATCTGTTTGGCGATGACGGGATGTTCCGCGACCCTTCCCAGGATTATAAGAACTCTCCTGAGCTGGAAATTATTGATGTTCCTCCGGGCAAGAGCCGTGAGGCGTTGCGTGAGATTTATCCGATCCCACCCATCGAAGAATCCCTGGTGCTAACCGGTGAATTCGAGGTCCCCAGGCCCACACCGTTGATTGCCGGTGCTGCAGATGAAGTTGTAAGAATTCAAAAACTTGGCGACGATAGCTGGGCCCTGGTGGCCATGGCGCCGGGTCAGCTCTGGCCCCAGGTGAGAAGCTTTCTGTCTGCAGCGACCCTGCAGGTGGCGCGGGTTGATGCCCGTGCAGGCGTCATGGAGACCAGTTGGCTGGAGATTGACGAGGCCTCAATGGGCTCGCGTTTCCGCTTTCGTATAGAGCGCGGAGTGCAACGGGGCACCAGTGAGTTACACGTGCTGCAGATGAATCAGGCGGGGGATGTCGATGCATGGCCTGCCAGTTCAGACAGCGTTAAGCAGGAGTCGGAAATGCTGGGCGCTGTAGCTCAATATATTGCGAACTCTGCCGATACAGCGCCGGTTTCGATGATAGCCGATCAAGCGATCAGCGCCTCCGGGAGGATTTCCCTGCAGGAATCTCCAGAGGGTTATACCTATATTGAGTTGGCCCTACCTTTCAATCGGGCTTGGGCATCTCTGGCTAAGGCCCTCGAAGGCTCCAGTTTTGAAATTGTGGATCGAGACCGTAGTGCTGGTGAGTATTACACTCGTTTTCTTGGTCCCACCAATGACGAGGATGAGGGCTGGTTCGGTTGGCTTTCAGGTGGCGATGACGAACACCCTTTGTCGGGCAAAGAGTTTCTGGTGACGGTAGTCAGTCAATCCGAGGACAGTGTCGAGATAAAACTGCAAACTCGCGAGCCAGATCCGGATTTCGACAAGCGCCAGGAGCAGGGCTTACTTAGCCTGATCAAGGGCAACATCAACTAGTGTACCTCGTCACTGATAAGAGGTAGACCCGTGCGATTTGCCTCCCTTGGCAGTGGCAGCAAGGGCAACTCAACGTTGGTTGCCAGCGCTGATGCCCTGCTGATGATTGATTGTGGATTTTCCGCCAAGCAGGTACTCCTGAGGATGGAGCGTTTGGGTGTGAACCCTGGGGACCTGGATGGAATTTTGGTCACTCATGAGCACTCCGACCACTCTTCAGGCGTCGCAGTTTTGTCCCGCAAGTATCAGATACCCGTATACATGACCCACGGCACAGCCAGTACCGGCCGCGTCGAGAATTGTTTTAGTCACCATTGTTTTAACTCCGGCGACGAATTCAATCTGGGTGACATCTGTATTCGGTCTATTCCGGTTCCACACGATGCGCGCGAGCCCTGCCAGTTCAGGCTGACCAGCAACAACCACTGCCTGGGTATTCTTACTGATCTTGGCAGTATCACGCCACACGTCGTTGACAGCTACCGACAATGCGATGCTCTGCTGCTGGAGTTCAATCACGATTTGGACATGCTCGCCGCCGGCTCCTATCCCGAGAGCTTGAAACGCAGAGTAGGGGGCGATTGGGGGCACTTGAACAACGAGCAATCGGTAGCCTTCCTGCAAGCGATTGCTGCGCAAAATCTGCGTCATCTGGCGGTGGCCCACATCAGTGAGAAAAATAATTGCCGTAACAAGGCAGAGCAGGCGCTAGCGGCGGTTTTCGAGCCCGGAGATCCGCGCGTGGTCTGGGCAGAGCAGGCCGCCGGATTTGGCTGGCTGGACCTAGGCTAAAAGTTAACGGTGAAGAAGGTCGGCCTTCTCCGATCGTAGATGTTTGTCCATGCGATGCCACCCCCAAACCATGCTAATGTGCGAGCCATGCCCAACGACCCCACCGAGCACCCGGAAATCGAACGCTACATCGACGCTATGTGGATGGAGAAAGGTCTGTCCGACAATACCCTGAGTGCCTACCGCCGCGACCTGCGTCAATACAACGACTGGTTGCAAGCGGAGCAAGGCTCTACCGTGCTGCTGGCCGACCGGATAGACCTGCAATCTTATCTCGGTCATCGCCTACGCAACGGACAGAGTCAGCGCTCAACAGCCCGATTTATGTCCTGCGTGAGAGGCTTTTACCATTTTTGCCTCCGGGAAAGCCGCATCAACATTGACCCTACACTCGACGTGGACAGCCCCAAGTTGGGCCGCCCACTGCCGAAATCCCTGTCGGAACAGGACGTTGATAGATTGCTGGAAGCGCCAGACCCGGATATCGCGCTGGAATTTCGCGACCGCAGCATGCTGGAGCTGCTCTACGGCTGCGGCCTGCGGGTCACTGAGCTGACCAGCTTGCAGTTGTCCCAGGTGAGTATTAATCAGGGGGTGCTGCGGGTGTTCGGCAAAGGAGATAAGGAACGCCTGGTACCCATGGGAGAGGAGGCAGTGAGCTGGCTACAGCGTTTTATGGCGGGGCCGCGCATGGAGTTGTTGAAAGGTATTCCCAGTGATGTGGTATTTCCCAGCCGACGCGGAACGCAGATGACACGGCAGACCTTCTGGTATCGGATCAAGATCTATGCCGAGAGGGCGGGTATCAAGACCTCATTGTCGCCGCATACGTTGCGCCATGCCTTTGCCACCCATTTGCTCAATCACGGCGCGGACCTGCGGGTGGTGCAAATGTTGTTGGGCCACAGTGACCTCACCACGACGCAGATCTACACCCACGTCGCCAAGCTGCGCATGCAGGAATTGCACGCCCAGCATCACCCTCGAGGTTAGGGCGCTGCTGTGGAACTAAATCAGCAATTTTTGCTCAAAGGCTATACTTCGCGGTACATCTGGCGTGCTGCAGTGGTGTAAACTTCCAATATTATTTTATTCAGGGAATTGAGTATGAATTTCAAGATCGTATCCGCAGTTTTACTGGCCTGCAGTGTGTCTATGGGCCAGTTGGCCATTGCTGGTGATCCGGTGGACGCCAAGGTTGAAGCCGAAATAAGGAAAAACCTGGTGGTGCCCAGTAAAAATCTGGGAGTTGCGTCAGTGAGCTCCAGTGAAATTCCGGGAATGTACGCGGTGCAATTGGAAAATGGCCCGCTCGTGTACAGCCCAGCCAGTGGTAAATACTTCATCATCGGTGACCTTTATGCAGTGCAGAGCGACGATGTGGTTAATCTTACTGAAAGAAGTCAGGATGGTGTACGCAAGGCGTTGATTGCATCCGTTCCTATCGAGGATATGATCGTGTTTTCTCCCGAGGGTGAGCCCCGCGGGTCGGTTACCGTGTTCACTGACAGCACATGTTTCTATTGTCAGAAGCTGCACAAAGAAGTCCCAGAGCTAAACAGAAGGGGTATTGAGGTCCGCTACTTGGCCTACCCCCGGTCTGGCGTTGGCTCTGATAGCTATCGCCAGTTGGCGACCGCCTGGTGCTCAGACAACCCCCAGGAAGCGCTGACTATGCTGAAAAACCGTGAAGCTGTTGAAGACAATGTCTGTCCGGGTAACCCCGTGGCAGACCAATATGCCCTGGGTGGCAAACTCGGCGTACGCGGTACGCCGGCAATTGTGACCGAAAGCGGACAGATGATTCCCGGCTATCAGGCCGCGGATCAACTGATTACCAGCATGGGCCTGAAGTAAATAATCCCTTTGCGGCCCCCGCTACGTTGACAGCGTGGGGCTGACTCAGTACTGTTTCCCACCCTTTTTTTGCCAATCTGCCAGTGGGCAGTAACGCGAGTTATATCAACGTGGACGACCAGTTTCAGCGCATTCAGCGCCTCCCTCCTTATGTCTTCAATATCATTGGCGAGCTCAAGCAGAAAGCGCGAGCGGCTGGCGAAGATATTATAGATTTTGGCATGGGCAACCCCGATCAACCCACGCCTGGGCATATCGTCGATAAATTGGTGGAGACTGCCCAGCGCAGCGATACCCATCGATACTCCCAGTCCAAGGGCATTCCTCGTCTACGCAAGGCAATTTGCGATTGGTATGAGCGGCGCTACCAGGTGACGCTTAACCCGAATACCGAGGCCATTGTTACCCTGGGCTCGAAGGAGGGTCTTGCGCACTTGGCGTTGGCGACCACCGGTCCCGGCGATGCCATTCTGGTGCCTAATCCTTCTTATCCAATCCACCCTTATGGTTTTGTCATTTCCGGAGCCGACATTCGCCACGTGCCCATGGGCGAGAATATTGACTTTTTTGAGGAACTTGAGAAGGCAATCCGTAATACCTTCCCCAAGCCGAAGATGCTGGTGCTGAACTTCCCCTCCAATCCAACCGCTCATTGCGTTGATCTGGAATTTTTTGAAAAAGTTGTCGCCATCGCCCGTGAGAACGAAATCTGGGTGGTACAGGATCTGGCTTATGCCGATCTGTGTTACGACGGCTATGTGGCGCCATCCATTCTGCAAGTCGATGGCGCTCGCGATGTTGCTGTGGAATTTTTCTCCATGTCCAAGAGTTACAATATGCCGGGTTGGCGTGTGGGCTTTTGCTGTGGCAACGAAAAACTGGTGGGTGCTCTGGCACGCATGAAGTCCTATCTGGATTACGGCATGTTTACACCGATCCAGGTGGCAGCAATTGCCGCTCTTGAGGGAGATCAGAGCTGTGTCTCGGAAATTAATGAGATGTATAAGTCGCGGCGCGATGTCCTTTGCTCAGGCTTGAATGCGGCTGGCTGGCCGGTGGAGCCGCCGAAAGCCACTATGTTTGTCTGGGCAAAGTTACCGGACGCCTACCGGGAAATGGGTTCGCTGGAATTCAGCAAGAAGTTGTTAGAGGAGGCGAAGGTGGCTGTATCGCCAGGGATTGGATTTGGTGAGTACGGTGAAGGCTATGTGCGCTTTGGCCTGATAGAAAACGAGCACCGTACCCGTCAGGCCATACGCAATATAAAACGCATGATGAAACAGGACGCCAAAGGTTGAGCTATCGGCCCAGCGATTGGCAGGCAAAAACAGGATTTAGATGAAACCAGTAAAAATAGGAATCTGCGGCCTCGGTACTGTTGGCAGTGGTACGTTCAATGTTCTCAAGCGCAATGCAGATATTATAGCGGCCAGAGCGCAGTGCCCCATTGAGGTAGTGCAGATAGGAGCCAGGCGTGACAATACTGAATGTGAGCTGGGCGCTACCGCGGTCAGTCGTGACATCTTTGATGTGGCCACTAATCCCGATGTTGAAATACTGGTTGAACTGATTGGTGGCACTACCGTTGCCCGCGAGCTTATCGAACAGGCGCTGCGCAATGGCAAGCACGTGGTAACGGCGAACAAGGCCCTGATCGCCGAGTTTGGCAACGAGTTGTTTGCGCTGGCGGCGGAGCAGGGTGTTGCTCTGCGTTATGAAGCGGCAGTAGCCGGCGGCATACCTATTATTAAAGCGCTGCGTGAAGGACTTGCGGGTAATCGGATCGAATGGCTGGCCGGTATTATCAATGGCACTGGTAATTTTATTCTCACCGAGATGCGAGACAAGGGGCGGGCTTTTGCCGATGTACTTGCTGAAGCTCAGGCACTGGGTTATGCCGAGGCCGACCCTACTTTTGATGTTGAGGGTATCGATGCAGCCCATAAATTGGTCATCCTCGCTTCCCTGGCATTTGGTATTCCCCTGGAATTCGACGCAGTCTATACAGAAGGGATCACACGACTTACGCCCGAGGATGTCGATTACGCGGAAGAGCTGGGCTATCGGATTAAACATCTTGGGGTCGCCAAACAAAGTGCGAAAGGGGTGGAATTGCGAGTGCATCCCACGTTGATACCTGAAAAACGGCTGTTGGCTAACGTTGATGGGGTTAAAAATGCCGTTCTGGTTGAAGGCGATGCCGTAGGTCCGACCTTATACTATGGCGCCGGAGCCGGCGCTGAGCCAACGGCGTCGGCGGTTATCGCCGACATCGTCGACCTGGCTAGGGAGCTGAGCGCCGGCCAGGTTTGTCGTATTCCTTCATTGAGTTTCGGTGCAGAGGCGATCCGCAGTCTGCCGATAGTGCCAATGGAGGAAGTGGAGACAGCGTGGTATTTGCGGTTGCAGGCAGAGGACAAGCCCGGCGTCATGTCGCAGGTCGCCAGTCTGTTCGGCGCACAGGGCATTAGCATCGAGGCTTTGATTCAGAAGGCACCTGTGTCTGGACAGGCCCAGGTCCCGGTACTTGTCATTACCAATGTCGCAGCCCAGGGCCGGCTCGACAAGGCCGTGCAGGCTATTCAAGCACTCGATACAATCAGTGGCGAGATCACCCGGATTCGGGTCGAATCGCTGGATGGATAACAGGTAATTAAGCGTGAAATACATCAGCACCCGGGGAGATGCCCCAGCACTCAATTTTGAACAGGTTCTGCTCACAGGTCTGGCCGCAGATGGCGGACTTTATGTTCCTGAAACTCTGCCGCAGTTCAGCGCCGAGGATATCGCCGAAATGGCGGGCATGGACTATCCACAACTGGCACAGCGAATTATTGCCCCCTTCGTCGACGACTGTATTCCTGCAGACGATCTCAAGGCGATGCTCGAAGAGACCTACGCGGAGTTTCGCCATAACGCAGTCGCTCCCATGGTTCAGATTGCGCCTAATCAATGGGTACTGGAACTCTTTCATGGTCCAACCCTGGCGTTCAAGGATTTTGCCCTGCAGTTGCTCGGGCGCCTTTTGGATTATGTGCTGGAGCGCAAGCACCAGAAAGTAGTGATCATGGGGGCGACTTCTGGGGACACTGGCTCAGCCGCCATTGAAGGCTGCAAGCGATGTAAGAATATCGATATTTTTATTCTGCACCCGCATCAGCGTGTATCCGATGTGCAGCGCCGACAAATGACAACCGTGTCTGGCGACAACATTCACAACCTGGCAGTACAGGGTAACTTCGATGACTGCCAGGCCATGGTGAAAGCCAGCTTTGGCGATCGCAGCTTCCTGCCCGCAGATCGCAGTCTGGTGGCGGTGAATTCCATCAACTGGGCGCGGATCATGGCGCAAATTGTGTACTATTTTTACGCCGCCGTGGCTTTGGGTAGCCCGGCACGACAGGTATCATTCTCGGTGCCTACCGGCAACTTCGGCGATATATTTGCCGGCTATCTGGCGCGCCAAATGGGCCTGCCGATTAAGCGCTTGATTATTGCAACCAATCGCAATGATGTTCTGCATCGCGTTATGACCAGCAGCACCTATGGCCGCCAACCGTTAGAGCATAGCTTGTCACCCAGTATGGATATTACGGTCTCCAGCAATTTCGAACGGTTGCTGTTTGATCTGTACGATCGAGATGGCGACCAGGTCAATAAACTGATGGCACAGCTTGATACCGGCGAAGTCTTGTTTTCTGAGCAGGCGATGACGAAGGCCAGGGCCTTGTTCAGCAGCCAGCGGGTTTCCGATGAGGAGACCGGTGAGCAGATTGCCCGCACGTGGAACGAGTGCGAATATCTATTGGATCCGCACACGGCTATCGGCGTCAAGGCGGCTCTCGAGTCGGGTGCCGACGATGCGGTACCGATGGTGACGTTGGCTACCGCACATCCGGCCAAGTTTCCCGATGCAATTGCCAGTGCAGGGCTTACGGAAGAGCCGGCCCTGCCTGCGCACCTTAGCGATTTGTTTGATCGCGAGGAACGTTTTGAAGTCTTACCTAATGAGCTCAGTGCGGTGCATGCTTTCATGGCCGAGCATATCAATGCCTGAACCCGTCAGTGGATAAACTTATTCGCAGGCGTGCTCCCGGATCTGGCGAGCTCGCTGGCGCGGATATCCACCCACTGCTGAAACGTGTTTATCTCGGTAGAGGTATTCAATCTCCCGCTGAACTGGATTTGGGTTTCAAGAACCTGCTACCGCCCTCGGGTTTACTTAATATCGTCGCTGCGGCGCAATTGTTAGCCGATGCGCTGCGCGAGCAGCAAAGAATCACCATCGTTGGCGACTTCGACGCTGACGGTGCCACCAGTACCGCTCTTGCCATGGGGGCGCTGCATGACATGGGCGCCGCTAATCTGGCTTACCTGGTCCCCAACCGGTTTGAGTTTGGCTACGGATTGACCCCTGAAATCGTCGCGTTGGCGGCCCTGGACAAGCCCGACCTGATTATCACCGTCGACAACGGTATTTCCAGCATAGATGGCGTAGCAGCTGCGCAAGACGCGGGTATCGCAACTTTGGTGACTGACCATCACCTGGCGGGCAGAGAATTACCCGCTGCCGCGGCTATCGTCAATCCCAATCAACCGGGCTGTTCCTTTGGTAGTAAAAACCTGGCGGGTGTGGGCGTTATTTTTTATCTGATGCTGGCGCTGCGTAAAGAGTTACGAGAGCGCGATTGGTTTTCACAGCAGAGCTTACCTGAACCTAATCTGGCGCATTACCTCGATTTGGTCGCGCTGGGAACAGTTGCCGACGTGGTGCCCCTGGATCGAAATAATCGAATTTTGGTGGCGGGAGGCTTGCAGCGTATTCGTGCCGGCCATGCGCGGCCAGGAATTCTCGCCTTACTGGAAGTTGCTGGACGTAAGCCGCAGTCATTGGTCGCCTCCGATCTGGGCTTTACGGTAGGCCCCAGGCTTAATGCAGCCGGACGATTGGATGATATGTCGATAGGCATCGAGTGTCTGCGTAGTGAAGATGCACATCAGGCTCGGCCACTGGCCGAACGCCTGCACCAGTTCAATAAGGACCGCAGGGTGATTGAGCAGGATATGCAACGGGAAGCTCTGGTCGCATTGGATACCCTGGAACTGGACGAAAGTGCAGCAGTACCACTGGGTATTACCCTATTTGAAGAAGGTTGGCACCAGGGTGTAGTAGGCATACTCGCGTCGAGGATCAAAGATCGCTTGCACCGTCCTACCATTGCTTTTGCGGATGGCGATGCGGGAGAAATCAAAGGCTCTGCTCGCTCGATTCCAGGCATACACATCCGCGATATTCTCGACGCCGTTGCCACCCGCCATCCGGGTCTAATTAGTAAGTTCGGCGGTCATGCCATGGCCGCCGGTCTCAGTCTGTCACGAGACGCGTATCCACAGTTTTCCCAGGCTTTTGTTGCGGAGCTGGAACGCCACGCTGAGGATGTAGAGCTGCAGGCGACCATCGAGTCCGACGGCGAGTTGTCTGCCCAGGAATTTACCCTGGATATTGCCAGCGCCCTGCGTTTGGGTGGCCCATGGGGTCAGCATTTCCCCGAGCCGATGTTCGATGGACAATTCGGTATTGTTCAACAGCGGCTGGTGGGAGAGAAACACTTGAAGCTGGTGCTGGCGATACCCGGTACCGGCGAAATTATCGATGCAATCGCATTCAATGTTGATCTTAATGTCTGGCCCGACGACAAGGTCGATCAGGTGGAGGCGGCCTACCGCCTGGATGTCAATGAATTCAGGGGACGCCGCTCAGTCCAACTGATTGTCGAGGATTTAAAAATAGCCTCTTGACCTTCCAGCTACTGTAAGGTTTACATTAGCTCCATTGCAAGATGGAGATGCCAATGAATATTTCCGAAGCTGCGCGCCGCAGTGGCCTGAGCAGCAAAACAATCCGCTATTACGAAGATATTGGCCTGCTAGCCCCAGCCGCCCGCAATGCAAACGGTTATCGGCAGTACGATGCCCGGGCGTTGGGCGAACTGCGCTTTTTGGGCCGGTCCAGAGAGGTGGGTTTCGATCTGGAGGAGTCCCGTCAACTCCTGAAACTATTGCGTAACAAGCACCGGCAGAGCGCCCACGCCAGGAATTTGGTGTTGGATAAGAGCCAGCAATTGCAGCTGCGTATCGAACAACTGCAAGCGATGCAGCAGGTACTTGCGGGTATGGCGACACGCTGTAATGGGGATGAAGGCCCCGAATGTGCGATTCTGGATGAATTGATTCACGGGGAAGGTGCCGCGCATGAGTGATACCCGCAAGTACCTGCTGAATCGCTTCTGAGGCACTATTGCCACTCCCCCTGCATTCCCTGTTGTCGCCCCCTGCGTTAAAATGCGCGGCTTTTAACGGATTGACACTATTTTGCCGCTGATATTGCGGCCCCAGAGACGGACACATGTTAGAGATCAACCCATTGGTACAAACGCTCAAGGACATCACCGCGCGCACCGACGTGCTCAGGGGGTATCTTTGACTTTGCCAATCGCAAAGACCGTCTCTCTGAAGTAGGACTGGAACTGGCTGAGCCCAGCGTTTGGGACGATCCCGCCCGGGCCCAGGAATTGGGTCGTGAACAATCCTCACTGGAAGCCATAGTTCACACCATTGAAAGTCTCGATACCAGCGTTGCCGACGCCAGCGATTTGCTTGATATGGCCGCGTCCGAGGACGATGAAGCCACGGTCGATGAGATTCGCGGCGAGATAGACGCCATGGTCACTTTGCTCGAGCAACTGGAGTTTCGCCGCATGTTCGATGGCGAAATGGACGCCAACAACGCCTTTCTTGACATCCAGTCCGGTTCCGGCGGCACCGAAGCCCAGGACTGGGCTGAGATGATGCTGCGTATGTATCTGCGCTGGGGTGACTCGCACGACTTCAAAACTGAACTTGTGGAGGTTTCCGGTGGCGATGTGGCCGGCATCAAAAGTGCCACCATCAAGTTCCAGGGCGAATATGCCTTTGGTTGGTTGCGTACCGAAACTGGTGTCCACCGCCTGGTGCGTAAATCGCCCTTTGATTCTGGCAACCGGCGCCATACATCTTTCGCCTCGGTTTTTGTGTCGCCAGAGATCGACGACGATATCGAGATTGAAATCAATCCCGCGGACCTTCGCGTGGATACGTATCGCGCCAGTGGTGCCGGTGGTCAGCACGTTAACAAAACCGATTCTGCAGTGCGTCTGACCCACAATCCATCGGGTATTGTGGTGCAGTGCCAAACGGAACGCTCCCAGCACCAGAACCGCGACAACGCGATGAAGTTGCTGCGGGGTAAGTTGTACGAAATGGAAGTGCTGAAGCGCAACGAAGAAAAACAGATAATGGAAGACAGCAAGGCCGATATCGGTTGGGGTAGTCAGATCCGTTCCTACGTACTGGACGCCTCGCGTATTAAAGATTTGCGCACCGGGGTGGAAACCAGTAATACCCAGGCAGTACTTGATGGGGCAATTGACCAGTTTATGGAGGCTTCGCTGAAAAGCGGGCTATAACAGGTAGAAGAAATGAGTGATAAAAACGCGGCCGTTGACGGCAAATCTGATGGCAAATCTGATGAGAACAAGCTGATTGCTGAGCGGCGGGCCAAACTGGCTGAGATTCGCAAGACGCGCAATGCTTTCCCCAATGATTTTCGGCGCACTGCTCTGGCCGCTGAACTGCAGCAGCAGTATGGCGAGTTAGACAAGCAGACGCTGGAAACTGCCAACACCCAATACGCGGTGGCCGGCAGGTTGATACGCAATCGCGGATCTTTTCTGTTGATTCAGGATGGCTCCGACACTATCCAGTTGTACGTCAATAGAAAGGGGCTGCACGAAGACACTCTGGCCGAGATAAAAAGCTGGGACCTGGGCGATATCGTTGCCGCCACCGGTCCTATCCACAAATCTGGCAAGGGCGATCTGTATATCAATATGGAAGAAGCCCGCTTGCTGACCAAGGCTCTGCGGCCGCTACCCGATAAATACCACGGCCTATCAGATCAGGAGCTGCGCTATCGCCAGCGCTATGTTGATTTGATTGTAAATGCTGAATCTCGAGAGGTGTTTCGTACTCGATCGCGAATCATCAATTTCATTCGCGACTATATGCACGCCCGTGATTTTATGGAAGTGGAAACCCCGATGATGCACGTCATACCAGGTGGGGCGGCAGCCAAACCGTTCGTGACGCATCACAATAGTCTGGATATGGACATGTATCTGCGAATTGCGCCTGAGCTTTATTTGAAGCGACTTACCGTAGGCGGCTTCGAGCGGGTCTTTGAGATTAACCGGAGCTTCCGCAACGAGGGTCTGTCTACGCGGCACAATCCAGAATTCACCATGTTGGAGTTCTACTGGGCCTACGCCGACTATCGTGACGCCATGGACCTGACTGAAGATATGCTGCGTCAACTAACCGAGAGTGTGTTGGGTAGTACGGTGGTTAATTATCAGGGCAGTAGCTATGATTTTTCTCAGCCTTTTGTTCGCATCAGCGTGTTCGACTCTATTCTCCATTACAACGACGATATTACTGCCGAGCAACTCGCCGACCAAAGTGCAGCCAGAGAGCTGGCAAAAGGCTTGGGTATTCAGCTGAAAGATAGCTGGGGTCTTGGCAAGGTGCAGATTGAAATTTTTGAGAAAACGGTAGAGCATTTACTCGACCAGCCCACTTTCATCACCGCATACCCGACAGAAGTGTCGCCGCTGGCCAGGCGCAATGATGACGACCCGTTTGTCACCGATCGTTTCGAGTTTTTTGTCGGTGGCCGGGAACTGGCCAATGGTTTCTCAGAGCTGAACGACGCAGAAGACCAGGCAGAGCGCTTCAGGGCTCAGGTTGCTGAAAAAGACGCGGGCGACGAAGAAGCTATGCATTACGATCACGATTATGTGCGTGCTCTCGAGTACGGTATGCCGCCTACCACCGGAGAAGGTATCGGTATCGATCGCCTGGTTATGCTGCTGACGGATTCCATGTCAATTCGAGATGTGTTGTTGTTCCCTCACATGCGTCCGGAATAAGGTGTTTGGTGACTTTTCGTACTTCGACCTTCGGTGCTACACTCAGCCTTTGTCACTATCCCGAGGAGCTGGGTTTGCAGCAAAGAGCGCTACAAAGAGTGCCACACCAAGTTAAGCTGGCGATATCTACCTTGGCATTGGCTGTACTGCTGCAGGGGTGCCAAACTGCACCGGTAGAACCCGTGGTGATCGAACCGGAAGAAGTTCCCGAATTAACGCTTAATCTGCCACAGGAGCAAGACTGCAACTGCGTGGTAGAAGACCCTACCGATTACACCTTTCTTGAGCGCGGATTTAAAGCCCTGGCCGACGGCGACCATATTGACGCGGTTCAGCACTTCCAACGCTATCAGCGCCTGGAAAAAACGGCTGCCGCGGAGTGGGAAGCGGGAATTGCCATTGCCTACATGAGCACCTTGAGCGCTAGCCCGTTTTACGATCCTGAAGAGGCTCGCAAGAGTTACTGGAATCTGCGGAAGGCATATTCAAGCGACCTTATAGTGCATGATCAGACGCTTATTATGGCCCAGTCATTGGAGTCATTTGATGTGTCTCAACGCCATATCAAAGATCTCGAAAATAACAATGCAATCTTGAAGGCAGATCTGAAAAAGCGAGAGGAGGCCCTCAAGCGCCTACGTGAGCTAACTCTGGGTCAGAAGGCAGGACAACAGTAAAAGTCGCGCCCTTGTCGGGTTCGCTCTCTATCGCAATGGTGCCGCCCATTAACTCGGAGTATTCGCGGCAAATTGCCAGTCCCAGGCCAGTGCCCCCGTAGTTTGCGCTGGTGGAACTTTCGGCCTGTACAAAGGCTTCGAATACCTTTTGCTGCTGTTCCTGGTTCATGCCGATACCGGTGTCGCGCACAGAAAACTGATACCAACCGTCACGCCCCTCCACCGGTCCCGCCGACCAACTGATATAACCATTGTGGGTGAATTTGCAGGCGTTGCTCATGAGGTTAGTGATGATCTGCCGGAATTTGGCCTGATCGTTATATAAGTCGGGCAAGTGGTCGAAAGTGGGTAACTGCAAAACATTATTGCCGTCATTCACCAGTGGCGCCAGGGAATCGCAGACCTGACTAATCAACTCGCCGGGATTAAACATCTCACAGTGCAGGGACATTTTCCCGGTTTCGATTTTGGACAGATCCAGTATGTCGTTGATCAAAGTCAGCAACTGGCGCCCAGACAATACAATTTTATCGAGATCGCGCTGAAATTGAGGTCTGTCCACCTCACGGCTGTCATCCAGTTCATCGTGCAGCATTTCGCTATAGCCAATGATTGCATTGAGCGGAGTGCGCAGTTCATGGCTGACATTGGCCAGGAAGATACTCTTGGCTGCATTGGCCTCATCAGCCATGTCTTTGGCACGACGGACATCATAGATAGCATTTCTGAGCTTGTCGGACATGTCGTTGAACGCCGTCGCCAGTAAACCCAATTCACCCTTGTCATCGATATTGTCGATGCGAAAGTTGAGGTCACCGCTGCCGATGCGTTCGGTGCCTACCTTCAACCTGTTCAGCGAAGTACTGGTATAGCGAAGCAGGAAGAAACCCAGGGTGGCGGTAAGGAAAATGGAGGCGATAAAACCAATTACCGTAATACGATCGGTGAGCGCTATAGTGCGGTCGATGATACTGGCTCGCTGCACGGCGATAAAAGCCTGACGCTGTTCCAGTTCCTTTAGTCGCTGGCTGGCTTCCAGGTATGGCAGAGGGTCGTTTACATCGTCTTCATAGTCGACGTCGTTATAGTTTTGATAAAACTCGTACCAGCCCACCAATAGATTACTGCTGCTTTCCTGCAATCTCTGGTAATGCAACTGGGTGACATCATGGCTTAGGTCACCGAGGTTTTTTACTGCGGTATTAATTGCGTCGATGTCGCTGACTGCCTGCTCAAACTCCTTCTCATCCAGCGTATCTTCCGCAGTGTCTCTGAGCGTTGACAGCACCAGAGTCTGCTGGCGCTGATTGATAAACATTTGTTCCACTTCCGCCGAAAGTTGCGCTGCGGTTACTGAATTGCGGTAGGCAATCATACTTTCGTTTCGGGAAAAGCTACCCCAAAAGTGAGTGGCGACGTTAGCCGCGAACAATATAAGAATAGTGACCAGGGCGAGGGTGAGTCGGCGTCTCAGGCTCATGAGCGGGCAAGCTTACCTATCTTTATCAACAGTCCGGGGAAATCGATGGGCTTGGTAGCGTAGTCATCACAACCCGCCTCTAACGCATTGAGCCGGTCTGCCTCCATGGCGTGAGCGGTGAGGGCGATAATAGGAATGTGCTTGATACGATCGTCCAGGCGAGCCTGACGGCAGGCCGACCAACCGTCCAGGATCGGCAGGTTCATATCCATCAATACCAGCCGTGGTTGTTCCGAAATCATCTTATCCAGGGCCTGCTGGCCGTCTTCTGCGGGTATCACGTCGATACCGGCACGGTTGAGTCGACGGATCAGCATGTCGCGATTGAGCTCGTTGTCCTCAACCAGCAGAATGGGTTTGTCATTGCTCATCGTGACGCCCCTGTTATCCGGTGTATGACGACCAGTTCCTCTATCCCTTTAACTTTTAATTCTCGGGTATCTTCCACTACATATTTCTCGCTGAGGTTCTGCAGGGTACTCTCCGAAATCAGTATTTCTCCGCCCGCAGAGAGATCTTCTATGCGCGAGGTAACATTCATCGGATGGCCCACAAACCCGTATTTACTGCGCCGCTCTGAGCCGATATTGCCGGCGATAACCTTGCCGGTATTCAGGCCAATGCCGGTAAGTACCTGAGGTAGGCCGTCGGCCGCATTCTCGCGATTGACGTCATCCATCGCCGCCTGCATGGCCAGGGCGCAACGCATCGCGTTGTCGGCGTCGTCATCCCGTCTTTGTGGCGCACCAAATACTGCGAGGATTGCGTCGCCAATGAATTCATCGATGGTTCCGTGGTGGGCCATGATGATCTCGGTCATGGTGCCCAGGTAGCGGTTGAGCATTTTTACCACCTGATCCGGGGCGAGTTGCTCGCTGAGGGTGGTGAATCCGCGAATGTCGGACATCATGATAGTTACTTCGCGCAAGTCTCCGCCTAACTCTAGTCCTTCGGGCTGCTCCAATATTTCGGTGACGATTTCGTCTGACAGATAGCGTCCAAAAGTGGCGCGAATAAATTTCTCGTTGCGCTCCAGTTGCTGGCGATATTGTTCCTCGCGATCATGCCAGCGTTTGCGCTCGATGCCCGCCTTGATCCGCGCCTGCAACAGTACCGGGTTAAATGGTTTGAAAAGATAATCATCCGCTCCCGCTTCAATACATTCGACGATGGCATCCATATCCTGGCGGCCGGAGATGACGATAACGGGGGTCGCCCGCCAGTCGGGATGTTCCTTGATGCGTTTCAATACTTGGCGCCCGTCCATGCCGGGCATCATCAGGTCCAGCAGGACAACGTCTACGTCGGAGTTTTCCAGGGTGACCAGCGCCTCTTCGCCACTGGCAGCGGTAACGACCATATGACCGCTGCGGGACAGGTAGCGAGCCACCAACTCGCGATTTTCCAGCAAATCGTCCACAGCGAGAATGAATCCCGGCTCCGAGGTGATTGTGCGGTGGCTGCCGGTTTCCACCTTGTCGTCGTTGCCGGTTTCGTCGCTGTGCACGGTATGGATGGCGCTCAACAGCCTGGCCAGGCTGTCGTCGAGATCGGTGGGACCGTTCTCCAGGTCTTCACGCAGTATTTCGCTGTAGCCGCGAATTGCAGCCAGCACATTCATCAGGTCGTGGGTTGATTGACCCTCGCTCCAGCCGGACAAAAATTCCTCCAGGCGGACGGCGCCCTGAAACAGGTGATCGAAGTCATCGATCAGGCTTTCTGCCAGCTCTGCTTTGTGCTGCTCAAATAGCTCGCGCACTTCAACCACAGCGCGTGCCAGCAAGTCACTCCATTGTGCCGGGGCCTGTGTGTCTGAGTCGTTCACTTTTTATTGGAATCCTTCGATCAATCCGATGTTTAGTGTACCTCTTCACTGATAATGTAACATTCAGAGTGACGAGGTACACTCGAGTATAACGAGGCAATTGGGGCAGTGGAAACGGCTTGTCAGTACTTATCTGCGATCTATCCCGCAGATTTTGCTTTCACGGGTGCGCAAACACAGAACTTTGGGTTACTATTGTCCTAATAGCTTCAAGGACTAGGCTTTTCACAGGACAGGTTCACAAATGTTGCAGCAGGTAGAAATTTTTCAAGGGCTTTCACCGGACGAGCTGGAAGCACTCGGCTCAAGCAGTGTCAGCCGCTCTTTCCCAAAAAACACCGTGGTGATTCATGAAAATGATCCCGCCGACTCGTTGTTTGTGATCGAGAGCGGCAAGGTCAAGGTTTACTGTAGCGATAAGAACGGTAAAGAGTTCATCATGAATACTCAGGGAGCCGGTGATTATTTTGGTGAACTGGCCCTGTTAGACGATTCAACCCGTTCCGCTTCTGTGCGTACGGTCGAAAAGTGCAGCTTTTGCATCATCTATAAGGAAGACTTCAGCCGGGTATTGGAAGATCATCCCAATATCGGACGCCAACTGGTGCGAAATCTCGCCCAGCGCGTGCGCAAACTCACTGCAGATGTTAAGAGTCTGGCTCTGCAAGACGTGTATGGCCGAGTTGCCAATGTGTTGATGGATCTGTCTGAAGAGCGTGGTGATGGCACCCTGTATATTCCCGAGAAGCTGACTCAGCAGGATATTGCCGACCGAGTTGGTGCTTCCCGCGAAATGGTTGCGCGAATCCTCAAGGATCTCACGATTGGTGAGTACATCCGCTTTGAGGGACGCCATATCATTATCAACACCCGCCTGCCGGCGAAATACTAGGTTCCAGCTTCTCCCTCGCTGTCCTCCACGGTCAACGTTAACTGACCGCGGGCCAGTCTGGCCTGTACTGCCGCTCCCGGGCTGATCGCATCGCTGTCGCTGATTATTCGGCCCTGACTATCCGTTAAAATCGAATAACCCCGTTGCAGGGTGGCCAATGGGCTCAGTGATTCCAGTAATTGAGATTGATGCGCCAGGTGGGTCTTGGCCTCGTCCAGTCGATTGTGAATAGCATTTTCTAGGCGCTGCTGAAGTCGTTTTAGCTCCTGCTTGCCCTCCTGTAGTCTAGCCAGCGGGGAGTTGGCATGGAGCCGCGATTGCAACAACGTCAATTCGCTATGGCGCTGCCGAAGCAAATGCTTTTGGGCCAGAATCAGGCGCTGCTCCAGATCGTCCAGTCGCTGCGCCTGCTCCCGCAGCTGTGCACCGGGGTGTTTGAGGCGCCGCTTCAAATGTTCCAATTCTCTGCCCGCATCTGCAAGCTTTCGCCGAATCTGCCGTTCCAGGGATTGTTCCAGAGATTTCAGCCTGGCCAACCACTCCCGTTGGTCCGGGCTCAGCAATTCAGCTGCCGCTGATGGGGTAGGTGCCCGGTGGTCGGCGACCATATCGGCGATAGTGAAGTCCACCTCATGCCCAACGGCACTGACCACCGGCAAGTCGCTGGCGGCGATAGCTCGAGCCACTACTTCTTCATTAAAAGCCCAGAGGTCTTCTAGCGAGCCGCCACCGCGGCCGACAATTAAGGCATCAAGAGAGATTTCTCCTTCCTTTTGCCAGCGGTTCGCGCGTTCTATGGCGGCGGCGATTTCCCCCGGTGCGGCCTCGCCCTGTACTGTCACCGGTAATATAAAGACCTCGATGGCGGGGCAGCGTCGCTCCAGCACCGTTAAAATGTCGTGGATAGCGGCCCCGGTGGGGGAGGTGATCACTCCCAGCTGCGAAATACTGGTTGGTAGTGGTTGTTTACGCTCGCTGTCGAATAGGCCTTCGGCTAGCAATCGGGCCTTCAGTTGTTCAAAAGCATGCTGTAGCGCGCCAGCTCCCGCTCGTTCCATATGCTCAACGATCAACTGAAACTCTCCACGGCCCTCGTACAGGGACACGCGGCAACGCAGGCGAATGGCATCGCCGTTCTCCGGATTGAACCGAATTCGTTGATTGCGGTTGCGAAACATGGCGCAGCGCACCTGGGCGCCGCCGTCTTTTAAGGAGAAATACCAGTGCCCGGAGGAGGGTGAGGCAAAATTAGAGATCTCCCCCTCGACCCAGACAAAGTCGAAGTGACCCTCCAGCAGCGCGCGAGCCTGCCGGTTGAGCTGGCTAACCGTCAGGGTTTGAGGCTTATCGCCACTAGCTGGAAGATTGTCAAAAGGATTGGACACAATTCAGGAAAACACGTCTTTTATTTACTGGGGGGTACTCGAAGATTTATAATTGCACGTTTACCCGTAAGCCGCCAGCAGGAGAACAAACACTATGCTCCGTATTGTCCAGGAAGCCCTGACATTCGACGACGTGCTACTACTACCCGGATACTCCGAGGTGGTGGCCACTGATGTTTCGCTCAGGACCCAGCTAACGCGGGAGATCAGCCTGAATATTCCGCTGGTATCCGCTGCCATGGATACCGTGACGGAGTCCCGTCTGGCCATCGCCATGGCCCAGGAAGGTGGCATAGGCATTGTGCATAAGAGTATGACAGTGACGGAGCAGGCCGAGCAGGTTCGCAAAGTCAAAAAGTTCGAGAGCGGGGTGGTTAAGGATCCAATTACCATCCAGCAGACGGCATCTATCGCCGAATTGCTCGAATTGACCAGGGCCAACGGTATTTCCGGGGTTCCGGTTCTCGATGGTCAGGACCTGGTGGGCATTGTGACGCGCCGCGACCTGCGCTTTGA
Organism: Halioglobus sp.; assembly: GCA_036961205.1. Classification (GTDB taxonomy): domain Bacteria; phylum Pseudomonadota; class Gammaproteobacteria; order Pseudomonadales; family Halieaceae; genus CALJFL01. The sequence continues at coordinate 378,307 of JBALVI010000004.1, read as the reverse complement.
ATCGAATATGGAAAAAGCTGTATCGGCTATCATGACCCCCAAAGCGCAGCTGATTACTGTCAAAGAGGGCGCCAGTGCAGAGCAGGTTCAAAGTCTGCTGCACAAGCATAGAATCGAAAAAATTCTGGTGGTAAACGAGAATTTCGATCTCACCGGCATGATCACGGTGAAGGACTTCGACAAGGCTGAGAGCTTCCCCCACGCCAGTAAGGACTCCGCCGGACAGCTTCGGGTCGGTGCCTCGGTAGGTACCAGCCCGGACACCGACGACCGGGTAGAGGCACTCGTTCGCGCCGGCGTAGACGTGCTGGTGGTTGACACCGCCCACGGTCATTCCAGGAACGTTATTGAGCGGGTTAAGAAGATCAAAGCGGATTACCCGGATATGCAGGTGATAGGCGGCAATATAGCTACCGGTGAGGCAGCCATAGCGCTGGCTGAGGCCGGCGCCGACGGCGTAAAAGTAGGAATTGGCCCCGGATCTATTTGTACCACGCGGATTGTTACCGGAATCGGCGTGCCCCAGGTCAGTGCCATCGCCAATGTAGTAGAGGCGCTGGCTGATAGCGGCGTACCGGTGATTGCCGACGGTGGTATCCGGTTCTCCGGCGATATTTCCAAAGCGATTGCCGCTGGCGCTTACGCTGTCATGATGGGCAGTATGTTCGCTGGCACTGAAGAGGCCCCCGGTGAGGTTGAGTTGTACCAGGGGCGGACCTACAAAGCCTACCGCGGCATGGGTTCTCTGGGAGCAATGTCACAGACCCAGGGTTCATCTGATCGTTACTTTCAGGATGCCAGCAAAGGTATGGAAAAGCTGGTACCCGAGGGCATTGAAGGACGGGTACCCTACAAAGGGCCGGTGGCCGCGATAATTCACCAGTTGATGGGCGGTGTTCGCTCTGCGATGGGTTACACCGGTAGTGCAGATCTCCCGACCATGAGAACGCGACCCGAATTTGTTCGGGTTACCACCGCGGGCATGTCCGAAAGCCATGTGCACGATGTTTCCATCACCAAAGAAGCGCCGAACTACCCGGTACGTTAACTACTATCAGGACTTGAAATGAGCGCAGATCTACACGGGCAGAAAATCCTTATTCTGGACTTCGGTTCGCAATATACCCAGTTGATAGCCCGCCGCGTACGCGAGGTCGGGGTGTACAGTGAAATTCGCTCCTGGGATATCACTATTGAAGAAATTCGCGCTTACAATCCTCGGGGGATTATTTTATCTGGCGGCCCTGAGTCAGTAGCAGCGGATGAGTCGCCACGCGCACCCGCTGAAATATTTGATATGGACCTGCCCATTCTCGGCATCTGTTACGGCATGCAGACTATGGCAGAGCAATTTGGAGGGCGGGTATCTCCGTCAGCCACCAGCGAGTTTGGCTATGCCCAGATAAAATTGGTTGGCGAGAGCGATCTACTTCACGATATCCGCGATCACATCGACAGCGAGGGTCATTCTCTGCTGGATGTGTGGATGAGTCACGGCGATAAGGTCGTAGAGTTACCCGAAGGTTTCGAGCTGGTTGCTGAAACTGAGAGCTGTCCCATCGCCGCTATAGCGCACCGTGAAAAACCCTGGTTCGGAATTCAGTTTCACCCCGAAGTGACCCACACGCTCCAGGGTATGCGTATTTTTGAACACTTTGCGCTGGAGATTTGTGGTTGCCAGGGTCTGTGGACCGCCGCCAATATAGTTGAAGACGCTATCGCAACAGTGAAGGCGACAGTCGGTACAGACAAGGTCTTGTTGGGTTTGTCCGGCGGTGTCGATTCCTCGGTAGTGGCAGCGCTACTGCATCGGGCGATTGGTGAGCAGCTGACCTGTGTCTTTGTCGATAACGGCCTGTTGCGACTGAACGAAGGCGATCAGGTGATGGATATGTTCGCCCGTAATATGGGGGTTAAGGTTATTCGCAGTGATTCGGCAGAGTTGTTCCTGTCGAATTTAAAGGGAGTTTCAGACCCAGAGAAGAAGCGCAAAGTTATCGGCAATACTTTTATCGACGTGTTTGACCATGAAGCGGTGAAGCTTAAGGACGTGAAGTGGCTGGCCCAGGGCACTATTTATCCCGACGTGATTGAATCTGCAGGCGCGAAAAGTGGCAAGGCTCACGTTATCAAGTCGCACCACAATGTCGGTGGATTGCCCGACGATATGGCGTTTGAGTTGGTGGAGCCACTGCGCGAACTGTTTAAAGATGAAGTGCGAAAAATTGGCCTCGAGCTGGGCCTGCCCTATGACATGGTTTACCGGCACCCTTTCCCGGGCCCCGGATTGGGTGTGCGAATTCTGGGAGAAGTGAAAAAGGAATACGCCGACCTCCTGCGTCTGGCGGACGCCATATTCATGGAAGAACTGCACAGGGAAGACTGGTATCACAAAACCGCCCAGGCCTTTGCCGTGTTCCTGCCGGTTAAATCTGTAGGCGTGGTTGGCGACGCCCGCCGTTATGAATATGTGATTGCGTTGCGTGCCGTTGAAACTATCGACTTCATGACTGCCCGTTGGGCGCACTTGCCCTACGAAATGTTGGAGCGAGTCTCCAATCGGATTATCAATGAAATCTCCGGGGTTTCTCGGGTGACCTACGATATCAGCAGCAAGCCGCCAGCGACAATTGAGTGGGAGTGATAAGTACTCACGCCATTATTCTAAACGCTCTGTGCGCTCATTTAACGCTGAAATAATGTTTTGGTATTGATTTCGGAGATATAAATATGCGTAATTCACAGCCATATCCAATAGGCAGGTCGGGCGAGAAGTGGGGCGACGAGGAGCGGGCACAGTGGTTGCAGCGAGCGGTGGTGCATCGATCGTATAGTGATGAGGTTCTGAGCAAACTTAACAGTCTAAAAGGTCGCTTTGCCCTATTTCAATATGGCGCGCTTTCTTACGATGTTGACAGATATCCGCTGTTTGCATTGAAATCAAAGAACTGGCGTGACGGTAGGCCCGCAGTTCTTGTTACCGGCGGTGTACATGGCTACGAAACCAGTGGTGTGCAGGGTGCTATCGGGTTTTTGAATGAGGCTGCTGAAAAGTACAGCGATCGTTTTAATATTGTCGTCGCTCCCTGCATTAGCCCCTGGGGCTATGAAACCATCAATCGCTGGAACCCCTATGCCGTGGATCCGAATCGTTCGTTTCGAAATAACAGCTCTACTGAAGAAGCTGGCGCGTTAATGAAAATGCTAGTGGGCTTGGAGACTGATTTTCTGGTACATGTGGATTTACACGAAACCACAGATACTGATGAGAGTGAGTTTAGGCCCGCCCGGGCGGCGCGCGATGGTAAGGTGATTGCTCCCGGTACCATCCCAGATGGGTTTTATCTGGTGGGCGACAGTGAAAATCCGGCGCGTGATTTTCAAGGTGCGATTATCGCCGCGGTGCAACAAGTGACTCATATCGCTCCGCCTGATAGCGACGGCAAGCTGCTGGGTGATACACCTGCGCAGCTTGGTGTCATTAATTATCCGGTGAAGGGCCTGGGCTTGTGTGGTGGCGTCACCAACTGTCGCTACGGTACAACTACGGAGGCCTACCCTGATAGTGCCGGAATGACCGCGCAGGAGTGCAATGCTGCCCAGATTGCCGCTGTAGTTGCGGCATTGGACTATGCCTCTGAGCAATGTTGATAGTTTTCCAACGTGGCGCGCGCACCAGTCTGTCCCGGGTTATTTATATCTGCAGTTGCATGTCTTGATATAACCCTTGGGTATGGATTTGTTAAGAATTCGTTAATAATCGAATGATTTTATTCCTAGCGCTCAGTGCCACGGCACAGATGGTCATGCCACTGGTGATATCGACCAAATTGCAGGTAAGGACACCGCTGACCTTTGGCTCGCCCGGAAAATTTTGGGCGCCGGTAGATGTAACAACCTACGAGTCTACCGTGTCAGGGTTTACCGACGTTCACATCATCGGCGACTCCCAGGGTAGTAGCCAGCCCAAGTCAGCTCATATGGCTAACGCCCAGGCCAAGGTTTGTGCCGACGCGATCCTGCGCAAGCTGGCCAGTCGACCGACAGACAATATGGGGCGCCTGGAGAATCTTACTACCAACTCGGCCTGTTACAGTCCAGTTACCTATGACACAGCTACTTGGCTGACAGCGGTCTATCATTACGATGCGGCCAGTCGGCAAATGAAACCTTCGCACGTAGGTGAGGCGGGAGAATGGACTCGGGACAACTACGACGATATGTTTGACTGGTCGGACAACCTGTTTGCTGACACATTCGGGCCTGCCACTTGAATTTCTGATCGACATACGGTGCTCATGTTTTTATATTGAGTTTCTGATGTTTAAAAACTGGCCAGAGAAAGAACTGTTATGAGCACCAACACTGCGTCACCGATGGGGTTATTTGAGCGCTACCTGTCCTTATGGATTGGCCTTTGTATTGCGGCAGGTGTTGGTATGGGTGTTGGCTTCCCACACCTTTTCCAGATAATCGCCGGCATAGAGTACGCCAGCGTCAATCTTGTTGTTGCTATATTCATCTGGGTAATGATCTACCCCATGATGGTCAATGTAGATTTTGCATCGCTGAAGGATGTTGGCAAAAAGCCAAAAGGTTTGTGCATCACGCTGGTGGTGAATTGGCTGATAAAGCCTTTTACTATGGCTGCGCTAGGTATTTTTTTCTTCGAGTATGTCTTCGCTGGCCTGGTAGATCCGCAGACCGCCAAGGAATACATCGCTGGAATGATCTTGCTTGGCGTTGCACCCTGCACGGCCATGGTATTTGTGTGGAGTCAGCTTGTTCGTGGCGATGCCAATTACACGCTCGTGCAAGTCTCCATCAATGACATCATTATGGTCTTCGCCTTTGCGCCGATAGCGGCATTTCTGTTGGGTGTCACCGACATTGTTGTGCCGTGGGAGACATTGCTGCTGTCAGTTGTGCTGTATGTCGTTATTCCGCTTGCCGCTGGCTACGTAACTCGAAAAACTCTGGACGGTTCCGGCAATGATGAGCGAATCAGCAATTTTACAGCCAAGGCCAAACCGTTTGCCGTAATCGGGCTTCTGGCTACGGTGATTTTGTTGTTTGGATTTCAGGCGCAGACCATTCTGGATAAACCGATGGTCATTGCCTTGATTGCTGTGCCACTGCTTATCCAAAGCTATGGCATTTTCGCTCTCGCCTATGGCTGGGGTTATCTATGGCGTGTGCCATTCAGCACAGCCGCTCCGGCGGCTCTCATTGGTACATCCAATTTTTTTGAGTTAGCGGTTGCCGTTGCGATTAGTCTATTTGGTTTAAACTCCGGTGCGGCTTTGGCGACTGTCGTCGGAGTTTTGGTCGAAGTGCCAGTGATGCTCTCGCTGGTAGCATTTGCAAACAGGACCCGTCAGCATTTTGCTTAATATTCTGGGGTAACTCACCTTGTCTCCGAAATACTCAATAAAGTTTGTTGCTTGAATAAGGATATACGCAGTGAGGCAGATTTTGTTACAGATGGGGCTTGTCAGTGCGATGAATCGAGGGAATAGTGGGGCGAGTGGAAAGGCTGTCTTACTACTACTGGCCTGAGATGGCCCATTAATTATCCAGTGGGAATAAAAAATGAGCGGCGAGCAGCACGAGCGATGGATGCAACAGGCTTTGCTACTTGCTGAGCACGCCGCGAGTCTGGATGAAGTTCCGGTGGGCGCGGTGGTCGTTCGTGAGGGCGAATTGCTGGGTGTGGGCTACAACCAGGTCATATCCGCGGCCGATCCCAGTGCCCATGCCGAGATCGTTGCGCTGCGCGATGCAGCCAACAAAACCGGTAACTACCGGCTGCCTGGGGCTACGCTCTACGTCACCCTGGAACCTTGCACCATGTGCGCCGGGGCGCTGATACACGCCCGTATTGCCGAGTTGGTGTTCGCCGCCCGCGAGCCTAAGGCCGGAGTAGTGTGTAGTACCTGCGAGTTATTGGACGAGCCGCGTTACAACCACAAAATCCGATGGCAGGAGGGCGTGCTGGCATCGCAGAGCAGTGCCTTGTTACAGGATTTCTTTCGCGCCAGGCGCTAGTCGAACGCTACAGGGCAAACATCCATCGCAAGACTTTCTTCCGATTACGTTACGGTTGGTGCCCGATGTTATGTTTTGACTGACCTGTGAGAGAATGCGTGGAAGAAAACGAATTTCGGGAGTTTCAGCTCGCACCAATGAACGTACACGCCTATATACTCACCTACAACGACGAGCGAATCATAGGCGGCACTCTCAGCCACTATGCTGAATTTTGTAGCCGAATTTTCCTGATGGATAATATGTCATCAGACAAGACGGTTGAAATAGCAAAAACATTCGCAAATGTCACGATCATTCCCTGGTCAATGGAGAACTACGACGAGCGGATGCTGGTCAAAATGAAAACCAGGACCTATAAAGATTTCAGTCGACGAGGCGGGCAACATACCACTGAGGTTGCCGACTGGATTATCGTCTGTGACGCCGATGAAATTCTCTACCATCCAGAGATTACCCAACTACTTGAACGTTATAGCTCGGCGGGCATAACTGTTCCACAGACCACCGGTTTCAATATGATCGACGAAACTGACATTCTCCCCGGGGCGTCACTCACCGCAAATTATCGCAATGGTATACGGATCAACAGGTTTGATAAGCGGATAATTTTTTCCAGTGAATTTGATATGCATTATTCGGCTGGCTGCCATCCCAGAGGCAACGGTTTTGAGTTAATGAAAAGAGAGTGGAACTACAGGCCGAGTGACGGCTCGGAACTTGCTGTTCTTCATTATAAGTACATTGGAAACTGGGCTCACGAAAAAGCCGCTCTGTATTTGGAAAAAGGAGTCAATTCCGAGGGCGGCGCGGCAAGTATTCCACACCATTATCATACTCTTGGTAGCGACGAGTTCACGGTACCCGATAGCCACGGAAGGGCGAGGCAGATTATCGTAGATGACGGCAGTATTCAGTTTGAAAGCTTCGCGAAAACAAGTGGTGAAAGTGGCATTGACCCTTTGCTCCCTCACCGCCAGGAATACGGGAGCACACTTGCTGATTTGGCCTCTAGTCTTGAAAATCTCGACCTGCCCGGACATATCGATGACTGCATCTCGTTAATGACTGTTGCCAGTGCCTGCAGGCCGAAAAATCAACACTACAAGCGGAGATTGCGAGAGTATCGACAGGAAAAATCCAAATCAGTAAAAAAAGGCCAGCCGGAGTCTTAGTCTGCGGGAGTTCGTGCTGAGAGCTACAGGGCGAACATGCGGCTATTTTTCAGTATCTCGGGGAGATAGACCTGCAGAGTCGCCGGGGGTCTCAGTTGCTGCTCGGGTAATTCCTGCCAGTGCAGAATGTTGTTGTAGTGACGAATGTTCTGGACATAGGTGACCGCCTCCAAGCCTCGGGCATAGCCATAGCGCAACTGTTGATAGTGCTTGCTCTTTTGCAGCAGTGGCAGGTATTCCATGATCTCCCGCCATAAATGCGGGTCGCCGCCATGGCGCTGGGTGAGGACCCGGGCATCCTCCAAATGACCCATGCCAATATTGTAGGCGGCAAGAGCCAGGTAGGTGCGATCTGGTTCGTAAATATCCTTAGGCAGACGACGTTTCATGGCCTTCAGATAGCGGGCCCCACCGCGCAAACTCTGCAGTGCGTCAAGCCTGTCTTCCACACCCATTTCTCTGGCGGTAGGTGCTGTGAGCATCATCATGCCCCTTACGCCGGTAGGAGATGTCGCGATGGGGTCCCAGTGTGACTCTTGATAGGCAACAGCTGCCAGCAGTGGCCACTCCAGTTGGAATTCCGCAGCGACCTGTTTAATCATATCGATGTAAGTGGGCAAGATCTTACGCATATTCAGGGCAAAGGTGTGGGAGCCGATACGCGATACATTCCCGGAGTTACCAAAATGTAACTCCGTAAGGCGAGCGAGCGTGCCATCCGTATTCAGTCGCGCTATAAACTCGTTGATATACGCCCGCAAAGCGTTGTTTTTTTCCCCCTGGGCCAGATACCACACCAGGTTCTGTTCTGAGCCCAAATCGAAGGCGACCTTCAGGCGAGGGTAAAGGCTTTGCTGCACGCTAAATTCATTGGAGTCGATGATCGCCAGTTCGGCTGTATTGCTATCAACCAGTTCCAGCAAGGCCATCGAGTCAGCCTCTTCTACTTCCTCAAATTCCAACTCTGGATGGCCTGCCTCGCGCAGAGCCGCCAGTGCCGCCGCGTGGGAGCTGCCGGTCAGTACTACCAATTTTCGGTCAATCATGTCGCCTATACTGCGAGGTTTTTTCTTGCCAGTGCGGTAAACGACCTGAGGCGTCAAGGTGAGGTAGGGCGCGGCGTCCAGAAACTCACTTTGGCGCGGCCCGGTGAGGGTTAGGCCAGCGGCGGCGAAATGGGCCTCCGAGCGTTGCAAGCGGGTAAATATCTCATCCAGGCTGAAGGCGGGCTCCATAATCAGTTCAACGCCCAGATCCTCAGCCAATAGCGAGACCAGATCGTACTCAAACCCGCCAGGGGTGTTATTGCTGAGGAAGTAGGTGGTCGGCCCGCTGCGGGTGACCACTACCAACTCGCCATCGGCCTTTATTTGCTCCAGACTATCCTTGCTGGAACAGCCTTGCAGGCCTGCGAGCATGGCCACGCAGCAGAACAGCAAACGCCTATAAGTAAGTTTGGTCATGCTCTCTATTCTAGCCCCCTGCAACGGTGATCCTATCGGCACAATTACCGTGGCAAATCGCGCTGTTTTCGGTTAACGGGGGCGATGCAAATGGGTACAATACCGCCTTTCCCGAATACCTCCGCCTGGAGTCCTCCACAGCATGCTAATTTTGCCCGGTGCCCCGGCGCTGTCAGCGTTCCGTTTACAAAAGCTGACGCAGAAACTCATCGCCATTGATTCTGGTGTTCGCGTCCTCCACACCCGTTTTGTTCACTTCGCAGCCTGCGATGGGGATATTGACGGTGAGCGCAGGAATATTCTCGACAGTCTGCTCGAATATGGCCCCGCGAGTGCTGAAACGGACCACGAACGCGGTGAATTACTGTTGGTAGTGCCCCGTCCTGGCACTATCTCCCCCTGGTCGAGCAAGGCCACTGATATCGCGCACAACTGCGGCCTGGTCGAGATCAAACGGCTGGAACGTGGCGTGGCGTACTACCTTGCGTTTGACCGCCCTCCGTCTGATCAGGTGCGCGACGCAGTTGCCGCTGCAATTCACGACCGCATGACCGAATCGGTATTGCCGGATCTGGAGGCAGCTGCGGCACTGTTCGAAGAGGCGGCGCCGGCTCCGGTGAGCGCAGTAGATGTCCTGTCTGGTGGTAGAGAGGAGCTCGTCGCAGCCAACCAAAGTTTGGGCCTGGCACTGGCGGATGATGAAATAGACTATCTCGTCAGCAGCTTTACCGATTTGGGGCGCAATCCCAGCGACATTGAACTGATGATGTTTGCTCAGGCCAATTCAGAGCACTGCAGACACAAGATATTCAACGCGAGCTGGACCATCGATGGCCAGGAACAGGATCACTCCCTGTTCAAAATGATTCGAAATACCCATGCCCAGGGGGGCGAGGGCGTACTTTCGGCCTATTCCGACAATGCAGCCGTCGTTGAGGGTCATACTGCTGGCCGGTTTTACCCGGATCCAGAGAGTGCCGAATACAATTTTTCCCAGGAACCCATTCATTTGCTGATGAAAGTGGAAACGCATAACCACCCGACAGCGATCGCACCATTTCCGGGGGCGGGCACCGGTTCCGGGGGTGAAATTCGCGACGAGGGCGCGGTGGGGCGGGGTTCCAAGCCGAAGGTCGGATTGTCCGGGTTCTCGGTATCCAATCTTAATATTCCTGGTTTTGAACAGCCCTGGGAGACCGTCTACGGCAAGCCCGAGCGAATCGTGTCGGCCCTGGATATCATGATAGAGGGCCCCGTCGGGGGTGCCGCCTTTAATAACGAATTTGGCCGGCCTAATCTGTGCGGCTATTTCCGAAGCTACGAGGCCGAGATACAAGGGCTTACGGGCAGCGAAGTACGTGGGTATCACAAGCCCATTATGATCGCCGGTGGCTATGGCAACATTCGCGCTGAACACGTGGAAAAAGGTGACTTCGGTGCCGGTGCCAAGTTGATTGTACTGGGGGGCCCAGCCATGTTGATTGGGTTGGGTGGTGGCGCAGCATCCTCCATGGCCAGCGGTAGCAGCCACGAGGATCTGGATTTCGCCTCTGTACAGCGGCAAAACCCGGAGATGGAACGGCGTTGCCAGGAAGTGATTGACCGTTGTTGGCAGCTGGGTGAGGCCAATCCTATTGCCTTTATTCACGATGTTGGTGCGGGTGGTCTGTCCAATGCCCTGCCTGAACTGGTCAAAGACGGAGGCCGTGGTGGGCGATTTGACCTGCGCGCGGTCCCTAACGACGAACCGGGTATGTCCCCGTTGGAAATCTGGTGCAACGAGTCACAGGAACGTTATGTGATGGCCGTCGAGCCGGAGCATCTGGCGCAGTTCGAGGCCATTTGCCGACGTGAACGCTGCCCCTTTGCGGTGGTCGGGGAGGCGACCGAAGAGTTACACCTGTCGGTGGCGGACGGGGAGTTCGGCAATATGCCTGTTGATCTGCCCATGTCGGTGCTGTTCGGCAAGGCGCCAAAAATGCAGCGTGACGTAGTGCGCCGGACGCTGGTTCAGGACGCACTACAGATAAAGCCCACTGCTCTGGACGCTTTAGAGCGGGTGCTGAAATTGCCGGCAGTCGCGAGCAAGAGTTTTCTGATTACCATTGGTGATCGCAGCGTAACGGGTATGGTCACCAGGGATCAGATGGTCGGCCCCTGGCAGGTACCGGTTGCTGATTGTGCAGTGACCACGGTTTCTTACGATAGCTTCGTCGGTGAGGCGATGGCCATGGGCGAGCGCTCACCGTTGGCACTGGTCAGCGGTCCGGCCTCGGGACGTATGGCGATCGCTGAAACAATTACCAATTTATGTGCCGCGTCTGTGGCGAAAATTAGTGATATACGCCTGTCGGCCAACTGGATGTGTGCGGCCGGTCATGGGGTTGAAGACGAAACGCTGTATGACACCGTAAAAGCCGTAGGTATGGAGTTTTGTCCTGCGTTGGGAATCACTATCCCGGTGGGTAAGGACTCAATGTCGATGCGCACTACCTGGCAAGAAGACGGCGAACAGAAATCGGTGACCGCACCGGTATCGCTGGTTGTCTCCGGATTTACACCGGTCACTGATGTTCGCCTTTCGGTCACGCCACAGCTTCTGCCCGATGAGGATGCGCAATTGCTGCTTCTCGATCTGGGTCGCGGTGCTAACCGTCTAGCGGGCTCTGCTTTGGCCCAGGTTTACAATCAGTTGGGTGATACAGTCCCGGATCTTGATCAGGCCTCTGATTTACTCGGCTTTTTCACATTGGTGCAGTCTCGGCTGTCAGCCGGCCAGGTACTGGCCTATCACGATCGCTCTGATGGTGGCCTGATCACTACCCTGGTGGAGATGGCATTTGCGGGGCATTGCGGCCTGAATGTTGATCTTACCTCGTTGCCGGGTGAAGGGTTGGCCAAACTGTTTAATGAAGAGGCGGGCGCAGTACTGCAGATTGGAGCCGCACACCTTGAGGAGTTTAGACAACAGGCGGCCTCTCTCGGCTTGGCGGACTGTTTGCATCTTCTGGGCCGGGCTGTGCCCGGTGACCGGGTAAAAATTGCCGATGGTGCAGAGGTCTTAATCGACGATAGTCGCTCTCGCCTGCATCAGCTGTGGGCCAGAACAAGCTACGAAATACAAACTCTGCGGGATAACCCCGAGTGCGCCAGCGAAGAATTTGAGCGTATTGTGCAGAATGATGTCGGTCTCTCCGCTCGATTGAGCTTTGATCCCGCGGAGGATATCTGTGCGCCGATGATCGCGACCGGCGCCCGGCCCAGGGTGGCGGTACTGCGCGAGCAGGGCGTGAACGGCCATGTTGAGATGGCGGCCGCTTTTCATCGAGCCGGCTTTGCGCCGGTTGATGTTCACATGAACGATATTCTCAGTGGCAATGTATCTCTGGAGGAATTCCACGGGCTGGTCGCCTGTGGCGGGTTCTCTTATGGCGATGTGTTGGGTGCTGGTGAGGGCTGGGCTAAAAGTATTCGCTTCAACGAATCTGTTCGCGAGCAGTTTTCGGCGTTCTTTCAGCGCGACGACAGTTTTACCCTGGGTGTATGCAACGGCTGCCAGATGGTCGCCACCCTGAAGGACCTTATCCCCGGCGCTGAGCACTGGCCACGGTTTGTCCGCAACCGCTCAGAGCAGTTCGAGGCCCGGGTCAGCCTGGTGCGTATCGAAGACAACCCCTCGGTGCTGATGCAAGGTATGGCCGGCTCCCATATGCCCATTGCGGTCGCTCATGGTGAGGGCCGGGCCGAGTTCGCTGACTTGGCCGCTCAGCAGGCCAGCCTTGAAAGCGGCACAATCGCCCTCACTTATGTTGAAAGCGACCTCCAGGCAGCCAGTCGTTATCCGGCCAATCCTAATGGTTCGCCCGCGGGAATTGCCGGCCTGACTAGCACCGATGGCAGAGCAACTATAATGATGCCCCACCCGGAGCGGGTTTACCGGACAGTGCAGAACTCATGGCAGCCTGAAGAATGGGGCGAAGATGCGGGTTGGATGCGCCTATTTCGCAATGCGCGCCACTGGTTGGGTTAAAACATCCTTTGAAATCGCCACTTGTGGCTCAGTGCCGTTAATTTATAATGGCGCCTTTTTTGGCAAAGGTCTTTGCGGGCCTCTGCTTCTGTTTCACAGCTTAATTACTTAGAGCCCTCGTTATGTTGAACAAGTATCCGCTGTGGAAATACCTACTGGTACTTTTTGTACTGATGATCGGGTTTTTCTACGCAGCTCCTAACCTGTATGCGCCGGATCCGGCCCTGCAGATCACCGGTGAAAGCAGCTCGCAGCTGATCGATGACGTCATTCTGGGCCGGGCTTTGAAATCGCTGGAAGAAAGTGATATCGAGCATTTTGGCGAGCTGATTGACCCGGATGGTCGCAATGCTTTGATTCGACTGCGTAGTGCTGAGCAGCAGCTCACGGCTCAGGCGCGAGTCTCCCGGGCGTTGGGCGATGGCTTTATTGTGGCGCTTAATCTGGCGCCAACAACGCCGGACTGGCTTAGTGACTACGGCGCACAGCCGATGAAGCTCGGCCTGGACCTCAGCGGCGGCGTGCACTTCAAGCTGGAAGTGGATGTTGATGCGGCGGTAGATCGGCGTATGGAATACTACGTAAACTCCACGAAAAGAGCCCTGCGTGAAGAGCGTATTCGGGGATTGGTGGCGATGGATGACCAGGGCCGAGTAGCAGGGCGCTTCCGCACCGAAGAATTGCGCGAACAAGCACGGAGTATCATCGCCGATAATCACCCGGAACTGGTCTTGAATAGAGTTGATGAAGCAGACGGTTGGAGCGTGACCGCCGCCATGACCGAGCAGACGCGCAAAGAGATTGGCGATTATGCGGTCAGCCAGAACCTCACTACGTTGCGTAATCGCGTTAACGAACTGGGAGTTTCCGAGCCGCTGGTTCAGCGTCAGGGTCAGAATCGCATCGTAGTGGAACTGCCCGGAATTCAGGATACCGCTGAGGCCAAGCGTATTCTTGGCAAGGTGGCGAACCTGGAATTCCGCTTGGTGGCCAATCTTGATGCGGCTGCAGGCGACAAACAAAAATACGATTACCGCAGCGCCGATCGTGCAGGCATGAGCGAGTGGCTTGAACGGGACGTGATTATCACTGGAGAGCGTGTTTCTAACGCCAATGCCAGCTTCGACCAGAACGGCCGGCCCAACGTATCGATTAGTCTGGACAGTGAGGGCGGTACCTTAATGTCGCGAGCAACCCGCAACAACATTAAGCGCCGCATGGGTGTGTTGTTTATAGAGCGCAAATATCGCACCCGCTACGAGCGCCAGGAAGATGGCACCGAGATAGCGGTAAAAATCCCTTATGACGAGAAGAAGCTGCTGACTGCCCCTACCATCCAATCGGCGCTGGGCGCACAGTTTCAGATCACCGGCCTGGATAATCCGCTGGAATCCTCTGAACTCGCGCTGATGCTTCGCGCGGGTGCCTTGGCAGCACCGATTTCCTTTGTCGAAGAGCGCACCGTGGGCCCCTCTTTGGGCGCTGACAACATCCGCCAGGGGGTGCAGTCTGTACAGTACGGGCTGGCTCTGGTCGTACTATTTATGATTTTGTATTACCGCACCTTTGGTGTAGCCGCAGTTATTGCGCTGAGCTGTAACCTGGTACTACTGATTGCATTTATGTCCATGATTGGGGCGACTCTGACCTTGCCGGGTATTGCCGGTATTGTGCTCACAGTCGGTATGGCGGTGGATGCCAACGTGCTAATTTTCTCTCGGATACGGGAGGAACAGCGCAATGGCCTATCGCCACAAATGGCTATTCACTCTGGTTTTGAACGCGCTGTGGCAACCATTTTTGATGCCAACCTGACCACCTTGATTGTGGCGGTGATTCTGTATGCGGTGGGTACCGGTCCGGTCAAAGGCTTTGCGGTGACCTTGTCGATAGGTATTTTGACCTCAATGTTTACAGCCATTATGGGAACTCGTGCCATCGTTAACCTTATCTACGGGGGGCGCAGAGTGAAAACGCTGTCCATAGGAGGCAAGCAAGCCAGAGGGAGCGAAGCATGAAAATCATTAACTTTATGGGTCAGAGGAAACTGGCGTTTGCCTTTTCTGCGCTCCTGCTGCTCGCTTCAATTTTTTCGCTGGCGACGAAGCAACTCAACTGGGGGTTAGACTTTACCGGTGGCACTTTGGTGGAGGTGCACTATAGCCAAACCGCTGATCTCAATGCTGTTCGCAGTACCCTTGATACCGGGGGCTTTGCAGGTGCTATCGTAGTCAGCTTCGGTACTGACCAGGATGTACTGATTCGATTACCTCAGGGCTATTCCGACAGTCAGGGCGGCGAGTTATTGCAGCTTTTGGAAGATAATTTTGACGGTTCGGTAGAGTTGCGCCGCAGCGAATTTGTTGGTCCGCAGGTTGGTGACGAGTTGCGCGAGCAGGGCGGGCTGGCCATGCTGATGGCACTTGGACTGGTGATGCTGTATATCGCCTTCCGCTTTCAGTTCAAGTTCGCAGTGGGTGCCGTTGTCGCTTTGGTGCACGACGTCATCATTACGCTGGGCTTCTTCTCGGTAGTGGGAATGGAGTTCGACCTTACGGTATTGGCGGCATTGCTCGCTGTGATCGGCTACTCGCTCAACGACACCATTGTGGTGTCTGATCGCATCCGGGAGAACTTCCGTAAAATTCGCCGTTCCGACTCGGTCGAAATTATCAATATATCGCTAACAGAGACGCTCGGGCGTACTCTGGTAACGTCCTTGACTACCCTATTGGTATTATCGGCACTGGCGCTGTTTGGCGGTGAAATGATCAACGGGTTCGCCATCGCACTGATTGTCGGGGTGATGATAGGAACTTACTCCTCTATCTATGTGGCCGCCAATACGCTGCTGTTGCTGGGGGTCGATAAGGAAGATCTGATGATCCCCGTTAAAGAAGGCGCGGAACAAGAGGATCTGACGCCCTGAATGGGGCGCAGTGGAGTGTAGAGAGATGAAACCATTTGGGATTGCCGGGATTCAGATGAATCTCAATCACGGTAGTAATCTCGATGCGATAGAGCAACGGATCAACACCGTTGTGAGCATTTACCCCTGGGTAGAAATGATAGTGCTCAGTGAACTGGCACTGTTTGGTCCCCTCCATGCCTATGCGCAGGAGCGTCCCACCGAATCCGAGCACCGGCTTTGTCAAATAGCCCAGAGGCACGGAATATGGTTGATCACCGGATCTGCTTTCGAAAAAGTTGACGGTAAGATTTATAACACCGCGGCGGTCATTAATCCGGCAGGTGAGGTAGTAGAGCACTACAATAAGTTGTTCCCATTTCGTCCCTATGAGCAAGGTATTGAGGCGGGGGACAAATTTGTTGTTTTTGATGTGCCCGGGGCAGGCCGATTCGGCGTGTGTATCTGCTATGACATGTGGTTCCCGGAAGTTCTCCGGACTTTAACCTCCATGGGCGCTGAAGTGATCATCCACCCCGTGCTCACCGGCACCAACGACCGCGATATCGAATTGAATATGGCGCGGGCAAACGGCGCGATGTTTCAAAGCTACATTATCGACATTAATGGCCTGGGCGTAGGTGGTGTCGGTCAATCCTGTATCATCGGGCCGGACGGTAGAGTAGTGCACCAGGCGGGAACCGGCGAAGAGTTTCTGGTTGCCGAACTGGACTTCGATACTCTACGCAGACAGCGTGAAACGGGCGTACGCAATTTGGGACAACCGTTGAAAAGCTTTCGAGACTCGAAAACAGACTTTGTCGTCTACCATCGTCGCAAATGGCGCAACGAATATTTGAATAGCCTTGGTCCGCTGGTCACCCCCGGGCGCGACGATAAAGACAAAATAGCTCCTGTGCCTGCCGATATCGGGCCGCCCAAGTCTGTAAAGGCCACCAAAAAGCGCTGGCTCTAAGTTGTGAAAGCTCAACCGCGATCGCCCGAGCTTACCTTTAATTCCAAAGTCGACCACAGCATCGGACAGAGATTGGCCCCCTGGTTTCACGAGGTGTGGCCGGCCTATCGGCGTTGGTTTGGCCTGCGTAAACAACCCCTCAGTGCAAGTGGTGGACGCGAAATGCTGGCGACCCATATGCCGGAATTGGTGCCGACCTACGATGCGCTTTGCACTACGCTCAATGCCGACGAGGAAATGGCGTCCTTTTTAAGTTTGTATAACCCCCCTACGTTTCGTGCTGCTTGTTCTCAGGTGATATGGGCACGCGAACCGCTGCAATTGATTCGCAATTACGACTTCCCGGCTCATTTGTCTGATAGGCAGTTATTACACAGCAACTGGAATGGTACGCGGGTCATCGCCATGACCGATTGTCTCTGGGGTGTGCTGGATGGGATGAACGAGCACGGTCTTGCGTTATCTCTGGCCTATGGCGGTAGGGAGAACCGAGGCGAGGGCTTCGCGATCACGCTGGTGCTGCGCTATATCCTGGAGTTCTGTAAGACCTCTGTTGAGGCCGTGGCAGTGCTGCAGCGTGTGCCCATCCATATGCCCTATAACATTAGTTTATTGGACAGTCTGGGCGACACGCGCACAGTGGTGATCTGTCCCGGGGAAGAGGTGCAGGTCACGCAGCTGCCTTTTGCTACCAATCATCAATCCGATGGTGTGCTCGAACAACTCGACACCACCGCAGACAGTATTCTCCGGGAGTCCTATCTGGCGACCCGCCTGGCTGATCGCGCTCAGACCGACAGCGGCCTGCTGCAACTGTTTATGAAGCCGCCGCTGCTGCGCCGTGCGAGTAATTGGAAGGGTTGGGGAACCTTATATACCGCCAAGTATGATATTCGAAATGGCGTTGTGGAGCTGCATTGGCCGGACGGCAATGTGCTTAAACAGAGCTTTAGCGATCCCGGCGAACGCACATTGAAAGTCACCTCGCCGGGGTTTAACTGAGAAAAAGCGCGTTTCGAACCCTAGTAAATTTTGTACAGCATATCGCTGTCATCAAGGGTGGGGTGTTTAGTGGTGCCCAGGCCCGTCGAATGAAACTGGGATTTCATCGCACTAACCCAGTTTTTGGCGCGACTGGTAAGCTTGTCCGAAGGGGTTTGCATATGTCCGCGAACGAGTAAGACACCCATATCGGCGCCTTTGTAGAGATACTCCCCAGGCCCTAAAATCCGCAGAAAAAATGCTTCCTCCATGCCGGAGACGTTACTCCAGTCGGCGGTTCTGCGAACAATTTCAACCGCTGAGTCATCGCCCATACGCCAGATACCGGAGCGTGGTACCTCATTCAAGATGCGTAGCTCGTCTGCGTTGTACTTAAAGATAACGTGGGTCCAGGTATCAAAAGCCATCCAGCGAGATTGAATCTCCTCAATATCAATTTCGTAATCGACATTCATGAACTCCAAAAGGTGGAACATCAGCAGAGGTGCGCCGCCGTATTTCTGGGTGATCAAGTTGGTGATCGGTGATGCACCGCTAATGCGCGGGTTGAGCTCGCCCAGGTACATTTCCCCGTCGTTTTTGTCGATCAGGTAGTCGATACAGAACGTGCCCTTGTAGCCCTCTTTATAAAGGCGGTCGCCAAATCGCTGCACCATATCCACCAGCTTGGCACGCTGCGCTTCGTCCACGGCCGAAGTAAATGCCTCATTACCGCTCCAGCCACCTTTGTAGGGGGTTAGCTCTTTATGGCCTACCAGTTCGGTCATGATCGGCCCCACCAGGGTGCCGTGACGTGTAGCGACAGCTTCCACGGTGCCGCAGCGCGGATCAATCCGCTTCATCACTTTGAGTTCTTCTTCGACCATATTCTCAGCGTTAGTGTTCCAGTCGCTCTCGTTGGCCACGAAAAAAGTAGTTTTTCCGGAATCGCCGTAGGGTGTTTGCACGACCAGGTCGTTGCCGAGTTTGGCTGATTTGGCCAGTGCACAAAGTTCCTTGTAGGACTTCGCCGTGCCCAACACGTTGGGTACGCTGGCTACACCGGCCTCATTGCCCAGCTGGGTGGTAATGATTTTTGAATCCAGTTTATTGCGCAGCTTGTGTGGCGGTAGGGCAATTTTAAGGCCCAACTTGCGCGCCAGTTTCTGTGTCTTCTCGTCGAACATTACCGCCAGCATATGACCGCCGGAGGGCTGCTTGCCTATAAAGTCTTGGGTCTCCTGGTGAACAAGCAGGTAGTTGACCACGTCTTCAAGTGAGGTGAATTCCGGGTTTAGTCGCTCCCTGGGGGTGAAAACCCGGTGGTGAACGCCGTCAAAGCAGTCGAAGTAGCTGATGTATCGCAGGCTGGGGATAAACTGCCCCAGGCCCAGTATGTTAAGTGGCGACGCAGAGACGAAATAGATGGGCTTTTTGTTGGTGCGGAAAAACTTGTAGATATCGGCCAGGCCGTTGAGCTTTTTCATGCTTTGCCTCTCTTTATTATTGCCAGCCACACAGTGCAAATTCGCTCGTGCTCAGCCTTAACAATATGGTCGAAATTTAAGCGCAGGGCAATCCCTGTTATTAGGTGACAGATTGATGAAACGGTTATTTATCTTTGGACAGCTTATCCTTGGCCGCACTCGAGATTGCTGCCACGACTCGCTGTGTCCCGGATGATAGTGCGCTTTTAGTGCGATTGATCAACCGAGCTCCTTCTAATCCCTGTCGTTCCACTTCGCGATATATCGAATTTTTCGCTGCATCTTTTTCTTTCTTAAGGCGATCCATCTCTAGCTGCTTTTGCAGCTCTCCACGAAATTCTTCAGAGACGTCAACGCGGATAAGCCTTGTTTCCTTTCTCAGCAGCACTCGTGCAATTTTCTCCAATATCTCGGCGGTCAGTTGATCTGGATTAAACTGATACCTTGAAAGTGGCGTTTCCTCAAAATTACGAAAATCAACGTAGATGCAACGGTCGGCAGGAGAGGAAGTAATACGAATTTGAGCGGGTAGCGCCTCATCCAGGATGAAAGTTGCACCGCGAATATCGTACCGCTCATCTAGTTGATTCTTCTGATGAAACGGCATGGCATAGTCATTCAGCATTTTAGCGTATTGTTCTACACCTTCTTTGGTGGCTACATAGAACTCAGCAGGCTTTTGAAGTCTGCAGACGCACCTGATATCAAGCTGGCGAGGGTTCCTTGCATCGTTATAGTCGAAGCTGTATTCCGACTGAGTGAACGCCACGTCTGCCATTTTGGGGTCGAAAGGGTAGCTACATTCGACGCTAGGCTCGATGATGCAGAGGTTTCGAATGATTTCATCGAAATAGCCTCTAGCCTTTATCATCGCTGGGCGAATGCTGAGCTCATAAAAGTCATCTTGGGCTTGTTGCTCTTCTCGGACAGCGACCTCGGCAGCCTTTATCACTGCTGCTTGTGACTTTAAGTCATCCAGAAGTGCCATGTTCTCTTTCCTCCTTTCAATGCCCGACCGTGAAGATCATCATTCTAATAGTCTAGCAAAGCTGGGCCGCGTACCATATAGCAGAAAACGCCATGATGATGACGCCGCGCAACACAGTGGGTAATAATCAGTCGAATGCGAACTGAAATTGCTGCGATACTCGATTTGTGAGCTACGATAAGGCAGTGATAAGGGGGTAGTGATGGAAAGCTCAGGATTGGCGCTAATGGAGTGGATTGGCTATGGAATTGCCGGGATAGGCGCCCTAGTGGCCGTTTATTACGTCTGGCAGTGCATTAAATGGGGGTTTAGGAAGGTTTTAAATAAGGGCTGAGAAACAACGCTGCGCAGCCTCTGTCTCATGATGTGGCCTGCCTTTAGCTTAGGCAGTGTGCGGATAATAGCCTACTAAGCGAGCGCCTCCAGGCCCTTTCGATCCACCAGGTTAAGCAGCTTCAAGGAAGGGCCATTGGGCTTCTTCGCACCACGTTCCCACTTCTGTACTGTTGATACGCTGGTATTGAGGTAGGCCGCGAACACGCCCTGACTCGCCTTCGACCGCTTCCGTATCCGCTTGATCTGTACCGAGCTATACACTTTGACCGGAGGCAGACACAGTGCATCGAATTCCTTCAGAGTAATCTCACCCATAACACCTGCGTCATGCAAGTCCTTGGCACTCTCATGCACCACGTCCAGGATTGTTTTCTTCATCGCCAATCACCTCAATCAATGCACCACTACTAATGGCCTGCCCCAATTGTAGAGCCGTATACCCCAGCAGTTCCTTCGCCAATTTCTTCAGGCCGTCCAATTCATCCGACTTGATATCAGTATCCGCATCCCGCGCCCTAATCGGCAAATTAAAATATAGCACTTAGTGCTATGATAATCATTAGAGCAATCAATCTGATCCAAAGACTTGCTCAGTAGGTAAAAGGTAAGACCTGACCCGAATGGTTGCTGCTAATGGCTTCTTATATTTGCAAGAATAGCGTCAAAATCTTTCATATTGGAAGATATGATGATTCGTCTTCCGTCCTTAAATATGGCTAGCAGATTGCCTGCCATACCCACGTCAGTGTTTGTCGTTCCAAAGAGAACGAATTTACGAAGTAGAATGTCCACTCGGTAGGGCTCGCAGGACACCATTGCTTCGGCGGAATAATAATAAATCCTACCAACATAGTCTTTTATTTTTAATCCTTCGCCCGAGAAAGAGACAACTCTAGCTGTTCTCGCTGTGAAGTAGAGACAGTAAGCTATGTACAGACCATAGATGGAGCAAGCCATCGATAAGAGAAAGTAAAGTATTGCTATGGACATATCTTCTTGGCGGTAAAAATTGTCGGCGCTCAAAAAGAGTTTAGCGCTGACACCCCAAAAAAGTAGCGGGCACAAGATCAAAAAAAATACTCCTCTACCATATTTTCCGAGCGTCACATCTTTGGCAATCATAGACAGCACCGATTATTAGAAGTGGTCATTCAAGGGCACTCTATAGAATTATCTGGCTCAAAGGCTTCCCCGTAAGCCTCACCAAGAATCGAAGCGCCTGTAGACGGCGTCCAGCCCAATATAGCGCCTGAGACAGGGCCTGCGCCAAGCGTTATCGCTCCTGTATAGCTTCCGCCTATTGTGGAACCTAAAAATGACCCCCAATTGAAACTGCCGCCGCCGGAGCCTTGGCCAACTGCGTTTGAAACAGCTCCCGTAAAAGCACCCCTAGCGGCTGCGCCTGAAAAAGTTAGAGCGGGGTTTACAAATGCAGTTGCAGCGCCGACTGCGGCTCCAATTGCTGCGCTACTCCATGGGTTGCCTCCTGTGGCTAGAGCCCCTGTAGCGCCCGATATGGCTCCAACTCCCGCTCCGATAAGGGCCGCCGCGCAATTCACACATACTAGTCCGCTAGGATCAATGTCATTTAATGTGTTGCTACTAAGGTAAGTGTAAGTGTTTAGTCCGCCCTGCAGCCCAATCGGATCGCTCTGAACGTAGCGTCCAATCTTGGGATCATAATCCCTAAAGTAATTCTGGTGCAGGTTTGTCTCTTCGTCAAAGTATTGTCCGGGAAATCTCAGGTTATTTACGATGCTACTAGTGTTGATCGATACTTCGCCGAAGGGGTGGTAGTCGGCGCTCCAGGCTACGGTGCCATTTTGGTCGGTCAGTATTTGCGGGGTGCCAAGGTGGTCGTTGTGGATGTAATAGAGTGCGGTGGTGGCTTCTGGGGGAGGGGAGATTAGCTCTACCAGGCGGATACCGTCGGCGGCGGTTTTACCGCCCAGATCAGAGATTTCGATGTATTCTGATCCATCGCCGCTGAAGGTGTAGGTGCCGAGCTTTATCCACTTTTTGCCGGGTGTACTTTGATTCTGAACGCTGACGCTGCTTTGGCCGCTATGTTGAATGGTGTAATTTGCGGTTTCGTTATTCTTTTTGGTCTTGGGCCACCATCCCCAGACCTCGTAGTCGCTGGCATTTAGCCCGGTGGGTGTCCAGCGATAGGTATTGCCTAGGCTCTCAGAGCGGCCATAGTAATCCAGCCACGCCCCTTTCTTTCTCACATCCTCCCAGCTGCCTGTGCTGCTGGTTTCTCCGTCCAGATTATCAATGACTATTTCCGTGCCTGTTGTCGGCGCAGCCTGGGTGACGGTAGTTTGCGCCACTGCCAGCGGTTGGCCGTTGAGATAAATGTATTCGCGTAGTACCAGACCGTCCTGGTCAACTTCGGCCAGCAATAGATCATCCGGGCTGTAAACGGAGTGGGTGGTGCCAGCGGATGTGACTTTTCTGGCCCGCTGTCCCCTGTTGTTGTAGCTGTAGGTAGCCAGCACACTGTCAAATTGTTCGTTGCCGATGGTTGTGCGCTCCGCGACTTCTACCAGCCGATTATTATCATCGTAGCGATACAGCGTGCCATCTCCAGAACCATTGGCGCGGGTAATCTTGGCGATCTGGTTGCCGTTGTTGTCGTATTGATAATCCCAGTTTTTGGTGCTCAGCAGTCGGTGGCTGCTGGCGTCGTACGAGTAGCCGTCAACGGAGGTGTCGTCGGTGTAACTGAGGCGGTTGCCGTTGGCGTCATAGGTGTAGCTGAGTGAGCCGTATATACCTTCCGCATCGTTCAGTCGGTTTAGCGCGTCATAGGTGAATATCTGATTGGCGGCAGGGTTGGTGTTATTGGCGATGCCGGTAATATTGTCGACGTCGTCATATGCGTATTGAGCGTTACGCAGTGCCGAGTGGGCCATGCTTGATACGCGGTAATCGAGATCATAACTGGCGGCGTAGGTAACACCATTGCCATAGGTCAGTGCATTCATGGGCCCGAAAGGAAGGTAGTCGGCATTGTCTGCCAATAGCTGGTTGCCCGCATCGGAGGTTGTACTGACGGTAGTGACGAGGCCATCCGCCCCGCGGGTGAAGTCGACAACGCGCTCGCTGGGATAGGTAATTTTTATTAACTGATCAGTGGTGTTGTAGCCATAACTCAGGCCAATCTGGGTGTCCCCTGTGTCCAGGCCCTGATAGACAACGTTCCCCCGCGGATCGTAGTCGAGCAGTGTGGTGCCACTGTGGTCGGAGATTGAGGTCAGATAACCCTTACCATACGTGCCAGCGTCATAGCCGTAAGTCACGTTGAGCGTATTATTGGGGTAGCTGGTGCTGAGGAGCCGATTTAGGGCGTCGTAGGAAAAGCTGGCGAGTACCCCGTTGGCATCGCTCTGGGTCAGGCGATTGTCGGCCGCGTCATAGGTGTAGTTGGTGACGCCTGTGTCGGGACTGGAAAGTTGTAGGAGATTTTTGCGGCCGTCGTATGTGTAGGTGGTAACCAAGCCCTTGGGATCGGTTACCTGCACCAGGTTATCCTGCTCGTCGTTGAGATACAGAGCATTGCTATTTAGGGGGCCGTAGGATCCGATAACCCGGTCCAGTGCGTCGTGGTCTTCGGTTGTGTTGTTTAGATTGCCGTCAGTGACTGTCACCTGGTTGCTATTTTTGTCATAACTGAAAGAGGTGATCTGCCCGGCAGCGCCAGTAAGCCTTATCAGGCGATTGAGCTCATCGTATGCGCGACTGACGTCGCGGGTAATACTGGCATTCGCGCTTGTTGTCGTCTCCGCTATGCGATTGCCTGCGTTATCCAATTGGTAGTCGATTCGCTCTCCAAGATTATTGCGTATGGCAACCAGTCGTTGTGCCGTATCGTATTCGTTGTACAGAGCGGTAGCGTTAGGCAGGGTAGTCCCCAGCAGTTGCCCCTCGTTGTCATAGCTATAGTTGGTTTGTGCGTCGTTGGTGCTGTTGCCCCCCGGGTCTTTGACGGTGCTGGAAAGTATCCAGCCTCGTGGGCTGTAACTCACGACCGTTTCCACGCCATTGGCGTCGATTATGCTGCCGGCCTGACCCCGCTCGTTATAATTTTGCATACGCGTGAGATGGCCTAGTGCATTGGTCCTGGTGCTTCTGTTTCCGCTGCCGTCGTAGGTAAAATTTGTGATGTCATTGATATCAACTCTTGGGCCATCGGCGGTAAGCACCTGGCCAGCGTTGTTATAGGTGTAGCGCCACTCCTGATTGTCTGGCCAGCAAACCGAGCTGAACAATAGAATCATAAAGGTGACTAGCGTGGTGAGTGGTGCATGTTTGGCTGGCTGATTCATGTCGTCATCCTTGACGTGTTTTTCGTGTGAAATTAGTCCTTGCTTTGGCGTATTACTCGCTATGGTGGAGTTGTATCCCGCACCATTTTACTTAGCTGGTTACCATTGCCGTCGTAGCTGAATGTAGTTTCCTTTCCTGGCTCGATAAGCTTTGCAGGTAGATTGAAAGTGGAGTGCCAGATGGTTTCGAAAACCCGCTCTTGGGCGGACCCGCTGGCCTCGGTGCGAATCAGCTCACGACCTTCTGAATCACGTGTGTAGGTAGTGACATTGCCTTCCCAGTCCTGCCTGCTACTAATAAATCCGCTACCGTTGTAGCCGTACTGTTGAAATGCAGCTACGCAATTTGCGCTGGCGTGGCCATCCACCCGGTACGGCTTGCGAACGCCGTTGACCCGGGTGTAGTAGTAGGTGCGAGACTTTCCCAGGGGATTGGCGGTAGTGACATAGGGTGTGGAAGGGAAGTCTACGTTGCTGTAATCGAAGGTAGTGCGGTCAGCGCCGACTGCGTGCTCTGAGCTGATGGCTCGTCTATCAGTGTTATAGGCCCAGGTAGCAAACCTGTTCCCGTTGGCGTCTGAAATGCCGGTGAGTAAGTCGACATGGACAGGGTTCTCATAGTGGTAAATTCGCCCACCACCCTGGCCTGGGTAGAGCACTTGCGAGAGCATGCCGCTGGTGTTGTATGCGTAGCTGTACCGATTATCCAGCGGATCGGTAAAGCCAGTGACCCGTCCGTTGATGTCCAGGGCGTATACGATACTGCCGCCCAGGCTATGGGTGACAGTGATGTTGTCCATGTCATAGGCGTAGGTGTGGGTAATGCCCGAGCGCTGTGTGATTGAGAGTATACGTCCAGCTGCGTCGTATACTTCAGTCTGGTCGTCCAGCGTTGTGAATTGCCAGCCCAGTAGCTCCCCAGAGTCGAAATTGCGAGTAAGTTGTCCGGTGATATCCCGGGCGGATGCGACTAGAGAAGTGCTACCGGGAATGCCGAGAAAGGTTATACCCTTGCCGTCGGCCCGAACCAGGCGGGCATCAACGGCGCCCGGATCAAAGTTCAACTGAGGGAATCGTTGCCAGCTGCCATCAAGCGAATTGTAGGTGCGCTCTACCGTGAGCGGGAACGGGCGATTGCCCTGATAATCTGTTTCTGTCTGAAATTTGTTGCCG
The DNA here is from genome assembly GCA_036961205.1 of Halioglobus sp. Taxonomy (GTDB): domain Bacteria; phylum Pseudomonadota; class Gammaproteobacteria; order Pseudomonadales; family Halieaceae; genus CALJFL01. The sequence continues at coordinate 352,411 of JBALVI010000004.1, read as the reverse complement.
ACGGCAGGATTGATGGGATTACCCTCTGAGAAGCAGACTTCGCCTTTTTCCCGGTCCAGGTCATCCTCTTCGCCAGGAATGGAAAAGTAGAGATTGTCGATGCCAAAACCATCGGGTTCATCACCAATGATGTATGCATGCCAGCTCGCTATTCCTTGATTACCACCCCCGAAGCTATAGCGTAGAAACCCAAGTTGCGGCGGGAATATCGAATACAACAATTGGCCTGAGGGATTAAAGAAATCGATCTGTACAGACTGATAACCTTCAATCGAACCAATGTCGAAGGACATCCGAAAGACCGGGGCTGGTGTTGTGGTGCCGGGGATAACGAAAGAACCCTTTATGTCGCCTTCCAGCGTTGGAGTACCCGACAAGACCTGGCCGTAGATATTGGCTACATCGTTGATAACCTTTGGGCCCGAACCACTGAAAATAATACCCTGGCTTTGGTAGCTGTCAGGCACCGGCGTGCCCGCCGGAAGATTATTAAAGGTAATTAGATCTGAGTAGTCGGCAGTTTTTGGTATTGCCGTAGCGGACTGATCCAGGGTTGCCTGCGTGGCTGTGCTTTGGCTACGTTGTACACGAGAGCTCGGCGTATCTGCAGTTGGAAGATTGATTTGAGGCCCCGCCAGAATGGCGACAGGCGGATCGGCGTTGACAATGCCATCAGGCGCGGAACTTTGTGCCAGTGATGTTGTTGGAATAAGTAAAACCAGCCATACAGGAAAGCGCGATCTCATTTGCCATATCTCCTTGATTAAAGCCTGAGCGTTTAATCCGGGAGATCGTTCAATATGTTCCTAAGGGCATGCGTTTATATGCCTGGCGAAAGCAGATCCATCTGCCTGCCCATCATCCGATCCCTGGATTGACGAGTGCTGTCCATGAACCATAGAGCGCGTTAGGCTCTTGCTCAAGAAATTGGCGATAGATGATATTTTTTGGCGTTTATTGCCGTGTAAAACTGCTAAAGCTGGCAGTTCAATTAGGCGGGCCTGACTGATTTTGGCCTGTAGTTAAGGTCTGGAGTTCAGGCCTCTTCCGGCTCGCGCCAGGCATCGATCGCCGGGCAGGCACAATACAAATTGCGATCGCCGTACACGTTGTCCACTCGGTTCACCGGCGGCCAATACTTGTTCTTGCGCAATGAATCGACAGGAAATGCCGCTTGCTCACGTGTGTAGGGATGATCCCAGTTGTTCGCGGTAATGTCCGCCAGCGTGTGTGGGGCATTCGACAGAGGGTTGTCTTTTTCGTCCAGTTCGCCAGCCTGCACTGCGCGAATCTCATCTCGAATAATGATCAGCGCGTCGCAGAAGCGATCTATCTCTGCCAGCGATTCGGATTCAGTCGGTTCAACCATTAGCGTGCCGGCCACCGGGAATGACATGGTAGGTGCATGAAAGCCGAAATCAATCAGCCGCTTGGCAATGTCTTCTTCTGAAACGCCGCTGGCGTCTTTGATAGGTCGAATGTCGATGATGCATTCGTGGGCGACATTGCCGTTGGTGCCTGTATATAAGATCGGATAATGATCTTTAAGGCGATGGGCAATGTAGTTAGCGCTCAGTATGGCCACCTTGGTGGCCTCTACCAGACCAGTGCCTCCCATCAACGCAATGTATGCCCAGGAGATAGGTAAGATAGACGCACTGCCGTAGGGTGTTGCTGATACGACGTCGTTGTCAGGATTGAGGCCGGGGACTGGAGAGACCGGGTTCGTCGGTAAAAAAGGCTGTAAATGTGCGCCCACACCAATTGGGCCCATGCCGGGGCCACCGCCGCCGTGCGGTATGCAAAATGTTTTGTGCAGATTAAGGTGAGACACATCAGCACCGAATTTTCCCGGGGCGGCAATGCCTACCAGGGCATTGAGGTTGGCACCATCCACATAAACCTGGCCGCCGTGACCGTGAATGACATCGCACAATTCGATAATGGATTCTTCGAACACTCCATGAGTCGAGGGATAGGTCACCATTATTGCTGCCAGATCGTCAGTGTGACGCTCGGCCTTCATTTTGAGGTCGGCCATGTCGACGTTGCCCAAATCATCGCACTCCACAATAACTACGCTCATGCCCGCAAGGGCAGCACTGGCAGGATTGGTGCCGTGCGCGGAGGAGGGGATTAGGCACACGGTGCGTTGATGATCACTGCGGCTTTCATGGTAGCGTTTTATCGCTAGCAGACCCGCGTATTCTCCCTGAGAACCAGCATTTGGTTGCATTGAAATTGCATCGTAGCCGGTGCACTCCAGCAGCATGTGGTCGAGCTCGGCCAGCATGGCGGCATAACCCTTGGTCTGGTCAACGGGCGCGAAGGGGTGAATGGCACCAAATTCGGGCCAGGTCACCGGCAACATCTCGGTCGTGGCATTGAGTTTCATGGTGCAGCTGCCCAGCGGAATCATGGCGCGGTTGAGCGCGATGTCCTTGTCTTCCAGGCGGCGCATATAGCGCAACATTTCTGTTTCACTGTGGTACTCGTTAAACAGTGGGTGCTGCAGGTAGTCCACCTCGCGCAACAGTCCCGCGGGAATGCCGGCGGTATCGGCCACGGCATTGTCCAGGTCCGACACTAAAGTAGTGAAGCTCTGGCCAGAGAAGACCTCAATCAGTTTGATCACATCAGCGGACTGGGTAGTCTCGTCCAGCGATATCGCGAGTTTGCTATCACCGATCACGCGCAGGTTCATCCCCTGCGCGAGGGCGCGCTCGATAATTGCTGACTGCTGATCGCCTACAGTAAAGCTGAGGGTGTCGAACCAGTAATCGTTGTCTGTTTGAAAGCCGGCCTCGTTGAGACCATGTGCGAGCATGCTAGTAAGTCGCTGAATACGGGCAGAGATGCGGCGCAAACCCTCGGGGCCGTGATACATCGCGTAAAACGCGGCCATAATTGCCAGCAGCGCCTGGGCAGTACAGATATTACTGGTCGCCTTCTCCCGCCGGATATGTTGCTCGCGGGTCTGCATTGCCATGCGCAGGGCCTGATTACCCAGCCGATCTATAGACACCCCAATTATCCTGCCGGGGGTGGAGCGCTTATAAGCGTCACGGGTTGCAAAGAAGGCCGCATGTGGGCCGCCAAAGCCCATAGGCACGCCGAATCGTTGACTATTGCCGACGACTACATCTGCGCCCAACTCCCCCGGCGACTTGAGTAGCACCAGTGCCGCCAGGTCAGAGCATACGGTGACCAGCGTCTTGGCATCATGGGCGTTGGCAATCAATGGTGCAATATCGCGCACCTCGCCAAAGCTACCGGGGTATTGTATTAGTAGTCCGAACGCCTCGGTCTCACCGATAAGTGTATTTGGGTCGCCCACAAGGACTTCTATATCCAGTGCCCCGGCACGAGTCTTCACCACAGCTATGGTTTGTGGATGACAATCTTCGGCAACAATAAAAACCTTGCTGCGATTCTTCTTATTGACCCGCTGCATCAGCGTCATAGCCTCGGCGGCGGCCGTACCCTCGTCCAGCATGGAGGCGTTCGCCAGTTCCATGCCAGTGAGGTCCATGATCATTTGCTGATAGGTCAGCAGTGCCTCAAGGCGGCCTTGCGCTATCTCTGGCTGATATGGGGTATAGGCGGTGTACCAACCCGGATTCTCCAGCACATTGCGCTGGATCACCGGCGGCGTATAAGTGTTGCTGTAACCCGTGCCGATATAAGAGGTATTGACGATATTTAGCTCCGCCAGCTTACGTAATCTGGCTATTACCGACTGCTCGGTTTCTGGCCCGGGCAGGTCCATGGGGGTGCTGCTGCGGATGGCGGCAGGTACCGTCGCATCGATAAGAGCGTCCAGACTGTTATAGCCCAGTATCTGCGCCATATCTTGCTGTTGCTGTTCACTGGGGCCAATATGCCGCTGAATAAATTCCTGATGGTGTTCTAGTTCAAACAGGGACTCGCGGGTCATGTGCGCTCCAGGGGAAATGCGGGGAATTGTGAAGCGGGCGATATTACCAGCAGTAGCCCCCGACGGGCAATAAGCGCCTAGCTCTTGTCCAGTTTCATCCGCACTTGCCAGTCGCATACGTTCGCGCGACACTGCCTCTTTTTGAACCTGCGGTAATAAGAATGAAGCTTGTTGAACCAGAATTTGTCGGTATGGACCACACCCAGTTGAACCGGGTGCATCAGCATTTGCGGGATCGTTATGTCGAGTCTGGGAAGATTTCCTGCAGCCTAGCCCTGGTTCAGCGGCGCGGGGAGGTCTGCTTTCTTGACGTCCAGGGTCAAAGTGACTTGGAGCGGGAAACCCCGGCCACGGCCGATACCATCTTCCGTATTTATTCCATGACCAAGTCGATTACCTCGGTAGCGTTGATGACACTGTACGAGCGTGGTTTGTTCTCCCTGTCCGATCCAGTGAGCCGATATATTCCCAGCTGGAAGAATTTACAGGTGAGAACCGGCGGCGAATATCCTGCATTTACCACCGCCCCATGCCAGCGCGAGATGACTGTCGCCGATCTGTTGATGCATACTTCGGGGCTAACCTACGACTTCATGCAGTCAACTGAGATCGACAAAGCCTACCGTGAGTTGGAACTGGGTCGTCCGTTACCCGATGCCACCTTGCAAACCATGATTGATCAACTGGCGGAGCTACCACTGGAGTTTTCACCGGGTGAGCGCTGGAATTATTCAGTGGCTACAGACGTGTTGGGCCATCTGATTGAGGTCATTAGCGGGCGCTCCCTGCCAGACTTTCTCCAGACTACAATTTTTGAGCCTCTGGGTATGGTGGATACCATGTTCAATATCACGCCCGATAGAGTGGACCGACTGGCCTCTTGTTATGTCCGTAATCTGGATAAAACGCTGGAGCTTCAGGACGACGGCCAAAACAGCGCCTACCAGAACCGCACGTTTTTCTCAGGCGGCGGGGGCTTGCTGTCCACGGCGGGCGATTATCTGCAGTTTTGCCGGATGTTACTTGCGGGCGGCACGCTCGATGGCAGGCGAATCATTGGCTCTCGAACCCTGGACTTCATGACCAGGAATCATTTGCCCGGCGGGCAGGACATGTCTCAATTTGCTCAGGGCACCTTCAGCGAAACGGCCTACAACGGTGTTGGCTTTGGTTTGGGTTTTGCCAACCGGGTAAATCCGCTGGAGAACGGCTCGCCTTGCAGTGCGGGCACCTATTATTGGGGCGGAATGGCCAGCACTTTGTTCTGGGTAGATCCCCAGGAAGATCTGATTGTGCTGTTTATGACTCAGTTAATACCCTCAGCCAGCTTCAATTTTCGGGGGCAGCTGGAGTCGATCATCTATGGAGCCCTTAACTGAGGGGCGCCCCAGTCTTAGCACGAGAATTTACCGGGCAAAATACCTAAACGGGAAGCATTCTCAATTACGGTTGTAAATGCGAATCATTCCTATTAGACTCTTCGGCATTGTTCAGGGAACGCTGTGCAGGCCAGGCGGCCAGCGTCCCAAATTGCTGAAGAGGTAGTATGAAAAAACGGATTTTGACACTGGCTGTGGCTGCATTATCCACGAGCTTCATTACCGCCGTACAAGCGAGCAATCACTATATTGAAGAAATCACTATTGTCGGTTCCACTGAAGATGCCCAGATTCTTCCTGGATCTGGTGCTGTCATCGGCAATGAACAGATTCGAATAGAGGCGTCCGGCGATATTAACCAGCTGCTGAAGACGGTTCCCGGTATTTATATTCAGGAAGAAGATGGCTACGGGCTGCGGCCCAACATCGGTATCCGCGGTGCCACCTCAGAGCGCGCCTCCAAGGTAACCTTGATGGAAGATGGCGTGATGATTGCCCCGGCGCCTTACTCCAATCCTTCTGCGTATTATTTTCCCACTACATTGCGTATGCACTCGATAGAAATTCTTAAGGGTGCACCTCTATTGCGATACGGTCCGCAAACGACCGGTGGCGTGGTGAACATGGTATCTACTCCAGTGCCAAAAGAGAGTGCTGGCACTTTGAACTTCGCCTTTGGTCAGGATGGGCAGGCTGATTTGCTGGCCAATTATGGTGCACGTAACGGTGAGTTTGGATTCCTGGTGGAAACCGCGCAACGGCGCAGCGATGGCTTTAAGGATATCGATCGAAGTAGTCAGGACACGGGTTACGATGTTCAGGATTACCTGGTGAAGCTGTTGTGGGAAGGCGAGCGCCAGAGTCTACTATTTAAGGCTCAGTACTCCGAAGAGGTCTCCGACGAAACATATCTGGGCTTGACCGATCGAGACTTCGACAAGGATGAAAATCGTCGCTATGGTCTTTCTGAGCCGGACGAAATGGACAATGATCATCAGGGCTATAATCTGGTGTATCGCCTCAGCCTCAGCGATAACATCGCCATGACCGCAACCGGCTACCATAACGAGTTCTCTCGAGACTGGTTTAAGCTTGGCGGTGGAAGCTCTTTGATTAATGCAGCGAATGACGGCGATGCCTTGGCCCAGGGTATCCTCGATGGTACCGAAGATGCGTTCGGCCTCGAATACAAGCACAACAGCCGTGACTATGAATCCCAGGGCGTCGACGTTAACTTTGATATAAATTTTGGAAGTCACCAGTTGGCTTTGGGTGGCCGGGTCCATCACGATGAAATGGATCGATTTCAGCCGGTGGAGTACTACGACCAAATCGATGGTGAACTGGTATTTGCGGGCGACAAAGCGCCCAGCGGCAGCAACAATCGGCTGGAAGATGCGGACGCCTTAACCTTTTGGGCGGTGGATAGCTGGCAAATCAGTGAAGCACTCAACCTGAACCTGGCGTTGCGTTACGAAGATGTCGAGTCATCGCGCAAGCAGTATGCCGATCCTGAACGCAACGAATTAGACAGTCGTCGCAGCAACGACAGCCACGAGTGGCTGCCTGGTACATCGTTTACCTATGACTTCAGTGATCGCTGGCAGATGCTTGCCGGTGTGCACCGTGGCTTTTCGCCTCTGGGTGGCGGCGCCAAAGAAAATGAAGATGCCGAAACAAGCACCAACTGGGAAGCGGGCGTCCGTTTTCGCGGCGACTGGTTTGTTGAGGCCGTCGGTTTCTACAGCGAATTTGACAACAAAACCGAGAATTGCTCTAACGCCAGTCCCTGTAGTAATGGCGATACCTCAGGTACATTCAATACGGGCGAAGCAGTGATTTCCGGTTTGGAGTTGCAAGCCAGTACCGCGATGTCTCTGGGGACCTATATGGTGCCGGTTAACTTGATGTACACCTACACCGACGCCGAAGTGAGCGCGGATAACCCCGAGGCAGGTTTCGAGAAAGGCGATCTACTCGCCGCCATCCCCGAAAACACCCTGAGCCTGCGAGTGGGTCTGGAGGCTCCTGGTGGTTGGAGCAACTACGCTGTTGCCAAATACATCGATGAAATGTGTGTAGATGTGGGCTGTAATAACGGCGGTGATGACTTCGACAGTAGTGAAGATTTGTTTGTAGTCGATTACATCAGTCGCTATGCGCTGAATAACGATGCGGTGGTGTTCCTTAAAGTCGAAAATGTGTTTGACGACCAGGCCATTGTATCCCGTCAGCCCGACGGCGCCCGGCCCAATAAATCCCGCACCGCCTCGGTCGGTGTGGAGTGGTCCTTCTAAACCTCGTAGCGTACTTGAGTCACAAAGTAGGTCTGTTTTCCCGAGGGCGTCTGGACGTTGACTTCATCGTCCAGTCCCTTGCCTAGCATCGCTCTGGCCATTGGTGAGTCCATACTTAACTTGCCGTCCGCCAGATTGAATTCGTCGGGTCCTACTATGCGCCAGTGCTTTTCTTCCCCGCTGTCATCTTCCAGGGTAACCCAGGCGCCAAAGTAAACCTTCTCGGGATTGCCGGGTGCCTGGTCCACGATCTGTAGCTCATCCAGTCGTTTGTTCAGGAAACGAACCCGGGAGTCGATCTCCCGCAATCTACGCTTGCCGTAAATGTAGTCACCGTTCTCCGAGCGATCACCATTTTTCGCGGCTTCATGCACCGTATTAGTAACCACGGGCCGTTCCACTTTCCACAGCTGATGAAGCTCCGCCCGCAAAGCTTGCTCGCCCTCGGGAGTTATATAAGTGGAGCCGCGCTGTCGCGGTGGTCGGTATCTGCCCATGGGGTCATTGTAGTGCCGGGGCAGGCAAAACAGAAATGATGACCGACAAAGAATTACGCCGCTGGAGCAAGACCAATACTTATCTGGAGACTCGCAGCTAGAAGATAGGACTGGACTCGCGCATTTTGCCCTGCTAGAAATGCCTCTTCGATATTCAGGAGTGATGCAGGTGTTTCCAGTCTATAGACGAACAAGTGTTGCGCTGATGGTTTCAGTGCTTTCGACCTCTGCGATGGCCGAATCCGCAGCTAGCACACCGTGCCTGGAGCTGCAGGGGCATCTGGTGCAGGGTGGCCTGATTTGGGGGAGGGTGACTCCAGGCAGCCAGGTCTCCCTCGATGGACAGCCGTTGGAGGTTCTCGACGATGGCACCACGTTTGCCGGATTTGGTCGCGATTCTGGTTCGAAGGCCGAATTGAGAGTAGACGGAGCTGATAGCTGCAGCCAAACGCTGCACATCAGCAAACGTGAATATAATATTCAGCGGGTGGAGGGTGTACCGTCGCGCACTGTTACCCCACCGAAGGAGCAACTGGACCGCATTGCCAGAGAGCGAGCCCTGGTGGGAGCCGCGAAAGGGCAGCGCATAGACAGGCCTGATATTCTCAGCGCGACTCTGGCCGGCTTTGTGTGGCCGGTACAGGGCCCTATTTCAGGTGTTTACGGCAGTCAGCGGGTTTATAACGGTAAACCCGGCAGTCCGCACTACGGTATAGACGTGGCGGTGCCCACCGGTACTCCTGTGCATGCGCCTGCTCCGGGGGTAGTTACCCTGGCTGAGGGTGATCTGTTCTACTCGGGTGGCACGGTTATCCTTGATCACGGTTATAAGCTGTCTTCTTCCTTCTTGCACATGAGCAAAGTCACCGTAGAAGTAGGTCAGATTATCGCCGTAGGCGACCTGATTGGTGAGGTCGGGGCGACTGGTCGGGCAACCGGGCCGCATCTGGATTGGCGCATGAGTTGGGGGCCCCATCGCATCGACCCACAGTTGTTGGTGCCGCCCATGCCCAAGCCCTGAAAAATCCGTATAATACCGCTCCCGCTGAGGAGCCCTGAACGATCATGATAGATAAGAAGTTATTGAGCATATTGGTATGTCCGGTGAGTAAAGCCCCACTGGAGTATCACGAAGACAAAGATGAGCTGTTTTGCAAGGCCAGTGGCCTGGCGTATCCGGTGCGCGACGGTATTCCGGTGATGCTGGAGAATGAAGCCCGCCAGCTTACAGCTGATGAGAAACTGGGGTAGGCGATGACAGATACGATTTTTGGCAAGATCATCAGCGGTGAAATTCCCAGTGAGTTCATCTACGAGGACGAGCATTGCATCGCCATCAATGACATAAGCCCGCAGGCGCCAGTGCATGTACTGGTGATTCCCAAGCAGGCAATTCCGCGTCTGGTGGATGCGCAGGTGGATGATCAGGCACTACTGGGTCACTTGTTGCTGGCGGCGAACAAAGTTGCGGCGCAATTGGGCGTTGCCGACGCCTTTCGTCTGCTGATCAACAATGGTGAAGACGCGGGTCAAACCGTATTTCACCTTCATTTACACATAATCGCCGGGCGTACGTTTACCGAAGGCGAGATGATTAGCTAACCTTTGCCGCTGTTATCAATAGACTGAGAAACACTATGAAAACCGGAGAAATACGCGAGGCCTTTCAGGCCTTTTTTGAGCGGCAGGGCCATACCCGAGTAGCCAGCAGTTCCCTGGTGCCCGGTAACGATCCCACCCTGTTGTTTACCAACGCCGGTATGAATCAGTTCAAGGATACTTTTCTGGGCGCCGATCCACGCAGTTATGTGCGGGCCACCAGTAGCCAGCGCTGTGTGCGAGCCGGCGGCAAGCACAACGACCTGGAAAATGTGGGCTATACCGCCAGGCACCATACCTTCTTCGAGATGCTGGGCAATTTCAGCTTTGGTGATTACTTCAAGCGTGAAGCCATTCAATACGCCTGGCAGTTTCTTACGGTCGAGCTGGGCTTGCCCGCCGAAAGATTGTGGGTGACCGTGCATATCTCCGACGATGAAGCGGCCGATATCTGGATTAATGAGATTGGTGTGCCTGCAGACCGCGTGACTCGCCTGGATGAAGATAATTTCTGGCAGATGGGTGACACCGGCCCCTGCGGTCCATGTTCCGAACTTTTCTATGACCACGGCCCGGATGTTCCCGGTGGCCCGCCTGGCAGTGCGGAGGAAGACCTGGATCGCTACGTCGAGATCTGGAATCTGGTCTTCATGCAGTACAACCGCGATGCCAGTGGTGAAATGCATCCCTTACCCAAGCCTTCCGTTGATACGGGTATGGGCTTGGAGCGTATTGCTGCAGTGATGCAGCACATGCACAGTAATTACGAAATTGATCTGTTTCAGGGCCTTATTCGGGCCGCCGCTGAAGTGCTCTCAGTAAAGAATCTGGAGGAGACCTCTCTGCGGGTTATCGTCGATCATATTCGCTCCTGCGCATTTATGGTGGCTGACGGCGTTATGCCTGGGAACGAGGGCCGAGGCTATGTGCTGCGGCGTATTATCCGACGCGCGATTCGCCACGGTAATAAACTGGGCGCCAACGAAGCCTTCTTCTACAAGCTGGTTGCGCCGCTGGTGATAGAAATGGGTGACGCTTATCCCGATCTTGCCGTGAAGCAGGCTCAGGTGGAAAAAGCGCTATTGGCCGAAGAGGAGCAGTTCTCCAAAACCCTGGACAACGGTATGGTCATTTTGGAAGACGCTCTGGCAAGCCTCAGCGGCGATGTCATTCCCGGCGATGTGGTTTTCAAACTCTACGACACCTATGGCTTTCCCACCGACCTTACCAACGATATCGCTCGCGAGCGCATGCTGACCTTGGATATGGCGGGCTACGACGCGGCAATGGCAGACCAGCGCAGCCGATCCAAGGAGGGCGGTAGTTTTAAGGTGGATTACAACGCGGTGTTGAAACTTGATGGCCGCACTGAATTTACCGGCTACGAAAGTACTACTGGCAAAGGCAAAGTTACCGCCCTGTTGCTGGACGGTAATGCTGTGGATGCGCTCGCACTGGATCAGGAAGGCATAGTGGTTCTTGATCAAACCCCGTTTTACGGAGAGTCTGGCGGTCAGGTCGGCGACACCGGTTATCTTGGTGGTAAAGGTCTGCGCCTTGAAGTAACCAACACCACCAAGTCTCAAGATCAACATTTACACCATGTGAAAGTGCTGGAAGGTGCGATTGCGGTGGGCGACGAACTGTACGCTGAGGTGGATGACGCCGTTCGCCAGCGCACGCGCCTTAACCACTCTACTACCCACTTAATACATGCTGCCTTACGTGAAATTCTTGGCGATCACGTGGTACAAAAAGGCTCGTTGGTCGACTCCCAGCGACTCCGTTTTGACTTCTCCCATGGCGAAGGCGTTACCGGCGACCAGATGAAAGCGATTGAGCGGCGAGTCAACGGACAGATCCGGGCCAATACCGAGGTCAGCACTCGCCTGATGACAATGGACGAAGCCGTTGAAGCGGGTGCTATGGCCTTGTTTGACGAAAAATATGGCGAAGAAGTACGCGTACTTGCTATGGGTGAAGACGATTTTTCCGTTGAACTGTGCGGTGGAACTCATGTATCACGCACCGGAGATATTGGCTTGCTGCGTATCACCGGAGAATCCGGCGTCGCCGCTGGTATCCGCCGGATTGAGGGCGTAACCGGGGAGGGTGCATTGGCACTGGTGGAAGCTAACGACCAACGGCTTGAGGCCGTTTGTGATGTGGTTAAAGGCAACTCGGGCAATGTGGCGACTAAAGTGTCAGCCCTGCGTAGCGAAAACCGCGATCTGGAAAAAGAGATTGCCAGACTCAAGCAAAAGCTGGCAACCGGTGCTGGCAGTGATCTCACCGCTGAAGCCGTGGAGGTCGCAGGTATCAAGGTGCTGGCCGCCAATGTGGAAGGCGGCGATTCAAAGTCGCTTAGAGATACGCTGGATCAGTGCAAGAACAAACTGGGCAGCGCGGTGATTCTACTCTCGGCTGTTGAAGGGGATAAAATTACTCTTGCAGCAGGTGTTACTAAAGATCTGACCAGTAGGGTCAAGGCAGGCGACCTGATGCGTGAATTCGCCAGCCGACTGGGCGGCAAAGGCGGTGGTCGACCCGATATGGCCCAGGGCGGCGGCAGCGATATAGCTGCTTTACCCCAAGTGCTCAAGGATGTCCCAGAGTGGGTCGCAGAGAATCTCTCCTAAGCGCTGGTATTACTGGCGTTTCAGGGTACTAATCCTGTTTAAAACTGTCCCTGATTAGTGTTTAATACGCCCCCTTTTTAACGTGTGGGCGTGTCCTTCAGTTATGAGCGTAATCGTACAAAAATTTGGCGGGACCTCGGTAGGCAGTATCGAGCGCATTGAGCAGGTGGCCGACAAGGTTGCCGGCTTCCGTACGGATGGCCATGGCATTGTTGTGGTGGTTTCGGCCATGAGCGGCGAAACCAACCGTTTGATTGCACTGGCTCACGAAATACAGGATCGCCCTGTGCTCCGGGAAATGGATGTACTCGTGTCCACCGGAGAGCAGGTCACTACTGCATTACTCAGTATGGCCCTCAATAAGCGGGGGGTGAAAGCCAAGTCCTATAATGGCAGCCAGGTCCGCATTCTCACTGACGACGCTCACACCAAGGCCCGTATCAAGGAAGTTGATGACGAGCGCCTGCGCCGTGATCTTGAAGATGGATACGTAATCGTTGTTGCTGGTTTTCAGGGCGTCGACGAGCACGGCAATATCACTACTTTGGGTCGCGGTGGTTCAGATACCACAGCGGTAGCGCTTGCGGCAGCACTGAAAGCCGATGAATGCCAGATATACACCGACGTCGACGGCGTATACACCACCGACCCGCGTGTCGTTGATGGCGCTCGCCGGTTGGAGAAAATCACTTTTGAAGAGATGCTGGAAATGGCCAGCATGGGCTCCAAGGTGCTGCAGATAAGAGCGGTAGAATTTGCCGGTAAATACAATGTGCCCCTGCGGGTACTGCATAGCTTTCAGGACGGCCCGGGCACCCTGATTACATTCGAGGACAAAGACGCCATGGAAACCCCAACCATTGCCGGAATCGCATTCAACCGCGATGAAGCCAAGCTCACTATCCTGGGCGTGCCTGATATGCCCGGTGTGGCTCACCATATTCTGGGGCCTATTGGCCAAGCGAATATCGAGGTTGACGTAATCGTACAGAACGTCGCCGATGACAAGAGCACCGACTTCACCTTTACCGTGGGCCGCAACGACCTGGACCGGGCGGAAGAAGTACTGCGTCAGGTAGCTTCCGAAATTGAAGCCCGAGATGTCCGTAGTGATAGCAAGATCGCCAAGGTATCAGTGGTTGGCGTAGGCATGCGCTCTCACGCGGGCGTTGCCAGCCAGATGTTCGCCGCATTGGCGGAAGTGGGTATTAATATTCAGATGATTACGACTTCTGAAATCAAGATATCCGTCATTATTGAGGAGAAGTTTCTCGAGTTAGCGGTGCGCGCACTGCATTCGTCTTTTGGTTTGGATAAGGAACCACTCGACGAAAATGATGCCTAAACATAACAATCCACTCGGTTATAGAATACTGGGCTAAGCGATAAAACTGGCTTTTTCGCCAAAATAAGCTAAACCTAATGGATAATTATACGTTCTATAGCGTAACTAGACTTACGCACACACAGGGCATGGCAGGTCGGGACAAGGAGTCGTTTTGGCCGTGGTTAGTAGTGTGCAAACTGGAGAGATGACATATGCTCATTTTGACCCGCAGAGTTGGCGAATCTTTAATGGTTGGCGACGAAATTACTGTAACTGTACTTGGTGTAAAGGGTAATCAAGTGCGGATTGGTGTGAACGCACCGAAAGAAGTGGCGGTTCACAGGGAAGAGATTTACAACCGTATTCATGATGGCGACGACGACAGCGAAGGTAACCCAGGAAACGACGCCTAAACTGCCAGACAATCCCCCCGCAAAGCTTTGTTTTTTCACTGATTATGGTATTATCCCGCGCCTGTGGATTTGGCAGCCTCCGGCCGTCAAAAAGTGTGCTCCAAGCGCCCCACAAAAACTTTCCGGAGAGCTGGCCGAGTGGTCGAAGGCGCGCCCCTGCTAAGGGCGTATAGGCTTATACCCTATCGAGGGTTCGAATCCCTCGCTCTCCGCCATATACAAATAAGGCCCCTCTTTTGGGGCCTTATTTGTATATGGCGAAGTGCTAGGACATGGTTCAAACCCCGGGACGCCGGCCGCTCTGATTAATCCCTCACTTCAACCCGCGCGGCTAGCTGCTTCGCTTTACCACCAATACCTCGTAGCGTCCTCTGGAGCCTATGAAGTTGGAACACAACCCGCTTACCAGGCTCACCACTATGGCTCCAAACACTGCGCTCCAGAAACCCACCACCTCGAATCCATCTACAAACCAGCCAGCGAGATTGAGCATGCCCGCATTGAGGATCAGCAAAAACAGGCCAAGGGTCAGAATGGTGAAGGGTAGGGTGAGCAGAACCAGCACAGGTCGTACAAAAGCGTTAATCAGGCCTAGCGCTATCGCCGCCCAGATCAAGGCTTCAGTGGAAGTCGCGCTGACGCCAGGCACAACGTATGCCGCAAGCCATATGCCCAGCCCGGTGATTAGTGTTCGTAGTATTATTCCGATCATGTTTTCAACTTATCATTGATACTAGCTGGCAGTCCAACCCGCTGGGCTGCCAATTTACGTGGCTATTGAGCCGCTGTTGCCAGAGACTCTAGAAGTCCATCAAAAGCCCGAAAGTTATAGGCACCTTATACCGTCATATGGAGAATAGATCGCTCGTGGGAGAGCTCTTTAAAACCATGCACGCCATGATAGCGGCCCATACCACTGCTGTTGACACCGCCGAAGGGCAGGCTGTGCTCGGCGCAATGCATGATGCAGCTATTGACAGTAACGCCGCCAGACGTGGTGTTGTTTAGCACATCATCAACAAAGCTACCGTCTTCCGAAAATATGTAGAGTGCCAGCGGCTTGGGCTGCTTATGTAGTGATTTGTAAACTTCACTTATATCGCGGTAGGTGAAGACTGAAAGGATAGGCCCGAAGACTTCCTCGGATTGAATCAGCGCATTCTCAGGCACATTGGTAAGAATGGTCGGATGTACCGATAGCGTCTCCTCGATCACCGTGCCACCGCAGACGACCTCAGCACCTTTCGCGGTAGCATCTTCCAGATAGCCCTTGATTCTTGCAAGGTTACGCTCATCTATGATTTTGCCTTGCAGCTCTTTGTTCAGCTCACCCTCCTCATAGAACATGGCCTGATAAGTGGCCTGCGCGACAGCGATAAACTCATCTTTGTTGTCTTCGTGTACCCAGATATTCTCTGGACACAGGCACACCTGGCCGCTGTTCATGTTACGGAGAAAGGCGACCTTGCCCGCCGCGTCCTGGATATTGGCGTCTTTGTCGACGATCACCGGATTTTTGCCACCCAGTTCCAGGGTGACGGAGGCCAGGTGCTTGGCTGCGGCGCCCATGACGATCTTTCCGACAGCGGGGCTACCGGTGAAGAAAATGTGATCCACCGGAAGGTTCAGCAGATCATTAGCGAGATCGACTCCACCTTCGAACACGGCAATCTCCTCCGGCTCGAAGGTTTCACGAATAATTTTCGCGATCACCAGACTGGTATGAGACGAAATCTCATTGGGTTTTACTAATGCGCAGTTGCCGGCAGCAATAATGGGTACCAGCGGCTCGAAGACTAGACTGAAAGGGAAATTCCAAGGGCCAAAGAGTAATACAATACCCCGGGCCTCATAGACGATTTTGGCTGTTGCCTCGGCAAATGCGGCAGAGGTTTCTACGTCCACGCATGCCATCCACTCCTCGAGGTTGTCAATAGCATCATCAACGTCTGCATAGCAGGCGTCGAGCTCTACCTGTGCGCTAGCGTCGTTCTTACGTAGATCCTTATGGAGCGCCTCTTTAACTTGAGGTTCATGTGCCTGGATCGCCGCTTTGAGTTTTTGCAGCTTTTCAATACGTTGCGGTGCAGTGCTGCGACGTACCTGCCATTGATTTTCCGTCTGCAGCTCAAAAACCCGTCGCAGTTCGTTCTTGCTGGTAACGTTGCTCGGTGCGTTCATCTTGATCTCTCCCTGGATGAATCCAGACATGGGGTTTATGTTAGGTGATCAGGCAGTTATTACTAAATCTGCCATTTCTGTAACACTTACAAATTGCTTGATTCGAATTGATGGGGCCCATAGTAAGACGAATGGTTTTATAGGTCATACGATTTCCTCCTTTTTTTGAATCATTACATTGATGCCATCGACAGTAATACGCTGGCTGTGGGTGTGCCACAATGTCCGCGGTTCGCAATGCAATTTACCGATGATAGGTTTATCCTCTGTAGCTGCGCTGAATCAGCGATTGACCATCTGCATGACTTTTTCACTCGCTAACTTTTATTCTCCCCCTAATGCAAGGATTGAGACCATGGCCCAACTATTGCCTAAGTTCATAACCGCCATATTGCTAACGTTTGCCACAGTTTCTGTATCCGCAGCTGAGAGCGCCGGTACGGTGCTGATCACCGGCGCCAATCGCGGTGTAGGACTGGCTTTGGCGGAATCATTCACCAAAGGTGGGTATACCGTTATCGGCACGGCCCGTAAGCCAGCTGGAGCTAACATTTTGCGTAATTTGCCAGCCCGGGTGATGCAACTGGATGTCACCGACCCAGCCAGCGTGGCTGAGCTTGCCAGGCAACTCGACGGTGAGCCAATCGACATTCTGATCAACAATGCGGGGATTGTTAGTGATGAAGCAAAGGACTTTGCTGACGTTGATATCGAACGTCTGGTGACCGAATATCAGGTCAACGCACTGGGGCCGATGCGCGTGACTCAGGCGCTATTACTTAACGTCATGGCTGGAAAACGCAAGATTGTGGCTAACATGAGTAGCATGATGGGCAGTATGGAACTCAACACCTTTGGTTGCTGCATGGGCTACCGGGCTAGCAAGGCCGCGTTGAACAGTTTCACCAAAACTCTGGCAGTGGACATGGCGGCTGAGGCGACAATATTTGTTGTCTTACACCCTGGATACGTACAAACCGATATGAACGATGGTGAAGGGCAGATCACCGCGGCACAAAGTGCCGGCGGCCTGTACACAGTAATCACCGGTCTGGATAAGACTGATGACGGCAAGTTCTTCAACTACGAAGGCAAGGCTATGCCCTGGTGATCCAAACGGTTGGCAAAACCTGGGTATAAAATGGCATAATCCCTGCCCCATTTTCAGGCTGACACCGCCAGCAATGGCAGGATTGCAGCTTTGACACCTACGAGGAGAAGAATTTTTGGATACTAGTAAACTGTTTTCACTGGAAGGACGCATCGCCCTGGTTACCGGCGGATCTCGCAACTTGGGCAAGACCATAGCAGAGGCCTACATAGCGCAGGGTGCCACGGTTTATATCAGTTCCCGCAAGGGCGCCGATTGTGAGGCTACAGCGAAGGAGCTGGGCCCAAACTGTCACTCGCTGCCACAAGACGTATCAACCGTTGCGGGCGCACAAGCGCTGGCACAGGCTTTTTCGGAAAAAGAGCAGAAACTGAACATCCTGGTGAACAATGCCGGCGTAGCCTGGGGCGAGTCCTTTGAGCAGTTTCCTGAAAAGGGTTGGGACAAGGTGATGGATCTCAACCTGAAGTCCCCTTTCTTTCTCACTCAAGCGCTGCACGAGCAATTAAAAGCCGGAGGTGCCAGTGGCAGTCCGTCGAAAGTTATTAACATCACTTCGATAGATGGCCAGCGTCTGAATCCCTGGGAGACCTACAGTTATCACGCGTCAAAATCAGGTCTTATTCACCTCACGAAACGCCTCGCGGCACGTCTTGTGAGTGATAATATTGTCGTCACTTCCCTTGCCCCCGGCGCTTTTGCTTCTGATATGAATAGAGCAGCACGAGACCATGCTGAGGATGTAGGGAAGGGGATTCCTCTGGGTCGTATTGGTAATGCGGAAGACCTTGCTGGCGCTGCGATCTTCCTGGCGAGCAGGGCTGGAGACTACGTGGTAGGTGCTACACTTACTGTCGATGGTGGTCTGGTAAATGCAGAGCTAGGGAATTCTATCGACGTTTGATCGTTAGGTGGCAGTCCGGAATGGGCTGCCACCATTGTTACATTACTTTCCGCTTGTAGGATGGGCATCAGAAGCGGTTACTGATTGCTTTGCTGCGTCGACCGTTATCTGAAAATCCGGTTTTCCAGAAGGATGCGTACCATCTCGGTGATGTGCCTCCTGTTGACTGGGCCGCTGTATACATTCAATTTGTTCGATATCGTCAGGAAACCTGAGCATGTTAGTACGAGCTAAAAAACTCATTATTCCTTTTCTCGTTATAGTCGTTGCTGCGCTACTGGCCAAGGCTATGCTCGGTACGCGTGAGGAGTTGCAGACCAAAAAGGTCGAAGTTGCCCTACCTGTGGTAAAGACCATAGAAGTTGAAATGACCGATGTACCTGTCTCTATTGTTGCCTATGGTAATGCCAAGCCCAAACATGAGTTAGAGCTGGCCAGCGAGGTGACGGGACGGGTGATCTGGGTGGCAGATAATTTCGAGCCCGGTGAAAGAGTACAGGCCGGCGAAGTGTTGCTGAAAATCGACGCTACAGATTATCGTCTTGCACTGGCGGAAGCGCGTGCAGCAATTGCCACGGCCAATATGGCACTCGCAGATGCGGTAGCCCTGAAACGTAAAGCAGCCCAAGCGGAAGGCAGGCTCAATATTGAGGCTGCCCGCCTGAGAATTGTCAAAGCGGAGCAGAATCTGGCTTATACAGAAATTCGTGCACCCTTTAATGCCGTGATAGACCGACAAATGGTCGAGTTCGGACAGTTTGTCAACACAGGTCAGGTGGCTGCGCGCCTGCTCAGTAGTGATACCGTCGAGGTGACCTTGCCATTGCCTGCAGCGGATGCGGGATTTCTTGATGCACAGCCGGGTACGCCTGTTTCAATCTCTGTTGAGGTGGGAGCCCAGCAGCGCGAATGGCAAGGGCGGGTTTTACGCATCGAGTCTCGAGTAGATAGCGAGACCCGGGTGATTCCGGTGGTGGTAGAAATTGCGTCGCCCTATGACAAAAGTGTTCATGATCACAGGCTAACCCTGGGCCTCTTTGTGAAGGTGCAAATACCCGGTAAGCCGGTTAGCGCGGCAGTTCGCTTGCCGAACTCGGTACTACAGTCCGGTGACGCCGTATTTGTGCTGGTTGATAATGCGCTGCAGCGCCGGCCTGTGCAGATAGCGCGCCGCGAGGGGGACTTTGTCGTGTTGAATGGCGGTTTGGTGGATGGCGATATGGTCGTGGTCACCAATCTGGATATCATGTTTGAAGGCATGAAGGTCAGTGGAGCACTGTAATGCCTGAATCACGATATTTGAATGAGAGTGGGCCGATTGGCTGGATGGCCTGCAACCCTATTGCGGCTAATATCCTGCTGGTACTTGTTCTCGTTGCCGGATATGTCGCGACAGGCGGTATCCGTAAAGAAGTTTTCCCCAGTTTTCCCACGGATACCTTTACAGTAACCATACCCTATCCGGGTAGCTCGCCGACGGAAGTAGAGCAGGGCATTGTCCTCAAGGTGGAAGAAGCCCTGCGCGATATTATTGGTATTAAGGAAATTCGCAGTACTTCTACAGAAGGTCTCGGTGTTGTTACGGTAGAAATGGAAGTGGGTAGTGATATTGGCAAGGCGCTGAATCAGGCCAAGGTGCGTGTTGATGGGATCCAGGGCTTCCCGCTGGATGCCGAGGAGCCAATAGTCGATGAGCTGATTTCTCGCGGCCCCGGTATGCGCGTTAGTGTTTATGGCGATCTGGACGAAGTTGGCCTGAAGCAATTAGCCGAGCAAACCCGAGAGGAGATTCTCGATCTCGATGAAATTAGCGAGATTCGCGTACTCGGCGAACGGAATTATGAACTGTCCATAGAGGTGTCGAATGAAAACCTGCGGCGCTATGATCTCGATTTTAATCAAGTGGTGTCTGCGATTCAAAGACGGTCCCGCGATCTGCCCGGTGGCACTGTGCGCACCGCCGATGGTTCGATTAATCTGCGCTCGGTATCGCAAGCGTATACGGGCGAAGAGTTTGCGGCGCTAACGCTACTGACCCGAAGTGATGGCACCCGGATCAAGCTTGGTGATGTCGCAGAGGTCGTCGATGGATTTGAGGATCAGCCGGTTTTGAGTACACTCAATGGGCGTCGCGCGATTACGCTGATTGTCGACAGGGTGGGGAATCAGGATGTCCTGAAAATCACTAGTCAATTACGGGACTATGTTGCCCAGAAGCAGGAAAGGCTAGCTGACGGTGTGTATATAGTAGGCTGGATTGATCAGAGTAAAATTCTGCGCGGCAGGATCGATTTGATGCTGCGCAATGCCTTGCAGGGCTCTGTACTGGTGGTATTGGTGCTCGCTCTCTTTCTCAATTTAACACTCGCGCTGTGGGTAATTGTCGGGGTTCCGTTTGCGGTAATGGGAACCCTTGCGACGATTTATTTCCTGGGATTGCCAGTCTCAATCAATGTTCTGTCGGTCTTTGCCTTTATTTTGGTGCTTGGAATTCTGGTCGATGACGGCATCGTCACCGCTGAAAGCGCTTATGCAAGCCTGGAAGCGGAGCAGAAAGGCGTTAGCAGCGTCGTGAAGGGTGTGCGCCGTGTCGCGACTGCCACCATATTCGGCGCCCTGACTACGATGATCGCATTTGGCCCCAGCGTATTTCTAACCGAAGGTTTTGCCAGAATAATGAGCCAACTTGGAGCGGTGGTGATTCTGTGCATATTCTTTTCTCTCATCGAAACCAAATTGATTCTTCCTTCACATCTTCGTCATATCCGGGTGGGGGTAAAAGCCACCCGAGGATGGCGGGTGCCTGTTGAAAAAGTGCAGGACTTCTGTTCTTCACATATGAACCGGTTTTCTTCCGGCCCTTATAGGCGGTTTCTAAAGTTGTGTCTGAATCATCGCTATACAACTTTATCGGTTTTTCTTGCAGTGCTTATTATTTCCCTCGCACTGGTGCCCGCAGGAATTATCCGCATGGTGTTCTTTCCCGTTGTTCCTGCTGACCAAATCACTGTGTCACTGGAAATGCCCCAGGGTGCGTCCTGGCACAAAACCCACGACTACGCCAAGCGCATTGAAGTCGCAGCTATAAAAATGAATGAACGTTATCTCGAGGTCACAAAAGAGAGCGAAGATGTGGTCCGTCAGTTAATGGTTTTGTCTGAGAGCGATACCAGCGCCAGGGTTGATATCGATCTGATCCCCAGTGAGGAACGCACTATAAGCTCAGTGGAATTGGCGCAGTGGTTTCGTGAGGAATTAGGTGTTCTCGAGGGAATCCGGTCCCTGACAGTAAGGGCAAACGCTGGCCCGGGTGGTTTAGCGGTTGATGTTCAGATCAGCGGTTTAAGCCTGGAGGAATTACGCCAGGCTGCTCAAGATTTAAAGCATTCTCTGGCCAAGATTGAGGGAGTTCAGGACATCAGTGATACCTTCAATGCCGGCGGCCGTGAGATGGACATCCAGGTGACCCCCGAGGGCGAAGCGTTGGGCCTGGGTACCACCGATCTTGCGCGGCAGGTGCGACAGGCGTTTTTTGGGGCGGAAGTACAGAGGGTGCAGCGCGGGCGTAACGAAGTGCGTGTCTACGTTCGATTGCCCGAGCTTGATCGTGCGCAAATTGATAGCCTCAATTCCCTGTGGATACGCTTACCCGATGGGCGCAAGGTGCCTTTTTCAGTGGTTGGCAAAGCGCGAGAGCTGGTCGGGCTTAGCGCGATAAACCGGGTTGATCGAAAGCGGGTGGTCAATGTTCAGGCCGATGTTAACAAGGCGCTGGTTGAGCCGGGCAAAGTTGCTCAGATGCTGGCTACCGATGTGCTGCCGCAGTTAAAGAATAAATATCCGGGTATGCAGTATTTTCTCGACGGGGAGACTGCAGATCAGGAGAGCACATCGTCAGCGCTCAGTTACGGTTTTGTGATCGTGTTACTGATGATTTTTGGTGCTCTGGCGATACCGCTAAAAAGCTACGTTGAGCCGCTGCTAATTATGTCGGTGATTCCTTTCGGCGTGATCGGAGCGATCCTCGGCCATCTTATTTTGGGTGCTGATATCAGTTTGTTGTCGGTTATAGGCATTGTCGGGCTGGTGGGTGTTGTGGTGAATGACAGCTTGGTGATGGTTGATTTTATTAACCATTATCAAGATGAGGGCCACGACTGGCGGGAGTCTGTTATGGAGGCGGGCCCCAAGCGATTTAGAGCAGTGATATTGACGTCGCTTACCACCTTTCTGGGGCTGCTGCCGATTCAGCTGGAAACATCCATTCAATCTGAGTTTGTGAAACCTATGGCAATTTCGGTGGCTTTTGGTGTGCTGTTTGCTACGTTTGTTACGCTGATTCTAGTCCCCGTTCTCTATTACATTGCCAAAGACATTGAGAATTTTGGTGGCAGGGCGATGGCAAAATTGCGATAGCGTGTGCTAGGTCGAAATCCACTGAAATCAACACTCCATCTAAATTAACAGCTTAGGAAAAATATGAACGAAGCTAACATGCCGGTGCTAATCGGCTGCGGTCAGGTAACTGACAGGCGCCCACCAGAAGAGGGCGGCACACCGATTGACCTGATGGCGGAAGTCTCTCGAAAAGCGGCGGCTGATGCAGGTCCTGGCGAGGCGTTACTGAATGCTATTGATACCATTGTTGCCCTGGGTCTCACCGTGGACAGCCCCGAGAGTGGTAGCAAGGCGGGCGGTATGGTTCGCAATGTGCCGCAGGCCGTGTGTACCGCGCTGAATATTAATCCTGCTGAAAAGCGCTATACCCATAGCGGTGGTAATACACCGCAGATGCTGGTTAATCGCTATGCGGAGCAGATCGCACAGGGCGAAAAATCGGCCGTCTTGCTGGTGGGCGCCGAAGCGCTGAACACCATGATAGGTCGACTGAAAAAGGGTCTTGATCTTGATGCATGGATAGACCAATCAGGTGACGATGCCTGGATGCTAGGCGATTCGCGCGCGGCGGCAAGTGACCATGAGATGAGCTATGGCATGCACATGCCCTCTACAGTCTACCCCTTGTTCGAGAATGCGCTGCGGGTCAAGTATGGCTTGAGTCTGGATGATCACCGCAAGAAGATGGGCGATCTCTATGAACGCTTCAATGCGGTGGCGGCGAACAATCCCTTGTCGTGGTTCCCCACTGAGCGTAGCTCGGAAGACATCGCCACCGTTGGTGAAAAAAATCGTTATGTAGGTTTTCCCTACACCAAGTATTTGAATTCTGTTATTCAGGTGAATATGGGCGCGGCGGTAATTATGACCTCGCTGGCTAAAGCTCGCGAGTTGGGTGTCGAAGACGATCGGATGGTTTATCTGCATGGCTGTGCCGATGCCAATGATATCTGGAATGCCAGTGAGCGTATCGACTACCACTCATCCCCTGCCATTCGAGCCATGGGGGAGAGGGCTTTTGCCATGTCAGGGAAAACTATTGATGACATGGCATACTTCGATATTTACAGTTGCTTCCCATCGGCAGTGCAAATTGCCTGTGACGAATTGGGTATCTCCCATGATGATGCACGCGGCCTGACCGTAACCGGTGGCTTGCCCTATTTTGGTGGGCCAGGTAACAATTACGCGACGCATTCCATTGCCACTATGATGGATGTGCTGCGCAGTAATCGCGGCAAGTTTGGTCTCCTCAATGCCAATGGTTGGTTTATTACCAAGCACTCAATGGGAATTTACTCCACTACGCCGGTACAAGGAGATTGGCAGCGTCAAGCTCCGGCCGACTACCAGCAGGCCATTCTGGATGCGCCTCATCCTGCATTCACCGAATCCCCGAGTGGCCCAGGCAGCGTAGAAACCTATACGGTCCTCCATGGTCGCGAAGGCGTAGAGCGTGCCTTGGTGATTGGCTTGTTGGACGATGGTACGCGCTTTATCGCGGAAACCCCGAGTGATGAGAAAACGCTGGGTCAGATGATGAATCAGGAGATGATAGGTGTAAGGGGTACGGTTAGCCCGGGTGACGACAGGAACCTGTTTGTACCTGAGTTTAATCAAAGCGACGGTTAAAACGATACGCAAAACTTGATTTAATCTATTTTATTGTATTATATTGGTGCCGAATCAAACCCGCGATGTTTCGCAGGTTCAGCTTTTGTGCCTTTAAGATGCTGCGGTCCTGCGACTTAATGGCTACTTGGAAACCCAAAGAGGTGGCATGAAGACCAGCGGCAACAAGTTCTTTGAGCTTCTCTTTCAGGAAAACTACGACAGTCTGGTGCGTTTTCTGTCTTCGAAAGTAAGGGACTCTGAAGAGGCGCAAGACCTCGCTCAGGATGCCTTCTACAAGGTCATGAAGGTTGAAAACGCCGAGGAATTAGAGAATGTACGTGCCTATTTGTTCCAAACTGCGTCGAACCTCGCCCTAAATCGTATTCGAAAGCAAAAGCACCAGGAAGTCTACAAGCGTTCAGTAGAGTCGACTCTAAACCCTGAGATCGAGGGCATGATTGCTTCTCCGGAACGGGCTGCGGCTGCCAGAGAGCAACTGCAGCAAGTTGAAACTGCACTGAACGGTCTGCCGCGTAAATGTAGGCGCGCCTTCTTGCTGCATCGCACGCGGTACCTCAGTTATCAGCAAATTGCAGAGGAAATGGGCGTTTCGGTTAGCACCGTGGAAAAATACATGATACGCGCACTGGGGCAGTGTCGAAAAAAAGTACAGTGGGATCCCAATTAACGGTGAGGGAAAAGCTCCGTCAATTGTTATACTCCATACAGTCACTTTATTCGCATCGACAACACTGGTACCAGCTCTCCCCACATGAACGTCCAAGTAAACAAAGAATCCGCGCTGCAGCAGGCTACCGAATGGTTCGCCAAACTGGAATCCGGTGAGGTTACCAATGAGGTAAAAGCGGCCTTCTTTGCGTGGCTGGATACAGACGAGATCAACCAGCAATCCTATATCGAGATCGAACAGTTGTGGGGCAACCTGGAACTTGCTGAGCGCCTGCCTGTGGACGACATGCTAGATAACCGTGGCTGGTTTACGGGCGTTTTTAGTGGCTGGGCGCAGGTCGGTGCAGCGGTTTCTGTCCTTGCAGTGGCCACGATGTCGGTTTTCTATGTCTATTCCCCTGCTAAAGTCATTGAGCAACACTACGTGACCGCCGTGGGGGAGCGCATGGACTTCAGGTTGGACGATGGCTCCTTGCTGCAGCTCAATACGAATTCTGCGGTATCTGTACGAATGGAGGAATCTCGTCGACTGCTCACGTTACAGCGAGGTGAGGCATATTTTGACATCGCCCCCAACAGCGCTCGACCTCTCACGGTACAAACTGCCGGCGGCATGGTGCGGGTGTTAGGTACGCAATTTAATATTCGTCAGATCGACTCCGGGAGCACTGTTAGCGTCATTGAAGGGCGCGTAGCGGTTGCCACCGAAGATGATCAAGTCCCTCTGGACGGCTCGGAGTTTGTTGCCGAACTTACTCTAATCGCAAATCAGCAGGTTCTACTTCAGCAGAACCAGCCAGTCATTGTCGCGTCCAGTGTTGATGGCGATATTGTCGCCGCTTGGCGGCAGGGCCAACTGATTTACGAGGGCAACACACTTGCTGATGTTGTCGCTGACCTCAATCGCTATTTTCCTGGCACCATCTCGTTGGATGATCCAGCGCTGGCTGCTATGGAAATTGTCGGCGTAATCAATCTACAAAACAGGACCTCGACCCTGGCGGCACTTGAGGCCACATTTCCGGTGCAGGTGGTATCCGTTACGGATGATCTGACCTTAATACAGCCGCGAACTGAATAAGCGCAGTATGGCGAACAGGTTGCGATTCCTGCGGTCTGTATTTCTAATGTTGAGCTTGGTGGGTAGCGCGTTTGCCGCCGATGAGCCGGTTATCAGCACCCGGTCTTACGCCTTTGCAATTCCCTCGCAAGCACTTTCCCCGGCTTTGTTGGCCTTTTCCCGTACCACGGGTATTTCCCTTTTGGTCGCCCGCAGCGAATTGGGCGATCAACAGGCACCGGCTGTTGAGGGCGCAATGACGGCTGACAAAGCGCTGCAAGCCCTGCTGGCGGACAGCGGGCTTGGCTTCAAGTTTGTCGATCGGGACATGGTTTCTGTTTCCATGGCACACGCCGAAGCAGTTCAGTCCTTGGGGGGGCAGCTTGCCCAGGTAGACCCAGAAGAGGCTTCCCAAATAGCGCCTATCGAGGAAGTTATCGTATCAGCCAGGCGGCGCAACGAGCAGCTGCAGAAAATCCCGATTCCGGTCACTGTACTTAGCAGTAATTTAATCGATGAAGCGGATATCGAAAACCTTGGTGATATTGCACTGAGGGTGCCCGGGCTCAGTGTTTCTTATTTCAGCGTAGGGCAGCCGAGCATTCATATGCGCGGTATTGGCTCTAATGATGACGGTGCGGCGCTGGATAATTCAGTGGTGTTGTTTCTCGACGATATATATATCGGTCGCATATCGACCATTGATATTAACGTATTGGACCTGGAGCGCATCGAAGTGCTGCGCGGG
Source organism: Halioglobus sp. (assembly GCA_036961205.1). Taxonomy (GTDB): domain Bacteria; phylum Pseudomonadota; class Gammaproteobacteria; order Pseudomonadales; family Halieaceae; genus CALJFL01. Next base: position 325,617 of record JBALVI010000004.1, on the reverse strand, counting down.
CCTCAGGGTACTCTGTACGGTAAAAACGCTATCGGCGGCGCGGTAAACATGGTGAGCGCCTTGCCGGTGGAACAGGCCGGCGGGGAAATCACCGTCGGTACGGGCAATTTGGACGCCCAAAAAATTAGCGGGAAATGGAGCGGCCCGCTGGTTTCCCCTGATCTGTTGGGTCGCCTTTCCGTCAGCTCGGCGCGCCGCGAGGGCTGGCAGGATAATGTGGTACTGAATACCGATAATCAGCACGACGAAAGCAACGACAGTGTGCGGGCCAAACTATTGTATATGCCGCGAGAAGATCTCGACTGGTACTTAGCCTACGACTACAGCAGGGAACAGTTGGATTCTACCGGGCGCATTCCGGTCGTCGGCCGGGTGCCACTGCAGGTACTGGACGATACCGGTAACGTGGCGGTGCAACGGGGTCCCGATGGGTCTCCGGTGCTCGATGGGAACGGTGCAGAGGTTCCTCTCCTGCGGTTGCCCACTGAACTATTTGCTGATCTAGGGGGAGATCCCCAGCACGCCACTAACGGTGTTGCGGGCTTCACTGATCGCCGAATCTCAGGACTGACCAGTCGCATCAGCTGGGATGGCCCAAAACATCGCTTCGCTTCAATAACGGGTTACCGTGACAGCGAGTTCGAATGGCTGGAAGATTCCACTGGCCTGCCGGGCTCGGTTATTGCTGCGCCTATCACTGACTATGTCGACGAGACCCACAGTCAGTTTTCACAGGAGCTACGCTGGTCTTCGGGTGATGAGGGCGGGCGCAACTTTCTGCTCGGTGTTTACTATTTACAGGAGGACACTAATCGCAAAGAACACTTTCAGATCAGCGACGCCACTGCGCGCTCGCATCAAAAAAACGCCAGTAAGAGTTTTGCAGTGTTTGGTGAGGTCAGCTATCACATTGGTCACGCCACCAAGTTGACGTTTGGCGGGCGTTACACGCTGGACAAAAAAGATCTGAGCCAGCAATCCTGGAACGGTGGCTCTCCGGCAATCATTTTGGAAGATTTTAAGCTGGACAGTTCGGCGAGTTGGCAGGATTTTTCACCCAGCGCAGCGCTGTCCTGGCATAGCAGCGACAATGTGATGTTGTTTGGCCGAGTGGCGCGCGGCTTTAAAAATGGAGGTTTTCAGGGGGTGCCAGGTACCCTCGAGACCGCAATGCGCGAGATCGATCCAGAGACAGCGTGGGACTACGAATTCGGTATAAAATCGCGGTGGTACGATAATCGTGTGCAACTCAATGTAGTGGGTTTCTATACCCGTTATAAGAACCTACAGGTGACACAGTTCAGAACCGTCGACAATTTTGGGCTGTTTGAAACCAGTAATGCGGGTACGGCCAATCTGCAGGGCGTGGAGGTCGAATCCATATTCAATGCCACCGAAAATCTCGAACTGAGCGGTAGCTACGCGTGGCTCGATGCGCGGTACGACGACTTCCACGATGTTGACGGACGCGATTTTTCCGGCAACCGCCTGCGCCAGGCTCCCGAACACACTGTTAATCTCTCTGCGCGCTATCAGTGGCCGCTGAGGCCGGGGAATCTGAGGCTGCGCTTGGACTACAGTTACCAGTCAAAGAGCTATCAGGAGCCCGACAACAGCGTCACGGTCTTCCCCTCTTATGACCTGTTGGACACCAAGCTGACGTTTACGCCAGGCAACAAAAACTGGGAAGTATCACTGTGGGCTAAAAATGTACTCGATGAGGAATATATTGCCCACCTGTATCTGCTAGGGGGCAATGATTACGCGCTGTTTGGCACCCCGAGAACCTACGGGGTCAGCCTGCGTTACTCTTCTCTATAACCGCGTTCAGGTTCTGCCGTAAAAAAATCGAAAATAAATTGGAGGGTTCTTCCTCCCGGCGTGTTTCACCTGTATGCAGCCCGATAATTCTATCAATAGAGCTGCAGCGAATCCCCTGACGGAGACAGAATATGCAGAATAACCGCCCGAGAACCCCACTCTTTCTAGCCACAAGGCATATCAGCGCATTGTGTGCTGGCATTGCTATGGCATCGGCCATGCCCGCAATGGCGCAATTAGAGGAAGTCATTGTGACCGCTCAGCATCGGGAGCAAAATATTCAGGACGTACCTATTACGGTTACGGCTTTGAGTTCAGATTTTATTGCCAAAGCTGATATTTTTGATGCGGCTTCAATTGCCGTTAATGTTCCCGGATTTTCGTTTGCGGAGTTTGCGCCTGGTCAGGCGTTAATGACATTCCGTGGTGTAGGTTCAAGTGATGATGGTGCAGGTTTAGATAGCTCAGCAGCGACATTTTTAGACGGTGTCTATATTGGCCGTTTCGCGGGGGTCAATTTCGATCTGTTTGATCTGGATCGCATCGAAGTGTTGAAGGGGCCTCAAGGTGCTTTGTTTGGACGTAATGCCATTGGTGGTGTTATTAGTATTGTGACAACCAAGCCAGAGCAGGAATTTGCCGCAAAAGCGGGTCTGACAGTGGGTAATGAAGGAATAGTTCGTTATCAGGGCTATGTATCAGGCGGTCTCACTGAAAATCTTTCAGGAAAATTAGTTGTCAATCACCGCGAGCATGATGGTTACACGCGCAATACATTGCTTGACATTGATGTTAATGATGAAGACCAAACTTCATTCCGAGGTCAATTACGATGGGAAGGAGACAAGTCCGATTGGCTGTTGTCTGCCGACACCATGGAGGACGATCGCGCAGGTGTTGGTCGCTATCCTTTAGTTAATGGTAATTTTGATTATGTTGGAACTGCGGAAAGATTGGGTGCCAATCGCGATTTTACATCGGCATCGCCGACTGAAGGCTTTAGCGAGCGCGATAACACCGGTTTCAGCTTACAAGGTGATATTGATTTCAATGGTGGGACTCTAACATCGATCACAGGAGTTCGAAACGTCGAAAGTAGCTGGGAAATGCCATCGATTGGTGCACCTGCGGGCGGCGGAGATGATCTCGCCAATGGCGTCTTTGGTGTAGATGTAATTGATGATATTGAAGAAGAAATTGATACCTTCTCTCAAGAACTGCGCTGGACCTCAAATTCGGATGGTGCGTTTAACTATGTTGTTGGCCTTTACTACTTTACTGAAGAGACAGATCGGCAGGAACAATTTCGTCTTGACAGAAATACGGTCGCAACCGGTCAGGGTGTTGTCGGTAATGAGTGGACGAACACAGAAAACGAAACGACCAGCTATGCTGTTTACGGTCAGGGGTCCTATGACATTAATGATCAATGGGCGCTGACAGTAGGTGCCAGATATACGGAAGACGAACGTGATTATGTGGCTTCTGCGGCTAACTGTGGACTGACAGACACAGAGATTACGGCAGCAGGCTTACCTTTATCTGTTTGTACATTTACAGGTCTGAATAACGATGTTAATGGTAATCGAGTCGGGGGCAGCTTAAGTATTATTAATGAAACTTTTATAGTTCCGGCCTCTGATACCTGGAATAATTTCTCCCCGATGATAACGCTACAATACCGCCCCAATGACGACATGATGGTTTTCGCAACAGTGTCTACGGGCTATAAGGCAGGTGGATTTGCCGGGTCACAAGGAGTAGCAGCAGCTGCCGACTCTCCTGTTGACCCTGAAGAGGTGATTAATTATGAAGCAGGTTTTAAGGGAGATTTCTTCGATAATCAAGTTCGTCTTAATACCACCGTTTTTTACATGGACTACACCGACTTGCAAATAGTGCGCTTTGGACCTGTGCCGGGTAGTGAATTTGGCACCTTTCAAACAACCAATGTCGGTCAAGCTGATATCTACGGTTTGGAAATGGACTTTGTCTGGCAAATCAGTGAGAACTTTCTACTGTCTGGAAACTACGCATACTTGGATACCGAAGCTAATGATTTAGTGATTCCAGCTGTTGGTGATTTTTCGGGTAGCACGCTTCGACAGGCACCTGAAAATACTTATAGTATCGTTGCCGAATATACTGTGCCAAGCGGAATGGGTGACTTCGATTTTAGAGCGCAATTTTCGGGTTCCGATGACCAGCATTTTGACTTTGCTACTCAGGCCGATACGGTTTCTCCATCACATGAGGAGCTTGATCTCAGTGCTAGATGGACAGCACCTGATCAAAACTACCAGCTATCGCTATGGGTTAAAAATGCTACAGATGAAGCCTATGCGCAGCACGTTTATCGTATTGGACCAGGCAGTATTGGTGCATGGAACGCCCCCAGAACCTACGGTTTAACAGGTACTTGGGAATTCTAAGGTCTAGATGATTTTCATTTAGTAATAATAAGGGCTTCCACACGGAGGCCCTTTTTCCATTCAGGGGAAACAGTTCTGGGAACCTTGCTAAACAGCAACCCAGGAACAGGAGAACAATATAATGAAACTCCGATCAATAATTTACCCACTTTTGATGCCGCTGCTTGTCGGCTGTAATACCGGTGCGCAGGAGGCGAGTCCGGCCAATGTCGAGGGTGAGAAGGTCACCATTTACCGCGACGAGTACGGCACCCCGCAGGTAGTGGCGGACAGCAATAAAGGGGTGTATTTCGGCTACGGTTACGCTGTTGCCACCGACCGACTGTTTCAGATGGAAATGCTGAAACGGACTGCGGAAGGGCGGGTAGCAGAGGCGCTTGGTCAGGAGTTCGCAGAGCTGGACGTACACTTACGCACAACCTATGACCACCGTAGTGTTGCTCTACAGCTAGAGGACCTGCCCGCGGAACAACGGGATATCCTGTCTGGCTATGCGGCCGGTTTTAACATGCGTATCGATGAAGTACTTACCCAAAATGGCGATCTTCTGCCCATTGAATTTAGCGATTACGACTTCCTGCCTGAGCATTGGAGTGCCTACGATGTGGCGATGGCGTTTGTCGGTTCCATTGCCCATCGCTATGCAGACTTTAATTCCGAGAGGGATAATCTAGCACTGCTGCAAAATTTGGAGGAGCAACACGGCAAGGCCAAAGCCTGGCGTGTATTCAATGCCAGCAAATGGCTGGTAGACGGTAACTCTCCAACCACCGTTCCCAGAGGAAGCGCGGCAAACTCAATACCAGCAGAGGCCAGGCCTGGCTACCTGGATCAATTGGCACAGACCGGCCCCAATCATCGTGTCGCCCTTGCCGAAAATGGCAGATTTAAGGGCATTACCAAAACCGAAGAGCAACACGCAGAGTCCAGACAACGTATTGCTGCGCATGGTTTCAGTCACAATCCGGAATTCACCGGCGCCAGTAACTACTGGTCTGCCAGAAACCTTGAAGACGCCGCGGCGGCCCTGGTAAATGGACCCCAATTTGGTTTTGGCGTGCCCAGTTATGTCTATGGCATTGGCCTGCACGGGGGCGATTTCAATGTAGTGGGCAACACCTTGCTCGCGCTACCGACACTCCTGTTTGCCCACAATAATCATATTGCCTGGGGCAGTACCGCTGGCATCAGCGACCAGACTGACGAATATGTGCTGACCTTGAATTCGGAAAATTCGGAGCAGTACCGGCACGGCGAAGAATGGAAGGCATTCGAAAGTTGGCCGGAAACTATAGCGGTCAAAGGCGGTGAACCGATTACCGCGACTGCCCGCCGTTCCGTGCACGGTATGGTTCAAGTGTACCAACCCGAGAAAAACATCGCCTGGACACGAGCCAGGAGTTGGGAAGGGGGTGAGCTTGACACCTTGATGGCCTGGGTATTTTTGGCCACTGACACGAGTCTCGACGCAGCGCATCAGCGTATCGGTGCAATGGCCACCAACATCAATATGTACACCATGGATAAAAGCGGCAACCTGGGCTACGTGCACAGTGGCCGCTATCCGGCACGTGCCGAAGGCCACGACCCGCGGCTACCCGCTTCCGGTGACGGCCAGTGGGATTGGCAAGGTCTGCGACCCTATAGCGACAACCCAACGGTACGTAATCCCGAACAGGGCTATATCGCCAATTGGAACAACCGGCCAGCAGCGGACTGGATTAGTTCAGACCTGTGGCCCTATACCTGGAGCAGGGCCGATCGCGCTCGCCTGATATTCGAAAAACTGGAGCGTGACCCTTCGACGGGAAATCCCAAACTCAATGTGGCGGACGTCCGGGATGTCAATCTGGAGATTACCTTTGCCGATGTGAATGCACCTTTCCTCCTGCCGCTGCTGTTTGATGCCTGGGAAGAGCAGACTCAGACCGAGCAGATAACAGCGGCCTTGAGTGCACTGAGCGAGTGGGATAAACAGTGGCCTGTGGACGCGAACGGCCAATATGGTTCCATGCCAGCTCTGATGGAAGTCTGGCTAAGAACACTAATGGTGAAGGTCTTTGCTGATGATATTGGCGACGAGTTCTTTCACCTGTACGCCGCCACCAACTATCCTAATGGCCCGCAGGGCGCGTCCATGGGGACGCCACCTGGCATCAAAGCTTTAGTACGTAATCTGGATCGTCTGTCAGGCGACGACTGGAGCAAATCAGACTACGACTTTTTTAACGGCGAAAATCCCAGCGCGATTATACGGGCCGGTTTTGCCGAGGGCCTGGAGAGCCTGGTTGCTGATCAAGGCGAGAATACCCAGAGCTGGCAACTGGCAGCGGAACCCATGCAGTGGAAACCTTATAACTTTCGAGGCGTCCCACAGGCCCGCGAAACGGCGGTGTATACATTGCCAAGCTATATGAACCGAGGCAGCGAGAACAATCTGTTTGTCGCTACAGGCAAAGGGATAAACTCATGGGATGTGATCCCTCCCGGCCAAAGCGGCTGGCAATCGCCCGATGGGGAGCGAGGCCCGCACACTGACGATCAAATGAAACTGTATGCCGACTTCGGTTATAAGCAGGTGCCCTTCGATGTGGACGAAGTCCGTGCGGCGGCGGTGAGCACAAAAGTCATTCGGTGGCTTGCCACCGAATGACTTTCTAAATCCGTTTTTAAATAACACTGGCTGATGCCAAGCATCACGTTTCTGATATGTTGAAGGGGCTTCTACGTGTATAAACATTTAATTTTTTTAGATCGTGAATAACGTGAAATCTAAAGGCACGCTTCTTGCGGCGCTTGGGCCGGGTATTCTATTTGCGGCGGCGGCCGTGGGTGTTTCTCACCTGGTTCAGGCAACCCGGGCCGGTGCCATGTTTGGCCCCGGGATGATTAGCATCATCATCATTGCTTGTTTACTCAAGTATCCGGCGATACGCTTTGGCAGTGACTACACAGCAGCGACCGGAAGAAGCTTGATACAGAGCTACCGGCAATCAGGTCTTTGGATTCTTGTTCTATACGGCATCGCACAAGTGTTTTCGATGTTCTTTATCGTGGCGGCGGTTAGCTTGGTAACGGCGAGCTTGCTCAAGGCAACCTTAAATATCGAGATCAATGACCTCCTTCTCGTTGCTGGCTTGTTGTTTGTTGTTTCCTTACTACTCCTATCTGGGCGTTATCACCTGCTGGAGAAGCTAAGTAAAATAATCGTGCCCCTATTCACACTACTGATTGTCGCCGCTGTGATGATGGTGGTGAGGAAGATTGAGTGGTCTCTGGCCAGCCTCGCCTGGCCGGAGTATTCGGCGGGTACCATGATGTTTGTCGTCGCCCTCGCAGGTTTTATGCCGGCACCTCTGGATGCATCGATATTCCAGAGCCTGTGGACCAAGGCCAAGGCAGAGGATACAGGGCGATTGCCGACTTTGTCGGAAGCACGCTTTGATTTTAACGTCGGGTTCATTACCTCACTACTTTTAGCCCTGTGTTTCATGCTGATGGGGGCGGGGGTAATGCACAATGCCGGTGTTCCTCTCGCTGGTAGCTCGGGTGGTTTCGCCAGCCAGGTGATTGAGCTATTTACGTCAACAATAGGGCAATGGAGTTACCCCATTATTAGTGCTGCTGCCATTACTGTTATGTTCTCTACGCAGATCACATTACTGGACGCTTACCCACGGATTTTGGACGCGCTTGCCAACGAGTTGATCCCCGCCGCGGACGGCAGGATTTACGGGATCAAAATATATGATCTGATGTTGATTCTGGCCTGCCTGGGAGCCCTGTGCGTAATGGGACTTTTTATGCGCTCTTTTGCCGCATTTATCGACCTGACCTCAGTCATCGTATTTATTCTGGGGCCGTTTCTGGCCTTCATGAACCATCGGGCGGTGTTTGGTGGTGAGATTCCAGTGAGCGAACAGCCTTCATCTCTTATGAGGGTCTGGAGCGTGATTGGCATCGTAGCCATGGCGCTGATCGGCGTATTTTATCTGTCACAGCGGCTGCTATGACTGAAGGCTAGTTCCAGCGGGTACTGGGGGCCAAAGACGTACTGGCCTTTGGGGCCCCGGCCCACTGGGTTGGTCCCCCAACAAGGGTTGCGATGTACCTCTCCCGAGAGCCTGTTCTATCTAAACGGCCAACCTCGGCTTCCACCAACGAATGGTTAGCGGAACCGCCACGTTCAGGCAGAACGCGGTGGCCATCAGTGTATAGAACATTTCTTCATTAATAATCTGACGCTGGGTGTAAGCAATATCCATAACCACGAAGGCCAGTTCCGCTCTACCCAACATCCCGAATCCAATTAGCCAACTCTCCGCCCAGTTGAAATTTCCGGTATAGCGTGCGGCTAGCCCGGCTGAGAGGGTCTGTCCTATGAAGAGGCAGACGACCAATACGATAGTCTTATCGACCACTGCCAGTAATATGTCCATATCGATTACCAGGCGGGTGCCCAATACGATGAAGAAAATCGGCCCTATCCATGAGAATGCGATGCCATCAATGATGCGCCTGGCATCCCGGTGGATGGTGAGGTCTGACTCCTCGTCACGCTTACTGAAGGCAAAGTACTCCTCCTTCAATATCAGTCCTGCCATATACGCACCGACAGCCGGGTGAAAGCCGAATTCATGACCCAGAAGCGCGACCAGTAATGCGATTAAAAGTAGAGTCAGGGTTGCGTGCTCGCCCTCGTGGGCGGTTATCAACCGCTGTAGATTAAAATGCCGGATAAATGGAAGCCTTCCGGGCAAACCGCGCCCGACCGGGAACAGCCATAGCGCCATTGCTGTCACCAATAAAAAGAACGCAGTGGCTTTGGCCACCACCACCATAATGCCGGTGATTGAAACCGAACTGTCACCGCTGGCGATAGGAACGAGAATGGCGACCAATGCAAGCGAGGCGATATCATCAAGAACCGCCGAGGTCATAATGCCTGTCGCTGCCCGCGTTTTATGCAGTCCTTCACTTCGTAGCGATACCATCGTCAACGATACGGCTGTTGCCGTCATTGCCAGCGCGCACATTAGCGCGGCGTTGCTGTCATCCCAGAAGTACAGCACCAGTGAATAGGCCACCAGAAAAGGCGCGATCGCGCCAAACAATGCGATGCCCCAGGAGCGCTTGATACTACTTAGGAAGTTTGAGGCGTTCTCCTCGAACCCGAGGGCGAACATAATGAAAATAATTGCCAGTTCTGCCAGATCCGCCATGAATACACCGGGCTCTGCTGGCAGGATGCCAACATTAACCAGCAGGCAACCCACTGCCAGAAACCACAGAACCGGTGTGAGTTTGCTCCGCGCAGCGGCGAAGTGCGCAATGAATACGGCGATCCAGGTGATCGCCAGTTGAAACAGATCTTCCACGATTTGGTCCTGGCAGCATTGAATAACTGATCATTGGCCAGTGCCAGCGGTTGAACAAGGGCTAACTGCAGCGCACTTGATGCAGGTCAATATTACCTGTGCGTTGTTTTCCAGGATAAAAAGGCTAGACAGTCGGAGGTCTGGGAAAGGCTCAACGTGATGCAAGCAACGCGGTTAGCAGTGGCCCGCAGTCCGAAGAAAGGCGTAACGTGGCCAATGAGTCGGCCCGTGTCTTTCCTGAGTTGATCAATGCGATGGGTTTGTTGGTTGCGGCTGCGCGTTTGCAAAATCGGAAGCCAGAATAGACCTGTAGAGAGCTGCCAATGACCAACAGTGCATCACTGCGGTCAATTGCGCTCATGCATTTTGACACGCGATCAGGCGGTACAGTCCCGCCAAAGAAGACCACATCTGGCTTCAGCGTACCCTCGCATTCGGCGCAGATTGGTACACGAAATCTATCGACTATCTGCTGGTGAACATCGGAATCGCCGTCTGGCCGTATCTGCAGTTGACCGGCCATAGCGGAGGCGTTTTCTCTTACCAGTATCTGCTGAATGGACTCGCGCGAAATCCGGCAGCTACAGTTAAGGCAGACCACCTGGTCCAGCCGCCCGTGTAGATCTACGACTTGTTCACTACCCGCTCTTTGATGAAGTCGATCAACATTCTGGGTGATCAACATTTCAATGTGCCCGCCGCGTTCCAGTTTGGCTAGGGCCAGGTGTGCCTTGTTGGGTTTGGCGTCATGCACGGCCGGCCAGCCTCTCAGCGACCGGGCCCAGTAACGCTGGCGCTTGCTGCTGTCGGTAATAAACTCCTGATGTTTGATGGGCTCGCTAGCCCGCCATATGCCTGCTGCATCGCGGTAGGTGGGAATTCCTGAGCCTTCGCTGATGCCGGCACCCGTGAGCACCACCAAACGAGGGTGGTCCTTCAGGAACGCTTGCAGTTCGACAAGATCCTTCGCCAAAGTAGTCACTGATCAGCGCTAGCGCGCAACTCCTGTATTACTGATCCAAACGGTTTGATAGGGCTGTAACTGTAATTCACCATCACGCGAATCATAGTGCTCGGTGCTGATCAGATCGTGCCAATCCTCTGTATCGATTAGATTAATATCGGCAAGGGTGATGCTCTGCGCCGTAGTGGAGATATTGCTAATGCAGAATATGCTTTGTCGGCGGTCCATACTCTGCCGCCAGAAGCCGAATATGGCCGAACCCAGATGCAGAGTAAACTGGGTGGCGTTGGGATGAAAGGCGGCCTGCCGGGCGCGAATCGAAAGTAATGATTTTAGTTGGGTAAAAACCTGCGCGTGCGATGAGTTGTCATCTGCAAGCTCTGTCAGCAAGGCATCAAAATCCCACTGGTGACGGTTGATCGCACGGTAGTGACCAGTATTTTCGACCCGCTGGTAGTCGTTGCGCGTGCCCAGCAGACTGTGAATATAGATGCCGGGAATTCCTTCCAATCCCAGCATAATCGCATGTGCGCATACAAAGCGTTGGGCACCCCAGTTATCCTTGCCGGTTACAGTGCCCTGGAGCGCGTCAAAGAGGGCAATATTGATTTCATAGGGCTTCTGAGCACCGCTCTCCAGCGCCCGGTAGGACACGTGACCGCCAAAGCCCTCCATGGTCGCAATCAGTGCGTCCAGTTCTTCATCCGATAGCAAACCCTCGGCAGGTCGCAGGCCAATGCCGTCGTGGGACGCGACAAAGTTGAAGTAGGCGGTACCATGCTGCGCCGGCGGCATGCTCATCATCCACTGCTTGAGATAGCTACAATCCCCGGTGACCAAGGTGTTTACCAGCAACGGCGGCAGGGAAAAGTTATAGACGCAATGTGCTTCATTCGCATTGCCAAAATAGGACAGGTTTTCCCGGTTGGGAATATTTGTTTCGGTAATCAGCAGGGTGTCGTTGCGTGCGTATTCCACCAGAGTACGCAGCAAGCGCACCACCTCGTGGGTTTCCTCTAAATTGAGGCTGTTGGTCCCTGGCACTTTCCACAAAAAGGCCACCGCATCCAGCCTGAATATCCGCACGCCTGCATCCAGGTACTGGCGGATGATAGACACAAATTGCTTGAGTACTTCAGGGTTGCGAAAATCCAGGTCGATCTGGTCGGGGCTGAAGGTGCACCACACAAAACGCGTGCCATCGATCGCCTCGACCTCGCGCAGTAGCGGGGTGGTGCGGGGGCGGACTACGTCACTGAGGTCGTCGTCAGGGCTGGCGGTGAAAAAATAACCCTTGCCCGGTTCTTTGTTCTTCAGGAAGTTGTCAAACCAAAGGCTGCGGCTTGAACAGTGGTTGATGACCAGATCGGCCATCAGGTCATACCGGTGGGCGATGGCACTGATGTCCTCCCAACTACCCAGTGCTTCATTTACACTTGAATAATCAAGCACCGAAAAACCATCGTCAGAGCTCCACGGATAGAACGGCAGAATATGTACGCCGCTAACGACACCGTCAGTGCACTCGTCCAGGAAGCGCTTAAGGGTTACCAATGGCTTTTCGTTGGCCACCTTCAGGCTGTCACCGTAGGTGATTACGAACGTGTCGCTTTGATCCCAGTGATTAGTGTGCTGTTTCGGTTCAGTCTCGGGATGCTCCAGGCGCATCAGTGATATCAGCGCCTCGGGCAGGCCTGTGAGGTCAGCATCCAGAGGGTTGTCATGGTAGATCGCCTGAATATGGTGCTTGACGCGTTCCAGTAACAGGTCGCCGTACTCTGTGGTTTGCCGCATCGTTTCAGCCTGCCGAAAATTCTGCGTGGTCTGCCTCTACTGCATCAGACAATCGCTCAAGTACATCGGGTATCGCGCTAATCACTCGCGACCAACTGGGGATAAACGGGCGTTCCATGGGTCGGTCCAGGAATGCTTCACCCGCTTTCATAATATTCTCGGCAAACAACTCCACCGCCTTTTCCTCTGCGTGAATATCCAGCGACAAGCCGTTCATAACGGCGTCGTTGTGGTAGGTCTCGACAAAGTCCAGGGCGATTCGATAGTAAGTTGCTTTCAGTGAGCGAAAAGTCTCAGTGTTAAAGGTAACCCCGCGGGTCGCCAGTTTGCGAAACAGGGCCTTGGAGATGTCTATCGACATTTTCGAAAGGCCGCTGCTGTCATCTTCTGCGGAAAGTTGTTGATGTTTATGATCATAGATATCAGCGATATCAGCCTGGCAGAGACGATTGTTGGCGTAGTTGCGATACATTTCGGATAACACGCCAATCTCCAGTCCCCAGTCGCTGGGAATCAGAATGTCGTTAAGTACATCGCGTCTGAATGAGAATTCACCGGCCAGTGGATAGCGGAAGCTATCCATGTAGTCCAGGTATTCCATGTCACCCAGAGTTTTCATCAGGGCGCGCAGTAGCGGCGTTACCAGCAGTCGACTGACACGGCCATTAATTTTACCGTCGGCAACACGAGCGTAGTAACCCTTGCAGAACTCGTAGTTGAATCGCGGATGGGCAACTGGATAGATCAGCCGCGCCAGCAATGATCGGTCATAGGTTTCAATGTCGCAATCATGCAGGGCGACCGATTCAGAACGGTTGGTCGCCAGTGTGTAGCCCATGCAATACCACACGTTGCGTCCCTTACCCAGCTCCTTAGGCGCCAGGTCCTTTTCCTGTAGTAGCGCGTCCAGTGCCTGCAGTCTGGGTCCCTCGTTCCACAGGACTCTATGATGCTGGGGTAGTCGACCAAAAAATTTGAGAGCCGCGCGGTACTGGGTCTCGTCGGCTCGGTCCAGGCCTATAACAATCTCCGAGAGATAAGGCACTTTCATCAGTTCGTCGACAATATGGGGTAGCGCCTGCCCCTCGAGTTCGGAGTAAAGGGAAGGCAGGATTAATGCCATCGGTCGCCTTGCCGAAAAGGCGAGCAGCTCGCTTTCCAACTCTTCCACCGGTCGATTCCCCAGATTGTGGAGGGTGGTGATAATGCCGTTCTGATAAAAATCGCCCATCGTGTCTGATCCTATGTTGAAATATTATTATCACGTAGCCATTGCGCGACGCCTTCGGCCCAGCCTGCCGGTCCGAAATTACTGCTGCGCATTACCCCGTGGGTTTTCGTTAGTGATGGAAAACTATGCACCGGAGAGCGCACCAGTAACGCAGTTGTGGCGGCGTCGAGCATTGCGGCGTCATTAGCACCGTCGCCTATAGCAAGATCCTCAATGGCTTCTGTGAGGCTCGATTCCTGGTAGCGTGAGCGCAACCAGATGAGTGCCTGGCCTTTATCACAAGCGCCGCTCACTGACAGAAAGCGTCCGCCTCTCTGTACCGTTGCACCTGCCGCTTCCAGGGCACTGATGAAAAGATGCTCCGCTGCAGGTTTCCCCAACCAGCGCACGGGTTCGCTGTATTCCCGCTGATTAGCCGCACTTGCTTGTACCTCTGATAGCCCGGTCATCGCCATTATGCCGGCGACGCCTGCGCTGTTAAACGAATCAAAGTCGCCGTGAAATTGATGCTCCAGCTGAGCAAGTTGTTCTAGCCAGTGTTCCCTGGGCAGTGTCATTTCATGTACCCAGTAGTCGTCGCGTCTTACGGTCTGTTCCGGTTGTTGTGGAAAATACCTGACAGGAATAAAAACGGCGGCACCATTCTCTACGATAAAAGGATGACGATTATTTAACTCAAACCGCAGTTGCAGTATCTCCTCCCGGGTCTTACTGGATGCCAGAACCAGTGGAATGCCCGCTTGTTCGAGTTGGCTTACCTCTTCCCAGGCGTGTTCAAAACTGTAGCTGTAGTGATCCAGTAGTGAGCCGTCCAGGTCACTGACTACGATCATGGGTAGTCGCGTCGCGGTCACAGCTGTGGCCTCCTGTTCATTTGAGCACTCGCCATTCCTCTATTTGCACCATTTTGGTGCGCGCAGGGGGCGTTACGCCGATTCCGACCGTATGCGGTGCGCACGCAGCATCGCACGCCACCAGCGTGTCTTCGGCCAGCGGCCCCTCGCGCAGTGAAATTGGTGAGGAAATCAGGACCTTAGAGTGCACCGTGTACCTCTCAATCTGATAATGCTCTGAGTTAGAGCAGAATTCGTGCCAAATCATCCGGACCAGTAAGTCTTGGTAAGGTCGTGACCATTACCCCTGCCAAGAACCTGATCGGGATTAGTGGTCGCCGTGTGTCGTCAAGGATGAGTAAATTCTGAAATCGGTGGATCCATCTGATGGTCCACAGCGTACATATTTTAAATCGAATGGAGTATCCCATGGAATCTGTGCTCGAAGACAACACACTGTCCTTTCCCTCGGTGCTGAGCGACGAGGCTAGCCTGGTGCGCAGCGCTCTGCTGGAGCGTGGCTTGGAAACGCCGATGATCAATACCGGGCTGGACCGCGACGAGAAATATAAGCGCATTCGCGACGCATTCAAAGACATATCCGAGACCCTGGGGTTGGATCTCACCGACGACAGCCTGCGTGAAACGCCACACCGTGTCGCCAAAATGTATGTGGATGAAATCTTCTCTGGCCTTGATTACACCAATTTCCCTAAAATATCTGTAATAGCGAACAAAATGCAGGTGGAGGAAATGGTGCTGGTTGATGGTATTGATATGATCGGTACTTGTGAGCACCACTTCGTGACAATCGATGGCGCTGCAAGGGTTGCCTATATACCCAAGGGCAAGCTTATTGGTCTTTCCAAGATCAATAGAATTGTGCGCTTCTTCGCTCAACGACCACAGGTACAGGAACGGCTCACGCAGCAGGTACTAGTGGCTCTGCAGGTGTTACTGGAAACTGACGACGTTGCCGTCACCGTCAATGCAGTGCACTACTGCGTAAAATCACGCGGAGTGATGGACAGTGGTTCCTCAACCCGTACCACGGCACTGGGAGGCTCTTTTAAAACCAACGCCAGCACTCGCGCTGAGTTTCTAAACTGATTCTTCCGCTTAACGCCCTCGCGGATTCTATCCGTATCCCTAGCTGAAAATTCACCGACCCTGCATTCGTTAAGCAGAATTTGGGGAGCAGTGCCGAGCTCGTTTCTCCCCATAGCGTATACCTTCCTTCCCAGTGCCGCATCAATGGCATATATTGTGCCGCTTAAATAAAAACCGGCCGCATCTGGCTCCCATATCAATAATAGAGGTCCCTGGCATAATGAAAACTCGACTCACTGAACTACTGGGCATAGAGACACCCATAATCTGCGGCGGCATGATGCGAGTTGGCACCGCTGAGCTGGCTGCAGCGGCGTCCAATGCAGGTGCACTTGGTGTGATGACGGCGTTGTCTCAGCCAACCCCGGAAGCCCTGATTGCCGAAATCGAAAAGTGTCGTTCACTCACCGACAAGCCCTTCGGCGTTAACCTTACCGTGGGAGTTGTGGCCACAGCAGTCAATTATGACGATTATGTGGAAGCGATTTTGGACTGTGGGATAAAAGTTATCGAGACGGCCGGGCGCAGTCCTGAACCGTTTATGGACCGGTTCAAGGCCAAGGGTGCCTTGGTTGTTCACAAGTGTGTAGCAGTACGGCATGCGCTAAAAGCAGAGCGAATTGGCGTTGATGTTGTCAGCATTGATGGTTTTGAATGCGCGGGTCACCCCGGCGAGCAAGATGTCGGTGGCCTGGTTTTATTCCCGGTTGCGGCGCAGGCGCTGAAAATTCCGGTGGTTGCCTCCGGTGGTATCGCCGATGGTCGTGGTCTGGTGGCGGCTTTAGCCCTGGGCTGCGAAGGTATTAATATGGGCTCCCGCTTTATGGTCACTCAGGAAGCGCCCATACATGAAGGCATCAAGCAAAAAATTGTGGAGATGGATGAAAATCAGACCCGATTGATATTCCGGTCCTACAAGAACACTGCGCGCGTCTATCGAAATACAATCGCCGACGAAGTCGCAGCCATCGAGGCGGCGGGGGGTGACTTTGGACAAGTACACCACCTGGTATCTGGTGAAAATCAGGAAAAAGCCTGGAGTACCGGGGATATAGAAGCCGGGATGGTGACGGTGGGAATGTGCGGAGGCTTGATCAACGATATTCCTACGTGCAAAGAGCTTGTCGCAAATATTGTGGCGGATGCCGAGCAAATCATTGATCAGCAGCTGGCCTCCATTACCGGCAGAGGCTAGTGACCAAGAGCGGTCCAGTAGAGCATGAATCGGTAGCAGTGCCGACTGGGCGGCGCTTTAGGAAAAAGCAGGCGATAAAAATTGTTGTCAATTTGCTGAACACCTTGATTCAGGTGTAGTCTCAGCACGCAAGCTGACACTTCAGGAGCCTCTAATGTCGAACCAGTTTAAAGAGCAGGGCGGTGCCGCTACCATGGACCCATCGCCACTAACGCGCTGGATAACGTCCAGGGTAATGACACGGCTTTCTAGTGCCGGGCGCGTTAATAAACAGCGCTCAAAGATAGAACAGCAACGTGTTAAAGACGGTCATCCCCATGTGGTGGAGTACTTTCATCAACTCGATGATGGTTATAGTCACCTGGCCGCACAGGTTCTGCCAGCACTGGCGAAGCGCTACAACATTCAGTTGGACTGTCATCTGGTCACTGGCCCCAGCGGCAAAAACGTAGCGGAGCCCGAGTTGTTGATACAGCTTTCGCGCTACGATGCTTTTCATGTCGCCGCTGAATACGGCCTCGAATTTCCAGAGCATAAGTCTGAACTCGATCAGAACCTGGTCGCTCTAGCCACATCGATTCTTGCAGCACAGGATTCTGCAGGCTTTGTCGAGCATGCTGCTGAAGTTGGCCTAGCGCTTTGGGCGGACGATGAATCTGCATTAAAATCACTGCAGCAGAAGCTCGGTAGCGTCTCGCCGGAACAAGCCGAGAAGAGCGTTAATGCCGGCACTAACCGTCGGCACGAGTTACGGCATTACTCCGGCGCCATGTTTTACTACGGAGATGAGTGGTATTGGGGCGTAGATCGTCTTTATCACTTGGAGAAACGATTGGCGGAACTGGGCGCGGATAATCAGGCTACCGCGAGTACATTAATACCGCGGCCGGCATTGGAGACCAGCGAATTAAAGGATAATGGCAGTCTCACCCTGGAGGTTTATCCGTCGTTAAGAAGCCCCTATACCGCAATTATATTTGACCGTGCGGTAAAGCTGGCACAGGACACTGGCGTCAAACTGGTGGTGCGCCCGGTGCTACCCATGGTGATGCGTGGAGTGCCTGTTACGCGGCAGAAAGGCATGTATATCTTTTTGGATGCGGCGCGGGAAGCCAGAGAGGCGGGTGTGCCTTATGGCAATTTTTACGATCCCATCGGTGAACCTGCCAGACGTTGCTACTCTTTGTATCCTTGGGCTTGCGAGCAGGGCAGAGGCAGTGAGTTAATCTCCAGTTTTCTCAGCATGGCCTTCGCTCGCGGGGTTAATACCAATAACGACCGGGGCCTCAAGAAAGTAGTAGAAAATGCGGGTCTGGATTGGTCCAGGGCCAGAACGATTCTCGGCCAGTCCGATTGGCAATCGCTACTGGAGGAGAACCGCCTGGCTATTTACGATGCAGGGCTTTGGGGCGTTCCCAGCTTTCGACTACTGGATGAAAACGGAGAACAGCTGCTGGCGCTATGGGGTCAGGACAGGTTGTGGTTATTTGCCAGAGAGATTCAGCGGCGTTTGGCCGCACGTTAAATTTACAGGTCGATCTCGATCACTCCATCTGCCTGTGCTGCCCGTGACTGGCACAAGATAATGCTTCCCTCGCGCTGTGATTTTGACAGCACAAAATCACGGTGCTCCACCTCGCCGGACACAATGTCGCACTTGCAAACACCACAGATGCCGTCGCTACACTTCACATCAATATGCACACCGGCCGCCAGTAAGGCGTCTGTCGGCGACTGATCTGCCAGTACTTTCACTTCTCTGCCAGACTGCTTGAGTTTCAACGTAAAGTCGTAGTTCTCGTATTCGGGTAGTTCCGGCACAGAGAAGTATTCCAGATGCAATGACTCTGCCGACCAGTCGTTGCGAGTTCCCGCGTCCATCACTGACGTCATGTAGCGATCAGGGCCACAGGTGTAGAGATGGTAGCCCGGCCTATAATCGCCTAGTAATTCGTCCAGGTCGGCCCGACTTCCCTCATCGGAGAAATGTAGGGTTACCCGGTGCGACCAGGGCATTGTCGCCAGGTCTTCAACAAAACCGGCGTGTTTTCGCGCGCTACAGGAATAGTGCAATTCGAAGTCAGCATCTATCGCATGCAGTCGATGGGCCATGGCTATCATCGGAGTGATGCCGATGCCGCCGCCCATCAAAAAAGTCCTGGTGGCGGACTCATCCAATGGGAAGTGATTAATGGGACGGGAGATAAAGACCTTGCGGCCCTCGTGAAATATCTTGTGTAGCAGGCTGGAACCGCCGCGCCCTTCATCTTCGCGCAATACGCCAATCTGGTACTTGCTGCGATCAGCGGGATTGCTGGAGAGGCTAAACTGGCGAAAAAACTCCGGTGCTACGACCACATCAAGGTGGGCGCCGGCGTCAAACTCAGGCAATGGTGCGCCATCAATGGAAGTAAATTCGTATTTCGTCACATCGTCACTCATTGGCTCGACCTTGGCGACGTTCACCCGTATTACTGGTGCGGGCCCTTCAGGGAGAGTGTATTCATGGGCCAGGTTATCGGTTTCTCCTTTGCTGAGACGCGCTTTGTATTCCAGGGGTGTGAGCATGGCGTTATAGGCCTGGATGCCTGCCTCCCGGTCCATAGGGAAGGGGAAGGGGTGTGGATGCGGCGCAAGGTTAGCCGGATATACCGCCAGGGTCTGGTCAGCAAACTTCAGATCCAGGTCGGTTTGCAGCTCCCGGTAGTTGCTGCCGTGCGGTGACAGTGTGTAAGGCCCCTCGTCGACCATTTCCAGATCCCACCACCATTTTTTAACCGGATTGATACTGCCGTGACCCAGTTTGTCGTCGAGTTTGGCCAGCACCTTGGCAGCGCTGGGTATATGACTCGCTGCCCAGCGGAATGGGGCTTCGGCAAAGAGCCCCTCGAGATTCCACGGACAGGTTTTCATGCAGCGTCCGCACATCGCACCGGCAGCCTGGGTGATGCGGTATTGGGTGCACTTCTGGCTGTCCGATTTCCATATTTCGTAGCCGTTGAACATGGTCTTTGGCCCGGCGGTAATGGCACCCGACGGGCATTCACGGGCGCACTTATTACAATTGCTACAAAAGTTCTGCAAACCGAAATCAATGGGCTTGTCATGGCTCATTGGCATATTGGTGGTAATCACACCGGATTTTAAGCGCGGTCCCAGGAACGGATTGAGTATGACCTCTCCGATCCGGCTAACTTCTCCTAGCCCCGATAACAACAACAGGGGAGGTTGTAAAACTTCGCCATCCATCACCGTGTGTGCTCTTGCGGTGTAACCAAGATTGCGGATTTGTTCAGCGAGGACACCGCCCAGCAAGGAAAATCGCAGGTAGGCGCGCATGGACTGGGAGCAGGCGATCCAGTCATCACCCGAGGCACCCTCCATGGTTTCGTGACCCTGATCGACAATCATCGAAATAGCGTTTTCGTGATAGGGCGCCAGCGGTTCGCCAAGCGCGTCGTGTGAGTAGTAGACCCAATCGGGGCAGCGCGAGATACCGACGGCATCCGCCCCCAGAAAATACAGCGCGGCTTTGACATTGTCTGCGTTGCGCTGGGGATCTCTGGTCGAATCTGCAACGATGGGCGCCTTGGGGCCGTTTTGTATCAGCACAAATGCGGCTAGCGGCCGGCGGGGTCCAAAACTGGCAGCGCTTTTACGCACATAGTTGCCATTACGAGCCGCGTCCTGAACGTGCTTTCCCATATCGCCGAAGATGGCGCGGGCGAACATGTCGGTACGCTTTGGAACGCGGGCTACACGAATTTCATCGATAAACGTGGTGGTATCTTCCACCCTTTTACTGCGCTCAAAGGGGTAGGCCCCGTCCTTGAAGCGGCGTTTTTTGTACGGTTTCGCATTGAGGGCGCTCTTGGTAAACCCGTTGCGCGGCTTACCGCCCAGCCACCATGCTGGCCCGTGACTACGCCAGCGTTCACTCATACTGTAGTCATTCGAAGGTGCTAGTGGTAAGTCGGGGCTCATTTCGAATGTGGTGGTGATTGCGCCCAGGCCAAAACAGGTGCCCACATAGGGGTTGTGAACGACGGGACCCTGGGGGGTATCAATAACTTCGCCCAGGCCAGCGGCTACCGCCAGTTTATTTAAATCCACGTCCGAGCAGGATCCCGAATGCGCGCGCGCCTCATAACCCAACAGGCGTATGTAGTTGGAAAGTACGACACTGGTTTCAGCAGCGCGCAGACTAGCCCGTTGGGCCTGAGCATCTTGTATCCAGTCACAGCCCACCTCGTCTGTTTCCGGATCGCGGGGAAATTCGTACAGGAATACCAGGGCGTGAGTATGGTGCTCCACTGCCTGCACCGGTTTCTCCATGGTGTCTTTTAACTCTGCCATCACCACGTCGATACCTGCAGCCAGTGTGGTAGTTTGCTTGGTACGCAATTCCTCGGACAGAGCACCTATGTCGGGGTTGATGATGGGGCGTTGCAGGAATAACTCAGGCGTCAGTTGGCAGGCAGCAACCTGAGTGGCGTCGTGATAATAGGCGAAGGCCTTCAGGTGGTTGCTACGTTCCAAGGGACCTGTAGGCACCACACCACGTTCTTTCTTCACCAGACCATCGCGGATTGCGTCCAGCATGGCCTCATAGCGGGCCATAGCGTTAACCAGGCTCTCGTCATTGTCGACGTCGCGGTATGACACTGCTTGCATTGCGGGCAGCCGACTGAGATCCGGCATCACATGAGTGCGCGCCAAGCGCTCTAGTGGATAGGGGCCGAGGTGGACGGGTCTTTGCTGGTGGGAAAACAGTTTCACACTACAACCTCATGAAATTGTGCTGTCCCGGGAATCTCACTTTTTCTTGGCGGCGCGTTTCGGTCGAGGAGCAGCTTTCTTGCGAGCTGCGCTTGGTGATTTGCGCTTGGCCTTGGCCTTCACGGGCTTGGTGACCAGCCCCGCCGCAATTTCCAGTTCTACCAGCGCATCCTCCATATAATCGATAATCCGCTGTACCTGAGGTACCGAGCGTCGACAAGCGGTGATCCCAAAATCAACATTATCGCAGTAGGTGACCAGGGTAATGTTTAATGCCATGCCGTCTGCCACGATAGAGGCGGGGTAGGAGCCGTCCATGCGCGCGCCATTCCAGTACATGGGCTCTCGGATACCGGGTACGTTGGATATGGCGATGTTTACCGCAGGGAAGCGACTGGCTAGTCCCAGCGGCATGAGTATTGCTGCCGGTGCCTGCATAACTCCGCTCATAAGCATCACCTCTCCCGGTGTCATGCCCTGAAAGAACTCTTTGCCAGCCTTTGTCGAGGCCCTGATCGCGGCAATACGCTTGGCCGGGTCTTTGATGTTCGTGGCCAGATCAGCACTGATCGATGCGACAGCGTTACCGGAATCAACGTCGCCCTTTTGGCGCAGTGAGACCGGCACCATGGCTTTCAAGGACTCGTCCAGGATTTCACCGTGATTTTCCATGTAGGCACGCAGGGCCCCCGCACACATGGCCAATACTGCGTCGTTAAACGTGCCGTCAAAGGCCTTGCCGACGGCGCGAATACGGGAAAATGACCAGGTTTGCGCCACAAAACGGCGGGCCCCGTCTATCGAGGTGTTGATCGAGCTACGCGGCACGTTGCGAAAGGGCAGCGTCAGTGACCCGCCACGCCCGGACCAGGCCTCTGTGAAGCGCTTTAGCGCGCCGAATACCTGTACCCCGTTGTCAAGGCGTGCCTTCAGGATTTCAGCGACATTACGTATTTCTTCATCTTTTAAATCACCCGGATTGGCAAGCTTCAATTTGGCTCGATAGGCATCCCAGGAGTTTTTTGACAGCGGAGACTCTTGAAATCGATGGTTTGGGTCAGCCGACAGCATGCTGCGGGCTATGTGAATAGAGCGCGCACCATCTACTGCGGCATGGTGGGTCTTGGTATACGTTGCAAACTGTCTATTTTGCAGGCCTTCGATCAGGTGTATTTCCCACAGCGGACGGCTGCGATCTAACAACGCGCCATGCAAGCGTGAGGTCAGGGTGAAAAGTTCGCGATAGCGTCCGGGTTTCGGCAAAGCCGAGTGACGGATGTGATAATCGATGTCCATGGCTGGATCGGGTTCCCAGTAGGCCGGTCCCGCAAGACCCAAAGGGCCGGTTTTGAGTCGATCGCCGTAGGGAGGAAGAAATTGGTCGAGATCTTGAAGGTTGTCAGCGAGATCACGCAGGAATTCTTGTTCGTCAGCGCCGTCGGGGAGGGTGTAAAGATTGACACCCGCAACATGCATCGGCATTTCCCGAGATTCACTAATCAGAAATCCAGTATCCACCATACTGAGTTTTTTCATTGGGTTCCCCATGAGAACGAACAGCAAATTTTTGTCTAGATTGGTCTTGGGCGCACTTATACATAAAATCTAATAAGCTTAGGCGGCCAGCAACAACTTTCAGTTTAGCACCATTATCTACATTCAAATAAAAACGCAGAAACCGTATCAGTATAAAGCGGTTACTTTAGCGTTCCGTTCGCCTATACGCTGCCCTTGGCGCCATCGAGACAGCTTTCACTCAGGGCTGTTTGGGAAAGATGCTAATCCAGTCATTCTTCATACTTTGTCATCGACGAAGTTCATTTCAGGCAGTCGCACCAGAGTAGGCTTGCCATATACGACTTTATAAGTAGTTTTGATGCTGCTGCCAATCACTTGTTCTGGCACAACCCCGTAAACTTCCTCGGCAAATACACGCATGAATTCAATGCCGCCGCCGGATACGATATAAACCTTAAAATCATTGGCTCTCAGATAATCCAGCAGCTCAAGCATGGGTTGATACACCATCTCGGTGTAGCGTAGCCCAGTGTCGAGGTGTCGCTCAGTTTGCACCCAGTCAGCTACCGAGTCGGCAAACTCCTTCGCCGACATGTTTGCATGGCTAGCCATCAGCAGTTGCATAAGCCCTTTCATACCAGACTTCGCAACAGTGCTGAGATCTCCCTCGATGGCCACCTTAAATAGAGAAGTAAGTGTCTTACACCTTCAAGATTAGCAGATGGAATACATTGATTGAAGAACTGTTAAGCTTTTGCCCCAATTCAAAGTGAAATAAACAGGATAGCCCCGATGTCTGACGTTCACACGCTCTACGCAATCACCCATTCCCTGTACTCCGGGCGGGCGCGATCTTACCTGATCAAGCAGGGTGTCGTCTTTCGGGAGCTCTCCAGCGGTCACGAAAGCTTTAAGGCTGAGGTTTTGCCTAAGGGTAAGTTGCCCACTATTCCGACGCTGCTGACTCCGGCGGGTGAGGTGATTCGAGACGGTGCAGCAATTATCGAGCATTTTGAGGTTGCTAATGGTCGCCCAAGTCGACCTTTGACGGCCAGGCAGCGTGTTGTCAGCGCGCTGTTCGACGTAATCGGTACAGATGGTTTACTACGCCCGGCCATGCACTATCGTTGGAATTTTCCCGAGGATAATCTGAGTTTTATTCGCCACCATTTTTTTCATTCTCAGCGCGACTTGCCTCAGCGAGAGGAAAAGACTGAGCACATGATGGATAGAATGCGGCATGTTGGGCAAATCTTTGGGGTGACCGAAGACTCAATCGAAGCCATTGAAAGCTTGTATGTGGAATACCTCGCTGCCCTCGATACGCATTTCCAACAATATCCGTATCTCTTGGGTGGAAGGCCGTGCATCGGCGATTTCGGCTTATTGGCTCCCATGTACGCGCACCTCGGGCGAGATCCCTATCCTGCCAGATTGATGCAGCGACAAGCGGTGCACGTTTATCGTTGGGTAGAGAGGATGAACAGGGCGGATCAGGACGCCCCGGAGTTCTTCGATTTTGGCACCGACCTGCTGGCAGATGACGAGGTGCCCGAGACATTGTTGGCGGTACTGCGGGTAATAGCGCAAGATTTTGTGCCGGAAACCCGCGCCGCCGCCCAGGCCATTAATAGCAGGCTTGCGGACAACAAGACTGAGGCGGGCGCCCCTGCATCGCTGCGGCTCGGTGGATCATTCGGCAACGCCGAATTTAGTCTCCGTGGGCGACCTGTCAGTGCACTCGCTCAACCCTATCGGTTTTATTTGCTGCAGCGGGTACAAGCTGAATATGATCGGTTGACCGACATCGAAAAGGCAGATGTAGATAAGATGCTGGCGAGCTGCGGTTTTTCCGATGTGCTCGCCATTCGCCTGGATCGACAATTGGGTTGGGAGGATAACCTCGAAGTCTGGCTCTAGTTTAGGCCCTTCGCCATTTGGTAGTGCTCACAAAACCGATGATGAGACCAGGAATCTCAGCAGCACGATGCTTCCAAATTCTGCGGATTAGTTTCCTCACCCCGATTCTCCAATTGGTGATGGGTATAAAAGGCCTCCCAGGGTAATCCGTCAGGGTCGAAGGTCCAGCTTTTCTCGGACTTGGCGTAACAGCAGGCGGTAAGGCCTTCCTCCAGATAGGGGATCTCGGCGGCTTTCATGCGGTTGAATACTTCGGCCAGCTCCTCCTCGCTCTCAGTTTGAATCCCGGCGTGGGTCATACCAGTAGGCTCGATCGAATACTCCAAAACGAAGTTAACCCTTGGGTCGTCAAGCATCCACTTGGCGTAGTCGTGTTTTGTAACTGTCGGTTTCTGTCCGAAGAGACTTGAATAGAACTGGATAGAGTTTTCAAGGTCGCTGACATTGATGCTTATGTGTAGTCGTTTCATAGTGTTCTCCTGTGTGTGTTTAACAGCTTTGGGTGCAGCAGTCTTCCAATAAAAAGTCGATCAAAGAGCGTATATTCTCCCGATTTACTCGATAAATAACCGATCGGCCTTTTTTTTCCGAAGACACCAGTCCTGCTCGGGTCAGCTCCTTTAAGTGGAACGACAGGGTAGGCGGCGGCAACTTCATTCGAAGCGCCAATGTACCTGCGGCAAGACCGTGGTCTTCCTGGGCTCCGTCAAATACCTTGATGAGTTCCCGAAAAATATTCAGCCGCGATGTTTGGGCAAGAGCAGCGAGTTGCTGTATTACCCGTTCTTCGTCTGCTGGCGGTAGTGGTTCGCTCAATAGTGAGTTCATGTCGCCTCTATATTTCGATATTTCCATAATTATAGAAGTATTGTTCTGGAAGTCAACAAAAAACTAAAGGAATCTCAATGTGAGCGCGTCAAACACCGAAATGGCGGTCAATGATATCCGTAGCGAAGGCGCTTCTGTAGGCTACAGTTACGGAACGCAATTCTTAATCTTCAGATATGACAAACACCATGAAAAAAATTACCCGTACGGACTGTGAAGCTTTAGATGCCGCGGATCCTCTAGCCGACTTTCGGGACGAATTTTCGTTGCCCGAAGGCATGGTTTACCTCGATGGAAACTCCTTAGGGGTAAGGCCCAAAGCGGCACTGGCCCGAGCCCACGAAGTGGTAGAGCAAGAGTGGGGAGAGGGTTTGATCAAAAGCTGGAATCAGGCGGGCTGGTGGGACTTGCCGCTGGTGCTGGGCGACAAGATTGCCCGTTTGACAGGCGCCGATGACGGTGAAATCGTGGTCACCGACTCTACCGGAATTAACATCTACAAAGTTTTGGCAGCGGCCCTGGCTCTGGTTCCTGACAGGCGAGTTATTGTGATGGAGGGCAGTAACTTCCCGACCAATAACTACATGGGGCAGGGTCTGGTTGAGCAACTGGGTGATGGTTACGAAATTCGATTTGTAGAAGAGGACGGGCTGGCTGCGGCAATCGACGAAACTGTTGCTGTGGTATGTCTCACTCAGGTGCATTACAAATCAGGTCGAGTTTTGGATATGGCGGCCATTACTGCCGCTACCCAGGCCGTTGGGGCGATATCCATTTGGGATCTCTGTCACAGCGCTGGTGCTCTGGAGGTTGAACTCAACGCCTGCAATGTCGATTTTGCGGTGGGCTGCACCTACAAATATTTGAATGGCGGTCCTGGCAGCCCTGCATTTATCTACATGGCGAAGCGCCATCAGGGTAGGGTTCAACAGCCCTTAACCGGTTGGTGGGGCCACGCTGCGCCGTTTACATTCGAAAGGGACTACAGGCCGGCGACAGATATTCGTCAAATGTTAAGTGGTACTCAGGGAATACTGAGTCTGGCGGTTACTGAGGTTGGTCTGGATTTGTTCCTGCGCGCGGACATGACTCAGGTTCGGGAGAAATCCGAAGCACTTACAGACTTGTTTATCAACTTGATTGATCAACGATGCTCGCTGTATGGCTTTGGTTTGGTGAGCCCCAGGGACGCACGATTACGAGGCAGCCAGGTTTCTCTGAATCACGAGCAGGGCTACGCCATTATGCAGGCGCTGATTGCCCGCAATGTGATTGGTGATTTTCGTGCCCCCCTGAACATGCGATTTGGATTCGCGCCGCTATACATAGGTTATGCGGATGTCTGGGACGCCGTCGAGCAGTTGGTTCAAATTATGGATGCTCAGGAATGGCGGCGTGAGGAGTTCGGCCAGCACAGCGCAGTTACCTGATGTCTAATCGACAGTAAGGGAGGTTTTAGAGGGGGCTCATGAGCGCCCTAGAGCTAGTGCAAATAGATCGCGGGCGTGCCAGAATGCGCGCACATTTGACTAAGAGACGCTCGCTGCGTCAGACCACTATCCACCGATGATGAATAACTACCAGTTAAAACGTTCCCTGAAAAAAGCCGCGAGTTATGAAGAATGGCTCGCTGCCGCGCGAGCCTACGATGAAAGCAATGGTTTGGACCGCTGGCGCCGCAAAGACGCTACTCGGCAGTACGACCATGTTTCAATTCGTACCCGCCTGGATCGTCTACAGAGCCTGAGGGCCAGACACGATATCAAAGGGCTCTTATACACACTCAATGAAGGCATTCACGGCAATATGGGTGGCATGGGTAAGTCCGGCTTGTACGGGTATGCCCTGTCAGGTACCAAATGTCTGGTAGAAAACTATATCGAGGAGATCGTTGATACCCTGGATGTACTGGCAAACGATACCAGTGGTGACATCGACGATGAAGACAGGTTAGATTTTTTCCGTCGCGCCAGTCATTGCTTCGGTCGTTCAGCGTTCATGATGAGCGGCTCCGGCTCACTTTTGTTCTTTCATGTAGGCGTGATTCGGGCTTTGGCTGCAGCGAACCTGTTGCCAACAATTCTGTCTGGATCCAGTGGCGGAGCTCTTGTGGGAAGTATTGTTGCGACGCATCGCGATGAAGAGTTGTCCGAGCTATTACAGCCGGAGTATTTTCTCGATCATATTCCGAAAGAAAGCAAGAAACTCACGTTCGCGGATGTTGCTGAACTGGAGGAATCGGTAGAACAGTACATTCCCGACTTGACCTTTCAGCAGGCCTTCGTCAAAACGGGTCGCGCGATGAATGTCTCCGTCGCGCCGTCTGAGGCTCATCAGACCTCACGTCTGCTCAATGCCACCACTTCACCCAGTGTTCTGATACGCAGTGCAGTTATGGCTTCTGCAGCGGTTCCTGGCATATTTCCACCGGTCACACTGCAGGCTTTGGATAGTCACGGTGATCGCAAGGAATATCTGCCTTCGCGCAAGTGGGTGGACGGTTCGGTCAGCGACGATTTGCCGGCTAAACGACTGTCGCGTCTGTACGGGGTTAACCATTACGTGGTCAGTCAAACCAACCCTCATGTGATTCCGTTTGTGTCCGATGGGCATCGCAAGGCAACTACTCTTGGGCTACTGACTGAAGCAGGGCGGCGATCTACGAGAGAGTGGTTTAATGCGCTAACGATGATCGTCGATAAGGTGGACAGAAAGGGTGGCAGAGTCTCTCAAACTAATAGTTTAATCCGCTCTATTATCAATCAGGATTATGTAGGCGATATTAATATTTTACCCGACTACAAATTTCAGAATCCGCTTAAGCTGTTATCTTTTCCAGGGGAAAAACAGATGTATCGTCTGATAGAGTCTGGCGAGCGCAGTACCTGGCCCAAACTGGAAATGATTCGCCTGCAGACTCGAATCAGCCGGAAGCTCGATAGCATTCTGGCGAAGTACGGCGACAAGGTTCAATAGCTGGGCAAGAATTTATAGGGCCGAGCTAGTTCGAATGATCCTGTCGGAACCCGCCGGCAGAGTGAATGAAGTGCCATCCTTGCCCACCGTATAACCCTCAACAAAACGAGTACTGAAATGACGCCTAAACCTATCAGCAACCGTGTCACAGAAATGACTGGCACCGATTATCCCATTATCCAGGCGCCTATGGGTTGGATCGCACGTGCCCAATTAGCTTCTGCGGTAAGTAACGCTGGTGGCATGGGTATTATCGAAACCTCCTCCGGGGAGTTTGACAATATCAAAGCCGAAGTGGCGAAAATGCGTGAGCTTACCGACAAGCCATTTGGTATGAATGTCGCGCTGTCCTACGTAAAGGGCTCGAATGTTATCGATTTTGTGATTGAGCAGGGCATCAAGTTCGTGACCACTTCCTCGGGCAGTCCCAAGGTGTGCACTGAGGCCTTCCAGCAGGCTGGTATCAAAGTGTTCCATGTAGTGCCGACCTTGGAAATGGCAATGAAAGCGATAGATGCCGGTGTCGACGGCCTGATTGTCGAAGGCGGCGAGGGCGGCGGCTTTAAGAATCCCAGTCCGGTGTCTACCATGGTCTTGCTACCGCTGATTCGCTCACGGGTTGATGTACCCATTATTGCAGCCGGTGGCATGTGTGATGGACTTTCCATGGCTGGTGCTTTCGCTATGGGTGCTGAGGGTGTGCAAATGGGGACTCGCATGCTGGCGTGCTCAGATTCGCCGGTTCACGATAACTGGAAGCAGGCGGTGGTGGATACCGCTGCCACTGGCACTGTTTTTCTGAACCAGGAATCTCGACCGGCGCTGCGCGCGCTGCGTACCGAGCGTACTAGCAAGTTGGCGACTCTGGGTAAGTTCGACATCACCGAGCACATGGCCAATTTGCAGGATCTCTACTTTGGCGGTGATATGGAAGCGGCCATTCCCCTGTCCGGGCAAGTTGCGGGGCGTATTGATGAAATTAAAAGTGCGCAGGGTGTGGTGTCGGAGACTATGTCTGAATTTCACGCAATAATGCAGCAGCTAGCGGGAAAATATGTCGCCAGCTAAATCCTGCAGTCTGTTAATGTGCCTTTGGATTACTCAGGAGGGTTTAGGGTGAAGTTCTCGTCGGTTAGCGCTTTATTTTGCGAGTGTAAATTCTGCCGCTGATCGTTGCTCAACTTTACCCAAGCCTCGCAAATATTCTGCCACACTGGTACTTGAAAACTTTTTACCACAGAACGAAAAGGCATGCCCAGTAGTTCACCGTTGTACAAGGCCTCGCCTTTATCGAAGGCCGCCTCGTTGAACAAGGTCTGTCCCCTATCGATTTCCGCCTGGTAAGCGCGAAAGTTCTGCTGCATTAGTGGAGTGAAGGTGTCGCTGATAATTTCAAGTAATGGCGAGAGGTGTTCGCTGAGGTATAACTCCCCGCTACTACCCCGATGGCCGCCATCACGAATGTTACACAGCCAACGGAAGGTCAGTGGGGCCAGTTCCTCCAGAACCTCTGCTGCAGTGCCGTCGATCAGGTTCATACTGAGTTGACCGTAGGCACTGGCATCCGCCAAGGTGAAGCGGTCGCCCAGGATAAAAGGTTGTTGCGCCAGCAGTCCTTCCATGGCGCTGAGATATTTGCGCCAGGCGGAATCAAGCAATGCGTGGGTAGGCGGGAACCCCTGTCTTGCAGGTGGTGTCAGTTTTTTAGCCAGGCCGACATCAATATCCGGTGACGCGACGCTAAATAAATAGGGGCAGCGCCTTACCTGTCGCCGTGGCAATGCCTGGGCCATGTGCTTGCGCCGCCACAGCAGCACCTTGCGCATCTCTTGGCTGGTGACCTCTCCCATGCAGTTGGTCGCGGCAGAGACCACCCAGCGATTGTGGTGCACCATGTACAGGCCAAACTCATCGAAGGCTTCATCGATCAATTGACAGATAAAGCGCTGTTCTGGGTGTTCGGGTAGCAATGGGAGTCTGGATTTACCTAACTGATCGAGATGGTAAGCCAAGCCGCTGGAATCATAGAAAAAACGCTTCCCGTCCAGGCTGTAATAGGGCACCTCGGGGTACTCGTCCAGTCCTTCAACGCGCTGGGGGAACCTTTGTATTGCATGCGCTGCTTGTGCACGCCGCAGCCGGAGCGCAGTGCTGATAGCCTCCAGAAACCCTGCCTGGTCTGGGCAGCGCTGCCAGCTTAACTGGGCATGGTCGGCGATAGCCTGCATCTTGAGCTGATAAGGGGAGGCGATCACTCCCCAAAACGTAATGTCATTGTGCTGCATGGCGCTATTCTGTCAGCGCTTGCGCATTTCAGCCAGACTATTTTTCATCGCCTCCAGCGTGTGCTGACGGATCGATAGCTTGTTGATGCCGTACTGTCCCTGGGGAAGTTGCGCCAACTGTTCAGCGATCTCCTGAGCCCTGGCTTGCAGTTCCGCGGGATCTACCACCTCGTCCAAAAACCCCGCCTCCACAGCCTGCTCCGGATTGTAGATTTCGGCCTGTAAAGCGACCCGGGTCATGTGCTGCCTGGAGATCCTCGATGCGGTCAGTTCAAGCAAAATAGGGGGCAATTCCATACCTATGGCCGTTTCCGGTAGTCTCAATTTGAAATCACCCCGGCTGCCAATGCGGGTGTCGCAGGCCATTGTGATGAAGGCACCCATGGCGACACAGTGGCCGGTACAAGCGGCTATCAGTGGCAGGGGAAAGCTATATAACCTTATCAGCAGCTCAAAGCCTCGCGTTACCATCGCCATGCCTTCCGCTGGACCCTTTTTGAACTCGCCCAGATCAAAACCACCTGAGAACATGCCTTCCCTGCCGCGGATAATAACCGCGGAAACCTGCTCCTCCTGGGCCCGGTCCAAGCCGGCGGTCATGTTGTCCAGGAATGTATGTCCTACTGCGTTGGCCTTGCCATCGTCGAAAGTGAGGGTGGCAACATTGTTGTGCAATTCGAAATTCATTCAGGGTTTCTCGGCTGTATTTTTAATGGCGGTTATACTGTCATTGAACATTAGGTCACGCAAGGCGCTTGGCAGATACTTGTCCGGCCCCTTTAAACATGATCAACTACTTTGCAGGCAGAGGAATAGCTATCCCCGGGGCGATGGTATTACCAAGGATAATGTTGAAGGCGTAGAGCAGGTTTACCTACGAACCTTGCAGCAATTACAGGCCATCTTTAACGCTCGCCCCTTTGTGTTGGGCAGCAGGCACCGGCAGTGTTGGAGTGGGTGGCGCGGTTGTGGAATACCCGTTTGGCTGACTGCACAGGTCATTGCTGGAAAAACACGGTTGCTGGGAACCCTTATGGCGTAATCAGTCCTTGCCATTGTTGCCGGGACAGGAAGAGAAACTACCTTTTCATGGTTCTCAAAAAATGGTGGGCGCCAATGAATAGGCCAAGTAGAAATTAAATGCACTTCCCTGTGCGCAAAGAAGCTTTCCCTAGCTGTCTATATGCCGCTCGGTAAGAGCGATACATACAATAGGCAATCCATACCCAACTCACCGGTTGCTCTGCCGTGAAAACAAGTCCATTTTATTTTCGGTGCAGCGCCACCACTTGAGCTACCTAGCTGACAATAGGACAAAAATCCCAGAAATAACATAACCCATTGGCACTAGTGTACGCGGTAGAACTTTTAACGCTTTTCGCGTGCATGGTCTATGATGAATATATGTTGCTCGTACGGCACATATATTGGGGCTGCTTATGCGCGTCCTGTTGGTTGACGACCATTCGCTGATGCGATCTGGCATCAGGGATAGTCTCAGCAAGCACTACGAAAATACTTCTATTTTTGAGGCCGAATCTGGCAGGGCTGCGCTCGCGCTGACCAGACAGCAGCAGTTCGACCTGGCGCTTATCGATCTGTTCATTCCGGGTGAAAAGCTATTCAAACTGGTGGCAGATTGCTGTGCAGATAACCCTGATCTACCGGTAATCGTTCTATCAGCGTCTGAAAATTCAGGGCATGTGCGTAAATGTATCGATTTGGGTGCGGTGGGTTTCGTGTCGAAGTCGTTGTCACAAGACTGCCTATTCGAGGCTATTGATCTTGTGCGAGCAGGGGGCACTTATTTTCCAGCACCTTCCGAAGAGCCACCACAGCCGGATTCAGGCGCAACTGATTTCCTGCCGCTTTCGCTTGACTATGATGCGGTGCGGGGCATTTTAACCAAGCGTCAAATGGAAATTCTTGGATTGATGGCGCAGGGTCAACCCAACAAAAAAATTGCGCAAGATCTGGGTTTGTCCAATGACACAGTGAAGGTACATGTTAGCGCTATCTTTAAAAGCCTGGGGCTGAGCAATCGATCTCAGGCGGCTATCCTTGGCGAAAAACTCGGTTTGTTTTTGCAAAGCTCTGACCGTTAAGCGGCGATCGAACGCTGTGAGATATACAGAGCCAGATTTGAACGCTATCGGTAATCGCACTCTCGGTAACCTGACGTTCGAGGCGCTTGTACAAGCTCTTTTGCGGCTTGTGATCGTTATTCTTATTACAACACCCAGTCTGGTGTCGGCCGAGACGGTCGGTGCGAACACCCTTGTGGTCGTCAGTGATGACAAGGGCGTCTACCAGGAAATTGTCCAGGGTTTGCAGTCGCATGCCTCTGTAGATCCAGAAAACATGCCAGTTGTCGTTCTCGCCGACGCGGTCAATCTGCAGTACTTACTACTCCAGAGTGAAGCTATAGTCACGCTTGGTACCCACGCTGCAGACAGAGTATTCCATTACGCACCGTCGGCACGGGTGCTAAGTGCATTGATTACCGAGAGCGGCTTTACCTATCTGGCCATTAAACATTACCAATCGCTTGAAAATGCTTTGGAACACGGTGTGTCGGCAGTTTTTCTGGATCAGCCCATAGAGCGACTATATCAACTGGGCGCGCTGTTGTTACCTGAAGCCAGACGCATCGGTGTGTTAACGAGTGACATTGCCACCGCGGAAAATTCGGTGAGGGATTTTTCCCCTGATACAGACAAAGGTGTGCTGCTGCAGTATGTCACCGTCGGTGCAAGTAGCAGCCCAATCAATGTGCTCAATCCAATCATCAAAAATAGCGATTTTGTCATTGCTCTACCTGGCAAGAAAGCCACTACGGTATCGGCTGCTAAATGGATTCTGAAAATCGGTTCGCAATCGCGTACACCAGTGATAGCTTTTTCCAAAAAATATGCAAAGTCCGGTGCCCTCGCCTCGGTATATACCTCTCCTGAAAACGTAGTCGAAGATATCGTCCATATCATCTCCCTACATGGTCTTGCTCAGGCAAATTCGGCGCTAGTGTATTTTCCGCACAGTTTTTCCGTGGAGATAAATTATACGGTTGCGGATATCCTTAACGTACAAGTTCGAGAAGACGACTACTATCACAGAGCCATCAGTCAAGCGGAAGGCCAGCGATGAGCGGGTCTCTCCTATTGCGTTCCGGAATGCGCAGCAAAATACTGTTGATGACTATTGTCCCAGTAGTCAGTATTAGCATTATTCTCACCTGGTATTACATTACGGTGCGTCGCGCGGACCTCGCCGAAAACCTGCAAAAGTTTGGTGAAGCTACGGCCCTGTATCTCGCTACTGCCAGCGAGCTCGCTATGTTTGCCGATGATATGGAGAGCCTCGCACACATAGCCAGGGGGCCATCACAGTCGGTGCATGGTGTCGCATTTTATCTAGTCACCGGTGAGACCCTGCTGGATTTAGGGGAACTCGGGGAACTCGATTCAGAGCAGTTACTGGACTCACCGGCATGGCAGCCAAACTGGTATACGGATGGCGGTTATTGGTATTTCCGCTCTTCCATAGAGCTAGGCGCAGAACCGATCACAGACTATAGCGACTTTTCGCAGAGTCTCTCGGAACAGCTGGGTTGGGTGGTTGTAGTCCTGTCCAGCGATGAATTGAACAAGACACATAGGCGCAATCTTCTTGTTGGAACCGTGATATCAACACTTATCACCTTACTGGTAAGCATCGTGGCGTGGTT
Organism: Halioglobus sp.; assembly: GCA_036961205.1. GTDB lineage: Bacteria > Pseudomonadota > Gammaproteobacteria > Pseudomonadales > Halieaceae > CALJFL01. The sequence continues at coordinate 290,829 of JBALVI010000004.1, read as the reverse complement.
GTTCAGTCAGCAGATATACCGCCCCGTTAGAGAGCTGACGAACATTGTAGAAAGGATGGACGCCGGTGATTTATCGGTACATGCCGCGGTAGCCGGTGAGCGGGAAATCCAGATATTGGCCCGGGTCATCAATAGAATGGCGTCTAGCCTGCGCGAGACCAATATCAATCTGCAGTTGGAGGTTTCGGAAACCACCCAGGGGCTGCGAGCGGCACTTACCGATCTGGAACATCGTAACAACGACTTGCTGTCGACTCGCGATGAGTTGGAAAATGCGATCGGCGCCAAGGACCAATTCCTCGCCAGAATGAGTCACGAATTACGCACGCCTCTGACTACGATTATTGGCTTTAGCCGTCGTCTGGATCACACCTCCTTGAGTGCTGAGCAGGCGGAGTACTGTCATGCCATTCACCATTCATCGGTACTGTTACTGTCGGTTATCAACGATATTCTGGACTTTTCCCGCATGCAGTACAGCGGAGTTGTTCTTGAAAACGTCGAGTTCAATCTGGTAGACGAACTTGAGGACATAGTGTCGATGCATGCGCACCAGGCGTATGAGAAGTCTATTGAATTGATTCTCTTATTGGATTCTGACGTGCCTCAGCAATTCCGCGGCGATCCGGTTCGACTGAAACAAATCGTTAATAATCTGCTGGCAAATGCGGTCAAGTTTACCGATGAGGGGGAGGTGGTGATCCGCGTTGCACGATCTTCACACGAATTGGAAGAGAGTGAAATTGGCACCTTATCGCCTGAAATTGAAGCGAACGTTGCACAGTCGGGTGCTATGACACTTGATCTTAGTATTAGAGATTCCGGCATCGGTATCGCAGATGACGACATCGCCAAACTGTTCAAGCCTTTCGGGCAGGCGGAGACCTCGATAAACCGCCGTTTTGGTGGTAGCGGTCTGGGCTTGGTCATTTGCGAGCAGCTGGTTGAACTTATGGGCGGCGAGATTCAGATAATCAGTGAAAGCGGAAAGGGTACAACGGTTAGCTTTACAGTTGAGCTACAGGTAGTGGCCATGGCTAGCGAAGAAGGTTCTATTCCTCAGCGCATGGATTCTGTCGCGATTGTCGATTCAAATAACTGGTCGCGCCGCGCGTTGCGTAGTCAGGTAACGTACTGGACTAGACAGGTTTTTGCGGTGGCGGAGGTTGGTGAGCTGATAAAGCTGATCAGTGCCAGGCCGCTAAATTTCTCTGTTGTACTGATAAGTTTGAGCCCCGGCGCGAAAGGCGGCGCGCTGTTGTTGGAGTCGCTGTCGACCATACGCATTCACTACACAGGCCCCATTCTCGTGCTGGCCTGCCTGGAAGACGCTTCTCTGGCAATTCCGGATGAGGTGCTACATGGCTATGCTCCCGTGTGGAGTCTTGCCAAACCAGTTAGACGGAAAAATCTGCTGGATTGGCTGGACGCAGTTGATCAGAACGACATGCGGTTACTGGAACGCGGTGAGGAGTCAACGGAGTTTTCCGGCGAAACGTCGACTCACGGTAGCCTGAAAGGCGTGAGCGTGCTGATTGCAGAAGACAACCGGTTCAATCAAAACCTGTTGAAAACCTTATTGGAAATTGAAGGCGCCCTTGTGACTCTGGCAGACAATGGCGTGGAGGCGATAGATAGGTTCCAGCAGTCTGACTGTACATTGGTGCTAATGGATGCGCACATGCCTCTTGTTGACGGCATTGAGGCCACCCGAAAAATAATCTCAATTGCGGCCGACACCGACCGGGATATCACGGTGGTAGGGCTGACCGCAGACACCACGGAGAATGAAAGCGAGGGGTTGCGGGAGGCAGGTGCGAAAGAAGTATTGTACAAACCGATTGACGAGGGCGCTCTGGTGGAAACCCTGTGCAGATATTCAGGCTCTATTTACCGATCCAGAAAATCTGGGAGTATAGTGTCCGCTGAAACCTCGAAATCCGCGTTGAAAAGAGAGTTGATAAAGGAAGTGTCGAATCTCAGGCGGGCGTTGGATACGGGTCAAATCGGTGATAGCCGTGAAGTCTTCCATCAACTACTGGGGCTGTCCGGACTTTACGGCATGGTAGAACTCAGGCAACGAGTTATAAAGCTGCGAGAGAGCCTTATTCTGCAGCAAGATACGCTGGCACGAGAGCAATTGAGCGCAGTGGAAGCGCTTATCAATCGGATAACGGAGTAGAGCCATCATTCATCTAATGGTAAGCAGACACAATGATTAGCAAACTTATTCGCTTTAACGGACGCGATGCGTTGAAGGCCAAAGACCTTGATTCGGTGTCAGCGGTCGGCGTTGCGCTGCTATGCATACTTGGTAACCCGGTTTATGCAAGCGAAGAAGAGTATCTGACCGAGGAAGATATGTTTTTCGATGTGCCCGTTGCCAGTGGCGCCAGTCGTTTTCCGCAGGCCTTGAATAAGGCGCCGGCCAGTGTGATCGTTATTGATCGAGCGATGATAGAAGCAGCCGGCGCGATTCAGATTACTGACTTGTTCCGTTTGCTGCCGGGATTTCAGGTCTACTCGCCGGGCTATAGCCATCCGGTGGCGAATTACCACACTATGCCAGACGGATTTCCCAGCCGTATGGAAGTCAATGTTGATGGCCGGTCAGTCTATGAACCGTTTACCAATACGGTTTTTTGGAACACGCTGGGATTGGATCTTGAAGACATAGATTACATCGAAGTGGTCAGGGGCTCGAATGTGTCGGCAGATGGCGCCAATGCCACTAATGGAACTATCAATATAGTGACCAAGTCTCCCCTGGAAACTACCGGGATAACGTTGCGGGCGGAGGGAGGTAGCAACAACACCGAAGATTATTCTGCAGGTTTTAGCCAAACACATAACGACTTGAGTTATCGCATCTCAGCAAGCTACCGAAGTAATGATGGCTTTGACGACTTTGGGGATGAGGCTGTAGATGATGATAGCGAGACCATCTCTGCCGGTATCAAACTGCTTTGGGCACCGTCGCTACAGGACAGCATCAATATTCAGATTGGCTATACCGACAGCGATTTCACCTTTGATCAGGGTAATGCCAATGTTGAACCGGATGAACTGTTTGGCTGGGAAATCGACCTCGCGTACCAGAACCTGGACTGGTCACACCAGTTCAACGACAAGCATGCGTTTAAGCTCGCCTTTTTTCATAACAAGACCAACATTACAGCGATCGAAAGCACGGCACTGTTATCAGAGCTATTAGGGTTTCCTCCCGGTTTTATTTTTCCCGGTGTGGAAGATTTTTTGGTGGTCCTGGGTATCGATGACGGTTACTCCGAACGCTACGATTTGGAGCTAAGTCACACCGGCATAATCTCCAATCAATTCAAGTTCGATTGGGGCGCTGATGCTCGGTTGGACAAAGCGAAAAGTCAGTTGCATTTCAGTCAGGACTCGTCGGTGTCCGAAGAGAACTACCGCCTCTTCGGTAATTTGGAGTATTCGCCCCTGGACTGGCTAACGCTCAATGGCGGCGCATCGCTGGGCTATAGTGAAACTATTGATGAGCATCTTTCAGTCAGACTGGCTGGCAACTTTCATATAAATTCCTATAACACCATCCGCCTGGCGGCCAATAGGGCGAGGAGCGCGCCCACCGTGCTGGATGCCAATTACTATCGCACTATCCATAATGGAGATCAGATTTACGACCTGGACGTTATTTCTGATCCGGACATTAAGGCAGAGGAACGTGACAGTCTGGAGCTTGGCTACTACGGGTATTTTTATGACGGCAAGCTGACTCTCGATCTAAAGTTGTTCGTGGAAGACAATGATAATTTGATCGATATCCAGAATGATCGAGATTATCAAGGGCCGCTGTCCATAGATAACGAGGTTACGTTCGGTACCAATAGCCTGGCGTCAGAAGATCAGGGCTTTGAGGCTTTCCTGCGCTGGCGTCCCGACCAGCGCTGGTTGATGACGTTTCAATACACCCACTTATCTATCGATGCCGAGCATGTGCGGCGTGTCAACCCTATACGCGCCAGTGATCGAAGTAATGCAGTGCCTGAAGATATGGCCAGCTTTCTTGTTGGCTATGACTTTGGCCATGGTTTCCGAGGCTCAGTGAGTTATTTCTACCAGTCGGCGGTTGATTGGAAGAGCGCCTCGGATGTCGACAGTTATGACCGGATGGATTTCAATATCCGCAAGAGCTTTAAACTTGGCGGTGTTCGCGCTCGAGTGGATCTGATCGCTCAGAATGCGTTTGGTGAGGACAATACCGAATATCATTTTTTCCAACAGTTTGAGCCCCGCTATTACCTCCGGCTAGTAACCGAGTTTTAGAGCGCAAAAGTAGGCTTTCATAAGCTGTTCAAATGGGGATTCGCTCAGTACACTGCTGGCCATGGCCTTTAGCGCTACAGCAAATTGATTGAACTTGTTTAAGTAAGGGAACCTGCGAGTGACACAGAAGCAAATACCTAAGCGTATAATTGTTGGAATCAGTGGTGCTTCCGGCATCGTCTATGGTGTGCGGTTGCTGGAGCTGTTGCAAAACACCGAAGTCGAAACTCACCTTATCGTGACGAAGGCGGCCAGGCTGACTCTGGAGTATGAAACCGACTATAAGCTGGCCGATGTGAAGGCGCTGGCAGACCACTCATACGGCGTAGACGATATTGGGGCTGCGCTAGCCAGTGGATCATTCAAAACTGCTGGTATGATAGTGGCGCCGTGCTCAGCGCGAACGCTGTCTGACATTTCAAGTTCGGCAACTTCAAACCTGCTTACTCGTGCCGCCGACGTGATACTGAAAGAGCGTCGCCGACTGGTGCTCATGGTCAGGGAAACGCCGTTGCATCTGGGACACTTGAGATCCATGGTACAAGTGACGGAAATGGGTGCGGTCATCGCGCCGCCGGTGCCGGCTTTTTACGCCCAGCCTGAATCACTGGATGCGATGATTAATCACACGGTGGGCAGGGCCATGGACTTATTCGATATCGAGCTGGGTACGGTCCACCGTTGGAAAGAGGAAAACCCCGAAGTAAAGTAGGGAGCTTCTCTCGGAATCTACCGAATTAATCAGAGCTGCCCTAGAATTTCCAGCGCACGGTCACACCGATCGTTCGCGGCTTATTGATAGAGACCCGCTGTCTGGAACCCCAGCGATTATTGAAGAACTGCTGTGCGACTTCATCGGTGAGGTTGTGGACAAACAGGGTGCCGCTCCAGTTCTCTGCGTCGATTCCCATGCGAAGATTGCCGATATCGTAGGAGGGTTGATCAGTAGGGCCTTGGGTGAACACGATAGACTCGGTGCCGTCCAGGGAGTTTACTGAATCGCCTACGTAAGCCCAGTCCAGGCGCACATAGGGTTCGCCTCCAAGGAGCTGTGAGTTGAAGGTGTATTGAATAGCGATACTACCTTTTTCTTCCGGCGTGATAGGCAGTTGCGTGCCTTTGCTAACCTCGGCAATGGTCTGTCCATCCACCGGTGACACAATAGTGTTGTCCTCGGATATTTCTGCATCGATGACCGCCAGATTGGCGGTGATATCCCAGCCTGCTGCGGGCAACCAGGTCAACTCGGCCTCAAAGCCGTCTATCTGGGCTTCTGAAAAATTGACGATACCCAGGGTGAATACCGTGGGATCATTCACCTGGATCTGCATGTCATTCCATTGCATATTGTAAAGTACAGCGTTGAACCGCAGGGTATTGTCCAGCCAGGTGCTTTTAAATCCCAGTTCGATATTTTCCAGAATGTCTGAGTCATAGGTGAGCGGTAATATGGTCGTAGACCGCAGGGAGTTGGCGCCGCCGCGCCTGAAGCCCTCGGAATAGGTGGCGTAGCCCATGATATCGTCGGTGAAGTTGTAGGTTACATTGACCTTGGGAACCCAGTCAGACTCATCGGCGCTGCTGGTGACATTCGTGGTGAAGTAATCGGTTTCCTCGTTCGGCTTTTTGCCGCCCAGCAGGGCACCCTGCTGCAGGGTAAAGTCCTGATCGTAGTCGAACCAGCGAGCACCCGCGGTAAAACTCAGCTTTTCGGTCGCGTCCCAGGTTACCTCGCCAAACACAGCCGTTTGCTCAACCTCCAGATCGTAGGCCCCAAAAAACCAGTTCTCGGTATCGGTATTGTGGAATTTGTCATAATTCGGATTGTAGTAGGGTGAGTTCGCCAGATAAGAAAGATAGCCGTAGCCCTGGTTGGCATAGTAATCGGTGTCATTAAAGCCGCGAACACTCGAGGTAAACAACTGCTCACGTTCAAGTTTGCTGTAGAAGAAACCGACCAATCCGCTCCAGCGACTATCTGAATCGCCCGGAGTAGTCAGGCGGGCTTCCAAGCTCCAGCGCTCGTCTTCCTGATCCTGAACAGCGTACCCCCTGGGGGCGCCGGTGAAATCATAGATTACGGCGGCGTAATAATAACCAGCAGCAACATATGTTGGGTCGTATTGCTGGTCAAAGTCGTGTAGGTAATCGGTCGCGTCGGCCTCGTAGACCATCTCGCGGTTGAAATAACTGGTAGTCAGCACGGTATCAGCAAAACCGAGGCTTCCTTCAAGGGTCAGGCTAACCTGGTACCAATCGTCCTCAAGAGTCTCGTCTTCGTAGCGAACCTGTTCGCGCTCGCCTACAAACAGATTGGTATCGCCGAAGCCGTCTACATCCGTGGTCTGAAGAATGCCCGCAATATCAACGGTCCAGTCCTCGTTGATGAACCAGCGCAAGGCCGCACGGCCACCACTGGTTGATGCGGAATTGACGTCATCTTCTACCTGGCCAGCATTGTCGAAGCGGTCGGGTACGGGCAGGCCCGCATCCGCACGGTTTGCCGCATACTGATCGGCCTGGCTGGATCCCAATACATTATCGATATAGCCGGCTTCCTCAGAGTGGAAACCCACCAGACGAATGGCGACCTTATCTTCCACTAAAGGAATGTTGATCATGGCGGAGATATCGCCGTCGAGATCACTGCTGTCTTCCACGTATCCGGCGGTACCCTCGATCCAGCCAGAGAATTCGGTGGGATCGGGCCTGTTGGTGATGATGCGTAGTGTTCCCGATTGCGAGGCTTCACCGAACAACGTGCCCTGGGGGCCGCTCAGGGCTTCTATTCGCTCAATATCGACTAACCTGGGATCTGGGTTCAGGCCTGCCTGGGTAATGGGTTGTTCGTCGAGGTAGACAGCGGAAGAGGGGTTGGTGCCAAACTGGATGCCAGAGGCGGCCGCCCCTCTGAATACAACAGAGGTACCGCCGGGTTCGCGACGGGCAAAGGCCAGGCTGGGAATCTTGTTGGCGTAATCGTCAATGCCCAGGAATCCCTGGCGTTCGATGTCATGGGTGGAGAAAGTGGTGATCGCCTGGGGCAGGTCTTGTAGATTGGCCTTGCGCTTGCTGGCGGTAACAATCACCTCTTCAAGCTTGGCGTCCTGAGCGCTGGCTATACCAGGCGCGGTGCCCAGCGCAGCAGAGACCATCAAGGCCAGTGTCTTCTTGCGAGCTGATAATCCAGTTACGCTATTTGTGGCTTGCCGATTTTTTTTATTCATCGCCGGTATCCAAAGGGTGCGCATATGTTAGTAATTTATCCTAATGCAAGCGCGCAGAAAAGCCAAGCTCCCAGATTTAAATAATGAATGAATCATCATTCATTTGCTTGATGGGGTGGTTGACTAAGAAAGAGCTGCCATTTATGGTTTGGGACTGGCACTGGGCCTGCGAATTATAGGTATTTCATGGATATAGGTGAGCCGCTAAAAGAGCTTGGCGACTACGACATCGGCGGTCTGCGCGAGCTCATCCTCGCCCAGGACGAGGCGGCCTGGTTTGGCAATACATACCGTCAGGAGCAATATGATGTGCACCATCGTACCGAAAGCATTGTTCTGGTGTTCACCGACGGCTCCGGGTGGCCCGATATTGAGGTGCGACGGGAGTCGGGCTGGGATTTACTGGCCGAGCGGGCGATTCCACTGATGCACCGAATTCTGGAAGATCATTACCCTCCCGGCGGCACCATCATCCGGGCAATGGCGGCGCGTCTTCCCGCAGGGGGAACAATCAAGCCACACCGGGATAAGCATCCCTCGTTTCACTACGGCCACCGCATCCACATTCCAATTACCTCAAATCCGCGGGTCCGGTTTATGATCGACGGTAGGCCCTACAAAATGCAGGTAGGCAAAGTGTATGAGATCAATAACCAGCGCCAACACAGTGTGATGAACAAGGGCAGTGAGGGCAGGGTCAACTTTATTTTCGATTACGTGCCACCACAGCATCTGGGTCGCGGCCAGGGGGCTGAGCAAATCGCGTGACCACATTGATCGCAAGTTCGGTGGTGCGTGGAAGTCATCAGGGCGAAAGTCACGGTGGCGTTTACCTGGTTGATTTTGAATCCCAGGCGGTCGATCAGGTTATCGATTGGAATACAGCAGATATCGACTGGCAGGGCCGGGGATGGGACCGGGGCCTTCGCGGAATTGCCTTTGACGGCGAGCGCGTGTTTATCGCCGCCAGTAATGAGCTATTCGTGTACTCACCGGACTTTAAGTTGCAGGCGTCCTATCGCAACCCCTATCTGATGCACTGCCACGAAATAGCGGTCTGGCAGCGTCGTCTCTACTTGACCTCTACTGGCTTCGACAGCTTGCTAGGTTTTGACCTCGATAAAAACCAGTTCTGCTTTGGTTTACACGTTGTTGGTGTGGGCGGAGGTTTTCAGGCGGCGCCCTTCGACCCCCTGGCTGAGTCTGGCCCTGGTGCGCGTAACGATCTGCATTTGAATAACGTATTTTGTGATTCATCGGGTATGTATTTAAGCGGCCTAAAAACTGCGGGCATGATGCGGTTTAATGGCAAGACCATTAAGAAAACTGTGTCTTTGCCGCGCGGGGTACACAACGCCAGGCCCTTTACTGACGGGGTGCTGTTCAACGACACCCCTGCGGATCGGGTGCGGTTGGTGACACCTAAAACTGAAACCAGTTTTGCAGTGCCGCAGATCGAGGCCAGTGAGCTCACCCACACCGAGTTGGGGGATACGCGCATAGCCCGCGCAGGCTTCGGACGCGGCCTTTGTGTAATTGACGATAAGTTGGTGGCGGCTGGTTCTTCGCCTTCCACCATAGCACTGCACGATCTGGATGCTGCGAAAACAAGGAGTATCGTGTCACTTAGTCGGGATATTCGAAATGCCATTCACGGACTTGAGATCTGGCCCTTTTCCTAACGCAAGCTAGTAGCGGGAGAGAATCGGCTCTAGGGTTTCGTGCAATTCCCCAAGATGTGTTTCGTAGTTTTTCCAGTAATCTATGCCCGAGGTGTAAATGGGCTGGCGTACCTGCTCAGAGCTGGCGGTGCGTACGGCGCGATCCGTAGTATGAAAATTGAGGCACTGGTCTTCCCAGGGCAGTCCGAGAAAATCCAGGATTCGGCGCACCTGGTTTTCGAGATCGTTGACCGTATCTTCATATTGAACCCGCAATACTTTACCCGGTAGTACTTCATCCCAGTGATCCATCATGCGTTGGTACTGCAAGTAGTACTCCCCCAGATCGACCTGGTCATAGCTGAAAGTCTGGCCACGGGCGTATAGCTGGCGTAGATTGCCGACACAGGTATCCAGAGGGTGCCTACGTGCGTCAATGATCTTGGCGTTAGGTAGTAGGCAGTGGATAAAGCCCACTGAGGGGAAATTGTTGGGCATCTTGTCAATGAAACGCGGAGTGCCTTCAACCCGGTGCATGTGCGCCATTTCCAGATAGCGACTGCCCAGCTGGTGGAAATGGCGAGGTTCCAACTCTTCCAGTACCTGTGGGTATCGCATGCCATCGGCACGATTACGATTAAGCGATTTGCTCAATCTTCCGATATAGGGCAACTCACTGGTACCTTCGACCTGGCTGTGGCTGGCGATGATTTGCTCGACCAGGGTTGAACCTGAGCGCGGCATGCCCAGTATAAATATAGGTGCCTGATCCGGATTGCCGGCACCGCTAAGACGCGATAGGCAGTCAAGACTAAAGTAGTCGATCAGATCATCGTTGGTGGTTTCTGTCATCACCGGGTCATAGCTAACCAACATCCGTTGGCTGGCGTTACCCCGCTCATAGTAGTGCCACGCCTGTTCAAACTCTCCGCGGTCTTCCAGCGCCTTGGCCAGTGCAAACAGGAAGTTTACCTCCGAGGAGTTTTTAACTGCATCACCCTCAAGTCGCTGCTTCATTTGGGCGAGTTCTTCGTCGTCGAAGCGATAGGTTTTCAGGTTGGCGAGGCTGTAGTACACCTCGCCCAAATCGGGCTCAATGTCACGGCAGCGCTGATAGGCTGCGATACCTTCCTCCTGCTGGCCCAGTGTTTTCAGCATGTGGCCCAAACCGAGCCAGGCACCGGCGTGATTCGGGTTAAGTTGTAAGCAGTGCTTGTAGGCGTCTACGGCCTGTTCGGTGAGAGCCGCCGGCCCCAGGGTTCCGCCTAGACGGAACCAGGCCTTGGCGTTGTCTGGCTGAATTTTGAGTAGTGCCTGGTAGACTTCTATCGCATCTTCGCTGCGGTCCAATTCTTTTAACACTCTGCCCAACTCAAACATAGCCGGCACATGGTCAGGTGCTTCGGCCAGAGCCTGGCGCAGTAGGCTCTCTGCTTCGTCCAAATCGCCTGCAGCTGCCGCTATCAAGCCGAGCATTCGCAGGGCATCCACCTGTTTGGGGTTCTGTTGTAACACTTTTCGGCATAATTGCTCGGCGTCCTGCAGACGACCGGCTTGGTGGTGTTCAGCCGCTAGTGCCATCATCTTGCGGCTGGGAGATAGCTCGAAGCTCTGCTCAAACGCTGTGTCTGCTTCTTTGCCTCTACCGGTTGCCGCTAGTGCCACGCCCAACTGGAAATGTGCCGCCTCCAGCTTTGGGTCCAACCTGGTTGCTTTTTCCAGTAGTGGTACTGCTTCTTCCGGTCTTTTCTGATGCATAAACAATATGCCCAGATCCTCATAAGGTTTGGCGAAGGTGGGGGCCAGATCGATGACATTCCGCAGTACCGATTCCGCTTCGTCAAACTCTCCCCGGTCGCCCAGCGCTGCACCGAGCAGGCCCAGCAGATTGATATCACTGGGATAGCGTGACAGGGCCTCCCGACAGCAGGCGATGGCCGCGTCGGGTTGGTTGGCCTGCATATGGTCAACAATAGTTTCGAACAAGCTGCGCGGCGCGTTACTCTGAGTCATTGGTTCCCGAATCATGAGGTGGACTGGAGGAAGACAGTCTAATTTGAATCGCCGGCTGGCTCCAGTTTTGCGCAGCGACCATTACTTGCGACTATTATGTGCAAATACATTAGCTCGCCGCCTGCGCAGCAATATAGCGCCGGATATCATTACAAGCACACCCACTGCAACAATCATTACTGTTGCGAGTGCGTTAATTTCCGGGGTCACGCCCAACTTCACCTTGGAGTAAATCACCAGCGGCAGAGTGCTGGCGCCTGCGCCCGAGACGAAACTTGCAATGACCAGATCATCGAAGGACAGGGTAAAGGCCAGTAGCCAGCCGGAAATCATGGCCGGAGCTATCAGCGGCAGCGTGATGTCCATGGTAACAGTAAAGGGCCTGCCTCCAAGGTCCATGGCGGCTTCCTCCAATGATTGGTCCATGCCAGCAAGTCGAGATTGCACGACGACCGTGACATAGGCCATGGCGAAGGTAGTGTGGGCAATAGTTATGGTATCTGCGCCGCGGCTGCTGGGCCAGCCAGTCAATTCTTGCAGACTGACAAAGAGTAATAGCAGGGACAGGCCTGTAATGACCTCCGGCATAACCAGCGGCGCGGCGATCATTCCGGTAAACAGGGTGCGACCGCGATATCGGCCCATTCTGGTCAGCGCGAGTGCCGCCAGTGTGCCCAGAATGGTAGCCATAGTTGCGGTTACGGCAGCCACTTTTATACTGAGCAGGGCGGCGTCAACAATCTGCTGATTATGGATAAGATCGCCGTACCAGCGGGTAGTAAACCCGCCCCATACGGTGACCAGTCGCGAATCGTTAAATGAATAAGCGATGACCACGAAGATCGGTATGTAAAGGAAGGCAAAACCGAAACTTAATACCGAATAGAGAAAAGTGGGTGTGCGATTCACTGCTTGTCACCCTGTTGCAATCGCTGAAACAGCATAATCGGTAGTATAAGAATGAACAGCAAGATGACTGCAACGGCAGAGGCCAGCGGCCAATCCCGGTTGAAAAAGAACTCGTCGTACAGCGTGCGTCCTATCATCAGTGTGTCCAGTCCACCCATCAGGGCGGGAATAACAAATTCTCCCAGCGCGGGAATAAACACCAGCAAACAGCCGGCGATAATACCTGGCATTGCCAGCGGTAGAGTTATATCGCGAAAGACCTGAAGTGGCTTTGCACCAAGGTCGGCGGCAGCGTCGTTCAGGTTGAGATCTAATCTCTCCAGAGTCGCATAGAGAGGCAATATCATAAAAGGCACGTAGCTGTAGACGATACCCAGGTAGACAGCGCCGTCGGTATAGAGAAATTGCAGGGGTGTGTCGGTAATACCCAGGCCCATCAACAGGCTGTTAATAAGACCCTGTTTTCCCAGCATCACCATCCAGGCATAGATTCGCAGCAGGAACGACGTCCAGAACGGCAAAATCACCAACAGCAATAAAAAGTTGCGCCAGGGCTGGGGAGTCAGTGCGATAGCGTAAGCCATGGGAAAGCCCAGCAGCAGGCAGAGTACGGTAGAAATCGCGGCGATTTTGATCGACTTTAAATAGCTGATCCAGTACAGATTGTCTTCCATCAGGAAGCGGTAGTTATCCAAATTACTCAACAGGCCGCCACTGTCCGCGTCGAACATCGGGCTGAATGGCGGTTGGGCGATGATCGGATCTGCAAAACTGATTTTAAGCACGATGGCAAACGGCGCCAGGAAAAACAGCAGCAACCACAGGTAGGGCAGGGCAATGACTATGCTTCGCCAGATGCGATCGCGCTTGCCGGGGCTGACTAGTGGAATCATTCGATCAGAACCACACTGCAGGCATTGTCCCAGCTGAGGTAAACCTTATCATCCCATTCCAAGAGCAGTTCGGCGGAGCGCTGGTAATTTTGTGCACTGACCTGAATGACCTTGCCGCTCTCCGCACGCACTCGATAAATTGAGCGATTACCATAGTAGGCAAGATCCTCAACCACGCCGCGAGTAACGGTATAGTGTTCTGCCTCCGGATGTTTTTGGCTGATAAGCAATTTTTCAGGACGTACGCCAATCCGGATTGCCGTGCCGGTGGCCAGCTGCTCGTTGTGTAAAGCACTGATGCGAGTCCCCGAGCCTTCCAGCTTTGCCAGTACGGTGTGTCCGTCACTGTCGAGCACAGTTGCGTCGAAAGTATTGATGCTGCCAAAAAAATCCGCCACGAAATGGTTGCGGGGAAATTCATAAACCTCGCTGGGAGTCCCGGTTTGCACAAATTGGCCCGCGTCCATTACCGCAATGCGGGTGGCCAGAGTCATGGCCTCTTCCTGGTCGTGGGTGACAACGACAAAGGTGGTACCAAGCTCGTCCTGCAGGTTCATCAACTCGAACTGGGTCTGTTCCCTTAGCTTTTTGTCCAGCGCCGCCAGCGGTTCATCGAGTAAAAGAACCTTGGGGCGCTTGGCCAGAGCTCTTGCCAGCGCAACGCGCTGCAGTTGTCCTCCGCTAAGCTGATCGGGTTTACGACTGGCCAGCGCTTTGAGCTGCACCAGCTCCAGCATTTCCTTCACCCGCTGTTGTGTTTCCTGTCTGGAGCAGCCTTCTTTTTTGAGTCCGTAGGCAATATTTTGTTCAACGGTCATGTGCGGAAATACCGCGTAGGACTGAAACATCATATTCACCGGGCGCTCGTACGGAGGTAGTTCTGTTACATCAATACCGTCGATGAATATCTGTCCTTCACTAGGCCTCTCAAACCCGGCAAGCATTCGCAGTAGTGTGCTTTTACCGCATCCCGAGCCCCCCAAAATAGTGAACAGTTCACCGCGGTAGATATCCAGGCTAACGCTGTTTACCGCGACAAAGTTACCGAATTTCTTGGTCAGCGACTTAATTTCTATAAAGGGTTGTTGCTTCGGGTCATTCCACGGACTGTCCGAGCCAGTTTTATCACTGCTGTCGCTGCGCGCTGAAGAGTCATGAGTCATAACGGATGGGATTCCATGCTATAGGCCTGATTTAACTTTAGTCCAGATGCGAGTGCGAAGCCGCTGCAGCTTTGGGGGTAGGGGCGTTATTGAATATAACCGTTGCAGTGTGGCCGCATTGGGATAAATGGCCGGGTCGCTGGTTATGGACTCATCCACCAGAGGTGTGGCGCTGCGATTGGCATTTGCGTAGCCGACAAAATCACTTGCTCTAGCGACAATCTCAGGGCGAAGTATAAAGTCGAGGAACAGATATGCATTATCGGGATGAGACGCATCACTGGGGATATAGAATACATCGTGAAAATCGGCGGCGCCCTCGCTGGGGACGGTATAGGCCAGTTCAATATCCAGGCCCGCCTCCTCAGCCCGGGAACTGGCGATCGAGTAATCGCCAGACCAGCTGCCCGCGATACAAACTTCCTCGCTGGGCAGATCCAGCATCATCTTGGTAGAGCTGAAATATTTGATATAGGGACGGATAGCTTTCAACAGAGTCTCGGCTTGCGTCAGGTGCCCTGGCTCCACCGAGTTAGGGGGTAAGCCCAGATAAGCAAGAGCCATAGTAATATTGGTGTCGGCATCATCAATCAGGGTAACGCCACAATCTGCAAACCTGGAGACGACGGCCGGGTCGAATAGCATCGCTGCGCTATTAATCGGTGCGTCCGCCATGCGCGCCTTGACCAAATCCACATTGTAAGTAAATCCGGTAGTGCCCCACATATAAGGCACACCGATCAACTTCTGTTGGTAATTCCTTTCGATGGCGGCGACGATGTCAGCATCGATATGATGCCAGTTCTTAAGTCGGCTGAAATCAACGGCCTGATAAACACCAGCGGCCATAATGGAAGCTGAGTTGGAAGCCGCGTGCAGAACCACATCATAGCCGGAGCTGCCGGTGAGTAATTTGGTGTCGACAATCGCACTACTATCGTAAATATCATAGTTTACGTCGATACCGAATTCTTGCTCGAACTCGGTGATAATCGCAGGGTCGATGTAATCGGACCAGTTATATATATTCAGCAATGGAGCGTCCGCCGCCCCGCCCGTCGGTGGCAGCAGAAGAACAAGACACGCTACTCCAGCGACTAGGCGCATTACATGTTGTCCAGTCCACGTTTAGCCAGCGCACCAGCAATAATCATGCGTTGGATTTCACTACTGCCCTCCCAGATTCTGTCTACTCGAACTTCGCGGTAGAAGCGTTCGACGGCATTGTCGCGACGATAACCCCGGCCACCCCAAATCTGTAGGCAGCGATCGGCGACCCGATTGGCCATCTCGGTGGCATAGAGTTTGACCATTGAGCAGCGGCTGTGCAGCGCTTTCAGGTCTTCTCCCCGATCGTGCGCTTCAGCGGCCTCGTAAACCATTAATTTGGCCGCCCATAGTTCAGTAGCGCAATCGGCCAGCATGAATTGAATGGCCTGCTTGTCGATCAGTTTCTCGTCCAGAATTTGGCGCTGCTTGGCCCATGCTGTCGCCTCCTCGATCATCCTGGCCGCAGCGCCTAGCATGCGGGCGGCAATGGTCATGCGTTCATGACGAAACCAGCTGCGACTGTAGTCCATGCCCGAGCCGGGTCCGCCAATACGGTTGCGCGATGGAACTACAACATTGTTGAATCGATAGGTTGGGTGGTGGGAGGGAAAGGTGTGGGAAAACACGGGATTCTCTACGATCTCGATTCCGGCGCTATCTTTGTCGACCAGGAAGAGCGCGTCTCCTCCTTCGTCTACTTTCGCCTGAAAGAAAAAGAAATCTGCCAGGTTGCCCGTTGTCACAAACCACTTTTCACCATTGAGTAGGTAGTCATCTCCCCGGGCCATAGCCGTGCTGGTAATAACCTCGTGAGAGCCCGACTCGGCTTCGGTAATCGCATAGGCCTCACGACGGCGGCCTTCGAGTAGTGGTTGGATGTAGGTATCCAATTGGTAAGCGTTGTCGCCGCAGGCCTCGTACATCCACGACTGGGCTTCGGGGAAACACCAGCACAATGCATTGGTGACTCTTCCCAGGGCTTCCCAACAGACCACTTGGTCAACCATATTCTTTTCCAGCCCGCCGTGGCTGGCCGGGGCATCTATTCGCGACAAGCCTAGCGCGATCGCCTGATCATGGATGTGTTGTAACCTGCCTTCAGGTAGCTCGCCGCCATTCAGTTCAGCCTCCACTTCCCACGGAATCAGTTCTGTGTCAGCGTAATTTCGAACCGCCTGTTGCCACGCCAGTGTTGCCGTAGATAGCTGTATCTGCATGGTCTATCCCGTGGTCCGCTTGATGTGATGTGGGAAGGCGGCCGCAAGATAGTCGCGTGCTACCTGCAGCGCCTGTTTGCGACTGAGATGTTTTGGCGCGATTAACATGTTCAGCCACAGGCCATCAACCAGCGCAGTATAACCAGAGGCGATGATGGCGGCGTTAGAGTCGACATAGTTAGATTCGTCAATGGCCTGGTTAAATAGGGCGCACAGTGCATCTTCAGCCATAAAGTCTGTATTTGAGCATATTTTTTGATAAGTGGGGCGGGACTTGGCTTCTCCCCAGAACGCGAACCACACGGCCACCTTATCTTTGGTTGCAACCTTACTGGAAAAGTCGAACTGCAAAATGGCTTCCATCCGGGCAGCCACACTCAGATCACTGTCGTTGTCGAGAATCTTTGTCTGCCCTCGATTGTACTCTCCTGTCACATGCAGCAGGGTTTCAAGCAGTAGCTTCTCCTTGCTCTCAAAGTGCAGGTTGGCTATTCCCAGGCTAAGCCCTGCTTCTTTGGTGACCAGGGCCATGGTTGTTCCGGACATGCCATATCTGGCGATACATTTCATAGTCGCTTTGATCAGCTGTTCTTTGCGCACGCCTTTGGGAAGAACTCTGCGGGTCGCAGGCGCAGTACTGTTTGTCTTGTCATTCATTATTCTGTAATCCATTCGAAAATGGTTATCCCCGGGTTGAGCAGAGAGCCACTCCAGATCGGGCAATGCCGGCCCTTTCAAACCTTAGCCCATGCCAATAGTGCGCGCAACCAATGAATGCTCGTTCATTCAAATGTAGACACATGGATTGGCTCATGGCATCCTCGCCGAGGCTGTGGCCTGTCGCCCGGTCGCTGGAATTATTTTGTAGTATGGAGAGCTTAGTGAAGAAATACGATGCTATTGTCATCGGCGCGGGACACAACGGGTTGACCAGTGCAGCATACCTCGCACGAGCTGGCTTGAAAGTCGCAGTTCTGGAGCGCAATGCATATGTCGGCGGCGCCACAGTGAGTCGCGAATTACACGAGGGCTGGACTTATTCCAATTGCTCCTATGTCTGCAGCTTGCTGCGACCAGAAATCACCCGCGATCTCGAGTTGCCCCGTCATGGCTTGCAAGTCGTACCCTATGGCGGTGGCGTGACGTTTAAACGGGACGGCGATCACTACGGTAACTACTATGATCACGATCGACAGTATCGTGAGATGGCCAGACACTCCAAGCGCGATGCCAACGCCTATGAGCGCTATGTTGCCGATGTGATGAAACAGACCCGTTTGATCAGGCCGTATCTGCTCAAGCGCCCGCCTGACCCCACTTCGCTTAAGTTGCGAGATGTTAAGGATCTTATCGAATTCGCCGGCTCATTTACGGAGATGGGCGAGGAGGGCTTGGCTGATACCATCAGGTTTTGGACCAAAAGCGTTGGCGATTACCTCAATGAATACTTTGAATCCGACGTTATAAAGGCGCATCTGGCCGGTAGTGGCATCATCGGAACCGCTCTGGGAGTTTATTCTCCGGGTACAGCCTATGTGCTGTTACATCATTACATGGGTGATGTGGACGGCAACGTTGGTTCCTGGGGCTTCGCCCGCGGTGGCATGGGTGCTGTTGCCGGAGCTCTGGAAAAGGCGTTTCTGTCCTACGGTGGGGAGGTCGTGTGCAATGCTGATGTCGACCAGATCATTGTTCGCGGCGGCAAAAGTCGTGGAGTGGCCTTGCGTGATGGCACCGAATACTACTCCGATGTGGTGGTATCCAACCTCGATCCAAAGCGTACTTTTCTGGATATCATGGATCCCGGCGACCTTCCTCCAGATGTTGTCACCAAGGCCAAAAACTTCAAGATACGTGGTTCCTCGGGCAAGCTGAATATTGCGCTGGATGGTCTACCTACATTCAATGGCCTGAATAAAAAGAGCCCGTTGATGCTGGGCGATATGCATTTTTCCGATTCGCTGGAGAAACTGGAGCGGGCCTACGACGATTGGAAGGATGGCACCTGGTCCAAGGACCCCTATGTCGACATGTTAATTCCCAGCCAGGCAGATCCCACAATGGCCCCCCCCGGTAAACATATGATGACGGTGTTTGTGCAGTACTGCCCGCCCAAGGTTAGAGGGGGTGACTGGACCGATGAGGACAAGGCGGGTTTTGAAAAATCCGTTTTGGATCAGATATCTACCTATAGCCCGGATTTCAAGGACTTGATCGTTCATTGTGAAACTCGCACGCCACGCGAAATCGAGAATGAGGTCGGCCTCACCGAGGGCAATATATTCCAGGGCGAATTAACCTTCGACCAATTATTGTTCAATCGCCCGTTCCCGGGCTACGCCCAATACCGGGGTCCTGTTGAAGGCATGTACATGTGTGGTTCAGGTACCCATCCAGGTGGCGGGGTGATGGCAGCGCCAGGCGCCAATGCCGCCAGAGAAATCCTGGCAGACCTGCGGAAACCCAATATCGTACCGGAGGGCTACGCCGATGATTGATTATGACGCGATAATAGTCGGCGCCGGTCACAATGGTTTGGTCTGCGCTACTTACCTGGCCAAGGCCGGGAAAAAGGTACTTGTACTTGAAGCCAACGATGTTCCCGGCGGATGCGCTGCAACCCGCGAGTTCGCCCCCGGATTCAAGGTCTCCTCTTGCGCCCAGTGGCTGACCCAATTAAGCCCGCAGGTCTGTAGCGATCTTGAGCTGGAACGTCACGGCCTGAAATGGGCGGCGCGAGACTTGAGTTCCGTGTCACTCGCTGTCGATGGAAATCATCTGATTCTCGCCGGCGACCAGGTGTCGGGAGCGGGGATAAGTGAGGCCGATCGGGCGGCGTTGGCGGACTTTAATGCCCGTATGCATAAATTTGCAAAGCTTCTGGCCAAGGTGTTTGCGGTTAGGCCACCCACCCTGGTGGAATCGAATTTGAGGGATCGAATCACCCTGCTGAAGTTGGGCGTGGGGATGAAAATGCTGGGCAAAGACGATATGAGTGAACTCATGCGTATTGCCCTGATCAATATGTACGACATCATGGAGGAGCATTTCGACAATGAACAGTTGAAGGCCATGCTCAGTCTCGATGGGGTGCTGGGTGCGCACATGGGGCCACGCTCGCCTAACTCCGTGTTTGCCTATCTCTACCGGCGGGTTGGTGAGGTGTTCGGGTTTGCCGGGCCGGCGCAGCCTGTAGGTGGGGTCGGGGCGCTTGGGTTAGCTATGGCCAATAGCGCCCGTGCAGCCGGTGTAGAAATTCGCACCGGTCAGGCTGTGGCCAAGGTGTCACTGGCAGAGAATCGTACCGCCGGTGTGACTTTGGCCGATGGCAGCGAAATTACTTCCCGCATTGTGGTCTCCAGTGCCGACCCCGTTACCACCTTTGAACAGCTGGTGGGCTTTCGTAATATCGAGACCGGCGTGGTGCGCAGGGTCAGCCAGATTCGCTACAAAAGTGGCACCGCCAAGTTGCATTTGGCACTTGACGGGTCGGTGAATTTTGCCGGTCTCGACGTCTCACTGCACGGCCACAGGTTGGTGATTGCACCGGATATGGACTATGTTGAGCGGGCATTTAACGCCGTCAAGTACAGTGAGTTTTCTGTTGCTCCCGCCTTTGATATCAGTATTCCTACGGTAAACGACCCAGGTCTGGCACCGGACGGCCAGCATGTGCTGTCGGCAATCGTTCAGTATGCGCCCTACGAACCAGCGGGCGGTTGGGATCAGCATCGTAGCGCTTTTATCGACTTGGCAATTGGCTGCATCGAACAGTATGCACCCGGGCTAAGGTCGAAAGTGGTGGCCAGCGAATTGCTGACACCGCAGGATTTGGAGCGTGAGTATGGTATGCGCGGTGGCCATTGGCATCACGGAGAGTTGAGCCTGGATCAGATTATGATGATGAGACCTTTCCCCGGCTCTAGCCAGTACGCAACGCCCGTAGATGGTTTGTATTTGTGCGGTGCAGGTACCCACCCCGGGGGTGGGATTATGGGTCTGGCTGGCAGTAATGCAGCTCGAGAAATTATCAAGCGAGGGGCGGCAGCATGATGAAGCGAAGTGATGACACTATGATGCTGACCACCCCATTCCATTCGCGGGTCGCGGCAGCCTGTGAGCTGAATTGTTGGGGAAATTGGAAGGGGTACACCACACCCAATGCGTATTTTGATGTAGAACTGGAGTATTTTGCGGTGCGCAGCACCACTGGCGTATTCGACTTATCGCCGATGAATAAGTACCGGATAACTGGCCCGGATGCCCAAGCCTATCTGAACAGGCTAATTACGCGCGATGTTGCCAAGATAAAAGTGGGCCGTGTCGGCTATACCGTCTGGTGCGACGATGCCGGTCAGGTGCTGGACGACGGTACCATCTTTCATCTGGCAGAGAACGATTATCGCTTGTGCGCTTATGCCAAAGCTATCGATTGGCTGATGTGGTCGGCGGTAGGTTTCGATGTTCAAATCGTCGACGAAACTGTAGAAGTTGCTGCGTTGGCAGTGCAAGGTCCTACATCCTGTTCCACGCTCACAGCGATGGGCCTGGAGGGGATCGCGGATCTCAAGCCATTCGGAATCGCTCACTTCGACTTGCATGGGCAGCCGCTCATGGTTAGTCGTACCGGCTTTACCGGTGATCTGGGCTATGAGCTGTGGATTGCGCACGACCACGCCGAGGCTCTGTGGGATAGCTTGTTCGCGGCTGGCGAGCCATTCCTGATTAAGCCTTTCGGAACCGATGCTCTGGAAATGGCGCGCATAGAAACCGGATTTCTGCAGGCTGGTGTCGATTTTATCCCCGCCGAGGAGGCCATACGCAATGGCCGTTCCCGTTCACCCTTTGAATTGGGCCTGGGCTGGTTGGTTGATCTGGAGAAGCCGGTTTTCAATGGTCGCAGAGCCTTGCTGGCAGAGCAGGCCCGGGGCTCTCGCTATCGTTTCGTCATTCTGGATGTGGCGGGAAACAAGCCTGCGAACAATTCATTCATTCTGAAAAATGGTAAGCAGGTGGGAACTGTAACTTCTGCCGCATGGTGTCCCACCGCGAAAACCAATGTCGCATTTGCGCAACTGGAAATGCCACACGGAGCGATAGGCAGTGAATATGTCGCCGAGATTTATTATCAGCGCGAGCTAAAGTGGACTCGACTGTTAGCGCCTTGCACGGTAATCGAGAAAGCGGTGTTTGATCCGCCCCGGCGACGACAGACTCCGGCGCCTGCGTTCTAGGAGTAGGTGATGGCTACCCATAGGCTGGACCCTCTGCTGCGGCCTCGCTCGATTGCTGTGGTGGGCGCCAGCGCGAAGCCAGGGTCACCCGGGAACGAGGTGCTGGTTAATCTCGCTAAGGGCGGCTTTGGTGGCCATATCTACGCGGTCAATCCTGGTCGTGACGAAGTAGATGGCCGCTCTTGCTTCGCCAGTTTAAGTGATCTTCCCCAGGTTCCAGAACACGTTGTCTTTGCGGTGTCCGATAATCGACTGGAGGCTTTGTTTGATGAAGCGCTGGCACTATCGGTTCCGGCGGCCACGCTGTTTTCCTCCCTGACAGTTTCTGGAGAAACCGGGCCCGGCCTAAAACACCGAATACAGCAAAAAGCGCAAGCTGCCGGATTACTGCTGCACGGTGGTAATGGCATGGGATTTTTCAATTTTTGCGATGGGGTTTGGGTGTCCGGATTTGATACCAGGGCGCATTCTGGCGATGGTAACGTGGCTTTACTGAGTCAATCCGGTGCAGGCATGTCGGGAATTATGGATTGCGAGGGCAGGTTGAATTTTTGCTTCGCGGCCTCCACCGGCCAGGAACTCTGTATCGGTGTTGAAGATTATCTGGAGTTTGTTCTGGATCTGCCGCAAACCCGGGTGATTGGACTATTCCTGGAGACTTCCAGGCAACCGCAGCGTTTACTAAAAGCCCTGGGCAGGGCTCAGGAAAAACGTATCCCTGTAGTCGCTATTAAGGTTGGCAAAACTGCATTGGCAGCAAGCCTTGCAGTATCCCACAGTGGCGCACTCGCCGGCAGCGATGCCAGCTACCAGGCAGTTTTTGATCGCTATGGTGTACAACGGGTCGATGACATGACTGAACTGGCGACGGCACTGATAATGTTCGCGCAACCCGCCAGCGTTGCGCCGGGTTCGCTGGTCAGTCTCCATGATTCTGGCGGCGAACGGCAACTGGCAATCGACCTCGCCGAACAGCTCAAGGTGCCGTTTACGGCGCTTAGCGAACAGACGCGTGAGCAACTGGCTCTGGATCTCGATGCGGGGTTGCCTACAGTAAACCCATTGGATGCCTGGGGCGGGGGTGAGAATGCGGGGAGCCAGATGGCCGCCTGTTTTAGTACCTTGCTTGCTGATGAGGGCGCGGCACTGGGGGCAGTGGTGCACGACAGGGCACCCGACGGCAGCATCTATCCGGCCTATCTCGACTACTGTGAGCAAGCTCGTACCCGCAGTCACAAGCCTGTGTTTCTGGTATCAAATCACCAGGGCTCGGGCAGTGATCCGTTGGCGGTTGCAGCTACTGAGCGAGGCATTCCGGTTGTCGATGGTTTGCGCCCGTTTCTGGTGGGGGTCAGGTGTCTGCTCAAATACTGTGATTTTACTCATGCAGCCGAGGTAGAGATCGCCCCGGGGCTTGCCCAAGAGCGCATTGCCTATTGGTTGCAGCGCCTGGCAGAGGCGCCCGCGCTGACCGAGCATGAGTCGGCTCGATTACTGGCAGAATACGACATACCCATGAATCCAGGCCATATTGTGATGGCTTCGTCGGAGTTAGAATCCCTGCACCCAGAGCTGAAATTCCCCGTGGTATTGAAAACCGCAGTGCCTGGGCTTGCACATAAAACAGAAGTGGCTGGTGTCCATTTGAATCTGGCGAACTGCGAGCAACTGCTTGCTGCTTATCAAGAGTTGTCTGACCGCCTTGGTTCGCAGGCACTGGTAGCGCCAATGATAGATGATTCGGGACTGGAAATTTTGCTGGGCGTGAGTCCAGATGCTCAGTTCGGCCCTGTAGTGATAATTGCACTGGGCGGGGTACATGCAGAGTTGATGGCTGAGAGCATTAGTCTGTTGCCGCCATTTTCAGCGGACCGGGCCAAACATGCATTGCTGTCTTCACGGATGGCCCCAATGTTCGGTGAATTTCGCGGTCGTCCTGCTCTTGCCTTAGATCAGCTGTGTGCGGCAGCCGAACGGCTATCGGTGCTGGCAGTTGAGCTTGCCGATGAGCTCGGTGAAGTCGACATCAATCCACTGTTAGTTACTCACAGCGGCTGTATAGGACTGGATGCACTGGTGGTGCCCCGGGGCTTTTAAAAGTCCAGCGACGTTGCCACTGCTACCTGCGAACCATGTGGGCTTGAGTGCGCCCAGTAGCTACTTTGAATGACAATTTAATAAATTATATGCCCATATAATAACCTGTAGTATAATTTTCAGATTCGCTTTTCGTGCGATTAACAGGAGGAAAAGATGAAGTCTATCGCCACCGATGTCGAGGACTCGCCAGCCAAGATGGCCGAGCATCTGCGTGCTCAGGGCGAGCGGCCAGATCACGCCATCGACCCCTATTTTTACCGTTCACATGTAGTGTATGAGCGAGAGTTGGATCAACTGATTTTCAGAAGCTGGCTTTACGCCGGGCATGTCTCCGAATTAAAGGAGGCGGGGGACTACCTGCTGTTCGACATTGGTGAAGATTCAG
Source organism: Halioglobus sp. (assembly GCA_036961205.1). GTDB lineage: Bacteria > Pseudomonadota > Gammaproteobacteria > Pseudomonadales > Halieaceae > CALJFL01. The sequence goes on along the minus strand of JBALVI010000004.1, from coordinate 266,672 downwards.
TCATCATTGTGCGAGGTGAAGACGGCGAAGTGCACGCGCTGATCAATGTTTGCCGTCACCGTGGTGCCAGGGTGTGTGAGGCTAAGGCGGGCAATCGTAAAACTTTTGTCTGTCCGTATCACGGTTGGGTATATCGCACCGACGGTAGTTTGAAGGCGGCCCGGGAGATGGATCTTCGCAAGGACTTTAAGCCCGAGAAATATGGGCTCAAGCGGGCTCGTGTGACTGTCTACATGGGGCTTGTTTTTATTAACTGTGATCCCGAGGCGGCAGATTTCCTGGGACCACTGAGTAAACTTGAGAAGCCACTGGGTGCCTATGACCTGGCTAATGCAAAAATCGCCCACAAGCAGAACTATAAAGTGGATGCGAATTGGAAGTTGGTACTGGAGAATTATCTTGAATGCTATCACTGTGCCACTTCGCACCGTGCTTATGCGCGCATGCACACCTTAAAAGAGCTGGACGTTCGGTCGGCGCCAATAGTTAATGCCATGCTGGCGCGTACCGAGGAGGTAACCGGCGTTGAGGGCATGGGTGAAGAGCATTATGGAATTTACCTGGGCGCAGAGGCGTTTGGTGCCTGCGCCTACACCAGTCGCTACGGCTTGTATGACGGGTTTCTCACCGGCAGCGAGGATGGTCAACCTGTTGCGCCGCTGATGGGACATATACAGGGCTACGATGGTGGGGCGGGTGATTTCCAGATGGGGCCGCTGAGCTTTATGTTGAATTATCCCGACCACTGCGTGCTGTATCGATTCATCCCTCGCGGCTTAACTGAAACTGATATGGAAGTCGTATGGTTCGTCAATGGCGATGCGGCAGAGGGTGTCGACTACGATGTGAAGCGCCTAATCTGGTTATGGCACAATACTACCCTTGAGGACGAGTACATCATCAGTCGCAACAGTGAGGGTGTTAACTCTCGTTTTTTCGAGCCCGGACCCTATCATCCTGAGTATGAGGCAACCCTGACTGAGTTCATTTACTGGTATCTCGATACCATGCGCAAAGCGGTGGCCAAAGGATGAATACTCGCGAAATTTTTAATCGTCACCTGATGCACCCCTGGGCTGACCTGCCGGCGTTGGGCGAAGACGACTCGACACCGATAATTGTGTCTGGCGAAGGGGTGTATATCTTTGACGACAGCGGCCATCGGATGATAGATGGGCCCGCTGGAATGTGGTGTATGCAGACGGGTTATGGGCGTCGCGAGATCGCTGATGCGGTCTCTGCGCAAATTATGAACCTGGGTTATGCCTCTGCATTCTCGGTCATTCATCCTCAGGAAGCCGAGTTATCGTGCCGGATTGCGGCGGAAACCCCAGGCGATCTCAATAGGATTTACTTTACCACTGGCGGTTCGACGGCGGTGGACTCTGCGCTCCGCCTTTGCCAGTTGGCCAATAATATTAAGGGCGAGCCCAAGCGTAAGCATATTCTCTCCAGAGATCACGCGTACCACGGCAGCACTTTTTTGGCGGCGTCTGTCACCGGCAAGGAGCGAGATAAGACAGCGATGGATACTCTGCAGGACTGCGTGCATTTTCTCAGCGCGCCCTGCCAGTTTTACCACGAGACTCAGGTGTCAGAGCAGGAGTTTTGTGACTTTCTTATCGATGAATTGGAGCAGAAAATTCTCGAACTGGGTCCTGAGAATGTCATGTGCTTTATAGCCGAGCCTATACTTGGCTCTGGCGGTGTGATTGTACCCCCCGCTGACTACAACCGGCGAAGCTGGGAGATGGTTAAAAAGCATGGCATTGTTTATATCGCCGATGAGGTGGTAACCGCATTTGGCAGGCTTGGGCACTGGTTCGCGTCGGAGAAGGTTTTTGGTGTGGTTCCGGATATTATCACCTTCGCTAAAGGGGTGACCTCCGGCTATGTGCCAATGGGTGGGTTCGCTGTCTCAGACCAGTTTATGGCAGATATCAGTGGCGATGCCGCCCACGGAAACATTTTCTCCAATGGGTACACCTGGGCAGCGAGCCCGGTATCTTGCGCCGCCGCTTTATCCAGTTGGGACATCATCGAGCGAGAGGGGCTGCTGGAGCATGTGCGCGAAGTGGGGCCCTATTTTCAACAGCAGCTGCAAACATTGTTAGAGCTGCCGCTGGTGGCTGATGTGCGAGGAATGGGTTTGATGGCGGCAGTTGAGATGCGCTACGACAAACAAGCGCAGGGAGATGACCTGCTTGCCCAGGATTACGCTTTGGGCGAGCTGGTTGATGGCTACTGCCATCAGTTTGGACTGCTGGTCAGGCCACTAATTAATGTGTGTATTATGTCACCACCCTTGATTATCACCCGCGAACAAATCGATGATTTGGTAGCTGCGCTACGTCAAGCACTGGAGCGGGCATCTTTGGATCTGGATTCTGGTAAGGTGCGGATCGCGGACTAAGCCTCATTTCCTTCGGCTCTAGCTTAGTTCTAATGAGTATTTGTAAAAACTGACCTCCTTTTCATAGCCCAGATCTTCGTATAGGTTTTGCGCGCTAAAGTTGTCTACTTCTGTTTCAAGGTCGATTCTGCAAGCCCGCTGGCGTAGGGCAAAATTCTTTGCGGCCAGCATGAGTTCTCGTCCCACACCGCATTGCCGCGCTTCAGCGCTGACGAACAGATCATACAGAGTGTATAAAGGCCTGGCGGCCACCGAGCACCAGCCTGGATAGAGTTGCACGAATCCCAGCGCTTCGTTGTTTTTGTCGCGGGCAACAAAGATGGTGGAGCGTTCTTTTCGCAGGTTGTCGCCAATAAAACGCTTGGCGAGACGGGGGTTGGCAGGTTGCTGGTAGAACTGCCGGTATTCGTCGAAAAGAGGTGCGATGTCGGCAGCGTCGGCTAGACTCGCGGGGGTTATTTTCAACGAGCGTGCGCTCACGGATAAGGCTATTTTTTGATTCTCTGGCTCAGTGGGGTTGCTAAATGCCCAGGGGAAAACGCTTGCCAGAAAAGCTCGATACATGAAGCGAGCGTCTGCCCGGTCATAGTTGTCGCCGGTGTAGAGTATCTCTTCCCATATCTCATCGACCAGACCTTGAACTGCATTGGCCATTGCTCTGGCATTCATTTGCTTTTTTTTCCCACCCATTCGAATCAGTTGGTCGCACAGTCGCAACGTCAGGGTGAATATTTTCTCATCCTGCGCACCGCAGATGCGCTGATAATCCTTGCGACCTCTACTCTCTGCAGCAAAGGCAAACCAGACTGCCATTTTCCTTGGTTCTGTAATGTTTGAATCAAGGGAGGCGTCCAGCAATGCCAGCATTTGATCGGCGGGGTTGTCACCTGCTGACCTCAATGCATGATCGATGCTGTCGCCGAACTCTTCAGCGAGGAATTTGAGAGTCTCGAGCAGGAGCGTCTCTTTGCTGTCAAAATGGAAGTTGACGGAGCCTGCGCTAAGCCCTGCAATTTTGGCAATTTTGGCGAGGGTGAGCTTTGATAAGCCGTGCTCGGAAATGGCGCTCATGGTCGCGTCCATGAGCAGTTTTCGACGTTCCAGTTGCAGTGCCATATTGGTGCCGGGCTTCTTACTTGGCATCGTTTCCCCCTTCTTGCAGTGCAGGTTTTGGGCTTGGAAGTTTAGGCTTTCAATGGCATTATATACACATTCAAAAAATTGAATAGATATATAGAGATCCACAGATGAGTGACTACAAAAAAATGCCTAGCTATAGCTTGATTATATCTTGCCCCGACCAGGTAGGTATTGTCGCGGCTGTTTCAGCATTTGTTGCTGAGCGGGGTGGCTCGCTGCTGGAATCGAATCATCACACAGATAGCGTTCAGAACTGGTTTTTTATGCGCAATGTAATTAGTGGAGATTCTCTGGCGCAATCACCTGAACAGTTTCGCAAAGAATTCGAGGCGCTGGCCACGAAGTTTGATATGGAGTGGTATTTGCGTGATAACACGGAACTACAGCGGGTTATTATCATGGCAAGCCACGCTTCACACTGCCTCGCTGACATCCTGTACCGCTGGAAGGGAGGTGAACTGCCGTGCCAGATTCCGTGCGTCATCTCCAATCATGAGAATTTGCGCAGTATGGTCGAATGGCACGGTATCCCGTTCCATTATGTCCCTGTGCCAAAAGAGGATAAAAGCGAAGCGTTTGCACAGATTTCAGATATCGTGTCCCGACATGATACAGAGACTATCGTGCTGGCTCGTTATATGCAGATTATTCCGCCACAGCTATGTACCGAATATGCTGGCAAGCTGATCAATATCCACCATAGTTTTCTGCCATCTTTTGTCGGCGCCAACCCTTACCAGCGCGCTTATGACCGAGGAGTAAAATTGATCGGGGCCACTTGCCATTATGTTACGGAGGATCTCGACGAAGGTCCCATTATTGAACAGGATGTCATCCGTGTGAATCATAGCTGTGACAAAGAGGATATGGTGCGCCTTGGTCGAGATGTAGAACAGTCTGTGTTGTCCCGTGGTTTACGCTTCCACCTTGAAGATCGGGTCATTGTCAGAGGTAACAAAACCGTAGTATTTGCAGCATGAGCTTCGATTTGCCCGGACCGGGAAGTCGTGCGCTTCTCGAGCGAGGACAGCCACATTCGCGTAACGGCTTATGGTATCAAAAGGCCTCAAAGTTGAGTGCTGGCAAAGGCTATAGCGCGCCGGCGCAAATTATAGTTGATAGGGCTGAAGGTGACTTCGTCTGGGATATGGACGGTAATCAGTTCATCGACTTTCAGAATGGTTGGGCCACCAATCCGCTGGGGAATTGCCACCCGGAGATTATCGAGGCAGTGCATCAGGCACATCGCCGTTATGGCTATCACTGGGAACACCCTCTTAGAATTCCGACGATGGAAAAGCTCGCCTCAATAATGCCTCAGCAGGGGCTGCCCCGATTTAGTTTTGAGGTTTCTGGCACCGAGGCCGTAGAGTCTGCTATTCATCTCGCTTTATGCTACACACAGCGACGCTACATCATTAGTTTCACCTCCTCCTTCCATGGTGAGGGTTTGGGTACCAAGATGGTCAGCGCTTATAACAGCGACAACAATCTCTATATGGAGGCTTGGGCCGGTGGTGTGCTGAAAGCACCGTATCCTTACTCGGAGAATATTCCAGCGGGGATGAGTCAGGAGCAGTATGTTGAGTACTGTCTTTGGTATCTGGAAACACATCTCCCTGAGTTTGTTGTGCCCGCAGAAAATATTGCCGCCATTCTGGTAGAGCCAGGGCTTGCGGAGGGAGGAAACTGGATTCCCAGCGTTGATTTTCTTCAAGGTATTCGTCGAATTTGTGACAAGTATGATTGGCTGATGATCGCCGACGAGGTGCTTACTGGTCTGGGGCGAACCGGCAAAATGTGGTCAGTAGAACACTATGGCGTAGTGCCGGACATTCTGGTTGCCGGTAAAAATCTCTCAGGCGGTATCGAGGCCTGCGCTGGTGTTGCAACTCGCGATGAGATTCTAGGTGATACTCCCAGGGCTACCGCGGGTAGTACCTTCGCCGGCACTCCCGCCGGCTGCGCTGCTGCTCTTAAAACGCTTGAAATCTATGAGCGAGATAATATTTTGGCGCATGCGAATCAGTTGGCCGAGTTAGCTGCTGATGCTATGGCAGACTGGTCATCGCACTATGAAATCGTAGGTGAGGTGCGTGCTCTGGGTTTGCTGATTGGAGTTTCTTTTCACGCTACAGATGATGACGCCGAGGATTTTCATATTGGCCGCTCGGTGCGAGACGCCATGCTCAGGCGTGGAGTTTGGGCGATTTGCGATAACGAAGCGCAGGTCCGTTTGTATCCTGCGCTCAATATGGATCCTGACGTACTAAAGCGTGGTCTGATGCTCATGGAAGAGGCTATTGATGAAGTGCAACGGGGTGGAGTTACCGTTGGGGACTACCCGCCGCTGCCTAGCGGTAATGTGGGGTTCTAGCGGTTTCGATCCGGTGCGCTAGCAATCAGGTGGTGGCGTTTGTTTGGCTCTTGCAGGTGCCCAGAACGGTTTGGTGACCCGCGTGCATCTGGCCACTTTACGCTGCCAGCGCAGCTCTTTCTGATGATAAACCTCCGCCCATATTTCGCCCTTGAAGTATTTCGCGTCGACCAGGCCGTAAGCAATATTGGCCTTTACCACCGGCGACCACATGGCTGAGGTCACGTAGCCGATTTCTTTACTACACTTTTTGTCGGCGTAAAGAATGCTACTTTCCGCAGGCTTATTACCCTCAATATCCAATTTGAGTAGGCGGCGATAATTTCCCGCTGCCTTCTCAGTTTCCAGGGCTGCACGGCCGCTGAAGTGATTCTTTTTGAAGTTAACGATCCAGGCCAGGCCCAACTCGAAGGGGGAGTGATCATGGCCGCGATCTACCGTGTGTAGTGAGCCGTGGAAATCCACATCGGGCGCCAGAAAGCCGGCTTCCAGTCGCGCCATCTCTAGAGATTCGTCTCCCATCGGCTGGATGCCATAGAGACCTCCGGTAGCGAACAGCTCATCCCAAAAACTTTCTGCGACCTGAGGATCCAGCCAGAGTTCGTAGCCGAGGTCACCGGTATAACCGGTGCGGGAAATCATCAGCTCACCGTTGGCGTAGGGAAAGCGCATAATTTGAAATGGTTTGCATTGCTCGATGCCCGTGAAACCCATCGCTTTGAGCAGTGCGCAAGATGTTGGACCCTGTAGAGCCAACGCGGCGAGTTCATCGCTTATGTCAGTGATGGTTACATCGTCGAAGCCTACCGCGCTCATTTGGAACCAATCGAAACCCGGGTCAGCGCAGCACAGCATAAATTCCTGGTCACTGAGACGGAACAATGTACCGTCGTCGACCAATCTCCCTGCATCGGTACACCAAATATTGTAGGCGACCGTATTCACAGCTTGTTCGCAGACATCTCGGGTTACCATTCGATCCAGCATGGCTTCGGCATCCGCACCGGTGAATCGGTATTTACGCATAGGAGATACATCAAAAACCGCGCAGGTGTTGCGAGTGGCAAAGTATTCAATATGCGCGTCTGCGTAATACACGGAGGCGGCATAGCCATTCCACTCAACCCATTGCTGGTTGATGTTCATAGCAGAGGTTCGGCTGTGAAACGGGGATTGCATGATGCCGTCGTGCACGTGGTCTATAGCGTCAGCCGACTGCAAGTTACTCTGTAAAGGCATGCTTAACTCTCCTCCAGAATTGTTCTGGCGGCATTGGCTCCGGCGGCGCCCATGAGGCCACCGCCAGGATGGGAACCTGCACCGCAGAGGTAAAAACCGGCGACCGGTGTGCGATATTGTGAGGCGCCGTAAGTAGGTCGATTCATCCACCAGCCATCCAGGGCAAACTCGCTGTGGTGCCAGTGCCCCCCGTTAACCCGAAACTGGCTCTCGAGATCGGCAGGCGTCAGTAATTCACTGGCGTTGACACTGGCGCCAATTCCCGGCGCGTAGCGTTCTAGCGTGGCCAGGGTGTTCTGGTAAAAAGTGTCCCGGTGCTGCTCCCAGCCGCCTTTAACGTCGTAGGGCGCGTACTGCACGTGGGCTGACAGTACGTGCTTGCCTGCTGGCGCGAGGCTGTCATCCAGCAGCGAGGGAATCACCACTTCCATCGGTAGATCCTTGGCATACCCGCCGTACTTCGCCTCGTCAAAGGCATTTTCGATATAGGCCATACTCGGAGCAAGCAGCAGCCGACCCTGCGCTTGTTCCAGGCTGGTAAATTTGGGTATTTCATCAAGGGCAAGATGTAACTTCGCCACATAACCGTGTTGGCGCAGACGATTGATACGGTGGGTAAATTGGGTGTCGAGGTGGCGTGCCCCCAGCAGCTTGAAAAAGCTCGTTTTTGGGTCGGCGTTGGAAATTACTTTGCGTGCTTCAATGCACTCACCGTCTTCGAGTTCAACGCCCGTTACCGCGCGCTCTTTAATCATGACTCTGGCAACAGGTGCGTTGAGGCGCAGTTCTGCACCCGCCGCCTTCGCTGCACCGGCCAATGCGTCAGTGAGTCCGCCCGCGCCACCACGGGGTAGTGGTAAACCGTCTGTAAGGTCGCCTGACATACGATACAGCAGCGCCAACACAGCATTATTCGGAGACCGGGGGGCGAGTTTGCTGCCGATGTTTGCATCCCAGCTGAGGGCGGCTTTCAGTGCCGGGCTGGTGAAAAATTCGTCCATCAAATCCTGTGCGGGCAGGGCGATCATGCGCGTTAGTTCACGCATATCATCTTTGCCGAGCATACGTAACTTCAGCCCGAATTGTGCCACCGTCGCGGTGTCCCCAAGACCTCCGCTACCTAGCATTGGCGGTTGTTTGTGCCAGAAAGGATTAATTGCAGAGGAAAATTTTTGCAGTAAGCGTCGGTACTCACCATAGGCTTTTTGATCGGCGTCATTGGCGCCTTCCAGGCCGCCGGTATTGATAGTTATAGCCTGGCTGCCCGGTTCGCCCAGAGCGACGGTTGGCAGGGCGTCGGCGGCGAGGCTGAACCCGTGTTGTTCCAGGTTGAGATCATTGACAAGACGCTTGGTGAGTTGTGGCAAGGTGTGAGCGACCGATGCGCGATATCCCGGGGCGAACTCCCGGGTTGCAGCCAGACCGCCGTATTGGGCGGCTGCTTCCAGCACCAGCACCCGCTTGCCCGCCTTGGCCAGGTAGGCGGCGCAGCTTAACCCGTTGTGGCCACCCCCAATGATGATGGCATCGTATGGATTACTCATCGACATCGTCCTCTGGCACTACGTTGGGTCTGCGCAGATCGCGTAGGATCTCCCTGGCTGAATTAGCACCGCAGGCAGAGGAAACGCCGCCGCCCGGATGGGTGCCTGAGCCGCACATGTACATACCTTTTACCGGGCCTCTATATTGTGAGTATCCGGGGAAGGGGCGGTTAAACATCAACTGGTCCAGAGTGAGTTCACCCTGAAAAATATTGCCCTCGGTTAGGCCTATCTCGTTCTCGATTTCCCAGGGCGTGCGAACTTCCATGTGGGCGATAAGGTCGCGGAAATTGGGTGCATAATTACAGATCTGATCAATGACTGTTTTGCCAAAAGCGTCGCGTTTTTCCGGGGTCCAGCCTCCCTCTACCTCAGCGGGGCAGTACTGGATAAAGCAGGAAACAAAATAGTGCCCCGGTGCCGCCAGAGTGGGGTCCCAAACCGATGACTGGGTCATTTCAATAAAAGGATCATCCGACCAGCGTCCGTGTTTCCAGTCGTCATAGGCGCGTTCCATTCGTTCCATGGAATCGAGAAATTGGAAGGAGCCATTGCGCAAACGATGACCGTTTGGCAGTGATGGAAAATCTGGCATGCCGGTCAGTGCGATGTTGACCTTTCCGGATGAGCCGCGAATTTTGAAATGCTCCGCTTTTTTCCGCAGATCTGCAGGAATATCCTCGGCCCGCATTATGCCGGTGAACGTGCGCTTGGGATCGAGGTTGGACACCACGATGTCGGCGTGAAGCTCATCACCATTGTCCAGGGCAACACCAACGGCTTTATTGTTTTTAACAATAATCTGCTGTACCGGTGCATTGGTCATAATCTCGCCACCGTGCTCGCGTAGCGCACTGGCTATGGCGTCTGATATTGCACCCATGCCACCGCGGGCCAGACCCCAGGCGCCAACAGCACCGTCTACGTCACCCATCACATGGTGCAGCAATACGTAAGCTGTGCCGGGGGAATAAACTCCCAGCGCTGTGCCGATGATGCTACTTGTTGAATACAGGGCCTTAACTATATCGTTCTCGAAATACTCGTCCAGAAAATCTCCTGCGCTCATGGTCAGGAAGCGGATGAATTCATAAACCTGCTCCTCCCCCATGCCGGCAAACTTTTTGGCCATAAAAACCATTTCGCCAAGGTCACGTGGCTTGAAAGAGGTGGGGTCGGCAGGCGTGCGCAGTAGAAAATGCCGTATCAGTTTGGCATAGCGCATGAGGTCAGCTTCATAGCGATGCATAGCATCGGCATCGCGCAACGAATGGCGCTTAATTTCACGATACTGCATGGCGTGATCGCCATATTCCGCGATGTAATTACCATCCCGGGAAAAGTTGGTAGTGCCAGAGTAGGGCACGATCATCAACCCGTGCCGGGTCAGGTCCAGATCTCGATGGATGGATTGGCGTAGCAGGCTGCAAACGTAAGAGCAATTGGAATAAAGCCAACCGGGGTGCAACTCGCGACTTACGGCGGCACCACCAATATAGTCGTTCTTCTCGACCACCAGTACGTCCAGACCACCCTTGGCGAGGTAGGCCGCATTGGTCAGCCCATTGTGGCCGGCGCCAATGACAATAGCATCATATTTGGTTTTCATAATGGCATAAGCTTCGTTCGACAAGACAGTTTAAAGCGTCGGTCAAGGTTAATGATTACTTGGTGGTATGGGCAGAGCGATTAAGGGACAATAGGGGGATAAAATAGGATACGAGTTAGGCCGAAAATGTCTCACGAGACAGACTTACCAAGTACCCATAGTCAGCGACAGCTCCTTAATAGCCACGAAGTGCGATTGATGGCCAATGATCTGGAGAAACGACAAGGGCTGGCACAGAGTGTGCTGCTACTTGGCACGGGCGTTACAACCTCGCAGCTGGGCAACCCGCGTCACCGCCTTACTCTGGCCCAGGAGCTGGCCATCTATACCCGTATCGCGCACTTTAATACCGACCCGACTCTGGGGCTGCGTATTGGTGCCCGCCTCAATCTGCCCAACTACGGCATTCTAGCCAGCGCAATGATGGCTTCTGCCACCATTGGAGAGGCACTGAACTTACTGACCGAGTTCGCACCGCTGGTCAGTTGGGCCTCCCACAGTACGCTGACAACAGAGGTGAAGCGGGGTAGGGAGTTTGCCTGCCTCAGCATCTTTCCCACGGCGGCGGATCCTCTGGCGGCAATACTCGAGGTGGAGAGCACCTTTGCCTCACTGCAAACTCTATTTAATGAACTTATGGGTGAGCCGGTGAAATTTGGCGAGGTGCAAATGACCCATCCTGACCCGGGCGTTGATCTATCGCTTTACCGGCAGGTATTTAATTGCCCTGTGCATTTTTCAGCGCAGCGCAACGTGCTGTTAATGCCCCGGACTCTATTGGCCAGAATGCTGCCCCACCCGCAACCTGAATATCGCGAGTTATTACTGGATATGTGCCGCGCAAGTACCTCGGCATTGACAGAGGAGCGCGGTTTGGTTGCTGCGGTTCGAGGACTACTGGAAGTGGAGGAGGGTAGTATGCTGAGTATGGACCAGATGGCTGCTCGCTTTAATCAAAGTCCGCGGAATTTGCGGCGTCAACTACAATCAGCCGGGGTTACCTATCGAGGACTGGTTGATGAAACCCGCTATCGGCAAGCGCAGCATTTGCTGTCATCTACCCGACTCTCTGTAGAAAGCGTGGCGCTCCGTTTGGGCTACGCCGATGCCCGAAGTTTTCGGACGGCGTTCAAGCGCTGGAGTGGCTCAACGCCTGCGGGCTTTCGGCAGACAGTGACTGATGGTGCGGTGTAATTCTGAATCGAAATACTCTGGATCATCGTGGCATGGTTTCAGACGCAGAAATGGGTAGAGGGAAAAGTTAGCCCTTAACCCCTTTATTGTTAGGTTTTTGTTGTTGTTCCAGCTCTGCTTTCTCTGCTCGTTGACGTTCTAATACCAACTCTTCCACCATAACCATTGCTGGTGTTTCCAGAGTAATTCCGCCGAGTATGCCACTTCGAAATTCGTTCACTAAAATCGACGAGACTTTTTCAAGGTCCACCTGACCGCCGCCGCGCAAGCAGCCGCGCTTGGCGCCCATCAATTCAAGAAATTCGAGCTCGGAATTGGGAAGTGCCTTTATGCCATAACGCTCACGGAGTAACTCTGGATATTCAGCGAGCAGAAATTCCGCTAAATAAAATGCCACATCTTCAACCTCGGTGGCCGTATCTTTAATCGCGCCCGACGCCGCCAACCTGTAGCCACTGTTTTCATTGTGTATTTTTGGCCAGAGAATGCCAGGTGTGTCCAGAAACATCATGGTTTCGTTCACCTTGATCTTCTGCAAGCCTTTTGTAATTGCAGGCTCGTCGCCGGTCTTGGCAACTTTGCGGCCAGCCACTGCATTGATTAACGTAGATTTTCCTACATTGGGAATACCGGTAATCATTGCCATCAGTTTGGAGCCGGATTTTGGCCGTCCAGATACCAATTTGTGGCACAGGCTGAGAAGTCTTTGTGATTTATCCGGTTGGTCGAGCGTGCTGAGTAACGTTTTAACCGAGGCGGATTTTTCGAAATATGTCTGCCATTGAGCGGTTATTTCGGGATCTGCGAGATCTGATTTGCTGAGAATTTTGATACACGGCTTATCCTTGCCCAGAGCCGCTATCGACGGATTTTGACTGCTGTAGGGCAGTCGGCAGTCTAGCAGTTCAATGATCAGGTCGACCTGTGGCAAGGCTTCCCGCATATCCTTGTTGGCCTTGTGCATATGGCCGGGGTACCAGTTAATGGCCATGATCATTGTGCTCCTGGGCGATAAAAATATTCCGGTAGTCGGTGTTCAATTATTGCTCCAACAACCTGATGCCATCGGACTCTATACTGATAGCACGCTCTTTGTATAAGCCCCCGATCGCTCTTTTAAACGACTTCTTGCTCATGCCAAAAACGCGTTCGATAACCTTGGGGTCGGATTTGTCGTGTAGTGGTGCAAAGCCCCTGTGCTTTTCGAGATACTCCATAATCTGCGTGGCGTGTTCATCGCGGCTTTCCCGCGCATTTTGCAGGGTAAGGTCAATTTTGCGATCGGGACGTACGTATTTCACAAAGCCGCACTTGCTCTGGCCGAAACTCAATCTCTCGGCCACTTCGTTCTTATAAAGTACCCCCCAGTGGCTGTTATCGATGATCGCTTTGAAGCCCAGATCGGTGCTGTTGGCAATAATCAGATCAACTGCTTGTCCCACTACGAAACTATGTGGTTTGTCATCATCGAGAAACTTGTCGATCTTTGAGGAGCCAGTTATTCGCCCGTCGGCTGAATTGAGGTAGGCGTGCACGATATACGATTTGCCAGCCTCCATGGGGCGGTGCTGTTCGCCGAAGGGAACCAGCAAATCCTTATCCAGGCCCCAATCCATAAAGGTTCCAAAATCGGTATTTTCCGCCGCCTTCAGAAAGGCGAACTGACCGACTTCGACCTTGGGCTTTTGGGTAGTGCCGATAGTGCGACCCTCTGAATCCAGATAGGTGAAAACTCGCAGCATATCGCCCAGAGCCAGCTCTGTAGGGCAGTATCGATGAGGCACAAGAACTTCTCCCAGTGCGCCTGCGTCGACGATTGCGCCGGGGCTGGAGATTTTGAGTACCGGTAAGTGTTGGGATTGTCCCAGAGTGGTCATGGTGGCGGTTCCTGAGTGAGTGCGCATTGCACAGTAAAAGCCGTTAAAAGGCAATGAGCTGTTCGCCAGCTATGTTTGATCTAGTTGGAGGGGTAAACTATTCGCTCAATTTATTATCACATTTGTGATGGAGAACAGCGATGGCACAACTACAGGAATACCACCTGGCTTTTGTCGGAATTTTCGTGATGCTGGTTACCTTAATTGTGCAGTGGGGCGTCGCGACCTTCTCAAAAGCCGCACAACCCGCTGCTGTCCCCGGGAAAATGGATGAGTCCCTGAGCCATTCTTCATTTGTTTTTCGTGCCAATCGTACCTTTATGAATTCTGTTGAGAATCTAACGGTAATGCTGCCTACAGGCTTTTTAGCGATACTAATCGGCGCCAACGTGTTTTGGACCGGTGTGCTGATTTGGGTCTATGCGGTGGCACGTATCATCCACATGGCGCTGTACTACAAGATTGCTACCGAAAAAAATCCCAGTCCTCGCAGTTACTTTTTCATTATCGGTGTTATCGCCAATATTGCCCTGCTGGTGCTGGTTGGTGTCGCTCTGATTTGATCTGCCATCACACCATAGGTCATTGATTTTAAAGCTTAATCCAGCTCTCGCGTTTTGCGTCGCGCCATTTTAACCAACAATTTGTCCGCAACTCCTGGCAGGCTCCAGGGACAGGCGGCTATGCACACGCCACAACCAAAGCTCTCAGCAAAGAAGGGGATACATTTGTCGAAATCCACATACCATTTTTCGACACCGCGCACAGTTTTCTTATGCTGGAATATAGCGTCTGGTGGGCAGACATTTTCACAGACCCGGCATCCGGCACACATCTCGTCGACACCGAATTCATCGGGCGTGTCTTCCGTCAGTGGCATGTTCGTAGTGACCGCCGCCAGGCGAAATGATGAGCCCAATTTCCGGTGTATCAGAGACCCGTGTTTGCCAAGTTCGCCCAGTCCACAAGCGACTGCAGCGGGGATCATTAGAATTGCATCTGCCAGTGGACCGGGATAATCAGTTGCTGGAAACCCTTGCTCCAGAATAAAGTTTCTCAATTTGGACACAGCCCTGGCGCCGCGATTGTACTGGCGGGCAACCTCCACTGCGCTGGATGGGTCCTCCAGCGTTGAGGGAGCCGTTTTCATCTGCTCATATTCGTGAGCCACCCCGATGATAATGATGAACTTGTCCGCAACTTCATAACCTTCGTATACATAGTCATTGCACATCCTGGTGATGCCAATGACGTCCGCTTCATTGGCCAGAGCAAAGTCTTTGATGCGCTGTGCCCATTGTTCTGGTGTCGCTGATTGGGTTTCGGATGACCGCTGGACTTGATCCGGTCCACGTTCGGGGCCACCTACCACCGAGTGCATAAATTCGGCGCCAACGCTGGGTTCCCCCATCACATACTCAAGCACTTTTCTTTGCAGGCCGCCGTGGGTCTGGAGTTCGGGCTTATGCCAGAAAAACGGTGATGCTTGTCGCGGCTCTTGTTCACCGAGGCCATTGACGGTATTACCGGAAATCTCTGGAAACGCCGCAATAATATCGGCAGGCGGGGTATAGGGCGCTGATTTGGGCATTGGCGGCATCGCTGGGGCAGACTATGGCCTTTATTGCACACTAAAGAGTGCGGAAAGGCAATTGCGCCAATTATCCAGTCTGACCGGGGATATGCGGTGTCAATTATTGCGCATGGAGTCCAGCAGTTTTTCAACCACGGCAGGGAGATCGACTTCGCCAGGTGAATATCCGTCCAGAAGCTCGCTGGCAACAGTAGACGAAAGCGAGATGGATAGCCTTCTTTCGATTTCGTCCTCGATGAGCTTGCGCATTACCGTACTTTTTCGAGCGGCGCGGCGTGCCAGCAGTTCTCCACTATTCAACATCTGCTCTCGGTGCTCTAGCAAGGTCTGCCACAAGGTGTCCAAACCTGCGCCGGTTGTCGCAATGGTTTCGGTGACGGCCGGCGATGGTTTTCTTGCCAGCATGTTGAGTGATTCGACCAGATCCGCCCGGGTTTGCTCGCCCCCTGGCTTGTCAGCCTTGTTGATAGTGAAAACGTCTCCCGCTTCAGTCAGGCCCGCTTTATTTGCCTGAATGGTATCGCCCCAGCCTGGGTTGAGAACCACCAGAACGGAATCCGCCAGATTCATTATGTCGAGTTCGACCTGGCCAATACCCAGAGTTTCGATGATGATTACCGGCCAGCCACAGGCGTCGAATATACGAACACAGGTTGACGCCGCACGCGCCATTCCGCCAGTTTCTCCGCGGGAAGCCAGCGAGCGAATGTAAACTGATTCTCCCAGATTTCCGTGCATACGCACACGGTCACCGAGAATTGCACCGTTTGAAAAGGGTGAACTGGGGTCAACTGCCAGTACTGCGGCTTTATCGAAATGGGACGTCACATGCGGCAGCAGGCCGTTGATTAGCGTAGATTTGCCAGCACCTGGGGGGCCGGTTATCCCGATAACATAAGCATTTCCGGTTAAGGCTGAGATCTGTTGTTCGATATCGACCAGCTGCGGGTCTGCTCGCTCCGCTGTGCTTAGCAGCCTAGCCAGACTGGCTCGCTGTCCCGCCAGGGCGCTGCCTATCAATTGGTCAAGATCAGATTTATAAACGAGTTTGCCTATCAGTTCCCGACCAAAGTCATGTGCGATATGTTGGGCATGAGTGATGAGGAGTATCCGGCTGAGTTGCTACTAAAGTTGAATCAGGCCATTGCCGACTCATTCGTTGTTTTTGAAACGCGCGCGTTGTCAGAGACGGAACTGGATCGCGCAGATGCGCAAATGCTTTTTCTTACAGAGACTTTTAATGAGTTGTTCGCCAGTCGGCGTGCAAACCCCCGTGATGATCTCACTACAGCGATGGTTGAGTCCCAGGAGGGGGGTGACTCGCTAACACCAGAGGAGCTCAGCACCTCGGTGATCGGACTTTTCGGTGCTGGATTTGAAACAACGGCCCATATGATAGGTAACGGTATGTATTTGCTCGGTAAGCACGCGGAGCAACGCCAGCGCTTGGTGGATGATCCTGGCCTTGCGGCCCCCGCTACCGAGGAAATACTGCGCTTTGAGTCTTCTCTGCAGGCCAGTTACCGGACAGCGCTTGAAGAGCAAACGATAGGCAGCCAGACAATTTTACCGGGGCAGCGAGTGTTGGCAATCGTAGCCGCCGCCAACCGTGACGAAAGTGAGTTTGCCGACCCTGGTATTTTTGATATATCGCAGCGGGAGCAAAAACCGCTCACTTTCGGCGGTGGCATTCATTACTGTGTGGGAGCAGAGCTTGCACGGCTTGAAGGTAAGATATTTTTTGAGGAGTTGGTCCGGCGTTATCCGAACTTTAGCGTCAATGTCGAAAATGCCCGTCTGCGTCCCGCTTTTATGTTTCGCGGATTTGAATATCTCAACGTATCTCTTACCGGTTGAGCGGCCTGGATCAGTGCGCCCTTATTTTATGCGAATAGTACCAGCTACCCATCCTGATTCGCTTTTTCCGAAGCGTTTTCCAGCGGCGGGTCCAGTTCACTGATCAATGCATCCGACGGTGGCCGCGCGCGTTGCAATGCTGCGGCAATCATCTCTGCCCGTGTCATGACTCTCAGAATATTCTCGCCGGCTATTTTGGCAATATCTTCATCGCTGTAACCGCGGCGGAGAAGTTCCACAAAGAGGGCAGGGTAGGTAGAAGCGTCTTCCAGGCCTATCGGTCCCGGAGGCATGCCGTCGAAGTCCGAGCCGATACCGATATGATCCACCCCGATAAGGTCGCGAATATAGTCGATGTGGTCAGCGACCTGTGCCAGCGTGGCATGCACGCCAGACCGGTCTTTCATCAGTACAGGAATAAGGCTTGCATCATCCGTTGGCTGACCGGACTTCTGCCGTGCCTCAATCAGTGCTTTAAATCGTTTTTTAAAATCCTCATCGGCGGCTGTTGAAACATAGCCCGGGAAAAATGTCACCATGACGACGCCGCCGTTTGCCTTCAAGCGCATAAGTACTTCGTCAGAGACATTGCGCACATTGAGGGTTACTCCGTAGGCGTTGGAGTGGGAAAAAATGACAGGCGCCTCGCTGGTGTCCAGGGCGTCGTTCATTGTGGCTACCGACACATGCGATAAATCCACCAACATGCCTAAACGGTTCATTTCTCGAACGACTTCAACTCCAAAGGGGCTCAGACCATCCAGCCGCTCTGTGTCATTAGCTGAATCTGCCCAATCCAGGCTTTTGGTATGCGTGAGGGTCATATAGCGAGCGCCGGCACCGAATAGGCCGCGCAGGGTGCCGAGTGAGTTTTCGATAGCGTGGCCACCTTCGATACCGATCAAGGAGGCGATTTTTCCTTGCTGATGAATATCTCGTACATCAGCGGCGGTATATGCCATTGCAAGCGACTGGGGGTGCTCAGCCACCAGGCGCTTAACAAGGTCGATTTGGGTCATTACCTGGCTGGTGGCGCCCGGGTCACCGCCAGTCTTGGTAACAGGTGTGAACACAGACCAGAACTGTCCGCCGACCTGACCTCGTGCGAGGCGTGGAAGGTCGGTATCTGTCGGGTAATCTAATTGACTGAGATCAGTGCTCAAGTCCAACTGGCCTATATGGCCGCTTACCCGCATTTGATACGCCCAGGGAATGTCATTATGGCCGTCAATCAGTGGGGTGGTAGTCAGAACTTCTTGTACTCGGGCCTCCAGTTCGCCGGTGCTGTTTTGTGCCCACAGATTACAGGCCAATAAGAGTGAAAGAAGTGGGGCAAATCGAAAGTTCATTAAATTCCAATCCTGTTATGCGCAATTTCTGGACTACGTGAGTGTTTGGCCGTGCTATTCGCCCGGCCGCTATACTCTCCTTCGCAGGTTTTGAGCGCTCTGAGAGCAGTGACGGTCGGGGCAGTCAGATGCTATGGATTTGCTGGTAGCCTGTCCATGATTTTCGGCTAACTTGTGTTCCGTGCAAGAAGCGTTAGGGAGGACTATAGTTATGTCTGGCGCATGGTGAGCTGGCCTGCCTGACAATACGGAACAATACCGAGGGTGCTCAATGTTTTCACGACGTAAGTTCTTGATCAATACCGGGGTGGCGGCGGCTTCAGGGTCGGTGATGTGCTCACCTCTTGCCAGCGCTTCCCCCGCAACTACCAAGCAAGCTCTGCTGCCCGCTACAGGCAGTGTAGTCGATGCGAAAGCGCAGCAATTTATCCACGCTAAGCGTACTTGGCTGAAATCCCATGACCCGAAGGTTTTTTTGGGCTATCCCGGGAACAAGAACCCTGCTCCAGACGGGTTCATTCGGTGGCGGGAGCAACTGGCAACAGCGGAAGTGTATTCGCGCTCAATGAATAACGTTGGCGACCCTTTCTATCATCAGGGGCACGGCGACACCCAGTTTCTGGAAGCGGATCTTATTGAGCGGTTTGGTCAGCGCTATGGCTTCGACGGGGCGGATATCTGGGGCTTTGTTTCCAACAGCGGTACGGACAGCAATATGCATGGCGCATTTGTGGGCCGCACTTTGCTTAAGGCCAGAACGGGTGTGGCGCCAAAAATCTACTACACCACGGAGGCGCATTACTCGATTCAGGTAATTCGTGACCTGTTGTCACTGGAAGAGGTGCAGGTGGCAACCACCGAAACAGGGGCTATGGATATAGCGGATCTTCGGGAAAAGCTCGATGAGAACAAAGAGGCGCCTGTTTTAATGGTAGCAACCATAGGCACCACCCTGATGGGCGCTGTCGATAATATTGACGAAATTAACGCGGCGCTGAAGGGGCGTGAGTCCTACATGCATTTGGATGCAGCGCTATTTGGCGGTTATCTCCACGTCACCGAGCATGCGGCCGACCTACACAAGCAGGGTCCGGCGGGCAAACGCTATGACTCGATCGCGGTGTCCTGTCACAAGTTTTTTGGCTATCCCGGGACGGCCGGTATGTTTATCGCGGGCAAGAAGGACTTCGAGGAGTTTCGCGAGCTGTTCAGATCAGTTCACGACCCTGCTTACATTTCGCACGTGCCCGGCACTATTACCTGTTCTCGCGATTCTGTAAAACCCGCTGAGTTTCACTATTACTGCACCGCTGAGGCGCTGCAGGACCAGGAGCGCAATGCCAGTATGGTGCTGGAAAATGCCCAGTATCTACGCGGCGAAATGGCGAGCCATTTTCCTGAGTTTAAGCCCATGATTGCTGACTCGCGCTCCAATACGGTGTATTTCGATAACCTGGTATCCCGGGAATTGAAAAAGAAATGGACTCTTGCGACGGTCAAGGCGTCGGCCAATCATCCCAAGTCCATGGCTCATGTGGTGGTAATGCCGCACGCCGAAAAGTCCCTGCTGGACAAGTTCCTCAATGATCTGGAAGCCGATCGCAAGGGCGGGGCGCTTGCCTGATTACAGACGCACCAGAGAGGTGATTATTCGATTCCTGGTTCTATCGCTAGTCCTTCTACTACAGGCTTGTTCTGAGGAAAGTGTTTACAGTGCACTCCCGGTAAATACCACAGTGCTGGCATTCGGCGACAGTGTTACCTACGGCACCGGCGCCAGGGTGGGGGAGGATTGGCCCACCCTGTTGGCAGAAGATACTGGCTGGAATGTAGTTAATGCCGGAATTTCCGGAGATACAGCGCACAACGCCCAGTATAGATTGCCTGCACTACTTGCCGAACTAGAACCTGAATTGGTGATTATCGAGCTGGGCGGCAACGATTTTTTACGCCGACTGCCACTGGCAGGCGTGCGTGAGGCTTTACGCTCCATGATCTTACAGGTGCAAGGTGAAGGTGCCATTGCCGTGTTGGTTTCTGTGCCGCAATTTTCAATGTTACGCGCAACCGCGGGAATATATTCTGACGCGGCTATGTATGAAGAACTCGCTGAGGAGCTGGGGGCGTTGTTGGCTGCGGATGTGTTTGCCGATGTGTTGTCCGATGAAAATTTGCGCGCCGATCGTATCCATCCTAATGCCAGCGGCTATCGAGTATTTAATCAGCAGCTAATGGTCTACCTGCAAGCCTGGGGGTTACTGGAAAGCAGCTCGGACTAGCGAGCTCTCCAGGTGTTGTCACCGCTTTCAGAAAACTCACTATTCCTTCTGAGTCCGTTCCCTTCGGGTGTGTGTAATGATCTTACCCACCCCCAGGGTACACACCGGAATAATGTAGACGATGGCAAATCCAACGGATAGCGCGGTGTAGCCTTTGGCAATCAGAGAGACAATACCCAGTGATCCCACCAACGCACCCAATGAAAGAGTTGCAATAGCTATCGACGATCGGGATAGATGGCCAAGGCCCTCACCCTCGCCCGGTTTGAGCACCGACTCGATACGCTCAATGACTCCCTGCACCAAACCCGCTCCGGTTTCCACCAGGGTGCCCAGCAGGGCGATCAGGAACACTCCCAGAAACAGCGGCGTGGCAAAGGTGGAGATCATCCAGTAATTGGGAACCGGCTGCTCAAGTACCTCTGGATAACCGGCGGCGTAGCTTACATGGAAAAGTGCTGCCGGGATCATAACGGCGATGCCGGTAAATATTCCGACCAGAATCGACTCTCGCCGCGATTGTATGGCACGACTTGAAAACAGTAACACGGGTGCAATGGCAAGATTGTACATGGCGTAGAGCGCCCCACCTTGCAGCCAGCCGGGTTCCACGCTGCCATGACTCACCGCTTGCAAGATATCAACTTCGCCATTGTCTAGAATCTGTAGGAAATAGTAGGCAAATACAACATACATGCCGATAGACCATACGGTGAGTACGCGTTCAACTACTTCGCGGCCAAAGAAAACCAGGGCAACCACCATGGTCAGTACACCCGCCATGCCAAAGTAGTTGGATATACCAAATTCCTGCTCCAGTATGTTGCCAGCAGCTGACCCTACAACCCCTAATACCAACAGGAAGAGCAGGAGATACAAGATTTCAAAGCACACCCAGAACGGGCCAATGAGTTGGCGGAAAAAAGTGCGGTAGTCGTACACTTGGAAAACACGGGCGAACTCATAAGTGATTGCGAGCACCAGAGCGAAGACGCAGGCGGATGTGGCGATCCCTAACAGCCCCCCCGCAAGTCCGTAGCGTGTAAAAAACTCGATGACTTCCCGCCCGGTACCGTAACCGCCACCCATAACAACGGAAATGAACACAGCGGCCGGAACAATATAGACGGGGACTATGCGGTTCATGTGGTGATCATCTCTCCGACGAAGGGTGCAGCCCCTCTACGTGTTACCAATTCCAATTCATTGTACGTGATATTAAGGGTGTCCAATGACTTCGTAGTCCGGAAATTTGCCCGAACTTGTCGCTGCTGGGTGCGCCGGCCTGGAGTTTCCACTATGCTTTAGCAAACCTCGATAAACTCAGTGAGATTTCCCCCATGATTGTTTACTTGAATGGCGAGTACATGCCTGCTGAAGAAGCCACTATCTCGCCTTTTGACCGAGGCTTTCTTTTTGGAGACGGGATCTATGAGGTCACGCCCTGCTATGACGGGAAGATGATAGGGTTCGATCTGCACCTGGAACGCATGAAAACGGGCCTTAGCGGGATCGGTTTTGAGAATCAGGTCCTGTCCGACAGTGAGTGGCGCGACATTGCCGAAGGTCTGATGGCGCGCAATGAGTTGGACAACCTGGGCATCTACTTTCAGGTTACACGTGGTAATGAAGGGCGTCGTTTTCACGGCTTTCCCACTGATACCAAGCCGACTGTGTTTGGTATGGCCCTGGAGATTGACCCTCACCCCGAAAAACCCGATCGTCACACCAAGCCGGGCTTGAAGGCGATTGTGGCAGAGGACATGCGCTGGCGTCGTTGCAACGTGAAGTCGATAGCGCTATTGGGTAATGTGCTGCACTTCCAGCAGGGCTATGAGCAGGGCAAAAACGAAACAATACTGCACAACGCTCGAGGTGAATTGACCGAGGCCAGCCAGAGCAATGTTTTTATTGTTAAAAACGGTGTGGTTATTACTCCGCCTTTGGACAATCAGCTACTACCCGGAATTTCACGTCACATTACACTTGCAGCGTTGCGCGCCGATGGCTCGCTTCCGGTTGAAGAGCGTGTGGTCACAATGGATGAGGTGCGTAGCGCAGACGAGGTCTGGATTACCAACTCCAGCAAGCACATCGCCCCGGTAGTGGAATTAGACGGAGAACCGGTGGGCGATGGCAAAGTGGGCGAGATATGGGAACGGGCGATGTCTATCTATGAGGCCAGTAAGTATAATTTCTAAGGCAATTTTGGCCTCGAAAAAATCTGCCCTGGTGACTTATCAGTAAGCTCGGGGATTACTCGAGGCTAGCGATCTTTGCGCACATCATCGTAGCTGTGCCACTTGCCTTCTTTGCGGTACAGGTTGTGCTGGCCGGCGCAAATTTCTTCCGGTGTTCCGGACTGAACTTCACCAGTAGAACCTGATTTGTAGTTTAAGCCCCTGATGCACTTGCGCATCTGGTCAGCGTAGTTCTCCAGCTTGGTTTCGTAACTTGGGTTTACCCGGTCCTGGTAGGGGCCGGTGTAATACCAGTAAATGGCGCCAATGATGAATGCCAGGGTAAATAGTTTTCCAATCATCGCTCTTGTTCTCTGAAATTTTGCGTACACAAAGTGTAGCTTGAATATCCGTGGAGCACCCTGCGTTTATACGGAAAAGTCAGGCTCTTCCCACCAGGGGTAAAATGACTGCATATCAGTGCTCGGTTTGTCGGTAAATACCGCCGGCCGTTTCTCCAGAAAGGAGTCGAATCCCTCTTTCGCGTCCGCCTGCTTGCCGCGGGGCAAAAACCAGCTCGAAGCCGCCTCCGGCACAATGCCCCGGCGACCAAAAACAAAGCCAAATTTGGCCTTGTCAGACGCCAGACGTATGTCCATGGGCAAGGCCATCGTAATGCCGACGCCAACGGCAGCACCATTGATCGCTGCGATAACCGGCTTCATGCTCTGAAAGCCCGACCTTCGCCGGTAATCACAATCGCGCGAATCGCATCGTCTGCATCGGCGGCATCGAAGGCAGAGATCAGTTCCCGGGCCATGACAACAGTGAATGCGTTCATCCGCTCTGCCGGTTGAGGGTGATAGTGAGAATGTGATCACCAACGGCGTATTTCAGAGTTACGAAGTACATTCTGCAAGAGTCCTGTGATGTGGGGCGGTGAATATAGCCTGCGGGCCATTTCAGGAAATAGCTGGAGTATACCGTTGATTGAACTGGGTTTGTGAGAGCCTGTGCAATATACTGCCAACGACTTTTTAGGGCAAAAAAACGGGAGTGCTCGCATGGCAGGCACCACGAAGTCGACCTTACCCCATAGCGATATTATGAAGGTGCGTTTTAGTGACGTGGACGCACAGGGTCATCTGTATTTTGCGAACTACATGATGTTTGCCGATGAGATTCTGGGGTTTTATATGGAAGAACTTGGCTACAGTGGCATGAATCCCCAGCAAGCCCCATGCTTTATTTTCACCGTGAAGATCAATTGCGAATATGTTGACGAGGTGAAGGCCTTTGACAATGTTCGCGTATACGTGGGCTATTCGCGTCTGGGTAATAGCAGCGCAGACGCAGCGTTTGAACTGTACAACGACGCCACCGATACCTTGTTGGCCAGGGGTGGTCTCACTCAGGTCTATGTTGATAAGGACACCCGTAAATCAACTCCCATCCCGCCGAATTTCCGCGCCGCTATCATCGCCAGGCAGCCCGAATTGGGTGCTGACCTGTAAATGGATGAAAAACCTGCCGCTGTAGCAGTACCTCGCCATTGCAGGTATTTTATTTTAAGCAACCATTTTGAGTAATTCTGGTCTATTCTTGGATATAAGTAATTGATAAATGTGCAAAGAGGTTCCGCTGTGAAAAATTTGATTTTGTCTGCTGCCCTAATCGCAACGTCCATCTCCTTTGGCGTGGGATCCGTCAGCGCGCAGGATAAGGCCATGATGGAGACCGATTGGCTGGAACTTGTTAAAGGTTATAAGGGCGCCGGTGTGGGCGCAGAAGTCCGCGAAGTGGATACCGATGAAGAGGGCGGTCAACGTTTGGTTATCGCGATCCCCAAGGCGTCAATGCCGGATCGCAGCCAAATGGAAGAAGTGGTTGTTGTCGGACAGGCGCCGGGGAAGATCGAGTTCGACCTTATCCCCGAATTTGAGTACGAGTGGGTGGATGATTACGACAACGATTATTACGGCCTATTGATCCGGCTGAACGAAGACTCAAAAGTACCTATTCGCTTGTTCTTGCAATCGGAGCAGGGGTTTATTCGTTAGCGAGCTGCTTGGCTGACAGTTTGGATATAGCCTAATTGGGATAATAGCTTCTCAATATCTACTAAGTGGTTGATGTAGCTGAATTTTTACTCTGGGCAAAGGGCATCTGTCGGGTTTGATTCACCCCCTAATTTTGGCCTCTAAGCCCTTGACGGATAACAGCTTCCTCCCTATAGTACCGCCCCTGACGCGCCCGTAGCTCAGCTGGATAGAGTACCTGGCTACGAACTAGGGGGTCGCACGTTCGAATCGTGCCGGGCGCACCAAATACAAAAAAGCCTCACCCATCGGGTGGGGCTTTTTTGTATTTGGCCTGTTTAGCTGATTAAGCGCTGGAACCCAGGGGAGCCGGTGCGACCCGTTCGACAATCGTGCTGCCACTTGACCCTTTGGCCGAAGCTATTAGTCACTTCGTGGCGGGTTATCAGCATCAACTTGATGGAGCTCCGTTTTCCATTGATCGCCGATGACAGGGTCCTCCTCTTCCTCCACGTAGCGATCCTCTTCAGGATGCCGTTCCCAGGCATAGCGCTTGCGTATCGGTTTGGGATCCCAATTGCGAAATGCATAGGCGAGAATCGCTCCGGACGCCGCTCCAAAAAAATGGGATTCAAAGGATACTCCCGGGTCATGCGGTAGAATAGTCAGCAACATCCCGCCATACATGTAGAACGCCACCATTAGCAGAGCGGCCGAGCGCCTGTCGCGGCGAAGAATACCCCCAACAAACAAATAGAAGAATATGCCATGGGTCAGGCCGCTGGCCCCGAAGTGATAACTGCTTCTGGCGAATAGCCACACTCCAATACCCGAAAAAAGCCAGATACCAGTCAGCGCCCAGAATCGGGATTTGGGATAGCCGTAGATCAGCATGCTACCCAAAAGCAACAGCGGTAGTGTGTTGCCGATTACGTGCTCCCATGAACCGTGAATCAGTGGCGCCGTTAAAACGCCCAGCAATCCGCTCTGGGTGCGCGGATAGACGCCCAGGTTGTAGAGGTCTACGCCCAGGATGAATTCAAAGAGCTTAAGTCCCCAGATCAGGGCGGCGAAAGATGCGGCAATGAGGATGCTGTTGCGAAGGGGATTACTGTTGGTCATACCACCTTAGTTTGGGTCGTAACACGCGTTTTAAAGGGCAGGCTCTGCATAGGCGTGAGTGGGGGAGGTTAATTGCACTATCGCTGTTTCGAATACAAAGTTCGTTGGGGCATACACTACACTTCGATATCCAGCAATTGCTCGGGTACCCCGGCTATATTCGGGTTGAGCTTTTCAGCCAGTGCCCAATCCTCCTCGGCCAGTGCGCTTTCCCCCAGTTTTGTGTGGGCTACGCCGCGAAAAATCAGGGCCTGAACATGTTCGGGGTGTATTTCCAGCGCGCGGTTGAGATACTCCAACGCCAGTGCCGGTTCGCCACCGTGTTTTTCCGCGGCGAACAATGGCCGCTTGGCGTTGCTGACCCAGGCGTCCGCATTTTTGTCATCGAGTTCAAGTGCTTTTGCAATCGCCTGTTCCAGCCGCTCCTGATATTTCATCCCCTTGAACCTGCTGCGAATCATCGTACCTAAAAGGTCCGCTTCCAGGCGGTAACGTTCCGAGCTGTCGGGCAGAGTTGTCAGGGCTTTTAGGGCGATGTTGGCAACGCGGTCTATTTTTCTCCCCAATTCCCGTTTTTCTTTCTTGGCAACAGATGAATACTCGTAGTCGCCGCGTATCAGCTCGGCTACCAATAGTGCGGCTGCAGCGTAATCCAGCCAGGCGCTCTCGGTATCTGCAGATTGCGCGAGCTGCTCATACTGCGGCAGCAAGTCTTTTGCCAGGGTCTGGTCAAAGGTGTATTGGGCTTCGGCGAACTGCTCCTGCAGATTATCGGCGCGAGTGAACAGCGCCGTGGAAGCCAAAAAAATGGAAACAAAAACAAGAGTATATCTACTGATAGGCATCGCGGCGCTCTTCGGGTGACAGGGCAATTATAGCCGGCAGGAACAATAAGTTGGAAATCAGGGCAGCTAGAATGGCGCTGCCTGCCAGTAGCCCAAGATTGCTAATGGGTTCGAAGGCCGAGGGTACTAACGCATAAAATCCGATGCAGGCCGTCACTGTAGTGATGGTAATACTCGGCCCCACCTGGGCGATAGTCGATACTGCTGCCACGGATGGTGATTCTCCCTGAATTCGTTGTTTACGGAAGCGGGTTAGGAAGTGCACGGTATTATCGACCGCAATGCCCAGTGAGATACTGGACACCATGACCGTGGCTGCGTTGAGTGTAATGTCCAGCAGCCACATCAAAACGAAGATTATGAGCATGGGCATAACATTCGGTAGGATGCTCATCCACAGCAAATGCCGGGATTGCAGGCCCACGCCGATGGCGGTGAAAATTAATACAAATGCGAGGCTGTAACTGGCCAGCTGGGTGGTTAATAGACCGTCATTCACCTCGCGCATTTGCACAGAGATCCCGGTGCTATGCGCTCTTAGCGGTGATTCCAAGGTGTCGGTGATGTTCTGTATTTTCTCAATCAGCGCGGTTATGGCTGCGTCGCCTTGCAGGTTGGCCAGGACTGAGATGCGTATCTGCTGGCCGTCTTTGGTGGCATAGGCCGCGAGCTGATCGCTGTTAGCATCGTCGAGCAGGCCCAATATACCTTCGGCGACTGCTCCCGACTCGGGTAGCCGGTAATACTGTGTTTCCGCGCCATTGTGCCACTGGTTTATTTTCTTCAATAGGCTTAGTGGTCCATATACTCGCTTTACATCTTGAATTTTAGCAATGTCTTCCGTTAGCTGCTCCAGTTCAGGCCAGTAGCGATCTTCAAGCCAGCCGCCGGGTGTGTCGACGACAACCTCCACAGCGGTGAGGCCTGTTAGCCTTTCTGAAACGAAGGCGTGGGATTCTGTTAGTTCATGATTCCTGGGCAGGAACTGCAACTCGTTGCCTGAGGCGCTGATATTGAACACACCGACGATACCTAGCACAGCCACCATGGCAAATACGCCCACCACCATTTTCGGGTAGTGCATTGCAAATGCCACCCGGTGTTGCAGCATATCGCTGAACTGATGTCTTCCTCCAACAATAGGTTTTACCCGAAGCGCAATAAGTAGCCAGGCACCGACCGTGAAATTGGTCAGTAGGGAGAGCAGAATACCCAGGGACATGTAAACGCCCATCTGAAAGATGGCATCCAGGTGGGCCACCATCAGGGAGAGAAAGCCCAACACTGTAGTGATGGAGGACAGTGCACAGGACCTGCGCAATTCGAACAAGGTGGTGTGCATGGCTGCAATCGGGTCGGGTGTATCGTGCAGGGTGCGCTGAAAGCGACTGGCGACATGGATGCCATTGGCGATAGCCAGGACGAACAGCACCAGGGGCAGGGAGCTGGTGATCAGGTTCATTTCCCACCCGATCAACTGTATCACCGCCATGGTGTACAACAGGGTAAGCCCACCGCATATAAGTACAGCCAAGGCTGCGAGAAAGGAGCGCAGTAAGAGTAACAGGATGAAAAGCGCGGCCACGCCAGCAATGGGAAAAGTGCGCCCCACTTCCCCTGATGTCAGGCGAGTGATGGCGACCGAAAATATGGGCTGTCCGACGAGGTCCACTCGAAAACCCAATTTCTCAGCTTCTGCCGCTGCCTGCTCAACGGCGTTTACCAGCTGTTCGCGCTCCTCAACTGAGCTCAGCTCAGTCAGTAGTAGCATTAGTCCGGCCACGGATTCATCGTCCGAAATCAGCAGGTTTCGGTAGAAGGGGGTGCTGGTCATCTCCTCTTGTAGCGCCTCTACATCCTCCTCCCCAAACAGATCCCGATAGATCACCGGAACACCGTTGACCGAGGCCACCCATTCTATGGCTTCAAGTTGTTCCACCAGCTCCAGCGCGTCGTCCAGTGTGTCCTCGTCGAAAATATCCCGTCCGGACAGCGCCACAATAACGAACTCGTCGTGGCCAAAATCCTGCTTGAACTGTCGATAGATTTGCGCGGCCGGGCCAGATTGGTTGACCAGTTTTTCCTGGCGATTGTCCACGCTCAATTGACTGACAAGATAGGCAGAAGGAAGTATCAGCAATAGCATGAAGAATGCTGCGGCTTTCAGGCTCTTATAGAACACAATCTCTCCTTCGTGCTAAAGGCGTCATGATACTAAGTTGAGATCGAGAAGGGGAGAGAGATTGGGTGCTAAAGGGATGTTCCAGCGTATCCCGACCGGACACGCTGGGAGTAGGGCTAGGGTACTAATGTAATGAACCAGGCGCAGCTACTAATCCACCGTGCGGGCACAGGGGTCAACTGATATTGATTCCAGCCTCGCTGAGGATTTTCTCCAGGGGTTGTAAATGCTCCCGGTAGTCCCGCCACTTGGCAACAGAACCCTTATACACAGGCTGTCTGATCTGGGCCGCACTGGCCGTTGTAGACGCCTGTGCGTTATCGTAGAACTGTAGACACTGGGGCTCCCAATTCAGGCCGCAGAACTGAAGTAACTTTCTCGCTTCCGCTTCAGTATTTGCCACCACATCTTCGTAGGCAACCGTGTGAATTACTCCCGGTAACACCGCATTCCAGTGCGCCATCAACTGGTGATAGGCAACGTAGTATTGCGCTAGCTCGGTCAGGTCGTAGGAAAATGGATAGGCATCTTTGAACAATTGCTTGTAGACGGCATAACACGTAGCCATGGGATGACGTTGTACATTGATAATCCTCGCCTTCGGCATCGCCAAGTGAATTAAGCCGACGTTCAGGTAGTTGAAGGGTAGTTTGTCGATGAAATGAGGGCTGTCATCCCGTAGTGACTGAACGCTGTTGATATAGGACTCGCCCAGTGCGGAAAAGTCCAGCTCGAGTGTTTTTTCAATCAGATCGAGCCGTGAACGGGGTTTAATACCCCTGTCCTTGATTTGTCGAATCATCTCCTGGGAAAAATTGTCTGGTTCACCCAGGGAATATACCGCTGAATGACTGGCCAGAATCCGCTCAACCAGGGTAGTGCCACTGCGCGGCATACCTAGAATGAATATAGGATCATTTCTGTCAGACTCAGGTGCCTGGCCGCCGAAAATATCTTCGGAATAATGCCTACGAATAGTCTCAATAATCTCCAGGTCTGTTCGAACATCGAAACGCATATTTTTGCGCCGGATATCGGCTCCCTGCTTAAGACTCCTAAAAGATCCATCCACATCGCCAATATCTTCCCTTTCCTTGGCTAACGAGAAATATAAGTGCACTTGTGCAACCGGTTCCAGCCCATGCTTATCCAGCGCCGACTCGAGAGCGGCAATATGATTGCTATCTTTTGTTTGCCTCCTAAGACCAGAGCGCAGGTGATGTGCTTCATAATCAGCAGGGTTCAACTGCAAAACTTTATTCAGTTGCTCTTCGGCCTCAGGTAATAATCCCAGAAAGCGGTAGGCGACCGCGAGATTATAATGGTAGTGGGGTCTATTTTTTTCCAGGTCTATAGCGCGCTTGAAGACATCTACCGCCTCAAGGTATTGATTAAGAGCGCAATAAAGCATACCTGTCTCAAAGCATATCGGGGCCGTGAGCTTGGTGTTGGCAGGCAACGAGGATATTATCTTTCGTGCCTCAAGCGTCCCACCGACCTCTAATATACACTTGGCTTTATGAACCAGATATTGTGCATTACCCTGGTCTAGCTGCAGCGCCCTGTCGATAGCGATAATGGCATGCTGGCGGTTAACATTGCCCAGCGCGCGACTGCCCAGGTACCAGCCATGTGCATAGTCCGGAAAGGATTGATTGAGTTTCTGTGCAACAGACAGTCCCTTTTTAACATCATTGGAATTAAGGCTGTTGACTAATTCCTGGGCCATCTGTGTTTTTGATGAAGGGTTTGACATGGGATATTACTATGCACCATTTAGGTAAAGGTCGGCAATTATTGGAATGTAGCGCTCAACGCTCTATGATTCAATGCTAGGCAAGCTTGATTATACGTAACTTAATTCTCACAGGCATAGCTACCGTAATAACCTAGCTGATTACACGGATTTTTTTATGGCCAGGCCCTC
This sequence comes from Halioglobus sp., assembly GCA_036961205.1. GTDB lineage: Bacteria > Pseudomonadota > Gammaproteobacteria > Pseudomonadales > Halieaceae > CALJFL01. Next base: position 235,905 of record JBALVI010000004.1, on the reverse strand, counting down.
AAATGCAAACAAATCGCTACTTATAGGCGATTCCGGCTACAAGTTGTATTCCGGAATGCCAAAGCCGGAATTTATGCTGATTGGCGCTGCAAAAAGCGGTACGACTTCTTTTTCCTCTTATCTGCCTATGCATCCGCAGGTAGCCCAATGCAGAATCAAGGAACCCAATTTTTGGTCCTGGAAGCTCTGTACAAAAGAGCAATATCAAAGTTTATTCATCAACAAAAACCCTTTGCGGTCGCCGGCAAAGCATGAGCGGATAAGCGGTGAGTATTCAACATCCTACCTGTTAAATCCCCTGGTGCCACGACGGGTGGCAGCGCGCCTGCCCGATACCAAAATTATTATCCTATTGCGCAACCCGATCGACCGAGCTTACTCCCATTTCATTATGTCTCAACGTGAGGGTATGGAACCATACCGCTCCTTCGATGAGATCGTGCGTAGGGAAATCGAAGAGGTCCCAGCCCTGTTGGAAGCCCATCAGCGTGGCTTTCTGGAGCCTGGCAACAAGGTCAGTGCACACCGCTCAACGCCCGATGGTGTGCCAATTTCCGTCGCCGAGCATAACAAAAGCTGGACGCTTCACCCACTTACTACAGACAAGGAATTGTTTCGCTTTTACGGTAGCAGTTATGTGTTCCGTTCTATATATCACGATCAATTATGGCGTTGGTTGCAGCTGTTTCCGCGCCAGCAGATAAAAATTATTCAGTCCGAATATTTTATGTCTAACCGGCGGGAGGTAATGGGCGAAGTGTGCCAGTTTCTCGGTTTGGAGCATTATGATTTTAGCGAGAAGGAATTGGAGCACAGCTGGGGCGGTGGCGCGAGTAACGACGAAAAGCCCGGAGACTATGTTCCTATGGAAGATAAAACAAGAAGCCTATTGAGCGACTTCTTCGCACCTCACAATGAAAAGCTGTTTGAACTTATTGGGTCATCTTATGACTGGAATTAAAAAAGCCGGGGAAACCCCGGCTCATTAGTTACCCCCCACTTCGCTTAGAAGTTGTAACCCACGCTCAAGCCAAGAGTTCTTGGAGTCGAGATATAGTCTCGCTGGTTGTTACCAAAGTAACTTTCATTTACGCCATTATCATTGCTGAAGTAGGCGGAAGGGAAATTTCCCGTAATGCCATCTTCATCAAAAATGTTCTTGCCGTACAGAGATACTCTCCAGTTGTCCATCAGCAACGACGCAGTAATATTCCACAAGCTGAAGCTGTCGAAGTCATCCTGTACTACGCCATTTTCAATATGGTTAGTGGTATCGGACTGATAGTAACCGTTGAGCCGCGTATTCAAACTCATTCCCGAAGAAAACTCGGCGACATGGCTAAACCCAAGAGTTACGACGTTCTCTGCGGTGCCGGGAAGACGCTGGCCGTCCTCGGCAATCACTTCGCTACTCTGTGGCTGGATCAAGTCGTCTGTCAGTTCAGCATCGGTGTAAGAGTAACCCACTGTCATGTTGAGATTTTCAGTTAACAGTGCCTCCAGTTCAAGCTCCACTCCCTGAGTGGCAGCAGACTCGCCATTCTGCGCCATAAAGAACCCCCACCATGCAGTGGTGGTGTTCAACTGAGGATCTTGCCAGTCCACGTAATACACGTCAGCGGTGTAGCGCAGTCTGTCGGTACCACCCTTGATGCCAATTTCATAGTTTGACACGGTGTCTTTGGTATATTGCGCTGCCGACTCAGGATTGAGCTCTGCAAAAGTACCCTCGTCAGGTATTGAATTGGTACCTCCTCGACGGAAGCCCTCTGAATAGGTGGCGTAGAGCATCATCTGGTCAGATACGTCCCAGGAGACATTCAATTTTACCAACACGTCATCTTCGTTCTGGTCGGGATAGTCTTCAAATGGCACGGGCACGCCCTGAGCAAAAAATGCATTCATCGCAGTACTGTTTGTTAATTCATTATCAAACCAGCGCAAGCCACCGGTTACTCGCAGCGTATCGTTAATGTGATAGGTCAGCTCGCCGTAGACCGCCAGATCTTCAAATGTCTCATCTCTGACCAGGGTAGAATCCATGTCATGGACCGAGCCAGACCACCAGAACGGCTCCCCCCGGCAGTTATCATCAGCGGCGCAGGCATCACCCCATTCCCTCAATCCATATAAATGACTGAAATTGGTCGTCGTGCGATCCTGATCCATATAGTAGACACCCGCTACCCAGTCAAAGCTGTCACCCTGGCTGGTATTCGAGACCAGACGAAACTCCTGCACGAACGCGTCTTCGTCGACACCCGCCTCGACAAACGCTGCTGGGCGAGGATTGCCGGTATACCAGCGGTCAAACCAATCTCGCCCTCCTGAGGTCCACAGACTGCTATTGTCGCGCCAACCGTCAGCTTCGGTATCGTAAAATGAGGTATTGGAGGTCAAAGTTGCAAAACCCAGATCCCAGTCGACATCGAGACTCAGCAACTCAGCATCGCGCTCAGACGGCTCCAAATAGGTTGCACCACCCTCGAAATCGCCGTATTCGTTGCCCCAGCCATCAATGCCGTTTGTTACACTACGCCGTGCACCTACCTCGTCTTCCTGAACCTGGTAATTTAACTGTATGGCGAGCTCATCACTGGCCTCAAAACGCAAAGAGGCGCGGGCATACCAGATATCGACATCATCCGCGTCTTTTTTACTCGTATAACAAGAGCCATTGTTATTGATTTCACTGAGGGACAATGAGGGATCACTGACGCTTAGACAATTGCCATCGTCATCCTTGACCACCGGTATGTTATCCACAGTTTGATACAGGTTGTTGTAATCAATAACACCATCGTTCTGCAGGGTTCCTGCCGCTATACGAAAGGCGACCCGGTCAGACAAAGGCACGTTCAGGACGCCGTCAAAACTGACGTTGTCGCCATCGGAACCTTCGGTCTGGCTGTAGCTGGCGTCTATGCTTCCTTCCAGTTGTTCTGTATTGGGTTTATTCATGATGTAGCGCACGGTACCGCCCAGGGCGCCAGAGCCATAAAGGGTTCCCTGGGGGCCACGTAATACTTCGACCCGTTGAAGATCTTTCAGCAGGAAGTTGGCAAACATGGGTGTGTTATCGACGTAGGTGGAAACCGGGCCGGCCGTGTTGTAGCCGATATCACCGCCAGCACCGCTATCGACATTGATTCCGCGGATAATCATGCTATTAACAATGCCGGAGTTTTTATGTCCCCGATCAATAAGGGATACGCCTGGGATTGTGCGCATCAGATCGGCGTTATCTACAATCATTTGATCGGCAATATCACTGCCCTGTACCGCGGAGATATTAAACGGAATATCCTGAGTACTTTGTGAACGGGCGGTCGCCGTGACGATAACCTCTTCGAGCACCACACTGTCCTGAGCCAGTGCTATCGAAGATTGCCCCAATATCAGGCTGGATGTTGCAACTGCAACGGCAAGTGACTTCTTCGGGAACCTTAATTTTTTATTCATGCTCATTCTCCAATGCTAGAAAAACTAACTTCTTTTTAATTACGATAGATAAATTAACCAAATATTTGTGTATGCCATAGGTCCAGTTTGCATTTTGTGATGAGTCCAGCCCATTGCTCAGCAGGCCTGTAACCACAATTAGCCTCCGCGCCTCGGCATTTTTAGCTCACCCAGGTCAGCGAGAACGCTATTGTCCCTGGCGTTTTCCGCATACGCCGGGAAAGGTACCGGGGCATCGCGAAAACTCTTCAATGTCTGACACTGCCCATGTAATCCGCGATCGCGTGTGCGCCGCACATGATTAAAATCTACGTCGATAGTAATAACTTCATAGCCATTACTGGCCTCATGAATGACGTTGCCGTCAGGGCCAATAACAATAGATCGTCCAAAACCCAGTTTGCCCGCAACATTCACGCTGAAGAAGTAGCACTGGTTGATCGCCGCATTGGCTCGGGCGATAGACAATTCAACATCCCGATCAATCGAGTTGGTCAACGTCGGACAGAGAATGACTTCGGCCCCCTGGCAGCTGAGCGAGCGGATAAATTCTGGAAACCACTGGTCGTAACAAATCGCGACGCCGAAGCGACCCACGCCGGGAACATCGAAGACGGGGAACTCGTTACCGGGTGTGATGCCTTTTTCATAGGGCGCGAAGGGAAACATCTTGTGGCAACGTTTTACGATTTCCCCTGCCGGGTTAATCACCAGGGCCGTATTGTAGATATCGTCACCAACCTGTTCGAAGAGTGTGCCGGGAATGAGCCAGATACCGAGCTTCTGGGCCAGCTCGCAGTAACTCTGCTCCGCTTCTCCGCCCGTGGGTTGCGCCCGCGAGGTACCGGGCCCAAAAGTGGCCAACTCGCCAATCACCAACATATCAATCCAGGGGTAGCGGGTGGCCACCTTCTGTATCTCGTTCTGGATCAAGTAAAGATTATCCTGGTTGGACAGGTCTAATTGCAGGGCGGCGATGCCAAAGTGACTCATTAAAAACTCCAGAAAACCTGATCAGGCAGTGATTTCAGCCTACGCGGTTATCATTATTTGAAGTTGCAAAGTAGAGATTTTGGCTGTGCAGGGGTAGCGCCAGTTGTGCACCGTGAGTTAGTCCAGATGGTTTTCCGTAGTGTCTTCGCCCTCTGGCGGGCGTTTATGGAGTACGCCAATATCAGACAGCTGCCCATCTTCTTCAAATAATTTAATGGTCGAACCATCGATGACAACGTGAAAGCCCAGGGGCTCACCGAAATACCAGCGTTCCCACCGGCGGTACCACAGCTCACCTTCCACCCACCAGCGGCCCCCCCCTCGGTCTTCATTGGCATAGCCAATGCTGCCTTCGGCTAGCCCGTTGGCCAGATAATCGATGGTGGCGGGATCTCCGTTGATGGTCTTCCACAAAACAGTCGTGTCGGAGAAAATTTCCCGAATTTCATCCGCAGTTAACAGCTTCCCTCTGGCGTGCTCCAGGGTTTCAAAGCGATCTGATGTCAGTTCATGAATTAGCTGCGACAGGCGCTCGACACCCTCCCTAATCTTCTCCAGTGGGATACTGGTTATCCCCATACGGAAATAGTTAGTCGCGTCATCGGGCGTGGCGTAGTAATGGGCTACGGGCTCGATCAGAATTCCGCGCTTTGCAGCTTCCGCGACCAGGTGAGACATTTTTATCTCGGGAGGACCCTTGATCCAAACTGAGGTGCCGCCCTCTGATCGTGTGGATTCAACGAAATGTAGTAGATACAGGTTCAGGGCTTCCAGCAGCGCCCTCCAGCGTTCTCGGAAGCGTTGATGCATATGCATCATGAAGCTGTCGTAGTGGCCCAGCGACAAGAAGTAAGCGGCGGCCCGCTGGTTATTGGGTGGTGGGTGATTGACCGTCAGTCGGCGAAGCTTCCGTGCTTCGGCGATGATCTCGGGTGCCGCTACAATAAACCCCATGCACAGGCCTGAATCGAGCACCTTGGAAAGACAGGAAACATAGATAACCCGGTTTTCCCTGTCCATGCCACGCAGTGCCGGGTGCGGTTGGCCAATATAGTTATTCTCGAACTCACTGTCGTCTTCAATGATCAACTGATCTCGCTCACTGACCCTGGACAGCAGTTGCTGCCGTCGCGCAACAGACATGGTCACGGAGGTAGGCACCTGATGGCTGGGGGTGACAAAAACCAACTGCGCACTGTCCAGTCCCTGATCGACAATCAAGCCCTCATCATCGACCGGTTGGTAAATCATTGACGCGCCACGCTGGGCCAGTAGTTGCCGTATCAGTGGCATACCGGGATCTTCAACAGCTACGGTGATGGTTGGGTCGACTAGCAACTGGACCGTCAGGTGCAAGGCCTGGCGGGAGCCTACTGTGACCAGTATCTCCTCAGGTCTGGCCTGAATGCCGCGACGGGGAAGAATTTTGGTGCGGATTTGCTCTATCAGCAATGGGTCATCCGCGTCGCCTGTTTCTCCCGCCCAGACATTGATATCGCGCACACCCAGTGCCAGTCGCGAAGCCTCACGCCATTCCTTGACGGGAAACAGGGAAGCATCAAATTTTCCCTCCAGGAAAGGGTAGGGGTGTAATGACCAGTTGGGGGGGAACAGGTAGGGCTCGCGACCCGCAGGAGAGGTTTTGAAGCGCTGGCGCCACTGGCTGACGCCAACCGAATTCTGTTGCGAGCTGTTCTCAAGCTCTACCCGACCCTCCAGCACTGCCTCGTTGATATAAATGCCACTGCGTTCGCGACTGACCAGGTAGCCTTCTTCCACCAGCTGTTCATAGACGAGAACGACAGTATTGCGAGCCACACCCAATTGTTCAGCCAACTTGCGCGAAGACGGCAGCCGTCTGTCGGCCGGGAAGGTGCCTAGCGTAATCGCCTCTACAAGCTTCTGCCGGATCTGAGCCTGCAGGCTCAGGCCGCTATCCGGGTCCAGAAAGATCAGGGTCTTTTCCATCAGCTGAGTGTATCACCGGTAGGTAGAGCGACCTCGGTTTTAACGGCCAAACTGGTCTAGTTGTACAGACCCATCTGGCTCTAGTGTGTATTGGGCCTAAATTGCTATTGTGGTGGCCTGTGATAAAAAAAGGTCGTGCTAACTTGCGCTCCACAGGCATTCAAAGCCCTTACACGCTCGTGTCAGCCCTTGCCGGCATAATCTTCTGTCTTTCTCCCCTGTACCCGCGGGCTGAAAATTTTGTTCCTGCCCCACCGGCAGACGCCAGGCTCGCGGAATTTACCTTCCATGGGCGCCTGACACTGCAAACCGAAACGCCTCTGCTGCTGGAGGTCTTCCGGGATGATTATCAGTTTAGCGCCAATCCTGCTTTGAGTATGGATCGGCTGCCAGCCTTCAATTTCCACTATGTGCAAGACGGCAGCCACTTGATTCCGCTGCAACGCGGCGCCATACCCGGCGAACATCCGAAAACTGAATATATACTCGAACCTGGCAGGGTCTGGCAGGATCCGGAGCAGCCCCTTAGCAGTCGTATCAGCCTGCCTTTCAGTTTGCAGGAGCGCAGTGCCAACTGCACGCATAACGGTGTGCTGAGTTTCTCCATACATCCCGATGGCACGCTGACCCCGGTCAACATTTTGATTGCCAGCGAAACCTGCATGTACTACAAATTTAATCTTAGCGGCATACTGGCTGGGACTTACCAGGCCAACGAATCCCCTCAGGATGACGCTGTAGTCACCGCTTTTCGGCGCCGGCAGGCCGCCAGACTGCCAACAACACCCATCACCGAACTGACGAACCGCTATCCCGGCATTGAACTGGCGCAATTTGCCGGAGGGGGTAGGTTGCCAACCGAAGATACCACCTTGTTCGGATTCGTCGTTGACGGCGTTCACTACCGAAGCCATTGCCAGACCCGCCAGGGCCTGTTCCCATTTTGTGACCAACTGAGTCTGCCCTCATATTCGCTTGCCAAAACTCTGATTGCCGGCCTTGCTGCCATGCGGCTGGAAAAAGTGTACCCCGGTAGCATGCAGGCGTTGATCGCCAAATACGTGCCAGAGTGTCGCGACAGTGACAACTGGAAGGATGTCACCTTTGAACATGCACTCAATATGGTCACGGGTAATTACAACTCTCCTTTGGCGCACGCCGATGAGGACAGTGAGGTCACCGAAGAGATGTTTCTTAGCAGGAGCAGTCACAGCGACAAGATTTCTTTCAGCTGCAATGCCTGGCCGCGTAGGGCGAAACCTGGCAGTCAGTGGGTTTACCACTCCTCGGACACCTATCTGCTGGGAACAGCAATGAATGCGCTTTTAAAGCAGAAAAAGGGGCAAGACGCCGACATTTTCGACGATTTGATCCTGCCACTTTGGCAGCCAATGAGCCTGAGCCCTGCGGTGGCGATGCCCATGCGAAGTAACGACGAGAGAGCACAGCCTTATGCTGATTTTGGTATGACGCTGTTACCGGATGATATCGCCCGCCTGGCCACTGCGTTGAACCAGGAAGCCTTCGGCCAGCAACTCGATAGTAAAATGTATCACTCCGCTATGCAGCATCTACCAGATTCACGGGGCCACCGTCATCCCGACGTAGCTCAGTTCTACTATCGCAACGGTTTTTGGGCCTATGATGCACAGTCCCTACTGGCTTGTGATGAGCCAGTTATGGTGCCATTTATGAGTGGTTATGGGGGCATCACTGTTCTTATGATGCCCAATGATACGGTGTATTACATCTTCGGCGATGGCGGAAAATTTGCCTTTACCGGCGCGCTGCTTCAGTCACATCGTATTCGCTCGATGTGCCCGAAAGTCGATGGAAGCGGGCGAACTAGGCGCGCCGATCCAGATCCACGGCGGGAAAAAAAGCCGTCGTGACACATACAGAAAACATGGCGATACTAATCCAGATCAACAGGGGATAGCCGCCCTCTGACGACAACACATATCCCGCCATCATAGGGCCGAAGGCGAGGCCCATTTTGGATGCGAATCCACCTAGTGCTGCCATCTGTCCGGCTTCGTCGAACATGGCCGCCATGGTGAGAAAGTACGGCACACCAAATGCCCAGGCGACACCGGTGATGCAAAGTGCCAGAAAAAAGACTTCCTGAATATTACTGAACATGAAAATCATGGTGCCAAGCGCAGAACAAATCAAGGCCAGCATCAGGGGTGTCAACAGCTTGTATTTAATACCCGTATAAGCGGCCAGAAGGGCGCCGCCAATGGAGACGATATTGGCTATACCCGCAGCGGGGCTCATAAAAGCCACTGTCAAATCATAGTGCTTGCCCAAGCCGAAGATAAAGGCAAACAGGGCCATGTTGGCTGCCTGAAAAAGAAAGAGGGATAGCAAGGTCAGGCTAAGTGGAAAAACTCTGATACCCCCCGTTCCCGATTCCGCGGCGTCTGCCGCCGACCTTTTGGCCGGCAGGGGATAGGCCGCCAGGAAAGGCATCATACAAAAGGTGACGACAGAGAAGATAATGAGCGCATAAAAAGGAACATAGGGGCCGTATTCGGGCACCAGGGGTGGCAACAACCATAGCCCCAACGCCCCACCTCCGAACTGCACCACGAGTAACAAACTAAAGGCCACGGAGGGTCGTTCGGTTCTGGCAATAACCGAAAACCCCAGACCGACCAGGCAGCCACCGATAAACCCATGGACAAAGCGCAGCGGCACCAGAACAGCCGGGGATTCTTGCATGATGGTCACTACATCCATACCAATAAGTCCGGCCAGCAGCGCGATTGCCGCCATTTTCCAACGTGGAATCCGGCGAATGAGCAGCGTGACAAAGAGGGCACCGCAGGCCGCGCCTAAGGTATTGGCCGAGGTTATCTGGCCCGCGTCGATGGTGCTCAGGCCCGCGCCATCCATCAGTGCATTGGTAATCGCCGGGAAAATATTGACGTAGTACAAACCCGCTGAAGAGAGAAAGGCCAGTAACAGGCTAGCCTGCAGACTATTCGGCGGCGCTGTCCATCGGGTCAATGGAGTAATGATGTCACTGTCGGGCTGGCTTGCAGCTTCGGCCATTGGGATCTCTTTGTTATTGTTAGACGATGTTATTGGATGAGGCTAACAATACCAGCTAAGGTCATAAGACGTAGCACCAGTTGGGGGTTGGATATAGGGCCAGACACCGCAGTGGAAAACAGCTGATGTACCTGCCATCTTTTTGTAACCCTGAGTCATCGCGCAACACTCCAACGTTTTCTAATTTTCACGACGCTGGATTTTATATGAAGCTGAGGGTGGGTGATTTGAGTCAGGTCAAGGTAGAGGCAATGGAGTAGGGCGGTTGTCGTCCTCTTTACTGACACTTGCGTCCATTAGTCTTCTCCAGCTATCGAGATGGCGATGCCACAACCGCCATCAGGCGCTGTTACTCGTATTTTATGAGGCGAGCTTTTATTACTTTATCTCTGATATCTGTAGTGGTCGAGATGCTGTTGTAATGGCCATCACCACCTACATTCTTAATCTTGCCGTCGTCAGTCATGATATATCGTGGCTTGCCATCGGATTTGCCGCTGGTAGAACTTGTTGAGCCAACCGTGATTGTGTCCATGTCGCTAATAATGATCGCATCAGCGCCTTTGGACATCGCATCTGTGACCAGTTGTTGCTCTATGGCCTCAAACTCCAAATACTCAGTTCCTTCAGTTTTCGCCGTGCCCATTGTTTTATAGGACCGCGTAATTTCCGAAGGATCAAAAAATATGTCTACATGTGTTGTCGGCGGGTAGGTTTCCCCCACGTAGTCAGTTGTTGCGCACGCGACCAGAAGAAAGCTGGTAGTGAAAAGTGTCAGAAAATGTCGCATCATGTTGTTTCTCCGTAGGTGAATCTGAACTAGTTTACATCGAGTTTCAATTTTTCTGAACCCACCTACCACCTACTGCTTCCTTTCCAGCCCTGGAGGGCGCCTGTGATCTGCAGAGTATTGGCAACTCCACTGGCATTATCCTTTACTTCAGGTATGAATACTCACAAACGCCACCGATTTCCGGCAGGAATCATCAGCGACGCGGTCTGGTTTTACTGCGGGTTCAATCTGAGACCAGGCCTATGCCCAGCCGGTACCGATCTATTTGCTTGTCGGTGTTGATTTTTGTACAAAGTATTGACTATAGATGCATATGCATGTAAATTTACCTTCAACATGACTACAGGACAAGAGCGATGGAGCGTTGCATCAATTTCGGTATGCGCAAAGCGAACAGAGTACTGAATCAGATATATGACGGGCATCTAGCGAAGTGCGGGCTCAAGGGAGGGCAATATTCAATCCTCCGTGCACTTTACCTGCGTAAACAATCAAGTAACCGGGATTTGCAGGATATCCTTGTCATGGATCAGACAACCCTGACTCGAGGTCTTAAGCCTCTAATACGGGATGGCTACATACAGAGCCGTCCGGGTGAGGATGGGCGGGTAAAGTTGTTGTGTCTCTCACCCGAGGGCAAGGACCTGTATAAAGAGGCCAACAAGCTGTGGCAGGTAGCGCAGAAGCAGGTAGCAGCGCGCCTGGGTAAAGAAACTATTGAACAACTATTTTCGGTAGCGAATTCGGTTGTGGATTTGAGAAATTAGCGAGCGTATGCTTCGCTTTTTTTTAAACAATAAACATGCATATACATGCAAAATGGAGTAGATGAACATGAACACAAAATCGGAGATCGCCAGAGCGGAACGCTTCTTCAGGTGGACGGTCGCACGGCCCAAGACGCTACTCACATTGAGTATGGTGCTGATGGCGGCGGCTCTGATGTTCCTGCCGCAACTCTATAAGGACACCCGCTCAGACGCGTTCCTTGCCGCAGATAATCCCGCACTGGTCTATCGAGAGAAGGTAAAGGAGCAATTTGGTTTAAGTGATCCGCTGGTTATTGCCGTCGTCAGTGAAGGGGGTAGCGGGGTATTTACCCCGCAAACTTTGCAGTTGGTAGAGTGGCTAACAGACGCGGTGATGGAGTTGCCCAATATCGACGCAGCTCGGGTAAAAAGCCTGGCCACGGAAAATAATATTGTCGGCAGCGCCGAAGGAATGGATGTAATCCCGTTCTTTGATCCGGTTCCCCAAACTCTGGCAGAAAGTGCGACCCTGCGCGAAGCGATCGAAGACTTTCCCCTGTACTACGGTAGCCTGGTCGCCAGGGACGGTAAGGCGACACTGGTGGTCGCGGAAATGGTGGACGAGTTGGCGGCAGAGGGAAGCTACCAGCGCATCATGGCATTGGTTGCCGCAGCGCCAGTCGTGGAGGGGGTGGAGATACATGTTGCAGGGGAGGGCGCGATTGCCGGTTACCTGGGCAGCTACATCGATGCCGATGCGCAGCGTTTAAACCCTCTGGCAGGCCTGATCATTACCTTGATCATGATTTACGCCTTTCGTCGATTTAGTCCCGCCCTGTTCGGCAACGTCATTATTGCAGCCTCGGTATTTATTACGCTTGGCGTGATGGCCGGCAACGGTATCGCCTTCTTTGTTATTACTAATGCATTGCCGGTTATTCTCATTGGTATCTCAGTTGCGGATGCCATTCATATCTACAGTACCTATTTCGAACTGCAAGCCAAAGAGCCCGATCGCGACATTACCGACCTGACCGTGGCCACCATGGTGGAGATGTGGCGCCCCATTACCCTGACTTCAATTACCACCGCTGCAGGCTTTCTGGGGCTGTATCTTGCGGCTTACATGCCGCCCTTCATGTATTTTGGTTTGTTCGCTGCTTTTGGCGTCATGGTGGCGTGGTTCTTTTCATTGTTCTTCCTGCCCGCCGCGATCGTTTTGAGTAAACCTCGTGTTCACCCGCGTTTTATTGATCGGGCAGAGGGCGACAGTGACTATTTTACACGTGCCATGACCTCGCTGGGTCGGGCTTCTCTCAAAAGGCCGCGGGTTATCATTGGCCTATTTGTTGCCATTGCGATAACTGGACTCTTTGCCGCCAGCCACCTGCAGGTAGACGAGGACAGAATTGCTACTTTCCACCACAGTGAGCCGATCTTTCAGGCTGACAAGCTGATCAACCGGCACCTTGATGGCAGCAATAACATCGATATTGTGGTGGAGACACCCAATCCTGAGGATCTATTCAGGCCTGAGAACCTGCAACGTATGGAAGCGCTACAACGGTATGCCGAGTCACTACCCTTTGTGCAAGGTTCCACCTCTATTGTGGACTACCTCAAGCAAATGAACCGCTCCCTGGACGGCGGCGCCGCGGAAAACTATCGGTTGCCTTCCAGCGCTGAGCTGGCCGCGCAGTATTTTCTGATCTACTCCGCCTCATCTGATCCCACGGATTTTGAAGAGGAGGTGGATTACGACTACCAGACCGCGAATATTCGTTTGAACCTCAACTCGGGGCGTTACCAGGACACCCACGGTGTGGTTGAAGCGCTGCAAACCTATATTGATGCCTCGTTCAACGACGCAGAGATTCACGCCACCTTAAGCGGTCGGGTTAACGTCAATTATCACTGGATCAAGGACCTGGGGCAGAGTCACTTCCTGGGTCTTGGTGTGGCTCTGGTACTCGTGTGGGCCGTGGCGTCGCTGTTATTTGGATCCTTGCAGGCCGGCACATTGGCGCTTATCCCGGTAGCAGGCGCAATTCTCCTGGTGTATTCAGCGATGGTGAGCCTTGGCATTAGTCTGGGCATTGGCACGTCTATGTTTGCCTCTGTTGCTATCGGCCTGGGCGTAGATTTTGCCATTCATACTCTTGATCGTCTTCGTGGCCTGTACCGTGAGCTGGACGGCGACATGGACCGTGTGTTTGATCAGTTTTATGCCACGACAGGTAGAGCGCTGCTGTTCAATTTTCTCGCCATCGCCTGTGGTTTTGGCGTGCTGATTTCCAGCAAGGTCGTGCCGCTTATGAACTTCGGCAGTATTGTTGTGGTGGCTGTGACCACCAGTTTTATCGCTAGCCTAACCCTGCTGCCTGCAGTGGTGAAGGTTTTTACCCCCAGGTTTATCGTTGAGCCCGAGGCGCCTTCCGGATACCGCTGGGGTATTCCTGTGCGGGTTGGATTGGTTGTGCTGGGCGTGAGTGCCCTCACTCTAATGGCGTTGCCAGGCGTGGCGAATGCCGTGGAGACTCCCGCGCTGAGCGCCGACGCGATTGTGGCGCGGGTCAATCAGGCTGACGATGGCGGTTTTGTTACCCGCAAGCTGGCAATGCAGATGGTCGACCGCCGTGGCAAGGTACGCGATCGTAAAACGGTCAGCTACCGCAAGTATTTTGGTGAGGAAAAACGCACGGTGTTGTTTTACGAGGCGCCCGCCAATATCCGCGATACCGCTTTTATGACCTGGGATTACCCGGATCATGCGGTGGATGATGATCAATGGTTGTACCTACCAGCCCTGCGCAAAGTGCGGCGGATATCAGCATCGGACCGGGGTGACTATTTCCTCGGTACAGACTTCACCTATGAAGATATTAAGCTGGAAGGCAAGCTGGAACCGGAGGATTTCGACTTCAGTCTGTTGGGCGAAGAGGAAATTAACGGCACGGTCACTTTCAAACTGGCTTCAGTGCCAAAAACGCCGGACATCGCGCGGGAACTTGGCTACGGTCGTACCGAGTTTTGGGTAGACCCCGCCAACTGGATGGTAGTGCGCGCAGAATTCTGGGATCCCAAGGACAAGCCTCTCAAGTCCCTGGTGATTTCCGATATTCGACAGGTCGATGGCATCTGGACCCGCCATCAACTGGAGGTGACGAATCACCAGACTGGTCACCTCAGCCGCTTTACCTTCAGTGAAGTGGACTACCAATCAGAGGTTCGTGATGCAATGTTCTCTCGGCGAACCTTGTCACGGGGGCGTTGAGGTGAATTTCCATCCGTTGCTGAGCGCTAGCACACTGCTGGTAGCGCTTTCGTCCCACTCGATACACGCCGCTATGGAGTTAAGCGGCACCTGGGAGCACGAGTGGGCGGTGTCGACACGGCATCTGGACAGCAATAAGTTTGAGTCGCTGATTAAGCCGAGAATGGACCTTGAACTGGCTGAAACATGGCAGCTGACGGCCATCGGGCGGATTCGACTGGACGCGCTTGATCACACCGGTCCGGCGGCGAGCAAGCCAGATAACTATTCTAGTATTAATGGCCCCTGGGTTAACAATGCTCACGCGGAGATTGGGCTGCGTGAATTCTACCTGGATGCCGATATCGGCGGGAACTACTGGCGATTGGGTAAGCAACAAGTCGTCTGGGGCGAGGCCGATGGGATGAAATTATTGGATGTGGTCAACCCGCAGAGTTTCAGAGAATTTATTCTCGATGACTTTGATGATTCCCGCATCCCCCTGTGGATGCTTAATGTTGAAATTCCCGTTCTGACAGACGGCAGCCTGCAACTGCTCTGGATTCCAGATACCACTTATCATGAATCGGCTGAAGCCGGCACGACCTGGGAAATCACCTCGCCTGGCCTGGTGCCTCAGGCGCCGCCCGGCGTCCAGGTGCAGCTATTGGACGCGGAACTCCCGGGCGACTGGTGGCAAGACAGTGAGGTAGGCATGCGCTATAGCGCGTTTATTAGTGGCTGGGATTTTAGTGTCAACTACCTGTACCACTATCAGGATTTCGCGGTGCTTTATACGCATCCCCAGGCCAATGGCAGCGTGTTAGTGGCGCCCGAGTACGAACGCAATCACCTTTTGGGTGGAACCATGAGCAACGTGTTCGGTGATTTTACGCTGCGTGCGGAGCTGGCCTACAACAGCGATACCTTTCATGTATCACCGGATATCACCGGTAACGGTATTGCTGAAACTGGAGAGTTTGCCTCAGTGCTTGGCCTGGACTGGCAGGGGCTGGACGACACATTTATATCTGCTCAATGGTTCCAGAGTCACTTGTTAAACTACCAAAGCGCGACGGTCCGTGAGCAAACCGAGCACCGGCTTTCTCTGTTGTACAAACGAGAATTTCTCAATCAAACCTGGGAGTTTGAAGCACTTGGGCTGTACTCATTGAATCATCAGGATTCCTCCTTGCAGCTAAAACTGAAGTACCTGATACAAAGCAATCTTGAGCTGTGGGTGGGCGCCGACCTGTTCCAGGGCGATAGCGACCAGTTGTTCGGGCAGTTCGACGAGCAAGACCGTATGACATTCGGGCTAAAACTGGGATTTTAGGCTGCTGACAAGTGACAAAGCGCCGGGATTTAATGCCGGATGTTATTCATTACTCCATCGATTACGCCAGCAACTGTGCTCAGCACTATCGCAATCTCAAGATGAGTGCGTTCACTGAGTGAAGTAGAGAAGTTGCTTGAGACCAGAGGGTAGATTCTTCTGGTCTCTAACGATTAACTTGTCGATACTCCTCCTGGGCTACTTCCATAGGCGTTTCAGTTTCCTCTTCGTCAAGTTCTATATCGTCAAAGTATTCCTCCTCAAACCCGGTACCGTAATTTCCAAAGGTATCCTCAACTTGTCCGTCCTGGACCAGGAACTCACGGCGCTGTAAGTAAGCCTCGCGGATAAACACATAGTCGTCACCGCTGATAAGCCCTTCGACTTCCAATAGCGCGGCGCGATCATTGACGCCGTCACCGGCTGCGAGGGTGATACTCTGACTACCTTGCAGCAGTTGAAGCGGATTGAGTAGCGTATCGACCAACGCACCCGCTAAATCTCTTGCGTTACTGGGCCCAAGAAATGGCAACTCAATATAAGGTCCGGGTTCGACCGCCCAGAATCCCAGGGTCTGTCCGAAGTCCTCGTGGTGTTTTTCCAGGCCAAACGCGGGGTCGGCAACTTCGAACAGACCAGCGAGTCCTACTGTACTGTTAACTACCAGTCGCCCGGCGTCTCCTGCAGCCTGCTTGAACTTTAGCTGAAGTAAATCATTGATGGTTACTCTGACATCGTCAATATTGTTGAAAAAACTGTTTACACGACGCTTCATGAAAGATGGAGTAACGGTTGTATAAGTTTTAGCTATGGGCCTCAGAACCGCGCCGTCCATTGCTTTGTTAAAACCATGGACTGTCCGGTTTACTTCGATCAATGGGTCTTGATTGGCATGAGATGTTAAGGGCAAGGCCGTTAACAGAACGCCCGACAAAAATGCCAGCGCGAGTAGCAAGCTTGGACGCCTATGGCTGGCCCGGCGTAACGATGCCAGTACGATTCGGTTATTGGTTGCCGATATATTTAATGCTGTACAGGTCATGGTCACGTCTCCTTCGGTTACTTCAATTTGATGGCTGCACTATAGTCCTTCTGTTTAAAACGATCTGTGGCGTATAGTCCATTTTTTATGCCTGATCGTACGAATCATGGTGCTAATGGGGGTGGTTCGCTACATTTGAACCTTGCCATCGAGCGTTAATCTGTTTAAAAACTGCGGGTTCTGAAAGTCATTTATTGCACGTTCGATTTCCTCAGACGTATTCATCACAAAAGGACCGTATTGGACAATGGGCTCATTAATAGGCTGACCGCTGAGCACCAATAATTCTGCGCCTGAGGGTCCCGCCTTCAGCGTTAAGTTTCTGCCACCAGGGTAGATGCCCAGTTGGCGCGAAGCGATCAAATCTGTGGCGCCTTTGTAGGCATACACCAGCGCTTTGTTTTCTGAATTTAGAGACAATTCAACGGTTTCGTTAGCCGCCAGTTGCACATCAAGCAAAACGGGATGTGTCGAAATTTCGGGCAGCGGGCCTTGCAGCAACTGTTGATTGATGGTCACGCCACCGGCGATGACGCGTACCATTCCGCCTTCAGGCAAGCGCTGCTCGGTTACTTCAGAACTGATGATTTCACGATAGGCAGCTGGTTTCATTTTCTCGGCGGCGGGTAAATTCAACCAGATTTGAAAGCCGTGCATTAAGCCTTGTTCTTGCTCGGGCATCTCAGAGTGAAGCACACCGGCACCCGCCGTCATCCACTGCACATCACCTGCAGCAATAACGCCTTCATTGCCCATATGGTCTCGGTGGCGCATGCGTCCAGCCTTCATGTAGGTAATAGTTTCAAAACCTCGATGGGGATGCTCAGGAAAACCGCCGATGTAGTCTGCTGCATCTTCGGAGTTGATTTCATCGATCATCAAGAAAGGGTTGAGTGCCTGATTCAGCGCTCGACCGGCCAACCGGTGAATCTTAACGCCGTCACCATCCTGGGCTGGCTGTGCTGGGATAAGTTGAATTAATTCGCTCATTTGTCTTCTCCAATTAGTTGTCGTAGTGCGATGAGTTTAGGCAGCCGCGAGCATGTCTCGACCATGGGCGGCGCTGAAGTCCTGTGCCGGACCCAGTGGGATCACCCCGGTGGGATTGATCATCAGGTGACTGGCGTAATAGTGCGTCTTGATATGCTCAAAGCTGACAGTTTCAGCAACCCCTGGCACTTGATAGAGCTCGCGCACATAAGCACTGATGGCTGGGTAGTCGGCCAGTAGCTGTCGGTTCGTTTTGAAATGTCCAAAGTACACGGCATCAAAGCGAATTAAGGTGGTAAACAACCGCCAGTCGGCTTCCGTCAACTGCTGACCCGCCAGATAGCGCTGTTTTGTTAGCAGTCCCTCTACCCAATCCAGCGAATCGAATAACTTATGAAAAGCCGCTTCGTAGGCCTCCTGTGTAGTAGCAAAACCGGCTCGGTACACACCATTATTGATGGTGTCGTAAATGCGATCGTTCAAACTATGGATGGTCTCGTGTAATGCCTCCGGGTAGTAATCACTGATATTGCCGGTCAGATGATTAAATCCCGTATTGAACATGCGGATAATCTCCGAAGATTCATTACTGACAATGGTCTGTGTTTGCGTATCCCACAATACCGGTACTGTAACGCGGCCTTCATAGCTCGTATCGGCTTTTAAGTACAGCTGATAAAGGAAGTCCAAGCCGTAAAGCGGATCGCTCATTTCCCAGCCGTTTTCCAGCATGATTGGCTCGACCACGGTGACATCGATATAATCTTGCAGCTGCTTGAGCTGGCGAACAATTAATGTGCGGTGTGCCCAGGGGCAAGCCAGTGACACGTATAAGTGGTAGCGCCCTTTCTCTGCTTTGAAGCCTGGCTCACCATTGGGGCCAGCTTCGCCATTGGGCGTCAACCAATTGCGGAAGCGACTATCCTGGCGTTGAAATTCACCACCGCTATTACCCGTGTCGTACCACTGATCAACCCATTCACCCTTCTGTAATAAGCCCATCACGCTGCTCCTGCAATATCGTTAGAATTAAAGTCGGCTATCATAGCGTCGACCTGTTGTTTGCCCTGCGCAATCACTTGTTCAGGTGTGCCTTTTGAGCCGCTGGCATCGATATGAAATACCTCGGGTATTCCTAGAAACCCGCAGATATGCTCCAGATAGCGACTCGCAAAATCCATCTCGCTGCCGATAGGTGTGCCACCGGTGGCGGTGATAATGAAGGCCCGTCTGACATTCAGTAAGCCTACCGGGCCCTGCTCGGTGTATTTAAAGCTAACACCTGCTCGACAGATCGCATCGATCCACTGCTTTAATGAGGCAGGGATCCCGAAGTTGTACATAGGCGTACCCAACACCAGGGTGTCTGCATCTCTTAGCTCATCTATTAGCTGTTCTGATAATGCTAATTGAGCTTGAAAGCTGGCGCGCTGGCTGTCGGAAGAACCGTGAACCGCTATCAGGTCCTCAGCACTGATTGGCGGCAAAGGTTGCTGTGCCAGGTCTCGGCTGACCACCGGTTCGCCCAGCGCGTCAACCAGATACTGTCCAATAATGCGAGTATTTGAATCGTTCAGCCTTGCACTGCTATTGATATGTAATACGCTCATGTTGTTACTCCAATACTGTTTATTTATACGGTTGGCGTTTATTTAGCCAGCTGGAATTGCAGTGCTCTATCTGCGCTGAAGCTGCCGGCGCCCCTGAATACCAGGGCAACACTGACCACCAATAAAGCCAGGCCAAATTCGTAGCCGTTGTTTGACATGAAGAGGCCGTTTTGCAAGTGAACTGTCACAATCGCGACGACCATGGTGATCGCGAGCAGTAGGGCGGCCGGGCGTACCAGCAAGCCGACAATCAGTAGCAAACCGCCTATAAGTTCTGCGCTGCCAGCCGCTGCGGCCATCAACAGCCCGGGCTCAAGACCAATGGAGGTCATCCAGCCAGCGGTGCCCTCGAGACCATATCCGCCAAACCAGCCGAATAATTTCTGCGCACCGTGTGCTGCAAAGATCGCGCCTGCGCCCATGCGAAGAGGCACGGTATCCCAGCCAGTGGTTGTGGTGGTTAGCTTGTTTATTAGTGATTTCATGTTGTAGCTCCTAAGGTGTTTCTGTGGGTTTGTTTAACTAATGTAGCCATTGTAATGATTACAATATTCGCAATAAGGCCCATTTTTAGATTAGAATGATCTAAATATTAGAACTATTATTCTGGATGCTGAAATGGCTAGAAACCCTATAACTATCGAGGTTCTTGAGACACTGGATGCCATTGATCGGCGTGGAAGCTTTGCGAAAGCAGCTGAAGAGCTGAATAAAGCAACTTCGGCAGTTTCCTATGCCGTACAGAAGTTGGAGGAGCAGCTGGATATTGCTATTTTTCAACGCCAGGGCCGTCGTTCAGTATTAACGTCTGCAGGGCGCTTAATACTGGAAGAGGGTAGAGAAATACTTCAAACCACAGCCCGACTGGCGAACAGGGCAAAAGAAGTTGCCACCGGCTGGGAGCCACGTATAAGCATCGCTGTAGAGTCACTTCAATCGTACCCGTTGTTTTTCTCGCAGCTGGCTGGGTTCCTTGAAGAGCACCCCACAATGGAAATCGATATCTGCGAATCAGTACTTAATGGTGGATGGGAGGCGCTAGAGCAAGGCCGGGTTGACCTGATTGTCGGTTCGCCCGGGCCAGTCCCGTTGCAAAAAGGCTATCGTGCGATAACACTGGTGCGCCATGATCTGGTCCCGGTGATTGCCTCTAATCATATGCTGGCTAGTCTGATTGGTAACCCTGGTGCGTTCGAGGCGGCCTTGCCGAAAGTCAGGCGCATCATTACCCACGATACGTCGTTGATCGACGTTGCTCGCAGTGCAGGCTTGGGCAGTGAGGGGCAGGCATTTTACGTGCAGACTATTGATCAAAAAGTTGAAGCTATTTTGGCAGGGATAGGTATAGGCCACCTGCCACGACAGCGTATACAGCAGCAGCTTAACAGCGGCGATTTGATAGCTCTGGCATTAGTCAAAGACGCTGACTCTGAGAATCTTCTTGCCTGGAAAATTAGTAACAAAGGTAAGGGGCTGCAAGCGCTAACTAAACGACTGTCTGTGGCATTTGGCTAGAAAACAACCCCTCGTTCAAATTAGGCTATCAGGTTTAACCAGCAGCGCCGTTAATTTCTTAACTAAGGGGGTCACTAACAGTGTTGTGGGCATGGCTACCCAAAACGATAAATGCCAATCTTTAAGCCAATGCCACATTAGGTTTTGAATGGGCCATTCATAAACTGACAGACTCAAGGCCAGCGACATGACGCCCGACATAAGTAGCGCCATTAAAAAGGCAAAAAGTAGGCTTTGATGTTTTTGGGGGACCATAATTTTCTCCTAATTGCCTAAATCGTTAAATTTGCCTAATAGCCTTCAAGGCCAATTAAGGTCAGGTGAGCATCATCACTAATCACCTTAAGATCGATGTCTTGGGCACGCACTAAATCCCCATCTTTAGCTAGTTGACCATTGATAATAGCTTCGCCATTTACCACATACACCAGCGTTTCACCCGTGCGGCTCACCTGATAATTGTTATAAACCAAGCCTGTATCGATCACGGTATGGCTATCAAAGCTTTGGGTTTGTTGTTTTCCGCCCCCATAAATTCGGTGCAACTTACCATCGCCGGTGTCGTAAATTTTATAGCCCGCAGCACTGCCTGACACCTCTGGTAACGCCCATACCTGTAGTAAACGGGTGCGGCTTTCATCCGGGTTAATTTCATTGTGATTAAACCCTTCGCCTCCTGCCCTTTGTACCTGCGCCTGATTGGCCACCATGGATTGGCCGTGCTCCATAGAACCTTCATGAGTGAGGCGCCCCTCCACCATAATGGTGATCACATCCACCTCCAGGTGGGGGTGCATGCCCGACTCGCCATAGGGCACATAGCGGGCATCGGCAAAATACACAAAATTTCCCAAGCCATCCCAGGTATCCAATTTGCCGCCAATTTTGGCGTCTTTAACCAGGCGGGTTTCCTTTATTCCCGCAAAACCACCACGGTGTAATGTGTCTCTCGATAAAATATTCATGATGCGTTTCCTTTGCCTTAACGGGCTTAGTGGGTCCTGTTTGGTAGTTATGTTTGATTTATTCAAACTGTTAAAGCCATTATAAATAAGCCATGAATTTAATAAATCGAGTAATATTGAGTAATAAGTTCGATATAACTGAACAATATGAGAGAAGTCCACATGAAGCTGACGCTAGACGCCTTAACTGTATTGGATGCCATTGAGCGCAAGGGCAGCTTTGCCGGCGCAGCCGAGGTCTTGTTTCGCGTGCCCTCCACAGTGACCTACACAGTGCAAAAGTTAGAAGACGATTTGGGCTTTGCCATATTCAAGCGGGTTGGGCGTCGTTCGGTGCTGACCCCTGCTGGCCAAGTTCTACTGGAACAAGGCCGTCAGTTATTGGTGGCGGCCCAAGATGTTGTGGCCTCGGCCCATCAGGTAAGCAGTGGTTGGGAAGCTGAACTGAATATTGCCATCGACACGGTGTGGGATATGCAAAACATTTATCCGTTGCTTGCTGAGTTTCAACAACTCAATAGCGGCGTGCAAGTCAACATAAGCGAAGAAGTGATGGGGGGCACTTTAGAAGCCATTATTGAGCATAGGGCTGATATCACCCTAGGGGGGCCGCCACCGGTGAGCCCCGTGCAAGGCATTCAATTTGAAAGCATCATAAACGCGCAATGGCTGTTCGTGGTCGCCCAAGACCATCCATTAACGACAGCACCCCAACCCTTAACTGAACAAGATGCCCGGCCCTACGTGTCAATCGTGATACGCGACTCGGCCACCCAATCCCCTATTCGCCCCCACAGGAGTTTAGGAGAAAGACCCATGCTAAGAGTGGCAAGTATGGAGCAAAAAATTCAAGCCCAGTTGCAGGGGTTGGGCGTTGGCTTCTTACCCAGACACAAAATTCAACACTTACTGGATAGTGGCCAGTTGGTGGCTTTAACAATTGAAATAGAGGCCCCAGTGACGCAGCAGTATTGCGCTTGGCGAAGCACCAATACAGGCCGGGCTGCTCAATGGTTTGTGGACAAAATTTTGGCTATGAAAGATCTTTAGAAAAGAGATCTGAGGTGCGCCGTCGCTTGACTATCCGTTGCGATGACGCCTGTACACGCGCGCCACAAACTGACTTACCGGTCTGGATTGCCATTCGACAACATCCTGGGCAATACGGGGTGGCATCTGAAGATTACCGTAAGTGGGATGTTCGGGGGCCATTGCCAGTGGTGCCAATATACTAGCAGCACTCAAGTCAACTCTAGTGAACGTATCACCAAGCAGGTAGTCGCGGCCATCTTCCAGAAGTTCGTCGAACCAATCGAGTTGTTGCAGTACGATAGCCCGTGACTCGCGCCCCTGGTCGGCGCCTAAATTCATTTTCTCTATCATGGAAGCAACGACAAATTTCCATATCTCGCGCAGTAGAGCAGCCTCCTTGTCGTCAAGGTAATCCGCAAAGATGGGCAGCACGGTTTCCGGGTGTTCCACCAGTGCTTCGGAATAGTACATGCGCCGAACGTGCACCCCAAGTACATCATCTATGCGGCTCGTAATGTCGTTGATTAAAGAGGAGCGCTCGCAGTCCAGGGTGCGGCCATTATTGGGAGCTGATTCCGCCCAGGAGATTATATCGGAGGACCCCTGAATCAATTCATCGCCGTTAACCAGCACCGGGAGCGAAGTATCGTTCGCTCCCAGACTTGTCATACGGTCGGCATGCAAGCCCGGGGCCAGATAGTTGATTTCATACTCGACACCCAGATAGTCAAGGGCCCATCGCGCCTTTTCACAGTAGTGAGAGATGGCAAAAACGTAAAGTTGTGGCGGTGTCATGCGTGTTCCTGAGTAACGAGTTTCGAATGCTACCTTAACGTCCGAACCTGGACTGGTCTATCTCCTTTACGTCCACTTTTTGCCTATACAGGCGCGCCGGTCGTTCTCGCGTTTGTGTTAGCCTACCAGATGAAACTGACTATCCATGCCTTGGTCACGGGTAGGAATAATGGCTTGATAGGCGTCGCTGTGATACCAGTTCACAGCACTGTCCCGATCGGGAAATTGAATGACTACCTTGGTGGTAAAATGGGCATCGCCATGCAGGCTTTCGATGGCGCCTTTCGCCAGAAATTCGCCCCCATAAGTTTTCAGTGTTTCGCCAGCTTTGGCGCTGTATTCTCTAAGCTTTGCGGTATCGGTTGGCGTAAGGTCGACAATAACTAAGGTAGACATATATTTTCCCTGTTTAATAAAATGAATTATAAAAAAATGTCCGCTGACATCGTTTTTTCGTCATAGCTGTAACGTAATTTTCACCACATCTTGTCCTGTTACCGCAGCGGGGACAGCACAACACAAGAGTACTTCGTCGGCATTAAGTGGCACCGAAGGTTCGGTCAGATAGCTCACAGCACCAGAATCCAAGCCGACTTTGCACGCTCCACACTGGCCACTGCGGCAACCAAATTCAGGGCTAAAACCGTGTGCTTCGGCAAAATCCAGCAAACTGCCATCACCCTCAGACCAGGCTTGCTCCACTTGCGAATTTGAGAACTCTACGATCGCTTGACTGGCGGCCGGTATGGACTCAAATTTATCGGTGGCTTCGTCACAGGCGCGGCGTAACGATGCCGGGCCAAATTCCTCGGCAAAAATACGCGCGTCATTGATCCCCAAAGTTCTTAACATGTCATACATGGCTTGCATAAAAGATGCCGGGCCACACAAGTAAAAATCGTAATCGTCTAACGGCAGCACTGCCTGTAATAACTCCCCTGAGATTCGCCCGTGAGAGTGATAGTCTTGCCCGGGTATCATACTGTCTTCAATCTGACTCAATGCCCAGAAACTACGAATGCCGCCGGATGATTGCTGCTCAATATCCTTGAGCTCCTGGAAGAAAGCGCGCTGCTCGCCACTGGTCGCTGCGCTGATCAATGTTGTTGGTCGAATAGTTCGGGTTCGCACACCTTCAATTAACGCATGTCGGGCCATCGACACCATAGGCGTTATGCCCACGCCCCCGGCCAGCAATACTGCCGGACGCTTTACTTCAGCATCAAAGCTAAACGCGCCTGAGGGTGCTTTGGCATGGATAACGTCACCCACTGCTAGTTGATCATGGAGGTGATTGGAGAACAGCCCGTCTGGCGTGTTGTTATCGAAGGGCTGCTCGCGCTTAACGCTGATGCGCAGTTGTTGATCGGCAGGCGCGCTGGAAACGGTGTATGTCCTGATTGTATCCTTACCGTTAATGGGTAGTTTAACGGTGAGAAATTGACCTGGTTCGAAGTCTGGTATGGCGTGGTTTACAGCTTGCAGGTAAAAAGATTTTATTACGCTACTTTCATCGACGACGTTTTCCACAACATAGGGTAACCACTGTTCGCGCTGAGATTCTGCCTCACGCTTTTGTTCCGTTTCACTCCAGATGCCAGTGAGTAAGGTGTTGGGGGAATATTCATCAAGTTCCCAGCGCAGCGGTAAGCCATTTTCGATACGCCTTCCATGATCGATGTGAAATTTCCATAGCCGCTGCGCACCATCGAAGAACTCCGTTTCAGGGCTTTCCCATAAAATTTCCACGGTACCCGTCAGGGTTAGCAGGTGGCCGCTTTCAAAATCCAGAAATAGTAAACCGGCTTTGGCGTTCTCAACAAAATTGCCTAAAGTATTAAAATGATTGTTGCCCAGATAGTCGGGGATAGTGAGTGTGTGTGCATTGTCGACCCGAATAAACCCGGGTCTGCCGCCGCGGTGGGAAACATCCGCTCCTTCGCTGGCCTCACCACTGCCATTATTGACAGAGCTGGCGACGAAAAAGGTATCGCTTTGTTGAATTAGCGTGCGGGCTTTGTCGTCGAGTTCTGTGATTTCTTCAATGGACGTTGCCGGCATTGTCTCGGGGTCTACCTGCCCAAGCTCCCGCGTTTGAATATATTGAGGGCAGTTGCCAAAGGACTGATCGACCGCAAGTTGAATGTGGTTACTGGAGGATTCAATAATATGGGCGGCGAGTCGATTGCGTCGGCGGCTGGGAAGGTCGATGCCGAGTAAGCCTAGTCGAGTGTCTTTTTGCAGCGCATCGGCAAGTGGGTCACCGGCCACTGGCGCACAATGGATATCCAGGGTCTTATTATCCTTTGAGCTAATAAAGCCTGGCTCGTTAAACAGGATAGATGCCCATGGCCAGCCTTCTTTGTCGGCGTGTCCAACAAAGATGAACGGTAATTGCTGATAAAATTCCCGGTGTTGAGTCGGCATATGATCACGTATCACACGACTGCCGAAACGCTCCATCTGTTCCCGCACACCCTGTTGTTGTTGTACCTGTTGTTCACCGCGGTGAAAGGGTGAGGTGATGGTCGTGGATAATGAGTCGGTATGGTTTTTCATGATCATTACTCTAAAGGGTCTGGTTGGCCTAAACGTGGGAAGGACAGTGGATCAGCCAGATCGTAATACTACGATAGTGCTGATCCACTGGCAGAGGCTTATGCCGCAAGACCTACGGCTGTAGCTTGCATGGGCACGAATCCCGAGAGCTGTTCAACACGCTTTAGCCAAGCACGAATATTAGCGTACTTTTCCAGTGAAACATCACCTTCAGGTGCATGGGCAATATAGGCGTAGTTGGCGACGTCGGCAATGGTGGGTTTATCAGTAGCCAGCCAATCGCGACCTTCAAGGTGCGCATCGATGTTGCTCAGTAGAGCATGGGAGTCACCTATCGCTGCCTCATGGTCCAAACCGGCGCCAAAAACGTTAACCAGGCGCGCAGCTGCCGGGCCGTAGGCTACTTTACCGGCGGCAAAAGATAGAAAGCGTTGCACTTCTGCAGCGGCCAGCGCCTCTTCAGGCAACCATTGGTGAGTGGCGTCATACTTCGAAGCCAGGTAAATCAGAATGGCGTTTGAATCAGACAGGGTGATGTCGTTGTCTTCCAAGACAGGCACCTGACCAAAACGATTCTTTTGCAGAAACTCAGCATTTTTCTGTGCACCCTTTGCCAGATCAACATCGATAATATCAGCGCTTAGTCCAAGAATGGATAAGAACAGCTGTACACGGTGTGAGTGACCGGAGAGGGCGTGACGGTAAAGTTTGATAGTTGACATGGTATTTTCCTTTCAGGGTTGAGGTTATGTTTAACGGTTAAAAAAATTGTTTCTTTAAAAAATTCGTCGTTCAGTTTTACTAATAGTCTGCTCATTGATGCTGGCGTCGCGAACTTGCATCAGGCCATCCTTATCGAAGTCCCAGTTCTCATTACCGTAGGCACGAAACCACTGATCACTGTCATCGCGGTATTCATACTCAAAGTGCACAGCGATACGGTTGTCGGCAAAAGCGAACAACTCTTTTGTCAGGCGGTAATCGAGTTCTCGTTGCCACTTGCGAGTCAGTAGTTCGGTAATGGCTTTCCTTCCCTCTACGAACTCACTGCGGTTGCGCCATTGAGAGTTCTCGGTATACGCCAGTGCAATACGGGCGGGGTCTTTGCCATTCCACAAGTCTTCAGCGCGCTGGACTTTAAGTTTTGCCGTTTCCAGGTTGAAGGGAGGTTTAAGTTGTTCGCTCATTGCATTGCTCCGTGATGAGGTTGGTAGGTCAAACCAATGGATACCGATCGGTTTACTTGTTAACGAAGATAAACCGATCGGTCTCCTTTGTCAAAGACTATTTCGAATATAATTTATAATTGTTAAAAAACAACAAGATAGGATTTATTATTTGCGTGAGCAGCGGTTTTAATTGAGATAAAGAGAGGTCTGATATAGTATTGCTTGCAAGTTAATACTATACATATCGGTTTATATTGAGCGTCGATTGGAGAGCGTCATGCCTGCACCATCAAAACGAGACATTATTGTCGCTACAGCACTCCAGCTGTTTTATCGGCATGGTTTTAATGCCACCGGAATTGAGCGCATTATTAAAGAGGCGGGAGTTTCAAAGAAAACCCTCTACAACCACTTCAAATCCAAAGATGAGCTGATACTGGCAACTTTGCGCCAGCGCGACGAGTTATTCAGAAATAATTTGATGCGAGAGACAGAGCGCCTTGGTAGCACCCCGCGGGAAAGGTTGCTGAGTGTTTTTGATGTTCACCATCAGTGGTTCCAGCAAAAGGGTTTTTCAGGCTGCATGTTTATTAATGCTGCTGCGGAGTTTTCTTCCCAACAAAATCCCAATCATATGATCAGCGCAGAGCATAAGCGGCTGGTGCGCGATTACATTCGCGCGCTGGCGGAGCAAGCCGGAGCGAAAGATGCCGAAGCGCTATCGAAACAGCTCAATTTACTTTTGGAAGGGGCGATTGTTGATGCCCATGTTAGTGGTAACAGCGATGCAGCAATAACGGCAAAGGCTATGGCGTCAGTGTTTATTGAAAAGGCGCTGGTGTAGTACTGCATCAGGTGTTCAAAAAGGCCTGTTTTTGGGGGCGGAATACGCCGGGGGGCTTGCCGATGGTTTTGCGCCCTTGGGGGGCCGCCACCGGTGAGCCCCAGACAGGGCATTCAATTGGAAAGTATTATGAGCGCATTGAGGCTTGGCGGTTTGTATCTACCAGCTGATTTCAATTTCCAGACTGGACTCGTCACTTTCAATTTCGAGTTCAACTTCAACCTCTACCTGGTCGGCTACACCAACGCGAAGCTTGATACCGTTGCGCTCGAATTCCAGTTCATTGTGTCGCTCAAGCGAGTCAGCGATTTCGTGTAGTAACTTGGCAGCGGCTTCACGCGACATATTGCGTTTTTCGGAAATTTCTATCAGATCCATTTCGGCTCCTAATTGATTTGACTTGGTGTGGTCAGACTGGGAATAGCCCAGCAGGCACTATGCTCGTGCTCCTATAGACCTGACGATAACCCTGCCATAGTCGGGTGCCCCGGACAATTTAATTCTCCATTATGCTGTACCCAGCCTCGAATCTGGGCCAGATAGACGAAGTGCTCCCCAACCGAGGTTACTAGTCGCACATCACCATGGCTGGCGGGGTCATAGTCCTCCAACCCTTCCAGGGCCAGAACATTCGCCATTGCTGTTAAGGGTGTGAGCTTGCCCGGTAGGTCTTCCAGGTGTAGCTCTTCGGCTTGCCAGATCATGCCATCCCGCTCGACGGGAGAGGGGCCATCGTAGTCTTCTCGCAGGAAAACAGCTGCCGTGCCTGCCATCTTTTTGTAACCCAGAGTCATCGTTCGATACCTCAAGTTATTTGGTTTCCACTACGCTGGATTTTATACGAAGCTGACGGAGGATAATTTGAGTCAGGTCAAGATAGAGGTAATGGAGTAGGGCAGTTGATGGTTAAAAATTAGAGCCTGGCAGAACACCGCGACTAGCTTGCCCACCTTTCCTGTGGGCATCTGGTATCTACAGGACATTCGCAGCCTAACTGGCACTACCCGATACCTCAGGTATGAATGTTCAATGGACTAGCGATGTATCATTGTCAGCAGGGAGTGGGGTATGGGAAAATGCAAGATCCAGTAGAACCCCCAATTGCTTCATACACATGGCAAACGTATTGAGTGGTGATTCTAATGTTTCCGAGGAATAGATTTGACTATTGATCATGGAGAGAACAGTGGTTCTTGCAACTAAAATTCTGAAGCTAACGCTGGCGTTGGTGGTTGTACTTTTCTGCCTTTTATTTGCGGTACTTCTACTCGTCGACCGGGGAGTGCCAGCGGCGTTGCTACCTGATCCCGGTGCAGCAACTAGCTATGTCATTCGCGGTGCCAGTGTTCTGACCATGGAGCAGAATGAGACCAATGAAAACTGGACCGTCGTGGTTGAGGGCGGTGTGATCAGCGCCATGGGCCCTGAGGGCAGCATTGTCGCTCCGAATGGCGCAGAGATCATCGACGGTCGCGGCAAAACCTTGCTGCCAGGCCTGATTGATATGCATGTGCATCTTTATGACGAGGCTGAGCTCGCCGCCTTCCTGTCCCATGGTGTGACAACGGTGCGTAATGCCGGTGGCATGCCGTTTCATTTGGAATTGCAACGCCGTCTCGAGGCTAGCACCATTTTGGGACCGAGGCTTTTTACGAGTGGACCGATCATTAATGAAAGAGGCGGGCGCAACGCCAATATCCTCCAGGTGATGGTGGATGGCCCTGACGAGGCGCGTGCCGTTGTACGCAGTCAATATGAGCAGGGGTATGGGTCTATCAAGGTCTATTCAAATCTTGCCCTGGACAGTTATGCGGCAATTCTTGAGGAGGCGCAGAGACTCCAGATGCCGGTTTTTGGTCATCCGGTGGAGGGTAAGCCTCCGCCAAATGATCCGATGGCAAAAGCCTCGTTCGATCTATTACTGGACGATGATCTTGTCGATCTTGAGCACATGGAATCCATCGTCTGGCACGCCCTTGACCAGGACATGGATCACGATAGGGCCCGCTTGCTCGCAAGGAAAATCGCGGCTGCTGGGCTGGCGGTCGACCCGACATTGATCGTCCATCATAATCTGACCGAACTGACCCGAACCCAAGGCGCTAATCTCCATCGTGATGAAATGGAGATGTTTAATCCCCTGGTCCTCTTATTTGACCAAGGGTCATTTGATTTCTGGGCCAGCTATGATGGAGATAGTGAGATTCGGCTCGCCGAGTTTTATCTCAGTTGTGTCAAAATTTTTCACGAAGAAGGTGTGGTCCTCACAGTCGGCACTGACTCAGGTGCCATGTCCACTCTACCTGGCTCTTCGGTAACGAGAGAACTGGAGCTGTTTGTGCGCGCAGGACTGTCACCTATTGAAGCCTTGAAAAGTGCAACAGTACATCCGGCGCGACTTCTGGGGATGGGCGATGAAATTGGGCGAATTCGAGTAGGCTACGAAGCAGACTTGATTCTTGTGAGCGGCGACCCGCTCGCTGATATAGCCGTTGTTGAGCATCCGGTTGGTGTAATGCGCGGGGGCATCTGGTCTGATCTGGCTGATATGGCCGAGCTGCACGAAGCGGCCAAACATCCTTCACTCGTCCGCTCGCTTCGGCATTTGATCGGGTTATTGTTGGGGAAAGGATAGTAGAAAGGCACTAATGTAATGAACCATCCTCGCCCATTCTGCTAGTGCGGCGTGTAGTGCTCAGCGCCTGCGGCTATAGCTATTACAATAATTCCAAGCCGCTGTTCGGCCTCAACCCTGCGATGGGCCTCAGCCGCCCCCTCCATTGTATAAACTTGATCAACGACAGGCTTTATTTCCCCCGCCTCAATCATCGTCTTGAGCGTGAGCAATTCTTCTCCTGTTTCCCGGGCAAAGGTAAACGTCACCGTTTTGTCCGTTAAGAGCGGTGTGACCACAGATTTCAGCATGTCGGAAAGTCGCGGATTCCCCATCAGGTAGCGCCCGCCAGGCCTCAGTGCAGCAACACAGGCGGAGTAGGAAGTGTTAGCAACCATATTGAAAATAACGTCGTAGCTTTGGCCACTTTTTGTGAAATCTGCTCGAGTGTAGTCGACGAAATGATCGGCCCCAATACCCCGCAACATCTCTTCTTTGATGCCACTGTCAACGGCCGTCACCTCTGCACCCATCGCCTTGGCGATCTGTACGGCAAAGGTGCCGATGCTTGCACCTGCACCGTTGATCAGCACCTTTTCACCGCCCTTTATGTTTGCCTTTCGCATGTAGTGGAGTGCATTGAATCCACCCAGGGGCACCGCAGCTGCCTCTGCAAAACTCAAGTTTTTTGGCTTGGGTTCGATCGTGTAGCTGGCTGGCAGGCACAGATATTCACCGTAGCTGCCCATCCGCAATTGGGCCGAGCCGAAAACCTGATCTCCCACGCTGAACCTGGATACATCTTTACCGAGGGATTCAACTTCCCCTGAAAAATAGCCGCCCAGGACCTCCTTCTTTGGCTTTTTTATCCCCAGCACGATTCGCAGCGGTAGCCAGAACCACTTCACGGCAAACTTGAAACTTCGCATCTCACAGTCGGACTTGGTGGCCTCTGCGGCAAAAATCTTTATCAATACCTCGTCGTCCAGGGGCAACGGGTTTTCTACATCATCAATATGCAGAACCTCTGGAGGTCCGTAGCGTTTGTAGACTATTGCTTTCATGTATCTCCTTGGTACTGCCCACTTCACTGGCCACCTCGGTCACCGAAATTACGAGTTCGCCATGCACCGAACTCGCACCTGGACCAACACCTGGGGCGATGGCAATCATTCGTTGCCTCCGGTTAAGTACTTGTCTTACACTCAAGTTCGACCTTACTTGAAATAATTTTTTATGGA
This sequence comes from Halioglobus sp., assembly GCA_036961205.1. Taxonomy (GTDB): domain Bacteria; phylum Pseudomonadota; class Gammaproteobacteria; order Pseudomonadales; family Halieaceae; genus CALJFL01. Next base: position 203,915 of record JBALVI010000004.1, on the reverse strand, counting down.
AACTGCAATGACCAAGTCTGCTATAGCCGCACGTCTGCTGGGTTTTATGTTGCTGCTTAGTGCGGCGGCCTATGCAGAAAAGCCTACTCACCCCAGTGATGGACAACTGTACCGCAGTGACGGCGAGGTCCAGGCCTGGAGCACCAGCACCGAGCAGTGGTTGTCTGTGGAAGCGTTTTGGCTGGCTTTTGCCGAGACCAATGACGGCCGGTTTTTGGGTCGCTCTGCTGACTACCCACCCTATGGCGACTTAAAAGAACGGGATGCCCTGCTAGTTGAACTGGAGCAGGGGTCTTGCCTGATGTACTTCTGGCACGGACGTTGGCGCCGGGCCCAGGATGTATGGCGTTGGGATGATGCCTTCAACGAACAGCTGGGCTGTCCTTACGTATTTGAATGAAGGTAGTGGCGAGCTGGCTGCGACACCACGACCAGCCTTTATGCTATGAGTCCTGGCTCTACTTAGAGAGTAAGTAGGCTATAATGTTCGCCAATAACCCTTCAATAGGTCGCTCGCTATGAGCCTGCAAGACATATACATCGCCAATAACCAGCGCAAGAGATTGCTCAAGGCGCTAGTTGATGAAAATTTACTGCAACAAGACGAGGATACGCTGGTACTAAACGTAGCTGCCTACCTTGAGTATAAGGCTTCGAGTAGCGAGTCTCCGGTTGAGGAGATCGTTGGCGATATTGAGCTGGACTACGGCGCTGAGTATATTATTTTTAATTAATTGGATTCGCGCAGTGCATGGCATTGATAGAGTTCAGGCCCATCGCGGTTTACTTCAAGTACCCGGCGTTGTCCCGCGCCGCAGATCACAGTAATTTGAACAGGCACCTGGTATCCACTGGGCACTATCTTGATCTTGGGTAGGTACATTTGCACAATGGAATAGAGTGGTTGTCTAAGGTACAAGGGCCACTGCTTGTGTATCATGCATAGCTTATGACTTTTACTAAACAGATTTTACTGGGATTGTTCCTGGGTATTTTCGTCGGTATGTTTCTGGGCGAGTTCGCACGCCCGTTTTCTACCGCTGGCAACGTGTACATAGCCCTTCTGCAGATGACGGTGTTGCCCTATATCGTGGTCTCACTGATTGCTAATTTGGGGCGTATCTCCTGGAGCGAAAGCCGCGGGCTTCTGGTGTCGGCAATCTGGGCACTCGCTGCTTTACTGTTGCTGGGTATGGTGATGCTAGTGGTAATTCCGCTGGCCTTCCCCGACTGGCAGAGTGCCTCGTTTTTTCGCTCGACGCTGGTTGAATCTTCCAAAGCGTTTGATCTGGTTGCTCTTTACATTCCTGCCAATCCGTTCAGCTCACTGGCCAACAATGTTGTACCGGCGGTTGTCCTTTTCTGTATTTTACTGGGAGTCGGGATTAGCGGTGTGCCCGGTAGCGGCGGCTTTCTAGCCAGTCTCGATGTACTGGAAGCCGGACTAAACCGTATCAATAAAATGGTCATTAAGTTGACTCCCATCGGTGTGCTGGCGATCGCAGCGGGAGCATCGGGTACCATATCCTTAGAGGAATTAAACCGGTTACAGGCCTACCTGATCACCTACTCGGTTATTGCCGTTCTGCTGAGCTTCGTGGTGCTGCCCCTACTGGTGAGCGCTGTGACCCCTTTTTCCTATCGTGATTTGGTCGCAGTTCCCAAAGATACACTGATTATGATTTTTGCAGCTGCCAAAATAATTGTGCTGATGCCTCAGCTGGTTGAAAATGTTAAGACGCTGTTTCGCCGCTACGACTTGGAAGACGAGAACGTAAGTTCCGGCGCCGAGGTCCTCATGCCACTGGCCTATCCCTTTCCGAATCTGGGCACCTACACCATACTGATGTTTGTTCCCTTTTCAGCCTGGTACATGGGCACTTCGCTGGACTTAAGTGATCAGTTTATATTCCAGGCGGCCTCACTGATGAGTAGTTTTGTCGCACCTATTATCGGCATACCTTTTTTGCTCGATTTGATGCGTATACCCGCTGACATGATGGAATTGTTCATGATGTCCACGGTATATACGGATAGAATCCGCGTGGTGTTGGGAGCGGTTCACCTGCTATCGCTGACGATTGTTGTGCTGGCTATTCGCCGCGGCGTGTTCGCCTGGAACACCTTAGCTGTTATGCGTGCCCTGACAATATCGGTTGTTACACTGGGGCTGGCCTTGTTGCTTGTGCGCGGCTATCTGGGATCTGCGATGGACGCCTCCTACTCAGGTGATAGCGCCTTGGTCCAGATGCGCTGGATGGATAGAACCGTGCCGGTCAAATCTTACCGCGACAGCTTGCCCCCCATCTCCACGAAGGGCGATGACAGGGGCCGCCTTGCCCTGATCACCCAACGCGGCACCTTGCGGGTTGGATATACGCCTGAAGCGCTGCCATTTGCCTTCTCGAACGAGCAGGGGGAAATTGTTGGATTCGATATTGAGTTGGCTCATGTTCTGGCTAAGGACATTGGGGTTAGTTTGGAAGTGGTAAGGGTGAGGCTGGATGATATAGGCTACGCGCTCGAGTCGGGGCAATTGGATATCGTCATGTCTGGTCTTGCGGTAACCGCCAACCGGGCCCTGAAATGGAATTTTAGTGCGTCTCCCATGGATCTGACCCTGGGCTTTTTGACACCGGATCATCGGCGCAAGGAATTTTCCTCGATTGAAAAACTTCGAGGTGCCGTCGATCTGAAGCTCGGCATCGTCCAATCTGACCTGGCTCTACGGCGTTTAATAGAGTTGGAAATCCCTGGAGTGGAACTGATTTCAATAGAGTCTCCCCGCGCATTTCTGCGCGGCAACGTGCCTGAGCTGGATGCAGTGGTGCACTCGGTGGAGGGAGGTTCGGCCTGGACATTACTCTATCCATCCTATGTGGCAGTTATTCCTGCACCAGGTAATCTCAAGCTTTCCATGGCCTACCCGCTTCCTCAAGGTGAACCCCATTGGGAGAACTTTGTATCCGAATGGATCCAGATAAAGCAAAAAGAAGGCACGATAGCCGCGCTTTTTGATCACTGGATACAGGGCAGGGGCGCCGAGGATACAAGCCCACGCTGGTCTGTAATTCGCAATGTCTTGCACTGGGTGGATTAGCCGGGGGAAATCGCACTCCATAAATGTGGGCACGCGTTCCTGCCTACGGTTGTAGCCACCGGAAACTTAAATCAAATCTTTTCGCTAAGCGATGAGACAAAATGATCCACCGTTGCTCTATAAGCCGGAACTGCAATTGTTTGGCGGACAGTACGCAACAGGAGCTCTCGTTCCAGTGATGGATGTCGACATCGAATCTACCCTGGATCTGGGAACGATCAATCTGGAAACAAAAGATTCGGCTTCCGGCCTCGGTGATGTAGCGCTGATCCCATTCGCCCTGTACTGGAACGAGGGTAAGTATCACTGGTCGTTCGCGCATTTTATCGTCACACCAACCGGCAGTTACGACCTGGGCAGCAGCGTAAATACCAGCCTCAATTAGTGGAGCTTTGACACCAACTTCGCCCTGACCTACCTAAACGAGGAAGCGGGTAGGGACCTGTCTTTTAATGTTGGTTATATCTATAACACCGAAAACGATAAAACAGACTATCAAACCGGACAGGAACTGCATTTGGACGTTGTGCTGAACCAGTTTTTATCCGAATCATTCGCGATTGGCCTACAGGGGTTTTACCTGAAGCAGGTCACTGGTGACGATGGCCGAGGCGCGACACTTGGTGACTTCAAGGCCGAGGCTGCGGGCATTGGGCCCGCTGTAATGTGGAGTCGAGATTTCGGTAAAAAAAATGTTACCTTCATTGCCAAGTGGCTACATGAATTCCACGCGGAAAATCGGCTTGAGGGCGATCATATCTACCTGAGCTTTGCGTTGGATTGGTAGGGCGGTTCACGCGATAGCAGGCTAGAACGGGTGCCCCACCATCACCCACATATTGCTGCCTTCATCAGAGACGGCCACATCGAAACGTACCACGATGCCGCCTGTCAGGGCGCGTAAACTGATACCCACATCGGATTTCCAGTCTTCGAACAAGACGTCGGCTTTGTACTCTGGAGCCACTCTGCCGCCTTCCACGAACCCGACTACTTGAAACCAGTCCAGGTTGAGGAAGCGCAGCCATTGTACGTTCTCGATAGGGTTATGGAGCAGTGTGTAGCGATACTCTGCCGACGCGTAGATGGAGGCCTTATCGTGAAAGCGGCTGTCACGATATCCGCGCATACGGTTGAAACCGCCCAGTGTGGCGCCCTCCATAAACGGCGCGCCGTCGATTACTCGACGATCACCCTCGTCGTTGAACTCCAGGTCCCAGCTGGGGGAGTACCCCGTCCATGCGTTGAGGGCCACGATACGTTGACTGGACCACTTGCCAGGACCAAAAGAGAAATACTTACTGGCCTCCGCCTCAATAAAAGACCACTCCTGCGTATCATCAGCCCAGCCCGGATCGTGGTGTATCGCAATGTATTGTGAGCTTCCCCGGGAGGGGTTAATGGGGAAATCTGTGTTGTCGTAGAGTAGCCCCAGCTCAAAGGCATGAATATAACCGTCCAGCGTGCCCACGTCGTCGTCCTCATAGGACTGATAGCGGTTGTACTGCCGCAGGGTGGTGACGGTCACTCCGCTCTCCCGCGGGTTCCACTGCTCGCCGCCGCTGGGCTCAGACACCAGCAATCCACCGGCCAGGTCATAGCGCACCAGACCCTGTTCGCTTGCGGCTCCCTCAGCCCAGACATAATCCAGCTTGACGTCCAGCCAGTTGCTGTCACCTTTGGCTTCCAGAAAAATATCTTCACTGGAGTCATTGGCTCCCGGGCGCAAATCACCAGGCGGAATAAAAGTTTTACGCGGCGCGGTATAGGCCCGGTGTTGGGGGTAATAACCCAGCATTCCCATGCCGGAAACGAAAGCGCGGCGCAGGAAAGGTATGCGGTAATCCCAGACCCCACCGAAGCCGCCATAGCTTTCCTCGCCCACGAAGGCGGCGCCACCTATAGACATCTGCTTCTGGACAAAGCCCTTACGCATACCACCCACCCCGACAACGAATTCCGTTGACTCGGAGGAGAAGGCAAAAGGCAGGACCATCGATTCCCCAAATCCATCGGAGTTTTCTGTTCGATTGACGGCGGATTTAACCTGGGTGGGAGGTCGCGCCTCGACCAGGATGGAAATTAACAGGGTCGCGCCCAAAAGTGCGACCGCCATGCCTTTGACTGTGGTACTCGGATTTTTATTCATGGTCAGATGATACCATCGAAGCGCATCAGCATCAGGGGCAGTTCCAATTCTTGCCAAATCATGTGACGGCTCTTTACTGATACACTGATTTGCATCAGGCTCCAGCGAAGCGAATCTCATACAACTATCAGGAACGAAACCCTTGGAAAAAATCAGCATTTTTGTCGACGTTCAAAATATTTACTATACCTGTCGACAGACCTATCAAAGGAATTTTGATTACAACAAATTTTGGGCGGAGGCTACTAGTGACAGGGAGTTACTGGGCGCCTACGCTTACGCTACCGATCGTGGCGACCCCAAGCAAATGCAGTTCCAGAATATCCTGCACGCTATCGGTTTTAAGGTAAAGTTAAAGCCTGTGCTAAAGCGGCGTGACGGCAGTACCAAAGCCGATTGGGATATAGGCATCGCGCTCGATATTTACGAGGCTGCGGACGAATGCGACACGGTAATACTGCTAACCGGAGATGGTGATTTTGGCCTTCTGCTTGATCGCATAAAAAAGCGGTTTAATACAGATTGTGAGGTGTATGGGGTGCCTGCGCTGACGTCAGACCTATTGACCAAAGAGGCGAGTAAATTTATTCCGATAAATGAACGCTTGCTGCTCAACTAAAGTAGGGAGGGTGGTGCTCACCGCGAGCTGATGCCGAACACCATCAGTTAAGGCGCCTTATCGGGTACAAACACCTCAAATCCGCATAAAGCAGCAACGGTAATTAAACCTACCAGTAATCCCAGCCAAGGTTCAAACACACTAAATGCCATAGCGGTAATCAACATCGCGCCGCGTTCCGTTGCATCTTCGACTAGCGACAACGCGAGCGTCGCACAAGCAAAAGCAGTCAATATCAGGGTGACAGCCAAGGCCAGTGGTAATAAAGGCTCCAGTAAGGTTACAAGGGGCAAAAAGATAAATAAGAATGGCAAACCAAAGGCATAAAAACTACCAATACTGTCAAAAATGGAATCTACTTTTTCTCTGCCCTGCGACCATCGTTTTAGTATGACAACTTGAATGCCAGTCCACAACACACCTTGCGTACCGAAAAATGGCGCCACCAGGCCCATTAACGCGTTGCGTATGCCGGTTGCCATGTGCGCTCGGCTGGTGTTGAGTTCCAGTTTTTCATCACTTCTTGATTTCTGTGCTTGCTCGATCAGTTCATTGCCGGTGATGAGATCACCAAAAAATAAAATATAGGTAATTAGGGCAAGCGGGAAGGATGCTAAAAAAGTCTCTATAGGAGGCCAGCCAATAACAAAAGGGGATGCTTTGCCCCACAGTGAAACCGAAGCGCCTGTAACATCCAATAATTCCCAGCGAATGTTGTAGTCAAACTCGCCCGTAATAAAACCAACGATACCTGCAATAACAAAGCCGGGGAGTAATCCAAAGCCCAGCACCTTGGCCAGAACTATGTTGCCGGCAGCCAGCACATGTAGAGGTTTTGAAAAAGCAAACACTAAGCAGACAAACACTCCCAGGGTGCCTGCAATAGGCGCTGATTGAAAAACGTTGGCGGCATCTCCGTCTTTAGTAACACGCAAAAACGCGGCGATCGCGGCCCCAAGAATAATGCCGCCCTTAAGTACATTGGGTACGACTGTAATCAATTTTGCTCCCAGTCCCGTCATTCCCAATACAATTAAAATGAATGAAAAGTTTAAAGATAACGCAGTCATTATCTGGAATTGGGCAGTATGGTCACCCATATAGGCTGGTGCAGTAATAAAGGCCACCACAAACGGAACTGCGGGCGTAAGCCAGCCGGGTGCATAGGGGTCGCCAAAAAACATCCATGAAAGAGATATAAGTACGCTATGAAACATTGCCATAACAACTGCTTCTTCGAAGCTTAAGCCAAGCAACGTCGTAAAGTAGGGCACCAACGCCAGTCCGGTTGCTCCGGCAACGGCTAATCCTTGCAACATATCAGCTAGTGAAAAGCGCAAATGGATTAATGGGATCCGCATGGTAAACGGTCCCCATTTCACGCCTGGTTGCACTTCTCCTTCGGGTCTTTTTGAACGCATTTTATGTTCTCGTTAATAGCTGCATTAACAGATGGCTGTGTATTAACACTATGAAGCCATGCTATCTATCAGGACAGTGAGCATACCCTGTTCCCCTTAACTCAACTAAAGAGTGCTCACTTTTCCCACTTGGCCCAGGGCGAATTGCTTACAGGTAATTCTGCTTCTTCACCGCGTAGCTGTATCTGCATACCCTTGAGGAAGTTCCGCAGCACCTGGTCTTTACACTCGCGGTAGTTTCGATGTCCGGGACGGCGCATAAATGAACTGAGCTCGTGGGCAGAAAGTGTAAACCCAGCCAACTGTGCAATCTCTATCATATCTTCTGACTGCAGGTTCAAAGCGATCTTTAATTTCATCAAGATCATGTTGTTTGTGAGTTGTCGTTCAGGCTTGGGCGCGGGGCCATCTTTTTTGCCACGCTTTTCGTTTATCAAGCCATTGAGAAACGTGGCCAACATGTGGTCCTTGCACTCTTCAAAGGTGGGGTCATCGTCCTTTACAAGCCAGGCGATAATATGACCGCGCCTGACTTCCAGGTCTGCCAATGCGAAAATTTCGATCATCTTTGCATCGTTGAAGTCGAAGACGTAGCGGATGCGACGTAAAACATCATTGTTTGTCATTGTCGGATTTTGCTCCTGCGATTATCGGATAAACTATCGCAATTTAGTGGTATAGCCAAGCTAACGGGCTGTAACTGCTAGATTCAGGCGAAGAATAATTACAAAGGTTGCCGATTCCCGCATCTGGGCGGCCCAGGAGGTCATCAGCTGTTGCCTAAAATTCCGGGCCTACAGTAATGTAAATCTGAAAGGACTCATCGGCGTCATCCAGTGGGAATCCCAGATCGATGCGGGCCAGGCCTACCGGGGAGCGCCACCGCACGCCTATGCCAACGCCCAGTTTTTCATTGATGTCGTCGATGTCGTTGAACGCGTTACCACCGTCCAAAAATACTGCGGCGCTCCAATCGGGAATGATTTCATGCTCGTATTCAACGCTGGCGACGATTTGGTGCTTGCCGCCAGTGATGGTGTCGCTGGCAAACAGCGACTCGAAGGCGTAGCCGCGCACACTGCGGGCGCCACCTGCTCGAAACTCGTAGTACTCGGGCATCTGATTGAAGTTAATACCCAGCGCGCTAGTGCTCTTCGCATCTGAATATCCCAGCGCGGAACGCACCAGCAGTCTGCCGTTGCTCCCCATGGGCCGGATATTCCAGGTGTTGAGGCGCGCCTGCCAAAAACTGATGTTGGAGCCCAGGCTCTCATCTGCCACCAGAAACTGCAGGTTGAGATAGTCTCCACGGCGAATGTACAGGGGGTTATCGGTGCGACGCAGCGTAAGGGCTAGCCCGGGCGCAACAGCTTCAAAGTCGGGTGCCAGGGTGGCGTAGGCCTGGTCGCCGATGAGGCCGATAAGTTCGTCCTGAGAGCCGCTAGGTAAATTGCCGAACAGCACTTCAAATACGTCGTAGGTTTCGTTGACCAGGCTCAACCCGGCCACACTCTGGATTTCAAAACCACGCCAGTCCGAGTCTGGCGCATGCCAGGTGAGTGTGGTGAGGTTGGTGACGATACGGGTTTCACCGCCCTCGTCCAGTTCCACGTCGTCGAAGGTAAGGTCCTTGCTCTCGTGCCGTGCCCCGATCTCGAAATGACTACCACTCAGAGGGTCTTGTGGGATGATGTAACTTAAGTCACCGGCGAGTCGGTTGCGTTCCTCTACGACGGTGCCGCCCAAGGTGAAGCGATGCCCTTGCTTGCCTATCTGGCGGCGCGTCCAGTCTGCCTGCAGGCCAAACCCTGTGTCTGTTCCCCAGCCCAGGCGTCCGCGATACCGGTTGTTTTTGTAGGGCGTGAGGTGGATTTTGATAGGTATAGCTGGGTTTTCACCTGCGCCTGGCTCGCCCAGCTCTATAGTGACCTCCTGAAAGTGGCCACTCTTACTCAGCGCCGCCCGCTGGCGCGAGAGCCGCGCCTGGCTGAAAGTCTCGCCTGGCCGCACGACCAGGTAGCGGTCTAGATATTCGGGCGCAAAGCGCTCCTGTTCCAGTGCGATAGGGCCGAAGACGAAGCGCGGGCCTGTGTCTATATGCAGTGAGGCCGAGGCTGAATAGGCCGCCAGATCGACTTCTACCTTGTGTGCTGTGTAGTTTGCATCCAGATAACCTTGCTCCCTGATCTGCTTGAGCAGGGAATTCCTGGTAGCTTCGTATCTGCGATGATCCAGGCCAAGCTCATCGCGCAGGGGTAGGGTGTTAGACAGTGTTGCCAGCTCTTTGTCGGTGGCACCGGATCCGCTAAGTTGCACATCGATCAAATCGAGTGGAATTTGTGGTCCCGGGTTCACCGTGTAGTTTGCCTGCCAGGGCTCGTCACCATTAGGCTCGGCCAGCGCCGTGGTGATCTCAGGGCGATAATATCCGAAGGGTTCCAGGGCCTGGCGTATCTCTTTGTTGGCACGCTGATGCAACTCGTGGATAGCCACAGCATCGAGATTTTCCTCACTGCGCCGCCGCTCTATAGATAGATAGGCCTGCACATTCGTCAGTAATTCGTCTGATATTCCGGTGATAACGACGTTCACCGGTTCGCGGGCCAGAGTCGGGACGGGCAGTAGAGCAACGGCAAGTAGCATCACCGCCATAAACCGGGATATGCAGCGGTGACTTGCTGCTGTTGCGCTAGTTTTCATGGGTGAACGTCACGTTCATATTGTTATCTGCTTCACCCAGGTTGGCGCCCACGCCGTAGCGGGGCGAGATGCTGAACAGTGAGTTGAATTCACTGGTTTTTTCGAGCAGGTTGTAGCCGTAGCCCACGAAAAATCTCGGGCTCAGGTAGGTGCCGATACTCAGTACGCTGTCTCGGTCGCGCGCGGAGCGACCAGTGAGTAGATAGGACTGGATTTCGCTGGGCTCAAGTTGACGTCTGGAGAATAATTCTACAGAGGGTTCCGCGGCGGATCCGGTGATCAGCACACCGGCGGCGGTGACCTGGGGGTCATTGTCTATCCAGCGTACGGCGCGCACATTCAACTCCGGTTCCGTGGCTGGTACATTGGCGAACAACAATTGGCCTTTTTCTATATCCAGATCCTGTCCGAATGCCCGAAACGTGCCGTCCTTCAGAGACAGTTTGCCGTCAGCCGTCGGAATCAGTTCACTTTGATCGGGCGTGTTGGTGAACGTAACGTCTCCCTCGATGCGGCTGATGAACCCCATGGAATTTATTTTCACTTTGTCGCCCAGAATCAGCTGGATCTTGCTGTCTATGCGAAAGGGAGTCTCCAGTTCCAGACTTTCGCGTACTTCCCCTTCGGGTGTGTTGATGACTACCACATCGCGAGAAGGGCTGATGGCCTGCCCCGGTGCTTGCGTCGCCTCAGGATCCTCGGCAAAACTGGCGGGGCTGAGCTCCAGCTTGGGGGTGATATCGGCTCTGGGGATGGTCAGTCGGCCGCGTACGGTGAGAAGATCGTCGCGCCAGTCCAGTTGTATGTCGGGTGATAATTCCGCAGTGATGTCGTTTGTGTTGTATACCTGAAGTCGGTCGCCTGTCAGTGCCAGATCAAAGGAGCTGTCGGTCATATCGAGCTTGCCAGCAAGCTTAACCTGGCCCCGGCCCGAAGCCATGCCTCCCTGGAGATCCATAGTTCCGGGATGGGACGAGTTACTGGTTGCCTGCAACGCTATCTCGCGCAGCTGAAGGCCGGCCAGTGGAATATTGGCAGCGCCCTCAGCCAGCGTGATGTTGCCCTTCAGTTCAGGATGATCCAGTGTGCCCGCCAACTGCAGATCAGCATCCATATGACCCGCGGTGTAATCAATCTCGGGAATCCAGGCTGCCAAGCCACTCAGGTCGGGCAGGCTAGCCTGGATTCGGCCCCTCAGGGGTTGTATTACTGCCAAGGGGAATGAGCTCAAAGCGGGTAGCTTCAGGTCGACGGTCACGCGCCCCTGTTCAGGTGCAATGAAGTTCATTTCCCCCGTCAGTCCTTTCTCACCAATGTCCATTGCGAACTTGCCGCCACCGTGGGCCAGTTGACGCGTACCCTGCTGCGTCTCCACACGGACTTCTCCGGGTGACAGGCCGAAGGTGGCGTCGGCAAGTATTGCGCCGTCCGCAGCGAGTTCGGCCTTAATTTGGCCTGCTATTTCGCCGGTGATGCCCTCTACCAGCATCTCAAGAGGCAAAGCTGAGAGTGTGGCTTGCAGATGGTTACTGCCGGACTCTGTTCTGTCTGCCATTGCACATACCTGCGCTGCGTTACCCTCGTTTTGCAGGCAGGTTTCTCCGAGTGTGGCCACGCTGGCGGAGAGGCTCAGCGCAGCGGGCTTCAATTGCTGCCAGGTGCCGAAGCTCTCAGTCACGGCGTTAAGTGCGGCCAGCGTGCCTTGCCACTGGCCAAATTCTGTATCAACGCCGCCTTTGAGTGTGGTTTGGATCTGTTCGGTGCCGGTGTTCAGCGCCAGCGACAGCTGGTGACTGGATGTCGTGCCGCGAGCTTGAAGTTGCAGTGATTCCAGCAGATTCTGCTCGCCATCGCGAACGACGCCGGTGGTGATATCGATGCGCAGTTTTTCATCTGCCTGAAGACCGGCCTGCACATTGGCAGTCAGGCTGGATACGCTCAGGCCGTCCAGTTGCAGACCCTGGCCCTGTAGCTTTGCCTGCACTCTGGGTGCCTCAGGACTACCCGTGATATTGCCACTGGCGTTTAACGTGCCCTGTGCGCCCGGCAGTAGCGCACCGGGAGAGGGTGCGCTCAGTTTCCAGGTCACAGCCAGTGTTTCTTCAGAGAGATCGCCACTGGCACTGAACTGATTGCCGTCGCTATCCAACAGCAGGCGATCAACACTAATCACCTCACCGTCCAGTTTCACTTCTCCTGTGAGGTTAAGGGGGTAGCCCAGCAGTACGCCAGTGAGCTGTTCCAGCTCAAGCTGCAGCTGCAGGCCCAGTTGTGGATCCAATCTACCTGAGCTGTTCAGTGCCATAGACAGTTGCCCAGGGTAATCAGCCTCCAGTTCACCGGGATTGAGATCGCTTCCCTGAACCCTTAGCGTCCAGCGAGGCAGTGGGTCCCATTCCACTGGACCGCTCAGTTGAAGTTGGCCTCCAAGGAGATTGCCCTGCAAGGTTTCCAGTTGCAGGCTGACACTATCGCCGGTGCCGCGTCCCTGCCAGTCGCTGGTGGCAATATCCTTGCCGGCAATGCTGAGTGCCAGCTCAACTGCGTAGGCGCTGGGCGTGCCAGCAAAATTCAGTGTGCCGTGCGGGCTATTCACATCCGGCAGCTCGGAGGCTAGCGGCCAGCGCAGATCACTCCACTGCAGCGCTATGTCTAGCACCGGATCGCCATCTTCAGGTAATGAAACCTGTCCGGTGAGTTCCATAGACGCGTCTCCCAGTGCGAGGCGCAATTGCTGCAGCGAGAGCTCATTACTCAGGTACTTGCCCTGCAGCTGTCCCATGGCGTCAAGCTGTGTCGGTAGTTCCGGGGCCAATTGTTGCAGGCCTGATGCGAGGAGACGGTAATCCAGGGTGAAGCCAATTTCTTCGGCCCAGTCGATATTTCCGGAAAGTGCAAATTCTCCTGCAACGGGGAGTCCAGCAATAGATGCTACCGCGTCCTCACTGGGAGAGGGCAGTATCCAATCCCATGAAGTTTCAAACTGTAGCGGCATGGGGTTGGCGAGAGCGCTCGTGCCGGTGACGGAAACGCCACCCTTGGGCAAGCGTACCGCCAGGTGTTTGAGAGATAGGCGATTATTATCCAGATTAGCGTCTAGAGTGATGCTATTGATTTGCTGAGGCGGCAACTCGCCCTGAATTACCTGCAGGTTGCTGAGCTGGACCGCTTGCAGCGAGATGTTCACCGGTAATTGCAGGGCGTCGGGGTCAAAAGGCGCGTCTGGCTCGGTGGACTCCGTTGGCGTGAGGACGATGATGACGCCGTCGGCGTTGAGACCATCTACCTGCAGTTGCCTGGCCAGCAAGGCTGCCGGGTGCCAGCTTAGGCTCAGGGTCTGAACCGTGATATCCATACCGGGTTGGGTGATGTGAACGCCGCGAAGCGTTAGCGGTCCAAGCAGAGTGCCATTCAGCTTCTCCCACTGGACGATGTCTTGTGTCAGCGGCTCGGCGAGAGATACCGCCCACCGCGTGCCGGTCTCAGTCCCGGCAATAAACGCTAGTCCACCGATCACTGCTACCACCAGCAACAGGATGGCAGTCGAGAGAAGGAGGGCAATTCTGGCGAACGCGGGCACGGTAGTTATAAAACCTGGTATCTCAGGGTTGGCTTCAGTGCCGGTTGCAAGCTGGGCCCGGAGAAGTTAATTTGCAGCACGGGTCGATGATACATTTGAGAGGATTAAAGGCAATGAAACTAAAGTTTATTTTGGCCGGTCTGTTGGTGGCCTGCGTTTCCGTAGCGAATTCGGTTGAACTGAACAAGGACGCGCTCAAGTCCATGCAGCAAGAGGGCCATAAGTTACTGGAGGAGTCTTCGGCTGCGCGAGCATACAAGGGCGCTGGCGGTTTTTGCCTGGACATTGCCGGTGAGGAAATGGTGGTCAGATCCTGCAACGCTAAAACCAAGAACCAGCAGTGGAAGCTCGACGGCCAGGCGCGCCTGGTAGCGCAAAATGGTAAGTGTATCGATGGCGCCCGGTTGAAGAAGTGTAGCTCGGCCCAGACCCAGAAGTGGTCCCATGACGGGAAGAAGCGTCTGGCCAACGGCAAGAAACAGTGCCTGCAGATCCAGGGTGAGAAGCCCAAAGCCGGTGCGAAGGTCGTAGTTTCAGCCTGTAGCGGCTCTACTAAGCAGGTCTGGAAGTAGCCATTTACGCCCCATCACTAATTTATCTCCTGAGGAGTGTGTCATGTTTACTTCCAAATCGCTGCTTGCACCCGCAATAGTCTTTTCCACTTTGTTCCTGCTCGTGGCCTGCAGTGATGCTCAGGACAGTGCGGCTGCGGCAGAGCCTGTCGAAGAGTCTACAGTGGCTGACGCAGAGGAAATCGACCCGGAATCACTCGAGCTGTCTGGTGAAGTCGAACTCAAGCAATACTCTGTCGCGTGGGGAGGGAGTGGCACCATGGGCGGTGGCACGCTTACTTATGATGGGGAGTCCTACCCGTTCAGTATCGTGGGTCTGGGCTTTGGTGGCTTTGGCGCTTCAGCTATGGAGGCAAAAGGTGTCGTCTATAACTTACCCAGCCGTGATGCCTTCCCGGGCACCTATGGTAATGCACGCCTGGGGATGACCGCCGGTGAGTCCGGAGGGGGCAAGCTGTGGTTGCGCAATCCCGATGGAGTAGTCATGGAGCTGGAGTCCCAGATGCGTGGCCTTGCCCTCGCGGGTGGGGTCGATGGCCTGGTGATTCAGTGGGATGAAGACGAGAAATCCTCCGTGGACGATGCCATGGACGATACCGAAGAGGTTGTGGGTAAAGGCATTGAAGCCGGAGCGGACGCGGTGGAAAAGGGTATCGGCAAGGTCAAGGGCTGGATTAAGAAGGACGGCGACTAACTCGGGATTTTACCGTTCCTGATCGTAACTTGCCGCAATATGATCAGGACTAGCCGGAGTAACTATTGCGAAATACGGCGTTTCTACCGCTGGGTGGGTAAATTGTTCCCCCCTTGATTTTCATCGCCCCGGGTAGTTAACTTGTAAGGATATGCATAAGATGTTCAAGTTAGTATGTACGCCTGAGAAAGCTGGAGTCGAGCTTAAAGCTGTTGATCAGATCGCCGACTAGCTCTCATGCCAAAAGACCACTTTTGAAAATAACTCTCCAACTACACACTGAAAATAAAACATTAACTAAGTAAGTGATACATAAGGAAATTCACTATGAAGCTAAAACGTAACGCACTTGTCATTGCGGCGGCTTGTCTGTTATCAGCAGGCATGACCCATGCGGCAGATGACGCCACAAAACCCAATATTGTTGTCATTTGGGGAGATGATATTGGTCAATCCAATATTAGCGCTTACACACTTGGTGTAATGGGCTACACAACTCCTAATATCGACAGCGTCGCCGCCGAAGGCATGATGTTCACCGATTATTATGCCGAGCAAAGCTGCACCGCAGGCCGTTCAGCCTTTATAACCGGGCAAAATGTTTACCGCACCGGCTTAAGTAAAGTGGGTATGCCAGGCGCTGATATTGGTATGCATGAAAAAGATCCTACCATTGCAGAAATGCTAAAAGGTCAGGGCTATGCAACGGGTCAGTTCGGCAAAAACCATCTTGGCGACAAAGACGAAATGTTGCCTACCAACCACGGCTTTGATGAATTTTACGGCAATTTATACCACCTGAATGCCGAGGAAGAACCTGAGCATAAAGATTATCCAACAAATCCGGATTTTCGTAAGAACTTTGGCCCACGCGGTGTTATTCACAGCTATGCCGATGGCCGTATCGAAGATACCGGTCCGCTCACCAAAAAACGCATGGAAATGATCGACGATGACATCGCCGCGCGCTCTGCCAAGTGGATTGAACAACAAGCCAAAGCGGGCAAGCCATTTTTTGCCTGGGTTAATTTCACCCACATGCATTTTCGCACCTATGCCAAGCCTGGCAGCGAAGGCCAAGCAGGCCAATGGCAAAGTACTTATCATGACGTAATGATCGACCATGATAAAAACGTTGGTACGGTTCTGGACAAAATCGATGAGCTGGGCTTAAAAGACAACACTATCGTAGTGTATTCAACTGACAACGGCCCCCACATGAATACCTGGCCCGACGCAGGTACCACGCCATTTCGTGGTGAGAAAAATACCAACTGGGAAGGCGCATATCGGGTGCCAGCGATGATTCGCTGGCCCGGGCACATTGAGCCTGGATCAGTATCCAATGAAATCATGTCGCACTTAGACTGGGCACCAACGTTCATGGCTGCCGCTGGTGATGACCAGATCAAAGAGAAGCTGCTAAAAGGCCATTCAACGGCAGGCAAGAAATTTAAGGTGCATCTAGACGGCTTTAACTTTCTACCTCATCTGACGGGACAGGAAGAAGAAGGCCCTCGTAAAGGTTTCTTTTACTACTCTGACGACGGTGATTTAACAGGTCTGCGTTATGACAACTGGAAAGTTGTTTTCGCTCAGCAGCGTGAAACAGGCACTTTAAACATTTGGGCCGAACCGTTCACCAAAACACGTATACCTTTGTTGTTTAACCTGCGCACCGACCCATACGAAAACGCTACGATTACTTCTAACACTTACTGGGATTGGTACTTAGATAGGGCTTATCTATTACTGCCAGCCCAAGCAGGAGTAATTGATCACTTTAAAACGTACGTTAAGTACCCGCCTCGTTATAAGGCTGCTAGCTTCACCATTGATCAGGAAGCAATTATTGAACAGCTGACGCCCGACGGTGGCTAACTAAAATCAGGTATTTAAAAAGCCCGGCCTCGCCGGGTTTTTTTATGTCTGCAGTTAGTAAATATTTCAATTTATTGTGGCGAGGTACAGGCAGCTGAATATTTCGCATCCAACTCACCCGTTCGATCATAGTCATAATCAATGGCTTCAAGCAAAGTCTTCATAGATCCAAACACTTGCTTTGCCGCAGTACTAGGGTCTACTTTTTGCTTTAAATCTTGCAGCCCGGATTTGTAATCCTGCTGATACTTGTTCGACCTCTTTGCGCTTTCTATTCCATGTTCACGTTCCAAGCCCACGCTACGTAATTGCCAATAGGCCAAACATGCAACATCCTCAACCCTATCGTCGGCAAGACTAATGCATGGCGAAAGGCTCATCATAATAATCAGCAATCGTGAGCAACCATTCTTCAAACTTATCTCCAACAACATAACTATTTAGGGTTAAGCCTATATTCATACAGCCAGTAGCAATTAGCTAGCTCTGGGGGATTGGCAACTTAGCTGGTCATGTATGACATTAGGCCGTCAACACATACAAGCGTCACTGATTTTCACGGCAGACACCATCGACTCTCTGTGCGACTACCAGCCTATACTGAAAGTCATTCACGATATGGCCAAGGCTCTGGAAGAGGGCGTAGCCAAATTACCAGAAAAGAAACTCCAGACGATAGACTTGCGAATAAATCAGATTTGCGAGCAGTATGATCAGGTGGTGTTCGCCGGCGGTACCATGTCTCTATGGGTGGCTGCCACACAGGCAGCCTGATCATATATACCCGACATAAGGGTCAGCATGTTGGTTACCTGGGCCATTCGTTGGTCACTTTCCGACAGTGACTGGGTGAGCGGCAGCAGTAATTCCCTGCGAAACTTGGCGTAGCGATTGGTCGCCTCTATGCCCTTTTCGGTAGCCCGGTAGGTTGCGCCCTTTTTATTTCCCTTCGCCCCCACTTTTTCAATAAAGTCGAATTTGACGAGCTTGCGCATGCTGTACTGCATGTTTGATATGTCATCGCGATTCAGCAGGCGACCGATCTCCGAAATCCCCTTGGGGCGGTCGTTCATGCGGATTACGTTGAGCAAAGAGAAGTCCAGACCACTGCAGGGAGGCTCGGCCTCGTCCTGACAGTAGGCCGTAAGGTCGTCCATCCAGCGGCTAAATGACGCGAATATCCTAAAAATAGCAAATTCTATCTCGGTGAGCGCGAGTTCATGGTTGCTCCCCGACAAGTGCCAGTGATTGTCTGGAGCAACTCCTTCCCGCTGCACTTGCTCACTTTCAGGTACATTTTTTGGCATTATAGTTTTCCTTGATATAAGGTAATTTTAAGCTTAAAGTTACCTTTAAATTGAGCAATAAATACTACACTGTCTCTCAGTGATAGCAAATAATCTAAGCAAGAGGTGCGACCAATGCAATCAACTGGCCCTATGTTTAACGATAACAAGCTCAAGCTGGGTATCTTTTCAGCGAACTGTTCTAGCGGTATGGCAGTCACTAAAGTCGAAGAGCGCTGGCAAAACAGCTGGGAGAACAATCTGGAGTTGGTCCGGCTTTGCGACGATGCAGGCCTGGAGTTTATGCTCCCCATCGCCAGGTGGATTGGCTATGGCGGGGACACCGATTTCCACGGTGGCGTGCTGGAAACGGTTACCTGGGCGGCGGGCTTGACCGCGCACAGCAAAAATATTCAGATATTTGCCACGGTCCATACCGCCTTCAACCACCCTATTGTCACCGCCAAGCAACTCGCCACCATCGATCATCTGGGTGGAGGCCGTATCGGTTTGAACGTGGTGGCGGGCTGGAACAAACCAGAATACGACGCCTTCGGTTTGGAGATGCCAGAAGGGCATGTGGAGCGCTACGCCCGCGCCCAGGAGTGGTTTGATTATGTTCAGAAGCTCTGGAAGGAAGAGCGTGCTTTCGACTGGCAGGGTGAATACTTTCAGGGAACCGGTGTATACGGCAATCCGCGTCCCTTGCAGTCACATGTGCCGGTACTGAATGCTGCTGCATCTACAGAAGGCCGAAAATTTGCTGTGCGCAATGCCGACTTTCTATTTACCCCGGTGTTTGACTTTGAGCAAGCAGCTGAAACCGCTAAAGAAGTTCGCGGACAGGCCGCAGCGGCAGGCCGTGAGATGGGTTTGTTTACGTTCAGTGCTGTGGTTTGTAGACCTACCCAAAAGGAAGCAAACGATTACCTGGACTACTATGCGAACCAGAATGCTGACTGGGACGCAGTAGATTACCTGATGAAGCTACAGGGTATGCACGCACAATCATTTACACCCGATGCCCTAGCCAACTTTCGCGACCGCTTTGCTGCCGGTCACGGTGGGTTTCCGCTAGTTGGCACACCTGACCATATAGCAGATCAGCTAGAACAAATGAGTAACGCGGGCATTTCCGGTACCACGTTGTCATTCGTAGATTACGCTAAAGAATTTCCGCACTTCAGGGATGAGGTGATCCCGCGACTTGAGCAGAAGGGTTTGCGCCAGCCAGTGAAGTAGGTAATCAAACGGAGGCAGTCACCAGCCAGGCTGCACCCGTCATGCGCACGCCGTCATCGGTAAGGTAGGGCGACAGGGCATCACGCACCGCGTTTATTGCCTGTTCTCTCGCCTCACCGTGATGCTCCGCAATGAACGTGGACAAAGGGCCAATACGCGACTGGAATGCCATCGCTTCTTCCATATCAGCGCCCAGCGTGAGCTCCTTCTCAACCGATTCCACGGAAATGTCGTTGAAACCGGCACTGCCCAGCACATGGTGTAAGCGGGTTTCGTCGGAGAGCGAAAAAGGACCGGGTGCCAACGGATCAGCTGGTGGTGCCTCAGGCAACAGCCCCTGCACAATTTTCCCCGGTATGGCTATCCACGGGTTCGCCAGTGGGCTCTGCCAACACAGGAATACCAATCTTCCCTTTGGCGCCAGAGCGGTTCGTATATTGGCGAATGCTGTAATTGGATCGGCAAAAAACATAACCCCGAACCTGGAGAAAACAAGCTCATGATTCGGTGTGTAAGCCTCTATAGAAGCGTCCGCCACGCTAAACTGAACATTAGGCATATCCAGCGCGCGACGGCTTGCTTCAGCGACCATGGGCTCGGAGATATCAACCCCCAGGACGCTGGCGCCACATTCAGCCAGCTTTATGCTGGTACTACCGCACCCACAACCTACATCAATTACGTTCTGCCCGTCGCGGGGGTTGGCATGGCCCACTGCGACAGATGAGAGTGGTTCCAACAAGCGGTCGATCACAGGATAAGTTTCAACCCAGCCAGCGCCCGCCGATCCGTTCCAGTACTCGATTTGTTCAGAATTTTCACTCATAAGGTTAGTCGCTATGTGGTTTTATTCAGCTGCGCCGCGTTTTCACAGTGTAAACTATATCCTGCGAATGATGAGCATGCGTTCGCGGTCACTATAAAATAGAGATTGATATTCTCTCTTGTATCTTTAGGAAATGATGAATGAAGTGGTCCTGGAAAATTGCACGACTGGCTGGCATTGATGTTCATGTCCATGTGACGTTTTTTTTGCTGCTCTATCTGGTAGGCATTAGCTACTGGAACGAGTATGGCACGCTTGCTGCGGTGGTGTCCGGAGTTGGTTTTATTCTCGCGCTGTTCTCCTGCGTCATTTTGCACGAGCTTGGCCATTCCCTCACAGCCCGTCAATACGGTATTCGCACAAAAAACATTACTTTACTGCCTATAGGCGGTGTCGCCGCATTGGAGAGGATGCCGGAAGATCCGCTTCAGGAAATCAAGGTGGCGCTGGCGGGGCCCATGGTTAATTTCGTTATTGCTGCTGTCTTATTTTTTTTCCTGGATGGGCCCATTGAAGGGCCTCCATCTGGGCTGTTGAGTCTGACCGACGGCTCCTTCGCTTACCGTCTTATGATTTTGAATATTTTTCTGGGTGGGTTCAATCTGCTACCTGCCTTCCCGATGGATGGTGGCAGAGTGTTGCGCGCGGTACTGGCATTGCGCATGGATCATGCCAGGGCCACTGAACGTGCCGCCGCTGTTGGTAAGATGCTCGCTCTGGTCATGGGATTAGTGGGCTGGTTCTATAATCCATTTTTAATCTTTATCGCTGTGTTCATCTGGTTTGGCGCTTCCATGGAAAACAATTCTGAGCAGCTTAAATTATCACTCAATCAAGTGCGGGTTAGAGACGCCATGCTCAAGGAGTTTCATACCCTGTCTCCGGAAGATAATTTGGCCAAGGCTGTGACTTTGACTTTGGCGGGCAGTCAAAAAGATTTTCCTGTGGGTTCTCAGGGCGGGCTGCAAAAAGTTTTACATCACAGTGATTTGATAAAAGGGCTGCAGGAGCACGGAGAGCTCGCGCGGATCAGTGATTTGCAACTGGCAGATCTAATTAGCGTCGAAGGCGGCGAATTGCTCGAAACTGTTTTGCAGAGAATGCAGGGCAATGTTGCACAGATGATGCATGTAACAGAGGGTGGGCACACGATCGGCCTTCTCAATCTGGAGAACATAGTGGAGGTGATAAAAATCCATGAAGCGCTCCACCAACACGCGGGCCGCGCGCAGCATGGGTATTGAGGAAGAGCTACTCGGGCATGTGAGGGTCGTCGTCTTCCTCGCGGATATACGCGCCGTTTCCAGGCAACTCCTGTAGTAATTTCTCCAGCTGGGCGGCGTGAGACAACTCCTCGTCGGCAAACTGGCCAGCGATTCGCGCTGTCTCCGCGTCACCGGTATTGACGACCACACCGCGGTAATAGTTTTCCGCCGCACGTTCATTTTCCAGCGCCAGGGCAATAGCCTGGTGCAGGCTCATACGATAATGCAGCGCCTCATAGCTCGTGGTTTCAGGGGGTTCCGCCTCCGGCCACTTGAATTCCCAGGGTTTGAGTTCCGGTAACGTCAGGTCTTTGGCTAACGTCGTCACTTCCGCCAGGTGATGGTTGGCTTCCAGCACCATGTCCGTAAAAAACTTCGCCACCGGTTCGTTGTGATGTGCTGCCATCGAATCCGCCAATTCTTGATAGCGCTCGCCAGCTTCCGACTCCAGCTCAATTGAGTGTGCAAAGAATGCCGCAAGTTCGTTGTTGGTCATCTTCATACCCTGAAGGACGCAGACAATTGATCCAGTGCGTCTTCTCTCGGGGGCGCCTCAGGGGAGGGCGGCCAAGTCGGGCGCTGCTCGCTGAACAGCAAACCGGTTTGAAAACCGCTCTCGTGCAGAAAAAGCCTGGCTGCCTCGTCTGCATTCGACAGAGCTGGTTCTTCGCGCTCATGGACAATCGCCTTCCAGTCGGTCTGCTCGGGACAAAAAGTGATGCACTGGGACATTACGTGTAGAAAACTGAAGCCGGGAAATTCTATCGCCGCGGTAATCAATTTTGCCATCTGGTTGGGGTTGCCCGAATAACCCCTAGCGATCCACGGTGCCCCGGCGGCTAGTGCCAGCGCCGCTGGTTTAAACGGGCGTACGCCAGGACCGTGGGGAGTCAGCTTACTGTGATCCCAGTCGATAGGCGTGGTAGGCGAAGCCTGACCCTTGGTCATACCGTAGACTTCATTGTCCATGGCGATGTAAGTTATGTTCACGTTGCGCCGGCAGGCGTGTATAAAATGATTTCCGCCTATGGAAAATCCATCGCCATCACCTCCCATCGCTATTACAGTAAGGTCTGGTCGCGCCACTTTCAGGCCCTGGGCGACAGCCAAACCCCTGCCGTGTACGCCGTGAAAACCGTAGCTATCCACGTAGGCGGGCAGGCGCGAGGAGCAGCCAATCCCGGATATCATTACCGTGTCGTCCTTGCTGATGGCCAGGGCTGCCATGGCTTTGGTAATGGCATTGAAGACCGAGAAATGCCCACAACCAGGACACCAGATAGGCTTCACCGCAGATTTGTAGTCCTTTGCCTTGAGTTTAATCACGTCCATCATTTCCCTATGACCTCCATTACCCGCAGCGCGATGTTGTGTGAGCTCAGGGGTACTGGCCCCGCCATCGCATAACTGCGTACTTTTTGCTGGAACTCCATTTCCCCCTTGAGGTAGCGAAA
Source organism: Halioglobus sp. (assembly GCA_036961205.1). Taxonomy (GTDB): domain Bacteria; phylum Pseudomonadota; class Gammaproteobacteria; order Pseudomonadales; family Halieaceae; genus CALJFL01. The sequence goes on along the minus strand of JBALVI010000004.1, from coordinate 181,126 downwards.
GAGCTGCCCCCCGTGGTTTTGCTCCACCACGATAAGCCAATCACAACCCGTCAGCGCTTCGGCGAGTGCCGCCTTTTGCAACGGCGCGAGCAGGCGCAGGCTGATGACGCGGGTATCTACACCGCGATCCGATAACAAAACTGAGGCCTCGATCACGGCGGCAGAGCTTGAACCAAAGCTGACCAACGCAACGCTTCCGCTTCCGGTAATCTCCGCCCAATCATCGCCGAAATCAAATGACGCCAACTTGTGCTGCCGTTTTTCCAACTGCTGTTGGTGGTCAGACTGTCTGGACGATGGTGTACCTTTTTCATTGTGCTCCAGACCGTCGGCAGTGAAGCGACTATCTGCATCACCCGGTGCCGCCAGCGTGGAAATGCCTGAGGAGGTGAGTTGGTAGCGCAAGTAATCGCCGGACGCTGGCACAGCTGCTACAGGCGACTCACAGCGACGCGGTTGGGTGACCACAGCGGTGGATTGTCCGAGAAATTGATCCGACAGCACAATCGCTGCGGTTTGTAACTGTTGCGCCAACTGCACTGCCCATCCGGTGGTAAATACGCAATCGGCAATATCCAGGGGCGCCAATACCAGGTGTGGAGCGTCGCCGTGAAGGCCGTGGAGAGCTATGTTCAGGTCACTCTGCTCCGACTTGGTAGGGATGCCTGTAGAAGGCCCGCCGCGCATCACGTCTAATACGGTCACTGGTGTTTCACTGGCCACCGCCAAACCAATGCTCTCGGTCATTAATGCCAGCCCGGGCCCCGATGTTGCCGTAAACGCCGGAACTCCGCCAAAGGCTGCGCCTATTACCATATTAATAGCGGCCAATTCGTCTTCCGCCTGCACCAGATGGCCGCCTAGCTGCTCGAGTCCTCCAGCCATCCACTCCAGCACGTCAGACGCGGGGGTAATGGGGTAGGCGGCCACAAAGCGAACACCGGCCTCTAGCGCACCCAGACCAGCGGCCTGATTACCGCTGAGGTACCAGGCGCCGGTCTCGCCCAGCGAAGGAACCGGTAGCTGGCGGTGCACTTTTTCAATGCTGCCACGCTCTATACAGGCGACAGCGGCCTCGCGATAAGCTTCGGGTTTAGCGAACAGTCTTTGTGCAGCTAATTCACCCAGACTCTGCGCCTTTATATTCAACAGACTGCCCAGTAATCCCAGTACCAGCATATTCACCCGCCCCTCGGGGTGACAGGCCGCCGCCAGTTCGGTCAGGGGCAGTCGCAGGATGTCCGGTTGTACCGCCAAAATTGCGGCAGGTATCTCACCGGTCTGATCGCACAGCACCCAGCTGTCAGGACCGAGGCGTATCTCATCCTCGAAGCGGGAAAAATTGCCCCAGTCCAGGGCGACCACCACATCGTAATGATCTGATGGGGTATAGCGCTCGTCCTCGGTCAGTTTCAGTAGTGCCGCAGACTCCCCACCGCGAATCTGTGGCCCATAGGCCTTGCGCATTAACCCGCGGCCGCCTTGTCTTGCCCAAGCTCGGAGCAACAACTCGCCACAGGAAATCACGCCGGCGCCCCCGGCTCCGGTGATAGCGATCGACAGGGATTTTTTGCCCATAAAATACTGTGCCTGGATTCTGAAAGACCCAGCATAGCCCCATAAGATCGATACTAGACGTGCTTCGGCCAACTAATTGCCGGTCTTTTGCGCTACCTCAATTAAATTGAGCCTTCTCCAGAAAAGGGGGCGATTTGGCAGGTTCGTCGAGTGTGGCTGGTGGTTAATAACTGGTTGATTCGCCAGCCACAGCTGTGTCAGGTAGTTCATTGGTCAAAATCGTATCCACTAGAACCGGTGTGCGGCAAATTGTCGCAGGTGGCAATTTTCTCAGAGCCTATTGCGATGGATCAAGAATTGGGATTCAAAAAACAGATAGTTTGAATGTTGAAGAGACAGTCTACTCGGCGGTATAGCCGTAGAAATTATCGACACTAACTCTGGCACTACCCAGGCCCGGTTGAACGCCCAGGTGTGTAAGAAGTGAATATGTTTCGCCTGATTCAAGCTTGATCGAGAGGTACTAATGATGACATTGAAATCTATCTTTGCACTGGTTGTGGCCGGTGTACTTTGCTCCACAGTGGCACTGGCAGCGGGTGGCCCCGGCTCGGGTAAAGGGGGAGCTGGTGCTGGCTCAGGTAATAACGCTCAGTCATCCGCCGCTGGCCTGGACACGAACGAAATAGAGCATCTGGTGTACATGCGTGAGGAAGAAAAACTGGCCCGCGATGTCTACATCACGCTGGGTACTAAATTTCCAAGCTTGAAGATATTTGGAAAAATTGATGACGCAGAGCAGCGCCACACCTGCGCCGTTTGCGACATGCTGGAAAAGTACGGAGTCGCAGACCCCAATACCAACGACAATGTAGGCATGTATACCGGGGAAAATTACGGCCCTCATTTCACCAGGAAATATGAGGAACTGGTGGAGAGAGGGTCCGTCAGTGAGCTGGATGCACTATACGTAGGCGCATACATGGAAGAGCTCGATATGATCGACATCAAGTACTGCCCTGAAGAGATTATCGAGTGGGTGGACGGCATAGACGAGGACACTGACTGTGGCCAAATCTACACAGAAAATCCCAAGATAGAGCGGTTGTATGGGTCGCTTCTGGAAGGCTCCGAAAACCACCTTCGCGCTTTTGTTCGCAACATCGAGCGACGTCAGGGGCAGGGCAGTTACGAGGCTCAGGTACTACCTCAGCAGCTGGCGGACAATATTCTTGAGCGCTGATCTGGAGCCAGTTTCCCCAACGCGATGAACTACTACTGCATAGGGCATGTTTTCGGCTAGAACATTGCGCTGGATCAATGCCCGGCATTTGCTTCATCAGATATTATTGGCATATGGAATAAGGTTATTCCTAAAAAATATATGTAGCCGGCGTGTTTGTGCATGCTGGCGTCTGTTGGGGGGCATTGGCCCTCCGATCCAGGGATGAAATGTTTTATAAAACGGGAGTACGTAGATGACTAATTCAACCGAAAATCAATTATTGGCCTTTTCAAAAACAGCACCTTTCAAGCATGCAATTTTAGCAGTCGCGGTAATGAGCGCCTCTGTTGTTGTTCAGGCTGGCAAGATAAGTACCAATCAATGTACTGATTCAGTCGCCGGCTTTGGCGGTTGGAGCCTCGATAATGTGGAAATTTTAATGCCGGATGGGCAAACCTTTGATTCGAGTTGCGGTACCTACGACACCGACCCTGAGGGTGCCAGCTTTAGCTACGCCGGCGATGTTAAAAACGGTTTGGGAACTATTATGGGTCAAGTACTGGCTAAAGACTGGCCAGTCGGTGAACCCCCGGGTATCAAGGTCGTCCACGATGACCAGGCAGTCAAGCCTCCCAAGCCACAGAATTGCATTATGTCCACCTCCTATCTGGAAGATCACTTCCTCGATTCGGACGACCCTCAGCAGGTTACCTGCAGTGGCCCGTTCCAGAGCCACAAGCGGTACAAACTGGCCATGTTGCCATCGACTGTGGAAGGAGTAGAGCCGGGGTCGGGCAATGAAAAGGGTATCGATGTTGTCTTCAACGTTGAAGCCGAGGAGGGCGAACGTGACTACCAGGTATTCCAGAAAATCAACAACTGGACGGGTAAGCGACTGGAAGGATTTACGATTCAGGTTGGTACCGGCCTTGGCGACAGTTTTGTAGCCGCAGGTACTTTAGCCACAGACACCGAAACAGGCGGGGTAGGCGTGGCCAATCTAAGTCTATCTGTGCCAGTGGAAGTATGGGATAGCGAAAGTCAACTAGCCAATTTTTCCACCGGGCTGTTCGGCCCTGTAGACAACCAACACGACCGGCCTGCAGGGTACTTCGACCCCGATACACGTGCTGGCTTCAAAATTCTAGAGTACGGTGGCAGTGAGGACGGCAATGCTAGCGGCCAGATTGACACACTGCACTCAGACGGTCCTTTGGGTAGCAGTTACTCAGATTTACCTGCCGGCGCAGGCGCTACACCTGGAAACCAGTTTGGCCCATGGTTACCCAATAGCATGTTGCCGCAGGGTATTTTTTGGGACGACGATGGCAATCCGGCAACGGATGCACAGTTGGTCGCCTGGTACGGTTACAACCCCAGTCTACTTGGCTTGAGTTGGATGAACGGTGCTGCCGGAGAGTTTACCCAAATTCCAGCGGGGACTATCGAGAGTTGGGGCTCAAACCTTACCTACACCATGGGTGAAATCGACGACCTGGTAAATGTCGGCCTGAACTACATCGTCACAATCGGTGATGTAGTTGATTTTGGCGGCACTTTTACAATCAGGATTACACCTCAGCTCGACTCGTCGGGTGCTGGTGATCCGGCGTACAAGGACCAGACGCCCGCACCAATACTGACTTTCGGGTCACCTGCAGGGGTTGTGGAGATTTCGCCTTGGCCTAGCTTTGAGGTTGGTTCACTCCTAACCGCACGTGTTGGCGATGGCAGCCTAGACTTAGGAGAAGAAGTTACGGTTAATGTTCGTATTGATGAGGGACCAGACTTCCCCTTAACCCTTATCGAGCAAGGGGAAGACCGCGGTGTGTTCGCTGCATCACTGTCAGATGAATTTAGCAATTTGGATCCAGGTCAATCTATTACCGTGAGTTACATCGATGCAGATAACGGTAATGACGAGACCGATTTGGAAACATCTGTCACGACGATCGCAATAGCTGAAGGGGAGCCCCCACTGCCAGCCCCGGCGGAGGTTGCTATTATCGATCTATCGGTCCCTGAAAGCTTGTTTGACGGGAAAACCCGGGTTCTTAGTTTATCAATCCAAAGTAGCAAGGAATCTGAGTCTCTGGCTTCGGGCAGTGTCACACTCACAGGTTCGGATGCGATTGGCAGCAGCTTCACAGAGGAATTTGTCGATCTAAAGATTGGAGGGAAGAAAAAATTCAACTTCAAGTGGCAAGCAATTCTAGAAGACCCTGCTGTTCCAGAAACCGTCGTGTGGACGGCGACGCTTGATCTCGATGAAGGTGAGAGTACCGAAACCGAAGGTTCTACTTTGATCGAGGTCAAGGTGAAAGGTAAGGACCGCTAGGCGGTGGGCCTCATGTCCACAGAGAAGCACAGAAGATAGAGTTTAATACTTCATGTCCATTGCAATACGGCCCTTCGGGGCCATTTTTATGCTCGCTACGGCGATAAACCTTCAGGATTGTAACGAACAAATTTAGCCGCATTACATGCGCCTTTGAAAAGGCCATATGCCGGTGCTATAAGTTTTCAAAAGGAATAGTAGTATGTGGAATATCAAACATATTTTTGTCATTAGTGTCCTTGTTCTTGCAGGATGCCGAGTTCAGATTGAAGTCCCGGAAGGAGGCGAAGTTACGACTGAGTCCGGAAGGTATAGCTGTGAAACTGGGCAAACCTGTATTGTCGATGTTGTCGATCTGCTGTTTCACGAGAACTTTATCGCGCAACCGGAAAACGAAAAAATATTTTCCGGCTGGAAGATGAAAGCGTTTGGTTTTTGTGGAGGAAGCCTTAGCGCTTGTGAGCTATATACTTCAATATTTTCGGGAAACCAGGCTTTAATAGATATACTAGCCTCGGACGCAACATTTTTTCTGGAACCCACTTTTATTGATTCTGACAGCGTCAGAATTTACCAGGTTGGGGACTTTGTGGAATTGTCCGGTACGCTCACCAAAGCAGTATCTGGCAGTGCAACAGTTACTTCTAGCGTGCTTGCCCGCATGGAATTTCTCGAAAGTCCCTATAGCTATGCCGATAAAAATGTCGTGGCTGTTCGAACCACAATAACTAACGTAGAAACTGACGAAAACCTATCGAGCACTGTGCATTTGTGGCAAGAGCCAAACGGCACTTTTGTCGATTTGAATAATGAGCATGGACACTACTATGTGAATTCCGCTGAGAGTGTTAATGGAGTTAACGCTATTGCAGTGCCTCTGACGCCATTTGCTGATGTTGAACTGCAATATTATACGGCATCAGATAGCCAAGGCTCAGATACCATCACCACGGGTACCCGGTCGCTTAGCACGAGCGAGGAACAGCTAATCTCTATTTCTCTTGGTAGTTTCTCTGTATACCCGGTCACAAGAACGGATACCTATTCCTTCTTGGTGGACTATGCAGATTACAAGCGAAATGCCTCTGTGACAGACGAAGAGACTCTCTGGATCTCTCAAGCGAAGGGAATAGTAAAAAAGCGAAACGTAGAGCGTAGGTACTCCAACATAGGGAAGCTGGAAGTCGTTGTCACACTAGAGCTGGAAGCAACAAGGGCCAACTTCTAGTTTTTTAGATTAGCTTTAACGGTGGTCCTCGTTACGCGATTTTCATGACACTGCGCACAAAGACGAAGTAGGGCGGCAATCACCAATGCGGCCGCCCCAAGTTAGTCGCTCTTTTGATCAGGGTGGGAGATGTTCAGCATATATTCCGCGGCCACACCCAGGTCGTACTCAGTCAAATTTGGGTTACCTCCTTTGGCGGGCATATTTAGATAGCCTTCATTGGCGTGTTCAAGCAACACTGATTCCCACAGGCTTGAGCGGCCAATCCATTCCTCGGGATTGTGAGTTGATGGTGCTCCATTAGCACCAGTCTCGTGGCAGCTCGCGCAGGTGGCCTCATACGCCTTTTTACCTTCGTCGCCTCTTAATGACACATCGCAAAAGGCGTGGGATGAGACAATTGCACCAAGCAAAGCGGTGGCACCGATTAATCGTATCATTGTGATTCTCCTGACTTTTCTTCTTCGATAAGTGTAGATCAAATTTCCGCCAGTCTACAGTCAATAGTCTTGACCTGTATCAAGCTAAGGATACTGCCAAACTCCACTGGTTCTGCAAAGTCTATTGGTCAGAACCATGTTTCCCTCTGTATTGATTCAAATCATTCCTAACACCGTGGCACTTTCATACAATAAAAACAGAAGTTTAAATCGCAGATAAAAGGACCCAGTGAATGATCCACGAAGTTGAAGGAGATATCTTACTCACGCAGGCAAATGTTATTGCTCATGGTGTTGCCGCTAGTGACCCTATGAATCAGGGACTTGCGTTGAACCTACACGAGCGTTACCCGTCTATGCACAAAGATTTTCATCATTGGTGTCATCAGAATAATCCGAAACCCGGTGAGGCATGGGTTTGGGGTGGAGCCGGCGGTGTGCGTATCGTTAACCTGCTTACACAGGAAGGAGATTACAGGGCGGGGGGCAAGCCAGGCAAGGCCAATGAACCGAATGTTAACCATGCATTGCGCGCATTGAAGAAGATCATCAAGGAAGAAGGCTTTACCTCTTTGGCACTGCCGCGTTTAGCGACTGGCGTCGGTGGCCTCGATTGGAGTCAGGTCAAACCGCTAATCCATAGTCAGTTAGGCGACCTTGATATTCCTGTTTATGTTTATGTGACGTATAAGAAGGGTGTTGCGGCTGTAGAACCAGGCGGGTGACTCGCGTTCCGGCGGGGCTGAGTTTCCGTTTTAGCGTTTCGTTAATGTATCTTGGCAATGAAACGGCGAGTCAGTTCGAAGAGCACCAGAATCAATGTTAGCAACATCAGGGCAGTAGCCGCGCCGGACACGGCGGCGGTATCTGCCTGTTTTACAGAAATACCGTAGGCGGCCCAGGCAATAACCAACACAAACGCCATATCGGCTTTGCGCGCGATAACCGTTGCACCAATCGCCCCGGCCAGCGCCAGCTTGAGTAGCGTCCAGCTGACTGCATCCATGCCAATGTTATCCCAGCCATAGCCGGTTTGAACCGCACTGATATTGGCGATGATGGCAACACTAATCCAGGCGGTATAGAGGCTGAACGGCCAATGAACCAGCAAACGTTCGGGAATAGATGCCACGCTCTTTGAAGCCTGTAAAGTTCTGTAAATAGCCACCAGTGACCACAGTATGCTGGCCATAATACCCACGGACAGCAGCAGATAATCATAATGCCAGGCGAGAATCCAGGCGGCATTGGCAAAGCAACTGAACTTGAACAGTCCGTCGATCTTGGCCAGTGCTGAACTGTTGCGCTGCGACGGTAGCGCCTGGTAGATAATGAACAGGGTTAATCCAAGATAGATAACGCCCCAGATGGAGAAGGTAAAACCAGCGGGGGTGAATAACGAGGGGTATTTGGCTGAAATCTCAGGAGGTGTTTGCCCACCCAGCGGGATACTGGTGGCCATGCCGTTGACGACTATGGTCAATGCAAAGGCGGCAATGTTGCCTACCCAGGTGGTTGTTGCTCGGCTCATGTAATCAACCGCGTAAAACCAAGTTCAAAAAAAAGCGGCTCGAAGCCGCTGGTACCAATACCACGGTTGCCATGCAGGCAACCGTGGGTATCGCCGATCAATCCACTTAAAGGCTTATTCGAAGACGTATTTCAGGCTCAGGCCATACGTTCTAGGAGTATTCGGATAGCCGCTGTAGCTGCCAGCCTGTGCCACCGAGGGGAAGGTCGATTGTACGTACTCATCGTCAGTAAGGTTTCTACCGAAGAGGTTGAGCTCCACGCCGTTGTTGAAGAACATGCCCACGCTGGCGTTGAACGTATTGACCTCACGGGTAGAGAGCGCCTCGGGAACATTGTCGTTAACCCGGTGCTCATCCTCGTAAACATGCTCCAGACGAACGAAGGCATCTGCCCATGTGCCGATCTGGAAGTCATAGGTGGCCGAAGTGTTTGTGGCATATTCAGGGATGCCCGCAGGTACCTCGCCCGAAAGGTCTACTACGGTACCGCCTATGCCCGCTGCCCCCTCAAAGCTGTCATACAGCGGGTCGAGGTAGGTGACGGCGAAAGCGACTTTCAGGTCATCGGTAGCATACCAGTTGAGGTCAAACTCCAGACCTTCCACAGATTGCTTGCCGGCATTGGCCAGATTAAAGCCGGTGCCGGTGAATACGTTCGACTGGAAGCCATCGATCTCCTGAGCGAAGATTGCCACGTTAAAGGTGACTGTATCGTAGCTCGCCTTCAGGCCGATTTCGTAGACGGTGGACTCCTCCGGTCCGGCGAAGCGAGTTCCTGTTGTGATGTTAGGAACCAGTAGACCTGCTTCAGTCAGTGCCGGGATATCTTCTGACGTGGGGCGGGAGTCGCGGGACAGGTTCCAGGAGCTGGCTTTGAAACCGGTGCTCACACCGGCATATACGTTCATGTCTGCATTGAGGTCCCAGGCCAGTCGCATGGTGTAGGTGGTGTCGTCGTCCTTCGATTTACCATCTTCAACGGAGTTGGGGTAGTTGAGAAACGGAGGTAGGAATTGCAGTGGCGCTAATGCCCCGAGAAAATCCGGTAGAACAACTGCGGAGAATACGTCGGTGGAGACAATGTTCACGCTCACGTCCTTTTCCGATTCCGTGTAGTTCAACCCTAGCGTCAGGGTCCAGTCATCGGCGAAAACATAGTCTGCCTGGGCAAAGAGTGATAGTGTGTCATCGTCTAGCGTCGATACTTCTGATGGAAAACCGGTGCCTTCTTCAAAGAAAGTTCCCGGGGCGAAGCCTAGGAACCCCTCAGCAAATCCAACGCCTCCACCTGAAAGGATGTCTGCATAGGCCCGGAAATCAGCGCCGTACCCGAATGCGCCGTCGATATCGACTTCCTCAGTAAAGTAAAATGCGCCTACCATCCAGTTAAAGTTGCCGTCACTGGCAGAGGTCAAGCGCACCTCTTGCGTGAAGGTGTCGATCTCGGTATCGGACTCGTTGGCCTGGTCTGGGTTAACAATCCGCAGGCTGGTGTAATCCACATCGCCGATTTGGAACTGATCCAGTGTTCTATAGGCAGTGATTGAAGTCAGGGTCACACTCTCGAAATCGTAGGTGAGTTCGAGTGACACGCCAGAGGTGTCAATTTCAGTGACTGGGTCGAAGTCATAGAAACCCTCGTAGGCGAAGGCATCGTTGGGAACCAGGTTGCCGCCCAGTGCGCGCACAGCGTCTCCTGTGGGGCCGTCTTGCAGGTTCGCCACTCCACAACAGACTTCCTCAAGGCCTTCGGCATCAACTATCAGACGCAGCTCCAGCAGGTCGGTTGGGGCCCAGAGCAATTGCCCGCGGAAGCTCCAGCGATCCATTTCGTTTTGCTCGGTGCCCAGTTCTTCGTTGTCATAATAGCCGTCGCGCTGGTTCATGCTGCCGAACGCGCTGAAAGCCAAGGTGTCCGAGATGGGACCGGTCACGTCGCCTTTGATCATTTGCTGGTTGTAGTTGCCAACGACCACGCCGACAGAACCACTATACGCGTCAAGGTCTGGCCTGGCGGTTACTACGTTAATGACGCCGGCAGAGGCGTTTTTGCCGAACAGTGTGCTCTGGGGGCCGCGCAGGACCTCAATACGCTCGACTTTTGGCAGGTCAGCCAGTGCGCTACCTACCCGAGAGCGATAGACGCCGTCGATAAATACGCCCACAGAAGGTTCGATGCCGGCATTGTTGGCGCCGTTACCGAAGCCGCGGATGATAAAGTTGGTGTTGGCGGAGGACTGCAACTGGGTGACCCGCAAGCTCGGTACCAGAGTCTGTAAGTCCTTGATGTCCATCACCCCGGCCCGTTCTATTGATTCTGAGCTGACCACGGACACGGCTATAGGGATTTCCTGCAGGGTTTGGGCGCGCTTGGTGGCGGTGACGATGACCTCCTCTATCTGCGCTAGAGCATTGCCTGATGACATAGCAGTGGCTAGCAATACGGCCGTAGCGATTCTGTTTGAGCGGAAATGTTTCGGGAGAAACGTAGCGTTGGTCATAGTTCTGTCCTTATAGGTATTATTTGCTGTTATGAGCTTTATTGTAGCTAGTCGTGCCCACAGGAGGCCCGACGTCAGGATTTGTATGATAAGTGAATAGGCTTACCTAACCAACTGCCGGACACTAGATTCCACGGTCATATTCACGTTATGACTACTCAGGGATCTTTACACGACTACCTTCAGACCGGCACAAAAACGATGGTTTGGCTGAGTTCGCTAAACTAACTGCTTCCAGCAGACAAAACTAGCGTAAAAACGTACAAACTCGACCATAGTGCGAAAGGGTGCGAAAGGGTGCGAAAGGGTGCGAAAGGGTGCGAAAGGGTGATGGAAGGTGCTAAAAAGCCCGCCAGCAATAACTATTAGTTATATAGGCTTGAGCGTAGTGAAGACTGCTGCATTAGAACCCGGAAATTGCGGCGCCTAATACGCTCAACTTGTCGAAACAGAATGGTGCGCTACATCATTGTCATCCTCTCGACTCACTCAAAACCGGTTGCCAGTTCGCTGCGCAACATCTCAACCCGGCGTCGATTGGTGCCCATATCTCCTATACCCAATCGAGAGGAGGAGCGGACATGAATCAAGCCCTCGTTTGCCGTAAACAGTAGCTGCACGTCGTCGCGAAAGCGCATTAATGATGTGGTAACTACAGCCTGCAGAAAGTCGCCTTTATCCGCAGTGATTGTCCATCCTTTCTGTTGCGCCAACCACGCTTTCAACTGCTGCCATTCTGGTGCAGACGCTTTAAGCGAAGCAATCGACTTGCCACCATCTGTTATCTGGCTATTGACGCAGTTAGGCAGTGGACCGCAGGCCGGCAAGATGGCGTCCGTCCCCGGCTTTTCAGGGGAACTGGTGCAACCGGTCAGGAGCAATACAATAAAAATGAAGTTGACGCAGGGTGCTTTCATGGTCTGTCTATCTTGTGTTGGAGTGAACAGCGCCTGCATCACCAGAACTACATCTAGTGACCAGCGATTGTCTTGAATAATGACTCTAGCGTTTTCTATTATAGATAGATATCAGCGAGACAGTTCTGACAAGCTGACTGGCACAGGCTGCCAGCATCATGGGCATGAATACATACAAGCGCCAACGATTTTTCCGATCTCGCGCAGCTGACTTATTGATACCCTAAGGTGGATAGCGGCTGTAAGATTACGTGATGAGATTTTCATCATTAAATAGCGTTCTTGTCTGCCTGCTTCTGGGTGCTTGTGCAGGTCAGTCACTTGACCCGGCCGCAGTCGCACAACCGAACTATGTGGAACTGCCCTGGCGAGTGCATTGCGAAACGGACAAGTCCTATACCCCGGATCTGGTGACGATTCCCGGTGTCTATCATGGGTTCTGGACCTGGGCAGAGGATGAGTCTGGGGAAAAGCTACAATTGCACGGCGAATTGGACGACGGTTTTTTTCTGATGCAGACAGCGCTGACAGGTTCAGGCGAGGCCATGCCCGCTACAGAAGCCACACTGCGTAAACACTGCCTTGACACTATAAAGCGCCATAAGCCGACCGATTTGGCCCGTGTTCTGGCGGCCAGAGACAGCCGTGACCTGAACGTCGCCATTGTCTATCCCGAGGAGCGGGACTCAGCGCAAGCTGTCAAACGACTGGTGTTATTTGGCGACAGCCTGACGGACACAGGGCGCCTCAAGCACCGCATGCAAATATTTCCGGGCAAGCCTTACTGGCTAGGCCGTTTTAGCAATGGACCGGCATGGCCGGACTATCTCGACTCTGCTACCACACTATCAATCCAGAATAACGCTTACGGTGGTGCTTCCGTCGAACGGCCGGCGGAGTTCATGGAGGCGGGGATGTTAGGCTACCTCAAGGAAGGTGGTCGTTTCTTCGTCAGCGGTAGTCTGGGTCAGCAGATAGAAGTGTATCTACAGGAAACACTGAACTCAGCGCCACTCACCCGCCCCGAAGAGACAGCATTTTTAATCTGGGCCGGTGCCAACGACTATATTTCTAAAGAACCCATTAATGGCTTGATCACCACTTTTCTTAATACACCGGAGGACGAGCACGGCTACGAATCAGTGGTTAACACGACACTCGCCGGTATCTTTCATGAAGTCAGGGCGCTCTATTCTGCAGGGGCCAGGCGCTTTATCTTGGTCAACCTGCCGGATCTGGGCAGAACTCCGATTCCTTTGCAGAACGACACCTATGTTTCTGGCTCGGGCATTGAGTCTGAAGAAGGTCGAAGAATCGAACTGTCTCGTCGCCTGAGCGTAATGACCGATTACCACAATATCAGGCTGGTTAAGCTCACAAACCAAATGAAAGCAGAGCTGGCAGATGTCGATATCCTGCTGGTGGATTCAAATGGACTGACCGATAGCATAATGGCCGGCCAGCTGTTTGATAACCCAAAGAGTGCGTTTGACTACGGGTTCGAACTGGACGCTCTACAACAAGAGTTAGAAGATGACGGCCACAAGCTGAATTTGCCCAAGAACTGCTATACCGGCATGTATTTGGGCAGCCGAGAGGACGACGATACCTGTGAGGCTGCTGCAACTGCTCTTTTTTGGGATGTGGTACACCCTGGCACCTATGCCCATTGCTGGCAGGCATACCAGATCGGCCGGGTACTCTCAGATGCTGGATGGATCCTTCCCCTGCCGGCCCCTGAAGATTATCGATCGTGGTGTCAGGGATATATGAAGCGCGATACCCGCGACTAGAAACGCTTGCCAAGATCGAAATACGGGCTGGCATAGTAAGTACTGTCAGTTGTTCCTTATTGGGGCCATACTCTAAGTTCTATGCATCGACATCACAGATTGAATTGACGTCAGTGTTTTGGAACTGTCCTCAGGTTGGCTCTATCAGACTTTAGGTTTATGCAATTATGGCTATGGTGAAATATTATGAGCAAAGGACAAGACAACAAAAAGAACGTTAAAAAGAAACCGCTGTTAACCGCCAAGGAGAAGAAAGCGGCGAAGAAATCTAAGAAAGCGGATACTAATGTACTAGGAAATTAAGCGACCTAATGACGACCGGTAGCCATGTTGATCTCGCAACCGAAATCCAGTTGGGATAGACAGAAGACTAGCCTTGGGACAGGGCTAGTCGCTACCAACCTTTGATGTGGATAGGTCATTGCATTAGAGCCTCTGGATTTGTTCCGCCGGTTCAGTCCAGAGTATGCACCCGAAAACGCCAACTCTGACAATACTGTGACATAGGTCACACCTTACCGCACAAACCAACGGGGCTATTTATTCTCGGATTTCAACATGGTAACCTCCCCCGAACGGGGCGTTAAAGTTTAACCTTAAACTATCATGTTATTACAATTCCGGTCTTGGAATCGCTTACCTTTGGCTGCTCACCTGCTTGCGGCTACCCTCCTGACCCCGGCATTTGCGCTCGCCCAGACCATTACAATTTCCTCCGGAAGCCAATTTTCATTGAGTTCGGGCAGCCTCAACGCGGGCTGTGGTGATGTGGCGGTTGCCGGCACCCTCTCCATCGACAGTGGCAGCGCCAATAACCTGCGTAACGTCGCGATCAATTCAGGCACAATTAATGGGGGCAGCGGCCAGATCAACTTGTCTGGCGACTGGCTGAACCAGGGCACCTTTAACGCACAAACCGGCACAGTACAGGTGACGGATGGATGCGGCACCACCCTGTCCCAACTCAGTGGCGATACCACTTTCAATCGCTTTGTTGCCAGCACCGCCTCGGGCAAGCAGTTGCAGCCGAGCACCGGCTCAACGCAAACTTTTACTGGCGGCCTGACCTTAAGCGGCACTGGGCCTGACAAACTGCTGGTCCGCACCAGCTCTGCGGGCGCCACTGCGGCATTCATCCTGAGCCAGGGAGCATCACAGACCATCTCGGGTATCGATGCGCAGGATATCGATTCCAGCGCAGGCGAAACCATTGCGCCGGGGCCGCCTGAACGATTTAACTCGGTCGATTCCGGCAACAACACTAACTGGTTCATTTCAGCTATCAAGGAAATCGTACCGGTGGACACTCTGCCCGCCCCAATGCTGGCCATTTTGGTAATGCTCATACTTTTGCTAGGCATCAAGGCACGGACGCCTTTAACACAAAGGTTATCTGGTAAATGAACTTAGAAGCTCGAAATGGCAGCCGTCACTGGCTGCAAAAAACCAAACTGGCGCTGGCAGTCTCGGCAATCTTTTCGCCAGGGGCAGCGATAGCCCAGAATGTAGACATTCAACCCGCGCCAGGCGGCGCTGTCACTCTGGGCGGTCAGGTTAGGGTTAAAGAGCTTTCAACAACACCGACCAATGCAGATGGCGTTTGCTATGACACCACGACCGGCCAGCTTACCAATTGCGTTCCGGGCAGTGGATTGGGTGCCACCGGGCCAACAGGTCCGGCGGGGCCGATAGGCCCCACCGGCGCAACTGGGTCTACTGGCGCTATGGGCCCGATCGGGCCAGGTGGGGTTGGCTCAGTGGGACCGACTGGCGCGACTGGACCCGCAGGTGCCACAGGGCCAGGTGGGGTCGGTTCAGTGGGACCGACCGGTGCTACTGGTAACGCGGTTCTTACGGGTACTCGCCCACCCAATGACGGACTCGATGGAGTTTCCGGTGTTGATGGTCAAGAAGGTGAGTTCTGGATCGATACGATCAACCCGGCGGCCCCACTAATCTATGGGCCCAAGAGGGCTGGCGTGTGGGGACTTGCCACTAGTCTTGTGGGCCCGGATGGCGCGACAGGAGCCACCGGGTCGACTGGCCCAACGGGTAGTGACGGTGCCATAGGTGCGACCGGAGCAACTGGGGCAGCAGGCCCAACAGGCGCCGATTCAATGGTAGCCGGACCCACAGGGCCTACCGGCGCTATAGGTGTCACAGGAGCTGCCGGCGTCGATGGCGTTACTGGACCCGTTGGCGCTATAGGTGTGACAGGCCCCACTGGCCCACAGGGTGCACAAGGGATGACCGGAGCAATTGGCGCAACTGGCGCGGACGGTACCGATGGAGCAACCGGTCCTGCTGGTAACGATGGTACCGACGGAGCAACCGGTCCTGCTGGTAACGATGGTGCTGACGGAGCAACCGGACCCACCGGGGCACCGTCAACCGTGCCCGGACCTGCGGGTATGGACGGTAATGATTCAACAGCGCCCGGACCGACTGGACCAACCGGGCAGCCCGGACCGACTGGACCAACCGGGCAGCCCGGACCTACCGGCCCCATCGGCACAAACTACATCATTGCCATGGGTAAAGTGGTGGATGAGCGCCCAACTGGAGCAATCTCATGCGTAGGTTGTGTAGGTGTTATAGTCGCGGGGGTTTCAAATGCCGATGGCACCTATCTAATTATTTTTGATGGTGTATCACCCGGCGACACTGACTATATCATCAACTTGACCGCCCGCAGTTGTAATGAGACGAGTCTCACCGATTGTGGACGGGACGACTTGGGAATCTACTACACAAACCAAGAGGTAATAGGGTTCGAAGTCCGAATTATCAATGGTGATGACGGCGGCACTGGCGATGATCGCCTGAACTCCGAGTTTATGTTCACTGTGTTTGACCCCACCCCTACCCCCACCCCATGACACTCAATACTCACATCAGCTATCAAGGAAATCGTACCGGTGGATACTCTGCCCGCCCCAATGCTAGCCATTTTGGTAATGCTCATACTTTTGCTAGGCATCAAGGCACGGACGCCCTTAACACAAAGGTTATCTGGTAAATGAACTTAGAAGCTCGAAATGGCAGCCGTCACTGGCTGCAAAAAACCAAGCTTGCCTTTGCCCTCGCAGTTTCTGCTGCTATTTTGCCAGGATCGGTTTTCGCGCAGAACATAGATATTCAGCCAGCTACTGGTGGTACGGTGAATTTGGGTGGTGAGGTGAGGGTGCCGGCAATTTCCTCCACGCCTGCTAACTCCGACGGTGTTTGCTATGACACCACGACGGGTCAACTTACGAATTGCGTGCCTGGCTCCGGTCAAGGTCCAACCGGACCCGCTGGGCCAACTGGTGCAACCGGGCCCGCGGGTCCAACCGGAGCCACTGGTGCAGCCGGGGTTGGCCCTGTCGGACCAGCAGGCCCAACGGGCGCGACTGGCGCTACGGGCCCAGGAGGCACAGGGTCAATTGGACCGACCGGCCCGACCGGAGCCGATGGCAATACTGTACTCAGCGGCACCGGTGTACCTGCCGATAGTCTGGGCCTGACCAAAGACTTCTATATTGATATAGCCACTAATTTGTTATACGGCCCCAAAACGAATGATGCAGGCCCGTGGCCGCTCCCAGCCGTCAGCCTCGTGGGTCCTACCGGACCTACAGGTACCACCGGTGATACTGGACCAACCGGTGACGCCGGACCTACGGGTGCTACTGGCCCAACAGGTGCGGCTTCCACCGTTCCTGGGCCCACAGGTGCGACGGGGCCAACGGGCGCGGCTTCGACTGTTCCCGGGCCCACCGGACCTACCGGTGCAGATTCGATGGTGCCCGGCCCGACCGGAGCCGATGGCAATACTGTACTCAGCGACGCCGGTATACCTGCCGATAGTCTGGGCCTGACCAAAGACTTCTATATTGATATAGCCACTAATTTGTTATACGGCCCCAAAACGAATGATGCAGGCCCGTGGCCGCTCCCAGCCGTCAGCCTCGTGGGTCCTACCGGACCTACAGGTACCACCGGTGATACTGGACCAACCGGTGACGCCGGACCTACGGGTGCTACTGGCCCAACAGGTGCGGCTTCCACCGTTCCCGGACCCACTGGGCCTGCCGGTGCAGATTCGACGGTGCCCGGCCCCACGGGTGCTACTGGCCCAACAGGCGCGGCCTCTACGGTTCCCGGACCCGCAGGCCCAACCGGTGCCGCAGGCCCAACTGGCCCTGCATCGACAGTACCCGGACCCACAGGCCCAACTGGCCCTGCATCGACAGTACCCGGACCCACAGGCCCAACTGGCCCTGCATCGACAGTACCCGGACCCACGGGTGCTACTGGCCCAGCAGGCGCGGATTCTACTGTTCCCGGACCCGCCGGGCCTACCGGTGCAGATTCGACGGTGCCCGGCCCCACGGGTGCTACTGGCTCAACAGGCGCGGCCTCTACGGTTCCCGGACCCGCAGGCCCAGCCGGTGCCGCAGGCCCAACTGGCCCTGCATCGACAGTACCCGGACCCACGGGTGCTACTGGCCCAGCGGGCGCGGATTCTACCGTTCCCGGACCTATAGGCCCCGCATCAACCGTACCAGGACCCACAGGCCCAGCCGGCCCAGCATCAACAGTACCAGGACCTACAGGCCCAAAAGGCGACACAGGATCTGGGCTAGACTTTGCCACCAGAGTGGTTGTCCAGAACGCCTCGGCAAGCAATTCAGATACGAGAAAAGCGGCGGTAGTAGGTTGCAACAACGCTACGGAGGTAATGCTAACTGGGGGCGGGTTAGTTTCTGAAGTCACGCCGTTGTTAGGCACTGGAAATCGGCACAATGATGCAAATCTTGCGATCGCGTCCAGCGCCCCCCTTACTACGAATGACTGGGAAGTCATTGGTGTTGAAACCGACAGGTTCGATAGCAATTGGATAGTAACTGCCTACGCCATTTGCGTAAAAATTATCCTATGACGTATTCTTAAAGCAGTGCTCAATGACTACTTCCAAAAACCGCAAGGTAAGAAAGTCTCTTGAGTTAGGGTATAAGCTTCACACGCGCAAATTCCGCATTTTCGCGCACCCGAGCTTGCGTTGCTTCATCCAGCACCAGCCCATGAGCGACTTTCTGTAGTATTGCCGCACAAGCTTGTGCGCTTTCTTCGTAGCGTCCAACCCAATATGCAGCCACCGCCAACTCATCCAACAACATCCAACCGTACACTTCTGTGTGCACGAACAGCCGGTCTTGAGGGAGCTGAATCCGAGAGCCGGCATGAGCAAATAAATACGCACGAGGCCACATTTCCCGCTTCCTGTAATAGGCTGCCAACGAGTGCAGCGGCTCAGCCCTTGTACTTCTTAGGTCATAGGCCTCTAACAGGTCAGATGTGATTGCAGTATCTGAAAGACCGAGAGTTATTGCTAGCCTACCCTTTTCGAACTGGGCAACAAAGACCTCCTCCTCCCAGCCACCCATAGACACACGTCGTGTGTAAGTAGTGTAAGCAAGGTCAAGTTTTCCCGCATCACGATAAGATTGAGCCAGGTAGAACACATAGCGTGCATTGTCTGGCTCATCCTCTAGCCCTTGCAGTAGGAGCGCCGCATCGCGGTCAAACTTGCCCACCCGATTTGCACCGCAGGCGTGATCCAGCATGGTCAAGCCCTTGAGGGAAATCTGGCTATGCCCATTAGTATCTAGATGTTCGTGAGTGACGCCCACATAACGTGCTGGCACATCGCGACGAAATAGCCTGATGTTGTCGTAGGCGATCGTATTGTGCTGTTTTAAAGCATAAACGGGCTCGCTAAGCCTCGCCGTCCAATCGTTTTCTTCGACGAGAAGCTCCATATCTGCATCTATTAGAATCACGTATTCGTAGTTTAGCGAAGAGCGTTCTAGTAATTCTAGCGCCCGATTACGTGTCGTCGAAAAGTTAACGAACTCACCAATATGAACTTCGCCTGGTATCCCTAAATTATCAAAGAAAGAGCGGATGATATTGGGAGTTTCATCGGTTGAACCCGTGTCCAGTATCAAAAATGTACTGATATACGGAGCTACAGAAGAGAGGCAGCGTTCGATGATCGCCGCTTCGTTACGAACAATCATGTTGAGGCAAATTTTAGGAGCGTCGGATCTCATCACTACATTAATATCTTAACTAAAATATGATGTCATGCTTATTCTTCAAACTAATGCCTAAGCACGATCAGCTACACCCGATCCAGCCCGTTAGAAATGATATCAATTTGATTCTGTTTTTTTAAGTAGTAAATGCATGCACGCTTTAGAACCGAACGCGTACCGACTGCACTCATGCGGCGTTCCCCAATCAGTGAACCGCTGCACCGAACGAATCACGTTCTTCGACCCTTTCGGACAGTGGCCCTGGAGTCTATTTGCACTGACTTACGCTGTGCTATATTGCCCAGCTATATCGCTATGAGGCCTTCTGTGCGACGTTATATTCCAAGCTTATTTTGCGGCATAATCCTCGCCGTTCTGACAATGCAGTCAGGGAGTGCTCCCGACGAAACTGTTTCCGGCGCGCCTCGTGGTGATGATGGACGCTTTACGAATATCGACGGAGAGATTGGTCACGGTACTTTCGCAGTTCGCCTCCCTTTCATGTTGCGTCGCCTGGGTACTTACTTCAGGTCTGGCGAAGGGGCGCCGGAGAGGGTTGCCAATGATGGGCTGTTCCTGAGGGAAAACGCGCGTCACAGTATTCCGACGGTCACCTGGATTGGTCATGCCACGCTTCTTGTGCAAATGGAGCATGTCACATTCCTCACCGACCCAACCTGGTCAAACAGACCCAGTCCGTTGCCGCTTATCGGCCCCGGACGCTTTGTCGAGCCAGGCCTGCGTTTGGATGACTTGCCTCCCATCGACTTCGTCGTCATTTCCCACAACCACTACGACCATCTCGACCTGCCTACCTTGAGGCTTTTGTCAGAGCTCAATTCTGAAACGGTGTTTTATGTCCCGCTGGGCAATGGTGAACTACTGCGTAGCCAGGGTATAGAAAATGTCGAGGAACTCGACTGGGGTCAGACTGCGGCGTTCAAGGGTGCCACTATTCACTGCCTGCCGTCACAGCACTGGAGCAAGCGCAGCCTCACCGATGATCATAAGGCGCTGTGGTCTTCGTGGGCGGTTACGGGTGCCGACAGACGTTTTTACTTTGCCGGTGATACCGGTTACTTTTCCGAATTTGAGAAAATAGGCGCGCGCCTTGGACCATTCGACTTGGTGGCTGTGCCGATCGGGGCGTATGAGCCTCGTGCCATGATGCGTGAATCACATATGAACCCTGAGGAGGCGCTGCGCGCTGCTACTGATCTGCGTGCTGTACGCGCAGTGGCCATGCACTATGGCACTTTCGACCTGTCCGACGAACCGCTGTCAGAGCCACCATTGCGCTTCAAAGAGGCGGCAAAGGGTTCAAGCCTGGCTGACGGGGCCGCATGGACTCTCAACATTGGAGAGACACGGGAGTTCTAGGGCTATACCTCAATCAGCGGTAGTGAAACAAAGTCTGCCAGTTGGCGTAGATTGCCTCCCATACCGGGCCCTGTTTGCGCGTGATCTCTGTTTCAAAATAGTGATTCATTCGCTTCAGATCCGAGGGGTTATCTTTGATGGCAGCGCCCACCAGGAATTCGGTGAGATCGTTCGGGCTCATTGTCCCGTTGCGGTAATAAAATGCATGAATGCCCATGGCATGTGCGACGGATACAGCCTCTGCAGTCGACATTACGGCGCCCGCCAGGCGGTCTGTGCTGCGCCCGTCCAGTGACTGACCGTTGCGCAGTTCATGAAATATGGTCACCAGCGCGCGCATGATATTGGGGTCGGGTTCCAGGTCTACCCCTGCGGCACTCAACAACTTGCGGGCCTCCCGGGTAACCACCTCGATTTCGTCCTCAATGGCGCTTATGGGTCTGATGGTCTCGAAGTTCATCCGCCGTTTAAGGGCTGCGCTCATTTCATTGACGCCCTGGTCGGAGGTATTTGATGTACCAATCAGGTTAAATCCTTCCTGTGCATACACGGTGCCATGGTCGCCGGAAAGCTCGGGAATGGTCACCGCCCGCTCTGAAAGGATGGACAGTAGGGCGTCCTGCAGCGCCGGCGAGGTGCGGGCAAGCTCCTCGAATCGCACAATCTTACCGGCGACCATGCCCCGGTAGACCGGGCCTGGTATCAGTGCCTCAACGCAGGGCCCCTTGCGTTCCAGCAGCGGAATGTTCCAGCTGTAGATCAGCTGTTGCACTGATTCGATAGCGCCACCTTGTACAACGATGGTGGAGTCGTCGCAGATCGCGGCGCAAAGCAGTTCCGATAGCCATGATTTGGCAGTACCTGGTTCACCCACCAGCATGGCGCCCCGTTGTGTTGCCAGAGCAATCACGATGCGGGTAATAATTTCCCGCGGGGCCACAAACTTTGGGCTGATGTCGTTATCAGCGTCGCCCAGTACGAATCGTTCCACTGCAATAGG
Source organism: Halioglobus sp. (assembly GCA_036961205.1). GTDB lineage: Bacteria > Pseudomonadota > Gammaproteobacteria > Pseudomonadales > Halieaceae > CALJFL01. The sequence goes on along the minus strand of JBALVI010000004.1, from coordinate 159,171 downwards.
AGACAACTTCCAACCTGGCGGTCGCTGATGACTGTCTTGCTCGCGCAGGCGGCTGAGCTCCTGCGCGTAAATAACTTCGGCGGGCAGTCGCTGCGATTTTGAGTGTTCCTTAGCCATTTTACCAGCCTCCGCGCTTTTCTGGTGCCATGCGATCTGCAGGTAGTACCCGAAGCAGTTCAGTCATTGGGATAGTGCCGCTGATCACGTGGTTCAGCGCGCTGTCGCGCATGGTTGCCAGCCCGGAGTCCAGGGCAATGGCTCTGAGTCGGGCAATTGGGTATTGCAGTGAAATGCCCTCGCGGATTTCGCCATTGACCTGCATGTATTCGATTACGGCAACTCGGCCATGGGTGCCGCGGCCATTGCAGTGTTCGCAGCCGCTGCCTGCAAAGCAGCGAAAGCTGTCGGGCAAACCCTCTGGAAACAATTCTGCAGCTATGGTCAGGTCTGGTTCAACCTCCTTTTTACAATGCTCGCAGTTACGCTTGGCGAGCTTCTGGGCGATTACCCCGGTGAGTTCACTGGCGATGGAATTGGGATGTACGTTCAGGTCATAGATACGCTGCAGGGCGTCGACCGCATCGTTGCAGTGCAGTGTCGACAACACCACGTGTCCCGTCTGGGATGCGCGTATGGCTTCTTGCGCCGTTTCCTGGTCACGAATTTCACCGACCAGAATAACGTCAGGGTCCTGGCGTACAAAAGAGCGCATGCCGTCGGCAAAGCTGAAACCAATATCCGGTCTGGCCCAGGTTTGCTCTATACCCTCCATGGAATATTCGATGGGATCCTCAATGGTAATAACTTTGCGGCGACCGTCACTGGCCAGCTCCGACAAACCGGCATAGAGGGTGGTGCTTTTACCTGAGCCAGTTGGGCCTACCACCAGTACCAGACCGGAGGGGTTGGCCAGCAAGCGCCGGTAGTGGCGCATCATGTCGCTGGCCATGCCCAGTTCCTCGATGGCCACGAGATTCCCGGACTGCGCCAACAGGCGAATCACTACCGCTTCTCCGTGGAGCGAGGGTTGTATCTGTATGCGTAGGTCATAGCCTACGCCACCGGCCCGCAATTGTGAGCGCCCCCCCTGCGGCAGGCGTTTTTCTGCGATATCCATGTCACCGCGGATCTTTATTACATTGACCAAGCCACGGGTTTCCTTGGCGGACAGTGAGTAATGGGTGAGATCGTGCAGATCACCGTCTACCCGCAGGCGTATGCGGGTGTGATCCTTATAGGATTCGATATGCAGGTCGCTGGCGCTTTCGCTGACAGCATCCAGCAACAAGGCATCCAGTAGGGTAATCAGATGAGCTTCTATATGGGTTTTGGTGCGGCTCAGCAGGTCCGGTTGTTGCTCTGCGTGCATGTCATTGCCGCGGCGACGCTGGTGCAGGTCACCCTGTAATGACAGCTCTACTGTGGTCCACAGGCGCTTGAAATCATTTGGCGTCACCAGAATCTTTTGTACCCGCTCATAGGGGTACATGTGGTAAATGTCATCGACCGTGCTATCGGGGTCGTCGGTGGCAATGTCCAGGCAGCGATCATGAACCTGTAATGGCACCAGGTGATTGCTGTCCAGGAAGCTGCGCGAGAAACCTTCCATCAGTTGCGGTTGCACCGTTGGCAGTAACTCGTCGATGGGTGCAAAGGGCATTCCATTCTCGTCTGCCAGCTTTCGATAGAGGGTGATGTCCTCCATGTTTAACATGTCGCGCAGTACCTTGATGACAGGCTGTTTTTTGGCCCTGGCCGTGCGCCGTGCTTTGGCGAGCATGGGCTGGTCCACCATGCCCATATCCAGCAGTGTCATGCCGGAGTCCCGCGAGAAATCTACCAGCGCCAGCTCCTTGCGCACCGGAGCACCTAGCTCAGTGAGTTCATAGCGAGTGAGAATGTGGGTTTCGTTCTCGCCCTGTTCCAGCGCGATTAGCAGACCCTCGGGCGCCAGTTGCTCCAGTAACGCTGTTTTTTGCGTGACGCGTGGGCTGGAGACTAGGATACGGTCATAGGGCCCGAGATCGGGTGCCCCGAGTTTGCCGTCCTGCTGCCGTAAAATCAGGTTGGCCAGGCCTAGCTTGTTGAAGCGTTCCTGAGCGCAATGGGCGATCGCCGGATGTTTCTCTATGGTAACGACTTGCTCTGCAAGCTTGCTCAGCAGGGCAGCCACGTAGCCGGCGCCGGTGCCGACTTGCAGGACATGATGCTGGGGCTGTACATCGGCATGATCCAGGATTTCCGACACGGCATTGGTAGGAGGGATACTGCGCCCCTGTACCAGGGTCGCCTCGCTCATCTCGATGAAATGGTCGCGAGGCAGTGAGCGCATAGCTGCGGTGATGCGTTGACCGCTGGACCTTCCCGTGGGCACCTGCTCCGTGTCTACTTCCTGTTTTTCGTCTTCTGCCATCGGGTATAACTATGCCGCCCTTTCTGTGATTCGTGCTTGAGGTAGGTCAAGGAATTGATGAACGCATTCAGCTACTGTCAGTGTGCCGGACCGTGCATCGAAGATCTACTGGTGGAATGTAGAATCACAGTCACATCGAGCTCTGGGATGAGTGCCCTGGGTAATTGGAGCAGGGCGGTTACTTGAGATCAGAGGGCAGATTGTTCTGGCCTCGAAAGTTTAACTTGTCGATACTATAATCCGGACTTGTTTATTTCCTATGTTCCCAATTCATTCTCAATAAAGGTATACGAGTGAGCCAAATTCTGGATAGCGTTGAGCAGTGTGTCGACAAAGCCATTGCCGCCGTTGGTAAAAATCTGATTGTCGCCGCTCCTTTGGGGCTGGGCAAGCCGGTGCAGTTGATCAATGCGTTCTATAACAGGGCGGCGGCCGACCCGACCATCTCACTGCATTTCGTTACGGCGCTGTGTCTGGAGCGCCCAAAACCGGGTAGTCATATTGAAGCCAATCTCGCCGGGCCTATTCTGGAGCGCTTGTTTGGCGACTATGAGGAATTGGCTTTTATGCAGCCCCAGCGCGCCGGCAGTTTACCGGCCAATATCCAGCTAACTGAGGTCTATTTTAAAGCGGGTTCCATGAAAAACCTGCCCAGTGCCCAGCAAAATTACATTTCCAGTAACTACACCCATATCGCCCGCGACATGTATGCATTTGGGGCTAATGTTTTGGTGCAGCAAGTGGCGGCGCGCGATACTGCCAACGGTCTCGAATTGAGTTTGTCCAGTAATCCGGATCTCACCCTGGAAATGATCGATAAAGTTGAAGAGAGTGAACGGCCCTTCGTCATGCTAGGGCAGATCCACGACGATATGCCCTTTATGGAGCTCGATGCACAGATCGCACCTGATGCATTTGACTACCTTGTGCGTAACCCCAAGTACAACAAAACGCTGTTCGCGGTTCCGAACGCCGCTGTGCCTATACAGGACTATGCCACCGCGCTGCACGCCAGCACCCTGATTGCCGATGGCGGCACCCTGCAAATCGGTATTGGTGCACTGGGTGATGCCTTGGCCCATGCCTGTATCGTGCGCCAGCAGCACAACGCAGAGTATCGGCAGATTATTGTCGGGTTAACACATCAGGAGACCTCACTGGCGGAGGATTCAGGCCTGTTCGAACAGGGCTTGTATGTGTCCACGGAGATGTTCGTCAACGGTGTTATGCATCTGATCGAGCAGGGTATTGTCAAACGCAAGGTATACGATCAACTGGCGCTGCAGCAGGGTATTAACAGCGGCGCAATCAGCAGCTGCATCGATGAGCGCCTTTATGACTATGGTCGGGCGCAAGGGTTGATTCCGGCACGACTGGATCAGGCTGCTCTCGATGACTTGCAGTATTGGGGCATAGTCCCTGCCAATGTGAGTATTGATGGCGATGAACTGTCGGTTGACGGGTATAACCTTGCCAATGACCTGGACAGCGCGGAAACATGCCAGGCTCTCATCCACAACGGTGAACGAGAACTGCGACATGGCCGCATCTTACACGGGGGTTTCTTTCTCGGCCCCAAAGATTTCTACCAGAAGCTGCGCGATCTCGACGCCCAGGGTCAGCAACAGATTTGTATGACCGGCGTACGCCGTACCAATCAGTTGTTGCTGGATTACCACCTGTATTGTGCCCAGCGGCAAAAAGCGCGTTTCATCAACACCGGTATGATTGTGTCCCTCAATGGTTCGGTGGCATCGGATGCACTCGAGGATGGCACTGTGATCAGCGGGGTAGGGGGGCAATACAACTTTGTGGCCATGGCCCAGGACTTGCCGGGAGCACACTCCATACTCTGCATACGCAGTACGCGCGGCGAAGGGAAGCACTTGCAGTCCAATATAGTGCCTTTCTACGGTTACACGACTATCCCCAAGCACCTGCGCGATGTGGTGGTCACCGAGTACGGGGTCGCAGACCTGCGTGGGCAGAGTGACTCGCAGATCATCAAGCGGCTTATCAATATCGCAGACTCGCGGTTTCAGGATAATCTTCTGGAGTTCGCCAAGGAGCACGGCAAGGTCGAGCGTGAGTACCGCATTCCCCTAGAGGCACGGGACAACACGCCGGAGCGCATACAGCGCGTGTTGGCGCCCCACCAGACCAGCGGTTTGCTACCGGCCTATCCCTTCGGTACGGACTTAACTGACCAGGAGATCGCGCTGGCCGCCAGCCTGCGCAAGATCAGGGCGCTCAGTGAAGAGCCCGGGCATTTTATCACCTCGGCTTTCAAAGCCCTGTTACACAAGGGTAATGAGGACGCCGCCCGACCCTTCCTGGAGCGTATCCATCTGGAAAACCCAGGAACCACCAAAGAATTTTTGGTGCAGCAGTTGCTGTTGCTGGAACTGGAGGAGCGCGGGCTGCTTAAGGCCAGTTGAATCTCGTATTTGTGCAGATTGGGAGGGCAGGGGTCATGGCGTGAGGGGTAAAAGCGATTCATAGGGTCTGTCGAGCTGTATACCAAAATTTTCAGCTAGAGCGTCAATGTAGGCTTCGCCCGGCTCCAGCTCAATCACCTCGGTAATATCTCCCAAAGATCTTCGCAAGGTGTGATTCAGTAAGGAGACGCGCCCCCCAGCATTAGGTATTGTCGCAATTCGTGAGTGGGTGAAAATGGATTCCGGATTTGTCCGGGTAAAGTGATTGCTCATTGCTATATCGGCCTTATAGACTTGACTTAAATCGAAGCTGTAGAGGTCCTGCCAGACGTGACTATAAAAAAAGACCGTTAAGCTCGAAGCAATAACCACCGCGCCGGCTATAGAGAATTTTATCAACAAGTGCTTGTGGGGATAGGTCTATATTCAGACCGAGTTGAATATCGAAATTCTCGAAGGGAATAGAATAGGCTTGCGCTCGATGAAGTTGTGTTAGCCCGTCTTCAGAATCCGTGACCGGACTCGCGAGGCCTATTCTTTGCAGGTATGCGGACGCATGAATTTCAAAGTTGCTATTATCCATTAAATTCAACACCACTAGCGGAAGTCTGCGCATCTAATTCTGCAATAGTTTTAGCAACCAGCTCCGGATCTTCCATAGGGATAAAATGACTCATGTGGGGTAGGTATATCTCTTTGCCCTGCGGGAGGAGATCGATGAGCCCCTCGAATGTTGGGGAGCCAGACAGGTTAATCGCAGCGGCATCCACAGCCGGCGCGCGCATCAGGGTGATCGGCAGCTGTAGCTTCGGCAGCAGGTCGTAAATTTTATTGTTACCCGCCTGGTTCAGGTAGATGGCCGCCTCATGCAGGGGGTCACAGGCAAGTTCGAGATAGCTCTCCCCGGGCACCTCAACAAGCGCATAGGCACAATAGTCGCGCAGTACTTCCGGTTGCCAGTTGTTGAAGGGCGGTTTGTTGCGAAAACGTTCGAACATTTCATCACTGTCGCGCCACTGGTTTTTACGGCGGCTGACCGGGTGCATGTCGGCAGTCATGGTGGCGAGCTCGGGCGCAGTATCGTAGCGGTCCCGAGGTAGTATTACAGGGTCAATCAGCACCAATGCACGAAAGCGCTCGATGCGCTCGGCCGCTACGCGTGCGGCGAGATGTCCACCGAGGCTGTGGCCAACACCAAGTACTCGCTGCAGGTCGAGACTGTCAATCAGTTGTTCTATATCGCGGGCCATCAACTGCCAATCGACATTGCCATGGGCACCGCTGGCTCCGTGAAAGCGCAGGTCCACTGCGTAGATATGTGCGTTGGGTAGCAGCATTATGATCTGGTCCCAGCAACGGCTGTGAAAGCCGGTAGCGTGCAGCATCAGTATCGGGTCGCCCTGGCCCTCCCACTCGTGAACTAACAGGGTGACGTCGTGCAATTTCAATTCGTAATGCTTTGGTTGTGCGCGCAAGCTGACCTCTGGTCTGTTAAGGGGGCGTTAAAAAATATTCCACACGACCCGCTCTATTGTGAGCTACTCTATCTGGTAATACATCAATATACAGGAAAGCGTTATGGCTGAAGCGAAAGACAATTACGAAGGTGTATGGGATGGTCGACTGGGATTTGGCAAAAAAGCTGTCGTTCTCGTCATTGACCTGTTGCAGGGTTACACCACCGAAGGTTCGCCACTGTATGCACCGGGTGTTGTGGAGTGCATTAAGGAGGTGCCGGAGGTATTAGACCTGGCGCGAGAGAAAGGCGTTTCCATTATTTATACCCGAGTACTGTATAACCCCCACAATTACGAGGATGGTGGCCTCTGGGTACAGAAGGCTCCGGTGCTTAAAGATCTTGTCCCCGGCAACCCGTACGCAGAGTTTTGCCCGGAAGTGGTTCCCGCTGAAGGTGAAACCGTCATCGTAAAACATTACGCCAGTGTATTTTTTGGTACCTCGTTATCATCTATGCTTGCAGCACAAGGTGCGGATACCGTGATCCTTGTTGGCTGTACAACCTCGGGTTGCATTCGGGCCTCGGCAGTGGATGCTGTTCAGCACGGTTATCGTCCTATTGTTGTTCGTGAATGTGTAGGTGATCGCCATGACGGACCTCATGAAGCCAATCTGTTTGATATCAATGCCAAGTACGGTGATGTTGTCAGCAAGGCTGAGGTACTTGAATACCTCAATGGCCTATAGTTTAATTTATCAATCGCTTGGGTGATCATTCAATATCAAATATAACCGCCTGTAGAAAATAAAGGGAAAAAATATGACAGAGTTAACCCAGTCACCGCACTATGACTATGTACCTATTATCGACCGTGAACCGTTCAAGTTGCCCGAGGGTAAGCGGGTAGCGGTCATGCCCTATATCAATATTGAACACTTTCCCGCAGATGTACCGGGTACCCCATTAGTACCTGGTACCGCGGGCTTCACACCTGACCCACTTAATTATGGTTGGCGTGATTATGGCAACCGCGTCGGTTTGTGGCGCATGATGGACATGATGGACAGTCTCGGAATGCGCGGCACGGTCTGTTTGAACGGCGATATCATTCGCGAATACCCGCGGATTATCGAGGAGGGTGAAAAACGCAATTGGGCCTGGATTGGTCACGGCATCAACAATGCGCCAGCTAACTTTATTGGCAATGTGCGCAATGCCGACGGTTCATTGAACATGCTTGCCGAGGAAAAGGAACGTTCTATCCTGGAAGCCGTTCTGAAAACCATGGAAGAAACCCTGGGACGTAAAACCAAAGGTTGGTTGTCACCCTTTCTCACTCATACCGATAACACGCCGCGGCTGTTGGAAGAATATGGAGTGGAATATCTTTGTGACTATACGGCAGACGATCACCCCTTCAAGTTCAATACGCCAAAAAATCAATTAATTTCAGTGCCTTACACGGTAGATCTTAATGATATACCGGCATTTTTGAATGTCGGTGTTTCTCCTGAAGCTTTTGGCGACATGATTATCGATCAGTTTGATGTGCTTTATGAAGAGGGTGCTACCAACGCCCGTTGCATGCCTATTTGCCTGCATACTTTCCATGTTGGTCAGCCCAACAAGTTCAAGCACCTTAAGCGCGCCTTCGAATACATTGCAAAACATGATGACGTTTGGCTGACCACGGGCGACGAGGTCAATGATTGGTATCGCAAAGAGTATATGTAACGTTTAGGCGGCTACAGAAATACGTCACCGCCGTTGGGGCTAAGGCACTGGCCGCGAAAGTGTGCGGCGTCATCGCTGGCAAGAAAAATATATGCGCCCACGATGTCGTCAACTTCAGCCAGCTTGCCGCGCGGTATAGCCTGACGTATCCCGTCGAGGATCTCTTCTGGAACATCTTCCAAAATCGGCGTCAGGGTAGCCCCTGGCGCCACGCAATTGGCGCTTATATTGCGATCGCCGATTTCTAAAGTGAGTGTTCGGGTAAAAGACAAAATCGCGCCTTTTGCTGCGGTATAGTGGGCGAATCCGGGCGCGCCCTTGTAAGCCAGTTGCGATGCGGTGTTAATAATTCGTCCCGAGTCTTGTTGATACATTATCGGTAGTGCCGCTCTGGTACATAAGAAGGTGCCCGTGACATGCACGCCCATAACAGCCTGCCAATCTGTGAGCGTGATCTCCTCTATAGGAGCTGAGCGCGCGATTCCTGCATTGTTGACCAGAATGTCGAGTCGGCTAGCTCCTGCCATCACAGCGTCGAACATTTTTTGGACGTCTGTCTCATTACTCACGTCTGCCGGTGCCAGTGACGCTTTGCCGCCGTCGGCTTGAATGCTGGCTTGTACCTTCGCAGCAGCCTCGCTGCCCTCGCCGGGTGGAAAGTTAATGAACACATGGCAGCCAGCGTTGGCCAACGCAATTGCTACGCCACGGCCAATGCCCGATGAGGCGCCGGTCACTAGCGCAACTTTACCGCAGAGGTCTGTCGTTATGGTCATAGAGTGATATTCCTAATGCGTTATAAATGTTGGATATTTTAGTCAGGTGACAGTTACACTGGCGGCGCATTGAGTCAAGCCAATCCAGAATTAAGCCACCGGTCGAAGTATTTCACTGAGCAGTTCGGTCTTCTGGAATTCTTATCCACCAAAATTCACCTGCGCGAGAATATTATGAAGTTGGAAGGTTTAACCGTAATTGATCTGTCTCTTTTTCTTCCCGGGCCTGCAGTATCTTTGATGATGGCAGACCACGGAGCCCGTGTAATCAAGGTCGAGAATCCGGCTTCACCCGAGCCGACTCGCTCTAGCCAGTTCTTCCCCTGGACCCAGGGTGAAAGCACGGTGATGTTCCGCACCACCCAGCGCGGAAAAGAAAGTCTGACCCTGAACCTGAAGAGCCCGAGAGCTAAAGAACTGCTGCTTGAGCTGGCAGCCACCGCTGATGTGTTCATTGAGAGCTTTCGGCCCGGAGTAATGAAGCGCTTGGGCATTGATTACGACGTAATTCGCGCCATTAACCCCAAAATCGTTTATTGCTCACTCTCTGCATTTGGCCAGGATGGGCCGTGGCGGGATAAACCCGCACACGACACAGCTGCTGTCGCTGCCGCCGGCGTTTTGAGCTTGACCAGGTCACCATCCGATGACTCTGGCCCGGCGATCATCGGTGTTGCCATCTCCGATATGTTGTCCTCACACCTGGCCTTTGGCGGCATCATGATGGCGCTTTACCGCCGACACACCTCGGGCGAGGGCGACTATATCGATATCAGCATGTTTGAGTCGGTACTTAATGCTTCTCCCAATATCGTTGGGCCGGTTTTCAGTGCAGGTCAGACTCCAGACCGCTTACAGGAGCGCACGCATGGGGGTAATGCCATGCTGAATATCTATGAGCTCAGTGACGGTAATCACATTGCGCTAGGGGGTGGTGAGCGTAAATTTGTCGAGGAACTGTTCAATGGCCTGGGTTGTCCGGAATTTGTCGAGGTTGTTTCGGGGCCAGCCGGACAAGGGCATCATGAGGCTATCGCTTTTTTAAGGGATACCTTCAAACAGCGCAGCAGATCGGAATGGGAGGCCTGGTTTGAAGGTAGGGACATTTGCTGGATGCCAGTAATGACGCTGGACGAAGCATGGGATACAGAGCATGTTTGGGCCAGGGAAATGCGGGTACGGGATGAACAGGGGAATGATCATATGGGCATTCCCATTAAATTCCGTAATGAACCGGGTGGCGTGCAGTTTGGACTTGCTGAAGTGGGTGAACACACCGAGTCGATATTGGCCAATTTGGGCTGCTCGGCGGACGAACTAACTACATTGCGGGCCGAAGGTGCAATATAAGAAATGTGGATTATGACCAATTGTGGTTCCAAATAGGGTAATTGTACGGACATGTGTCTTGATTTTCTGGATTAGAATGCGCATAGTCGAGGCAGTCGTTAAAAAAATAGGTAATTAACGTTGGAGATTCCCATGAGCAGTAAGCACCGACTTAGACCACTTTATCTGTCAGTTTTGATGGCGTTACCCGCCGTAGGAACCCTGACAATTGCGAGTAACGCCCAGGCACAGCTAGAAGAGATAGTGGTGACAGCGCGGGCTCGATCTGAGACTTTGCAGGACGTTCCGGCCACAATTACCGCGTTTTCCGAAAACCAGATAGAAAACATGGGTGTGCAGCGCGCTGAGGACTTCATCTATATGACGCCAGGCGTCACCATGGTCAACACGGTAGAGTCTGGCGATACCTCGCTAAGCATACGCGGCATTTCTGGTGCACGTGACGGCGAGACCAACTTTGCGTTCATCGTTGATGGGATTTTGTATACGAATCCGTCGGCCTTTAACCGTGAATACCCTGATTTGACCCAAATTGAAGTACTGAAAGGGCCGCAGGGTGCGCTTTATGGTCGTTCTGCCTCTGGCGGTGCGGTCATTATGTCTACCAAGAGGCCTACAGACGAGTTCGAAGGCAAGGTTAAGGTTTCTGCAGCCGAAAACAGCACCTATACCGCTATGGCCACCATTGCTGGTCCGCTGGGCGAAAATATTGCTGGCCGTTTGACCGTCGATCACCGAACAACCGATGGTTTCCAGAAGAATGTCTTCCTCAACGATAACGTGGTCGATGATTTTGAAGAGACCGGGATAAGTGCGCGACTGGTGTTTGATCCCAGTGAGAACCTGAGCTTTGATACCAAGTTGCGTTATTCCAAGTTAGAAGCGGCTGCTATCTCGTTTAACGCGGCCTTTGAGATTCCATTTCTCGTTGGAGAATTCGAAGGTCTTAGAGATTTTGGAGTTGATCCAGAAGCCGCATCGATAGATGTTAACGATTTCGATTTTGTCTACTCCAACAATGTGGATCCTGAGAATGATCAGGAGACGATAGAGTTTTCTATCAAGATGGATATGGAGCTTGATGTCGGCACCTTGACTGCCTGGGCTCTTTACTCTGATCAGGAACAAAGTTTTATCGCTGATGGTACATCTGGTGCCTTTGGCTTTTATGATGCTACTACAGCCTGTCAGGAGAGTGCAGTGGCACGGTCTCTCTTCGCAGGGGATGGTACGCCCACTAGTCAGCCCACTTTCAATCTCGATGGTACACCTGAAGGTAGATTCTTGCCGCCTTATAGCCCAACAACCTGTGATGGTTACCAGTATCAGGAGCGCAACCAGGAAGACTTCAGTGCGCAAATCCAGTTAACTTCATCCGGCGATGGCGCCTTGCGTTGGCAGGTGGGCGCTTACTATCTGAACATTGAACGTACCGTAGGGGTGGGTCAGTATGAAGATGACGGCAGTAACAACCTGAAAGAAAGTTTTGTTAACCAGTATACGGATGCCCTAGTACTGGATGACTTTACCACCGACGTATATGCGGTGTTTGGCTCGATAAACTATGACATTACCGACCGTATGGAATTGTCGGTGGCAGTCCGCTATGACCGGGAAGAACGGGAAGTAGAGAACAAGGTCCCTAGCCCAGCAGACGGTTTTCTTTCTACCAACATAGACTATTGCGATACCTTCTTCGAAGGTGGTTGTACCCTTGATGGGGTCCCTCTTGATGGCACCCCTTGGAACCCGGCCTTTATTGACTTGGACACAGGCGAGGTTAGTGCCTCGGTACCCGATCGTGATGAGACATTCGACGCGGTTCAGCCCAAAATCAGCTTGACCTATGATGTGAGTGAAGGCACCACGCTGTTTGCCAGCTGGGGTGTTGGCTTTAAGACGGGTGGTTTTAACAACCTGGGTGGCAGCGAGACGATTGAGCTGTTTCTGGTGAACCCCGACGGCTTGCCGGTTGCGCCACCTGAAATTTACGAGGAAGAACTCTCTAGTGCGTTTGAGGCTGGCTTTACCTCAACAGTGCTTGATGGCTCTTTGCAGTTGAACGGCGCGGTCTTCTACACCGAAGTAGACGACATGCAGTTCTTTGAATTCTACGTGGGTCCTTTTGGCTTGTTGCGCGTGGTTGAAGCGATCGACGAAGCCACCATACAGGGCTTTGAGCTGGGCGCCTCCTGGCAGATGGCTGACTCGCTGCGTCTCGATGCAGGCTATAGTCAAATCGACGGTGAGATCGATGAGATGACCGTTCGCCCCTATGTGTCGGGTAACGAGATACCCAACCTGGCAGAATACACGGCGAATATTGCACTCACATGGAATCAGGAATTAGCGGGCCTCGACTTCCTGGCGAGACTTGAGTATGCGTATCAGGGTGATGTTTTCTATCATGTCGTGCAGGGTAGCGATCTCGATGAGCCCAGGGATTCATTTGAGGGTCTTCCTTATGAAGTACCAGCCAAGCTCTTCGGGTCTCTGGCAACAAGCTTTTCCAAAACAAAAGTCGATGCTTATGGCGTAATGAACCTGCGTCTCGGTGTCGGTGGCGACAACTGGCGTGTAACCGCCTTCGCACGCAACTTGCTTGATGAAGAGTACATTGCTGAAGTTATTCTCGCGCCAGAGTTTGGTGGCGGTTTTGTTACCCCGGGTAGCTATCGTAGCGCCGGTGTTGAACTTGAGTTTATGTTCTAGCGGGAAGTTGCTCGAAAAAAAACCGGGGCTATATGCCCCGGTTTTTTTTGTTCTCTGTTTTAGCCAGTTATTTGAACGAGTAAAATACCCTCAAAAAGGCACAGCCAACTCAGCAGGAGGCAGAATGGTGGTACGCTTCATCAATCGCGGTTCATTCTGATCAAAGGGGTCACGCCGATGCATGGTGCAGGCGTTATCCCACATCAAGCAGTCACCGTCCTGCCACTCATGCGAATACACAAATTCGGGCCTTACCGTCCATTCAAACAAATACTCCAGCATCTCTTCGCTTTCTTTATCGCTTAAGCCAACAATATGCGTAGTCATGCCGGGGCACATGTACAGCGCCTTAATGCCGGTAACGGGGTGTGTGCGCACTAGCGGTTGATCGATGTCCTCGGAGCGACGTTTCTGTGTATCATTCGTTGGCACGCTGTAAGCGCGGTTGAAGGCTTCATAGGATTGCGTTGCCTTCTTCCCCTCCAAGACGTATTTAATGTCCGCAGGAAGGGCCGCATAGGCCGCTGACATATCAGCAAACTCAGTGTTGCCGCGGTTGCTGGGCAGGGTGTGTGCGGCCAGCATGGAACCGACAGCTGGGCGCGGCAAATAAATTTGGTCGTAATGCCAGCCCACTTCAGTATCGGATAAGATGCCTATTGATTTGCCGTCTTGCTGCATATTGGATACGTACAGAATTTGCGGATGATCGGGCGACAGGTATTCAGTTCTGACATGAATTTCCAATTCTCCAAACTTACGGCTAAAGCCCACCAGATCTTCTTCGCTGACGTTTTGTCCTCGAAAAAGTAACAGCTTGTGCTCGGCCCATAGGCTCTTTGCCGCCGAAACCTCCGCTGCATCGGGCTGGGCAACGACTGAGATGCCACCTACCTCTGCTCCAAAAGTGTTTGCTAGCTTACGAATGACTGTCGCCATTACTCTCTCCTCACGTTCTATAGGTCAGTTGAACGAGATTATAAGTCTAATGTACGGACATTTGAAGTGATTTATGCGCTATGAGGCGCGTTTTGGCCTCGCCATCACTTCAAGATAGACAATCGAACCCGCTACAACGACTATTCCCAGTAGCTGAAATGCGGTTATCTGCTCACCCAGGAAAACCACTGCCATGACAGCGGTAGCCGGGGGCCCCACGGTGCTGGCGAACGCGGCTCGCTGTGAACCTACACGGCGCACGCCTTCTGCCAGCAGCGATAGGGGTATAACTGTAGAAATGAGTATCAGCGCAGCCAGCCAGGCCCAGGCCTCAGCGGACATGCTGAGATCCAGCCACCCATGTCGCACCTCGTAGTGAACCGCAAATGCGGCACCGGCGGCTCCCATGGCCAGTAAAGTGAACATCGCACTGCCCATCCCGGGGCTCAGTCGTGCGCTGACCAGAAAATAAATCGCAATGGTAATGGCGCAGAAAACCACCCAAAAGGCGCCCTCTAAATTGGCGTTAAGCACTTCCGCACTGTCTATCCCTACGACCAGGGCAATACCAATGAAGGTGGTCAACAGTGCCGTAGTAGTCGATCTTCTAACAGGCTCAAGTCCCAGCATGACACTGAACAACACGACGATCGCAGGATAGGTAAACAACAGAGAACGCTCAACACTGGCGTCAATGAGCGTGAGGGCGTAGAAATTAGCCATGGAGCCCAGAAAGTAGCAAATTAGTCCGGCGCCTATTGCACTTGCCGCATGCGATGGTTTCAACTTCACATCTCGCCGAAAAGACCCCGACAGGACAGCAATAGCAATGAACCCGGGTACTGCCAATACTGATCTGGTGGCAGCTACCGTCTCAAAATCGACTCCCAGAGCATATAACTGCTTGGCGAATATGCCTTTTGCGGCCAACATAATGGCGCCAAGAATAACAAATACCGAACCCACCCAGAGGCGCCGCGCCGCTGTCAGGTTTTGCTGCTCCTGATTCGGAATGTTCAGCTTTAGGTAGCCCCAAGCTCAGCTATTACCTCATCAGTAGTCATCACCCGAGACCACAATCGTTTCAACATGGTCAACGTGGCGGTCTGCATTTCCTCACTATCCGTGCCGGTGCCATCGCTGACCATCACCACGCGGTACTGTGCATCGCAAGCTTCCATTGCTGTCATGGCTACGCAGTTATTGGTAGACACGCCGACACATACGACTGACTTAATCCCCATGGCCTTCAGATGCGAGTCTATCCCGGTAGAACGAAAAGCACCCTGAGTCGTTTTATTAACCACGAGTTCATCGGGTTTCGGTGCCAGCGCAGCCACGATCTCATGTTCCGGCTGCCCCGCAATATTATTGGTTGCCTTCACAATGCCGGCAATATGGGCGGGCACGTCGCTGGCATCAGGCATGTTCGCACCATAGGTGATGTAAACCACCTTGGCGCCCACTGCCCTGAAGGTGTTAGCAAGCTTTGAGATATTGGGGATCAATACCTGATCAATCCGGTCAAAACGGTAAGCCGCGTCGTCAAGGGTGCCCTGTTCAGCCAATATCTTGCCCAGGCCCATGTTCCGATTACCTGTGGCATTTTGCATATCAATCACCAAGAGTGCGGTATCGGTAGCATTTACAGCTACAGTTTGGCTGAATGAGTCGACGAAAGTAGGGCGCATAATAGGTTTTTCCCGGAGCAGGTTTAGAAAAATTGTGAACCGGAGTTCCAATAGCTCTCGCTATCATTTTTCTTAATTAACTTGAAATGTTCGGACATTTTAGATCAAATGGCGGACATTCGCATTATCATTCACTCGCCGGGAGCAAAAACTATGGATGAATTCGAGCAAGCTGGCTATGGGAAGGAGCCTATTGGCTTCGGTGATCGTCCGGCATTACTGATCGTCGATTTCCAAAAAGGCTTTACAGATGCGGCTAGTCTGTTGGGCCAATCTTCGCATGTGCAGCGTGCAGTAGATAATACCGCAACGCTGATTGAGCAGGCCCGCCTGCGTGGCATTCCCATCGCTTCATGCAACGTGTCCTGGAAGAGCCGTGATGATATGGCCTACTGGAAGATCTCGTCGCTCTATGATGGTAGTTTCTTTCACGGTCATCCTCACACAGAGATTGACCCCAGAATCTCGGATCCTGACTATATTTTCGAGTTTACCAAAACGGCACCGTCTATTTTCTTCCAGACACCCATTCATGCCTGGCTAACCAAACACTGTATTGATACCACCATTATCACTGGCTGCACGACATCTGGTTGTGTTCGCGCTTCTATTGTTGACAGTTTCTCCTATGGTTATCGCACGATCGTCCCCGAGGACTGCTGTGGCGATCAAAACGAAGAGGCGCACTGGAGTAATTTACGTGACGTGGGCAGGCGCTATGCCGACGTCACTACATTGGCTGATGTAGTAAGCCATTTTGATACACATTTCCCCAAAATCGACTGAGGAGTCACAATGCCAATCGCGAAAATTAACAATCACAATATGTACTACGAGCTTCATGGCGACGGTCCGCCAGCAATTTACATTGGTGGTTGGGATACATTTTGTCACGGCAGAGAGCATTTTCTTGCGCGGGGCATGACCGATAAATACTCGGTGCTCCTGGTCGACTACCGTGGCATTGGCGAGTCTGATGACGACCTCAGTGTTACACCAACCACTGAACTTCACGCCGACGACATTATCGGCTTGCTCGATCACCTGGGCATGAGCAACATCTACTTTGTCGGTCTTGTGGGTATCGGTGCCTGTATTGGCCAGTGGGTTGCACTCAAAAGGCCCGATCTGGTGCGCTGTATGGTGAATATGGGATGCTGGTCCTACGCAGACGATTGCATGCGCGACCAACTCAATGCGCTAGGTACCATGCACGAGAAAGCAGGCTTTCTTGCATTTCAGGAACTCGTCGCGGTCTATTCATTCCGGCCAGATTACTACATCGCTAATCGTCACAAGCTGCTGGGCAGTGGGCGAGTGTGGGGTGTGCTGGAAAACAACCTAACCGCCCATTTGCGCTTCATAGAGGCGTGTAACAGCCATGATATTCGACCGCATATGAAGGACATTGCCGCGCCTACCCTGATTCTTCATGCGGGGCAGGATGTCATCACGGGTCCGCGCACAACGACGCCGCTCGAAGAAGGCCTCCCCAATGCGGTTGGCGTTACTATGGATAACGTGGCACACGTGGTGGCTGGCAAGGAAGAGAAAATTGCCTTCTGTGAAATCTTGCACGGCTTTTTGGATCAGCACTGAGCTAGCAGAACTAACCGGTGCGCAGCATCTTAAATGATGCCGCGCTCCTTCAGTTCGGCCAATTGCTCCTTGTGCCCGAGCTCTTCGCCAAGTATTGCATGGTTGTCCTCCCCTAAGCCTCGACCGGGGGAGGTGGCCACGCGCTCCTCATCAAGCCGAATAGGGTTGCGCAACACCTGAAGCTCGCCATCGCGGTGAGGCATTTTGGCACGCATATTGATTTGCTCGACGAAGGGGTTGTCCAGCGCCGCAGGTAAGTCATATACCGGCGCTACCGGCACATGTGTCTGTAACTTCGCCAGCCAATTCGCGGTTACGTCTTGCTGAAATATCTCATCAAGTACCGGGGTAAGCGCATCGCGGTTAGCGGCACGGTCGCGCATTGTGGCAAAGCGCGCATCGTCAGCCAATTCCGGGTGTCCTATGATATCAATCAGCAAGCCCCAGAACTTATCGGTCATGCACATAACAAAAATCCAGCCGTCAGCGCTCTTGAGCAGCTGTACCGGGGTTTGTGATGGATGCGAGCTGCGCGGCAGACGCTCGGTACGGATGTCGTGATTCATATACCAGGTGCCGGGGTAGCTCAGCTGGTGTAACGCGACGTCAAACAAGCTGACATCTACATCCCGACCACCGTCTTTGGCGCGCCCGATTAATGCGGCCAGACAGCCCATGCCCGCAACAGTGCCAGTCATGAAGTCAATCATGGACAGCCCAAACCGTGACGGTGGTGTATCGGGCTCGCCTGTCAGTGACAGGAACCCGCATTCGGACTGCATAAGGTAGTCATAACCAGGCCAGTCGGCACGATCGTTGTCGCGGCCATAGGCTGAGATGTGTGTACAGATAATGTCGTCTTTGACCGCTTTAAGGCTTGCGTAGTCCAGGCCGAGGCGCGCGGGCTGATTGCCCCGCAGGTTGTTCCAAACTACATCGGCTGTTTTCACAAGCTCGTGAAACATGGCCTTGCCCTCGTCACTCTTCAGATTCAGGGTGACGCTTTTCTTATTCAGATTGAACGCCTGAAAGTAAGCGCTATCATCATCACCAAGTAATACTGCCCCGGTTTGACGGGCGGGGTCGCCACCGGATTCGCGACTTTCTATCTTAATGACTTCAGCGCCTAGATCAGCCAGATACATAGAGCCATAGGGGCCTGCACCGAATTGCTCAATCGCCAGCACGCGAATGCCTTGTAAGGGTAGGTTCATCGATTGGTCGCTCCTAAAAAGGGAAATTTCGAATCTAAACGCTGGTTTACTTAGTGTGTCTATAGCAACACTTGCGCCTTAGACGTAATTACTGCATTCTAGCACGGAATAGATATTACGCGTCAAATGTCCGGTCAATTGTTTGGTCGCTTTGGCAAACCAACAACTAGTTAGCAGAGGTTCATCATGTCTTATCGCCTAGGAGTCGATGTAGGGGGAACGTTCACTGACCTCCTGCTAGTCGACGAAACCTCGGGAAAAGTTTTCACCGCTAAAGTGCCCAGCACGCCAGACGATTCTTCAATCGGTGTTCTGAATGGCATTGACCGCGTTTGTAAGACTGCCGGCGTCGATCCAAGCAAAATATCCCAAGTGATGCACGGTACCACCGTCGCCACTAACACTGTGCTAACCGGCGATGGTGCCAAGGTTGGTCTGGTAACCACCAAAGGCTTTCGGCAAGTTTTACAGATAGCGCGCTCTTTTGTCCCTGGTGGTCTGGGTGGTTGGGTTATCTACAATAAGAGCGATGCGCTTGCGCCGCTGTCTTGCACCATTGAAGCAGACGAGCGAATGGGTGCTGACGGCAAGGTTGTGCGCCCTCTGAATAAGGCTGCTTTGAAGAAATCACTCAAAAGCCTAAAGAGTGAGAATATCGAAGCTCTTACAGTCTGTCTTATCAACTCCTATGCAAATGGTAAGCATGAAAAAGAAGTGGCCAAGATTGCCAAAGAAGTCTTGCCCGGCATTCCAATTTCTATCTCCTATGATGTAGCGCCTGAAATGCAGGAGTATGAGCGAGCCATTACAACCGTTGCTAACTCCTATGTGCGGCCCAAGGTTTCGAAGTACGTGCAAAACCTGCAGCGTAAGCTGACTAAAGAAATGAAGGGCGTCAAACTCCACATTTTACGTTCCGACGGAGGCATGGCTTCATCGAAAGTTGCTGAGTCTCTGCCTGTCAATTTGCTGATGAGTGGGCCCGCCGGTGGCGTTTCAGGCGCTGTTTGGGTAGCCAAGCAAGCGGGCTTTAAAGACCTGCTTACCTTCGATATGGGCGGTACCTCTACCGATGTGGCGCTGGTGCAGGATGGCAAGGCACAATTGCGGCGTGAAACTACCGTTGGCGATGTCACAGTCCGCGCCTCATCAGTCGACGTGCGCACCGTGGGTGCGGGTGGCGGATCAATTGCCCACGTACCCGAGATAACCGGAGCGCTGCGTGTGGGCCCCGACAGTGCGGGTGCTCAGCCAGGTCCAGCGGCCTACAACCACGGTGGAACTCTACCTACAGTTACTGATGCCAATGTCGTATTGGGCTACCTCCCTAGCGAAGTACGCCTTGGTGGCGATATGGAAATTCGTAAAGACCTCGCCGAAAAGGCCATTAAACCCGTAGCCAAGGCGCTGGGTATTTCGGTCAAACGTGCAGCGGCAGGCATTATTGATATCGTCAACGAGACTATGTACGGCGCCTTGCGTCTGGTCTCAGTTGAACAAGGTTATGATCCGCGCGACTTCGCGCTGATAGGCTTTGGTGGTGCGGGTCCGTTGCATGCCAACGCACTCGGCAAGTTAATGAATAGCTGGCCGGTAATCATTCCGCCGGGTCCTGGTGTACTTTGCGCCTACGGTGACGCCACCACACGCGTGCGTGATGAAGCTTCACGTACCTTCATACGTCGGTTTAGCCAAACTACCGTTCCTCAAGTAGTGAAGGTGTTTGAAAAACTGGCGGCTCAGGCCGAAAAAACTATCGAAAAAGAAGGTGTGCCAAAAAAGGATCGCACTATTACTTATCAGGCAGATATCCGTTATCACGGACAAGGCCTGTTGTTGACGGTCGATTTTGAACTGAAAGACTTACGTTCAAAAGGCCTCGATGTAATCGGAGATCAGTTCGAAGACATGCACAAGCAGCTCTTCACCTTCGCTCTTGAGAGCGATAAGGAAATCGTTAACCTGCGGGCTGTTGCACAGGGGCGCTCCGCTGATATCGAGCCACAGCGGGTTGCCAAAGGATCTCGTACACCGAATAAATCATCGGTGATAGGGAGCTCTAAAGTCTATATGGACAGGAAGGACCAAGAGGCCACACTTTACAAACGATCAGAGCTTCGCGCCGGCAATGAAATCGCCGGACCAGCTGTCGTACTGGAAATGGACTCGACCACAGTTATTTTGTCAGGACACATTGGCAAGGTAGATACTTACGGAAATATACTGATTACGCCACAAGCGTAACTGACGAGGAGCAGAGCAAATGCCAGCAACCATCGTTGAGAGAAACACCACCAAGTTCAAGCGTAGGAACATGGATCCCATCACCCTCGACATCATCGAAAATGCGATGATGAATGCGAGATATGAAATGGACACGGTGCTATTTAGAACCGCCATGTCACCGGGTATAAGAGAGCAACACGACGAGTTTCCAATGATCGCCAACCTCGAAGGTAAGATGGTTGTCGGTCAGTTTGGTAGCTTCATTCATGGTTTCAAAGAAGCCTATGACGGCACCATAGAGGAGGGTGATCTGTTCCTGACAACGGATCCCTATTCATGTAATGGCGCCATCAGTCACGTTAACGACTGGCTGTTGCTGCGTCCTATCTTTAAAGATGGACGCCTCATTGCCTACGCTGCCATGTTTGGTCATATGACTGATGTGGGTGGTAAGGTACCTGGCAGTCTGCCCACCGATGCGCGTGAAATTTTTGAAGAAGGCATTCGCATTCCCCCCACCAAGATCTATAAGAATGATGAGCTGCAGGAAGATCTGCTTAACCTGATCCTGCATAACTGTCGTTTGCCGCATTGGAACCGCAGTGACTTCAACGCTCTCGTAGCCGCGATTAGAACCGCTGAAAAGCGTGTTATAGAGATTGCAGAAAGATTTGGTGATGACAATTTTTATTCAGCACTCGATGAACTGCTGGCACGTAACAAGCGCGCTATGTCCAAGCTGATCAAAAACACTGTGCCTACCACCAAGCAGGTTTTTGAGGACTATATTTGCGACGATGGTCTGGGCATGGGGCCTTACAAGATTAAATGTACAATGTGGCGCAAGGGCGACAAGGTTATATTTGACTTTGAAGGCACCGATCCGCAGTCCATCAGTTCGATAAACTTCTTGCTCAATGAAGAAATGTTCAAGATGTTCTGTGGCGTGTATATGATCATGATTTTTGATCCACAGATCATGTTCAATGATGGTTTCTATGATCTGATGGAAGTTAAAATTCCGCACGGGACCTTACTCAAACCGCGAGAGCCGGCTGCATTGTCATGCCGTACGCACGCGTTAGGCCGTATTTTTGACGTGCTCGCTGGCTTGCTAGGCCAGGGCGATCCTGACTTCCTGGCAGGTGCCGGCTTCTCTGACAGCCCGCACTTTATGTACTCTGGCTACGACAAGAACGGTGAGTGGTACCAGTTGTACTCAATCGGTTTTGGCGGTGTGCCCGGTAAGCCTTCAGGTGATGGTCCGGATGGTCACTCGCTGTGGCCCAGTTTCACCAACGTGCCTAATGAATTCCTGGAAAGCTACTTTCCGCTGCGTATCGAAGTTTATGAAACTATCGCTGATAGTGGTGGCGCAGGCCTGCACAGAGGCGGCAACGGCTTGCGTATGGGTTACTGCTTCCTTGAGCCTGGCACGATCTCGGTCCACGATGATCGTTGGTTAACGTATCCGTGGGGTGTCAACGGCGGTGAGCCTGGACAGAGATCCGAGAAACTTCTGCACCGCGCGAATGGCACGATTGAAAAGCTGCCTTCCAAATGTGACCTGGTCGAAGTTCAAGCTGGCGACACTTTGCACTTCAACACTTGGGGCGGAGGCGGTTGTGGCGATCCATTCCTGCGACCTGCTGAGCGTGTTTCCTTCGATGTAAAAGCCGGTCTGGTTACGCGAGAGGGAGCCAAGCGTTACGGTGTCGTTCTTAAGGATGATCTGACCGTAAACGAGAAACGTACGGAGACTCTGCGAGCGAAACTGTCTAAGGCGCGCGGCAAGCCGCCTTTGTTCGATCGTGGCGGCACTATCGACGAGCTCAAGGCACGTTGCTTCAAGGAGACCGGACTGCAGCCACCGCGCCAGCCCGAGTTCCAGTCATGGGCCCTTAATCAGCTCGATATAGAACCCAAAAAGGCGAAGGTCGCAAAGCGAAAAACCGCTGCCAAGCGGAAAAAGAAGACCGCCTAACGCGGGTCGAAATGAAAAAGGGGCGCTTAATAGCGCCCCTTTTTTTGAAGAGTGTAAAGGCCCTGGTGATTGGGCTAACTAGCAGCCCTTGTCACAACATTGCCCTGGTTGGCGCTGTCGATTGGGCGCGCCACTTGCGCCGCGGTCGGCTACCCCTCTATCGAGCAGTCTTTCGACCAGTTCTTTGCGTTCCTCAATCGGGTAGCGTCGATAAATTTCTCGTTTCATGGCCTCCGGTGAGCCGCCTCCATGCAAACTTATAATCGACATCCAGCCGCCTGTGCTAGACGCGGTAACGTCTTCCAATAGTCGGGCAACCTCAATACGTTTCTCATAGGGCACATCTGCGCGTGCGCGCAGGACGGTGGCCAGGTCGCCCGCTGTGTGCGGATTGTGGTCTTCATCGGGACCAGGCAAAGCAACGATTAAGCCACCGGATACTTCGTGGGCAGTGCGATGCATGTCGTATATTTGAGTGGCTAATAACAGCTTGCCCACGTTGGAGAATACGGGCTCTGGCTGCCAGGCTCCTGAAGGATCTTCTATGCCATAAACAGACGCGGCTACACCACAGGCAAAAAAGCCTTCGACAATTTTGATCAGTTCTACCATCGACTCCCGAATGTGTGGCACCTTGGCGGGGTCCAGACCGTTGGCCTCGCTCATCAAGGCGCCTGCGCCAATCAGTAGATCACCAAACCCTGCGCGCGCGCCTATACAGCTGTGGCGATGGTGCGATGCGTAATTGGTAACGAGGTATTCAGAATGCTGGTATTCGCCTGCCATGAAAACGCGTTCCCATGGCACAAATACGTCTTTGAACATACAAACAGCGGTGGCCTGGCCATACTTGGCGCTAAATTTGGCTGCCGGGTCACCGGCACGTCCGGCTGCTCTGGAAATAATCGTTAAGCCATCGATATCAATGGGTACCGCGCAGCAAACAGCAAAATCTGTATCTTCTGCTGGCATACTGCGGCAGGGCATGACCAGCAGTTCATGCATATAGGGGGCACCGGTCACGATAGCCTTGGTACCTGAGATTACTATGCCGTCAGCGCGCCGCTCACTAATATGTACATAGGTATCGGGTTCGGGCTGCTTGTGGGGGCGCAAGGTACGATCGCCCTTGGCATCGGTCATTGCTACGCCCAAGGTCAGGTCCCGATCCTGAATGTCGTGGAGGTAGGCCATAAATCGCTGATGGTAGTCAGTGCCGTCTTCTGCATCTGCGCGGAAGGTGGCCTGATGAATTGCGTTTAGCGCATCGTGGCTCAAGTATCGTTGGGCGCAGCCACTTTCCCGGCACACCAGACGAACTGCCTCCAGCTTGCTCAGCAAGTCCTCACTGTGGCGATTGATGTGGATCATTCGATTAACAGCCTTACCACTGGACTCCTGTGTCTCCAACATGAGGCCCCCATATTCCGGGCGCAGAGCAAAGTCATAGGTCACACCGACAGCAGCGATGCCAGGACGTAGCTTGGGTTCATCGGCAACACTGGCTACGCGTTCTCCGTCTATATAAACGACAGGGTTATAGCTGCGTAAGCTCTCCCTATACTGCTCTGCTGTCATCAACATGGTCTATTATCCTCTTGCGCTTAAAATGTGGTTGAATTGTTCTAACGTAGCGGCCGATGGCAATGCCATGATCGCCTGCCATATGTCGTCGGCTCGACTTTGATTGGTGCTGGTTAGCATATTGGCGTTGAATTTATGGCGAACCTCTTCGGTACTGAGCGCTCGCCCGGCAGCTCCCCGATTAACTGGCTCATAGTGCTCGAGGAATTCGCCTGTACTTGTTTTGATGCGCACACCCCCCGAAAAATATTCAGGAAATTGCGACTGCTCCCGATGCTCGAAGTTGACACGTTGTGCCAGCGCCAAAATCTCCTTGTTACGGAGTGCGTCGGGTTCGAGTTCTGTCAGGCCAAATTCGCCGCGTACGGCGGCGGCAGCAATGCAATATTGGATGCTGAACTTGGCATCGTAATCGCTGGTTGGGATGCGTTTTGCTTCCGCCGGCTTACAGACCACGTCGAATTGATTTTCATGCAGTAGCGCAGTGACTTCCTGAATGTCACCTGGATCTAGATTGTGTTGCTGCATGAGTAAAATAACAGAATCTATGCAAGCATGATTAAAGTGGCAAACCGGGTAGGGCTTTACTGCAATGTTGAGTAGTTCCCAATGTTGGCCCAGCTCTCGAGTAACCGGCTCTACATCCACCTTCCGTCCTGGTAAATAGAGCGGATACAAGCCATAGCGGCCCTGATAC
This sequence comes from Halioglobus sp., assembly GCA_036961205.1. GTDB lineage: Bacteria > Pseudomonadota > Gammaproteobacteria > Pseudomonadales > Halieaceae > CALJFL01. The sequence goes on along the minus strand of JBALVI010000004.1, from coordinate 134,355 downwards.
GCATCTTCCGGCCCTTGGAAGTCGTTGGCAGCAAGGGCGGTGGCCATTATTGAATTGCTCGCCGAGTCGCCTGGATGCATCCGTTTGGTCCAGGCGCCGTCTTCAAGGAACTGCATGCTGCCACTGGCCATACTAAGCGCTATACCCTGCGCACGTATGGTCTGTGCTTGAGTAAGGTTTGCCAGCTTGGCGGCCCCTAGCGTACAGCCAAAAACGCTCACCAGGCCCGTTGGATGAAAACCATTTTTCTGGAACATACCGTCCGCTACCTGCCCGAGGCGGGCTGATGCTTCGACCGCAACAATGTAAGCCATCAATGCTTCTGGACCTGAAGCGCCGTGTGTATAACCCTGTGCCAGCGCCATGGGCAGTGCGCTGGCAGAGCAATGAATGATCGATTCGCTATGGGTGTCGTCGTAGTCGAGTCCATGTACCAGTAGACCGTTTAGAAAAGCCGCATCGCGTGACGACAGTAATTGTTCGCCGCCAATAACACTACAGATGCCCGTTGAGCCCAGCGCCTGCATCGCACCTATGCCGCTTTGGGCAAAGGAGAACTGATGTGAAGCGAAAGCGATGCCAACGGAGTCGGCAATGCACAGCAGCGCGTAGTCGATAACCTCAGAGGGCAGGGCGCCAAATTCAGAGGTTGCCGCGAACTCTGCTAGTACTTCGCTGATAGACGGAGATTGTTCAGCGTTAGATGTTGCGTCGGTCACGACCCGTATGTCCCGGTTTGTATAAGCATGATATTCGAATGTCCGAAGGTGATAGCGGGCAGCTTCTAAAGGTCTATTTTGAGAGCTTTTTGGCTAACGCGAGAATACGCTGCGACTTGTATACGATAGGATAATCAATGAAATACCCGTCAAGCTGTATCGAGGCTGAACCAGCAGCTTCAGCGGCCTCAAAGGCGGCTACCACGGCTTCGGCATGCGCGATCTCCTCAGCATTAGGCGTAAAGGTGTTGTTACACAGCGGTACCTGGCTAGGATGGATACACAACTTTCCTGTGAATCCAAATTTTTTGCCGCGCGCTGCCGATGCACAAAATCTCTCGTCGTCAGTAATCTGTAATACCACGGTATCAATCGGTGGGTCTATATTGGCAACGCGAGTGGCGTGGCTAATGCGAGAGCGCGCATAGCTCAGTACTTCCTCATCGGCGCTCCAGATGTAGTCCAGGTCGAGAGTGTAGTCGCCGCCACCGAAGGACAGGCGCCTGACTCTTGGGGAGGCCATGGCTATTTCAGTGGCATATTCCACGCCACGCGCTGTCTCGATAATGGGCATAAGGTCAATACTGCTTATGGGTAAGTTAGCCTCGCGCTCCGCCGCGCTTATTAGCTCATCGACTGCCAGGATAGTGGCGGCAGACTCTACCTTGGGAATGACAATGCCATCGAGCCAGGATCCTACAACCGCTTTGATATCCTCTTCGCAATAACCAGTATCCAGTGCATTAACACGGATATAGCCCAGGCAACCTCGTGGCTGTTTCATTGCGGTTACAACGGTCTCACGGGTCGCAACTTTCTCAGCTATCGCGACTGCGTCCTCGAGATCAAGGATTACAGCATCGGCTGAGACGCCGAACACTTTTTCAACTTTTCTGGGGTGGTTGCCCGGAGTAAAGAGAAAGCTTCTAATGACTCTTATTTCATCGTTTTTATGGGTGTTCAATGTTAGCTCCATGCCCAGCCGTCGGGTGACTGCCACCCGCGGGTAAATTCAAAGGAATAGTTAAAGTTAGCTGCCGCGTGCTCCGAGATAGACACTTCAAATACTCTGCCCTTGTTACCATAATATCGGCGGCATATTTTCAGTGAGGCCGTGCCTGGTTCGACATCCAGTAAACGAGCGATTCGGTCCTCCAAAATACCTGCATACAGTTCAACTTCTACCTTTTGCACTACCTCGCCGTACATGTCGGAGATGACCTGATATACGGGCGTTGAAGTGATGCCGATTTTGCTAGCGGCGTCGGCGTACGCTGGCAGAATATATACATTGCTCGAGCAGATGGGTTGTCCAGAATCAAGGAATACTCTAAGGCCTGTGACGCAGCACCATTGGCTACTGGTAGGGCATTTTATTTCACGGGCCAGCGCTCTGTTGAGTTTTACATCACTGCGCTCAAGCACGCGTAAACGACTGTCCTCCGGGTAGCTGAATAACTCTGACGGCTCTTTAACCAGTTGTACGTAGGACTCCTGGCTTTCACGCGCCAAAACGATAGTACCTATCCCCCGGCGGCGCTCTATCAGCTTAATGTCTTCAAGTACACGAAGTGCCTCTCGAATGGTATGTCGGCTGACTTTATAGGTTTTCATCAGGTCCAGCTCACCGGGCATACGTGTCCCAACAGCGAACTTGCCGCTGCGGATCGCGGTCAGCAGCTCCTCGGCAATAGCCCTGTAGCGAGGTCCCTTTTCAGTTTCAGTCGCATTAACCTGGGACATGCTTGCATCCTTGTTGGCATAGTAAGATACTATTGTCCGTACATTTAGATCTATAAGCAAGCGTGAGGTTAAAAAAGATGGGCGTTAGACAGGATGAGCAAATAGGACCCAATCGCTATCGGGCGGCATCGGGACGGCTTTATGAAGACTTTACCGTCGGCGATGTGTATGAACACCATCCGGGTCGTACGGTAAGCCAGCAGGATAACGCTTGGTTTACCTTATTGACAATGAATACGCATCCGCTGCACTTTGATGAAGAATATGCCAAGGATACGGAGTTTGGTAAGCCGCTTATTTGTAGCCCGTTAACCCTGGCTATTCTGGTTGGTATGAGCGTTTCAGATGTTAGCGAGAAAGCGATTGCCAATCTGGGCTGGAAGGAAATTGCGCTGGTAGCACCTGTGTTTCCGGGTGATACGCTGTATGCAGAGTCCGAAGTGCTTAATATGCGAGAGTCCAAATCGCGGCCGAATGCCGGCGTGGTGACGGTCAAAACAACGGGGCGTAATCAGCACGGAAAAGAGGTGTGCATCTTCGAACGGTCCATGCTGATCCCGATGCGCTCCGATGCCGATTCTGAGTGATTTAGAGTAATTGATATGACGAATAACGAGTTTAGTGAGAGTGAATACGCCGAATTGGAAGCTCAGGTTCTCGATACCATTGATCGTTGGGTGGAAAAGGACGTTAGGCCGATCGCGCGACATTTTGATCAGGCGGATGAATACCCGACCGAGTTAGTCGAGCAAATGAAAGAGCTGGGTTTGTTTGGAGCCACAATCTCCCAGGAATACGGCGGTCTGGGCTTAAGTGCCAGTACCTACTCTCAAATTGTATCCAGAATATGTGAGGTCTGGATGGCGCCTTCTGGCATTTTCAACTCCCATTTGATTATGGCTCATTGTGTGGAGCGTGCGGGAACCGAAGCACAAAAAGAACGCTTTTTGCCGCGCTTCGCTACCGGGGAGCTACGAGGCGGTATTGGCTTGACCGAGCCCGATGCGGGCACTGATCTACAGGGTATTCGCATGGTGGCCAAGCGTGATGGCGACGATTATGTGATCAACGGCAACAAAACGTGGATCACCAATGGTATCAAGGGAAATTGCCTCGCGGTGTTGACCAAAACAGACCCAACGGCGTCGCCTGCTCATAAGGGCATGAGCCTGTTTATGTGTGAGAAAGGAGAGGGATTCACGGTTGGGAAAAAGCTCAAAAAGATGGGCTATAAGGCTATTGATAGCGCTGAGCTCATTTTCCAGGATTTTCGGGTGAGTGCGGATAACCTGATTGGCGGCGAAGAAGGCCGCGGTTTTGTGCAGGTAGCCGGTGGACTCGAGCTCGGTCGCATTAATATTGCCGCACGTGGTGCGGGCATGGCCGCTGGTGCGACCAAGATGGCACTTGCCTACGCGAAAGAGCGCAAAACCTTTGGTAAGGCGATTGTTGAGCACCAGGCCATCCAGCTCAAACTCGCTGAGATGTCGACGCGAGCAGAGGCCGCTCGCTTATTGGTGGAGCAAGCCGCGCGCAAATATGATTCGGGCGAGCGCTGTGATCTCGAGGCGGGGCAGGCCAAGTTTTTTGCCTCTGAGGCTGCCGTGCAAAATAGCCTTGACGGGCTGCGTGTGTTTGGCGGTTACAGCTATTCGACTGAGTATGAAATTGAGCGTTTCTATCGCGACGCGCCTCTCATGTGCATCGGTGAGGGCACCAATGAAATTCAGCGTATTATTATTGCAAAACAGATGGTCGCAAGATCAGGCGGCTAGGGCAGTCTAGCCCTTGCCGAGCCTGACTAGAGGAATACGGTAAACTCGTCAACGGGCAATCGCGGCGTGCGATAGCCATTAACGTTGGCGTCATGATCAGCGTAGCCTAGCGACATAGCGCAGACGAACATCTGTTCTGAGGGCGCGCCGATCAAGCGCATGACCGTGTCATGATATTTGAGGAAAGCAGCCTGCGCACAGGTCTCCATGCCCAAGCCGCGAGCCGCTAGCATCACTGATTGTATAAACATGCCGCAGTCAATCCAGCTGCCAAGTTCCATATCCCGGTCTATGGTAAAGAATAATGCCGCTGGCGCGTCGAAGAATGCATAATTCTTGCCATGCTGCAGTGACATATTTTCCTTGTCACCTTTTTCGATGCCAAGGTGACCGTATAGCCCCCAGCCAGTATTACGGCGGCGCCCAATGTAGGGCTCGCGCCATTCAACGGGATAGTAGTTGTATTCCTGCTCGCCTTCATCGCCCTGTGCATGCCGCGCCTGGCAAGCATTGGCAATTTCGTCGCGCTTTGCGTCCATAGCAACCCATACATGCCAGGGTTGAATGTTTGATCCTGAGGGGGCCCGGCTAGCAGTGGCAAGAATGGCTTTTATGCTGTCTCGAGTAACAGGCTTATCTTTTTGAAACGCACGAATCGATTGCCGCCCGGTTATCGCCTCAGTCACATGCATGTTTATTTCCTCTCGTTCTATGTCGGTGGGTATCTTACCGCCAAGCTAATCAGCTGTAACTTGGAAAATTTTGCAGCGATCACTGCCAATGCCGTTGTTAGAATTATAGCGATGGCTTTTGTTGCCGCTGCTTCGGCCTACTGGTGTGTGTTGAGCTTCATTATGACAATACACACCGTGAACTGGCCACTAATAATTTGTAAGCTATGCTAAAATGAACCCCTTTGTCCGGTCATTCATTGGAGAACACTTATGTCGAAGCCTTTAGCAGGCGTGCGTATGCTGGATTTAACGCATATGCTTTCTGGTCCTTACGGTGCGATGATTCTCGCGGACCTTGGCGCAGACACGATCAAGGTAGAACCTTTGTATGGCGAGGCGACGCGCGGTTTGTTGGCCAATGACCCGGCCAATTCACTGGATGGCCAAGGCGCCTACTATATTACTCTGAACCGTAACAAACGTAGCGTAGCCATTGACCTCAAGTCGCCGGAGGGCCTGGAGGTTTTCTACGACCTGGTGCGTGAATCTGACATTGTGATGGAGAATTTTTCTGCGGGTGTGGCGGACAAGTTAGGTATTGGTTACGAGGATTTGGCCAAAATAAACCCCAAGATAATCGCGTGTTCAGTCAGTGGATTCGGTTCAAATGGTCCTAACTTTCAGCGTCCAGCCTTTGATCAGGTGGTACAGGCTTTGGGTGGTGGAATGTCAATTACTGGCCCTGATAAAACGCATCAGACCCGTGCAGGCATTCCAATCGGCGATCTTGGTGGCGGTATGTTTGGGGCCATGGGAATAATGGCTGCCCTTTATGAACGCGAGAAAAGTGGTGTTGGTCAGCATGTGGATATATCGATGTTGGATTGCCAGATCTCTATGCTGAATTACATGGCCACCATGCATTTTTTGTCGGGAGAGAATCCCCACCCAATTGGGAATAGCCATTTTGTCCACGTACCCTATAACAGTTTCGATACTTCCGATGGTCAGATTATTATCGCAGTAATTTTTGACAAGTTTTGGCATAGCCTGGTGGAGCTGGTGGACTTCGCTCCATTCAGTGATTCGAAATACGACACCCAGTCGGGACGACTGGCCGATAAGGAGTTTATCGAAGGCAATCTGACGCGCATCCTGACCTCGAACACTAGTGATTACTGGTTAGAGCGGCTTGAGGCGAAACGCATTCCGTGCGCGCGGGTAAATAACTTCTCGGAGGCATTGAACGATGAGCAGGTGCTGGCGAGGAATATGGTGATTGATTTAGAACACCCCAATGGCAAGAAAACGAAAGGGCCCGGTAATCCGATCAAACTCTCGCGCACCGCAGAAGAGAGTTTTTCTCCGGCGCCGCTATTGGGCGAGCATACCCATGGAGTGCTGACCGAGTTGTTGGGGTACAGCGATAGTCAGGTTGAAGCATTACGCGCAGTGGGCTCCATCGCGTAAAATGAATTGATGGCCTCATTCTGAGGCTATTTCTTTACCAAAATGAATGTATAATTCTTACGTATCCAAATTTTCTCAAATTTGGATACGTAAGAACTAACCATTATTGTTATTCTATTAAGGTGTACTAATGATCCAGCTATCGGAGCAGGAGCTGCGAACAAATTTCGATCATTTTGATCGTAACAAAGATGGTGAGATTGAACTCGATGAGTTTATCAATCTGATGATAGCGTTGAATGCTGAAAGTACACATGAGGAAATGGCACTCGGTTTTAAGGCCATAGATGCAGACAGTTCGGAAGCAATAGACTTCGCCGAATTTTCAGGATGGTTCTCTAACCGTTAATTGCAGACACGATCGGCATTAAGCGCCCTTGGCAATTCAGGACGTCGCCGGTCATTCTTTCCTGTGGTAGACGTTCGGTACGCTCGCTTTCTATATCGCTGGCGTCCACCGTGCTGCCATTTGCCCCGACGCGATACAATCACGTCAGGACAGTCGGTGCTCCGATAGCGCCCCGTATTAGTGTTGGCTTGCCTTTCTTCGTTGCCTGATACCTGCCACGCCAATCAGGCCGAGAATTAGCAACACCATGTGGATTGGACCGAAGACCGGGACTGGCGTTGAACTAAAACTCGATACGGTAACTGCCGACTGGTTGATGGTATTTGTATTTGTACCATCGACCGTACCATTTACTGTGTAGAGTCGAAACCCCTCCAATGTGAAGGCACCTGCGACCGCATCGATGCGCCAGGTAATAGGAGGAGTTATTGCCAAGGCAGCGTAACCGGGGTCGTTGGGGCTAGATGTAATCCGGTTAGAGGTCGCCGTCCAGCCTGACGGCATTGAATCAAAGGCAAAGACTCTGATCACACCGCCTATATCGACGCGCATGATGTCGCCGCTGTCAAAATTCTCAACATTGAAATTGCTATTGCCGCTGCTACTAGTCTCTTCCCACGTAGCAAGTTGCGGAAGGTCGATGCCGAATCCGGCAGTTAAGTTAATGGGAGTATTTAGTGAAGCTTGAGTAAACAGGTGCCCTGCCTGGGCACTGAGTCCCACACTCATCAAAACCAGTACGCCAAAGAATTGTTTGACCATGTGTTTCATGCTTTCTCTCCTTGAATGTTCTACCGCAAGCTTGCGAGAACCTTTATAATTATAATTATTAACGTCCACACTGTTATACGATTATGGAATAAGCCTTATGCTTTGTGTGGATATTACCCCGATAGTCCTTTATTTACTGCTATAAATCAAGCGCTTATCTACGTGTTTTGGGTAGTTTTCAACCTAATTTTAGGTTCCTGACGTAGAAGTTGCGAGGTAATCGCCCCCCATTGCTGGTGAGGTGTGAGGTGTGATGGGCGATGGCGTCTCTGCGATGCACGGCGAAAGGGGTGGTGAACCCGTGCAGTCCTGGAGAAACAGAACAAGTGGCTTTGCGTGCCAGTCTGGAACGAGCCTAGTGCCGGGTCGGTATTCGTGCTAAAAGAGCTCCATTCACTCCGATAAGAAGTCCTTTTTACGGGCACATTATGCAGCGCAGAACGTTTATCAGCAGAATACTCGCCTCCTCCTTCGTGGTATCGCTTGGCGGCTATATCCCCGGGACCTTTGCCAACGCATTCATCACCAAACAGGCCCTGCGCTCCCTTCCGGCATTTCTCGATACCTTATTGCCTGAGGACGAGGCCCCGTCCTCATCCCGGCTTGGAATCGACAAGTACCTTGTCGAACACGCAGCCAGTATCGAAAACTACCTGCGTTTACTTCAGCTGGGTTGTCAGTGGCTGGACCAGCAGGCATCCGCCGGAAACAACGTGGAATTCTGGCAACTGGACCCGCAGGAGATGGAAGGCATCGTTACGACCGCCGAACAGGCTCCCGAGGGTTTGATACAAAGGATGTTTTTTGATCGAGTAAGGGCCGACGCGTTTACTTTCTATTATTCCAATCCTGACAGCTGGGTGGCGATCGGGTTTGCCGGCCCGCCCCAGCCCGGCGGTTACCTTGATTTCGCCGCTCCGCCAAAGGTCAAAAGGTGAGCCGGGGTGACTACGATGTCGTGATTATTGGCTCCGGCGCTGGTGGGGGAACCAGTGCCTGGGCATTGAGTAAAGCGGGTCTTAAGGTTTTGCTGCTTGAAGCCGGTCCGCGGTTTGATCCATTCGGGGACTATAAACTCGATACCCCTGAATGGGAGCGGCCCTTTCCTAACAAGATCAACCCTGCGGGGCGCCAGGTTTTTGCAGAAATGCAGCCGCTGGCAGAGAAATGGAAGCACTTGCGATCGTGGAATCATCTCAGCGGTCGGCTCAACAAAACAGATCGAAGGCAGTCCTTTGGCTACCACCATGTGCTGGGAGTGGGAGGCAGTTCCCTGCACTTTACGGGTGAGGCGCACCGCATGAACCCCGCCTCCATGCAAATGAAAACCCGCTTTGGCGTTGCAGCAGACTGGCCCATGTCCTATCAGGATCTGGAACCCTTTTACGCCCAGGCCGAGGACGTCGTTGGAGTTGCAGGTCCGGCACAAGACAGCATTCGCCCCCGTTCTAAACCATACCCACAAAAAACACACCCGAAAAGTTACGCCAGTACATGCCTTGAAAAAGGCTTTAATAAACTTGGCATGGAGCTCACTAATAACGCGCTTGCGGTCTTGTCTTCGCCCACAGACGGTCGCGCCAACTGTAATTATTGTGGGGGTTGCCTGCGGGGTTGCCCGCGAAGAGACAAGGGCAGCATCGACGTGACCTACATCAGGGAAGCTGTGGCTACCGGAAATTGCGAGGTGCAATCCGGGTGCACGGTCAATATGATACAAACGGGAAGCAATGACACTGTCAAGGGAGTTCACTATCACGATGGCAAGGACAATCGCTTTGTTGACGCGCCACTGCTGATTGTAGCCTGTGGTGCTGTGGAAACGCCCAGGCTTCTACTAATGTCACAAAATGCGTCGGCTCCCCATGGGCTGGCAAACGAATCAGGGGAGCTGGGGAAAAACTTTATGGAGACCTTGCTGTGGACCAGCAGCGGGCTTCACCCGGAACCAATGGGCAGTCACAGAGGGCTGCCGGTTGACAGTATCTGTTGGGATTACAACAAGCCCGATGCCATTCCGGGTGTTATTGGGGGCTGCCGGTTTGGTCCCTCACAGGCGGAGTCGGATCTGGTGGGGCCAATAAGCTATGCCAACCGGGTTGTCGGGGGTTGGGGTCGAGGCCACCGGGATAAAATGAAACAGACATTCGGGCATGTCTTATCCCTCACAGGGATTGGGGAGAGCCTGCCAAATGGCAACACGTTTGTAAGCCTTCACCCATCTGAAAAGGACGCGTTTGGCAGGCCAAAGGCCTACATTCACAGCCACGTGGACGAAATGGCCACAAAACGTATTGAGTTCATGCGCAATACCTGCAGGGAGGTATTGGCAGCAGCCGGTGCTGGTGAAATATTTGAAGAATTCAGTTCATACGATATATTCAGCTCCACGCATGTTTTTGGCACCTGTCGTATGGGGAGTGATCCGCAGACATCAGTGGTGGACCCCTGGTGTCGCAGTCATCGCTGGCGCAATCTTTACGTGGTGGATGCCAGTGTATTCCCCAGCACCGGTGGCGGAGAGTCGCCGGGGTTAAGTATTCAGGCGCTTGCCCTCAGGGCTATGAACAAAATTATCAACTCTTCGGTAGAATATTCTACGGTGCGTAACAGCGAGTATTTATAAACAGGAGAAGTGCTTGGCGAATCGCAAGGGGAAAAAGCAGTCAAGGCACCCGGGATCTGCTTCAGCCCCCGCGATTATTAGCCCCTGGTTCGACTTTTTCTGCGTTGGTGGGCTGTCGATCTTACTGATGGCCGGACTGCTGGTGTACATATTTTTTCGCAAGTCCGGCGGGCAGGGTGAGATTTATTTTGGCAGTTTCATCATTCTGCAGGCGATGATTAACTGGCCGCACTTCATGGCCTCATACCGCTTACTGTATAAGCCCTCCACCAATATCAGAAAACATCCGTACGCCACAGTTTTTGTGCCGATCCTACTGGTACTGGCGATAATTGCCGCGGTTGCACTTGGCAGCAAATCTGCGCAGGATTCGAACACCATCCTTATCCAGCAGGATATAGCCTACTATATGTGGCTAATATCCGCCTTTTACCTTGCCTGGCATTACACCGGCCAAGCTTGGGGAATGATCGCGTCTTTTAGCTATCTGGCCGGAATCAAAATCACCGACGAGGAAAAACTAATCCTGCGTTCCGGGCTGAGGATACTTTTAGTGTGGCATGTGGTCTGGGGCGTGCAGGATCTACCGCGGCACTGGCTGGGTCCTGTTTATCCCTACCTTCCCAGCCTGCTCAATGTGGTAAGTGCGTGTGCCATCGCCGCCTTTATAATTGGGGCAATGACTTTTGTGGGCATCAAGCGCAGGACGGGGCAGAGCCCAACGCCCCAAATGCTCGCCCCATGGCTAGCGGTGTATCTTTGGTACCTGGTGCTGAATTTTGAGCCCAACGCGTATCTATTCGTACAACTTTCTCATGCCCTGCAATATTTGATATTTCCCCTCCGCATTGAGCTCAATCGCAGTCAATCCGATGTTACAAAGGGAGCAGTCATCAGGCAGGTTCTCTGGAGCAGTCGTTACTACATGTTGCTGGTATTGGCCGGGCTGACTGTTTTCTACTTCCCTGATCTCATGTTCGGGGACCGTACCCAGGTATATGGCTTTGCACTGCTAATTGCATCGGCAGTCAGCATCCACCACTATTTTGTAGATGGCTGTATCTGGAAGATAAGCAATAAGGAAGTTCGCAGCAGTCTGTTTTCGCACGTAGGGAGATGAGCAGGCAGCGTTGGTACAACTTAACTCTTTATCGGACTAAATGCCTACTCAGATTGACCAGAGTCTCAACTGGCGCTGTGGTAAACGTTCTGCACATCTTCAAGGTAATCCAGCAGGTCGATCAGATTATCCAGGATCGCCTGATCTTCATCGCCAAGCATAGCGGGTGATTGTGCTACGAACTGGATTTCATCCAGATCGAACTCGGTAATACCGTATTCATCAACGAGGGTCTGTCTGGCTTTGAAATACTCGGTATGGGGCGTAAAAACGGTTATTTTGCCATCTTCGCTTTCTATATCACTGACATCCACGTCAGCCATCATCAGCGCTTCTAGCACCGCCTCCTCATCGTTGTGCGAGAACACAAATATAGCGCTGTGATCGAACATATGGCTGACGCTACCCGTGTTGCCCAGTTTGCACTTGGCCTTGTTGAAGCATAGACGTACATCGCCAAAGGTGCGGTTGGGGTTGTCGGTGAGGCAGTCCACTATCACCATAGAACCGGCGGGGCCAAAGCCCTCATAGCGTGCCAGCGCGAAATCTTCTCCACCGGTTCCTTTAGCCTTGTCGATGGCCTTGTCAATAACGTGAGTGGGCACCTGGTCTTTCTTGGCCCGCTCGATGATACTGCGCAAGGACAGATTGCCGGCCGGATCCAGGCCACCTGATTTCGCCGAAACGTATATTTCCCGGGCGTATTTGCTGTAAACCCGGGCTTTCTGGTCCGAGGTTTTGGCCATAGACAATTTTCGGTTCTGGTAGGCTCTACCCATAATCTGTATCCGCGTTTCGCACTGACTGGAGGCGCAATATAAAGCTTTAGCTGCTTTGTATCCAGAGCCAGTTCTGGCGTGACTCCCCGATCAATCTTGGTACACTCAATGCCCTTATCATTTAGAGCAGGACTGAGACATGAGAAAATTGGCATCTGAGCTCGCCTTAACAGTGGCAGCCACCTTTGCGATGGGTTTACTTGGAAGCGCCGCCCAGGCCTCCGATTTCGAATCCGTAGAGGCCAAACTTCAGGCCGCTATGGCGTCTGATATTAGAACAGGCGCTGAAACCGCCCGCGATAAAAACCGCAAACCCGTTCAAACCCTGGAGTTTTTTGGTCTGCGCGATGACATGACTGTGGTCGAGTTGATACCTGGTGGGGGTTGGTATACCAAGCTACTGGCACCGGTATTAGCGGAAAACGGTAAGCTCTACATTGCTTACGGCGCGGATCGCACGCAAGAAGCGTTACAAAAGTTCCCCGGCTTTGAAGACCTGGAAGCTATTGGCACAGATACGAAAATGGGGCTCCCGGAGGGTGCTCGCCTTTACGCCGCCAGCAACACGGATCTGGGCGTAAAAAAGGTCGATATGGTGCTTACTTTTCGCAATTACCACAATTTTGATGAGAACTCGCGGAACGCAATTAACGCTTCCGCATACAAGGCCCTGAAATCGGGTGGCATATACGCTCTGGTTGACCATACCCGCCGGCATATGCAGGAAATCGATAACGAAAACCGCCGCCGCTTCGATCCGGTAGAGGCTATTAAGGAAATTCAAGCGGCCGGTTTTGAATTTGTTGATTACTCTGACCTGCACTACCGGGCTGACGATGAGCTGCGCTATGAAGTAGGGCGCGCGTCAGTTACAGGCAACACCGATCGTTGGACTTTGAAGTTTCGCAAGCCATAGGTCCTGATGCGACCAGCTCAATTAAACCGAGCTGGTCGCAGATGTCTGCAGATGGTTAGAGCGAGTACAACTTAACTTCTTGCTTTAGGCGCGCGTCGCTTTCTGGTGGCCGGGGCTTTTTTCTTGGTCGCGGTCTTACTCACTCCAACCGTGGCGGCCTCCAGCTCATCCATGGCCTCGAGCATGAAGTCAGCAATTTCCTGCGCACCGGGTATGGCTTTGGCATCGCTAATCACAGCGAAGTCCATTCTGCCGTTCAATGACGCGAAGGTGATATTGATCGCTGTGCCGCCCGCAAGGGTCGACAAGGGGTAACTGCGTACTAATTCCGCACCACCGTGGTAGTAGCGACAATTGGGTCCTGCGACATTGGAGACATTCACACTGGTGAGGGGGGGGATGTATTCCCCCAGAGGTGACTTGGAGAAAATGGTGGCCGCGCCTCCCAGCAACACCAGATAGTTCATAAGCGCTTCTTTCGACATCTCCTTCGCATCTTCTTTTGCGTCTTTGGAGGACTCGTGCACCAGTCGCAGCCGCTTATGGATGGCCATGCCCGAGTAGCCCAGTTTCACTGCGATTGAGGCAATCTGTGTCGACGCGCTGGTATCGCCATCACTGCGCACTGCCATCGGGCAAGCTGCCAGTAATTGCTTCTCTTGTTGCTCACCGTATTTTTTGTTGTAGCGGTCCAGTGCGACGCCCACCAGTGTCAGCGCCACCTCGTTAATAGAGACAGCTTCATGTTTCGCGATGGCCTTAAACCGTGCCAGCGGTATGGCGCCCACGCCGAGCTTGCGTGTCGCATGGACGGGTTTGTTGAATAGGGAATGGGGCGCAGAGAAGGGCAGGGGCGCCTTTCGTTGTGATAGACCGCGCGCCTGTTTTATCGATTTTCCGATTGCCCTGCTGATATCCGACATGGCTCTTGCCTGTAAGCTCAGGCCCTTGCTGGTTTTTTGCAGTAGCTCCGATAAAGTCAATTCCTCTGCACTTGGCGCTGGCTCAAATAAGGGACCCCAAATTGGCCTTATTGCCATATCCTCCGGTGTTTTTGACATGGCCGCGTCCAGACGCATTACCGCAGAGGCGCCATCGATGTAGGCGTGGTGAACCTTCCAGTAGACCGCGAAGCAATTGTCCTCAAGACCTTCAATAACATAGGCGATCCAGCCCGGTCTGCTGCGATCCATCATGCCGGCGTGTAAATCCATGACTACGTCAATTAGCTGCCGATCTGTACCGGGCGGGGGCACAGCGATATGGCGAATGTGATAATCCACTTCAAAGGCTTCGGCTTCTGCCCATTTGGGCATACCAAAGCGGGGGAAAACGGGGTAGTAGTTAAAGGGCGGCGCTATCTCGCAGGTGCGGTATTCTTCCAGTACACGCTGCACAATCTCTGTACTTGAGGTATTTCCAGGCTTGAAAATCTGTAGCGTGCCAACATGGGTAGGGCTGTCCACAGATTCGATCAAATAGGCCATCAAGTCCATCATGGGAATGTTTTTGACAATCCGTGGCATTGCGGTTCCTTGGGTGGCGTAAGTTAGATTCAGGCTGGGCTGCTGCCATTGTGCTCTAGAAAATCAGTTTGCGCATGCCGAATGAACGTAAAAATGTCCCGCCCACCGGAGTGAGCGAGAGTTTAGGCTAAATGTTTTTCAACCAATTGGCCACGGCTTGGCCGATCTCAACTGGCGAGTCTTCCTGGATAAAATGCAGGCCGTTCACCGTGACTTCCTGTTGGTTTGGCCAGCTGCGGCAATACTCGCGCTGTGGGCCGACCAGGATGGAACCCGGGTCCGCGTTGATAAATAGCTTGGGTATACTACTGCCGGCCATGAAGGCGCCGTATTCTTCGACCAAGGCGACCACATTTGCGGGCTCACCCTCGACGGGTATCTGCCTTGGCCAGTTCAACAGAGGCTGTCTATCGTCCGCATTCAGGTGGGGTGCGCGGTAGGCATCCATCTCGGTATCCGTGAGCTGCCGAATCACAGACGATGGCAGCACACCTTCGATAAACGAATTGCGGTTAAGAATTAGATCCTCGCCCTTGTCGGAGCGAAAACCCTTGAATATGCCTACACCACCTTCTGGCCAGTCGGCCCAGGTCATAGGTGCAACAATGGCCTCCATATACGACACACCCTTAACGGCTGTGGGATGGCGCATGGCCCACATAAACCCGATAGCGCTACCCCAGTCGTGAATGACCAAGGTCACATTGTTGTTGGCACCGATGGATTCCAGCAGCCCCTCTACAAAACTGTAAGTAACCTCCAGAGTGTAGCGCTCGGGGCCTTCGCTAGCGGGGAGCTTTTCAGAGTCGCCCTGGCCAATCAGATCGGGGACTATCACCCGGCCAGATGCCACAAGTTCAGGCACGACATTACGCCACAGGAAGGAGGAGGTGGGGTTGCCGTGCAGCAACACAATAGGGTCACCGCTACCTTCTTCAACGTAGGCGATTTGCTTGCCGTTGACCGTGGCAAATTTCTTCTCGTAAGGCATAGTTTCAGACAACATGGTAAGACCTCCTCGGGTCCGGGTGAGAGTCAGGCGGCAATCGCGGTACATGTTACACCTATCCTGTGACCCGGGTTAACCCGTTTGCCTGGACACATCTGATGTTCGGTCATCCACCCGATTAATGTACTGTTGGTATCACTGGATTGGAGGTGTAACATGGCTGCAGTAGCGTTTGATTCTCTGGAATACGCCCACCAACTCGAGGCAGCAGGTATGTCACGTGAGCAGGCCGAGGTGGTGGCGAAAGGCCTGACGGTGATGTTTATCCACAACTTTGATACTTTAGTGACTCGCGATTACCTCGATACCCGTTTTACCGAGTTTGAAACACGTATTGAGGCGAAGATGGATAGGCGCTTCGCTGAGGTAGACGGTCGCTTTACAGACATTGATAGGCGCTTTGACGAGGTCGATAGAAGTTTTGATGCGTTTGAACAGAGTTTCGAATTGCGTTTCGAGCGTATTGACAGCAAGTTTTCGCGTATCAATGTGATGTTTGGCATCGTCATGGTTACGTTAACGATCCCCATTCTTCAGAACTTCTTTAGCGGATAGATACCTGCACGAGTAGCCTCTCGAATTCAATCAATTCACCCTGGTTAGATCTACGTTTCAATGTGTGCCCCGGCAATGGCGCTTTATCAAGCCGTGATAGCGGTCTATTATGATGTGAGCTCAGCCCGCCACAGGAATGAAAATGATGCTCGCAGGAACTTTCCATCTACTCGCCAAATGTTTGGCAGCATTAAAGCCCGTACGCAATGGCAGGATACTGCTGCTGGTCATTACGCTTGGTGCCTGTAGCTCCTTACCTACCAATTTTGAACGCACTGCCTCATACGCCATTGAAGATGCCGCTGACACCACTCTGGGGCAGCAACTGCAGCCCATGTTTGATGACCACCCCGATTTGTCCGGATTTTATATGCTGGCAGAAGGTGAGGATGCCTTTGCCGTCCGATTGGGGTTGATACAGGCGGCGGAAAGATCGCTGGATGTACAGTATTACATCTGGCATGACGATCTCACTGGTGGCGTAATTTATAACCTTCTTTTGGCGGCGGCTGACCGGGGTGTGCGGGTGAGGGTGCTACTGGACGACCTGGATACTGCGGGAAAGAGCGATATGCTGCGCCGGGCAGACGCCCACAAAAATTTGGAAATTCGACTATTTAACCCGTTTACAGATCGAGATTCACGCGGAGGTGATTTTCTCACCGATACGCGCCGTGTTAATCACCGCATGCACAATAAGACGCTTACCGCGGATACCCTGGCTACCGTTTATGGCGGCAGAAATATTGGTGACGAATATTTTAGCGCGACTACGGGAGTAGCTTTCGGCGATATGGACGCCCTGGCAGTTGGACCTATTGCAGGTGAAGTTTCCAGTCAGTTCGATTTGTATTGGAACAGCGAGATGGTATATCCGCTTGCCGCTTTTTCGGGTGCTCCTTTAACGGAGCAAGAGGTGCTTGAGTTTCGCGCCCAATCTGACGCGAAACTGCGGGCCGCTGAAAAGTCAGAGTATGCAAACGTTGTCAAGAAATTGGAGATGGCTCAGGTTAATAGTATCAGTGAGTTAGGATTTGTCTGGTCCGATTGGCTGCTGGCCTATGACCAGCCTGACAAGATTAATAACGACGAAGTTCTTGCTAGTACCCACCTCGCGCCAAAG
Organism: Halioglobus sp.; assembly: GCA_036961205.1. Lineage (GTDB taxonomy): Bacteria > Pseudomonadota > Gammaproteobacteria > Pseudomonadales > Halieaceae > CALJFL01. Next base: position 117,200 of record JBALVI010000004.1, on the reverse strand, counting down.
CTAAAAATGGGGATGGACAAGGCTAGCGAGGAACTGATTATAGTCTCTCCCTATTTTGTACCCGGGAAGAATTTCACCGAATACCTGGTAGCCAGGGTAGCGGAGGGTTTAAAGGTTCGTATACTGACTAACTCGCTGGAGGCCAACGATGTCCCCATGGTCCACGCTGGCTACATGCGTTATCGCAAGGACCTGGTAGCCGGAGGCGTGGAGTTGTACGAATACCGCGTCGTGGGCAGCAAGAAAATGCGCAAGCAGCAGGCCAAAAAAGACCGCATCGGCGCATCGGGGGCAAGTTTGCACGCCAAATTCTTCGGCTTTGATCAGCGCTATCTGTTTATCGGTTCGTTCAATCTCGATGCGCGTTCGGTGGAGATCAACACCGAGTTGGGGGCTTATTTTGAAAGTGCTGAATTAGCTAGCCGCCTATCCAGCAGATTTGATGAAGACATTCTGGACATGGCCTACAAGGTGGAACTGGAAGAGGGCAATAAGTTGGTCTGGATTAGCCGGGGTGCTGATGGCCAGCAGGAGAGAGTTTACAAGGAGCCAGATACGACTGGCTGGAAACGGTTCTCGACCAAGTTTTTGTCGCTGATCGTGCCTGAATCTCAGCTTTAGTCCCGAGTGTTTCGCTTACCCGAACTGAACCTGCCAGAAGAGTTGAGTTAGCGCCGATTCGGAGTAGGTGACAGATTCCGATCTTTAGATTCAATTTAGGCCATCATTCCTCTTACTCAAGGAATACTGTAAAATTTCGCGCTGTTATGGAGGGGTTAGAAGCAAAAGCCTTTTCAAAGCGTTTCCCAGTTTCTCGTAAGGGGAAAATCTATTGAGCTATCTACTTTGGAGTTATCGTTATGCGTGAAGCCGTTATTGTATCAACCGCCCGTACAGGGTTGGCAAAATCATTTCGAAGTGGTTTTAATATCACGCCGGGAGTAGCCATGGCGGGACACGCGATACGGCACTCCATCGAGCGTGCGGGTCTGGACGCCGCTGAAGTTGAGGAAGTGATTGTTGGGTGCGGCACACCACAGGGCTCCACTGGTAACAATATCGGCCGCTTGGCGGCGCTCAAAGCGGGCTGCCCTGTAACCACAAGTGGTCTTACCGTAAGTCGGCACTGTTCTTCCGGGTTACAAGCCATTGCCTCTGCGGCGAATAGTATCGTAAATAACGGTGTCCCTATAGCAGTCGGTGCAGGTGTTGAGTCAATATCTTTAATGGCTCCGTCAGGTGGCTTTCCCCACGCGGTGGATGAAGCGCTGGTCGCCGAATATCCTGGCTTGTCGATGCCTATGATTGAAACAGCGGATATCGTTGCAGGCCGTTATGGCATTAGCCGAGAGGCGCAAGACGAATATTCCCTGCGATCTCAACAACGTGTTGCGGCGGCGCAGCAGGCAGGTCTCTATGACGACGAAATTGTCCCCATGGACACGATTATGCAAGTTACGGATAAAGAGACTGGGGAGACATCTGAAGTTGCTTATACCGTAACTCGGGATGAATGCAACCGACCGTCTACCACGCTGGAGGGTTTGCAGGGTCTACAACCTATTCGTGGCGCTGATCAGTTCATTACGGCGGGCAACGCTTCACAACTTTCTGACGGGGCAGCATCATTGATCTTGATGGAGGGGAAAGAGGCGGAGAAACGTGGTCTGAGCCCGTTGGGCGCGTTCCGTGGTTTTGCAGTCGCAGGTTGTGAGCCGGATGAAATGGGTATCGGTCCGGTTTTTGCAGTGCCTCGTCTACTGGAGCGTGCCGGCTTAACCGTCGATGACATTGATTTGTGGGAACTTAATGAAGCTTTTGCCAGCCAATGTATCTACTCCCGGGACACCTTGGGTATTGACCCTGAAAAATACAATGTTAATGGCGGTTCGATCGCTATTGGACATCCCTTTGGCATGACGGGAGCCCGTTGTGCAGGCCATATTCTCTTGGAAGGTCGGCGCCGTAAAGCAAAATGGGGTGTTGTCACCATGTGCATTGGTGGCGGGCAGGGTGCTGCTGGCTTGTTTGAGATTTTTTAGGCCCCAGATTTGAACTGCTGACGCAGTGCATCACGGTAGCGCCGGGAAAGGCTGAGACAGGTTCCTGAGTTACTTCGAAAGTCGACGATGTTTAAGTCCAAGTTACAGACTGCCCCGTATATTTAAGGACAGCTAACTGAGGCAGTGAACAATGGCGACCGTGCAATTACAACCAAGACCGTTATACGGGATAGGTACGGTTTCGCGGTTGACCGGAATCAAAGCTGATACGCTGAGAGTTTGGGAGCGGCGCTACGATCTGGTGGCCAGCCATAAAACCTCCAGTGGGCGAAGGCAGTACACACGCGCAGGCCTGGAGCATCTACAGCTGATCGCTGCGCTGCTTGAGGGTGGTGCACGGATCGGTGAAATTGCTTCCGCTGAGAGGAAGACACTCGAAAGCCTGTTGCGAGCTGGAGGCAAGCAAGGTAGCGAATCGATACCCACCCCGAAGCCGCGTGTTGTGTTCGTTGGTGAGGCACTGTGCCGGTGGCTCAGTGATCATCAGGGCGCTATATCTAACGTCGATGCGCTGTTGGCTGAAGAATCTGCAGTGAAAGCATGCTCCAGTTTCCCCGAAGATCTGGAAAGTGTTGATACGCTGGTTGTCGGCGGCGATTGTCTTAATGGCCTGGAAGCAACCGGAATAGTCCGATTGTGCATGCAACTGAAGCCGCTAAAGGTTTTGCTGTGTTACGAGTCGCTCACCGAATCTTCATTGCGTACGCTTCAAGACCATGCCGTCGTTGTTTTGAATTACCCGCTGGAAGTAGGAGAGTTGGCATGCCACCTCAACCTCGCACTAGTAGAGAAGCATAGCGCCGTCGGTGCGGCAAATATTGCAGACCTTGTAAATATTCGACCGCACATCTACTCAGAGCCCGAGCTGCATGATGCCCGTCTGATGAAAAGCTCATTGGATTGTGAATGCCCTCAACATTTGGTTGATCTGATTACTGCGCTGAATCGCTTCGAGGCGTACTCGGTTGATTGCTCAACCGAGAGTTGGGACGACGCCGCAGTACATGCATGTCTCTACACGTATACAGCGCAGGCACGCTGGTTGATGGAGAAAGCACTGGATACTGTTATTGAAAATAGGCGCGGGGAGCTTGCAGGTCTGGAATCCGCCAAAAACAGATAGAGCGTTATAGTCAGGGAATAAACTCGGATATTACGCCCATCAAGCTTGGCTATTGTTTTCCGCAGGCACAACGATAACCTGGTCTCCGACCCCAATGTCACCGCTCACCAGAATTTTAGCACATAGCCCTCCGTGGCCGATCATAGCCGCGACACCCCCTTTGCCCAGTGCAGTTTCCATCCTTGAGCAGGGATGACATAGCGCGGTTGCTTCAAATAGGGCCTCACCAATTCGGAAACGTTGACGCCTCAGCGCATTGAGGTTCATGCCGCTAATAACGAGATTTCGACGCAGCAGGGTGGGGTCTATAGGGCCTTGCTTCAGAAAGTGTTCAATCTGCTCAATGAACTCCACAGATATCAGTGTTACCTGCCGTGCAGAGCCCGGCGTTTTGGTCATTCTGTGGTCGCCTTCCAGCCCCTGCTGGGCGATGGCTTTTACTGCCGACACAGGCTTTACTTCACCGCGCCTTTCGGTGCGCAGGCCGATCCAGTCAAGTGTACCTGGGGCCAGGTCTCCGGCGAACCTGTCCAGCGGGTTTGGACGTTTGATCATGCGTCTTTTCTCCAGTAATCGCGAAGTTTTTGCGTTGCGATCTTATTCTGACAGTCTGGCCACTGATTTATGCAAAATTGACCTGAATCATTTCGTAAATCTGAGGAAAGACTATAGTAAAAGCTGATGCGCTGTAAGTGGTCACAGTGCCGTACATCATATAGTGAGTGAGTTATGCAGATTTACGACAAAGTGTTGATTGCGCTAGAGCTCTTTGGGAGCGAAGAATATCTGATTGAAGCTGCGATGAAGGTCGCATCAGACAAGGCGGAAATTAGGCTGATACATGCATTTCAAACGCCCATATACCCGGCGGATTCTTATCTGGGTGGTATCCCGTTGCAACGACGTGATGAGGAGGTGGCTGAGGCTGAAGTAAAGTTTGCAGCTCTTGCCGAAAAATACGGACTGCCTAAGGAGGGTCATGTGCTGGTGGTCGGAAGACCTGCCAACGAAATACATCGGACGGCCAGTGACATGGGAGCCGATGTGATCGTAGTCGGCAGTCACGGTAGGCATGGCATTCAACTACTGTTGGGCTCAACGTCCAATGCAGTTTTACACGGCGCCAGTTGTGACGTGCTAGCTGTACGCATTCAAGACCAAGATTCAAACTGAGTGAAGGAGAGACCGATGAGGCTTCTATTACTGATTTTAGTGAGTACAGTTTTACTGGGAATCTCAGGCTGCGATTCTGACGCTCGCTCCGCCAAGGGGTTTAGTTTGCCGGCCGGGGACTCTGAAGCCGGTGAGGTCGTCTTCACCACAATGAAATGCAATAGCTGCCATTCCCTGCCGAACATCGATCAGCTAGAGGGCACCCAAGACCTTATCTCCGTAAAACTGGGCGGCAAGGTCAGCATCAGCAAGACCTATGGCCAGTTGGTGACGTCGGTAATTAACCCTTCACATCGTATTGCTAAGAGTTATCAGCCTCAGAACACGGATGCTGAGGGGCAATCCATGATGCGTAATTACAACGATGTTATGACGGTCAAACAACTGGTTGACCTGGTCACGTTCCTTGAGTCGCAATACGAATTGAAGCCATACCCGCGTAGCCCTTATCCCGTGTACTACCCGCAAAGGTAAGTTGGCTGCGAAGAACTGGCGGCACGCGGTAACGCCCGTACAAGCCCCTCTGAGTTGTTGATGGTGAGTAAACCGGGATGTTGATCGTCGACGTGCTAATCGGGCTGGGGATATTCCTCTTCGGTATGACTGTGCTAGAACGCAGCATAGAATTACTAGGCAGCGGTTGGATCAAGCGCTGGCTGGCCCAATCCACTCGTAACCCTGCCACCAGTGTATTGACCGGAACCGCTATTACTGCGGTATTGCAGAGCAGTTCTATGGTGGGGTTGGTGGTTCTGGCCTTCGCCAGTGCCGGCATTATCCCACTGTACAATGCCATTGGTGTTCTGCTGGGTGCCAATCTGGGTACCACCTTTACGGGCTGGGTGGTCGCGACGCTAGGTTTCAAGCTTGAGTTATCTGTTGTCGCGCTGCCCGCTGTTGGTCTTGGTTGCCTGATCCAGGTATTTGCGGATGTGCGACCACGACTACGCGCTATCGGCGCCCTGATCTTTGGTCTCGGCCTATTACTGTTTGGCCTGGGGTTGATGAAAGAGGCGGTCGCGGGTTTGCCTGACCAATTGGACATGGGGCAGCTGAAGGGCCTTAGCGCTGTCGAATTTTTACTCTTGGGTACGATACTCACTGCCATCATCCAATCCAGTTCGGCCACCATGATGTTAGCCTTGACGGCAGTGCACACCGGAATTATTGACCTGCCGGGTGCTGCAGCTTTAGTCATAGGGGCTGATCTTGGCACCACATCAACGACTGTGCTGGGCAGTATCAAGGGCTCCATCATCAAACGGCAGTTAGCACTGGCCCATTTTGTGTTTAACCTCGTTGTGGACCTTCTAGCTTTTATCCTACTGCTGCCAGCTCTGCCACATTTGCTGGATTGGCTAGGTTTGCAAGACCCTTTGTACGGTCTGGTAGCGTTTCACAGCACCTTTAACGTTCTGGGCTTATTCCTGTTCATCCCTTTTCTTCGTCCCTACTCAAATTGGATAGGTCAGCGTTTTAATCCGGTCGAAGCATCAGTAAGTGCGCTAAATGATGTACCCATCAATGTACCGGAAGCGGCCATCAAAGCCTGCCAGAGTAAGGTTAAGACGCTACTGGTTTCGGCCTTGTTTATTAACCTGCGAAACCTGCGTATTCCGTTAGAGCAGTTAAGCCTGAGCTCTCCTGCCAATAAACTGCTGTTTGAGATGGCAGCAGTGGAGTACAGCTTTGAGCAGCGTTATGAAATGCTAAAGCAGTCTGAGGGAGAACTACTGCGCTACACCGCTCGCCTACAGCAGCAGCCTTTGGACATAGAGCAGGCGAATAGCTTACAAAGGCTACTCGACTGCGCCAGGGACGCTGTGTACGGCGTTAAGGCCCTGAAAGATATTCGCCCAAATTTGCTTGAGCTGCGCCACACACCGACGGCGCTGTTGCAGCAGTTTCCCAAGCTGTACCAAGATAAGCTAAAAGCTTTCTATCAAAGTTTACTGGAACTGATCGCTGCCGAGCATGATAGCGATTACCTACAAGAGCAGCTGCAACAACTGAGTCAACTTAGCGAGCAGTTGCATCAACAAGTGCATAGCGATATTCGGCAAACCAGCGGCGAGTCATCGATATCAACGGAGCAGCTGTCAACACTGCTAAACATAAACCGGGAAATCTGGCACGCGAATCGTAACTTGCTAAAAGCAATGGAGCATTGGTATGGGCTTGAGGGCCGGGCCATAACGTAAAAAAACAGTGATGTCGCGGAAAAATTGCACTCCGGTTTCACGGCGATGCTGAATGATCAGTAATACCACTCAGGCTCTCTTTTATTATGTCCCAGGCCTCTTCGGCCTCGTCGACATACTGAAAGTACTGCAAATCTTTCTCCGCTATCATCCCCTCTTCGAGTAGAAAATCGAAGTCGATAAGGCGTTGCCAGTAGTTGCGCCCGAAAAGCAATATTGGCATGGGCTTTATTTTCTCAGTTTGCATTAGGGTCAGTGTATCGAGCAATTCATCGAGCGTACCGTAGCCCCCGGGGAACACAACCAGTGCTTTGGCCCGCAGTAGAAAATGCATCTTGCGCATTGCAAAGTAGTGAAAACGAAAGCACAGGTCTGGGGTAATGTAGGGATTAGGCTTTTGTTCCTTTGGTAGTACTATATTCAGACCTATTGTGTCAGCGCCTGCAGCGCTTGCTCCTCGGTTTGCGGCCTCCATAATGCCGGGACCTCCACCGGTCATAACATGGACGGGTAGTACATTATTATGGCCCGATTGTTGGCCAATCAATTCACCCAGTTTTTGCGCTTGCTGGTAGTAGCCGGCGTAACGCATTTGGGTTTTCGCCCTTTTAAGCACCGTTTTTAGTAGTTCGTTAGTGGGCGACTTCGCCGCTTCCAGTTCAGCCTGCTCGCACAGCTTATTTGCTTGGTCCGGGGAGAGGGTGCGGGCGCTGCCAAACACCACAACAGTATGATCAATTCCGTGATCCTCCAGCCCCAACTCTGTTTTGCTTAACTCCAGCAATAGGCGCACCGGGCGCAGCTCATCGCGTAGCACAAAATCCAGATCATCATAGGCCAATCGATAGGCAGCAGATCGAGATTGCTCACTGCCGTGAGGGTCTGTTGCATTGTGTAAATCTTCTGCTGCGCTGGAAAGCAATCGGCTAGACGGCTTTTTTTGTTTCATATCTGTCACTCCAATGACTCTTGTCCGTTTCTTACTGACCGTGGCCATAGTACGTTGTGATAGCGATAGTGCGAAATTTCGAGGCAATCAAGCTGGCGGCTCGGGGCTGTTTATTGCGCGATACTTACCCAGAGCTGAGGCCGCTTGGTCGAAGCCCTTGTACTGTGCGAGTGCGGTGGGCGTTCCATTTATAATATTCTCTGCTTTGTTGAGTTGAAAGTCCGGGTCGACTGCAGTACGAGCGATTACTATCCCACGCTTTTCATCAATCCAGATATTCTGCCCCCAGATACCCGATGCAAAATACTCCCCGTCATAGTCCTTGGGTACCCACCATTGATATTGATAGCCACGAATTTCTCTTACCTGCCCAGGCTGCAGGTGAGGTGAGTCGGGAACGGTTGCTGCGGAAATCCATTCCTGCGACAGGAGTTGCTTGCCCTGCCACTTGCCACCCAGCCGATATAACTCGCCCAGCCTGGCAAAATCGCGCAAGGTCGCGTTAAGGCAGCAAAAGGTAACGGCTGACCCCAAGCTGCTGCCGTCTAGCAGCCAGTTGGCGTCGGATTCCATACCCATGGGCTGCCATAATCGTTCTTCAATAACCGACGTAAACGGTTGTTGAAAGACTTTCTCGACCAGCCAGCCCAGAATTTGAGTATCACTGGAACGGTATTCCCAACGCTTGCCGGGCTCCTCTTCGCGTTCGTAATCGCCGATCAGTTCATTGATAGGTAAGCCGAAAATCCAGGTGGCATTGGTGACCAGTTGAATGTCGGAAAATGCCATAGCCGTATTGCTGCCAGCCTTACCGTAAGACTCGTCAAAATCTACCCCTGAAGACATCTGCAAAACGTCCCTAATACTGGTTTCGCCATATGCCTTGCCTTTGAGCTCTGGAATGTATTGATCAATGCGGTCTTCTACGCTGCCAATTCTACCGTCGTCTATGGCCATGCCCACCAGGGTGGAGACGAAACTCTTCGCTACCGACCAACTGGTGTGCAAGCTCTTCTCGGTTTCGCCCAGACGATATTGTTCGTGGACGATCACGCCATCCTTTAGAGGAGTGGTTTCGGTGCCAACCACACACTGTAGTACAGCCGACACCGACCATGGCGTTCCAGAATCAATGCGGGTTTTATATCTGCCAGTGCAGGCTTCGTATCACTCACAGTAGGCGCTTTCCATACTTAGGTGCTATTTTGGTAGATACCGTAACAGATGGAATACGAAGATGGATCAGTCCCTACAAATTTTTTCAGACTATGCGTTGGCTTTTGAGGAAACCTATATCGACGACGATTGGTCGCGGCTACGCAAGTTTTTTTCCGATGATGCCAGCTACGAGGTTAGAGGCGGGCCATTGGCCTGCGAACTTCACGGTGTGGATGCGATCCTGACTGGCTTGAAAAAGTCTGTTGATGGTTTGGATCGTCGGTGCGACGACCGCAAGGTGGAACTGAGAGGAGCGCCGACCAAGCAAGCAGGCGATCAGGGCGAGGAATGGGCCTTGGATTGGTATGCAAGTTATAGGCGCGGTGAATCTCCGCGGGGTGGCTTTGCTGGCCGTTCGGTTGTTCGAGCGGTCGACGGTGTGATTGTAATGTTGCGAGACGAATATACTGATGACGCGATGGGTAAGTTTGCTCCTTGGGCTATGCAGTATGCCGCGGATCTCGATGGTTCCTATATCTAGGCGGCCGTTATAACGGTACTTCCATCGCCACTCGAAATCCCAGATCGGGGGTGTGTGAAGAGCGTAGGGCGGAGGCGCGTACGCTGGCACGAATTGACCAGGCATCGGAATTTATTGAGCCGCCGCGCAGTTCTCTCAAATCACAATTTCCGAATAAGGTGGGCATACCGTTATCGGGTGGCGCCATATTGGAATCGATACAATCCTTGGTCCACTCCCAGACATTGCCGTGCATGTCGTGCAGGCCCCAGGGGTTGGCAGCGAAAGATCCAACCGGCGCTATGCTGCCGGTGAAGTCAGTATTACAGTCCATGCAGTTGGCATTGTTATCTCCAACATCACTGCCCCAGCTGTACGGAGTAGTGGTTCCCGCACGCGCTGCGTATTCCCACTCTGATGCACTGGGTAGTCGATAGTGGTGACCAGACTCCCGGCTGAGCCAGCCGACATAAGCCTCGGCCTCGTCAAAGCTCAGGCCAGCGATGGGCTGGTTTTCAGCGCCCTCGGAGAATTTTGTTTGGAGGCCAGAAAGGCTGGATTCTAGAAACTGTCGATACTGGGCATTGGTAATCTCGGTGGTACTGAAGGCAAGGGAGTAATCAATAGTGACCCGACCGAGATCTTTTTGATCCGGCCTGCCACCTCCAAGCACAAAATTTCCCTGCGGAATAACCACCATGTTCGGGCCCTTGCCGCCTGAGCGAAGTGAGTCAGTGAACTGCTTGCCAGTGTCGAATTCTGCAGTGGCGGCGATCAGCGGTGCGAGAGCAAATAAAAGGGCAACAGATAACTTCAATGGATAAGCGCGCATGATGTTCTCCTGGAGCCACGTTTACGAGGCTATAACTTTAAGATAGACCAAATCCACGATTTTGCATCCTCCTCCAGCCGCTGATCTCCATGTTTCACGCCGCTGAATACTGTAGCGGAAGTTGTCTGCGTGGCCGCCGCAGGAAGTGACCGGAAAGTGTCCGATAAATGAAAATCGGACACAATCGGACACATCTAATTATAAAAATACCTATATTTATCAGTGCCTTGCAGGTTGGCACGGAACTTGATAGTTAAATGTCAAAAGCGAGGCCTGGAAGACTTCTGGTCCGGTGCCGCGGCAACAACAAACAGCATGAGTGACATCAACAGGCAATGATAAAAGATACCTCCACACAGGATTCCCCCCGCAGCGAGCCGCAAGCGCCCCTGAGTCGCCTGCGCAAAAGCGCACCCCTGGTGGTCTTGCTGCTGATCGGCCTGGTGACAGCAGTGCTCGCCTATCCCTCTATAGCGCGATGGAACGATTCTGAGTTGACTATTGATGCATCGCGACTGCGTCTCGCTACCGTGGAACGGGGTGAGTTTATTCGAGACGTTTCTGTTTCGGGGCAGATTGTAGCAGCGGTTCGGCCTGTGCTCTTCTCGCCTGAAGATGGTCGGGTCAGCACGTTGGTTCGATCAGGCGATAAGGTTGAACTCGGTCAGCCACTGGCGCGTATCGAGAGTCCCGAATTGTTGAGCCGCCACAAGCAAGAACAGGCTAGCTTACAACAATTGGAAACGGAACTGGCTCGCCAGGAAATAGCCACTCGAATGGACGGGCTTAAGCAGAAAGAGTCTCTGGATATATCCCGCATGGATCTAACCGCTGCCAGGCGCGAGCTGCGGCGTGCCGAAATAGCTTATGCCAACAGTGCGATTTCTTTACAGGACTACGAGAAAACGGTTGATGATGAAAACCGTGCGCTCGCGGTATTTCAGCACGAACAGCAGGAGTCGCTGCTCGAGACTGAGCGACTGATATTGGAGATGGATATTTTGAATCATGCGCTCACTCGCCAACGTCTGCTGGTCGAGGAGTTGAACCGAAAGGTGGCAGCGCTGGAAATTGTTTCGCCGGTGAACGGCGTGGTGGGAAACCTCGAGGTAGAACAAAAATCGATAGTGGCACGATATCAGCCGATTCTGACAGTCGTGGATATGAGTGCCTATGAGGTTGAAGCGCAGGTACCCGAGGGTTACGCGGATGATCTTGCGCCGGGAATGGTGGCAGAGATCGACTTTTCGGGTGATAAATATCCGGGCGAACTCTCGGCAATCTCTCCGCAGGTGGAAAATGGCCAGGTCCGTTGTCGCATTCGATTCCTGTCTGAGAAGCCTGCGGGTCTGCGGCAAAACCAACGCGTTACATCACGTATTCTCATTGATTCCCGCGACGACGTATTAACCGTCGCCAGAGGCCCTTTTATGCAAAGTGGTTCGCGCGGATTTGTGTACCTGGTGGAAGAAGGGCTGGCCATTAAAACGCCGTTCCAGGCAGGTATGAGTAGTGTCGGGCGGGTGGAAGTTATTTCCGGACTGGCCGAGGGACAACAAATTGTCATCTCCACTAGCGATGCCTTTAAAGACCACGAGCGAGTAATGTTACTTAACTAGGAGAAAAAAAGATGCTATCGATGAGTCATGTATCCAAAATATTTCAGACGGATCTGATTGAAACGCACGCGCTTCGCGATTTCAGTCTCGACGTTCACGATGGCGAGTTTGTCGCAGTTACCGGGCCGTCCGGTTCAGGGAAAACTACCTTTCTCAATATAGCCGGTCTGTTGGACCCTTTCGATAGCGGTGAATACATTCTCGACGGTGTCAATGTGAGTCACCTGAGTGACGATGAGGCGTCTAACTTACGCAACGAGAAAATTGGCTTTATTTTTCAGTCGTTCAATCTCATCCCGGATCTGAACCTGTTCGACAATGTAGATGTGCCATTGCGCTATCGTGGCTTTAACGCGGCGGAGCGAAAAAGACGTATCGAAAAAGCGCTGGAGACAGTGGGTCTGGCAGGGCGCATGCGCCATCTTCCTTCGCAGCTGTCCGGGGGCCAGCAGCAGCGGGTTGCCATTGCCAGGGCGCTGGCGGGTGAGCCGAAGATTCTGTTGGCCGATGAGCCGACCGGGAATCTGGATTCCCTGATGGCGCGCCAGGTGCTGGAACTTCTCGAGTCTATCAACGAGGCGGGTTCTACCATCATTATGGTGACTCATGATGCAGATCTGGCCCGCAGGGCGAGGCGTAATATTCATGTTCTGGACGGCCAGGTGGACGATTACACCGCCTACGATTCCCTGGCAGTGACGCGACCAGCAATAGCCCAGGAATCCACCCAACCCAAATCAGCCAGCCTTTAAAAGGAGCGCGCAATGTTTGCCTACCATTTTCGACTGGCGTGGCTTTCGGTGAAGAAAACACCGGTGCTTTCGTCTTTGATAGTCTGTGCGATTGGCCTGGGTATTGGTGTATGCATCAGTATCCTGACTGTGTTTGCGCTCATGACCAGTGATCCTGCGCCGGAAATTTCTGCTCAGGTTTATACCTATAAGCTGCAAAATCAGGAAATTCTGCCGGGGGGATCAGATGGCGATGAGCCGTCGAATATGGTGGGTTATCGCGACGTCATTAACTTGCAGGCCTTCGATCTACCCATTCGGCAGAGTATCCACTATCAATCTGCAGCCGTTATCTATCCAGAGGGTTCTGGCCAAACACCGTTTACCGATGAAGTTCGCCTGGCCAATGCTGGTTTTTTCAGTTTACACAGAGTGCCTTTTCGCTATGGCGGTCACTGGAGCGCTGAAGAGGAAGCAAGAGGTTTATACCAAACTGTACTGACTCGTGACCTGAACGAAAAGCTATTTGGGGGCAATAATAGCGTTGGCGAAAAAGTACGTATTGGAAGCCGGTTGTTCGATGTGGTGGGTGTGCTGGACGAGTTCAAGCCGACACCTCTGTACTTCGAGTTGGATGGTGGCGCTTTCAGGGAGATGACGGGTGCTATTTTGCCCTTTGCCCTGACAAAGGAGTTGGAGCTGCGAAAAAGGAATGGCAGCACGATCTGCTCAGGGGACCCTGAGGGCGAGGGTTGGCTGAACTACCTGGAAGCCGACTGCCAGTGGATACACCATTGGGTGGAGATCACTGACGCCCAAGGCGAGCAGGCATACAGGGATCATCTGGACAATTATGCCGAAGCCCAGCGCCAGCGCGGTCGCTTTTTGGGTCCTTACAATAACGAGGTCCACTCGCTGAAATCCTGGTTGGTCGACCAGCGGGTTGTCGATCAAGACTACCGCATTTTGTTGGCAGTGGCTTTTTTGTTCCTGTTGGTTTGTCTGCTCAATTGCATCGGCTTGTTACTCGCCAAATTCCTTGGTAGGGCTGGGGAGATGAGTTTACGACGAGCCGTTGGAGGCTCCCGTAAAATGATCTTCCGACAGCACCTGGTGGAAATCTCTCTGATTGGCTTACTGGGCGGGCTGGTGGGGCTGCTGCTGGCGATGCTGGGTTTGGTGGCCATCAGATCGCTCTATCAGAACTTCGAATTGCTGACTCATCTGAATATCGAATTGGCGTTGCTGGCGGTATTGCTGGCTATGGCATCAACCGTGCTGGCAGGTATTTATCCAGCATGGCGCATTTGCCGGTTGCCGATTGCACTGCACTTGAAAGCACAATAGGAGTTGGAGCGTACTATGGAAATTGGACCTATTTTAAGGGCGATGTGGCGTAATAAGATCGGCGCGGCGTTGATCGCCGTGCAAATTGCCGTGACTCTTGCTGTCGTGGTGAATGCGTCATCTATTATCAACGGGCGCATAGAAAAAATATCCCGGCCCATTGGTATCGATGTCGACAACATTTTTTCCCTGCACACGGTGGGGCTAGCGCAGGAGTTCAATAAAGAGGAGTTTGTCAGGGCAGATATCCAGGCTATTGGCAATATCCCCGGTGTGCGCTCGGTGAGCCCCATCCTCAATCATATGCAGTCTGGATCTGCCCGCATGAGCAGTTATCGCGTTATGCCAGAAGTAAACGACGACATGGAAATATTGGCCAACGTCAATTACTCCGATGAAAACGCGTTGGCAACTATGGATATTGAACTGCTGGCCGGTCGGTTTTTTCATGCAGATGAAATTAGGCACATAACCCCGGACTTTGTGGGTGAGCCGGACAAAGTGGTCATCACCGAATCACTGGGCAGAAAACTATTCCCTGAGGGTGAAATCGTCGGCCGCACCATCTACTACAGCGATGGTGCGCAGACCATTACCATCATTGGCGTTATTGCCGATGTCGCAACGGCCTGGATCGCAACCGATCGGCCGATTCTGGCAGACACATATTATGACTTTATGCTCCAGCCCTATGTTGAATACAACACCAGGGTGAGTTATATCATTCGGGCGGAGGAGGGCGCCCTGGCTTCGATCATCCCGGAAGTCGAGCGTGTATTATTGGAACGTGAGCCCGATCGCCTGATTTACTCTGTCTATACCCAGCGGGAAATATTGGCCCGTAGCTACGCCAGCGACAGGGCCACGGTGATCATTTTGGTCACCGTTACCATTCTAATGGCCCTTATCACTGCCCTGGGCATTGTGGGGCTGGCGTCGTTTTCGGTGAGTCAGCGCACCCGCCAGATTGGAATTCGCAGGGCACTGGGTGCGCGAAAGCGCGATATACTCAGGTATTTCTTCGTTGAAAACCTGTTGCTGACCACGGTCGGTATAATTTTGGGTGGCGTGTTTACGGTTATGTTGAGCTATCTTTTAACGACGCAGTTTGGCGGTGACCGACTCGATCCGGTGTACTATCCCACTGGCGTTATTTTCCTCTATTTACTGGGTTTGATAGCAGTGTTCGCACCAGCACGCAGGGCAGCCGCTATTCCCGCAGCCGTTGCCACCCGTACGGTTTAACAAGGTGAAATTTTGAGCACTATTCTTATCATCGACGACAATGAAGCGATTTGCTCGGCGTTGGGCATTTTGTTTTCGCTTTATGAGCTTGAGTCGGTTTATGCCCATACCCCGGCGGCCGGTCTTGAGGTTCTGGATACCAGAAATATAGACCTGATTATCCAGGACATGAACTTTTCTGAGGACACCACCTCGGGTGAAGAGGGTGAGCAATTGTTTGCCACTATTCGGCAGCGTTACCCGGCCATGCCGATTGTTCTGCTTACCGCCTGGACGCATTTGGAAACGGCGGTCACTCTGGTGAAGTCCGGCGCCGCAGATTATCTGGCAAAACCCTGGGACGACGATAAGTTGCTAACAACTATTCGCAACTTGCTGGAGCTGTCGCAGGTTCGCTCTGCACTGGATTATAAATTGGAGGAAGAGGCTGCCTCTCGGCATTCACTCAACGAATTCGATTTGTGCGGTACGGTGTTTGAAAGTAGCGCGATGACACGGTTGATCCAACTAGCTGTGCAGGTAGCCGACTCGGACCTGCCGGTACTGGTCACCGGCCCCAGCGGCACTGGTAAAGAGAAGATTGCAGAAATTATACACGCCAATTCTCGCCGCACCGGTGAGATGGTAAGAACTAACGCAGGAGCCATGCCTGCAGAACTAATAGAAGCCGAGCTGTTTGGCGCCACAGCGGGAGCCTTTACCGGGGCAGAAGTGAGAGAGGGGCGTTTCAGCAAGGCCGACAAGGGCACTCTGTTTCTTGACGAGATCGGTAATTTACCGCTCTCCGGGCAGATGAAGTTACTGCGGGTAATACAGACGGGGAAGTTCGAGAAGCTGGGTTCCTCAGATACACAAACCGTGGATGTGCGACTGGTTTGCGCCACTAACAGCGATTTACCCAGCGAAATATCGGCGGGGCGATTTCGCGAAGATCTGTTCTATCGAATCAATGTTATCGAGATCAAGGTCCCACCCCTCAACCAGCGTGCCGCCGATATCCTACCTCTGGCACACCACTTTTTGGGCGATGGAAAAACGCTCTCAGCTGCTGCCGAATCGGCGCTGGTCGA
The DNA here is from genome assembly GCA_036961205.1 of Halioglobus sp. Classification (GTDB taxonomy): domain Bacteria; phylum Pseudomonadota; class Gammaproteobacteria; order Pseudomonadales; family Halieaceae; genus CALJFL01. The sequence continues at coordinate 101,169 of JBALVI010000004.1, read as the reverse complement.
CTACCATTGGCCCGGAAATGTGAGAGAGCTTGAAAACTGCATGCAACGGGCGCAGCTATTGGGCCAACAAAAGCTCATTGAACCGTCAGATCTCGGTTTGGAGATCGACGAGGCGATGCATGCCGGACGCGCAAAAACTGAGTTGCAGGCTGACGATATCAAAAACGCACTGGCGCGTTACAACGGGGTGGTCAGTCGCGCGGCAAAGAGTCTCGGGATATCGCGGCAGTCCTTTTATCGAAGAATGGAGACTCACGGGTTGAAAAACTGATAGTCTGGCCTTCTTTCGGCTCTTCCTGAATGCATACGGACTATGGATAGACGTTTTTTTTCCCTGCAGGGCAAGCTGTTGTTTTTTTGTCTGGGCCTGGTCTCGGTCTCACTACTTGCCTATTCGTTGTTGTCTCAATACCTACCGTTCTGGTCGGCTCTTGTACTATCTCTAACACTGCTTATTCCACTGACGATCTTCGTTGTCTTACGCGTGTCCAGCCCAGCAATTAAGCTGATAAAGGCACTGCAGGGTACGGCCGATAATATTAAAGATCAGGATTTTTCAGTCACGATTGCCTCCCACCGTACCGATGAGTTGGGTGATCTGGTGGCCACGCACAACGAGATCGGGCAGCTGTTACGTGAGGAACGGCACAATATCAATCAGCGTGAGTTGCTTCTCGATACCGTTTTGCAAAGTACACCGGTGGCAATGTGGCTGTGCGATGATCGACAGAGAGTGGTTTATTCTAATGTCGAGGCCAGACAATTTTTGGCTCAGGGCGAACGGCTACAGGGCGCGCTCATCGAAGAGTTAATAGCCGGTCTGGACGAGGATCTGGCCGTGGCAATTCGTAGTGAAACTGAGGGGCTGGTGTCGATAGAAAGTGGCGGAGAGGTGGAAACCTATTACCTGTCGTGCCGCTTTTTCTCACTGAACAGTCGTCTCCACCGTTTACATTTGGTGAGAAGAATGACTCGAGAAATCAGTCGCCAGGAGGTCGATACCTGGAAACGGCTCATACGCGTCATTTCTCACGAGCTCAATAACTCCCTGGCGCCGATTTCATCGCTGACACATTCGGGGAAGGTTACTCTGTCCAGGCTTGCGCCAGCGGAAGACACGGGAGAACGAGATAAGCTGGCCCTGATTCTCACCACCATTGGTGAAAGAGCCAGTCACCTCAAGGATTTCATTGAGGGCTATGCCAAATTTTCTCGCTTGCCGGCGCCAAAAGTTCAGACCTTTGAGCTGCTCGCACTACTGCGTCAAATGTCACAGCAACAGCATTTCGAGGTGGTGGCGGCTGTTAGTGAGTTAATGGTGCAGCTGGACCAAACGCAATTGGAACAGGTGCTCATTAACCTGCTGAAGAACGCTCGCGATGCCTGTGGTGATCAAGGGCAGGTCCAGATTATGGTAGAGAACCGCAAGGCAGATCTGGTGATTGTGGTTGCTGATAATGGTCCCGGCATGTCTGATCGGGTGATGCAGCAAGCGCTATTGCCCTTTTACTCTACCAAGCAGGAGGGCACTGGCCTGGGATTACCCCTGTGTCGGGAGATTGTCGAGGGACATGGTGGCCAACTATCACTGCGAAATGGAATAGACGCGGGGCTGCAGGTGGTGCTGAGATTCCCTCAGAGCGGAACCCCGTAAAGTCACGAGTTACCTAGGTGCTAGCGCGCAGTTACGAAGGCTTGGGAAAGCAGCTATCTCCGCATTGAACTGTTAGGCTGGCGCGCAGTCTATTTCAGCCAGCAATTGATCGTAAATAATTAACAGCGGGAGGCATTTCGCGCTCATGAGTGTAAAAAAGTTATTGGTACTGGCGGTTGTACTGCTGTTCATTGTGGCATTTTTTGCCCTGGATCTGGGACAGTACTTCAGTCTGGAATATCTAAAGGCCAACCAAGCCAGGTTTGACGAATTCTATGCTGAAAATCCTGCCCTGACGGTATTGGTGTTCTTCCTGATTTATGTGGCGGTGACCGGGCTCTCGCTGCCAGGGGCCGCGATTATGACCATGGCAGCGGGCGCGCTGTTTGGCTTGGCGACGGGATTGCTAATAGTGTCTTTTGCCAGCAGCATAGGCGCGACTCTGGCTTTTCTGTTCTCTCGATTTTTGCTGCGGGATTCCATTCAGGATCGTTTTTCGAACCAGCTAACGGCTATCAACGAGGGCATTGACCGGGATGGCGCGTTCTACCTGTTTACGCTTCGCCTGGTGCCGGTGTTTCCGTTCTTTGTAATCAATCTGGTGATGGGTCTGACCCCAATAAAAACCGCCACCTTCTACTGGGTGAGCCAGGTAGGGATGCTGGCAGGCACCGTCGTATTTGTGAATGCCGGGACCCAGTTAGGCCAACTGGAAAGCCTGTCCGGGATTTTATCGCCAGGAATTATTGCTTCATTTGTCTTGCTGGGAGTGTTCCCGTTAATTGCCAAAGCCATAATCGCCAAACTGGCTGCCCGCAAGGTCTATCAGAACTTTTCCCGGCCTAAATCCTTCGACACTAATATGGTGGTGATAGGGGCAGGTGCTGGTGGTTTGGTCAGCTCTTATATAGCCGCGGCTGTTAAGGCCCGGGTAACCCTCATCGAAAAACATCAAATGGGTGGCGACTGCCTCAATACCGGTTGTGTGCCCTCCAAGGCATTGATTCGCTCTGCCAAATTCATGTCGCACATTAGTCGCGCTGAAGAATTTGGAATTTCGGATGCGTCAGCCCGCGTCGACTTTGCCAAAGTGATGGCAAGAGTGAAAGACGTGATTGCCAAAATCGAACCCCATGATTCAGTGGAGCGCTATAACGGGCTGGGTGTAGATGTAGAAATTGGTGAGGCGAAAATACTCTCGCCCTTTAGCGTAGAGGTGAACGGCCGCACTATTAATACGCGCAGTATTGTTATCGCCAGTGGTGGGCGCCCGTTTATACCGCCAATTCCGGGTCTGGAGGATAGTGGTTACCTTACCTCGGACACGATCTGGGACATGGCCGCGCTGCCCCAGCGTCTTGTAGTACTTGGAGGTGGTCCTATCGGCTGTGAATTGACCCAGAGTTTTGCGCGGCTTGGCAGCGAGGTTGTACAGGTTGAAATGTTGCCGCGCATTATGATCAAGGAAGACGAAGAGATCTCCGAAATGGTCAAGCAACGCATGATCAGTGAGGGCGTCGATGTGCGCACCAGCACCACAGCGGTAGAGGTCGTGCGTGAGGGTGAGGATAAGTTCCTGGTCTGTGAGAGTGGCGGAGAGCGCTCCCGTATTCCTTTCGATGAGATACTGGTCGCCGTTGGCCGCAAAGCCAACACCACGGGCTTCGGCTTGGAGGACTTGGGCATTCCATTGAACCCCAATGGCACCGTGGCGGTTAATGAATATTTGCAAACGCTATACCCCAATATTTACGCGGTAGGGGATGTCGCCGGCCCCTATCAATTCACCCACGTCGCGGCTCACCAGGCGTGGTTCGCAGCGGTCAATTCGCTGTTTGGAGCATTTAAAAAATTCAAGGCCGACTATTCAGTGATTCCCTGGGCAACCTTTGTGGAGCCTGAGGTCGCTCGTGTAGGATTTAATGAGCAAGACGCTAAAGAGGCGGGTATCGACTATGAAGTCACCCGCTATGGTATTGACGATCTCGACAGAGCGATTGCCGACAGTGAGGCAGAGGGCTTTGTTAAAGTGCTCACCGTACCGGGCAAGGACAAGATTCTGGGCGTAACCATCGTCGGTGAGCACGCCGGCGACCTTATCGCTGAATATGTACTGGCTATGCGGCATGGCCTGGGTCTGAACAAGATACTGGGTACCATCCACATCTACCCCACGCTGGCAGAATCAAACAAATATGCTGCCGGTGAATGGAAGCGTGCGCACGCGCCTGAAAAGCTATTGCTTTGGGTAGAGAAGTTTCATACCTGGTTGCGGGGCTAGAACAGCAAGAGACCAGAGCCTGCTTCACATGAGAGTCACTAGTCGGATGATTAAGGTAATTTTCATCATCGACTGTCTTACTGCTGCCTGAATTTTGCCCGCCTGGGAATTGCCGCGGGAGGCGTTTGGCCCTGTGAGTTGCTCGATCTGTGAGTAGCGCAGTGAATTTCTGCCATTTCAGGCACTCTTGAGGCCGTCTGAGCGTGCCAAAAAGTGGCATTATTACAGTTTTGCCCGAATGAAATTGAACTTATCCAGTGCTACCCTTTGCCAGTTAGTACCAAAAACATATTATAAGGGATACAAGAATGCCTAGATCAACCCAATTTCGTATCGCAAAAACCCCGCTCGCACTAGCTTGTGCAGCCGCTTTTTTATCTGGCCCCGCAGCCGCTCAGGAAGAATCGTTTGCGTTGGAAGAAGTCTTGGTAACGGCCTCTAAGAGAACCGAGTCTTTGCAGGATGTCGGAATGTCAATTACGGCTCTCGGCTCCGATGATCTGCAACGCATGGGCGCTGTAGAGTTGCTGGACTTCGCGGTTCGCATACCGAACCTGGCGATGGCCTATGAATCTGATGGCCGGTTTGACTCCAGTTCCCCATCTATTCGCGGTGTGTTCGGCAAGGACACAACAGGTTTCTACATTGATGACACTCCGGTCAACGCCAGCATGCTGCCACGCGTCTCGGATGTAGAGCGTGTGGAAGTACTGCGCGGCCCCCAGGGCTCTCTGTACGGCGCGCGTTCCATGGGTGGAACCATTCGAATGATCACCAAGCAGCCAGACCTGTCAGAGGCTGGCGGGCAGATTTCCGCAAATGTGTCCACGGTGGAAGACGGTGACGAAAACTATTCTGTCGATGGCTCCTATAACATACCGATCGTAGAAGATGTTTTCGCGTTGCGAGTTTCTGGTTATTACGGCCAGAACTCCGGAATTTATGATCGTGTCTATCAAGAGAGCTGGGTGCGCGCGAGCGACGGGGCTGTCATTCCGAACTCAGCACCTGCCTTTGACGAAAATGAAAACGTTGATGACGAATCGTACTGGGGAGGTCAGGTCGTAGCCAACTGGCAGATCACCGATAACCTCCGCTTTGTACCCAAGGTAATCATGCAACAAGTGGAGGCAGATGGCCTGCCTTTTGCGGACCGGGACCCTGAGGAAACCACAGAAGTACGGTTTTTTGATACTGAGGAAGACGGTACAGATGAGTGGTATATCGCCAGTGGCACGTTCTTCTGGGATATCGATGCGGGACAGTTTACCTCTACTACATCGTACTATGACCGAGAAACAGATGAGCGGGAGGAAGAGGCAAGCTTCCTACACAATTTGTTCAATACTGTGATTGAAATACCGGTAGACCCGCTAGAGTCGCCACTGAGCACGGTTGAAAAGTACGAGAGCGTAACTCATGAAACCCGTTTCACGTCCAGTTTTGATGGCCCATTCCAGTTCACTGCCGGCATATTCTATTCCGATGGAGAGTTTGATCACGAATACCCCAGAGCGTTGCAGCCCGGGTTAGGCGCCGAGGTTGACCGCGTCCTGGAGGCCCCTCCAGGCACCGGAGATGAAATATTTGGTCTGCGCGGTGACGACCTGATATTTGTAACCACAACCCTGACTGAAACTGACGAAATCGCGGTCTTCGGTGAGCTTACCTGGGAATTTAATGAATGGTTGTCCATTACTGGCGGTGGACGCTGGTATGAGTCTGAAGTTACGGCGGTCAATCAGGCCGATGGTTTTGCCAACAGTGGCACCAGTTCATACGACGACGAACAGAAAGAAGATGGATTCAACCCCAAGGTTCTGGTTGAAGTTGTCGTGAATGATGACATTAATGTTTATGCCAGTGGCGCAAAAGGCTTCCGGATTGGTGGTATTAACGGGAACCTTCCTTCAGGGCTTTGCGGTCCGGAGCTGGAAACACTCGGCATTAACCCCCAGGAGTCTGTGACCTACGATTCCGATGAGCTGTGGAGCTATGAGGTAGGCTTTAAGTCTAGTTTCAATAACAATCGGGTCGTGTTGAACGGCGCCGCTTACTTCATTGATTGGACTGATGTTCAGCAGTTGAACCGGCTGGCGTGCGGATTCCAGTTTACCGCGAACGCGGGTGAGGCAGAGAGTAAAGGCTTTGAGATAGAGTTGAATGCTGCGATAACCCAGGGATTGACCGCGTCTCTGGGTGTAGGCTATACCGATGCAGAGATCACCGACAGTGGTGGCACTCCCGGCATCTCCGATGGCGATAGTATCCAGGGCGTTCCGGACTGGACTGTCAATGGATCTGTGGAGTATATCTTCCCATTCACGGGTGACTGGGATGGCATGTTACGGGCGGACGGGAACTATTACGGAGATTCATTTAGCTCCAATAATGAGTCCTCGGGTGAGAACCAGCGCTTACGTGAGGCTTGGTCTGCAGTGAACCTGCGTGCGGGTATGCTCAGTGAGCGTTACGAAATTACCCTGTATGTAGACAATGCTACGGATGAGCGCGCGAATCTGGCTGATAGTCGTTCGATAGCGGCGGAAACTCCGGGACGTCAGCGCTTGGTTACCAACCGTCCCCGCACCATCGGTCTGGAAGCGCGCCTGCGTTTCTAAGCGGATGTAAGTGTTGGGCGTAAGCCCAAGCAAGAGAAGGGCGATGGGAAACCATCGCCCTTTTTTATGGTTCTTCTGATATTAAGCGGGGTATCGGCGCATTTTTCAAAGGCTTAACCCAGGTGTGCCCCTTGAGATCGGTTTTGGCCGCCGGGGCCGGGTGAGCACGCCTTACCAGTCGCTCCCGGTGTGCCGGACCAACGAATTCGCTTGGTTAAAAGGCGTGCTCACCCGTCCCCTACTATCGCGGTACGCCGAATGGACCGGGTGATTCTTGAGATGCTGTATTGAAACGCTTTACCGAAACCTTCGATCGAGCAGGATAGCAACAGCCAAGGACACGGTCCCGCCCGCGGCCGCTAGAATGCAACAGACCTATGGACCAGGAGGAAAACCTGCTAATCGCATTCTGCTACCCGGCTCCACGGTAGTAAGCGACGAACCATTTTTATTGCGGGTGCTTGTCAACGTACGCTAGTGCGCACCCTCCAGCATAATGCCTTTGGTATCCGGGCGGGAGTAAGGCTCGCGCATAAATTTATCGACAGTGAGATTGAATAATTCCGGAGTAAGTTCCGGGGTGAAATGGGTGTCACCGGGGAAAATAGCCAGATGGGCCTTGGGGAGATTTTGGAACATCAGCACGCTGTGCTCTGTCCTGATAACGTCTTTGTCGCCAGCCATAATCAGTACCGGTATTTCAATGCTTGCCAGGTCTGCTAGTGACATATCGGGCTGCTCGCGCAACAAGCGCAGGTGTTCTGCCTGCACCTTCCAGTTCTGGCTGGTATCGCCAGCTATGATCATCGCATCGACCTGAGCGGATGCCTCGATCACAAAAGCCACGGCCCAGGGTTCCACTGCACTTTCGTCCGGCTGTAGGTTGGCGCCCATGGTTGCCAGTTTTGCCACTACTTCAGGGTGGTCAACGGCCATGCGCAGCCCTATATTGCCGCCGTCACTCCAGCCGACAATATTGGCGGGCCCCATCTTCAGGTGTTCTATCAGCGAGGCCCAATCGTCAGCCATTTGTAGATAAGTGAGATCACCCACCCCTAGCCCCGACTTACCGTGTGCGCGGCTGTCTGCCACCAGTACCTTGTAGCTCTTCGCAAAGTACTCAATCTGGTTGTGCATGGCAGCAATGTCCTGACCGCTGCCGTGAATCAGCACCATGGGTTCACCTGCACCATAGACTTCGTAATACATCTTGATGCCGTTGTTCTCAAAATAGCCGCCGGCATCCGGATTGTTGCCGTAGGCAGTGGCATCTGAGTTCGCGTGTAAAACCGGTGACAGCAGGCATGCCAGGAGCAAGCTGCTCCAGAAGCTACAACGGAGGTTCTGTGTGGTTTTCATTGGCCTGATCCTTTGATCGCTGAAAGGGAATTCAAAAAAAAGCTTCAGCAGTGTGCATCTGGCCATCTGTAGAATCAAGAGAGTTGCCGCGTAGTTGTAATAACTGGCGCTGAGCGGCAATCGGCTCTAAGCTCTAAGCTAATAAAAATAAGAGGCATACCTTTTTGTCGACTAATTCTCAAAATCTGACATCCCGGACTCCGCTGCTGGGTTCGCGCTACGCGCTGTTTATGCTGACCCTGGTTTACGCCTTTAATTTCGTCGATAGACAAATTCTGGTGATTCTGCAGGAGCCTATCAAACAAGATATGGGTCTGAGCGACGTGCAGTTGGGACTGTTGAGTGGGTTTTCTTTTGCCCTGGTCTATATTACCGCTGGCATTCCCATCGCCTACTGGGCCGATCGGACCAACAGGCGCAATATTATTACTGCCGCTTTGACCGTCTGGAGCGGCATGACTGCCATGGCCGGGCTCGCGCAAAACTATAGCCAATTGCTGCTGGCTCGAATTGGTGTCGGCATAGGGGAGGCGGGCGGGGGACCACCGTCTCATGCGATGATCTCCGATTTCTATCCACCGGAGCGTCGTGGTACGGCGATGGCAATCTATTCCACTGGCGTGCATGTGGGTGTGCTGGCGGGCTTCATTGTCGGTGGCTTAATCAGTCAGGCTTATGGTTGGCGAATTGCGTTTTTGGCGGTTGGCATCCCCGGAATTGTGCTGGCCGTGGTATTTTACTTCACGGTTAAGGAACCACAGCGAGGCTACTGGGAGCCTGCTGAAGCCGGGGCAGAGCGGCCTACATTGGGCGAGACTCTCAAATTATTATCATCCTTGCGTTCCTTCTGGTACCTCGCCGGAGCAGCGGGTCTCGCCAGTTTTGTCGGCTATGGCAGTGGTAACTTCGCGCCATCGTTTATGATGCGCAGCCACGATCTCAGTATTGCCCAGGTTGGTATCATCCTGGCCCTGTTTGGTGGTGGCGGTGGCATTGTTGGTACTTTTCTGGGGGGTTATCTTGCTGACCGCCTCGGCAAAACGGATAAGCGTTGGTATCTCTGGGTGCCTATGGTCGCCGGTGTTATCTCTGTGCCCCTGGGCTTTCCCTATTTGTTACTGGATAACACGACGGTAGTGATCGCACTGTTGTTCTTTGTCACGATTGCTATGAATACGTATTTGGGGCCCTGTCTGGCGATCTCCCACACCCTGGTGCCGGCGTCCATGCGAGCGCTGACCTCGGCAGTGCTTTTCTTTGTCATTAACCTGATAGGCCTGGGACTTGGCCCGGTGACTGCCGGCTTACTGAGCGATTGGCTCACCGGTATTTACGGCCCGGATGGATTGCGTTATGCCATGTTGATAGTTGGTATGGTCGGGATGCCCGGTGTGCTGCTTTTCTATTTGGCAGCTCGCCGTCTACCTGCAGACCTGGCGAGAGGGGCGTCCTGAGAGATCGGTCGCTACACCAATAGTTGCCAGGTGGACGTTTGGGACAAAAAGCGATACATATATTATAATTTTCGTACAATCTATGTAATATGATGCCCCGATTCCAAAATAATAAGCAGAGCTGGTTATGGTCACTTCCAGAATGTGTCGTTCTTTGCGGCTTGCCGTCAAATTCACGCGTCACTGCCTCATAACTCCCGCTCTAGCGATTACTTTGTTTGCGAGTAACACTGCCATGGCTAATGACGTTGAAGCTTTTTACCAGTCTATAGAGCGCAATCAGCGCTATAACACCTTTATCACGGTGAATCCCGGTTTATCCGCCCCGGCCTCTGACCAGGGTCCGTTAGCGGGAATGTATATAGCCGTCAAAGACAATATTCATGTGGCGGGTATGCCCAATACGGCGGGTACCCTGCTACTGAAAGACTTTGTGCCTACAGAAGACGCGGCTGTGATTGCCCGCTTAAAGGCCGCCGGCGCGCAAATTATTGGCAAAAATAATATGCATGAACTCGCCTACGGCATCACCAGTAATAACGCGGCTTATGGCGCAGTGCACAACGGGGTCAATTTTGATTATATGGCAGGCGGCAGCAGTGGCGGTACGGCCGCAGCAGTAGCGCTAGGTATGGCTTCAGCGGGGTTGGGTACAGATACCGGAGGATCGTCACGTATTCCCGCTGCGCTCAATGGTCTGGTTGGTTTTCGTCCCACCACCGGGCGCTATCCCAATACTGGTATGACTATGATTTCTAATACCCGCGATACCGCCGGTCCCATGACGCATACCGTCGCGGACGCGGCGCTGATGGACCGCGTCTTGAGTGCTGACTCCACCATCGATCCCGCAGTAGATTTGTCCACGCTGCGCCTGGGGGTGCCTCGGGGTTATTTTTACGAGAATCTCGATCCTGATGTATCCAGGGTCACAGAGCAGGTCATCGCACGCCTCGCTCAGGCGGGGGTAGAACTGGTGGAAGCGGATATAGAGGGTATAGGCGATCTGAATGAGAAGGTCGGGTTTCCGCTGGTACTCTTTGAAACCTCACAGCTGCTGCCGGCTTATCTGGAGAAATATCAGCCCGGCGCCACGGTCGAGCAACTGATAACGCAAATAGCGAGCCCTGATGTAAAGCAGGTGGTGAGCGATGCAATGGGCGGCGCTATCCCGGAAGCTGTCTATTTGGATGCCAGAGATGTACAGCGACCGCTGCTACAGCAGGCCTATGCAGATTATTTTCGTAGCCAGGAGGTAGACGCCATCATTTTTCCAACCACCCCATTGCCGGCAGTTCCTCTTGCGGCCGATATGTCTAACGTAGAATTGAACGGTGCTCAGGTGCCCGCTTTTCCCACCTATATCCGCAACACTGATCCGTCCAGCAATGCCGGAATTCCGGGGATCACTATTCCTGCAGGCGTGTCAGGCAAGGGTTTGCCCATTGGCATAGAGTTGGATGGACCGGCGGGCAGTGATCGCAAGTTGCTGGCAATCGCCGCCGCTGTTGAAGCGCTGCTGGCGCAGGAACAGTAGATCCGGCGAAGCCCGGGTTGCGCTCTGGGGTGGCCGAGTCTTATTTTTGGTGCTGTTGATACAGGACTGGAGCATTGAGACGCAGCGCCAAATGAGTGCCGCTGGCACCTCACTGGGTTCAATTCCATCCGATTTATGGTAGCTTCCTCCCTCTTCTTTGTCATTTTTCCGGGAACCTGTTCAATGAAACCTTTCTCTTCGATAACTCTGTGGGCGTGCGCGCTGATTCTCGGTCTGACGTTGTCAGGCTGTGCCCAAAATACCTCAATCACCCACTCCTATGTCGACCCGGTTATAAAGAAAATGGACCTCGACGGAGTGATGATAGTGGGGGTGGCGAAAAAGCAGTCAGCCAGGGTGCGATTTGAAGATGACTTTACCAAGGCCCTGAAGCAGCGTGGTGTGAATGCTGTAGCCAGTCATACACTGGTACCCAAGCATAAAGCGGAAGCCGAGGAGATGATCGCAGCCGCAAATAAAGCCGGGCTGGATACTATTATGGTTACCCGCTATTTGGGAGAAATGTCTGAGGAAATTTATCATCCCGGCACCATCTATTACGGTGTGACTCCCGCCATTGGTTCTGCCTATCATGGTGGCTTTGGTGGTTACTATTATCACGCCTATGAGGTGGCATACCAGCAACCAGTGTGGACGACCAATGTCACTCATACGCTGGTATCAGATCTCTATGTCGTCGAAACCAAAGGTCATTTGTGGCAAGCGGTTTCCGAAACCATGCAGGCTGGGTCTGCCAAGGGTGTTCGCGAGGACGCGATTAAAGGGCTGGTCGGTAACTTAAAAGACCAGGGTCTGGTGAAGTAGTTTGTTACTTGGCAGCTTTTAAGGCGTAATTTTTAGGCGCGTGAGAACTAACCTATGATCAAACTGCTGATCGTTCTGGGCATCCTGTTGTACCTGTTTCGGCTTTGGTTGCTGAATAAGAAATTACCCGGGGCCGCAACCATTGAATTTGATGGTGCACTCTTCCAGGTTGGTGAAACAGTCATCGCTGTGCGTGAAGGCGCAGCTGAAAATACGCATTCAATACTTTGTTTCCCCGGGTTTTTGGAGGATATGCGCTATTTTCAGGCGCTGTATCAAGGGTCTGAAGCGCAGCTCATACTAATTAACAATGCTGGTTCCCACTCGCCGTTTACGTTGCGCGACGTAGAAACGCTAGACTGGCAAGCGAACCCTTACGACCCGGGTACCATAGAGTACGACGGATTTTATCTGGCGCAGGCAGTTCAACATATTGCCTCCGGGCAGCAGATTACCTTGCATGGGCATTCCCGCGGCGGCGCAGTAGTGTTGGACGCGGGCAGACAGTTTCCTGAGGTGATGACGTCCTCGGGCAGGACCGTGCGAGCTGTATTAGAGGCAGCGGTGTTGCCTGGCGGAAAGGTGGCGGGAAATCTCAGCGGTCCGATACTCCATAAAATCGCTTTGTTTTGTATTCCCATAGTCTGTTATTTGTCCCGGTGGCCCAGCACAGGCCTACTGCTCAAACTACCTGTGATGCGCCCGACCAATGATCTCAAAATGCAGTTGTATAAGGCAATGTTCTGGACGCTGAAAAGCTATCAGACCTGCGTTACCAGCGCTTACAGTATCTGGCAATGGCAGGGGCAACACGCCGCAAGTTTGTATCAGAACTATCCGTCGATCGTGGTGCTGGTGGGTGAGCGAGACGATGTGCTGAACAATACCTCGATGCTTGAAAGCGCGGAGCAGGGCAAGCGCCTAAATCCCGGGGTACGAATAGTGCAGACTCAAAATACCAATCACATGATTAGTCTGGAACAACCTGAGGCTGTGCGCCGGCGCGTTTTCGAGGCTGAATTCTCGGGATGACGTCATCCGTGGATCAACGATTCGTCTTTGCCAGGGCGGTGCGCGGATTTCTTGACCTGGCGGCCGCGCTGGGCGCCGACCGGGAGCGCATTGCATCTGCTGCAGGTATTGAGATGAGTCAGCTCAGCGGTATGGATGCCAATATCCCGGTGGCCAATTATTATCGCTTGCAGCGCGAACTCGTAGCGCAAACGGGAAACCCCGATTTTGGTCTTCTTAGTGGTCGGGTTTCTTATATGGAGAGCGCACATCTGCTGCTCTATCTCGCCTCGGTCAGTCAGACCTTGCGTGAGTGGATGAACATGCTGCCGGCCATTGACGCAATTCTGGGCGACGTGGGCAGTATCAAAGTCAGACGTGAGCGTGATCGTTACATTCTCGACTGGTGCCCACAAGAGGCCCCCGACAGCAACCGATGCGCGATCAGCGACGCGGTTCTATCCACCACCGCGCTGCAAATGGATGGTTATTGTCTGTTGCCAGTGCAGCCGGTGCGGGTCGATTTCACGTATCCGCAGCCAGACGATGTCACCGTATTACGCGAGACCTTTAGAGCGCCGCTGTATTTTAGTCAACCCTCGAGTGCCCTGCATTACGAGCGCAGTACTTTGGATTATCCGCAGGTGCACGTTTCTACCCGCATATACGATGCTGTCGCGGGTGAATTCTCCAGTGAGTATAGTGACGATGCGTCAGCCCTGGATCCCTTTTTTCTCAATCTACACGCAGCCATTCGGCGTCAACTGCCTCGAGGGGAGTGTTCGATCGATATGGTGGCCAGCGATATGAATGTTTCGCGGCGCACCTTGCAGCGTAGGCTGAATGAAAGGAGTACGAACTTTCAGCAGCTGCTGCAGCAGGTGAAGTCCGCTCTGGCCGGGAAATACCTGGACGACAAATCGCTTACCGTCATAGAAATTGCATTTCTGCTCGGCTATGGCGATCCCTCTTCCTTTTCCGCCGCTTTCAAGAGTTGGCGCGGGACCACCCCAACCGAGTACCGGCAGTTGTGAAATCCCCTAGGCCACTGACATTCCCCGCCGAGTAAGTTGGGCAGTAACCTGACTTAGCACTTTTCAAAATATCGACTATAGTCTTTGTTCGACTGTAAATGATTTTGTTTACAGAAACTTATTGTTTTGAAATTCATGGATAGAGGCTTTTAATAATGAAAAATCTACTTATTGCGGTATTGCTGCTGTGTCCATTGGCGGTAGTGGCAGAAGACTACGACTATGATAATGGCAGTTATTGGACGGTAACCGGAGTCGACACCGAGCCGGGCCACTTCGATGACTATATGTCTGATTTGAGTAACGTGTGGAGCAAGTCACTGAAGATGATGCAAGACGATGGGAAAGTGTTGAGCTACAAAGTTTTCGGTAATGTGAACGCGCGCGAAGACGAACCAGACCTGTGGTTGATGGTGGAGTGGAAGTCGGCAGCCGATATGCTCGACTCGCCCAGGGAATACTTTGATGACAACGCTGAGAAATTGTTCGGCTCCATGGACAAGAGCAAGAAGGCGGGCGAGAAGCGGGGCAAAATACGCACCATCAAGGGCACGTCAATGCTGCGTGAGCTTACCTTCAACTAGAATAGTTTCAAGACGCATACTCCAAACCGGGTTCAGGCCCGGTTTTTTGTGGGCGGCTATAGGGGGAAGTTTCTCTCATTGATGCCTAATGCGACGAACCGAGCCATATTTGCGTTAAAGTGACGTTGACGAGATAGAACTGACCCTATAATAGGCCGATGCAAATACAGCAAATTTTGGAAAACAAACGTTACCTGTTCTGGGCCCTGCAACTCGCCGGCTGGGGCAGTTGGGCACTCACCTTCTACTTTGGCATGTTGGTGTGGGAAAAGCCGTCCTCGATGTACATGATTTATCTGCCGATTATCAGCGCCATTGGCATTCTTATCACCTTGGTACTGCGAGCGCTGTACCGTGCGACCTGGACCCGCGATATCCTGGTCCGAGCGTTCGCTGTTCTCTTGGGTTGTTATGTCGCAGGCGCGGTGTGGATGGCGTCAAGGGTGTTGATATTCGAGGAGCTGTTCCTGCAACCCTCTAACGCAGGTAAGAGTTTCTGGGCCCATTTCGACGGTACCAGCCGGGCATTCATGGTTATGGTGCTTTGGAGTGCGCTGTACTTCGGCATCAAGTTTTATATGATGGCCCAGGAAGAACTGCAGCGTCGTCTAAAAGCGACGGCCATGGCCCACGAGGCCCAGCTCAAGATGCTGCATTACCAGCTGAATCCACATTTTCTGTTCAATACCCTAAATGCGATTTCAACGCTTATCCTTGATAAGGACAACGCCCTCGCTAATAGCATGGTTACTAGACTAAGCCGCTTTTTGCGCTATTCTTTGGATAATGATCCGATGCTTAAAGTCACGGTTGTCGATGAGGTCGAGGCACTCAAGCTGTATCTCGATATTGAGAAAGTGCGCTTTGATGAAAGGCTGCGACTTATTTTTGACATAGAACCGGCGGCAAAAATAGCTTTGATGCCAAGCCTCTTAATGCAGCCGCTGGTCGAAAACTCGATAAAGTATGCTATCTCTCAGGCCATAAACGGTGGTGCAATAGCGGTATCCGCCAGTGTTTCTGGCAATGATCTGGTACTTTCTGTCGCTGACGACGGCCCTGGGCTGGATTTGCGTAATGGCCGATTGCCCAAGGGCGGCGGTGTCGGCCTGGCCAATTGCCGGGAACGGCTGAAAGAAATCTATGGTAGTGAGCAATCTTTCCGCTTGGGAACCACGGAGCCCCACGGACTGACTGTTACTATCCGCATTCCCCTGGAAACGGAGTCCCGAAGCTCTTGACTACTCTGAAAGCGATTGTCGTAGATGACGAGAAACTGGCGCGTCGTGGCATGGTGCTGCGGCTGGCTGAAATGCCCGAAATCGAAGTGATTGAGCAGTGCAGTAACGGTGAGGAGGCGGTAAAAGCCATTGTTGCCCTCAATCCGGACCTGGTTTTTTTGGACATTCAAATGCCAGGTATGGACGGCTTCGATGTGGTCTGCGAACTGCAATCTGATGCGATGCCGTTGATAATATTTGTTACCGCCTTCGATCAGTACGCCATCGATGCGTTTAAGGTGCATGCAGTGGATTACGTGCTCAAACCGATTGATGATGACCGTCTGTCACAAGCGGTGGAGCGCGCGGTCAAACGTCACTCCCAGGAGTCGTATAGTGGTGACTCGAAAGAGCAGTTGATGGCGGTAGTGCAGGGCAGACACGGCTCCGGAGCCACGATGGAAGTGGCGACTGAACAAAAGGCATCCGGCACTTGGCCGGAGCGGCTTACTATCAAGGATGGCAATGAGTTCCAATTTATCAAAATTGCCGAGATCCAGTGGATAGATGCAGCGGGCGACTACATGTGTGTCCATGCTGCCGGCAAAACGCATATTATGCGCACTACTATGAAGCGGCTCGAATCCAGTCTCAATCCCGAGACGTTCATTCGGGTACATCGCTCCAGTATGGTCAACGTGAACTGTATCGTCAGCGCTGTGACGCACACCAATGGCGAGTATATGTTGAGCCTTGACGGCGGCGCACAGCTCAAGGTGAGCCGTAGTTTTCGCGATAGAATCAAAGAACTTCTCGCTTCCTGAATATTTTCAGCGATAGCGACAAACGGTTCATCGCGCCATTCACTCCACTCATCGCGACTTCCCCGCAACTGACCGAAACACGCTTTTATGCAATCGAAAATACCCCTACATTGTGTCTCAAGGCCGGCGCACACAAGAAAGCAAAAGGCTTAAAGCGGCAATCCGTCGCATCACACAGGTAGGGAGAAACCACCATGAAAAATTTAGCAATCACTAGCGCATTGTCCGCAGCTGCATTCAGTCTTGTTGTTGGGTTCTCAGCCAACGTAGCCGCTGAATCATTTGATGAAACCTTCGTTCACGCCCCAGGTCTTGGCACGAAAAGCATCACCGTGCAGTATCATGCTGTGGATCTTGCAACGGAAGAGGGTGTGCTCGAGCTGCACAGCCAGATCAAACTCGCAGCCAAGCATCTCTGTGGCTCTACTAGCTTGCATAAGGCCGGTAGCTTGAGCGCAGCGACACGCAACCGCCAGTGCTCTCAGGAAGCAATGGATGTAGCGATAAGCCAGGTTGGCTCCTCGCAACTGGCCGCTCTTAGCCAGTAAGTAAAACGTAAAGCTCCAGAACTTCTGCTACCGATGGCGGAAGTTCTTCAGGCCACTGACCCTCAACGGTCAGTGGCCTGACTCTTTTACCGCAGTACCCTATCCCTTATAAAGTTAAGCAACGCGCACTCGTTTTCATAAATTGAATCCACCTCCTCGATCGCACTATTCCACCGAGCTGTATCTTTCAGCGATAGCGAAAAACGGTTCATCGCGCCATTCACTCCACTCATCGCGACTTCCCCGCAACTGACCGAAACACGCTTTTATGCAATCGAAAATACCCCTACATTGTGTCTCAAGGCCGGCGCACACAAGAAAGCAAAAGGCTTAAAGCGGCAATCCGTCGCATCACACAGGTAGGGAGAAACCACCATGAAAAATTTAGCAATCACCAGCGTATTATCCGCAGCAGCATTCAGTCTTGTTGTTGGATTCTCGGCCAATGTAGCGGCTGAACAATTTGATGAGACTATCGTACACGCACCGGGACTGGGCATGAAGAGCGTTACTGTGCAGTACAACGCTACTGACCTGGCAACGGAAGAAGGCGTGCTCGAACTACACAGCCAAATCAAGCGTGCTGCCCAGCACATTTGTGGTCCAGTCAGCCTGCATAAGGCCGGCAGCTTGAGCGCAGCGACACGCAACCGTCAGTGCTCTCAGGAAGCAATGGACGTAGCAGTAAGCCAGGTTGGCTCTTCGCAACTGGCCGCTCTTAGCCAGTAAGTCAAATGTAAAGCTCCAGAACTACCGCTACCGATGGCGGAAGTTCTTCAGGCCACTACTCGTCGACGGGTAGTGGCCTGACTTTTTTACCGCAGTACCGTATCACTTAGAAAGTTAAACAACGCATACTCGGTTTCATAAATAGAATCCACCTGCTCGATCGCACTGCTCCACAGAGCTCTATCTTTCGGCGAACTAATTAGAGCCTGTAGAGTGGGCGATAAATCATTCCATTGTGCAGCCGATTGTTCCGCGAGATTGACGGTATCCTGGTTGACGAGATCCGGACGCTGTCGCTGAGACCAGTTCATAAATTCTGCAAAGTGATTCCGAAAAAAGCCACCGCCAGTGCCGAACTTGATAATGGCGTTATCCAGATATTGCACATAATCAGCAGCGTCTTCACGTTCAGACCACCCGTTCATACTATCCATGAATGCCTTCATTCCCTTCAACCCCGTGGCCAGGCTACTGTTGTTCTGACTCATTGGTCCCATGCCGATCTCCTGTGAGCGGTCAAAACCCAGCATGCGTTCCACAGTTTTTTGCAGCGCCAGGCCGCAGGCCAAAGGCAGATCATTGCGCTGCACATCGCTGGCAAATTTTCCCCACAGGTTGAAAGTGGTCAGCGGGCTGTCCGGGTTGCGGCTACTGGCTAAGGCCGCGAGGCTGCAGGTCTCCGGGTAGTCATTAACTCGATCAGCAATATAGGCTTCACCCTTGCCTTCATCAAAACCGAGGAGGACAAATCGATGCGCCGGAAAATGCACTTTGAACTCTCGGTAATCCAGATAGAAGATGTCACCGGAGAGCATCGTTGGTCTACCTGCCAGTACTTCTTCGCGCACTTCCTGCCAAGCCAGTTCATTGTCCGTTTGAATTTGTTCGGTGTAATCAAGCCCCAAAGTAAGCGCCAGGTCCGCCTCCATGGAGGCGCCTCGGCCAAAGAACATATAGGGGGGTTGGGTGTCCGGATACTCGAAAAACACGGTATCCAGGCCGGCGCCCAGGCCAAAGACCACGCCCTCGGGCAGGTCCAGTTTACAATAGTGAAATAGTAGGTTGCGCATTGAGCCACTACCGCAGTGGCCAGCGGGAACGATGCAAAAGTTTTCGATCATTGTATTCATATAAGCGACTTCAGAACGTGTTGAATAAAAGCTGGTTGTTCCAAGCGCCAGGCTCTGGACCTGGTACTGACCCCAGCCACCCAGGCTCCGGGATGGTAACGGGAGTCAGTATTATTCACTGCGTTCCCTAAGGAGGTAAACTGCCAGCGCCCGATATTGGTCTTCTTCAAAGGGATACACCGGCATAGGCGATTGTGGCGCCTTCAGCACTTCGATGATCTGCTCATGGCCTTGCCGCTCCCCTATACCTGTCAGTAGCAGCGCACCTTCGCCGCCCTCGTGACATTCTGCGCAATTATTGTCGTCATAGAGCGCTTCCCCAGTTTCCGTGAGTGCTGCAATGTCCGCGTCCGCCAGCCAACTCGCTTCGCCAATGACGGCATCGTTGACAGTGGCGGCCGTAAGTTCTACCGCAGCGTTGGCATCTCCCGTATAGACAACTTTGTATATCGCACCGGCATAGTCGTCTGAGATGTAAACCGCGCCGTCGGGACCCTGCGCCACATCAACCGGTCGTCCGCTGATGTCGCCTTCATGGTTGAAGCCGGTAAGAAAGTCCCGCTCTTCAATTCCGGTTTCTGTCCAGTGCAGTGATACGACTTTGTAGCCGTCGGGGATGCTGCGGTTCCAGGACCCGTGCAGCGCCGCCAGGGCGCTACGCTGATAGTCTTGTGGCCAGCCAGTGGCGTTGACAAAGCTGATCCCCAAGGGCGCGTTGTGGGCTCGGAATTCGTGTGCCGGGGCAGTGGGCGATCGGCTTGCTGCTAGTGGATCTGCGCTCATGTCCGGGTCGGCCCGGTTATTACCATTAAAATAGGGCCAGCCGTAGAAATTACCTTCGACAATATGATTCAATTCGCAGGGTGGGTAGTCATCGCCCATTAGATCTCTGCCATTGTCAGTGGCATACAGTGCATTATTCCAGGGCGCCCAGTCGAACCCAACGCTGTTGCGCAGGCCGGTCGCTATAATCTCGCCGCCGCTGCCGTCAGTATTGAAACGCATCATGGTAGCCCTGCGCTCGTCGACTTCTTCGCAGACGTTGCAGGTAGAGCCCTGAGCGAGATAGAGTTTATTGTCGCTACCTATACGTACAGTCTTTGAATAGTGGTTACCGTTGTCTGTCAAGTTTTCAATGATGGGCTGGTAATCCCCAGACAGCTTGCCCTCTGACACATTGAACCGCACCCGGCCAACGCTTTTGGATTCACCGATGTAGAGCCAGCCATCATAGACGTCCAGCCCCAGTGGCCGACTCAACCCTGTTAACAGGATTTCCATTCCGTCGTGCACGCCATCACCGTTATCGTCCTTGCGCAGCAAAATAATTTCCCCCGCATGGGTTCGGCTAGCCAATATGTCGCCGGCTTCGGTCACGTGTAAAAAACGTACTTTCGCAAGGTCAGTCGCGTAAAGCTGCAAAGAGAAGCCGGGAGGAAGTTTGTAGCGCTGCTTGATTGTCGCAGTATCAGCAGCCGGGCCGGCTCTACCCATCGCAACATTGAGTATCATACTCAGACTGCTGCTGCTAATAACCCCGGAAGCACGAGCAGCTCCGTAGGCAATAAACGGTAGCGACATAATCACCGCAATAATCAGAAAGAATTTACGCACCAGACTTACTCCTATTCAATGTTCGACAGCTTAGCGGAGGCCATGGTCAGGTGCGAGTATAAGTTTCAACCCCCGTAAGGAAAGTGCTCAACCGATTCGAGGCAATCGGTTAGACTAAAAGCATGTGTCGCCCCATGTTTGCCCAGCACCGCCAGATCAAGTACCCCACCAGGGTAGCCCTTGTCCTGAGCGCTTTTTGTACTTTCCTCTGGACTGACTTGGCAGTGGCGGACTGGTTAAGCCAGGAACGGGACTTGATGGGTACCAAAGTCAGCGTTGAGCTGTGGGCGGACGACGTTGAAGCAGGCGAGCGCGATATCGTAGCGGTGCTGGAAGAATTTCAGCGGTTGGACCTGATGATGAACCCCTGGAATTCGTCTAGCGAGCTATCGAGGATCAATCGGGAGGCGGGCAGGGCGGTACTTTCCACTACACCAGAAATCGTGGCGGTGGTTTCACGCTCGCTGCACTATTCGCGGTTGAGCGGGGGGGTGTTTGATATCAGTTTCGCCTCGGTGGGACAACACTACGACTATAAAACGGGGGCGCACCCGGATGACGGGGTTCTTCAGGAGGCCTTACCCGATATCGACTATCGTGCCATTCATGTCGACCCCAAGAAACAGACCATTGCCTTTAGCAAAGCGGGTTTGCAGGTAGATCTGGGGGGTATTGCGAAGGGATATGCGGTTGATCGCGGTATAGAAATGTTACAGGCGCGTGGCTATGAAGCAGCGGTTGTGGCGGCCGGTGGTGACAGTCGCATTCTTGGAGATCTTGGAGATCAGGCGCGCACCATAGGTATTCGCCATCCACGCAAAACTAAAGAATTCGCGGTGCTAATGCCGTTGGCCGATGTGGCTATTTCAACCTCGGGCGACTACGAGCGTTTCTTTATTGAAGACGGCGTGCGTTTCCATCATATATTGAATCCGGCGACAGGGACCTCTGCTGCCGGGCTGCAAAGTGCCAGTATTCTCACTGAAAAAGCGATAGATAGCGACGCGCTTTCGACCACGGTATTTGTCTTGGGTGTTGAGCAGGGCCTGAAATTGGTGAATAGCCTGCCAGGGGTTGATGCAATTTTGATTGATGCCGAGGGTGCGCTGCATTATTCCGATGATTTGCTGCGGCAGTCGCAGCCTTAACGAGCCCCGTTCTGCAAGTGATCAGTACCAAACGGTAAATACCAATTTGTAAACGTCCGCCTCAAAATTGTATAGGCCTTCTTCCCCAGGTATCGGCGTCGGCTCTGTCAAATCACTGAAATTATCGTAATCAAAGAATATGCGATCCCACTGTAGAGTGACTGCGGCCCGTTCGACAAAGCTGAAATTATAATCTTTGGCGTAGCTTAGATAGAGGGATACGGTGTGGTTGCTGAATTCACTCAGTTCCTTGTCTCTGGCCCGATAGTCTTTGGAGTCCTGGGAGGCTGACAGGAACAGGTCACTGTAAAAGTCAGCTTCCGATTGCTGGTAATAGCGATACTTTAAGTCCAGGGTCCAGTCGTCGTATAACACATGGGAGTAGGTCAGTTGAGAGGTGTGTGCATCGATACCCCAGTCGTCGGTAAAATAGCGATAGCTGCCGCCGGCACTGGCTCGCCACGGTAGGGCGTATTTCAAGCGTAGGGCAACGGCATCGCTGGTACGAGTCTGTGGATATACCTCCTGTGAAAACTGGAATCCTGCACCCGGCTCCAGAGGATCATTGAGATAACGATAGCTGCGATAGGGGTTGTTCAGGTAGCCCTCATCGGTGATCAACTCATAGTCCAGTCCCATAATCATTTTCGGCGTGAGTATTTGGCTGATGCCAAAGCGGAAATTATTTCTGTCGATATCTTCTTCGAAATCATCGTTGCCGTTCTGGCGCACCTCGTCCTGGCCCAGTGAATAGCCAAAAGTGACGTTGGTGAGATCGCCAAAAAAATCCTGACTGACACTGAAGTAATAGGTGTTTGCCTCGTAATCGCTCTCGTCGCTGTTGGTGTATCCGCCGCTGATCAGGCTCTTGCCGTACAGATAGGTAGCGGCCAGTGAATACTCGGTGCGTTCCTCGGTGTATTCGCTGGCACCGCTGGTGACCACGTCGATGGATGCGCTACTGACATTGTCCACGTAGTAGTTACCGCTCACAGATACGGTTTCCTTAAAGTTTTTCCGTACCAGTACCGATGGTCCGTCGACAGTGACGCCACCACCGTCGTAGCGGTGGTACATAATGTCGGAGCGCTCCTCGGGTAATATCACCGCAGTAGCACCCGCCGCCCACAGAGCAGCTGCAATGGCTAGTAGAGGGGTTACTAGAGGGGCTAGCAGAACTCTAATTACAGCCACAACCACCTCCACCACCGCCCTCGGCGCCTCGCGCACCTTCCCGGGCCTGGTATACGTGATGGGTGTAACCTCCCGCGATGGGGTCGCGATCAAATTGCATAATAGGATCGGCCAGGTGCTGCCGTTCATAGGGCTTAACCCAGGGCTCAATTCCACAACCCATGAGCAGGGCGACCAGTATCAGACTACAGCGACGTAGAAGGTTAACCATGCGTTACTCCCGCACCAGGCTGCGCACCTGTTGCTCGTATTTTTCTTCGTAACCGGGTTTATAACCGCGGTGCATAAAGCGGATATCGCCGTTTCTGTCCACCAGCACGGTGACCGGCATGGCATCGATGTCATAGAGTTCACTGACCACATTTTCATCGTCGAACAGAATGGGAAAAGTGACTGGGATATCTCGCAGTACTTTGTCGGCCAGTGTCCGATTCTGTTCCACGTTGACGCCGAATACGGTAAAGCCAAGGTCTTGATAACGTTGGTGAATAGTATCCAGTTCTGGCATTTCCTGACGGCAGGGCCCGCACCAGGAGGCCCAGAAATTTATCAATACAACCTGTCCCCGGTACTCGCTCAAGCGGATATTTTCACCGCTGTTGCTCTTCAGGGTGAAATTGGCGGCGGGGCCGCTATCAGTGACCGCCTGGGCAGACAGACAAAGTATCAGGCCCAGACCTGCAATGATTTTTTGCATAGAGAATACTCCCCTGTAGTTTCTTAAAAGAAGAAAGTAATACCCGTCGAAACTTCAATGTTATTAGTCGTTTCATCTGCACCGAAAACGTCGCGATCGAATATGTGATCCCGCACATCCAGGCGCCATGAAATCCAATCGTTTAACAACAGGCGATAGCCCGCACCGACAGTAACGGTAAACCAGCTGTCGTCGAGGAAGTCGGTACTGCCGGCACCGGCAAACAAGTACAGATCGGATTTCAAGGCGTACTTGTCGAGGATGTAAATTTCACCGGGCAGGGCGTTCCAGCCCACACCGAGATTGTAAAAACTGTAGTCGCGATCAGCATCGTCAAAGAGGGGCGCGCCGCCGCTCAGTTCTTCATAGCTGGTGAGATCGCCTTCGGAGCTGCCGTAACTGGCTTCGAAGAAAAAATCCTCGGTGATGTGCCAGGCGCCGCGCACACCGTATACCACCTCGGAATCGAAATCCTGAATACTGAGCAGACCGACATAGCCGCCTAATTCGAAATCTTCGGTGTCGATTGCGGGTCGGCTGATCTCCCGCCGCTCGATATCCGGGCTGATCACCTGCTGTGCGTCACTGTCCTGTGCCACGGAAACACCAGTGACAAAGACTCCTGCGGTTGCTATTGCCGCCCCTAAAAGAATGCGCTTATGCCAATTTTCCATTCGTCCACCTCTTCATCATCATCCCGGTCAGTCATGACCACGTAGTGTTTGTATTGCAGGCGTAACATCAACCGCTTGGTCAGGTGTATACGGATTCCAGCGCCTACGCTGGCGGTGTTGTCGGTTCTGTCTTCAGTTTCCACCAGGGTGGAGCGTGGGTTGGTTTGCCGAACTCCGCCCCCTATCGATAGAAACGGCGAGTAGCGCGCATCGGGAAACATTTGATGCACAATGCTGGCGGTTACCATACGGCCGTCCGAGAACTCACCGAAGTTTTCAGTGAAGGCCAGCTCTGCCGACAGGTTGCGGGTGAAGTGCCAGCCCAGATAGCCAGTGAGTGCATCGGTACTGTCGTAATCGCCGAGCATAAAGCCCATCTCCCACTTACGGTGGGTAAAGGACTCGAGGTCAGGCGCTTTGAACGCCAGTTCTTCACCGAATTCATCAACTGTGCGGCCAACTTCATTCACATGTACCCAGCCCTCGATGCCCAGTCTGTTGCGCACCTTTACCCAGTCGGTGCGTTGCTTCAGCAGCTGTACCGACTCGCCGCGCTCGGCAATGTAAAACACCGGGTAGCCGCGACCTGGCTGGGTGCGCATTTCTATGTAGGGTTCAACGACCTCGGAGTGCAGTACATCATCCTCTGCGTGTGCCGGGCGTGAACTGGGAGCCAATAAAAAAAGCAGACACAGCATAACGGGAGCCACTTTGAGCGCCCCTGTTTTCATCTGCTGCTGTGGTGCTTGCTGTTTCACTATGGTCACGCCTCCGTTACTCGATCAGTCGCGGGTCAAAGGGGTTATTGAAATACTGGGCGCCTATATCCAGCCACTCTGACAGCAAGCGTGTTTCACTCGCACTCAACATGCCCTGATGATCAATAGTGTTGGCCGTTATCGGTACTACGGTGCCGCCGTCTTCGGTACAGTTTTCTGGTAGGGGTGGAGCGGTGCGAGGGCCGCAGCTGCCGCCCTCGAAACAGTTAAAGAATTCGTTACTGCCCCTGGCAGATCCTGCTCGCATGCTGGCGCCAACCGCTACGGTGAGTGTGGTGGTGAGGGTGTTGCCCTCATCGTCCAACTCGGTGCAGATACGCTGACGGTCGACCAGGATATTGCCGTTATCCAGCCATTGCTGGTTATCTGAGGACAGGAGTTCGCGATAGGAGCGGTAGTGATTGGTATCGATGTCTGAGGCAGCGGCGCTTAAATCCAGTTGCCCGGCCGGCACCAGGGTTTCAGTGGCGCTGCTGTGACAACCGGTACAGCTGTCAACGAGATTTCCTGCACCGTCATCAATGGGAGCACGCACTCGCTCCCAAATCGGCTGTATGTGGTCGATGTAATTGATCACGATTCTGCTGGCCAGTGTGGGATCGAGATTTCTCACCACAATCGGTTTGTCAGACGGAATGTCAGTCCAGCCGGGATCGTAGTCGCGGTCGCTGATGCTGGCGTCGGCGGCACGATCAAGCGCATGCCATTCGTCAGAATACTGCTGAGATAAAGACAATTCCCGGGCGGCCGCCGTTGCATTGTTCAAGGGGCGGTGGAAGTCCCAGACCTCGGCCATGCTTTGTCCCACCTCGGTAGCGAAAAGTTGATCGCTGTTAGTGCCGGGGAAGCCGGTAGCGCCATTACCCAGACCCCGGGCACCCGGGTTTGAAGATACTGGTTGTGAATCCAGCCTACCGTGGGGTACCGAGTCACTCGCGTCGTGACAACCTGTGCACTGTAGGGTCTCGCCGGCGCTGACCTGCAGCCAATAGTTGTGCGATGGCCCGATTCTACGGCCGTCGCTGTCGAGAACACTGAAACTGAAAGGGCGGTCTGCGGGCACTGTCACGCCTACCGAACCGTCTGGTTCTACTGGTACATAACCGGCAATTTCCCTGAATGAAAAAGCGGTGCTTACACCGAAGGCATAGCGGGGTATTTCGAAAACGTCTCTGTCGGGGATTGGTACGGGTTGAACGATGCGCAGGAAACGGGCGGGTCTGGTGGCGTGCCCCGGTGTCCCCGGTTGCGCGTGCTGTTCGATACCCAGAGGCGACCCATCCGCGCCGTCCAGATCATAAACGCTTGTTATCTCTAGTTTCCCCTGCCCCTGTAGTGCCAGACTGCCATCGAAGTTGTCTGCTCGGGCAACCAGATCCGGAAAGTCGCGAGGTTCGGCGGCGATTAATTCGGTAATCATGAAGCCTTCTTCTGCCAGCACGACGGGCTGCTGGGTATTTTCCTGGGGACTGAAAATCCATCCGCCGTACACCAGGGGCGCAGCCGTTTCGTTGTCTTCCTGCAATGTGCAGGGGAGGTAATCACCGGGGTTAGCCATTTCGCCGTCCGCTACACTGGCCTCGGGATCAACGACCCGACAGGCGCTCCAACTGACCAATATGCGACCCGTGCCGTCACGCAGGGGATACACGGATGCAAACTGTCCTCCCGTTGATAGCAGGCCGTCTGTTCGAATCTCGGTTTCAGTTAAGGACACCTGACCTTGCCCTGATGCTCCCTGGTTCGCCCACACGGGTTGCTCATTACTTGCATAAGCGGCGCTGTCGGTTATGACAATATCGCCACCAAAAGTGACGGAGCGGAAGGGTTTGATCAGGCTGACTAGTCGGCCGTCGTCTAGCTCACGTGGCTGCGTGTACTCTATCGCCGCACCCTCAGAGCCGGAATTCTGGCTGTCAAAGCCGTACAGCTGAGATAGGCCTGAACCGTCCGGTGCTATGCGGTAAAGGCTTATGTGGTTGGTTGCAGTATTGTTCCACCGACTGAACACGATATCGCCGTTAGCTAAAACGATGGGGTCGAGATCGTGGCTGAGGTTGAAGGAGATCTGTTTAAACTCGGCGTTGCGATTCAACGGATCGTAAATGTGCAAGACCGCGGCCGGATCATCGCGGTCTTCATCGAGGGCGGCGAAGATCTGGTTGCGGCCCTCATTCAGTTGCCTGGCCTGGCTGGCAACCTGGCGGGTGGAACTGAATACGATGCGATCGTCCGGCAAATAGTGAGGTGCAATGTCGTGTCCACCGCCAGTCTCGACTCCCTCATTGCGTTTCAACCGCGAGGGGATCAGGTACTGCGCCTGGCCCGATTCAATATCGTAGGTCCACAAGTTCCATGTTGTGTTTTCAAGGTTGATCTCTGCCGGTTGCGGCACTGCGCGGACTGCGAAGATAATGGTAGTGCCGTCGTAGGCGCTCTCCAAGTCCTTGATATCCAGTAGAATTTGATCGGCTGCTATAGCCTCTTCCTCAGCCACGATGTCTGCTATCTGTTGGCTGATATCGATTTCATCTGCTGTTGCAGACGCGCGGTCGCGTACGAATAGTGTCGCCCCGGGGTTAAATGCCAGAGGGTCTCGCAGGTCGCTCGGTTCAGTTGGCAGCAACCGTTTGATGTAGGCAACGGGGATCTCCAGCACCACCGGGTCGTCGCCCTGGTCGCCTGTAGCCAGCGTCACTGCGCCCCCACTACCGCCGCTACCACCGGTGCAAGCACTCAGTGATACCAGTAGCGCCAGGCCCAGTGTCGGCCCGCACAGCAGTTTATTGCGTAGCTCAATGGCGCTGCGCAGCCAGGTTTTGCCCATGGTCCCCACACGTTATAGTTTTTCTGAATCTCCAGATTTGCAAACTGGGTCACAAACCCGCAAGAGAAATCCGGAGAAATCTCCAGTTTTTGAGATCTGCTAGCGCTTTTTGGTGCATGGCAGCAAGAAATCTGACTTTTCCAACCAGTTGAAGGTTTCTGGAGAAATCCCCACTTTTTTCTTGCGCTCCACGGGCGCGCTTTGCAAAGCTGGAGCCGCAATAACTCTGATATCAATTGACTGAACACTGAGAACATAGAGTCTCGGGTACGGTTGCGAACAACGCTGGCTTAATGCTGGCAGCGGGCCCGCTTTTCCCGCATTAACAAGGTTCGGCTTTCTGCCCTGAAAGGGGTGGGGTGCCAATGAATGAGGCCTGGTTGATGTCCAAGGGCAAGCTTTTAGCGGCCATTTTAGGATTGTGTTTAGCGGCTTCGGTGCCCGTTCATGCGGGGGCGCGTGAGCAGGCGAAGCGAATCCACGATCGACTCACCGGAGTTCCTCCCAGTGACGCCATGCTCGACGCCATGGAATCAGCGATTGCAGGCGGTGGTGGCAGTACCGCAGCCGCGCTCTATGCGATTGATGGCGCACCGGGTGTTACCGCGACCGGCGACTTTTACACCGTAACCTTAAAAAACTGGGCCACGCCCTGGACCAATGAGGGCCAGGATGTCTTTGCCGCACTCAATGATTACAGCGCCTCAGTGATTGGCTTTGTTCGCGATGAACTGGACTTTCGAGAGATTCTTTCCGGGAACATTATTTATCGCGGGGCGGTTGCCAATATTCCAGCCTATTCCCGCAGCGACAACGCGCACTACGAATTTCTTGAAGCATCGGGACAGAACCTTGCCGATGAATCTGTGTTGGTGCGAGACACTCAGAGCAGTGTCACCGGCTTTCCGGTCGACGCGGTTGCAGGTGTGATGAGTACCAGAGCGGCGGCCAGAGCATTCTTTGTGGATGGCACTAATCGCGCCATGTTCCGCTTCACCTTGCTCAACCACTTGTGCACCGATCTGGAGCAGGTCAAAGATGGTTCTCGGCCTACCGACCGCATTCGACAGGATGTATCACGCAGTCCAGGCGGTGATAGCACTCTGTTTCTTAACCAGTGCGTGGATTGCCACAGTGGCATGGATCCCATGGCGCAGGCCTTTGCCTATTATGATTTCCCCTATCCTGACGAAGATGCCGCTCCGGGTTTGGACCTGGAAGGGCGCAAGGATCTTGGCAGCATGCTCTATACGCCGAACCAGGTGCAGCCAAAATATCTGATCAACGAAGCCACCTTTGCCAACGGTTACACCACTAATAGTGATCACTGGAGCAACTACTGGCGTTTGGGAGTTAACAGCGGACGTATCGGTTGGAGCAACCCTGCCGGCAATACGGGATTGGTGGATCTTGCCATAAACCCGGCCTTTTCCGAAGGCGATGGCGCAGCCTCGCTGGGACGCGAATTAGCGAACACCAGTGCCTTTTCCTACTGCCAGGTGAAAAAAGCATTTCAGGCAATCTGTCTGCGAGAGCCGCGGGCAACAACTAGCGATACAGCAGCCGTGGACGGGCTGGTGGCCGGGTTTGAAGCCGATCACAGCATGAAACAAGTGTTCGCAGGTGCGGCCGCTTACTGTGCCGAAGGTCTATAGGGAGATGCGCGTGGACATGTTTGCCAGTAGCGACTTTCGAACACGGATTTTGTGGATGCTGTGCATGTTTCTCACGGCCTGCAGTGGCGGCAGTGGTGGTGGCGGTAGCGAGCGGCAAATCGATTTAAGCACCGATGTCGGTAGTAGCGAGTTTGTCTACAACGGTCCTGCGCCAGCCAGTGCTGAGATTCAGAATTTCAAAATTTCTTTTTATGATCCGTTAGCGGGCAATGATCGCTGCGGCGAGTGCCACACGCCGGGTGGCCCGGGAGAGACTGCCTTCGTTGACCAGAGCGATGTCAACAATGCGTGGCAGCAAGCGCGTACGGTGGTAAATCTGAATGACCCCGGCGCATCGGCGGTGGTGAGTCGTGTCGCCAGTGGCCACAACTGCTGGTTAGGTGCGGAGCAAACAGCCAGTTGTGCAACGACCGTCAGTGGTTATGTGGAGCGCTGGGCTGCGGATGCAAGCGCTGACACATCAACGGTAAAACTCAGCCCGAGAACACCGTATTCACCCTCTGGCGCGCAAGTTTTGCCTGCGCGATTGGACGATGTGCTGGCCTCGGGTCTGGATCTTACAGCTGGCGGCGAACTTGCCGATTTGTTGCGTCAGTATTGCGCTGGCTGTCATTCGGACTCAGCGCCTGTGCCTCAGGTGCCGTTCTTTGCCAGCGATAACGACGCAACCGCCTATGAGTCGCTGCGCGGTAAAGTAAACCTTAGTGATCCAGACAGTTCGCGGCTGGTTCTGCGTTTGTCACCGGACTCTCATAACTGCTGGAGTAACTGCGCAGATAATGCGAACACGGTTGCCGCGGCAATAACGCGGCTTGCTGACGCTGTACCCCTGGGCGATATAGATCCAGGCCTGCTAACCAGTACTGCGGCAGTGCTCGCTACAGACGGCATAGTGGCCAATGCCGGCGGCCGCTATGAAACTGATCTAATTGCCAAATGGGAGTTTCGAGAGGGCAGCGGGTCCAGTAGTGCCGACACCAGTGGTGTGCAGCCCGAGATATCCTTGAGTCTGTCCGGCGAATACAGTTGGATAGGCGGTTGGGGAGTCCGTTTCGTCAATGGCAAGGCTCAGGGCGGCACCAGCGCGAGCGCCAAGCTATTCGACCGAATTACGGCCAGCGGTGAATATACGCTGGAAGCCTGGGTGGCACCGGCCAACGTCAGCCAGGAAGAAGCCTGGATATTCGGCTACGCCGGTGGACCCGACAGTCGCAATTTTTTGCTCAGCCAATCCCTTTACAACTACGAGTCGTTCAATCGTTCTACCGTCACTGACGATAACAATGCGGGCGAGCCTGCACTGACCACCGACGACGATGCACAATTGGCACAGGCGAGTTTGCAGCATGTGGTTGTCACCTATGATCCGGTTGAGGGGCGCAGGATTTACGTCAACGGCGAGTTCAGCGGCGACGTCGACAGCGCCGGTGGCGGTTTGCTGAATAATTGGAGTGAGGCCTTTGCGGTGGTATTGGGAAACACCACCGCAAACACCAACCCATGGTCTGGCAATCTGCGGATGGCGGCGGTTCACAACCGGGCACTGAACTCCTCGCAAATACTGCAAAACTTTGAAGTTGGCGTCGGTCAGAAGTTCTTCGTGATGTTCAGCCTGGCAGAAGCGCTGGACCAGGAGGGTGTCTGTCATGAGATGGATCAGCAAGAGCGGACAAATTATTGCTACGTGGTGTTTGAAGTCAGCCAGTTTGATGGTGGCAGCTATCTGTTCAATGAACCCTTCTTCGCTAACATTAACCCTGCAGGGGGCGACGTTGATTTCGACCTGCGAGGAATTCGTCTGGGTATCAATGGCAAGTTGGCACGAATAGGGCAGGGCTTTACCAACGTCTCAACCCGGGTTAACACCCAGGGTCCCGCTCAGCTGCCGCTGTCCACCCAGGGCAGCATCATCCCCTTGGAAAATGGCAGTGAGCAGGACGTCTTCTTCCTGGCCTTTGATCAAGTGGCCGGGGAGCAGGGTGCGGCGGACGACGGTTCCAGGCAGGGCTTCAAATCTTTATTGACCGGCGAGGAATCGGCCGAAATAGGTGTGCGTACCTTTGACGAGATTAATGCCAGCTTGTCGGTATTAACCGGGGTGCCCACAGCAAGCGCGGCGGTGAGTCCGGTTACCGGAAAAACCGTGGCACAGACTTTCGCCAGCGTGCGCAGAGCGCTGCCGGCGGTGGCAGACTTCAACGCCTTTCAGTCATCCCATCAGATGGCGGCTACCCAACTGACAGCGGCTTATTGTGATGCCCTGGTTCAGGACTCGGTTCGGCGCAGTGCCATATTCCCTGGTAGTTTCGACATTACCAGACCAGTAGCAGACCCGGCGACTAATTGGCGCAATGAAGTTGTCACACCGTTGGTGGACAGAGCGATTAACGCGAATCTTCTGACTGATGCTGATCGTACCCGAATAATTGACGAGGTCCTGTTGTTAATCACCGACAACCGGGATCTCAAACCCTATATTTTTAGTAATGGCGCTTGGGTTAGTGATCCCAATCCGGGTGCTCACGATAAACGCGATGGTCTGATTTATTGTCGCAACGATGCGACCTGCCCACCCTCACGTACCGCTGATGTGGTCAAAGCTGCCTGCACGGCAGTGATGGGTAGCGCGGTGGTGTTGCTGCAGTAGTGCAGGATTAGACCAGGGGGAATAATGACAAAGCGAAGCAACTACTTTTCACTCAATCAGGCGCTGGCTCATCCGGACCACCGCCGGCCGGTCTCGCGCCGGGAGTTTATTGCCCAGGGGTTCAGGGCGGGTGGAGCGACTTTACTGGGCACGTCAATTCTGAGCTTGCTAGGCGCTCGCGCTCATGCGGTTTCGCCCAACCTGCTGGATCCTGCGGTTACGCCCTACACCAGTTGTGACCTCGGTGCCGTTGCCGGTAGAAAAATTCCTTTTATCTGCTTCGACTTGGCAGGGGGTGCCAATATTGCGGGCTCCAATGTGATCGTCGGCGGACCCGGTGGGCAAAGAGATGCGCTCAGTGTCGGTGGCTACAGTCGACTGGGATTACCTCCCGATCTACTGCCCTTTGCTAATAATGTGGTGAATGTGTCCGGTGACTTTACAGACGACACTCTGGGCCTGCTGTTTCACAGCGACAGCGCCATGCTGCGCGGTATTCTCGATAAGGCCACAGGCATGCGCGGTTTCGTTAATGGCGCGGTGATCCCCGGTCGCTCAGACAACGATACGGGCAACAATCCGCACAATCCAATGTATGGGATTTATCGCGCGGGATTGCGTGGCCAAATACTGCAGCTGATCGGGTCGGAAAATTCAGACTCCGGTGGTAACTCCATGGCGCCGGCCATGATGATCGACCCGGAAATCAGACCCACCAAAGTTGATCGCCCCGCAGATGCCAGTGGTCTGGTTGATGTTGGCGACCTCAACCTGTTGCTGGAGAACACTGAGGATATAGTCTCCGTGCTGGAGTCTATGAAGCGCATAACAGACTTCAAGCTGGATTTGGTAAGCACTGGCATCAGTAACCCCGGCGGCGAAGACCAGCGGCTCAAGGACCGGCTCAGCTGTGAATATTTGCGCAGTGCCGACACCCTGGAGAAATTCTCGAACCCGGACGCACTGGACCCGACTCAAGATCCAAATATTGTCGGCGCGACCGGGATATTCAGTCAGGCGGAAATCGACGGGGAACGTGAGTTCAGTAAAGCGGCCTCGGTAATGAAGCTGGTTGTCGATGGTATCGCCGGCGCCGGTACGATTGAGATGGGCGGTTACGACTACCACACCGGCGACCGACGTACGGGCGAGGAGCGCGATTTTCGTGCCGGGCAGTGCATGGGTGCGTGCCTGGACTACGCCCGCCGTACCGGCACGCCATTGATGCTATATGTCTTCAGTGATGGCTCGGTGGCCAGCGATGGCACTTTGGAAGTGGTTAACGGCGTAGAGAAGGGTGTGTGGAGCGGCGACAACTCGTCTACTGCTGCATCGTTCTTTTTGGTTTACGACCCGGCCGGTGCGCCCGAGTTAATGGATCAGGGTGGATCAGATCCACTCATCCATCAGCAGCTTGGCTGGATGAGACCCGACGCTTCGGTAGAAACCTCGGCTACCCCCGCGGCTAATAACGTCAATTTAAACGTCGAAACCATCATTTTGAATTATATGGCTTTGCACGGTGAGCAGAACCTGTTTGCCAACCCGGAATTTTTTCCCGCCCAGGGTTTGGGAGATGCCGGTAATCGTGATCGCTTCGTCGCGTTTCAGCCGTTGCAGAGTATCAGCGGGGGGGTGTTGGCATGAAGCTGAAAGCGCTGTGCTGTGGCTGGCTGTTGATATTGTCAGGCGCGCAAGTGAGCTGGTCGGGAGAGTCACAAAATCTCGACGCGGAGATTCAGGATATCAAGCAGCAAACCCTGGAGCTCAATCGCGATCTATTTATCCTGGAAGAGGAACTGCTGTTTCCAGCGAACAGCCAACTGGCGGTGTTTCTGTCTCTTGATATTGGTGAGTACTTTGCCCTCGATGCGGTCAAGCTCAGTGTCGACGGTGAAGTCGTCAGCCACTATTTGTATACGAGCCGACAATTGGATGCCTTACAAAGGGGGGGAGTACATCGCTTGTACATGGGCAACCTGAAATCAGGCGATCATGAGATTGTTGCCGTGTTTACCGGGCGTGGTCCGCAGGGCAGAGACTATAGGCGGGGCGCCACGGTGACGGTGGAAAAAACCTCGGAAGCGAAACATCTGGAATTGAAAATTGTCGATTCCACAGCCCTACAGCAACCCGAATTTTCGGTTGCTCAGTGGTAGCACCCATGGGCCACCGAGCTTTCATTACGTCGATGGTGTTGACCTGGCTTCTACTGTTGCCGGTTGCATCGGTGCGCGCAGGAGAAACAGTACAATCGCTGCCTTACGGAGTGGCATTGTTCCACTACTTCCAGGGCGACTATTTCAATGCACTGACCGAACTGATGGCGGCCCAGCAGCGCGGTGAGCTCGATGTCCATACAGAGAATGCAGAGCTATTGCGGGGAGGGATGAGCCTGTCCTTCGGTATGGACCGGGAGGCGGAACGCATATTCGAGCGTAGCCTGGATCTTGAGGGGCAGGAACGTAATCGGAATCAAGCGTGGTTTTATCTTGCCCGGATAGCGTGGCAGCGGGGTGACCTGGAACGAGCTCAGCGAGCACTGGCCAATCTCACTCCTGGGTTGGAACGCCCGTTAGCGCAAGAAGCGCTGTATCTCAATGCGGCAATTGGGCTCAGTCAAGGCGATAGAGCGCAGGCGGCTCGTTTTGCCGCGCAATTGGAATCCACCTCACCCTGGGTGGGCTATTACCACTATAACCTGGGCGCTGATATGGCCGCTGCAGGTGACTGGCGGAGCGCGACCGCAGAATTCTCTCATCTGGAAACACTGCAGGAGCCATCAGCGGAGTTGCGTGCGCTCCGCGATAAGGCACTCACTGCAGCCGGTTACGCTTATCTCTCAGCCGGGGAACCCGCTCTGGCGCGGGCCGAGTTTGTAAAGGTTCGATTGCAAGGTCCACTGACCGACCAGGCACTGCTGGGCTACGGCTGGGCTGCCGGCGAGCAGGGTGATTACCTATCTGCGTTGGCTCCGTGGCAAACTCTCAATGAACGTAGCCTGCTGTCTGCCAGTGCCAGAGAGAGTTTACTTGCGGTGCCCTACGCCTATGAACAGCTAGGGCGTCCCGGTGATGCCTTACAGGGCTACCAGCTGGCGGCGCAATCTTATCGGCGTGAGTTGTCCCAGTTAGAGCAAAGCATTTCCGACTTCACCACCCTAGATTTATGGTCTGCCCTGGGCTTGCTCGAACAAGATCGCGATGACTGGTTATTCAATGCTGATATAAGACCGTCGTTTGGCAGTTCGAAGCACCTCGTTCATCTGATCGGGCAAAACCGGTTTCAAATTGCGCTACGCGAGTATCGAGATCTTCATCGCATCCAACGACACCTGACGACAGCCCAACAGCGTCTGCAAACGTTGCGCTATACCAGTGCTGAACAGCAACGCGTTTGGCACGAGGTGGCACAGTCGCAAAGCGACGACGACCTTACCGCAAGAGGCGAGAAACTAGCCCAGCGCATTAACCAATTGCGTTTGTTACTGGCCAATGATGAGGCCGACCTGGCGCCTGGCGCTCTGGCCACAGCTCAGCAGGCAGAGCTCTGGACACGGCTTCAAAGAGCGTCCAAAAGTGCCGAACTTTTGGGTCCCGAGGTCGCTCACCGAAGCCGCTTGATGCCTCTCTATCGTGGTCTGATGGCCTGGGATGACAGTGAGGCCTACCCAGGCAGAATATGGCAGCTGCGAGGAGAACTGGTGGAGCTAGAGGTCATGGCTGACGTCACAAAGCAGGGACTGCAAAAAATTGCAAAGGCATCAGAGCTGGCCAAGACGAGAGAGGAGAGTAAGGAAGATCAACGCATCTTTGGGTTGGAGCAACGCGTGTTGGCGCAGTTTGGGAGGGTAGATAGCGCGCTCGCCGATGCGGAAAGCGAGGTTCGACACGTAGCTGTGACAGAATTGGAACGGCAGGCGAAGCAGCTGCAACGTGTGGCGGGACAATCACAACTTGCTATCGCCAGACTCTACGACAGGGCAAGCGACCAGGTGCCGCGATGAAGTGGCATGCAACTATAATCCTGCTGCTTGGCTTGAGTGCGTGCTCGCGCTTTACCTCGCTACTACAGCCTGCCCCCGAGCCAGAAGCAACGTTGGCGGAGTTGCCAATGGTTCAGGTTTCAGCGGCCAGGTCGGTAGTGCCACAAGTGGGTTTGGAGGCTATTGCACAGGCCTACCGTGATGCGATGTTGGTGAGCGGCGACCCCGAGGTACGAATGCAGGTTGCGCAGCGGCTGGCTGATCTGGAAATGTTGCTGGCTGAAAAACAGCTCACCGATGGAGCATCCCCAAAGACCGATTTCACTGCTGCGATAGCGGCCTACACCAACCTTCTCGCTGAGACATCTGCCGGCGAACAGCAGGACAGGGTTTTTTATCAGCTGTCTAAAGCCTATGACCTGAATGGTGATCCAGCTATGGCGCTGGCCAGTCTTGAGCGCTTGAGCGCAGCTCATCCCGAATCAGAGCACTACCTTGAAGCGCAGTTCCGACTCGCCGAAAGCTACTTTGCTTTCGCCGATTACGCGCGAGCGGAGTTAGCTTACGCGACCGTGGTAGCAGGCGGGGTAGATGGCGCGCACTACAATAATGCCTTGTATATGTTCGCCTGGTCGCAATTCAAACAGTCGGCTTATACGCCTTCGATCAATGCCTTTACAGCGGTCCTCGATCAGCTGCTGGTTGATGGCAAGTCGCCCGCCCAACTAGCGCGCGCGCAACAGGAAATGGCGGAGGACTGCCTACGGGTGCTGGCTCTGGTGTTCAGTTATCTGGAGGGGCCTGCCACAGTGGCATCGGCCTATGCAGATATCGGACTGCGGCCCTATCAGCATTTACTGTATGAGTCCCTCGGTGGCCTCTATCTTGATCAGGAACGCTTCCGTGACAGCGCCGAGGTCTATCGCGCATACATTGAGCGTTACCCCGGTTCGCAACATGCCCACCTGTTTCAACTGCAGGTGATTGCGTCGTTTGAGCAAGGTGGTTTTACCGATCTTATTATCGCTGAGAAGGAGCGCTATGCCTCAGCTTATGCGGTGAGTAGCGTCTACTGGCATCAAAGTAGTGAGACCACTCGGGAGCTTGTGAGGCCTCAGCTCAGGCTGTTTGTGACTGAACTGGCAAGCTATTACCACGCGCTGGCGCAGGATGCAGACAGCCCGACTTTGTATGCGCAGGCGGGTGACTACTATCAGCAGTATATTTCAAGTTTTCCCGAGGCACCTGAAGTCCCGGGTATGGCCTTTTTGCTAGCTGAGTCCCGACTAGCAGCGGGAGACTACGACGGTGCTATAGACTGGTTTGAGCGTGTGGCTTATGTCTATAAGGACCACACGCAGGCAGCGGATGCAGGCTATGCTGCTGTTCTTGTACACGACAAGATGATGGCCGGTAAGAGCGGCCCCGACAGTTTGGCCTATCGGGCTACTCGCACCACCAGTGATCTGCGCTTCGCCGGTCATTTTCTAGACGACCCACGCACTGGCCCCGTTTTGGTTCGAGCTGCCAACGACCTCCTTGCTGCCCGGGAGTATCAGGCGGCCATTATTGCTGCCGCTACCCTCAGTCATCGAACCGCTTACACCGACGAGGAAAGTATTGTCGCCAGTTTGGTTATCGGGCAATCACATTTTGATCTCGGGCAATACGACGATGCAGAACAAGCATTTCAAAATAGCCTGCTGACAATGTCTAGCGCTGATACACGTCGCGTCGATGCGCTTGATCGAGTTGCCGCCAGTATCTACAAACGGGCCGAGACCGCAGCGCAAGCCGGTGAGAGTTTGCTGGCGGCGCAGGAGTTTAGTCGCGTTCTGATCGTTGCTCCGCAATCCACCGCGCGCGTCAGCGCCCAATTTGAAGCTGCAGTCAGTTTCACCCAAGCGCAACAATGGCAGCAAGCGAACACTTTACTGCTGGATTTTGCCGAGCGCTATCCCCGGCACGAGCAGAGCCCTTCGATACCCGCCATGCTGGTTTCCAACTATGAGCAACTCGAGGATTGGCATTCGGCCGCCCGGCAACTCGATGTGGTGCGTAGCCTCGAACAGGACAAGGCGTTACAGGGGGAAAGTCTGTACCTGGCTGCGCAATATTATGATCGTGCGGGAGTGAGGGAGCAGGCAATCGGCCACTATCGCGATTATGCCCATCAATGGCCGCAGCCCTACATCCTCAACCTGGAGGCTATGCATCGCCTTACCGAACTGTACGGCGAGTCAGAAGATTTACCAAAGCAGAGCTACTGGTTGGCCAAAATTATCCACACCGAACTACCTCCAGTAGATCAAAGGGCGATGTATATCGGCGCCAATGCTGCCAACCAGTTGGCCAGGCGCGACTATGAAGAATTCGCCAAGTTAGGCCTGCAACTGCCTCTGAAACGCTCGCTGGGAAAAAAGAAGGCGGCTATGAATACCGTGTTGGCTTCCTACCATCGGGTGAATGAGTACGGTGTGCAGGAGTTTTCTACCGAGGCGACCTACCGAATAGGGCAGATCTACCAGAACCTGACGGCGTCTTTACTGGATTCTGAAAGACCGCCTGAATTGGATGCGCTGGCGCTGGAGCAATACGAACTGTTGCTGGAGGAGCAAGCCTATCCGTTCGAGGAGCAGGCCATTGCCGTTCACGAGTCCAACGTGCGGCGCAGTTGGCAGGGTACTTACGATGTGTGGGTGGCAGCAAGCTTCGCTGAGCTGGCGACGATCTTTCCGGTGCGTTATGGCAAGACTGAAGAGGGCTTAGACCTACCCGGCGAGTTGGAAGCTCTGCTAGCAACCGATAGCACCATAGATATCGATGAGCAAGCCGCTGCCTGGTTCGAGCAGGTTCGCTCCAGCGATACCGACAAACTTCCAAGCTACTTCAATCAATATGGTTTGTTCCTGCGCGAGCGGGGGCAGTTTGTAGCGGCCAGGGATGTGTACCTGAACGCGCTGGCCCTGAATGAGGGCTATGCCGCGATTCACAGAAACATCGGTGTTCTTTATGACCTTTACATGGGGCAGCGTGAGTTTGCCCTGCCACATTTTTACCGTTATCAGCAGCTCAGTAATGACGGCAATAAAATGGTCGCTGCATGGATCGCTGATCTGGAGCGCCAACTGGTATCCCTGGCGCAGGAGGATTGAATGAACTGGCAATACACTTTGGCGATAATCACGCTGGCCGCTCAAGGGTTACAGGCTCAAGAGGCAGTAGTCACCCTCAGTAGCCGGGTGACCGGCAGTCTGGAGCAACCCAGAGTTATGTATATCTTGCCCTGGCAACAACCGGGTGATGCTGATTTTGATTTGGCTCTGGGTAATGGCCTGGCAGAGGATGTCTTCGCCCCTCTGGACAGGTCTGAGTTTTTGCGAGAGTTACACGCGCGGGAACAGATCACTAACAAGACAGCTGAAGCCGTAAAGGCGCTGTCAAACACAGCACAATAAAGCAGCAACGAGGAATAAGATGATGGAAATGTATGAAATAGTAGTTCGTTTTTTTCAATCGGGGGGTCCGTTTATGTATCCCATTGCTCTGGTGTTGGCGCTGGGGCTGGCCATCTCGATAGAGCGATGGCTGGTATTGAGCAGCGCTCGCTGGGCCAATCGTCGAGCCTTTGACGTGGTGATGATTCATTTGCGCGAGAAAAACTATCGCTCGGTGATCAGTGCTGCCAATGACTCCACGGTACCTATGTATCGGATCGTCGCTGCAGGCATTGCTCGTTTTACCAACAGTAAGCGTCGAGATGATATTGAGTCTGCAATGGAGGAGGGCGTGATGGAGGCGTTGCCCAGGCTGGAGAAACGCACACCTTATCTGGCAACTTTAGCGAATGTTGCCACCCTGCTCGGCTTGTTGGGTACCATTATTGGTTTGATAGCGGCCTTCACCGCCGTGGCGACCGCTGCGCCGACGGAGAAAGCCAGTCTGCTTTCAAGCTCAATTTCGGTGGCGATGAATACCACCGCGTTTGGCTTGATTTCCGCGATCCCGCTGCTGCTGTTGCACGCTGTTCTGCAGACCAAGACTACCGAACTGGTCGACAGCCTGGAGATGGCCAGTGTAAAAGTTCTTAATACGCTCGCTGATTCTGATGGCGATGCGGGTACTGCGCGGGCCGCGGGATAGAGCAATGGCTTTGTTAAAGCGAAGACTGCGGGTTAAAGCGGCACAGGCCGAGCTTGATATAACCGCGTTCATGAACCTGATGATCGTGTTAGTACCAATACTGCTGCTGGGTATGGTATTTACCCGCATCACCGTGGTTGATGTCACCCTGCCTGAACAAGCGGTCATCAGTAACTTGCCAGAAGAGTTGCAACAGCTGGAGCTGGTGATCCGTGACAGCGGTATGCGAGTCGATTATCCGCGCGGTATACAGCTCAAGTCGTTGCCTCTTACCGAAAATGGAGAGCAGGACTTCGAGTTACTCAGTCTGGTTCTGCAGGAGATAAAACGTCAGCTCAGAGAAAAGGGCATAGAGCGAAACTCCATCACCATACTCTGTGAAGCTCAGGTCGATTATCAAACGATTGTCAGCGCTATGGATACGGTGCGTTCCTTCAAGGCGTTGGTTGGCGCTGATGTTGTCGACGCGGCACTCTTTCCCGAGATTGCCTTTGGAGATGCTCCTGCAGATAAAGAGGAGAGTCCGGGATGAGTTCCTCGCTGCGAACGCGCAGAATGGCGCGCAACCACAAACGGCTGGCACAGTCGCCCAAGCTTAATCTGGTGGCGCTGATGGATATATTCACCATTCTGGTGTTATTTCTGATGGTCAATAACGGCGACGTCGAAGTGCTACAGCCAGACAAGAATATCGCGTTACCCGAATCGATCTCGGAGAGTCGCCCTGAGCTTAGCCTGACCATCAAAATCAATGCAGACAGTATTCTGGTAGAGAATCAGGTTGCCGAAGTGCTTGGCGAATTAGCCGGCGAGGCATTGATACTGCCAGGCTTGCAACAGGCCCTGCGCCTTCGCGCTGCCAATAGCCCCGAGTTGTTGGAACTGGAAAATACGACCGGTAGGCCGGTGATCATCATGGCTGATACCGCTATGTCCTATGCTGTGCTCAAGCGTGTAATGACCACTTGCGCCGATTCCGGTTATCGTGACATCTCGCTGGCAGTCAACAGCAAGCCGCTGAGTGCCGATGACGAGCTGCAGCTTGCTGCAGTGGGAGGATGAGCAGTGACTGCGGCCGTTAATCCTAACAACTTGGTGGCAGAGCTCCGCTTACCCTGGAGTGTCAGCAATGAGGATGACAATCGCTTCAACCGCATTGTTGTCGCCATGTTGGTGGTTTTCCTTGTTTGCGCGGTTGTTGTGCCCTTGCTGCCTCTGGATGAGCGAAGCCAGGACCAGGTTGTGGAGCCGCCAGCGCACCTTGCCCGGGTGATTCTGGAAAAAAAAGCGCTACCGGAACCCATTCCGATAAAGCCGGTACCGATCAAAAAGGTCATTACTACACCGAAGCCGCCAGCTGTGGAGAAAATCAAACCTAAACCCACGCCCGTGCCCAAGCCTGTAGACCGAGTCGCTGAAGCGCGTGATAAAGCTGCACTAGCCGGCGTTATGGCGTTTCAGGACGATCTCGCTGAATTGCGTGACAGTGTTGATCCCCAAAGCC
Organism: Halioglobus sp.; assembly: GCA_036961205.1. Taxonomy (GTDB): domain Bacteria; phylum Pseudomonadota; class Gammaproteobacteria; order Pseudomonadales; family Halieaceae; genus CALJFL01. Next base: position 59,470 of record JBALVI010000004.1, on the reverse strand, counting down.
TTAACAAGCAACAGGTAAGCAGGGGGCAATCGGAAGCGGCACAGGTGCAGCGCTCGGTTATCAGCAGCGCAGCGACAGCCAGTAGCGGCGGTATTACGACGGCACAACTTAGCAGTAATGCCGGTGGCGCGGCACTGTCCGGTCGGCAGGCTACGCGAGTTGAAAGCAATATTGCAGCGACCGCTAAGCGCCAGTTCGACGACAGCGCTTCAGCCCGCCTGGGTGGCCGCAGTGACGAGTCGATTCGGCGAGTTATGGATCGCAATAAAGGCGCGATTTATGCGATCTATAACAGGGCCTTACGCAAGGATCCGTTGTTGGCCGGTAAGATAATGTTTGAGATGGTGATCGGCGCCGAAGGGGAGGTGGCGGAGATCGTTTTGCTGTCCAGTGAACTGACCGACGACGGGCTAACTAATAAGCTGCTCTCAAGAATTCGGTTGATTCAGTTTGGTGCTGATGAGGTGATCAGTACTCGCGTTAATTACTCTCTGGATTTTTTACCGTATTCGTAGGTGGGTCCATTCCACGCGTACCCTTCTATTCACTCAGTTCATCAGTCCTCTCTGGTCTTGGACTGGCGAGGAATATGACTGGTATGAGTAAGGTGATTAGAGTGGCGTCTAAGAGAGGGCTAAGCTGTAGATGTTACGTTTTAGTTTTCTTCCGTTTGATTTGCCAATCTATAGCCCATTCATTTAGTGGCTTGTAGACCTCAAGAAGTTCCTGTCCCATGTGAGTAAGAGTATATCCATGATCTTTATGCTTTTGAGCGATCTCAGCTTCTCTTAGCACCTTCAGTCGAATATTTAGCACCGTAGGCGAGAGTTTTCCACACGCTTTTTGTAGTTCCCGGAAGGTCATCGGGTCGTTCCGTAATTCCCAGATAATCCTCATCATCCACTTCTGGCTTAGTAGGTCTATGATTTCTGCAATGGCAGGAGTGCGCATAAATTTTATCCGGCATGTTGCGCTACTAAATATGTAGCGGTATAGTATGCTACATATTTAGTAGCAAAGAGAGGGCATGATGTCACAACCACGAATAAAAGCAATTGAGCCGCCTTACACAGACCAGTTGCAGGAATCCTTTAATACCGTTATGCCAACTGGCATACCGCCCTTAAATATTTTCAGAACTGTTGGAAACAACGAACGAGTTCTCGCTCGAATGGTGCGGGGTGGACTGCTAGATAGAGGGACAGTTTCAATTGCGCAACGTGAGTTAGTTATTTTGAGGGCTTGTGCTATTTGCGAAGCAGAATACGAATGGGGTGTTCATGTTGCAGGCTTCGCGTTGAAGGCAGGCTTCTCCGAAGATCAAATTGCAGCAACGTGCTCAAAATCAATCGATGTTAGCCTTTGGTCGAAGGAGCAGCAGGTGCTTTTGCAGCTTGTGGATGAGTTGCATGTATCCGCTCATGTGGAAGATGAAACTTGGGATGAGTTATGCAATTTTTTTGCTGATGAACAACTGATTGAACTAATTATGCTTGCCGGTCTATATCATGCTGTGAGTTTTGTCGTTAACGGCCTAAAAATCGAGAATGAAAATTTCGCTCCGAAGTTTCCCGGTTGGCTACGTTGATGCGCTCCGAACACCCTGGCGATCAATGATCGAAAAGCTCATCACGAGCTCATTCTGTGATAAATTGTGACCCTCAAAAATCACCTTCACACTAATGGATTGGTGCAAAATTGCTCGAAAAAATAATAACCGTACTGGCCTATACGTCGCTGCTGTTCGCGGTAGCCTCGGTCTATCTACAATTAAATAAGCTGTGGTCCCGTAAACATATTCAGGATGTTGCCGACAGTGTGTCCATTCCCGGAGTGCTGGTGGAGTCGATTCCGCTGCTTTTCTTCGGCCTGTATTTTCTCCAGAAGGGCGAGCTTCTGGGTATTATCGACAGCGTAATCTGGCTTTTCGCAGCGATGATGGTAGTCACGATCGGCTCGGGTTTTTGGGTGAAAGGCAAACGCCAGAAAGGGTTTTGGCAGTTGGTAAGGGATTCTGTCAGCAAGGAACGGGCAGAAATCACCACGCTTGCCAGGCAAGCGGTGCAACCGGCAGCGGCATCGAAATTACTTGATGTTTTGACCACGATGGCAGCGGTAGACGGTGTTATCGATGCTCGCGAGAGAAGCGTTATCGAGCCATTTGCCAATGACTGGAATTTGACTGTTGACTGGTTTGACAGGGGGTCTAGTGGGCCACTGAAAAATCGCATCATTCGGGTGCAGGAGGCAGTGGCGAATTATCTGGTGACTACGCCGCCTAAATCGCAGGCAGGTCATTTGCAGGATATTCTGCGCGCTATCATTGAAGCGGACGATGAAGTCAGTGAGGAAGAGCAAACTGCATTCGATGAAGCCTCTGGCGCGTTGAGCCAATATCTGTCCGAGCATGAGACTGAGGCGGCTTATCAGGTGCTTATTGCACCACAGGATGCGGCCCAGGAAGAAGCCGTGGAGACTATGTTGAGCGGCGTTGAGTCTCACCGATATGCGGGAGGGAAGGGTTATACTATAGGCCACTATTTCTCCCGTGCTTACGCGGATGTAGTGTGTGGCGAGTATCGTGCCATGGGCTTCTTTACGGTTGTGGTCGAAGAGGGTGTAATGGAAGTCAGCGATGATTGATACTCAGTTTTATGCGTCACGGTAACTATGAGCCCGAAACGGGCGGTTCACTCAACTGGCGACTGCTTAAGCATATTTGGCCTTTTCTATCGGAGTACCGCCTGCGGGTTGCGCTGGCTTTGGCCTGCCTGCTTCTGGCCAAGGGCGCTTTACTGTGTATTCCGTTTCTACTCAAATATTTGGTCGATAATCTCGATGCAACCAGTGTCGAGGCAACCATACCGGTGTTGCTGCTGGGGCTGGTTCTGGCTTACGGGGCTGCACGTTTTGCCAATGTATTTTTTGGCGAGTTGCGCGACACCATTTTTGGTCGTGTTACGGAGCGGGCAATGCGCAGGATCGGTCTGCAGGTGTTTAGCCACGTTCATTCACTTGACCTCGAGTACCACCTGAATCGGCAGACGGGAGGGCTGGCCAGAGACATTGAGCGAGGCACCACGGGAATCAGCTTCCTGATGCGCTTTTTTATATTCAATATTGCACCCACCCTGTTTGAAATAGCCATGGTCGCTGGCATTCTCCTGTTCAACTATGGTCCGTCATTTGCCGTGACGGTCGTTGTTGCCGTTGTCGCCTATGGTTTGTTTTCCGTACGTGCCACAGAGTGGCGTACCCGCTATGTGCGCGAGATGAATGCGGCCGATTCCACTAGTAATACCCGGGCGGTGGATAGTCTGCTGAATTTTGAAACGGTCAAGTATTTCACCAATGAAGATTTTGAGGCTGGGCGCTACGACGAGTCGTTGGCAGTTTGGGAGACGGCTAGACGTAAGAATAGATTGTCGCTGTTTACCCTCAATGGTGGTCAGGCGCTGATCATCGCCATTGCGCAGACGATTATGATCGGCCTTGCAGCCTGGCAGGTGCGCAGCGGCGCTATTGGTCTGGGCGATTTTGTTCTAATTAACCAGTTCATGATTCAGTTGTTTATGCCGCTGGGTTTTCTGGGCTTTGTCTATCGAGAAATCAAAGGATCGATGGCTAACATCGAAAACATGTTCGAATTGTTAGAGAATAAACCAACGGTTGTAGAGACCCCTGGTGCAGGTCCTTTGTCCGATGGACCCCTGGCGGCCATGGATTCGACCATAGAGTTTCGTGATGTGCATTTTCGCTATCACAATGATCGCCCTATCCTGCAGGGGGTGAGCTTTCGTATCGAGGCGGGGCAGAAGGTTGCTGTGGTTGGTGCCAGCGGCGCCGGCAAATCCACCTTGGTCAAATTACTGTTCCGGTTTTATGATCCACAGCAGGGTTCAGTAACGGTGGCTGGCAAGGCGATTGACTCGGTCACTGTGAAATCACTGCGGGAGGCTATCGGCATCGTCCCCCAGGACACCGTTCTGTTCAACGATAGCCTTTTCGAAAATGTGCGCTATGGTCGGCCGGCGGCATCTGACGAGGAGGTGAATGAAGCCATTCGCCTTGCACATCTGGAAGGCTTCGTTGCCCAATTACCTGAGGGTCACGCCACTTTGGTTGGTGAGCGTGGACTGAAACTCTCCGGGGGTGAAAAACAGCGGGTATCCATTGCCAGAACAATTTTGAAAAGGTCACCGATTCTGGTATTCGATGAGGCGACCTCATCGCTGGACAGTAAATCAGAACAGGCGATATTGGCGTCACTGCGTGAGTTGGCGCAGGAGCACACTAGTCTGGCGATTGCACACCGTTTGTCTACGGTGATCGACGCAGATCAGATACTGGTACTGCGCGAGGGGAAAATTGTCGAGCAGGGCGGCCATATCGAATTACTGGCTCTGGATGGCCATTACGCGGACCTGTGGCACACACAGCAAAAACAGCGCGCGACTCTGGTCGAACTATAAAGGTTTGGACGTGCTGCAATGATATTACCGGGCGAGTTGTGACTGAAGAAGAGCGCGAGCAGAAGCGAATGGGCACCACCATGCAGGCCATTGCGTGGCTGAGTTTTATGCTGCTGTTAGGCTTCTTTTTCAACGATTTGCTGGGCAAACAAAAAAATCCGAATCAGTCGGTTAATACGCAGGTATCTGCTGACGGCATCCGTGAGGTTGTCCTCAAGCGCAATCGTGCCGGGCACTATGTGACCAATGGCATGATCAATGGTAAGCCGGTGGTGTTCATGTTGGATACCGGGGCAACCGGCGTTGCGATACCGTCAGCGCTGGCGCAGCGTATCGGTATTCCGCGAGGCGCTGCGTTTGCCACGCGGACCGCCAACGGCATCTCCACCAGCTACGCGGCCACTCTGGATACGGTGAGTGTGGGTGACATCGAATTGAACTCAGTGCGCGCAGGTATTGCCCAGGGTCTCGGTGGTGACCAGGTTTTACTCGGGATGTCTTTTCTACGGCATATTGAATTTACCCAGCGGGGCAATACCTTGATATTGCGTCAATTCCCCTAGTTTTCCACTGAGTCCTGACGTGTATCCATTTGGAAATTGTCCGAGCCGCTCTGGAAATAGATCGTGCCCAACTCGTCCGGGCCGATAAATACCTCACTGTAGTCTTTGCTCTCGTGACGGAAACTATTCTTGCCTGTGGGGACCAGCACCTTGGGGCGCCCGCTTCCAATGCGGTATGAAAGCGTTTCCCCGGTTTCAAATAGCTGTAAATTTTGTGTTTCTGCAGGGGGGCCGAACCGATAGCTTACCCGCCGATAGTCGCCCAGTAGAGTAGCCCAGTCTTGCTGGCCTCGATCAGCCACTATTGGATCCCTGCGGGTTGATAGATCCCTGATAAGGTAAGTCTCAACCACTTTCTCCATGGCACGTAGAGTCTTACCCTGGAACGCAGTAATGACCAAAAAGTAACCGCTGTTGTTGCTGCGTGTGTAGCCCAGACGTGACAGGTAGCCGTCTGCATCGCCCCCGTGTCCTCGAAATTCCACGCCTCGCCTATACCAATTGTAATTGCCCAGGCCGTAGCCCTTATCCAGGCCTGCTCGTGCGCCAAGAGTGGTGGTCGCTGCTTCAAGCCGGGCAATGACGGAGGGTTTGACTAACACCTTGGTATCCAGCTCCCCGCGGTTAATCAGCATTCTGATGAAGCGTGAACTATCTTCCAGCGTGGTATTGATGGCGGCAAAGGGGCGAAAAATTTGGTGCCAATAGGGGATGGGCGTAATGCCGTCACTGTCGTAGCCCACCGGTAGCTGGTTCGGATCCGGAGGCAGGACCGTACTGGAAGTCATGGCAAGTGGCTCAAAAATTTCGGTTTGTATCAGGGTCTCGTAGCTTTTGCCAGTCGCGAGCTCCATCACATACCCGGCCAGCCCGGCGCCGGCGTTGGAGTACGAATAGTGCAGTCCCGGGGGCCAGCGGGTGACTCTGGATTCGGGGTAGAGTCTCAACGTATCCTTTAGAGGCAGTTGCCGCGGGTCAGAGTAATCCCATTCAGGTTTGCTTAAATCGGTGAGACCGGCGCTGTGTTCCAATAGCTGCGCCGTCGTAATGGGCTGGCTTGTAGACCAGCTATTGCTATAGGTACCGGCTACCGGCCAGCGCTGGATAGGTTCATTCAGCCGCAGAACATGGCGGGACTCAAGGACGGCGGCTAGCAAGCCGGTGAACATTTTGCTGATCGAGCCGATGCGGAAAATTGCTTTATTGCCAATAGGCTCACCACTGATGCGATCAGCGACGCCATTGGTGGAGAGCACTGTTATAGCGTCATTCTCCACCACCACCAGACCGAAGGCAGCGACCCCATTGCGCTGCCGGATGGCCTCCAGCTGTGCCAGCAAATCCGTCTCGGCCTCATTTTCGGCCATCACAGAGCTAGACGCTGCCAGCAGCGCCAGAAAAATACAGGCAATTTTTGTCGTAGTGTTAGTCACGCTGTTGGCTATTTTGTACACTGTTGCTATGCGAATCCTGACATTCATCTTACTGTGTTTTTGCCTCACTGGCTGTGGTGGCTATGAACTGAAAAACCTGGCGAAATCTGACGTTGATCTGGTTTCCGATGAATTTGTTATGGAGTCACGGAGATTAATCAGGGAGCTCACGGTTAAGTTGTACAAACGCAACCCGCAGGAACTGCGTAAGAGCCCCGGGATGACGATAGAGGGCCGCTTGTCGCAGCTGACCAGCAGTCGCGAGGAGTTAAGCTTCAAGGAGCTCGCCTACCGACAGGAAGTGGCTGCGCTTGAGTTGGTGTTCAATCCACATTTCTCTGGTGATCGCGTGTTTGCGCTGATCGTTGGGCTGGGAGGTATGTTGCGCAATGCTTACGGCTATAATCCCGAGTTCTTTATGTTTGATACGCTGGACGCAGAAAAGCTTTTGGCAAGCGCTCACAATGTGGATGTGTTGGTCTGGCGTTTGAAGAACTCCCGTCAGGCCAGTGGCGCACCTTTTCTGATCAGCAGTGAGTATCAGGGCGTCGTAGACAACCTCAGTTTTGAGCGGCTGTTCGGTAAGCTGATTGTCTTGCAGGAAATGATGGCACGGATTGCCGGAGACTCTACCGATAGGCAGGTCACTTCGGTAGTGCATGCTGCGTCCAGGGTGTTTATTCCTCTGCCGATCTAGGATCCAGATGTGTGCCGCGTTTTTGCGAGCACAAAAAAGGGGGGCGTAGCCCCCAAAGCCTCTCATGAATTTTGAATATCTACGGCGTTAGTTACATTGCGACAGCGGTACCTCTACCCGTCTTTCGCTACCGTCGGGGAGCTGTTCAATCCGGTGGCATCCGACCACTTCGGTGGTACTGCCGCTGTAGCTCTCGCCGCTATAGTTTCTGTTATTACCGCTACTGCCGTGGTTCTCATAGCACTGATTACCGTTGTGGCTATGGTAAAGGCTATACGTTAACGCTGAACCGAACAGGGCTGCACCGAGATAGGACGGGTAATAGTAGTTTCGGTTGTAGTAGCCGTGATGCCTATAGTTATACGACTTGCGGCCGTAATGGCCATAGTTCGACCTATATCCATGGCGGTAGCCCCGCTTGTAGTTATGCCGGGAGTAATTGCCGTGGTGTTTATCCTGGTAATACTTCCCTGAGTGGTGGCTTTTTTTGCCGTCCTGGTGGCGGCGCTCTGCCAGAGCGCTGCCGGTAGCTGTCAGCATCAGGGTAGCCATTGCGTAAACTATTAGCTTCTTCATCATCTTTCTCCTCAGAGTTGTCGGCCTCGGAAACAAGATTACGCCCCGGCAGCTGAACCAGAACTGAATGGATGAACAAAAACTTGCCGTGTTCGTTCAGTTTGAGTTCACACAGGGTCAGGTATTGTGCTGCCTGTGGTATCTATTTGGAGTCAGAAAAATGGACAGTACGCGAAAGATATTTTTGCTTGCGGTTGTGCTTATAGCAACACCAGCCTTGGCTAAAACAGCCAGCCACACGGTACAAGTACCTGTGGTGGCGAGCGCTCCTATCGTGCGTATTACCACCGAAAAAATACCACATAAGTCCTGTTACGATCAGCGCGTTAAAGTACTTCGCAGTAGTGGCAATCACTCGGCAACGCCGTCACTATTAGGGGCTATCCTCGGCGGTACAGCGGCAGGGGCGTTGGGTCACAATAGCCATTATCAGCCGGTAATAGCTGGCGTTGGCGCCTTACTGGGCGCCTCAATCGGCAATGATTACAGCCACCGCCGCAATGCAGCGGCTTATTATGTTACCGAGAATCATTGTGAGGTGGATTATGAGTTGCGGGATGTCGAGCAGATAATTGGCTATCGCGTTAGCTACCAGTATGGAGATACTATCTACCAGACTGAAACCCGAAACCACCCCGGTGAGTCAATGACGCTACATGTTGACCTGCGCCCGGTGAAGTAGCGTCGGAGATATCCTTTATGCCTAGGCCTTTAATACTGCGCTTCTGCTCCGCACTGTTCATTACTCTGGTGCTTGCTGTATCGCTGTCGGCGACGGATAGCTATGCGCAGTCGCAAAAGAATCCGCCCTCAAAAAATCAACAAACGGACATGACGGCACAGCAGGCGGCGGCTCAAGCCAAAGCCAGTCACGGTGGCAAAGTGCTTAAGGTTACGCGAGATAAAAGAGGCTATAGGGTCAAATTGCTACAGGACTCTGGCAGAGTTGTTATCGTGAAAGTCAGCTCATGAGGATGCTAATTGTTGAAGATGAGGCTAGGCTGCGCTTGCAACTTGCGCAGCATTTCAGCGAAGCCGGCTGGGTTGTCGATGAGGCGGCCGACGGCACGGAAGCACTCTATATGGGTACAGAGCATCCCTATGATATTGCCCTGGTCGACGTTGGCCTGCCGGGCATATCCGGGATTGAAGTTGTCCAGCAATGGCGGCAACAAGGGAGCGTATTTCCGGTTCTTATCCTGACCGCCAGAGGAGACTGGCAAGACAAGGTTGAAGGGTTGGAGGCGGGTGCCGATGACTATGTCACCAAGCCATTTCATCTCGCCGAGGTACAGGCGCGTATCAACGCGCTGCACCGTCGTGCCGCGGGTCTGGCCACATCTCTGGTAGCGTTTGGACCGATTAGTATAGACCTTGCCGCCAGAACGGTTCGTCTCGATGGCGATGCACTTGAACTTACAACCTTCGAATACAATACCCTGGAATATCTGGTCACCCGTGCCGGTAGTGTGGTCTCTAAAACGGAGTTGACCGAGCACCTGTACGATCAGGACTTCGACCGCGACAGCAACGTGATCGAAGTCTTTATCGGCCGCTTGCGCAAAAAAATTGACCCCTCCAACACGCTGAAACCTATTAAAACAGTGCGCGGCGCCGGTTATCGTTTTGTTCTGGAGGGCGACGCTTAATGCGCAGAATTACTGCTTCGCTAGCCGGTCGACTTTTACTTGCCAGCCTCCTGATATTGCCATTGTTTCTGGGGCTGGTTGGATTCAATCTGGACAGAAGCTATCGGTTGGGTGTGGAGACTGCTTTGGAACAACGGTTGCAGCTTCATGTACTGACGCTGCTGGCAGAGGCCGAATATAATGAGTCTCTATGGTTCCCCGAACAGTTACTGGAACCCAGACTGAATCAACCGGACTCCGGTCTATACGCTTACGTCACAGACCCTGACGCCAAACTCCTGTGGTCGTCGGGCTCCGCGATCACGCTGGAGTATTTTCCCGAGCGTCGTAATCTTGCTACCGGTAGTTCATCCTTTGTCAGACGTGACAACTTGTTTGACTACACCTATCGGGTCGTATGGCAGACTGAAACTGGTCTGGAAGCCCATCTGTTGTTTACCGTGCTCGAGTACGCTGGTCCGCTGGAGGCAGAGCTCGCTGTTTATCGACAGAGCCTGGCGACCGGCTTGGGTGGCGTCACCCTATTGCTGATTCTCTGTCAGGGGCTCCTACTTCTGTGGGGTCTGCAACCACTGCGCGGTCTTTCACGTGATATAGACGCTATCGAGTACGGTACCAGCGAAAGCCTTGAAGGGGACTACCCGACTGAGGTTCAGGCATTGACCAAGAGCCTTAATACACTCATTGCGGGAGAGCGCCTGCGGCGCGAGCGGGTACGTAATACCCTAGGCGACCTGGCGCACAGCCTGAAAACTCCGCTGGCCGTTTTGCGTAGCGGCGACTCTAGTCATGATGGGTTTGAGGCTATGGTGAAAGAGCAAACCATACTAATGTCACAAATTGTCGATTATCAATTGCAGCGGGCAGTGGGTGGCTCTCACCGTCTGTTGGGACTTGTTTCCGTAACCCCTGTGGTAGAGCGGTTGCGCGAAAGCTTGCTCAAGGTTTACGCCAATAAGAGCCTGCTGATAGACGTCGCGGTATCCGAAGCCGCAGTATTTCGGGGCGATGAACGTGACCTTATGGAAGTGATGGGCAATCTAATGGATAACGCCTGTAAATACGGCAGCCAACATGTTCGCATCGGCGCCACAGGCGGCGGTACTGCACCGTTAAAATTCTGGGTCGAGGATGACGGCGAGGGCATTCATCCGAAAATGCGGGCGGTGATCATAGGCCGTGGCATGCGAGCGGATACAAGACACCTGGGGCAGGGTATCGGCCTGGCGGTGGCTGTTGATATCGTTGCCAGTTATCAGGGCAGCCTGATGATCGATGATAGTCCGTTGGGAGGCGCGTTAATTAGTGTTGAGTTGCCCTGACATTTGACTTGGCATTTAAGATTCCTCGGCCGGAGATTAAGTGTAAGCAGTGGTAGCCCCAAATTGGCAATGTTAAGCTGCGCTCTAGTAAGTGCTTCAAGGGGATTGCAGGCATGGCCGAGGGAAGTTCGATAGTCACTGATTTTAATCAGCATAACCAATTTGTCTTTACCCGTAAGAATTTTCTGTCGGCAGAAGAGTGTCAGTCGATCATCGACAAAGCCACAAGTCAGTTGCAGAAGTCGACCACGCTTGGCCTGGAACGATCGGGCTATCGCACCAGCAGCAGCACCTGGCTCTACGCAGATAGTCTTCCCGTTATTGTCGATAAAATAGAATTGCTGGTTGACCAAATCACCGACTTACCTCGCAGCCACCAGGAAACGCTGCAGGTGGTGCGTTATGACATTGGTGAAGAGTACAAAACCCATGAAGACTTTTGGCATCCGAACACTGATTACTATGAAGAGCAAATGGCCCGCGGGGGTCAGCGGGACTGGTCGATTATGATCTATCTCAACCCGGTTTCTCGCGGTGGAGATACCCGATTTACGAGCATCGACCTCGATATCAAGGCTGAGCCTGGCAAAGTGCTGGCCTGGAAAAATACTATTGATGGCGAGCTCAACTTCGCTTCCTCCCACGCGGGCATGCCGGTGGAAGAGGGCGAAAAGTGGGTAGCTATAAAGTGGGTAAGAGAGAAGCCGTTTGTTTAGCGACGTACTACTTTAGTGCGCACCAGCTGACAACAGCGTGCCTGAGACCGCGGGTGACGGGCATGGCACCATGAAGATAGCGAAAATCGGAGGGAAAGATTACCAGCATCCCTGGTCGTGGCCGCAGTCTGAAATCGAAATTTGGAAAGGCCAGTTCGCCTCCTTCGTAGTCGTCATCCAGATAGATCAACAGGCTTAGGTCCCGATCGTGAATTTTCTCCCAGCGGTGGCTGTCGGGGTTCAACTCATCACTGTCTGCGTGCGGCCGGTAATAGGAATTTACACGGTAGCGAAGAATGTGCGGTGTCTCCAATGAGCGCAGTTCGCGGCCGTAAAAAGGTTCAGCCTCATCATGGAACGCCCTGCGTACCATGTCAGTGACTTTGGATGCGTGCGCTCCCTGGTCAACGATATCAGTAACCCGCCAGTTGCTGACTTTGGTGTCACCACTTCGGGCTTTGACCAAAGCATCCTCGGCATCAGGCGTGTTGCTCATCGCCGCAGATATCTCTCGCCAGTTATAGGAATCACCCAACTGTTTGACGAATAAACCCGGAGGTAACTGCATGTTCGGGAACTCACAGCGAGGTTCGTCTGCAACGTATTGCTTAAGACTATCGTCGGCAAAGTTACCCTGCATTCTTCCTGGAGCGCTCTCGGTCCAGTGTCGATCATCCAGGTTGCCGCAGCAGCGAAAGTAGGGTTTATCACTGCCACAGGGGCATTGGCTGTTTAGTGGAATATTACTCATCACTTAATGGTCTGAAGCGGGCGGCCATAGGTTACACGGTTCAACATTGTAGTGGCGGACACAGGAGTGATTCAAGGGCGAAAACATGAGTGTCATGTTCTCCGAGTGCTCTCAGCGCGTCCGCCAATTGCAGCAGGTAGTCACGGTTACTGCCGCTGGGTCCATGGCTCTGCGAAATGTGCGCCGCCAGTTGCTCAAGGGACTCTGTTGGTCCCAGGTACGCTGGATTACCCGCCTGAGCCACGTATACCACGCCCGGCGCGGGGACCTCATGATCGTCAAATGCAATATTGATGGTGTTTCTTTCGTAACCGTTTTTCTCCCGATGGTCCAGGTGATTGAATACCTCCTGTTCAACCAGGTAGGCGACACCACGGCATCGGTTTTCTCCAGACGGAATGAGGGTAACAACGCGCCCCGGTGCCTCCGGGGTGCCGCGATGGTCATGTGATCCCTGCCAGAAACGGCGCTCCCAACCGCTAATACTGGCAACTCTGCGCTCCAGGAACGGGAAATCAACTTTGTAGATTAATGACCCGTAGCCGAAAACCCAGGTCTGCTCAGTGTGTTGATCTTGCAATGGCTGTAGATCTCAAGGCTAAGTGAAAATTCAAATTAAACGCAAAAATAGCATATATCGGCGCAAATGGGAGCTAGATAGGCGATTTTCGCCACGATTTATCAATTATCTTCTCGGCGGTCTGGTAATTATTAACTGCGGAAATCACCAGTTTTTACGGGTTAACAGATTGCGATATTGCTATTATTTTTTTTGGCTGATCATCACGAGATTTACTTCATGCGCATTCTTTTTTTGGCTTTGCTCTTTATCCCGCAGCTGGCTTTGGCGGAAATATACGTCTGTGTCGATCCGGTAACAGGTAAAAAATCGTTTACTGATATGGCCTGCGATGTTCATGGAACAGGAGACGAGATCAAGGTCAAGCAGGGTAATTTTGGGGCCTCGGGGTCTGGCCAGAAAAGTAGCAGCGGGCAAAAAGCCTGGCGTAGTCAGGATGGCAGTGACATCAGCTCTTCAGAAAAGTACAAGGGCGCCCGGCGCAACATAGAAAGCGCTAACGACGCAGGCCAATCTTCCAAGCGTGATGCGGATTCTTAAGTAGGCCTTCTACTCTCGACAGAATTCTTCTACAGCAATCGCAAAGTTCAAATTTTCGCCCGCGGCCACAGTAAACGTAGTCACTCCCACCAGGTTGCCAGCAGCATCAAACAAGCCACCTCCCGAGGAGCCTGAAGACAAAGCCGCATCGGTCTGCAGGTAAGCTCGCCCTGACTTCTGCCTCTTCTGGGCGATGATCCCCCGGGAAAGCGAAGTGTCCAGTCCCTTGGGGTTGCCAATGGCAGCCACATCTTCTCCTACACGTAAGGCGGTGCTCTTCTTGGCAGAGATAACGTAGCCCGGCAGTGGTTGTGCGACCTGAAGGATGCATCGATCACCTTCCGGGTCGGCGGAGGTCAGGAATGCGCTAAGCCTCTGAGTACCCTGTCGAAGGCTAATTTTTGCCGGGTTGTTTATCATGTGACAATTGGTGATCAGGCTCTTGCTGGCGACAGCTACGGCAGAGCCCAGTGTTGTCTCTGTGCCGTTGTTTGAGGTCAGAGTCCATATCGTAGGAGACCTTAGCTCGAATACATCGCTCCAGGGCAGGACTTCGCCACCGTCATGAAATTTGCAAATACCGGCCGACAGTGGCGTCCAGTTTTGACCCATGCTCGGCGCGGTCGCGCTCTTCACTGGATTCTGAATATTGGTTTTGGGGCGTGACACCACAGCAATTGGAATATGCTGGCCTACGAAGGGCATAGCAGAGACTGTCGCCAGTCCTCGATAAGTCGATTTACGCAGTGCCTCCTCGATTTCTTCGCGCTCTCGCGGTGACAGCTTTGCAATGCGCTGTTGGGCAGGACCGAGACGTTCAGATTCGAGTTTGTAGCGCTCCTGAAAAGCGAAGTTGTCTCTTATACACGACCCCCATTCCGGGTTGGCCGCCTGCTTCTGGGCACGACGCCAGTAGTAATATCCCAGGTACCAATTTTCCTCGACACCGCGCCCGCGAAAGTAGTGGTCTGCCATCTTGAAGTCCACTTCGCAGACCTGTTCCGCAGAATAACGCTTGCCGCCACCGGTTGCTGCAGCACCGTTTGCTATTTCGCTGTAGTAGGGGAAAGCGTCTTTATACAGGGCTCGCTGGTATAAAGCGTCTGCATAGACCAGACCATATGTGGTCACACCATAACGCACGGACAGTCCCAGATATTTAAACGCCGCGTCCTCGTTGGCAGTCAGGTTTCCCTGTCCGTCCCGATACAGCTGATAGAGGGTGGCACTGGCCTCGGCCAATCGCTCACGGTCGCGGCCGTTGGCAACGTAAAGCTCGTAGCTCGCCGCCACCTTGTCAGCCCGATTATCTGATGTCCAATGCTGGACTAGTGCCTGCAGCGCGCGTGCATCACCGGTAGCGACTTTTCGACGACAGTTTTCCAACTCGTGTCGTTGGTAATTCGACAGCCGCTCATTACTTAAGTTGGAGCCATAACGCTGGGAGCTGAAATCTGAGCCACCGACACTGATGATCTGTGGTGGACAGATGCCCTTCTCCAACTCCGACAATGAATGGGGTGCCCGGTTGGTGGGAGTCTGTGAGGAGCAGGCAGTAATGACAATAAGTAGCGCCGCCACCATCGAGTGGGCCACGACACTCCACGGTATCTGCTTAATGGGACAGTTCACGGAGTTGCTCACTGTCATGGATGAAACACCCTGGCTCTTTGGCGGTTAGTAGGTTCAGTGCTGCCAGTGCCACTGTGTCGGCATGCACTGAGCGGAATTTTTTGAAGGGCCCCAGCAGAAGGTGGTCGACAATTGGACTTGCCGCGGCGCCTATGAGTTCGCCCAGACGCAATTCTCGGCGATCGCCTTTAAGCAGCCCGGGCCGCAGGAGGTCAAGTCGCTCAAAACCTTCTGCGATGAGAGCCTCTTCGGCCTCACCTTTGGTTTTCAGGTAAAAGGACCGGGCTCTGGCATCGGCCATGACTGACGAGACGGTGATGAAGTGCCTTGCGCCACTGCTTTTTGCAGCGCCGGCGACTGCGGCAACTAACTCGAAGTCTACGCCGCGAAATGCCGCTTGGGAGCCGGCTTGCCTGATGGTCGTACCCAGAGCGCAAAAAACGGCTTCGGGCTGCAAGCTGGCAATTATCTCCGGCCACTGGTCGTTGGGGGAGACAATTTCGACGGCGGTATCCGCCGGTAGTCGTCCGGGTTTACGTACCAGGGCTGTAATTTTCAGCTGCTGCTGATGGGCTTTACTTTGGCGCAGGAAGGCGTCACCCACCAAGCCGGTTGCGCCGACCACGAGAATGTCACAGCGGGAGGATGAGTTTGCAGCCAAGATTGAGGCCTCCTGATTGAATTGCGAGGTTTTTGAAAGCCATTATTCTGGCGCTTCTAACGGTTTTTACGGCGCCAGTCCCAGGGCGCCATGGGGTTGGCGCTAGCCCAGAGCCCCAGTTTGTTGGCTTGCGCCTGAGCTTCGGCATTCTTCAGGGCAACCTCAGAGCTTGCGTGCCGACGGTACCACCAGGCGTGACCACCGGCTACCATTGCGACATTGATATTGACGCCACGGTGATAAATTACCCCGACGGTGCGCCCATAGTCGTCTATATCCTTCTGCTCTACACCCACGGTTTCGCCGGAGATCAAGTCTGTAAGCGCCCTTGAGGCGGTAGCTCCATAGGTCTGGTCCCGTTCGGGTGTATCGATCCCAAATAGGCGGATTTTGTGCTGCTTTTTGTTTTCATCCAAAATCGAAACCGTGTCGCCGTCTGCCACCCGCACCACACGCCCCCAGAGGTCGTAATCCTGCGGCGCGCTGTTGGCGGGAACCGCCTCATTGAGGGCGTCTGAGGCTTGGCGCCAACCGGCATCCGACCGATCGACATAGCTTGCCAGTTGCTCGACAATCTCACTGTGCCAGCTTATTTTACCTTCGGTAAAGTATTGGTAGGCACTGAGTGCCAGCAGCGCGACAGCGATTAGTTTCAGGTCTCGGCGGCGATTTCGGCTTAAACGTTTCAATTTCGACAATTTGATTCCGGGTGCTATTCCTTGATCATTGCGCTCGCGGTAGTGCGAGATGATGGTGTTTACAGACCTGCAGTCTAACCCAGCACAGAGCCGGTGATGATATAGAATTTCCGGGACGCAGTTCCAGAGGCTGATGTTTATCTTGCGCTATAGCCGGATCAGATGACGGTGGTATAGTGCCGGCTCGCTTTCTGACACTGGGCATACTGCCGCAATGGCTCTCAAGTCGACAATATTTAAAGCAGAACTCAATGTTGCGGACATGAACCGGCATTACTATGCTGATTTTCCTTTGACGTTGGCTCGCCATCCCTCCGAAACCACTGAGCGCATGATGTTGCGGTTGCTCGCTTTTGCTCGTCATGCCTCCGAGAGTCTGGAGTTTGGCAGGGGCTTGAGTGCAGATGAGGAGCCGGATCTGTGGCAGAAGGACCTGACCGGGGAAATTGAGCTTTGGATCGATCTCGGTACACCAGACCCCGAGCGCATTCGTAAAGCCTGCGGTAAGGCCAGGCAGGTAGTTTTGTATTGCTATGGCAACCGGGCCGTGCCGGTTTGGTGGGCAAAGCACGAGAGCAAATTGTCCCGGTTTAACAATCTGCAAGTTATCGAAGTGGATAGCGATCTCCTGGCTGTTCTAGCGCAACCTTCAATGAGAATACAATGCTCGATTGAAGGGCAGGACATTTGGCTGAGTAGCGGCGAAGAGTCGGTGCAGATTACGCCAACGGTATTGAAATCCTAGGTCAGCAAGTCGAATGAACTGTAATGAGGCTACCTACGTATCGATAATTAATGACGCGGCTTCTATGTACGTTGCAGAATGTGATTTTCTAAGGAAAGGAAAGGTTTAATGATAAGCAAAAAAATAGTTTCGCTACTTCTGCTGACAGTTCTATTGGGTGCCTGTGCCCAATATGAGAACCAGCGGGGTGTAGAGGTAAGCTGGCAGACCTCTGCCCTTTCTGAGTTTCAGATCGGCAGTACCAACCGCAGCGAAGTGCTGACGAAATTGGGTCCGCCGTCACAGTTAATCTCTCTGGGCGATGAGACGGTGCTTTATTACCTGTATGAGCGCTCAGTGGGCGACGGTCTCATCCTGGTGGTATACAACCGATTCAGGGTCGATACGCGCTACGATCGCGCCGTCTTCTTTTTCGACGACAACGATATCCTAACGGAATTCGCCAGCCATATTGCGCCGGCCACAGACGGTTAAACTGATGCTCAGATTTAGTCTGTTACTAGCGTTAGTCCTGCTCCAGGCATGTACTCGCTGGCAGTATGAGTTGGGAGCTCCGCTTACAGCTTATTCGTCCCCAGCGAAGCCGGAGGCGCGGCCGACCATGGTGCAGGTGATGGCGGAGATAGGGCCGCCCTTGAGATTATCTGCCACTGAAAGTGGCTATGTTATGGCCTGGGAACATTGGAGCATCACCGAAAATTCTATCGGCTTCAGCCTGGGGGCAATGGGCGCCGACTTTCTCTCCATCGACTGGGGCGAGGCCACGGTTGACGGAGAATTTATGCTGCTCACATTTGATCGGGACCACAGGCTCAGCGGTGCGGCTCTGTCTGAATGGAGCGGTGATCTAGGCGGCGGCTCGGCAATACAGCCATTTGTCGGAGTAGTCGATGTGGTTGACGTGAATGATCTGGTCAATGCGCTGCCACAACACGGGTGGGGTGCCGCAAGTCTGCTACCTCTGCCGGAGGTTCTCAATGCCGGGTCCCGGCCCGATATGGGAAATACCGGCATTCAACAACGAGGCACGCCTACCGGAATTGGTCAGCAGACTCTGGAAATGGAGTGAGGGCTAGTCCTGTCCCGGGGCGGTACTAATTTCTTGCCGCTGGCGTTAGACTGACTGGCCTCAAAGGTGGGCTGCAGCCCCCTCAAAATCTGAGTTAACGATATAAAGTCAGGAGAACAATAATGCCATTTGACACTTTGCCTGCAATTGCAAAATTTCGAGCGCAGGACTGCCCGGACAAAGTTTGGCTACGGGACTTGCAGGAGGAGGGCTCTGACGACTACACATGGGCCGAGTCCTGGCAACAGATCGCAGCCATTGCCGCTATGCTGGAAGATCGTTTCGGCAATGGTGCACGTATAGCCCTGCTGTCGCGCAACAGACCCCATTGGTTTCTGGCTGATCTGGCAATTATTGCTTCGGGCAATGTCACCGTTAGCATGTTTACTACTCTGCCAGCCTCTACTGCTAAATATATTCTTGATTTTACTGAAACATCGGTAATGATTGTTGGCGAGACCAGCAATTGGGATCAGGTCAGCGGCGTATTGCCCGAGGGTATAACCTTGATTACCCTGCCGGGAGTCGAGATCGAAGAGCCCCATCTGAAATGGGACGAATTACTTGCGGAATGGCAGGGGCGAGAGCCAAATTATGTGTGTCAGCCCGAGGATATGGTGTCACTGGTATTCACCTCCGGTACCACCGGGATGCCGAAAGGCGTTATTCAGACCCACAACAGTAACTTGATTCCAGTGCGTCGTTTCAAGGATGCCTTTGGTGTGCGTGAACAAGCACGGTACTTTTCCTATTTGCCCCTGTCACACATCGCCGAACGACAAATTGTGGGGATCGCGTCCCTCGATATGTGCGGAGAGGTGAATTTTAATGAGTCCTTGCCCACCCTGATGCGCGACCTGCAACGCACCCGGCCCCATATGTTCTTCGGCCCGCCGCGGATGTGGGAGCAGTTCCAGCAGGCGGTAATCAGTAAATTTGGAGGCCAGGAAGCGGTTGAGAAAGCGCTGGCTGAGGATAAAGAGGGTATCGGTAAACTGGTACTGGATTCCATTGGGCTTAGCGATGTTGAATACTGCCTGACTGCAGCGGCACCGACTCCCCCGGCACTGATCAGGTGGTGGGGCGAAATGGGTTTGACCCTGATGGAAGGCTTTGGTCAGACTGAAGCGATGGGCCTTATTGCCAACAGCCACGAAGATCGTCGTATAGGCTCTATTGGTAAGCCGGTCGGTGAGGTTGAGTTCAAGTTGACCGCGCAGGGCGAATTGGCGGTCAAGGCCGATGGTTGCACGCCGGGCTATTACAAACAGGCGGATAAAACCGCAGAATTGATTCAGGACGGCTGGTTGCATACCGGTGACAAGGTGCGGGTGGATGAGGACGGTTTTATTTATATCACCGGTCGGGTAAAAGATTACTTTAAAACCATTCAGGGGAAGTTCGTGGCTCCGCCGCCTATAGAAGGGGAGTTTGCTAAAAACCCTCATGCCGAACAGCAGTGCCTTCTGGGCCGTGGCTTTTCCAAAACCGTGATGATTACGGTTCTCACCGCAGAGGCGCAGACCAGAGATCAGCAGCATATCGAAGAGTCACTTCGAGAAACAGTTGCCGATATTAACGAGAGTATTGAAAAACATGCCCGTATTGGTGCCGTGATCGTATCTGTAGAGCCCTGGAGTATTGAAAACGAGGTTCTTACCCCGACCATGAAGATCCGCCGGGAAAAAGTGGAAGATCGATTTGCCGAGCTGGCGGAGCGGTTGGCAAGGGAATCGGCGGAACAGCGCGAGTTGCTGGTAACCTGGGCTTAATTACCAGCCAGGCGCGTACTTGCCACACTGGTTTTGACCCGCTGAAGGTGTTTGCTGAAACTCGGGCCCTTGCGCAGGGCCCAGGCTGTAGCCAGTACATCTATAATCGCCAATTGCGCTATTCGGGAAGTCATCGGGGTGTAGACGTCGGTGTCTTCGCCGCTGTCTACCCCCAATACCAGATCACATAGTTTCGCCAGCGGTGAGTCGGGATCAGTCAGCCCCACCACAGTGGCGCCAGATGACGCCGCCATGTCGGCGATATCACACAGGGCGGTGGTTCTGCCCGTGTAGGATATGCAAATCAGGCAATCTTCCGCCCGTAGGCTGGTAGTCAACATGCGCTGATTGATAATGTCAGTATGGGCCACCACCGGAGTGTCGAAGCGCAGTAACTTGTGCTGCGCATCCATCGCCACCGAAGCCGAAGCTCCCAACCCGCACAAGACAATGGATCTGGCACTGTCCAGTGCGACCACAACCTGGTCAATCAGACCTACATCCAGATGGTTTTGAGTATTGCTCAGACTGACCCGGGTGGCCTCAAATATTTTACTGACGACCAGAGAGATGGAATCAGAACTTTCTATATCGCTGGCGATACCCGATTCTGCCCGTCCCAACTCTGCCGCCAGGGTGAGTTTGAAATCTGGAAAGCCCTTGAAGCCCATACCAGTGCAAAACCGATTGACCGTGGGTTCACTGATGCTGACGGCGTTAGCCAGTGTGGCGATAGGCATGGACACGATAGCTGTCGGGTCCTCGAGGATGTAGGCGATCAATTTGATTGCAGACTTGCTGCGCCGGGTTTGTGTATCGCGCAACTGGCTAAGGACTGACATCGGGAGTAGCTCCTCTATGTGTGTTGAAAATGTAATAAACTTTTATAATAAAAACAACCTCTTTTTGTTGTAGGTCATTGTTTCAGGTAAGAAAATATGGATATCGCCCTGTTTAAATAGATTTAAGTAGCGGTTTTGTCGTTTTTTAGGACTGGGTCAGCTGAATGGGATTTTGTGCTTGCGTGGAAACCCCGGGTAGGATAAAGTCAAAAATGTAATAAAATTACTACTGGGTGAATGCACAATGCTAACTGAAACACTGACGGCATGTCGGGTACTTCCCGTAATTACGGCGACAGACGTCGCTACCACGGTGCAACTGGTGCGAGCTTTGGGCCAGGGGGGTATGAAGGCGGTAGAGATTACTTTGCGCACCGAGGCGGCGCTGGCCAGTATCAAGGCCGTCAGTGAAGAAGTGCCAGACATATTGGTGGCAGCTGGTACCGTCACCAACCCTGCCGAATTGGACCAGGCCATGTCTGCGGGCGCGCAATTGATTGTCAGTCCCGGTTCGACCCCGTCACTGTTGTCCGCCGCCCGTGACCGCGGTGCCGATTTGGTGCCGGGGGTGGCAACTGCATCGGAAGTAATGCAGGGCCTGGATCTGGGTTACAGCTGTTTCAAGTTATTTCCCGCCGAGGCTGTAGGAGGAATTGCCCTGCTCAAATCCCTTGGGGGTCCATTTCCGGCGGTGAGCTTTTGCCCCACTGGCGGGCTCAATCCGGAAAACTTTCATCGCTACCTTGCCCTCAGCAATGTGGTTTGTTGCGGCGGGTCATGGATGGTCGCCGCCGATCTGATCGCTGCCGGCGATTGGCAAACAATTGAACGACTGGCTCGTGAAGCAATGACGCCAGCTACTAACTAACAGGGGAGCATAACAATGCCAAGCGACAAGCCAATTCGAGTTGGAATCATGGGATTTGGCCAGACCGGCCGTCAGATTTATGAGCTTGCTTCTCGCAGCGATGATGTTGAGGTGGTCGCAATTGCCGACATAGGCAAGCCAGACATCCTGCATTATCTATTGTGCTCTGAGGTCAACGAGCCCGAGCGCCATGAATTGCAGGGCAATTTCCTGGTCAATCCACGCTTTCGTGCTCGCCTGATGGGCATCGACCGGCCTGCCGAAATGCCCTGGGATATTTTTGGCCTGGACGCGGTGATCGACTCTACCGGCAAGTACCGAGAGCGTGCGGCCATGGAGGATCATCTGGGCAACGGCGCCCCCAGAGTCTTGCTTAGAGGGTTACCGTTTGATCACATCGACAGAATCGTCATTCCCGGAATCAATCAGGATTCAATTAGCTCGTCGGATCGGATGATCTCTGCGGGTTCTGCAACCACGACTGCGCTCTGTCTGTTACTGCATATCCTGGGCAATCGTTTTGAGATCGAATGTGGCAGCGCGACTACCGTACACGCTTATACCTCCGACCAGGCGCTACAGGATTACGCCGGCAGTGATTTTCGACGAAGCCGCTCGGCGGCGAAAAATATTATTCCCAACACTCATGAGGCCGCGCTCTGGCTAGGCCATGTGTTACCGCAATTTGACGGCAAAATTCTGACTGCCGCGCTCAATGTACCGATACATGAAGGGTGTCTGTTAGATGCCAATTTGATTTTCAAAGATTCCAACGTCCAGGTTGCTGATATCAACGACGCAATGCGCGAGGCCAGAGCGGCTTTCCCCGGTATTGTTGATGTCGTTGAAGACCCTGTCGTGTCCTCTGACGTGATTGGCAATTCCAATTCCCTGGTGTTTGATATCAAGGGCACGGTGAAGGCTGGCGAACATACCATCAAGGCTTTGTCCTGGTATGAAAATCTGGGACACGCGGCGCGCTTACTGGATGTTGTGCGCCTATATGCCGATATTGATCGGCAACAGGAGGCAGCGTAATGAAAATAGCGATTAATGGTTTTGGTCGGATTGGCCGTTCAGTCTTCCGCATTCTTGAAGATGTCGAAGGCGTTGACGTAGTTGCCATCAATGACTTGTTTGATCCGGACGCGCTGCGCTACTTGCTCAATTACGACACTGTGATGGGCCCGTTCGGCAAAAGTCTGACTCTTGAAGACGGCTATTTTGTTACCCCGAAGGGCAGGGTCAAGTTGCTGTGTGAGCGAAACCCCGCGGATTTGCCCTGGGCCGAGATGGGCATCGATGCTGTAGTTGAAGCAACCGGTGCGTTTCGCAAGCGCGAACAGTTGCAACAGCACCTGGAGGCCGGCGCCAAGCGCGTTGTGTTAACGGTGCCAGCATCTGAGCCAATAGACTACACCGTTGTGCTGGGTGTTAATGAAGACGGTCTCAAGCCTGAGCACCAGATTATTTCCAATGCCAGCTGTACTACGAACTGTCTGGCGCCCATGGCCAGAGTGCTGCATGAAGAATTCGGCATTGTCGAAGGGGTGATCAACACGGTGCATGCCTACACCAATGATCAGAGGTTGGCGGATGTGCCGCACTCCGATTGGCGCCGCAGCCGTGCTGCCGCCGAGAATATTATTCCGACCTCAACGGGTGCGGCAAAGGCGGTGGGTGAAGTCTTGCCTGAATTGCAGGGGCGTCTGCATGGTATAGCCGCAAGAGTTCCGGTTCCCGACGGTTCGGTGGTGGACCTGTTTGCCAAGCTGGCCAAATCGATTTCGGTTCAGGACGTAAATGATGTGGTCCGTGCTGCCGCCGAATCGACACGGCTGCAGGGCATACTGGAGTTCACCGATAGGCCTATCGTTTCTTCGGACATTATAGGCAACTCGCATTCTTCAATCTTCGACTCCAGTTTTAGCGCTGTGACCGGTGACAGATATCTGCGCGTATTGAATTGGTACGATAACGAGTGGGGGTATTCCAGCAGGGTTTGTGATTTACTTGCTCGTCTTGGCAACTGGTAAAACTTTTAAAGTGACACTCGAATGAGCGAAATTTCGGACGCGGTCGACTACTCATCATTGCGCAGTAATGTCAGTGCATTGGGTGAGTTACTCGGCGAGACTATGGCTGCCGCTCAGGGCGACGATTTTCTCGAATTGATTGAGCAGGTGCGCACTCTGTCGCGCTCCGCCAGGGAGGGTGACACCAGTGCCAGAGACGCATTGCTGTCTCTGTTGCGAAACCTCGACAATGAGCAATTGGTGCCGGTGGCACGGGCCTTCGGTCAGTTCCTCAATCTCGCCAATATCGCCGATCAACAAAATACGGTGTCACGGGAAATGGATCCGGTGTTTTCGGCCTCCCAGGCGCTGGCATCCACCTTCGAGGATCTGCTCGCCCAGGGTGTTACCGGTGGTGACCTGGCCACGACCATCCGTGAGTTAAATATCGAGTTGGTGCTGACCGCGCACCCCACTGAAATCATGCGCCGCACCCTGATTCACAAGCACAGCGAGATAGGTGTGTGTCTGGGCAAGTTGGAATTGGATGGTCAGACTCCGCGAGAGCGCGACCGGCTGTACGCCCGGTTGAGGGAGTTGGTCACCCAGATTTGGTACGGGGATGACTTCAGGTTGCAGCGCCCGACACCGGTGGACGAAGCCAGGTGGGGTTATGCCGTGGTAGAGGATTCACTGTGGCAGGCAGTGCCAGAATTTCTGCGCAGATTAGACAAGGCGCTGTTGGAGCATACCGGCGAGCGTCTTTCGCTGGAGGCTGCTCCCGTGCATTTCGTCTCGTGGATGGGCGGTGACCGGGACGGTAATCCTAATGTCACTGCCACTGTTACCGAAGAGGTGCTCTTACTTAGTCGTTGGCAGGCGGCAGATCTTTATCTTCGCGATATTATCGCGCTGGTTGAAGAACTGTCGATGACCCGTTGCAGTGACGCCATGCGGGCATTGGCGGGAGAGGGCGCTCACGAACCTTATC
Organism: Halioglobus sp.; assembly: GCA_036961205.1. Taxonomy (GTDB): domain Bacteria; phylum Pseudomonadota; class Gammaproteobacteria; order Pseudomonadales; family Halieaceae; genus CALJFL01. The sequence continues at coordinate 34,878 of JBALVI010000004.1, read as the reverse complement.
GGGCAGTATTGCGTGGGCTTCGTGATCAATTACGCAATACTCTGGTGGCGATTGAGGCCGAGTTGGACGGTCAGAGTGTTGAAATTAACGACATAATTGACGATGTGCAGCAACTCTGGCAACCGTTGGAATGCTGCTACCACTCGTTGCGCGAGTGCGGTATGGCCGTAATAGCCGATGCAGCGCTATTGGATTTGCTGCGCAAGGTCCGTTGTTTTGGGGTTCATCTGGTGCGCCACGATTTACGTCAGGACAGCGCCCGCCACACTGAAGTCATGTCCGAGCTAACCCGGTATCTGGGCCTTGGCGATTACCAGGAATGGGACGAAAATACGCGCTACGAGTTTCTGCGCAAAGAGTTAGCCGGACGCAGACCTTTGATACCCGCGAAATGGCAGCCCAGTGACGATGTAAAGGAAGTATTGGCAACCTGCGAGGTTGCCGGTCGCCATCCCGATACAGCTTTTGGGGCTTATGTCATTTCGATGGCGCGTCAGGCCTCGGATGTTCTGGCTGTGCAATTATTACTGCGAGAGGTGGCGGGGCAGGAGAGACTTCCGGTAGCGCCCCTGTTTGAAACTCTGGACGACCTGTCTCGAGCCCGAGAGGTGGTAGCGTCGTTGCTCGCTGACGATGCCTATCGGCAAAGGTTGGACGGCAAGCTAATGGTGATGATTGGTTATTCCGATTCCGCCAAGGATGCGGGTGTGCTGGCTGCTTCCTGGGCCCAGTATCGGGCGCAGGAGGAATTACTCGAGGTTTGTGCCCAGCATCAAATTGCCCTGACCTTGTTTCACGGCCGTGGCGGTTCCATTGGCCGGGGTGGGGCACCTGCTCATGACGCGCTCTTGTCACAACCCCCAGGCACCCTGAAAAATGGCCTGCGGGTTACCGAGCAGGGCGAGATGATTCGCACCAAGCTGGGTTGGACCTCGCTGGCCGTAAAGACACTGGCGCTCTACACCACAGCGATATGCAGGGCCAATTTATTGACGCCCCCCAGCCCCAAGCCGGAATGGCGGCAGGTGATGGAGATTTTGGCAGCTGAATCTTGTATGGCTTACCGGGATGTAGTCCGCGAGGAAAAAGACTTCGTTCCCTACTTCCGCCACGCCACCCCGGAGCAGGAATTAGCGAAGCTACCGTTGGGTTCGCGGCCGGCACGCCGTGGCGGTGGTGGCGGTATTGAGAGCTTGCGTGCTATTCCGTGGATTTTCGCCTGGTCTCAGAACAGGTTGATGCTACCGGCCTGGCTGGGTGCTGGCGCCGCGCTGCAAGCTGCTCTGGATCGCGGGCAGGGTGAGACCTTACGTGAAATGGTGGCGACCTGGCCCTTTTTCGCTGTCCGGATTTCAATGCTGGAAATGGTGTTTGCCAAGGCAGATGCAGAAATATCGCGCTATTACGACGCCTGTCTGGTGCCGAAGGAATGGCAGGGTATTGGCGAGCGTCTCCGTCAACAGCTTGAAAGCGATACCGGCACAGTGCTCACCATCCTCGACGCGCCAGCATTATTGGAGCAGTTACCCTGGACTCGTGAGTCTTTGAAGTTGCGCAATATTTATACGGATCCATTGAATTACCTGCAGGCGGAACTACTGCGGCGCCAGCGTGAATCGGCAGAATCCCACTTGGAGCGAGCGATTATGGTCACTATCGCTGGAATAGCGGCCGGTATGCGCAATACCGGTTAGAATTTATCTGCCCCGGTGCTGCCAAACTCGCATCAGTTGCAGTATTATGAGTTCGGCCGACTCGGGGCTGATTGCCATGCCGCCTGCAGCTCAATTCGAATCAAAACAGGACTGAGACTAATGAACAAATCCTTTAGATCTATACTCGCTTTCTGCGCGCTGATTGTGTCTTCACAGCTGGCTCAGGCTGATACCTACAGTGATACGGTGACTGCATTTCAAAATGCGGGTGAAACCACCGGGTTTTTCCAGGACTCCTATGGCTACGTCGTGTTTCCTACAATCGGTAAAGGTGGGATTGGTATAGGCGGCGCTCACGGTAAGGGCAGGGTTTTCTCCCAGGGCGTCCATGTTGGAGATTCTTCGATGACCCAAATCACTCTGGGCTTCCAATTGGGTGGTCAGGCCTTTAGTCAGATGATTTTTTTCAAAGACCAGCGAGCGCTAGAGGAGTTTACTTCTGGAAACTTTGAGTTCAGCGCGCAGGCCAGCGCAGTCGCACTAACGGCTGGTGTGTCGGCCGAGGCAAGTACTGGCGGCGGCAGTGCTGCCGGGATTAGCGGCGGTCAAAATGACGCGAGCACGGTGCACGGTGGGTATCGCAAGGGCATGGCTATTTTCACCATCGCTAAGGGCGGCCTCATGTATGAAGCGGCAATTGGCGGGCAAAAGTTTAGCTACAGCGCTAAATAAACCCAGTTGAAACTGCTAGGGGTTCGCCAGCGCGCGGGCCCTTGGTAGAGTATTCTCTTCAGTTTCCCCCAACAAAATCACGTGCCAGAATCTGGGTCCGTGAGCACCTGTTACCAGTTTCATAGCAATATCAGCGGTTCTCGACGGACCGGAGATGAAATTGATGCCTCGTGGCCTGGTTTCAATGTCACTGCCCAAATTGAGACGGTTCAGGCCATCGTTCAGGGTTGTTACAACATCGGCGATATCAACCAGAATGATGTAACTTTCCGGCAATAAATTATTAGCTGAAGGGTTTGCTTTGCCCGTTACTGTAAGGACGCTGCCGGTCTCTGCTACACCGATCTGGGCAAAACTCAGTGCTGCCAAATCGCCGTCCTGTGCGCTGCCAAACCGCGGCAGCAGACCCGCATCCCGCCACGGTAATGCAGCCAGGCGTCGGTCGTTGCTCACCAGTAATTTGCGGCTATGATATTGTTCGAACAGGTATCGCCCTATCTCTTTTACCGCTGCTGAACGATCGGCGGCAACTGCCACAGTCCCTGAATTCTTCAATACGTTGGTCAGGAAGGCGGTGGCGATATTGGCATCCGGCAGCATAGCCGACGGACCCTGACCGATTCGCGCGTGGTCGGCTGCGATTTCTTGCGCTGCTGCACCGCGACTGGCACGACGAATCCTGGCCATGATTTCTGTACGTGCGGAATCACTCATCTCGATTCTTCACCGATGCCTTGTACTGCTGCATAAAAGTCCCAGCCTGCGGCGAGGGAAAGTCCCGTTGATCCGCCCAACCGTCGGCAAAGGGGAGAGAGCGAAAGCTGCCTCGTTTTCTGCCTAGTTTGTGCAGGACGCTGATCACCAAGCCTGTCAGAAAATGGTAGAGCTTCGGTCTGCAGCTCAGCCATGCGTGAACTGCGATACCGCGTCGCCATCGCGGCGCCGAAATTTTCAGGGTATTTTCTTCCTGTCTCAGGTCGCGCAGCAAATCGGGTAGTGGAATGTTGGCGGGACAGACCTCGGCGCAACGACCGCAACTGGTGCAGGCATTAGGTAGCACATGACTTTCTTCCAGCGAGGTGAGCAGGGGGGTTAATATTGAGCCCATCGGGCCAGGGTACACCGAGCCGTAAGCGTGCCCGCCAGCACCGATATAGACCGGACAGTGATTAAGGCAGGCACCGCAACGGATACATTCCAGTATTTCCCGATAGTCGCTGGCCAGAACCTCGCTACGCTGGTTATCCAGTAAAATGAAGTGAGTTTCTACCGGTCCGTCAGCATCATCTTCCCGTCGTGGTCCAGAGTAAAAGCTGGTATAGCAGGTTATTGCCTGACCGGTGGTGGAGCGCGCCAGCAAGCGAAGAGTGGCAGCGGCATCGCCCATGGTTGGCAAAATTCGTTCGATTGTTGTGCAGATAATCAGCACGTTCGGCAGGCTGGCACATAAATCACCGTTGCCTTCGTTGGTAACCAGCATGGAATAGCCGTTTTCGGCGACCAGCGCATTGGCCCCGATAATGCCAATGTCTGCGCTGAGGAAATGCTCTCTTAATACAGTACGTGCCTCGCTGACCATGTCTGCGGGGGTTTCCAGTTCCCGTTCACCCAGCTGATGTTTGTCGAGGAATAATTGACTGATCTCGGCTTCCGTTTTGTGCACGGCGGGGGCAGTAATGTGGCTGGGTTTTTCCCCGGCCAACTGAATAATGTACTCGCCCAGATCCGTTTCTATCACTTCCAGACCGGCCGCGATGAGGTGCTCGTTGAGCTCGGTCTCCTCGGTGACCATGGACTTGCCCTTGGCGACCTTGCGGACCTGATGCTGGCGACAGATATCCAGAACCAGCGTGTTCATTTCCTCACCGTCCCGGGCGAAGTGTACTGAGTTGCCGTTGTTCAGCGCTTCAGCTTCGAACTGGCTCAAATAGTGATCGAGGTTATCCAGGCTGTGTTGGCGGATGCGCTTAACATGGTCGCGTAGGGCCTTGAAGTCACCAAATTCCTCGACCGCGGTGGAGCGTTTAAGCGGCGCGGAAAGCCCGAACTCATCACGGATGCTGGTGTGCTCCGGATTTTGTAAGGCACGGTCTGCTGCCTCTAGAAAGTCTGCGCTCTGGATTTTCAAAAGGCCAGGATCTCACTCATTGGGCATCTCCAATGCCCGGCTCGTCCAGGTCGCCAGCAAGCAGTTCTGCGACATGCCGTACCTCAATATCAATGCCTTGCCGGCGCGCTCGCCCGGCGATATTCAGCAGGCAGCCGAGGTCGCCACCGGTCAATACCTGAGCGCCGCTGGCACAGGCGTTGGCTAGTTTGTCGTCGACCATCTTGCCGGACAGGGCTGGCATTTTGGCGCAGAACGTGCCGCCGAAACCGCAGCAAACTTCCGCCTGTTCAAGCTCTTTTATCTCGATGCCACACAGGTTTTTCAGCAGTTGCCGCGGCTGATTTCGAATGTTCAATTCCCGTAGGCCGGCGCAGCCATCGTGATAGGTAACCGTTAATGGCATCGACTTTGGTGTGTCACTGATAACCGGCCTGGCGACTTCCGCCAAAAATGTGGTGAGCTCAAAGGTCTTTGCAGAAAGCGCCAAAGCCCGCTCTCGCCATTCGCCTTCCAGGATTCGAGGATAGTGATGTACCATCATGCCGGCACAGGACCCTGAAGGTAAAACCACGTAGTCAGCAAATTCAAAGCTTGCTATGACGCTCTGCGCTACTTTTGCTGCAGCGACATAGTCACCAGAGTTATAGGCGGGTTGACCGCAGCAACTCTGATCCACAGGTACGGTTACCTCGCAGCCAGCCCGCTCCAGTAAGGCAATACTGGCGAAGCCAACAGAGGGGCGAAACAGGTCTGCCAGACAGGTGACAAACAGCCCCACACGATAATGCTCGGTGTTGTTCATGGTGATATGGTCATCTGCAGAGGGTTCAGTCAAAGCCTTGGATTCTCTCGATTTTGTCTGCTGAATATGCATTTTATACAGGACACTACACTAGTGGAGCAGTATAGCGAAAGCTGTGGACCAATGTCGCTATAGCAGTAGCAAAACAATGGCCGTTGATAGGCAGAGCAGGCTGACCAGTGTACCCATTGCTAATGGATGCCGGGCCTGAATTAATTTAATCCAGACCGCTTTGCGATCCACCTTAATGCCGGCCTCGGCCAGTGGTATCAGCTGCTGTAACTGGATGCGATCGAAAGTGGGTAGTAGGCTCGCGCCAATATACACCACGACATCGCCGACAATGAGAAAGCGATTGCGGTAGTGTATCTGGGGACCCCGTCCGATGTGATAAAGCTTATTGTGATCGACCAGAACAAGCGTCTCACCGCTGTGTCCGATATTTCCAGTCGAGCTGCGGTAGAGCAGTATGATGCCGATGATTGGCCCAGACAGTACGATCATTACAGCGAACAACTCACGGGTCGATACTCCCAGACCGACAGCCACAGCGCCAGCACCAATGCACCCCAGGAGGTAGAGGATACCCAGCTGGAGAAAGCGGCTGCGGCGATTTCTTGCCGGATCCAGCCACGTAATGTCTGCAGTGTAATCTTCAATGGGTTCTGCGCCGCGGGTGCTGCCGGGCTTGTAGACCAGGCTGCGGATCTTGTGGGTATAGGCAAAAATACACGAGAAGATGGCCATGGCTGTTATCAGTGCCAGACTGATCCGCCACAAAATGTTACTCGTGTAGGCATTGGCCTGCTCCTCCAAAATTAAGGCAGCTAGTGACTCGGATTCAAACGAAACCTCGGCCTCACCAGTGCTGTTGAACCTAGGAATCACTGACTGCTGCTCATCTCTTATCAGTATCTTTTCGCCCCAGGACAGCAGTTGTTGCGGATTGAAACCCTCAGCCATTTCAATTTCTCGGATGTAGCCCCACTGGCTGTCAAATTGAAACACTCGGGCTTGACCAGATTCTACATTTTCAAGAATTACCCACCAGAACCCTGAAAGCCTTACAAAATCGCGGACTTTGGAAAATTTAGCGGCCTCCGCAACGGGAGTCAGTAACAGGATTTCGTCCAATTGAGTGCCGAAGTTGGTACTGTCGGGGCGAAAGACGCTGATGGCGGGTCCCTGGCTACTATTCATGTAGATCAAGCCATCTTCGAGACGCAATGTAGCTACAACCGGGATTGCGGCGCTGACTTCGGCAAGCAGTTTGCCCTCGGCGCTGTATTTACGCAGTAAGTCATCTCTGTGATTGGCAATATACAGCGCGCCGTCTAGCGTATGCGCTATTACTCCAGCCACAGCCTCATTGGGGTTGTCAGTTAATAACGGCGCACAGGAGTTCTCTGGCATGTCACAGCGCAGCAGCTGGGAGGCTGTGCCTTCGCTCTCCAGATCAGTTAGCTCTGCTGCCAGCATGTATTGCTCTTCGCTAATAAACTGTAGGGGCTGGCGAGCGCTGCTATCAGGTACCGCGGGTAGGATGATTTCCTCCACCACAACACCAGAACGATCGTGGCTAAGAGCGTGATCATTAACCAGTAGTAGCAATTGTCCTGCGGGGCTGGCAACGATGCTGTCAGGTCCGGCCAGTAAAATTGGCGTGGGCGCGGCTGCGAAGCGAAGGCTTAGCGCTATCAGGGCAATCACAGCCAGTAAAGAAGCGGCCAGGCCACCTATATAGCAGGTCTGTGACCGCTGCGCACGTTCTCGTACGGCAGTACTGTTTCTGAAGGGGAGTATGCTAAACAGATTTGGGGCGCCGGGTTGGGAAGGGCGGCGCGCTTTAATGCCCGGGTCACCGGGACCCGCGCTGCTGTCAATTTTAACGCGTGTTGGCACCTCAATACGTGTGCGCAGACGCTTGGGTAGCGCCTTGGGTGGCGCGACGCTCTTGGCCCTGGCCTCGATGGGAGGTGTGCTCTCGGCGACCGGGGGTGTTGGGTCCTCGAATAGGTCAGTAGTCCCGGATTGTTCCTGGGCCGCCATTCGTGCAGCCGCCTCGGCTTTGAGGTGTTCGGCCCTGGCTCTGGTTCGCGCCGCCTCCGCGGCAGCCAGATACTTGGCTTCCTCCGCCAGCGCTAGGCGCTCGCCCTCTTCCGCGGCAGCTAGGCGCCGTGCGGCCTCGTTCATAGCCGTCTGCTTCGCCGAGTCCGCCTTTTTTATTGCCTCTTCTTGCTCTGCCTGACGTATTACTTTGGCCGTTTCACGCTCGGCTTGTTCAGCGGCGAGACGCTTGGCCTCGACTACCGCCAGCTTGGCGACTTCTTCCTCATCCCGTTTTTGAGCGGCTTCCTTCTCGAGGATACGCGCAGTTTCTGTCGCTGCCCGACGTATTGCGTCTTCTTCGGCTTTTTTGCCAGCGGCTTCCTCCAGGGCGCTGCGCTTGGCTTCTGCCGCTGCCTTACGTAGCGCGTTTTCTTCAGTTTTCTTTCGAGCGGCTTCGTCCTTGGCGATGCGCTTGGCTTCCGCAGCGAGTTCTTTGGCTTGCGCTTTACTACGCGCGACTTCTTCTCTGGCGACACGCCTGGCTTCTGCCGCCACCGCTTTAGCGGCATCAGCCTCGGCTTTTTTCCGTGCGGCGTCTTCCTTGGCGATACGTTTCGCCTGGGCGGCGGCCGCTTTAGCGGCATCAGCCTCGGCTTTTTTCCGTGCAGCATCTTCCTTGGCGATACGTCTCGCTTCGGCGGCAGTCGCTTCGGCAGCCTGCGCCTCGGCTTGCTTTCGGGCAGCTAGCTGCTCAGCGATACGTGCTTGTTCGGCAGCCGCTATAGCAGCCTCGGCCTTGGCTTTCCTGAGAGCGGCGTCCTGGTCTGCGATGCGTTGTTCTTCGACGACGATAGCTTGCGCTGCTTCGGCTTTCCTGCGAGCGGCGTCTTGTTCGGCGATGCGCTGCTCTTCGGCAGCAACAACTTGAGCGGCTTCAGCCTCGGCTTTTCTGCGGGCCGCTTCCTGTTCAGCGATACGTGCTTGTTTGGCGGCAGCGGCTTTGGCAGCTTCAGCCTCGGCTTTTCTCCGGATCGCTTCCTGTTCAGCGATACGTGCTTGTTCGGCGGCAGCGACTTTGGCAGCATCAGCCTCGGCTCTTTTACGCGCAGCGTCCTGTTCAGCGATACGTGCTTGTTCGGCGGCAGCGGCTTTGGCGGCATCAGCCTCGGCTCTTTTGCGCGCAGCTTCCTGTTCAGCGATACGCTTTTGTTCGGCAGCCGCTATAGTGGCCTGGGCGACGGCTTTTCTGCGTGCCGCTTCCTGTTCAGCGATACGTGCTTGTTCGGCGGCAGCCGCTTTAGCTAACTCGCCTTCGGCTTTTTTGCGGGCCGTTTCCTGTTCAGCAATACGTGCTTGTTCGGCGGCAGCCGCTTTGGCAGCCTCGGCCCCGGCTTTTCTGCGGGTCGCTTCCTGTTCGGCAATGCGTGTTTGTTCGGCGGCTGCCGCCTCTTCCCTGGCCCTGAGCTCCGAGTTCGTATCCGCTACCGAACGGCTCGCTATCTGCTCGGTTTTAACTCCCTCCCTGGACTTGTTCGCCGGCATGGGTTTGCGAGAGGACACGGCCCAGCTCTGATCGACGCGACCTGCTGCCCGCTGCAATATATTGTGATCCATTCCTCGTGGAGTTGTCTTGGAGGGTGTTTCTGTTGCAGCTTCTGCTTCGGTGGCAGGATGTTCAACGGCAGCCGCAGCGGTGCCATCCTCGTCTACTTTCACCAACTCCGAGGACAGACCTATATCATGTAGTTTTCGAAATAGGTCAGCCGCTTCTTTGCGGTCAAGATTGCGGCGCAAGTTGACGGGGTTGCCGCTAAAGAACATTTCGACCCGTTGCGGGTCATCTATTGCAAATAGCTTGGCGAAACGGGACTTGACCTGCTCCGGCTTGTAGCCAGGCAGAATCTCGCCCCTGAACGAGAGGTTAAATTTACTCACCTCGCGTTATTGCCCCCCACATTTCTTATTTACCCAAAATGTACGGTTTTTCGCCACGCTTTACCAGAAGCAAGCGAGGGATAATTCACGTGATTGGGATTAACTCGAAGGTAAGTCCGGCTTTTCCGGTCAACCTGTCCAATAGTGATTCCCCAAGCGCTGTACTGGGTGTCCAAAATCCGCCACCTGTATCAAGGTCGTCCATAGCCAGGCATATAGCTGACTCGGCAAGCATCTTGGATGTGGAGCCATAACCCGGGTCCATGTCTCCGGTTACTTTGGCTCGCAGGTCTTTGCTGCTGTCTTCGGGGTGGCTGGCGTGGAAAAAGAGTTCATAAAATCCGGCTTCCCTGGCAGCTCGGTTTGGACCTTCTCCCGGAGCCGGCAGTAATCTCTGGGCCAGCTTTCGCCCAGGCCCAAAAGCCACGGTGACCATACCCATACCCATTGCCACGGTAGCTGCTAGCGCTTTGCCGCGGTTGCTGCACAACTGGGATTCGTCGTAACGGAAGTCCTCACCCCAGGGAAAACCCGAAATTGCATTGCTGCGCCTGACTACGCGTGCGTTGATGGCGGACATAATGAATGGGCAGGTCCATTGCTGGAAGTTGTCATCGTAAATGGCGCTGGTCTGATCGCGTTTATCCTGCCCTTTTGCTACACCCTCTGGATAGAGGGAGTAGGGGTCCGAAAGCGCACGCTTAACACTCGAGTCGCGCTTGGATTCTTCCAGCATCTCGAACATGCTGGCGATGGTGCCACCGCTCGCTGCTCCTTTACTCTTGCCTACCCTGGCGCTCACTTTATTGCCCGCTACGCCGTGCTGCTCCAGCATTGCTCGCTGCACATACCATGTACCCATATCGGAAGGGATGGAGTCAAAACCACAGGTATGTACAATTTTCGCTCCTGTCTCTTCGGCTTGTGCTTGCAGGCGCGGTATAACCCGGGCCATCCACTGTACCTCTCCTGCCAGGTCACAGTAGTGAGTGCCAGTGGCTACACAGGCTTCAACCAGCGTAGTGCCGTGGGTCGCGTAGGGCCCAACGGTGGTACAAATAACTTTGGCGCGACTGGTGAGGCCGCTTAGGCTGCGTGCGTCGTGGCTGTCAGCGGTAAACACCGCTAGATGTTGTCGTTCGCTTTCCGCCACGCAATCCTTACGGACCTGCTCCAGTTTGCGCTGGTCGCGGCCTGCAATAGCCCACTTGAGGTCACCGCGAACACCATACGTTTTGGCAAGGTACTCTACGACTAATTTGCCAGTAAAGCCGGTAGCTCCCCATACAATAACGTCGAAATCTTTACTCATCGTTTTACTCTCCGTTGTTGGCTTGTTGCGATGCAACAAAAGCCGCACATAGTCTAACCGCTTCAACCGTGTTGGCCAGGTGACGTGGCCCGGACTCAAGACTGTCGATAATAGGTGCAAAGCTGGCTTCCAGAGCATCGGCGGATGCCGCATCGCAAAAGCGACTAAATACACGGGTTAGGCCACCGCGATTCTGGCTGGGTATTCGCGCCAGCACGGCATCGAGGTTTGTCATTGTCCATTCCCACATTGACTGTCGGTTTTCTGCATTGCGCATCTGATACCACAGGATATTGAAGATCTCATTATCTCGTATTGACGAGGACAAAATTCGCTCGCGCGACAGTGCTGCGACCTTGGGGTCGCTACTAGAGGCCATGCCACGCAATAAATGGTCTCGTAACAGTGCATCTTCTGCGGACAGGAACTGCTGCCACAGTAATTCAGCAAATTCAGCTCCCTTTTCTTCAACCGCTACCAATAGCGCAAGCAACCTGATGTTGGGGTCAATCGCTTCAGGTCGTAACTGTTGGTCTCCACCGAAGCCAGTAAAAGTGACGGCCTGCTCGGTCAGGCGAGCGCGTAGCGCGGGGTCTTTCGCATCCAGTGCCAGAGTTGATAACAATTGGCTGTGAAATTCCTGCTGGTCCGGGGTAAGGTCATCTTTGCCTTCAAAGTCGTCCAGCCTAGGCTGATACCAGGTCTTCAACTGTTGTTCCAGGCGAATTTTTTCATCCGCGGAGAGAACAAACTCATAGACCTTGCGCAGATCCCCCCGGGGTGCCATGGCGACACGATAGGACTCTGCCGTAGCCAGAGTGCTTACCCCCGCCAGGTAATCGGTCAGTGGCAGGCTGCCATCGTTGAGCGCTGCGCTCAGGCTACTGGCGACTGATATTTGCTCGCCGGAACTCAGGCTGTCAAACCGCTGCAACAGGGCTTGCCACTGTTCGGGTTTCATCGACCAGCGATAATAGCTGGACCCGCCGGTATTGGGCATTACCGCCTGAGGGCAATTTTCGGTGTTGAGATCAATAGTTTCTTGCTGGCTTTTTAGTAGAAAGCACTGCGACTGCTGTTGTTCGTCCTGCCACAGGTTGACACAGGCGGGCACCAACCAGGTTTGATCGCTACTGCCGGTGGAGCCAGTCGGCAAATAACGCTTTTGGCTCACCTCCAGGCGCGCGCCGTTATCGTCGCAAACCTGAGTCAGACTAAGTGTGGGCATGCCGGCCTGTTCGATAAAGCTGTTGAACGCGTCGCGTAAATCCTGGCCGTCCACTTGTGGGTTGGCGTCTGCGATGGCGCCGATGAAATCTTCTGCGGTGGTATTGCCGAAGGCGTATTTCTTCATGTAGGCGCGAATGCCGTCGCGGAAGTTATCCCTGCCAAGAAATGCTTCGAACATAGTAAGTACACCACCTCCCTTCTGATAGGTGATGCCGTTGAAAGCGGAGCCGATATCCGCGTGGCGGGTAATGGGTTCGCGGATCTGCCTGGCGCTGGCAAGACTGTCACTTCGCATTACCCGATGGGAGGAACTGATGCGGGCTTCTCGGTAGTTTTCCTCGGGATAGAGTCGGTCGAGGATCGCTGATGAGTTCCAGGTAGCGAAGGATTCATTCAGCCAGATATCGTCCCACCACACCGGTGTCACCAGATTGCCAAACCACTGGTGCGCCAGTTCGTGTGTATGGGTACTCAAAAAGCCGCGCTTTTGACGCACTGAGCTGTCTTCGTCGAGTAACAGCAGTTGCTCTCGGTAGGTGATGGCGCCGGCATTTTCCATGGCCCCGGAGCGGAAATCCGGAACCGCAATAATATCGAGTTTGGCGTAGGGATAGGCGGTGTCGAAGTAATCCTCCATGTCCAGGACGATGGCCTCGGTATTCTCCAGAGCGTAGTGAATTTGATCGCCCTTGCCCGCAATGGTGATGCCACGCAGGGGAATAGGCGCTTGCCGATGTGCGCTTGCTGGAATCGCATCCCATTCGACCACATCAAAAGACCCGACCGCAAAGGCTATCAGGTAGGTGGGCAGGGGTTTACTGGTGGCAAAGGCCAATGTCTTGTTGCCGTTGCCGTCTTTGGTTTGCGCGATCTCGGGGGTGTTGGTGATGCCGGTAAATTGTTCTGGCACAGTCATGCTAATGTCGAAAGTAACCTTGAACGCCGGCTCGTCGAAAGAGGGGAACGCCAGTCGAGCAGCTGTTGCTTCAAACTGCGTAAATGCATAAGAATTTTCCGCCTCCACGACTTTGTACAGGCCGTCCAGGCTGGTATCGAAGGGAGCGTCGTATTCAATTTTTAGCGTCAATTTTCCGGCTGGTAATGGTGCGTCAGCTTGTAGGCTGGCAACTCCAAAGTCCGTGTGTTGTTGCCACCTCAGCGCGGTGATCGTGCCATCGGGCGCGATCGCCTGGGCTGAACTGACTGCCAGTGACTTACCGTGCAACCAGATCAGTGAGGTCTGCTCAGATAAACTGATGGCTATCTCCGCGCTACCGGAAAATCGGTCTTGCCTTGGATCTATCGTTAAATGCAGGCGGTAGTGCTCTGGGGCGACCCCTTCCGGGAGTCTGGCCTCGGGGGGAGTTTCTGCAGCTATCACAATGGCTGCCGCAGCGCTGGCATCTGACGACTGATCAGAATCACAGCCGGAGAGAGTCAGGCCGAGAAGTAACGCCAGAGCGGAAATTGCTGACAACGTCCAAATTTTCATTGAGGACTCCATGTTGATTTATCCGGATAAAAACTCTGCGTTGGAGTGTGGTTATTTCACTCCGTGCATCATTCTTTTCAGTAAAGGAGAGACGATCAGTAGCGCCGCGGCTGCTCCTAAGCCTACCCACAGAAGGCGTGTGAAGAGATCAGTGTAACTGGCCAAGGCAACGCTGACGTCGGCGACCGTACCATCGACTGTTGTCACTGCGGCTAGTTTTGACAGTTGGACGGCGACAAACTCTGAGTAGGCGGTCGCCAGAAACCACGCCCCCATCATAACCCCGACGATACTGGGAACCGCCAGCTTGGTTACTGCAGATAAGCCAACGGGCGACAAACATAATTCCCCAGTAGTGTGTAGTAGGTAGGCAAGCACCATCCAGTAGCCTGAGACCAGGCCTGCTTGATCTGGCCTTGACGCGCCGATGACGAGCGCGCCAAACCCAAGACCTGCCTGTGCAATGCCCAATGCGAACTTTACAGGCGTGTTGGGCTCTATTCCGCGCTTGCCAAGGAAGGTCCAAAGCCATGCAAATAGTGGTGCGCATAAGAAGATAAAAAACGCATTGAGCGAGCCAAACTGCGCCGCGCTGAATTCAACACCAAGCAAATGGCGATCCATTACACGGTCTGCATAGAGAGTCATGGATGCTGCACTTTGTTCGAACAAGGCCCAAAATACTACGGTTGACATGGTCAGAATGATAAGCACCAGCATACGGCTGCGTTCAATCGGGTTACATCTTACGGTGAGGAACCAGCCCAGCCCGATTAATACTACCACCGACATAACGTTCAGCAACAAACCCACGGCGCCATGGAACTGCAGCATTTGCCATGCCACTACTACCCCGAGAAGAGCGCAGGCATAGATCGTAAATTCTTTGTTCAGGCCTAGAGCGGAGCGTTCCTTAAGGATCGCCGGGTTTTTCGGTTCGGCGTGACCGTGAAGATGTTTTTGGCCACCCAGGAATGTCACCAAACCCACCAGCATGCCGACACCGGCAGCCCCAAAACCATAGGCCCAGCCGAAAGTTTCGCCGAGATAGCCACACAATAACGCTGCAGAGAATGCCCCGAGATTGATGCCCATGTAGAAGATAGTAAAGCCGGCGTCTCTGCGGGGGTCATTCTCGGCGTAGAGTTGGCCGACGATGGTGGAAATGTTCGGTTTCAGGAAGCCGACGCCGATTACAATCAGTGCCAGCGAAAAATAAAATACCTGCAGCGCGCCCTCATCACGCACCACTTCGCCATTTATAGATCGAGCTTGCTCACCTTCAACGGCCATGCCCAGGTGCCCCAGAACCAGCAACAGGGCTCCAAAGACTACCGCTTTACGCATACCAAGGTAACGATCTGCCAGCAGTCCACCTATTACAGGCATCGCGTAGACCAAAGCGGCATAGCTACCCAGAACTTCTAGACCGTTGGCGTCCGAAAAAAGGTGGTACTTGGTCAAATAAAGTAATAGCAGGTACTTCATGCCATAGAAGGAGAACCGTTCCCACAACTCGGTCGCAAAGCAGACAAACAGGCCCTTTGGATGGCCGAAAAACCCGGTGTCTGTCGCGGGGTCATGGATAGCAGTAGCGGTGGTCATGGAGGGGGTCGCCTTGTACTGATTAGTTATTGATTGTTTGTGGACAGTATAGGATCACATTGGTTAAACGAATGAACTGTGCAATACCTCCTTGTTAATTGTGAAAATGCGAAGTTTGAGCGCTAGATCAGTCATGCTACCTGCGATTGCCGGGTATTCGCGCTGATTTCGAGATTTAGCTGATCATAAAGTGCCTGGGGGTCACGCAGGCGCTTGATACTGTCGAACAGCGGTGCCGCCTGGGGGTAGTAACTGCGCAGATAGACCAGCCACTGCTTCAGCGGATTGCCGGCGTGATGGATGTCGTAATGGGCTATCGTCAAATCAAAATACTGCAACAAGAGCGGCGGGATAGCAGTCCACGGTAACGGGTCTATGCTGGTGCCCTCCACAGCCGCGCGGACTAGCCCGGGTAGGTCGGGTCGGCACAAGGCGCCGCGACCGAGCATCAAATCCTCACAACCGGTGACTTCCAGGCAGCGCAGGGCATCCCCGGGGCTCCATACTTCACCATTGGCAATCACCGGCAGACTGACGACTTCTCGTGCTCGCGCAATTTGATCCCAGTAGGCGGGGGGGCGATAACCGTGTTTTTTGGTGCGAGCGTGAATGGTCAACTCGGTGGCACCTGAGGTGTCGACGGCGGATACAATGTCCAGAAATTGCGATTGGTCCTCATAGCCCAGCCGTATCTTCACGGTCACTGGAATATGGGCAGGAACAGCGCGCCGCACTGCCGCTGAGATCTCGTAGACCCGCTCCGGTGAGCGCAAAATGATTGACCCACCATCAGAGCGGTTAACCTTTTTGGCCGGGCAGCCGAAGTTGAGGTCGATGCCAGGGGCCCCCAGTGACGCGGCGAGTGCAGCATTTTCAGCAAGAACAGAAGCTTTTCCGCCCAGTAATTGGACGTAGACGGGTACCCCGGAGCGTGTTTTTCCGCCTGTTTTGAGTTCGGGGCAAAGCCTATAAAATACCCGCGGGGGCAGTAGTCTTTCCGTGACTCTGACGAATTCTGTGACGCAGCGATCCACTCCACCGAGGCTGGTGATGAGCTCGCGCATTGTATGATCTATGACTCCTTCCATAGGAGCCAGCATGAGTCTCATTGTCGTGCCCGGATATGTGTTCGAAGCACACATTATACGTGAGGAAGAAACATGCAGCAGCTTCTATTATTGACAGTTACAAACTAATGTCTTCAGGGATTGGCGCAGATACCCCTTCCTGATTTATCATTGGCGATTGCGCGCTAAATTCAGCTGGAGCAAACGTCCAATGCAACAAACAATTGTCGATCAGGGTCTGGAGCTGATGCTGTTTGGTATGAGCACTGTGGTTCTGTTTTTGACGCTCCTGGTGATAATGACGATGGCCATGTCCCGATTCATTACCCGTTTTTTCCCCGAGGCGGAGATAGAAGTCGCTGCTGCGTCCAATAAACCCCGTGCGCAGCTTGCCGATCAAGAGTTAGTTGCGGTGATATCTGCGGCGATACACCGTCATCGCAGTGGCAAATAAACATTAACGAATGACCCCAAGCCGTGGAGGCTGACTGACCATGGATCAAAATGATCGCACCCTGGGAATAACGGACGTTGTGCTGCGTGATGCTCACCAGTCACTGTTTGCAACACGCTTGCGCCTGGATGACATGCTGCCGATCGCCGCGAAACTTGATGAGATTGGATTCTGGTCACTGGAGTCCTGGGGCGGAGCAACCTTCGACTCCTGTATCCGTTACCTGGGGGAGGACCCCTGGGACAGAATTCGTGAACTTAAGAAAGTCATGCCGAAAACGCCTCAGCAGATGTTGTTTCGGGGCCAGAATATTCTTGGTTATCGCCACTATGCCGACGATGTAGTCGAAAAGTTTGTCGAGCGCGCAGCATTTAATGGGGTCGATGTGTTTCGGGTATTCGATGCGATGAACGATATGCGCAATATCGATGTTGCATTGCAGGCCGTGAAAAAGGTGGGTAAACACGCTCAGGGAACCATTTCCTACACCCTGAGCCCGGTACACAATATTGAAGGCTGGCTGGAGCAGGGTAAACGCATTGAGGATATGGGTGCGGACTCCATCGCGATCAAGGATATGGCTGGCCTGCTGCGACCCTATGACGGTTACGAACTGGTCACCCGGTTGAAAGCCGCTTGCGATATCCCTATTCATTTGCACTGTCATGCAACCACGGGCTTGTCCACCAGCACCATTTTGAAATGTGTCGAGGCGGGTATCGACAATGTCGACACGTCGATTTCTTCCATGTCGATGACCTATGGCCACTCGCCCACCGAATCGGTGGTGGCGATGCTGCAGGGCACCGGACGGGATACCGGCCTGGACATAGAAAAACTGGGCGAGATAGCCGCTTATTTTCGCGAGGTTCGCAAAAAGTACGCCCCGTTTGAAGGCTCTTTACGCGGCGTGGACTCACGTATTTTGGTGGCCCAGGTCCCGGGTGGCATGTTGACCAATATGGAAAGCCAACTGAAGGAGCAAGGTGCTGCCGATAAGATGGATGAAGTGCTGCTGGAAATTCCACGAGTACGGGAGGATCTGGGTTTCATTCCGCTGGTAACACCCACCTCGCAGATAGTGGGTACCCAGTCGGTGATCAATGTACTGACCGGAGAGCGCTATAAGTCGATAACCAAAGAAACAGCGGGTGTGCTCAAAGGTGAATACGGAGCGACACCTGCGCCAATGAATGCCGAACTGCAAGCCCGTGTATTGGAGGGTGCAGAGCCCATCACCGGTCGCCCGGCAGACCTGTTGTCTCCTGAGCTTTCGAACCTGACCGAGGAACTGCGTAGCCTGGCCAAGGAGAAGGCAATCTCTCTGACCTCCGGCGAGGGCGAGGTCGACGATGTATTGACCTACGCGCTATTCCCGCAGATCGGTTTGAAGTTTCTGGAAAATCGCAATAATCCTGATGCTTTCGAACCGGTACCGGATGGGGCCGTTGCCGCGCCCTCCCAGCCTGCCGCTAAGGCGCCAGCTGCTGGCGATTCCGGGGTTTACACGGTCAAGGTCAATGGCCAGGCTTATGTGGTGGAGGTCAGTGATGGTGGTGAAGTTCAATCGGTAGGCGCCGCTACACCCGCTCCGGTCACTGCTGCTCCGATTGCTGCGGCCGCGGCTGAAGCCGTATCAGCTCCCCTGTCGGGCAACATATTTGAAGTGCGGGTCGCCGCCGGCGACACCGTAGCCGAGGGTGATGTGATCGTAATTCTGGAAGCGATGAAGATGGAGACAGAGGTGCGCTCCTTCCGGTCCGGCACCGTCGTGGATGTGTCGGTGAAAGTGGGTGACACGGTTTCTGTCGGTGAAGCCCTGATAAGTTTGGTCTGATTGCTGATGGATAATATTTTACAGCTCTGGAATTCATCCGGTCTCGCCCAAATGACACCGGGTCAGGGTCTGATGATTTTAATCGGCCTTATGTTGCTCTTTCTGGCTATTCGCAAAGGGTTCGAACCTCTGCTGCTGGTGCCCATCGGCTTTGGTGGCATTCTCGCGAATATCCCCGGTGCTGGCTTGGCCTATTCGGCGGTTGAGAACGCCTTATATCAGGCTGATCCCATGTTACTGGGGCAAATGGTAGACGCCCTGGGCCTGCAGGTTAGCGCCACGGCCAAGGATGTTGCCACTGCCTACGGATCCGCCAGTACCCAGGGTAGGGTGTTAATTGATGCCATGGCCGCAGATGCCGGTTTTAACAATGGCATGCTCTATAATTTTTATACTGTCTCTATTGCCAGCGGTGTAGCGCCTCTGGTGATTTTCATGGGTGTTGGCGCGATGACCGATTTCGGGCCCCTTCTGGCTAATCCCAAGACCCTGTTCCTGGGGGCGGCTGCGCAGTTTGGCATTTTCGCCACCGTGCTGGGGGCTGTGGGCATGACCTCCCTGGGTTGGATGGACTTCAGCATTGCCGACGCCGCTGCCATTGGCATTATTGGTGGAGCCGATGGCCCCACCGCTATCTATGTCTCCAGCGTCTTGGCGCCAGATCTATTGGGCGCCATTGCGGTTGCGGCCTATTCCTATATGGCGCTAGTGCCGATGATACAGCCTCCTATTATGCGAGCGCTGACCACCGAGGCAGAACGCAAGATTGAAATGGTGCAGCTGCGCCCTGTGTCGACTCGCGAAAAAATTGTGTTCCCGCTGGTGTTGCTGATTCTGGTTGCCATGTTATTACCCGCTGCCGCACCGCTACTGGGTATGTTTTGCTTCGGCAATCTGATGAAGGAATGTGGTGTCGTCGATCGTCTGAGCGATACGGCACAGAAATCCCTGATTAATATCACTACTATATTCCTGGGTTTATCGGTGGGCTCTAAACTGGTTGCCGATAAATTTCTGGATCTCAATACGCTGGGTATCCTGAGCCTGGGGATGGTGGCATTCGCTATAGGCACTGCCTCCGGTGTCATTATCGCTAAACTAATGAATAAATTTGGCAGTACGCCGATAAACCCCCTGATCGGCTCAGCCGGCGTTTCAGCGGTGCCCATGGCTGCCCGGGTCAGCAATAAAGTCGGGCTGGAGTCGAATCCGCATAATTTCCTGCTGATGCATGCGATGGGCCCCAATGTGGCGGGTGTTATCGGGTCCGCAGTAGCTGCCGGCGTAATGATCAGCCTGGTGGGTGGCTAAATTCCCTCTGTGTCCATTGGTAGCGGTCACAGAATTTTTGTACACTGTGCCGCAGTCCCGCTATCCGAGCTAGAGTTTCTATGAATCCCAATTTCCTCGATTTTGAACAGCCTATCGCCGAACTAGAGGTGAAGATAGAAGAGCTACAGCTGGTAGGATCAGATGCGGATATCAATATCAGCGACGAAATTGAAACGCTGCGTGGGAAATCCACCAAGCTCACCGAAAAAATTTACGGCAATCTCAGCGCCTGGGATATCGTCAAAGTAGCCCGTCACCCCCAGCGCCCCTACACCCTGGATTACATTCCGCGCGTATTCACGGAATTTGATGAGTTGCACGGCGATCGCCATTTTGGTGACGACAATGCCATCGTTGGTGGTGTTGCGCGGCTGGATGGTCAGCCGGTGATGGTGATTGGCCAGGAGAAGGGTCGCGCGGTAAAAGATAAAGTAATGCGTAATTTTGGTATGCCCAAGCCCGAGGGCTACCGTAAAGCCCTGCGTCTGATGGAGATGGCAGAGCGCTTCAGAATGCCGGTTATCACCCTCATCGACACACCGGGGGCCTACCCCGGAATTGACTCTGAGGAGCGGGGAATCAGTGAATCGATTGCCCAAAATCTCGCGGTAATGTCCCGCCTGGCCACTCCCGTGATTTGTGTCGTGATCGGGGAGGGTAGCTCCGGGGGCGCCCTGGGTATAGGCGTCGGCGACCATTTGGTGATGTTGCAGTATTCCACCTACTTTGTTATTTCGCCGGAAGGTTGCGCCAATATTATCTGGAAGAGCTCAGATAAAGCCCCGGACGCTGCCGAAGCCATGGGCGTCACCTCCAGTATTTTGCAGGATTTAGGAATCGTCGATTCCACCATCCCCGAACCCCTGGGCGGAGCTCATCGCAATGTCGACCTGATGGCCGACCGCATCAGAGAGCACCTGGTCACCCAGCTCGCCGAACTGCAACAAATGCCCCTGGAAAGCCTGCTCGATAAACGCTACCAGCGGCTTATGTCCTACGGCAACTAACTGCTTGGCCTGCGGGTCCAGTCGCTAGCCGCATGCCCAATTCCCTTCAACTTTCTATCGAGCTAGGCAGGCAACTCGAGGCCCTGACGGGCGCTGATCACTGGTATGTGGGGTTTAGCGGCGGGCTGGATTCCACCGTTCTGCTGCACTTGATCAGCCGCTGGGCTAGCGAAAATGCCGCAGCTCCAACGCTTACCGCCGTTCATGTTAATCACTCTTTGCAAGCTGAGGCAGACCAATGGCAGCGCCATTGCGAGAATGTCTGTGGGCAATTGGGCGTTGAAATTGTCTGCCAGCAGGTGCAAGTGGTAGAGCAGGGTAGGGGTATAGAATCTGCCGCCCGCGACAGCCGCTATCAGTGTTTTACCGAGCTGCTGAGCGACTCCGATGTTCTGTATCTGGGACATCACCTGGACGATCAGGTCGAGACCTTCTTTCTGCGACTGATGCGTGGAGCGGGGGTGCAGGGTTTGGCTGGAATGCCAGGCGAGCGAGCGCTGGGGCCCGGGCGGTTGGTGCGCCCGCTATTGTCGATGTCACGTCAGCAGTTGGAGGAGTACGCACTTCAGCAGTCTTTGACCTATATTGAGGACCCCTCCAATCAGGATGATGGCATGGATAGAAATTACCTGAGAAACCAGGTTCTGCCGCTGCTTGACGGGCGCTGGCCGGGATATCGCAATGCGGTCGCCCGGGCCTCGGGTCACCTGTCACGGGTAGCGGGGAGTCTATCGGCAACCCTTGCAGCGCCAAACACTTGTCACAATGACTGGCGGGATGTCGGTTTTGTGGCAGACGACCTCTCAGGCGACCCGCAGGACGCAATGGCGCAAATTCGGGGCTGGTTGCGCGACCAGGCCTGCCAGATGCCGGATCTTTCGTCCTTACAAGAGTTCACCCGGCAATTGCTTCAGGGCGGTGGGGACAGTAAGGCGCGTCTGGATTGTGGCGCCTATGCTTTACAGCGATATCGGGGGGCGATTTATCTGTTGCCGGCTGATGGGCCGTGGCAGGCACCCGCAGGTGTTGCGCTGTTGCCAGGGGATGCAGTGGTGCTGCCCGGTGTTGGTACTGTGACACTGGAACCCACAATGGGTCCGGGGTTAATGCTGGCGGAGGCAGAGTCGGTGACTTTGAGCTCGCGTCAAGGCGGGGAGCGCTGCCAGATAGCCGGTAAAGCGCATAGCAGCTCCCTCAAGCAGCTGCTGCAAGAAGCCGGGGTGCCGCCCTGGTGGCGCGCGCGGGTGCCGTTGCTGTACCGGGGCGAGATTTTGCTGGCGATAGGGGGTTTGGCCTTGTGTCAGACAGACTATCTGCGTGAGCAGCCACCAGCCGGTGAAAAAAATTGGAAATTATGCTGGAATCCCGATTCTTCGGCCTCTGAGGTTTGAGCTCGTGAAGGCTTTCTGTTAACCTAATTTCCCATCTTTTTGCGGTACTTATGTGCTCTCTAAAGTGTCGAATAAGACCTTTAGCGCAGCTTCCGTAAGTCCAACAATACAGCGTATACAAAGGCTTTTCATGACGCGTTATGTTTTCGTCACAGGTGGTGTAGTTTCGTCTCTGGGAAAGGGAATCGCGGCCGCGTCCCTGGCAACAGCGCTTGAAGCAAGGGGACTGAAAATTACCCTGCTCAAGCTGGATCCTTATATCAATGTCGATCCGGGGACCATGAGCCCCTTTCAGCACGGTGAAGTTTATGTCACCGAGGACGGCGCTGAGACTGATCTCGACCTCGGCCACTATGAGCGGTTCACCCGCACTACCATGAAGAAGAGCAATAACTTCACTACGGGTCGTGTCTACGCAACCGTGTTGCGCAAAGAGCGACGCGGTGACTACCTGGGTGGCACAGTACAGGTTATTCCCCACATCACCGATGAGATCAAGCGGCGAGTCGTTCTGGGCGCTGGTGATGCCGATATTGCTATTGTTGAAATCGGCGGCACTGTTGGTGACATCGAAGGCCTGCCATTTCTGGAAGCGGCCCGACAACTGAAAGTGGAAATGGGCCCCAGCCGTGCACTGCTTATGCACCTGACCCTGGTGCCTTATATTGCCACCGCCGGTGAGATTAAAACCAAACCTACCCAGCACTCTGTCAAGGAGCTGCGCTCCATTGGCCTGCAGCCGGACATTCTACTGTGCCGCTGCTCGGTCGAGATTGAAGAGAGCGCCCGCAAGAAGATTTCTCTGTTCACCAACGTCGAAGAGCGGGCAGTCATTCCGCTATTGGACGCCGACAGTATTTATCGGATTCCCGGTGCTCTTCACTCAATGGGGCTGGACAGTTTTGTGGTAGATCGATTTAACATCGACTGCCCGCCCGCTGATCTTTCTGAGTGGGATGATGTCGTTGAACGCGTATTTAGAGAGCCTGTAGGTACCGTTAATGTTGCCATGGTTGGTAAATACATGGACTTACAGGACGCCTATAAATCTCTTAACGAATCCCTGTCTCACGCTGGCTTGCAGACCGGTGCCAAGGTCAATATACAGTACATAGAAGCTGAAGAGATCGAGCGCAATGGTACCGACGTATTGGCCGATGCAGACGCCATATTGGTGCCAGGTGGCTTTGGTGACAGAGGCGTGGAAGGCAAGATAAGTGCGGTGCGCTATGCCCGGGAAAACAACATTCCCTATTTGGGAATCTGCCTGGGCATGCACGTAGCTCTGATCGAGATAGCGCGGAATGTGTGTCAGCTTGAGGGCGCGCATTCTACAGAAATGAATTCGGCCACCCCGCACCCGATTGTTGCCCTGATCACCGAATGGCAGGACAGCGATGGCAGTACCCAGGCTCGGGACGAATCATCCGATTTGGGTGGCACCATGCGACTCGGCGCCCAACAGTGTCACTTGCATGAGGGCACCCGGGCGCGTGAGATCTATGCGCAGGATTCGGTGATGGAACGCCACCGTCACCGCTATGAGATCAATAACAACTATCTGGAGCAATTGCAGGAAGCCGGTGTGGTCGTAGGCGGATGGTCAGCTGATCGCTCGCTGGTAGAAATGATCGAACTTCGAGATCATCCCTGGTTTGTGGCCTGTCAGTTCCACCCGGAGTTCACCTCCAGACCGCGAGGTGGCCATCCTCTGTTTACCAGTTATATAAAGGCCGCGCTGGACCATGCCGGCGCGTAGATTCAGCCGCAAGTTTGTACTTTTCATAACGATGTGGGCGACCAGCGTGAGAACACGGTAATGAGCGCAAGTAGAATAGAGCTAGCCAATCTGGCCTTTGACAATACAGCGCCCTTTGTCCTTATTGGCGGCGTTAATGTATTGGAAAGTCGTGAGTTTGCCCTCGAGGTAGCCGGTCACTATGTGGACGTCTGCGCTCGCCTCGATATCCCCTACGTATTCAAGGCATCTTTTGATAAGGCCAATCGGTCCTCTGTGAATTCCTACCGTGGACCCGGTCTCGACCAGGGTCTGGCCATCCTGGCTGAAGTCAAAGAGAAGTATGGCGTACCCGTGATCACCGACGTTCATACGCCAGAGCAAGCGGCCCCGGTGGCCGAGGTTTGCGATATTCTGCAGTTGCCAGCTTTCCTGGCCAGACAAACCGATCTGGTGGCGGCGATGGCAGCGACCGGCGCCATAATAAATATCAAGAAACCACAATTTTTGAGTCCTTCGCAGATGGCGAATATCGTCGAGAAATTTGCAGAATGCGGCAATACACGGGTGATGCTGTGTGAGCGCGGCAGCAACTTTGGCTACGACAACCTGGTGGTCGACATGCTGGGGTTTGGCGTGTTGAAAGAAACCTGTGCTAATGCCCCCATTATATTTGATGTCACTCATGCGTTGCAGTGCAGGGACCCGGGCGGAGCCGCATCTGGCGGGCGCCGGAATCAGGTGGCTGAACTTGCCCGTGCTGGCATGGCGGTGGGTTTGGCGGGATTATTTCTGGAGGCTCACCCCGACCCGAATACGGCGCTCTGCGACGGACCCAGCGCACTGCCACTGGCGCAACTGGAACCCTTCCTCAGTCAGGTGAAAGCGGTCGACCAAACGGTTAAGAGCTTGCCACCACTGATTATCGAATAAACAGCCGAATAAACCATTGGACATTACGGAGTTACAGCAATGAGCAAT
>JBALVI010000004.1:0-10049 GCA_036961205.1 Halioglobus sp. | reverse complement strand
CGAATAAACAGCCGAATAAACCATTGGACATTACGGAGTTACAGCAATGAGCAATATCGCCAATATTGAGGCCTTTGAGGTCATGGATTCCCGTGGCAACCCTACGGTGATGGCAGAGGTCACCCTGGAGACCGGAGAAGTTGGCTCTGCCTGCGCTCCTTCTGGAGCCTCGACTGGTTCACGCGAGGCCCTGGAGTTGCGCGATGGCGACGCCGACCGCTATCTTGGGAAAGGCGTGCTCCAGGCAGTGGGTCACGTTAATGGTGCTATCAAGTCGCTGCTACTGGGGGCCGATGCCACCGATCAGCGGGCGCTCGACGAGGCGATGATCGCCGCCGATGGCACTGAAAACAAAGCCCAGTTTGGCGCTAATGCTATTCTGGCGGTATCGCTGGCGGCGGCCAAAGCAGCTGCTCAGTCCCGAAAAATACCCCTTTACCAGCATATTGCCGACATCAACGGCACCAGTGAATTCAGCATGCCGGTTCCCATGATGAATATTATCAACGGCGGGGAACACGCGGACAACAATGTCGATATCCAGGAGTTCATGGTGCAGCCGGTTGCTGCTCCCAGTTTTGCCGAAGGCCTGCGTGCCGGCGCTGAAATTTTCCACCAGCTGAAAAAAGTACTATCCAGCCAGGGTTTGAGTACCTCAGTGGGTGATGAGGGTGGCTTCGCTCCCAACTTGCCCTCGAACGAAGCGGCACTTGAGGTGATCGCGGAAGCGGTATCGAAAGCAGGTTATTCCCTGGGCACTGATATCACTCTGGCACTGGATTGCGCGGCCTCTGAATTTTACCGTGACGGAGTCTATGACCTGGCCGGTGAAGGTAAGAAATTTAACAGCGCAGAGTTTGGTGATTACCTGGCAGATCTGGCTGCAGGGCACCCGATTATCTCAATTGAAGACGGACTGGATGAGTCCGATTGGGATGGCTGGAAACTGCTCACAGACAAAATCGGCGACAAGGTGCAGTTGGTTGGTGATGATCTATTTGTGACCAACACAAAAATCCTGAAACAGGGTATCGACATGGGGGTCGCCAACTCCATTTTGATCAAGTTCAACCAGATCGGTAGTTTGAGTGAAACGCTTGATGCGATTGCGATGGCTAAAGCCGCCGGCTACACCGCGGTAATTTCTCACCGCTCTGGCGAGACTGAAGATACGACCATTGCTGATCTTGCGGTAGCGACTGCCGCCGGTCAGATCAAGACCGGATCCCTGTGTCGCTCCGACAGAGTGGCCAAATACAATCGTCTACTACGCATAGAGGCAGAGCTGGGCGGCCGCGCTCCCTATCGTGGGCGCGCTGAATTCACTCGCTGATAATCGATGTTACGTTGGCTATTGGCGGTCCTGTTGCTGGTACTGGGTATGTTGCAGTATCGCTTATGGATTGCCGAAGGCAGCCTGGCAGAAGTGCAGCGGCTAACGCAGCAAATGCAGGAGCAGACCGAGTTTAATCGTCAGCTTAAGGATCGCAATGCGGTTCTCGAGCGGGAAGTGCTGGATCTGCAAACGGGTAATGAAGGGGTAGAGCAGCGCGCCCGGGAACAGTTAGGGCTTATTCGGGAAGACGAGGTTTTCTACCAGTTTCCCGCCGACAAGGAAGACCGTAGGAATCGGTCGAACGCGCCCAGGCAAGAGGCCCCCGAGTGACGACCACTCGCTGCTGGGGGGTGATTCCCGCCGCCGGTCTGGGCCGCCGGTTGGTCAGTGATGTTCCCAAACAGTATCTGGAAATAGACGGTCGCACCCTGCTCGAATATAGTTTGGATGCGCTTCTGGCGCACCCGGCAATAACCCGGATAGTGGTCGCCATTCATGCCAACGATGAACGGGCCACTAAGCTGATAGGGGTGAATGACCCTAGGGTGGAGTGTGTCATTGGCGGCGCTGAACGCAGTGCATCGGTGTTGGCTGCGCTCACTGCGATTCAAGCGGTGGCCAGCGATTCGGATTGGGTCTTGGTTCATGATGCCGCAAGACCCTGCCTGCAGCTGGCGGAACTGGATGCGTTGATCAGCAAGGTAAAGGCAACAGATACTGGCGGGATTTTGGCCCAGCCGGTGGTCGATACAGTTAAGCAGGCAAGTGGAGATAATTTGGTTGTCCAGACCCTTGATCGGAGAACGCTATGGCGCGCACAAACGCCGCAGATGTTTCGTCTTGGACCGTTGCGAGATGCGTTGGTGACGGCGGCGGAGGCTGGACACGATGTTACTGACGAGGCGTCTGCGATGGAGCTGGCCGGCCATCCGGTGCAACTCGTTGCCGGCAGTAGCAGTAACCTTAAGGTAACCGTTGCCGAGGATTTGGATCTGGCCCAGTTTTATCTGCGAGCGGCAGCTGCGCAGGTCAAAAAGTAAGGTATGCAAAAATGCGCATAGGTCACGGTTATGATGTACACGCCTTTGGCGAGGGCGACAGCTTCGTTCTCGGGGGTGTCACTATCGCCCATCATCAGGGCTTGCTGGCTCATTCAGACGGAGACGTACTGATCCACGCGATCTGTGATGCTCTGTTGGGCGCGATTAGTGCCGGCGATATTGGCCGACATTTTCCGGACAACGATCCCGATAATGCCAACATCGACAGCCGCATTTTGCTGCGTAGAGTGTTCGCTTTGGTCCGCGAGGCCGGTTGGTCTTTGGCCAATATCGACGCCACCATTATCGCTCAGGCGCCCAAACTGGCACCGCATGTAGATACGATGTGTGCCAACCTGGCGTACGACCTAGACGCCGCGACGACCCAAATAAATGTAAAGGCGACAACCACAGAAAACCTGGGTTTTGTCGGTCGCCGGGAAGGGATCGCAGCGCACGCTGTGGTATTGCTGGAAACCTCCGCAGTATGATTCAGAGTAATCCGCGCGCCTGGGGCGAAACCCTGGGTTCAGGTGTGCTGCGCAGCAGTCCTGAGGATTTCGTGGTTGTAGAGGAACTGGACTTTGAGCCGGAGGGTGAGGGCGAGCACGTCTTCCTGTACCTGCAGAAACGGCTACTCAATACTTCGGAACTGGTGCAGCGGGTTTCTCGGCTAAGTGGTATTGCACAGCGTGATATCGGCTATGCCGGGATGAAAGATCGGCGCGCACTGACCCGTCAGTGGCTCAGCGTGAGAATGGCTGGGCAGCCCGAACCAGACTGGACCGCGTTACAGGATGAACAGGTAGAGGTGCTTGCCGTAGAGCGGCACCGCAAGAAACTGAAGCGAGGCGTTCACCGTGGCAATCGGTTTACCCTGACCTTGCGCGAGTTAACGGCTGATCGTGATGTTCTGGAGCCCCGACTTCAGCAGATAGCGAAATCAGGGGTACCAAACTACTTTGGCGAGCAACGGTTTGGTCGAGGTGGATCTACTTTGAAGCAGGCTCATCACTGGATCGGGGAGGGCGGCAGAAAGATTGCGCGACAACGCCGCAGTTTGTATTTTTCCGCGCTGCGCTCAGAGTGTTTCAATGCACTGCTGGCGCAACGTGTTTTGAGTGGCGACTGGTGGCAACCGGAAGCCGGAGATGCCTGTGTGCTGGCGGGTAGTCGCAGCTTGTTTCGCTGCGAGCAGTTGGACGACGATATTAGCGCGCGCGCGGCCAGTGGTGATCTTCATCCGGCCTTGCCGTTGTGGGGTCGAGGTAAGCCTATTGCGTCCGAGCAGCAACATACCGACCAGGCCAAAGCGCTTGAGTCGAAGCAGCAGACCTGTGAGTTTCTTGAGGCACAGGGGCTGGAACTGGCCTATCGGCCAGCACGGGTCATACCGCATGACTTTTGCTGGCAGTTTTGTGATGATGGCCGATTAGTACTGGAGTTCAGTCTGGGGGCGGGCAGTTACGCGACTGCGGTACTGGCTGAGCTTGTAAACTATACAGAAGAGGAACAGGGGAGTGGTAGCGGCAGTGAATAGTGCAGACCTCACAGGTATTGGTATGACCTCGCAGCGTACCCGCGAGCGGCTCATACAGAGGCTGATGGATCAGGGCATCAACAATATGGCGGTGCTCGATGTGATTCGAACCACGCCCCGACACCTGTTTCTTGATGAGGCCATGGCCCATCGCGCCTACGAAGATACGGCCCTGCCTATCGGTTTTCAGCAAACCCTGTCGCAACCGTACATCGTGGCGAGAATGACCGAGCTGTTACTGGCCCAGGGTCCCAGGAAAAGGGTGCTGGAAGTGGGTACCGGCTCCGGCTATCAAACCGCCGTGCTCGCCCAATTGGTTGACGAAGTCTACGGCGTGGAACGAATCAAGCCTTTGCTCGATAAAGCACGAAAGCGCATCAGGCGGTTAAAACTGCGTAATGTACAACTGCGCCATACCGATGGTGGCATGGGCTGGGACGCCCAGGGCCCCTATGACGGCATTCTTAGTGCCGCTGCCCCGGAGGTCATTCCCGAGGAGTTGTTGCGACAATTGAGCCCGGGTGGGCGGATGGTGATTCCTGTTGGTGGTGAAACCCAGCATCTTCAGGTGGTCACGCGAGAGCCCGAGGGCTTTACCACCGAGATTGTAGAAGCGGTTCGTTTTGTGCCACTGCTTCCCGGCACGGTGCGCTGAGCGGTGACTTCTCTAGGTGTATTTATTCGTGGCATGCTGATGGGGGCCGCAGATATAGTGCCGGGGGTGTCAGGTGGCACAGTGGCCTTTGTCACCGGCATTTATGAAACGCTTATCGACAGCCTCAGCGCCTTCAATCTTGGCGCACTAAAACTGGTCTTCGGTGGAGAGTTTCGACAGGCCTGGGAGCAGGTCAACGGTAACTTCCTGTTGTTCCTGGGACTCGGTATCGCCACCAGTATTATTTCGTTGGCACAGATCGTGTCCTGGCTATTGGCAACCTATCCAGTGCCCTTGTGGGCTTTTTTCTTTGGCCTTATTTTGGCGTCAGCGTTGATGCTGATGCGCCAGGTACCGGCCTGGAATGGCCCACGGGTCATTAGCCTGGGCTCGGGCGCGCTGCTGGCGCTTGCCGTAGGCCTTGCCCCTGTGGTCAGTCTTGATTTTGGCATGATGGGCGTATTTCTCGCCGGATTTATTGCCATCTGCGCGATGATTCTTCCAGGTATCTCCGGCAGCTTTATTCTCATTTTGCTGGGTATGTACGCCACCGTGCTCAATGCTCTTACTTCTTTTAACCTGCCTTTTATCGGCGTCTTCGCGGTCGGGGCGGCGTCGGGCCTGTTGTGTTTCTCGCGATTTCTGCATTGGTTGTTACACCGGTATCACGAGCCGACCCTGGCTCTGTTAACGGGATTTCTGTTTGGTTCCCTCACTATCGTCTGGCCCTGGAAGCGAGTGGTGGAAACGGTGCTTGATCGTCATGGCGAGTTACGTCCAGCGCAGCAGTTTCCAGTTCTGCCAGGCGAATTTATGGCGGTTACCGGTCAAGATCCGGCCGTTGTTCTATGCGTTGCACTGATGGTGCTGGGGTTTGTCGCAGTCTGGTTGCTCGATGCCCGCTGGGGGCGCACGTCAACTACCACCTGAGCTGCGCCTGGTCCTGTGCGCGAGAAAGTTTGTGCTTAAAATAGTCTGCTATAGCGTGTTGCTTTGCCTTGTTGTCGGCTGCGGCGGAAACCCGCCCGCGCCGATAGAAGATCGACATGCGAAAAAAGGGCAATCTTACTCCACCCGCTTTTACACCGTTCAGAAAGGCGAAACACTGTACTCGATAGCGTTTCGATATGGCCTCGACTACCGGGTGGTCGCAGCCGCAAATGGTATCGCGGTTCCGTACACGATTTACCCCGGTCAAAAAATTGACCTGCACAAAACGAAACCCGTCGTGCTGGCGGCCAAACCGGTGGCTCCGGCAAGCAAGCCCGCTGCGGCACCGACGCCCCCTGCAAGTAGTTCTGCGGGTAAGGCGGTCGTCAGTAAACCCGCACCACCGAAGACTACTGCAAGCAAACCTCCGACTACATCTCCGTCCCCTGCAGCGCCAGCTAAAAAGCCGACAACAAGTAGTGCAGGATGGAGTGGCGTGCCCGTTAAGTCGTGGCGTTGGCCTAGCACAGGTCGGGTGACCCGAGGTTATTCATCAACCGTTCACAAGGGTATTGATATCAGTGGCAACCGCGGTGATGCCGTAGTTGCCGTAGCGTCCGGTAAAGTGGTCTATGCAGGTACCGGGATTGTTGGCTTCGGTGAGTTGTTGATTGTTAAACACAACGAGGTCTATCTCAGCGCCTATGGTCACAACGATCGACTGCTGGTCGCCGAGGGTCAGACGGTAAGTGCCGGGCAAAAAATTGCTACAAAAGGTAGCTCGGGGACTAATACCGTCAAACTCCACTTCGAAATCCGCAAGGAAGGTAAGCCCATCGACCCCAAGAAACTGCTCCCCAGACGGTGACGCCAGGGCTGTTACCGCCACGTAAATGACACAGAAGGGGCATTTCTGCCTGTTTGGCCCTGTTATAAAATTCCCATAGGCAGCTTGTAATGTCGCTGGTGCTTGGGGTAATCTATTTGGCCGGCGAGAAATACTCTCAGTATTCTTAATAAAAAAAGAGGTATGCCATGGATGCGGACCGTACTGTAGTCAGCGGAAAACGGAATTCCGGAACGGGCAACGCAACAGGGAAGGGGGCATCTGTCAGGACGTCTACCCCTGTAGCGGCTAAGAAAAAGGTAGCCAAAACTACCAAAGCGGCGAATTCAAACACTCCAATCTCGGTCGCCAATATCGATCAATCTTCCTCTGTTGAAGCCGAAGAATCGCGTTTTAGTCGTGCCAAAGCGGCTCGCGGAGCAGAACGATCTCTGGATGCCACGCAGTTATACCTCAACGAAATCGGTTATTCCCCGCTACTCACTGCAGACGAAGAAAAGTACTATTCCCGTCTAGCCATTAAAGGTGAGGAATCCGGGCGCAAGCGGATGATTGAGAGCAACCTG
The DNA here is from genome assembly GCA_036961205.1 of Halioglobus sp. Lineage (GTDB taxonomy): Bacteria > Pseudomonadota > Gammaproteobacteria > Pseudomonadales > Halieaceae > CALJFL01. The sequence goes on along the minus strand of JBALVI010000004.1, from coordinate 3,135 downwards.
CGTCTGGTGGTGAAAATCTCCCGTCGCTATATTAATCGTGGTTTGACGCTACTTGACCTCATCGAAGAGGGCAACCTGGGACTGATACGCGCGGTCGAGAAATTTGATCCCGAACGGGGGTTTCGTTTTTCTACCTACGCCACCTGGTGGATTCGCCAAACCATAGAGCGTGCGATCATGAATCAGACGCGCACAATTCGTCTGCCTATTCATGTGGTCAAAGAACTTAACGTTTACCTTCGTGCGGCCCGAGAGCTGACTCAAAAACTCGATCACGAACCGACTGCCGAAGAAATTGCCGATATGCTGGATAAACCAGCCGCCGATGTAAAGCGGCTGTTGGGTCTGAACGAGCGAGTAACCTCAGTTGATACTCCCGTGGGTCCTGATTCTGACAATGCAGTATTGGACACTATCGCCGATGCGCGAGTTTGTGACCCCTCGCAGTTGCTGCAAGACAGCGACATTAAAAACAGCATTGCTGAATGGCTGGATGAACTCAGCGACAAGCAGTGTGAAGTGGTCTCTCGTCGTTTTGGTTTGCGTGGCTACGAAAGCAGCACTCTGGAAGAGGTTGGGCGCGAAATAGGGTTAACCCGAGAGCGTGTTCGGCAGATTCAGGTAGAAGCGTTAAAGCGGCTGCGAGTGATCATGGAGACCGAGGGGCTGACTGGCGAATCCCTGTTCAGTTGATTATTTCACTTCCTGAGTAGTAAACACCGGCGCGCCACTAAGGCCAGTTACCGGGTCCATGGGCTCACTACCATTTACATGCTGGATTATTCGATAGAGCATGCCTGTGGAAGATCCAAACAACAGCGCGTTAGATATCATATTGTCTGTATCGACAGCCCTCGCTTCGTTCAGTAGTTTGCCGAAAGTGGTTGCGAAGTTGGTGGAGTGGCGGGTGCGAATTTCGGTGCCGTATAAAATCTCTTGCTCCAGGCCTGGTACGCCTCGGGCCTGAACCAGAAGGTTGAGCATTTTGCGAACGAACCATGTGGTGTCATCGCTGCCTGCTCTGGTGCGTTGCTCGGTAAATTCCTCTGAAGTGATATCACCTGTGCCGGATGGACCGGCGACGGACATATAGTGAAAGCTGGCAATTGAGCCTAACTGATCCTGTACCAGATTAAGCAGCTTAAAGTAGCTGTCGCGGCGGGAATGCACTTCCAGCCGGCGAGCGCTTTTTTCCTGAATACCGATGGCCTTGGTGTTGGCCGTTATTTCTTTTTGCTGCATGAAGTGGCCGATTACCAGCCAGAGGAAAGCCAGCGGTGCGAAAGCGCCCTCCAGGAAACTACCGATGTCACCAGTGGGCAGATTTATGAAATTGCTCACCCCGACCACCGAGATCAGATACGTGACCCCGGCTGAAATCCATACAATAGTGACGCAAAAGCCGAAGGCGATGCGCCAGTCCATTCGAAAGCGTGTTGATTCTTTTTCCATGGGCGTGAGTTTAGCAGATACAGCGGGCTTGTGAGGGTACATTGAAATAATCTGCTCGGCCTTCCTTCTGTCGCTGGTATTATGTAGTCTTGCCGCAGGGTCTATTAAGGAAGCGAACATGTTATACCGTGAGCGGATCACGCTAAGTAGGTTATTTGCTGGCACCACAGGGTTTAGTGGAGCGGCCGTCAAAACTGTTCTGGTTTCACTTTTATTACTCAGTAGTGCGCTGAGTTTCGGCCAGTACCAACCGCCGCAGAATTTAAATCCTGAGATTCCTCGCTATCCTGATTTCGACACCACCCAGTCCGGCGAAGTCTGGCTTGTCTACACCTACGAGATCGATGTCGATGGTCTGGTAAAGAAACTTCAAATTCACAGTTCCAATGAAGTTGTTTCGGTTAATGACGCTATCAAGGCACATATATCCCGTATGCGTTATCAACCGGCGATGCGCAATGGCAAGCCGGTATTGACCTATGTGGGCCCGGTGTTTTTCACTCTGATTCTGGATGAAGAACGTCGCTTGTCACCGATCTTTCAACGTTACTACGATGTTGCCAAGCAACAGATTTTGGCCGGCGACTACGATGGCGCTTTTGAAAACGCGGTGGCCATGAGGGGCATGGCGAGGCGTAACGCTTATGAAGAAGTTAAGGTTCAATTGTTAGCCGCGCAAATGGCCGCCCACTGGGAAGACGACGCGGCAGAGTTACAGCACCTGAAGCGCGCAGTTGAGTTTCAAACGCTGGCCGACTCCAAAAAATTCATCCATGCCTATCTCGAACCCAATCAGTACCTCATCACTTTGGGGCGCATTCACGAAATACATCTCAAAAACCAGATGGTGGCCGATGCAGGTCGCATTCTTGATTCAATGATGGCGCTGGATGCAGAGAGCATGATTACCACCGATGCCCGTTTTCGACATGAAGATTTCCAAATGCAGCTCGATGGCAGCAAGCCACTGGAGACCAAGGCGGAACTAACGCCTATTTACCGCAGCGGCCCCGGTTCCTGGGAGAGTTGGTTGGCCAGGCCGGAGTTCGGGTTGGACAAGGTGCGCGGTAAAATCGAATCTCTATTTTTGATCTGCGACAACGGTGAGCGTCGCCTGGATTATCCCTACCAAACCAAGTGGACCATCCCGGCCGGGATGCAGGCCTGCAAGGTGGAAATTACCGGTGACTCGGGTACCCGCCTGGTGTTCAAGCAGTTTCCGACCGTGGTGGCACCGCCACCTGGGGGGTGAGTGAAGCCACTTTATTGATTCTGAACAGCCTGAGTTTGAGCTGTTTTATCGGGTCTATAGTAAAAGGATCTTCGCATATCAGCTGCTTCCGGCGCATTTTTCACAGGGTTTATTGCGATGTGTCTACGGAAGTCGGTTTGGTCGCCGGGGTCGGAGGAGCATAGCCTTTTCAGTCGCTCCACGAAATTCGCTTGGTGAAAAGGCTATGCTCCTCCGACCCCTACCACTGCGGTACCATGATCAGGCAAATTCTTGACTGAGACGCTTTATTGCAGCGCTTTACAAAAAAGCTGTTATCTAACGGATTGGCACAGACGAGGACGTGGGCGGGACAGTGTTTCTCACCAAGCGAATCACGTGGAGCGACTGAGAAACACTGTCGCGCTCACGGCCGCCAGAATACATCAGACTCAAATTAAACGAGAAAACCC
>JBALVI010000003.1:465909-495174 GCA_036961205.1 Halioglobus sp. | reverse complement strand
AGGGGGCGAAGCGAATCACCAATACTGAAGCTCGACCACCCGTTGAGCGCCATGCAGCCATGACCTGGGCTCAGCGACTCAAGCGCGTGTCAATATCGACATCGAGGTCTGTGGACGCTGTGGAGGCTCTGTCAAAGTGATCGCGTGCATCGAGGACCAGGACATCATTGACAGGATATTGGCTCATCTTCGCGAGTAGGAACAGGACATTCCAACCCTCCCGTTGCTCACACCTCCTCCCAGGGCACCACCTGAGACATTGCCTCTTTTCGCTGGTAAGGAATCCAGTTCAACAGCACTCAATCAGCAAGGAAGCCACTGAGGAATTCGTTGGTATGGAGTTGTTCGTGCCAGGTTTCGAAGGTGAGCGAAAAAGATCTACAAGACCAGCAATGCGAGCACTAACCGCAGGCTCTGCCCGAGGCTGCATCCACGATCTCAGGTTCCACGACCACTTTCTGGAACCACTTCCTGGACGACCAGGTACTTTCGACACCCCATTTATACTTCTTATACTTATGGGAAATGATATCGGCTGGAGTTCGGAGACGTTTATAGGTATTTATCTGCAGATTCTACCAATTTCGGGCAATTGAATTGGCGATGGACAAACAGCTTACTTGGTCTATGCTTAATCCCAAAGGGAGAATCCTATGCGCCAGAGCACCCTCAGTTTAGGCATCCTTGCATTCTTGTTCGTCGTAACCCTCAGTAGTTGCAAACTGGCCCTGGTGGTTATCGAGGGCGGGGAAATTCAATCTGAATCCGGCAGTTTTGGCTGCCTGGCAGGTAGTAATTGCGTGGTGGAAATTGAAAACACCAGCTTTCGCGAGGTATTCATTGCCGTACCTGCGCCAGGGTTTGAGTTCGTTAAATGGGTTGCCGGCCCCAGCTTTCAGTGCGGTGGCTCAACAGACCCCAGATGCGTAGTTGATAATCACCCGCTGGCGGGCAATGCGTTCGCCGAATTAATTGTTGCCAGCGACACCTTTTTCTACATCCTGCCAGAGTTTAAACCGACTTCTACCCCCCCACCTGACCCTCAACCGAGTCTCACCGTGGCTCAGCAGGCCCAATTCGACGACTCCTGCAGCAACTGCCACACCTTTGGTCTCGGCGGAGCACCCAAAGTGGGCGAGATATTGGACTGGGAGCCCAGGTTGGCCAAGGGCATCGATACATTGGTCGGCTCGGTGAAAAACGGATTCGGTTCAATGCCGGCGGGCGGTCGGTGCGACGACTGTTCAGATGACGACTACGAGGCGATTATATTGTTTATGTCGTCTGAGGGCTGATCGCCGGCGCCAAACTCCCGTGACAGACTAGATTCGTATCTACATCGCCTACAAATAAAATGGTATCGCCAGCAACCGCCACCGCGGTTGCGACAGTATTCGTCTTAGGTTGGCAGCAACGTTTATGTCTTTGCCCTTACCGTCTGTGCTCGGTGAAGTAATTCACCGTGGTTATACTCTGCATAAAAATCCTGTACGCTTATTTCGTTGTTCACATCACCGAAAAATCCGGTGTGGGAGAGATTCCTGTGGGAAGAAAGATACCTATTTGGGAGGCGCCAGAAGCTGCTCAAAGAGCTATGGCAGAAGTTGACGGTAACGAATATAACGGGGTCGATGAAACTGAATTACGTCGTCCGAAACCGTTTTTTTGGCACCCCGCTGACGAACATCACTGGGGCGATATGCAAAAGTATACCGCTAAGATAATGTTTAAGGGTGATGATGGCCCCGAGGTCATGAAAGCTTTTAGCGTAGATGGTAGACCCGGTAAGTACTTACAAAGGGGCCCCGAGTTGAACGATATTGCAATGCTTAAGGAGGAGCGAACCCCAACAGATTGGTCGGAGGAAATTAAAGAATTTACGCTGGCTAATGGTGGCGACGACGTTGGTATTGCCGCGCTTCAGCCAGACTGGGTATTTGAGGGCTATGAAATAAAACTGCCCTGGATTATTACAATTGCAGTAGAGCATGATTATGAAAACCTTAAACATGCACCTTCACTGCCTGGCGGAGATAACCGAGCACTGCTGGAGATTGGTAAGCAATATACCCGCGCAGCATCGGCGTCCAGCGAGATACGTAATTTTATTCGCAGCAAAGGCTATGATGCACAGGCCTTCGAGGGGCCACGGGGCGGGGCGCTCCTGATGATCCCCGCAGCTGTAGCGAGCGGCCTTGGGGAACTGGGTAAACATCACTCGATGATTCATCGTAAATTTGGTTCGAATTTTAGGCTCTGCGCTGTTGCTACTGACATGCCACTGGTCGCTGATGTGCCCGATGATTTTGGTGCAGATGATTTTTGCACCGGCTGTCAAATTTGTACGAATGAGTGTCCACCTGCGGCTATTACTGATTCGAAGCAAATGGTTAGAGGGGTTGAAAAGTGGTATGTCGATTTCGAAAAATGCATGCCTTATTTTGCCGAAGCACGCAGTTGCGGTATCTGTATTGCTGTATGCCCCTGGAGTCGCCCAGGCATTGCCGATAGGCTCGTTGTGAAATGGGCTAAACGCCGTGAAAAAAGTGCGCTAGAGGGTAAAAAATAAACGACGTTTCCATTGTTAATTTGACTGGAGGTGGTGTCAACATAATGAACCATCCTGTTCCTGGAGAATTAGCAGTTCACTCGGCTCCGAACAATTAGCCCAGCCAATCCTGTGAAGAAGCTACTTCTTCAAGTCGAGATGTTCATCAAACCATTCTGCCACTCGTTCTACAGCCACCTTTGCCTCTGGAGTACCTGTCCCTGGCGAATTGATAATTTACTCAAAATGTCGACAACTTCGCCCTCCGGACCCTTCCACCTTTACACGAGATCTAGCACACAATCTGCAGGTATGTTTTTGGGTTTCTACATAGGCCTAATCAACCACCATCTGGAAACAGCAAGTCCACCCACCGTACCTAACACCCAGCTAGTTAGATTTTCATAGAGCGTCCGACTCTGCGCGGGCAGTAGCAGGTGATTTAGCGAGGGTGAATCTTGCTCAGCATAGCAACGGGCTCACCTTTGCTCACAGGCGGCGTGCTGATGACATAGTTCACCACGCCGGAAAAAGGCGCGCGTATCTTGGTGATTTCGTCTCCGAAGTAGTCCACCAGAACGCCTAGCACCGCACCCTTGGTGACAACGTAGCCGTCTTGCGTTACCGCTCTGAAAATTCCGGACTGCGGGCTGGTGACTACTTCGAAGTCGCTCAGCCAGGTGATACCCGTGTTGGGCGCCTCACTGCCCGGCACCATGTCGAGATGCCGCAGTACATTCCATATCCCGTATTCGGCCAGATCAACCCAGCGCGCATCATTCGAGCCCGATTGGCCTGTCTCGGTGGTAATGGCCGGAATTCCGCGAATCAGCGCTGTTTGATCAGCAAAACGCGACGGCCCGGTAGCGTGTTGGGGACCCGTGTCGATCACGATGTGATCGAGCCCGAACGCCTCTGCCATTCCCTGTATTTTTTCGTCAAATTCGGCGTCACCAGTGACCGGCATGTAAACGTAAGGCCGCAACGCCTCGTTTCCATCCCCGCCATGTAAATCAATGAGGTAATCAGCCTGATCGATTACCTGCGTCGTAATCTGATGGGCGATGCGCCGGCTCAGGCTGCCATCGGGATCGCCGGGATACATACGGTTCAGGTTTTCGCCATCCACCGGACTGTAGTAAATGGTACGACCTAAAAACGATGGCATGTTGGCAATGTGCACCATGATAATGGTGCCGCGCAGCGTCGTGGGGTTCATCTCCGCCCTGACATTCTGTAGCGCAGTAATAGGAGGATATTCATAACCGTGCGTCCCTGCAATCAACGCCAGCACCGGCCCATCGCTGGCGCCGTGGGCAACGGTTATGGGGATGTCGCTGCCCTCATCAATTCCCGGTGGCACCGTCAGGAAGCCGGATACCAGTTGCCCGCGCGACACCTCGATCTCACCGACGGTGAAGCTGTCCGCCCTTACTGATAGTGCGGCCATACTGAACAGCAAAAAAAGGAACATGTTGCCTGCGTTGGTCATAGTCTGTCCGCCGAATTTGCCAGGTCAGGGAGCACCTTTCCTGCGCCGAAGCAGTATATACGCTAGGCGGTACAAATCGTATTTTCGGGTGCCGAAAAAGCCATGGTTGCGTTGCGGGGGACGCTTGCGATGGTGTTGTTGAGAATCGTGCGGAGTGGCTGGATCTACCAGTGCAAGTTAATACCCAGTAATGGCCCTTGTTGTAGGGCATCGTAGGGTACTGACAAGTTAACTTATTTCTGCTCGAAAAGTGGAAAATCGGAGCTGATAACAAACACAAATATGGCTCAAAGTGGAGCCAAGTGAAGAGCATGTAGTCAATCGAGTGCAGTTCTAGCAGCGCCAGCCCATGACCTCGAGTTAACTTGTCAGTACCTCAAAAAGCACTGTCGCGGTTTGTTTGAGTTGCCATGTGCCGCTTGAATTTGTAATTCGCCAGGGACAGGGTTGCCCCTATAGCGCTGTGACCCTAGACTACTACTTTGATGGTTTGCTAATTACTTGAGGCGTCCTGTGTTAAAACGAGTTTATCTCCTGCTACCCCTATTGCTGGCAACCAGCTTACACACCGTCGCCCAGCCTCGTCTGGTACTGCAGATTACTGTCGATCAACTACGCGGCGATCTGCCCTGGCGGCATATGGATCAGTTTGGCAAGGGAGGTTTTCGCTATCTCGCCGACCGCGGCGTCTGGTATACCAATGCCGCCTATCAGCACGCCAACACAGAAACGGTAGTAGGCCATACATCGCTTGCTACGGGCACGGTTCCAGCTGTGCACGGGATGGTAGGTAATATTTGGTTTGACCGGAGCAGCAGTAAGCTGGTGTATAACATCGAAGACCCACGCTATTCGTTGTTGAGCGCCAATGCCGGTGTCGATAAGTCTGTTGAGATAGACCCCACCCAGCGAGTCGCCACCACCGATGGTCGCTCGCCGCGCGGGATACTAAGCTCAACCTTTTCTGACGAACTGGCGAACCGTTATGGCGGCGCCAGCAAGGTTTTTGGCGTATCGGTAAAAGACCGGGGCGCAGTGCCCCTCGCGGGTCGATCAGGCAAGGCATTCTGGTTCTCGAAATCCTCGGGAAGTTTCGTGACGTCCAACTTCTATTACGATACCTATCCGGAATGGGTATCGACGTGGAACGACGCTGGCAAGCTGGATGCCTACGCCAGCGGCACTTGGACCCTGGTCAATAAACCTGAGAGCTATCTAAGAATTTCACCCGACAATAGCGCCTGGGAAACCGCCCTCCCCGGCTTCGGCCGGACTTTCCCTCACGCTTGGGGTGAACGCGACGGCAAGTATTTCACAACCTTGCTCACGGTTAGTCCTGCAGGTGACGAACTCACGCTGGATTTCGCAAAAACACTGGTAGATGCCGAAGGATTGGGGCAGGACGCAGTGCCCGATTATCTGTCAATCAGTTTTTCTTCCACTGACTATGTCGGCCACATGTTCGGTTCTTCCAGTCTGGAAATGGAAGATAACTTGCTCAGGCTTGATCGGACTCTGGCCGACTTGTTCGCCTTCATCGATAAAAAAGTTGGGCTCAAAAATACACTTATCGTACTCTCGGCGGACCACGGCGGGCCAGAAGCGCCTGGTTATCTACGCTCGTTGGGTGATGATGTGGAAGCTGTTGACCCTGCGAATTTTGACAGCGCGGCTTTGAACAGCGCATTGCGCCAAGAAACGGGGATAGATATTGATTTGGTAAAAACCTTCTTCACACCCTATGTCTATCTTGATCAAGCGCTGATTGCTGCCAAGGGTTTGGACTTGGCTGAGATACAGCGCACGGTTGCAAAATTGTTAATACAGCGCCCAGAGGTATTCAGTGCATATGCAGCTGCCGATATTAGTGCAGGTCGGCTACCGGACAGTCCCCTGGCGAAGTTGGTGGCAGCCAATTACCTTCCCCAGCGGTCGGGGGATGTACACGTAGTCTTTGGGTCACAGGAGTTTATTGCTGACCTGGAGGGCCTCGCAGTGGCCGCAACCCATGGCTCTCCCTGGCACTATGATCGCCACGTGCCAGTGGTGTTCGCCGGCAGTAACTTGAAACCGGCGCGGGTCAGTCGAGCAATCACGCCTTATGATATCGCGGCTACCCTGTCGAATAGCCTCAACATCGAGGCGCCGTCCGGATCAATCGGCGAAGTGCTAACTGAAGTCGCCCCCCGCTAGAAATATGAGGCTTACCTTCAACAGGTATTCCTTATATCATTGTTAACGGGACGGTTGTCGTAAAAGATTCGAAAGTGTTGGAAGGGGTCTATCCTGGGCAAGCTATTCGTCAACCGATAGTCCATTGGTTCATTCGACCAAATACCACATCAACCCGCAACGCCCTGTTCCATTTCCTGGTAGCTGCGCTCTATACACTCCCCCAGAAACTCTGGATCGGGCACAATATCGCGACAGGCTGTGGGGCAAATGAACAACTCACCGTTATAACTCGTCACAGCAAAGATTGTCCCCATGCCATCGGCAAGAGGACCGACGACAGACCAGAACTTCATCTGCGCTTCCTGAAGATACAGAGGAACAGTGGGTCCTGGCACGTTCGAGATAGCCACGTTAAACAGGCGTTTCCCGGTACCGGCTGAGTCGAAACCCACCGTGCTAATCATTTTTCCCGCTGCCGCTAACAACGCGGCGGGCACATGTTTATTGATATCGGTAAGATCTTTTGCTCCAACACCTGCTAATGCCGTTTTCGAATTCGAGGTATGTTCATACACATAACGCAGGCGATCAACCGGATCGGCAATATGCGAGCCAATGGCGGCTGCCATAAATGCTATTTGGTTTTCCGCACCCGCCTTGTCACTATCACTATCGCGCGTATTGACCGGCATTGCGGCTACCAGGGATTCTACCGGCAGCTCACCGTGGTGCGCTAGATAGTGACGTAAACCGCCTCCGATCAGCGCTACTACAAGATCATTGACCGTGCTCCCCGGCACCGATTTGCGCAAGGTCTTGAATTTTTTCAGCGAAAAACGTGTAGAGGTAAAAACCCTATAAGGTGAGACTTTCTCATTAAAACGGGTTTTGGGTATGTCTTCACTCGCGGAATGTGTTTCCAGGGAGGGGGATAAACTATTACCGGCAACGCGCATTAGTTTGTTACCTACCGCGGGCAAAATATGAGACATCGGTCTAGCCAGTCGCAATGGTGATGTAGCGTTATTCCAGCACGCTCGCGCAGCCATCTCAAAATTCGACGGTTCCCGGGCTTGCGATTGAGTCAACGCCTTCTCTGTGTCATCGCCCTCTGGGTTCAGGTCGTGCAAACCCCAGGTCAATTCCGCGACCGCCGTGCCATCGACAGCCGAATGGTGCACACGCGTTAGAATGGCGAAGCAGCCCTTGGGCAGCCACTCCACATTGTCCAGTCCCTCTACCACGTACATTTCCCAAAGAGGCCGACTCATATCAAAATGGGGGCGCGTCAGACGGGAGGCCAGAATACAAAACTGGCGCCAATCCCCTGGCTTGGGTAGGGCAACGTGAGACACATGGTTTTCAACCTTGAAATTCTCATCCGTCACCCAGTAGGGGTAATCCAGCGCAAAGGGGAGCTGCTTGAGCTTTTGACTGAATACCGGCGAGACATCAACCCGCGATTCAATATGTTTTAGTATCTGTTTGAAACGCAGTTTTTTTCCCGGCACTGAAGACTGATCGTAGATATAGATCATCGTGGCGCCGGTACTGGCTCTGTCGGTATCCAGATAGAGAAACGTCGCGTCCTGACCGGATAGCTGTTTTAGTGTCGACATGTCCCTGGTCCCGGTTTGACGGTTGGCTTATTTTGCCTGCATGACCGTGGCGGCATCCAAGCGGATGGTGCGGCCATTCATGTATCCATTCTCTACGAGGAAGGCACAGCAGTGGGCGAACTCATCCATATGTCCAGTGCGCTTTGGAGCCTCCACCATATCTACCAGGGATTCCACAACCTTGGGACCCAGTGATTTGACCATCGGCGTACCGAATAAGCCCGGGCAAATAGCATTAACGCGAATGCCCAGGGGACCCAGTTCGCGAGCCGCGGGCATATTAAGACCCAAAACGCCCGACTTGGACGCCGCGTAGGCGTTCTGGCCGATCTGGCCTTCGAAAGCGGCACCGGAGGAGATATTGACCACCACTCCCCGCTCTTCGCCACCTTCAAGGTCATTCAGGGCCATTTTTTCTGCGCACTTGCTCATCACGTTGAACAGGCCTACCAGGTTCACGTTCACTACAAAGGCGAACTTTTGCAGCGCGGTGGCTTTGCCTTCACGGTCCAGCACTTTGCAGGGTGCCGGAACACCGGCACAATTGATGTTTACGTGGATGGCACCGAATTTTTCCATGGTGGCATCTACGGCCGCCGTCACGGACTCCTCGCTGGTAACATCGGTGACGGCAAACATTGCATTGTCCTCACCCAATTCGGCTACTGCTGCGGCACCCGCATCTTCATTGAGATCGAAGATTGATACCCGAGCGCCCCTGTCCACAAAATAATTTGCCGTGGCGCGCCCCAGCCCTGAGGCACCGCCTGTGATGACTACCACCTTGTCTTGTAATTCCACTGCTCTAACCCCTGTGCACTAACTCTATAAATTGTTTATCTAAATGCCTGAATACCGGTCAGTGCCCTGGCAACAATCAATTTCTGTATCTCTGTGGTGCCGTCGGGGATGGGGCCGATAATCGCTTCTCTCGCAAGGCGCTCAACGATGAATTCCTTGGTCACCCCGTTTCCTCCGTGGATCTGTACCGCATCACGACAGGCCTTGACACCAATTTCAGTGGCATACCATTTGGCCATAGCACATTCCGTATCGCATCGATCGCCTCTATCGATCATCTCTGCGGCTCGCAGGGTCAGCAGTCGCGCCGCATCGACCTCTGTCGCCATGGTGGCGATTTTATCCGCGATTAACTGATGCCCCGCGATTTGCTTACCGTGCTGGCTGCGCTCCTGGCTGTATTTAATAGACTCTTCCAGAGCCCGCCTGGCCAGAGCATATCCCCACCCGGCCATGTGGCAGCGGGCGCGTTCGAAGGTCACCAGGGTGTTTTTCAAGCCCTCGCCAATCGCCCCAACCGTGTTGGCAACGGGGACACGAACGTCAGCGAGGAATACCTGAGCGGTGGATTGGCCGTTAAGTGCCATCTTGGGAATTCCACGAACTTCTAGCCCAGGGGTTTCACGGGGAATCGCTATATGCGTCAATTCGCCCTCACCGGTTTTGCAAGTGCAGACAAACAGGTCCATGTACTCACCATTTGATATCCAGGTCTTCTCACCGTTGATCACCCAGTCATCGCCGTCTCTGACCGCGCGGGTCTTGGCTGCGGCCACGTCGGAACCGACATCGGGCTCGGAAATACCCATGGCAATAAATTTTTCACCCGCGAGAAGACCGGGTACATATGCTTCCTTGATGTGCTCCGGCGCGTTTGAGATCAACATGTCAGCACCCACTACATTGATGACAATGGGAATGGCGATGTCCATTGAGGTAACGCCCACCTCTTCCCACAGGCGTAGATGAGTCACCCAATCCATACCCATGCCTCCGTACGCTTCGGGATGGGGCGCACCAACAAGGCCAAATTGCGCCAACTGTTGCAACCAGCCCCGCATCTTCTCCTTCGGTATAAACCCTTCACCGTGCGCCCTAAATTCCGGCTCGATGACGTTATCAAGAAACTTGCGTAAGCCGTCTACCGCCATACGCTGTTCTTCTGTCATTGAAAAACTCATGGGGAACCCCTTTAGTGGAAGATGGAGGGCACAGCAAACCTGTGCCCAATCTCATTTAGAAGTTGTATGTAGCCTGTATGCCATAGACACGCGGCTCAGCGATCCCATTAGCATAAATTCCGGCGCTCAGGGGTGCATCAAGTGAGAATGTAATGACACGCTCATCCGTCAGGTTGCGGCCATAGGCTGCAACTTCCCATTTACCATCGTTACTGCCCAACCCCACTCTGGCGTTGAAATTCCAAAAGCTTTCCTGCAATGTGTTAGGGTCGAGGTCGCCATCGGTGAAGTACTCGTCTTTGTAATTCGCATCACCGCGCAGGCGCAGCAGCAAGTTATCGCCCAGTGAGTAGTCATACTGGGCATAGAGATTACCACTCAGTTCTGGCGCAAATGGCAAGGTTTCACCCGCCAGGTCCTGGGTACACGTGCCGACGGTCGCAGCCGTCTGGTAAATTGTGCATGCCGCGGCAGAGTGCTCATCATATTCCGCATTGAGGTAGGCCAGGTTTACGCCTATTTCAAGACTTTCAGTCAGCGCAACCTGTGATTCCACTTCAACACCCTGGCTGGTCATTGCTCCGGCGTTGCTGGTGGTAAAGGTAATACCCTGGAATGAGCCTACCTGCAGGTCCTCAACTTCAGTGAAGAAGACATTAGCGCCGATGCGGGCGCGGCCACCCCAAAGAGTACTCTTCACACCCAGTTCCCAGGCTTCGGCCGTCTCGTCATCAAAATCCGTGCCAGGCCCCGGCGTGCCGTCCGGATTGATCGTGGAGGAATCGCCAGTGAAACCACCCGATTTGAATCCCGTAGACCAGGACAGGTAGACCAGTGAATCATCGCCGGCATTCCACAACAGCTTCACTGATGGGTCGAAGTTGGTTTCACTCCTGTCCAGATTAACTTCATGAGTACCCCTACTGAGAAGCCCACCAATTACCACTGAATTCAAGGCCGCGTTAAGCGGGTCTGCAGCGCCCGCTTCAGTCAGCGAACCGTCAGAGTTTCTATTAATTACCAGGCTACCCGGCACGCCCTGACCATGGGCATTGGTCTTGAAATATTCTTTGGAATCGTCAGAGTAGCGCCCACCCACCTCCAGAGTGAGGGCCTCGGTGATATCGAACGTCACGTTGGCAAAGACTGCCATGGTTTCGTTATCCACATCGTTGTTGGATTCATAGCCTGCGAAGTCTATCTCTGCGCCAGACAATCCCTCAATCCCCAGAGCCGCCAGCACATTCCCATTCCACAGGCTGTTAATTCCCAAATCACTCAAGGTGAGACCATCGGGTGCCCCAGGCACTAGCGCGTTGGCCGGCAAGGCGCCAAATACGCCGCCTAGCGAGCCGTCCACGACGGTCTGCCCCCCGCCAATTGTTCCTTCCTGCTGCTCGTAGTAAGCGCCGGCGACAAAATTGAAGCGACCGTCAAAATTACTGGCAATACGCAGTTCCTGGCTTATCTGCTCCAGTGTTTCCAATTCAACATTACCAGCCACGTTGCCGCCGTGAAAATCTACATCCTGCACGCGCGTATTATCCCAGTCGGTATAACCCGTCAGGGAGGTAATCGTATAATCACCTATATCCCAGTTGACATTGAGTGAGGTCTGCAGAAATTCAACTTCGTCTGTGTCGGTGCCGCCAGGATAAAATCCTTCGTTGGATAGCCACGAGTCGTATTCCTTGCTACCGGTGGCTTCCTGATAATCGGGTACTGCAAAAGCAGCAATCACGCCAATGACATCAGTCAGCCCCAGGGAATTACCCGGCTGTCCACGCGTCGCCAACAATGAAGGGTCAGCCACGACATTGACTCTGGTGTTACCTTCTCCCTCCATATCAAGGTAGGAAACCTTGCCGGTGATGTCCACGGTATCGCTCGGCTGCCAGACCAGGGTCAGCCGGGCCAGCGTATCTTCCTTGCTCATCTCGTCCGCATCGCGAACATTATTGTAAACATAGCCGTCAGTTTCCTGGTAACGAAAGGCCACGCGGGCTGCCAACGTATCCGTCAAATCACCCGACAATACGACAGTGCCACGGGCCGTCTCCTGGTCGGGTTCGAAATCCGCAGTCACCGAACCTTCGAAACCATCACCGACATGGGGGTTCGCGGTCTCCACCTTGATCGCTCCCGCAATGGTGTTTTTGCCAAACAGAATACTCTGCGGCCCACGCAGGACTTCGACCTGCTGCAGATCAACCATAGACGAGCTGAACTGGCGGCTACGCGACTGATAGATGCCATCGACATAGAGACCCGCCGACTGCTCAAAGCCCTTGTTGACACCGGAGCCGATACCGCGGATGTAGATATTGTCCACCTGCGCACCACCGCCCAGGGTAAGACCGGGAACCTGGGTACTGAGCTTGCCCAGATCGGTAATCCCAAGTTCGTCCATATTGCTGCCAGATACCGCTGTCACTGACAGTGGAGCATCCATTAAGGATTCCGGTTTCTTTCGAGCCGTAACTATTACCTCTTCGAGCATGGGTTGCGCGCCTGCAGGCAGTGCATTAAGCACCGCAAAAGGGGCGCTCGCCACGGCTAGGGCCAGAATGCTGGGCTTGAATATTGGGGTCTTCATCTCGGGGGCTCCTGAGTTCTATAATTGAATTACGATGAGTTTATGTTATGCAATGGGGCTCACAGCTGCATGACATAACGGCCACAGTTGTTGTCTTTTCAATGGCCCAGCAGTGTTAATACCGCCACAGCTTCTTCATAGCCATATAGGCCGCCGCCGTTTTCCTGCAGAGCAATGCGTGCGCCTTCTACCTGGCGGGCTCCCGCCTCACCGCGCAGTTGGGTCACGAGTTCATGGATTTGCGCGAGGCCTGTAGCACTGATCGGATGGCCGCGGGATTCGAGGCCACCTGAGGGGTTTATTGGCACCCTGCCGCCAATGGTAAACTCCCCTCGCGCCGCCGCAGGGCCTGCGGCGCCAAAGTCGACCAGCTGCAGGTTTTCAGCCTGGAGAATTTCTCCCATAGCGGTCGCATCGTGTACTTCCACGACATCGACATCCGCCGGGCTCACGCCAGATTTTTCATAGACCTTTCTGGCGGCAACAGCAGTAATGTGATTTTGATAGTCGGTTGCGTCCCGGTTACTACCGGTTTGCACAACACTAGCCAGCACTTTAATCGCCCGACTTTTGTCTGCGTTCAACTTCTGTAAACCGGCTTCAGTACAAAGAATGACTGCCGCCGAGCCATCAGATATGGGTGCACACATAGGCAGGGTTAACGGGTAAGTGATTGGCGGTGCAGCCAATACCTCTTCTACCGTATAGGTATTGCGAAACTGGGCATTGGGGTTATGCACTGAGTGTTGATGGTTTTTGGCACAGACCGCTGCAATCTGTTTCTGCGTAGTGCCAAAGGTGTGCATGTGTTGGCGACAAAATGCCGCGTATACTTCCATGAAAACGCTAAAGGGTTTATCCGACGTGGTACCCGCAGGGACTTCTACACCCTCCCCCAACGCCAACAGATTGGCCTGGTTGCTCTCCACTGTCTCGATATCCCAGCCGCTGTCAAAGACGCCAAACATCCGGGTCTTGTCATCGATGTACATTTTTTCCGTACCGACAGCCAGCACCACATCCTGCTCGCCTGCCTTTAACGCCTGCACTGCAAGATTGAAGGCGCTGCTGCCGGACGCACAGGCATTTTCCACATTGAACATGGGAATGCCTTCGAAGCCCATACTACGCAGGGCTATCTGGCCGGGCACAAACACCTGGCCCTGCATATACGCATTGGTGCTTGAGGTAAAATAGGCCGCCTCGATGTCTGGAATTTCACATCCGACATCTTGCATCGCAGCAGTCACTGCAGAGCGAGTCAGCTGTTTTACTGTCTTGTCCAGATGGCGACCAAACGGTGTCATGCCGACGCCGCAGATATAAATAGTGTCCATGCTTAGCTCTCCAAAAAAATTCTAACGACCCTGAAATTCGGGGGAACGTTTTTCGCTGAATGCGGCCAGGCCCTCGGCCATATCGAATGATCGCTCGTGTTTGCGCAGCATGACCTGCTCGTGCTCGAGAGCCGCATCGCGACTTTTATCCATCGACGCATTGGCCACTTCTTTCATTCGCTGCAGAGCAATCGGACTTTTTTGCGCGATTAGTTCTGCCAGGTCGGTAGTAGCCTGTTCCAGCTCATCCGCAGCAACTACTTCGTTGACCAGACCGTAGGCTTTCATGTCAGCGGCAGACAGGGTTTTTCCGGTAAACAGCAGGTATTTAGCCACGTTATGGGGAATCAGGCGGGGCAGTACAGCCGCGCCGCCGGCCCCCGGATACACACCAAAGTTGGCATGGGCGTCGCCGATCCGGGCCTCTTCCGAGGCGAGTACGATATCGCAGCACATGGCCAGTTCGAGTCCGCCAGCCATGGTAATTCCGTTCAGTGCCGCTATAACCGGTTTCGGGAAGTCACGCAGCGGGTTCATTACGTTGTAGCAGATTCGGTCCAGCATGTCGGGCTCCCCGGGGGGCAATTCCTTGCTGGCCAATACCTGCTTGAGGTCAGCGCCCGCGCAAAAGGCCGGCCCCTCGCCGGTCAAAACCACAACTCTCACACTGTCATCTGCCGCCAGCTGCGGTAACAGTTCTTCCATCCTCTCGATGATGGACAGACTAATAGAATTCATCGCCTTGGGACGGTTGAGCGTCAACCAGGCAATACTGCCTTTTTGTGTATAAACCAGATCTTCATTGTTCATAGCGTTAACTACCCTACTTTTCGGTTAGTGTCGGTCCAGTATTTTTCGCGGACCTTCCGGCGCAGCACTTTACCCACCACGCTCACGGGTAACTCTGCAACCAACTCAATGGTCTTCGGAGTTTTGTAACCGCCCAACTGATCGCGAACGTGAGCTCGAAGTTCCTCGGAGGTCACCGCTTCATCCTCTTTCAGCATGACTTCCGCGTGAATGGCCTCGCCCCATTCCTCATGAGGAATACCCACCACTGCTGACATTAAAACTGCCTCATGACTGTTAATTGCCGCTTCTACTTCATTAGCGTAAATGTTGAAGCCACCGCTGATTATCATGTCTTTCTTGCGGTCGACAATGTGGACAAAGCCCTGCTCGTCCATGCGCCCAAGATCACCGGATTTCCAGAAACCATCGTGAAATTCACTGGCGGTTTGCTCCGGGTTGCCGAAGTAGCCCAGGCAGATAGCCCGGGAACGCAGCCATATCTCACCGGTCTCTCCTCGTGTGACAGGCTCGTCATCATCGCCCATGATCTGTACTTCGATGCCGGGAGCGGCTCGCCCGGCTGAGGCAAGATGGGAATCGTCGGCAAAACTTTCCACCAGGTGATCGGCCTTACTCATGGACAGGGCAACACCAATGTGCTCGGTGGAGCCGTAGATCTGTATAAAGATGTTGCCAAAGGCCGACTGTAATTCAGTCAATTTACTGGGGCTCATAGGCGCAGCCCCGTAGAAAACAGTTTCCAGCGACGCCAGGCGCTCTGGTGTTGACTCGCCCATGGCCAACAGTCTGTACAGCAGGGTGGGAACCATCATCACCATATTAACTTTTTCCCTGGCGATATTGTCACACCAGGCATCGAGATCAGGGGCGTTCATGGTCAGGGTACAACCCCCCTTGTACAGGGTGGGCAAATAGAGCATGCCACTACCGTGGGTAATGGGTGCCAGGTGCAGCATTCGAGTTTCCGGGCTCCACGCGGGGTCAGGCAGAGCGAAAAAACTGTCTCGGCACATCAGCCAGTTGTCGGCACTGTACATAGCACACTTGCCGCGACCGGTTGTGCCGCCGGTGAATCTAAGGATTAATAAGTCGCGGCGATCATCATTAGCAATGTTCGGGTTGCCATCATCAACACCCTCCATTAAGTCCCAAAAATAATGAACTCCGGGATAGTCCTTCTCCGGCGGGTCCATACTGACAATGGTTATTTGTCGCGACCGCAACATCTCATAATGGCTTGCCAGAAGGTCAGCCTCGAGAAAGACCACCTTGGCGTCTACCGTGTCGATCTGATAGGTGTGATCTTCCAGGCTATCCCGGTAGTTGGTATAGCAAGCTGCGGCCTCGCCTTTCATGACAGTGAAGAAGTGCAGTAGCGATGCATTGTCATTATCGAGGATATTTACCCAGTAATCACCGCGGCGAAGGTCCAGCTTCTGCCGCATCATATTGACGATACAGTTCGTCAGGAGGTGGTACTCCCGGAATGTGTAACGTCGATCACGCTCTATATTGACCAGCGCTTCACGGTCGCCAAAGGTATCTGCGAGTCGCTCGCTGATTGTGCTGAAATTGATTTTCACTTGATCACTCCGAAACTATTTCTACCAGCCGCAGGCTTTGCGACACACGCTCTCGATTACATCCGGCGCAATGGGATAAAGGCCCGCGAGGGGATCATGCGACACCGCCGTAACAATTTCCGGGAGGGAGGACTCCGGAATTTCGTGGCGGGAAAAATCCTGCGGATGTCCGATCTCGGACATCAGGCGCCGGATTAGAGCAGCCGTCTCCAGGACAATAGCGGTCGGCTCACTCGCCTGGGCACCGAAGATACCCTTTAACCGATCGGCGATCGGAGTATAAAACTCCGGCAACTCCTCCAGCACCGCTGGTAGCAAAACCGCATTGGCCTCTCCGTGATGTATGTGGAAGACCGCACCAATGGCGTGGGAGAAATTGTGTACCGGCGCGGCGCCAAAATCGGTCTGCACCGCGTTACAGGCCATTGCACTTGCGTTCAACATACTCTGTCGTGCGTGTAGGTCCTGTCCGTTCGATACGGCTAACGGAAGATTATCCATGATGAGCCGGGCACTGGCCGTTGCGTGGGCCAGGGAAAAGTGATTAATACGCGGATGGGCGATACTCTCTATCGCGTGAGTCAGAGCATCCATCCCCGTCGCCGCGGTCAGCATGGCGGGTAGACCGGTTGTCATACGAGCATCAAGGACAGCTATATCCGCCTCAAGATAGTGGCTGAGAAGAAGATGTTTGATACCCAGTTCTTTGTTGTACACAACAGCGCCAAAGGTCAGCTCAGCACCCGTGCCGGCCGTGGTCGGTACAGCGATATGCGGCACACCCATGTGTTGTACTTCTGGCCAGTTCATCATTTTTACCGGCGACTTCAACAGTTCACTAACACTCACAGCGTTCTTGTGCAGTGCCATCTTAATCATTTTTACACTGTCCAGAACACTGCCACCGCCAACCGCCAACAGAGCGTCAGCAGCGGTTTCACGGGCCATCTTGAGCGCATCGTCAATGCTGCCCATTTCCGCGTCCGGGGCGGTGTCGGTAAATATACCGACCAGTTTGGGACCACCCGCATTTCGATTTTCATTGAAAAGCTCCGCCACCTTGTCAACGATGCCAGCTTCCTTCAGCCCACGGTCACTGACCAGTAATACCCGCTGGGCGCCAAGACCGCTGAACAGTCCGGGGAGGCGAACCACCGTGCCCGGCCCCGCATGTATCATGGTCCTTTGCCAATACTGAAATGCTCCTGTACTCGACATCTCTTACACCTTCTCAGTTAGTTTGTTTATGACTCGACTCAGGCACTGCGATGTACCAGGCTGAAAATTCCCTTGGCGTCCGGGTCGGTTTCAAAACTTGTCAGATAATTTTTTGTCTCAAGATAGGATTCCATAGACGCGATATTAATCTCGCGGCCATAGCCACTTTGCTTGGTTCCGCCAAAAGACATGTCACCGGTAATCGCATGCCAGTCATTAATCCACACGGTACCCGCCTCCAGCCGGTACGCGATAGACTGGGCGGCAATGGGATCTTCGGTCCAAATACCCGCTGACAAACCGTAACAACTGTCGTTTGCCAGGGTGATTGCCTCTTCCACATCCGAGTACCTGATTACGGACAGCACTGGACCGAAAATTTCTTCCTGATAGATGCGCATATCCGGCGTCACATCGGTAAAAATTGTCGGCTGCACGAAATATCCGCCCTCATAGCCGGGTACCTCCATAGGCCCACCACCGCAGGCCAGGGTGGCCCCCTCGGTCTGGCCCAGTTCCATGTATCCCAGCACCCGATCGTAATGTGCCTTGAAGGCCATGGGCCCCAGAGTCGTCGCCGGATCGAAAGCACTTCCGCCCTTCAGCGCGCCCGCGAGTTCTACCATACGGGCGACCACTTCATCATGAATGGAATCGTGCAGGAACAAGCGGGTGCCAGAAATACAGACCTGCCCTGAACCCAAGAGAAAAGCAGTGGTTGCGCCCCTGGCCGTGAGCTCGATGGGCGCATCGGGCAAAGCGATACCTGGGCCCTTGCCGCCCAGTTCAAGCGTCACTCGCTTCATGGTATCGGCCGCCACTTTCTGGATCAGGCTGCCCGTTTTGCTCGAGCCGGTAAATGATATCTTGGCCACATCGGGGTGCGCCGCCAGTGCCGCGCCCGCTTCGTGACCATAGCCTGTCACAACGTTGATCACGCCGGGTGGCACAACGTCCTGCAGTAGTTCTATGGCACGCACCACGGCCAGCGAAGCTGATTCTGCAGGTTTAATGACGACCGTATTACCCGCCGCGATCGCGGGCAGCAGTTTAACGAAGGCGAGAAACAACGGTCCATTCCAGGCGGGGATGAGTCCACACACGCCCAGGGGTTGCTTGATGATTTTGACATCGTGCGCCTCCGGCAGGGTACGAACCGGTGGGTATTCAACAAAAGCATAGTCTTCCAGGTTCTCTGCGAAGATCTGAAAAAATTGCATCACACCGGGTATATCAAACGCCATCAACCGCGCGACCGAAAGACCAGTGCAGTTTGCTTCCAGGGCTATAAGTTCTTCCAGGTTGGCACCCAACACGAGTGCCATGCGGGAGATCACCGCCGCCCGCTCGCTGGCGGGGGTCTCCTTCCAGGTGACAAACGCCTGCGCCGCTGCCTTGACCGCGATGTCGATATCAGTGGAGTCACCAGCGGCCCCCCTACCGGCCAGTTCGCCAGTAACAGGGTTAATAATGTCAATATACTGACCGGCTACCGGGTCAACCAACTCACCGTTTATCACATGGGATTGCATGGGGATGCTCACGCTAATTGCTCCTGAACTGAAGATCGAGTGATTTGATGAGTATGGTAGACCTGTCAGGCAGCGGCGACTTGGCATTGGGAACAAAATACCCGGCTGAACGGCCATTTCGGCGCATGCACTTGGAATCGAATAACGCTACCGCCAGAAAATGGAATATCTCCCATAAATACAATATGCTACCGTTCAATAGCGCCTACCGGCGCAGCCGCTTAGAATTGTTTTCCCGAGCCTCTGGCAATAGAATCCCAGGCTGAACAAAGGGCAGGAATGAACGAAAAGAAGGCTGATCACAGTCCCACAACCATCGGCACCTACGGCCTGGCCATACAGAAAGCTCTGGAGGCCAACGGCTACGATACGAGGGATATTTTTGCAGCTGCGGGCATAGACCACGTGCCCTCAAACAGCCCGATGGAACGGCTTACCACCGCACAGGTATCAGCCTTGTTTCGGGAGTGCGTGAAGCTTACCGGCAATCCGGCCGTGGGCCTGACAGTGGCAAGGTTTATGCACCCCTCCACCCTGCACGCCCTGGGCTACTCCCTGTTGGCGAGTTCCAGCCTGCGCGATTGCTGCGAGCGCATAGTCAATTATTTTCGCCTGGCCAGTGAGCAGGCAGAGATACGTATAACGGAAACAGACGACCGGTACTGCATCTCAACTCACCTGCTGACTGACCAGTTGGCCTTCGAGACTCTGGACGCATGGAATGCGTTCGTTGTCCGGCTGTTCAGGCTGATACACCACCCCGACTTCGCACCTGTATCGGTCAGCCTGGCAAGGCCATGCCCCCCTGGCTACGAGGATCAATACCTGAAAGGCTTTCATACCCGCGTCACTTTCGATGCCCCCTACTGTGAAATCTGCCTGGACCGCGCTGCCGTAGATGAACCACTGATGGGCGGCAACCGCGAAATCGCCCATCAGAATGACCTGATTATTGAGGAGTATCTGGCCGCCCTGGATCAGGCCGACATCATCACACGCGTGAAAAAAATCATAATCCAGAGCTTACCCTCGGGCAATTGCAGTAAACAGCGGGTGGCGAGTGAGATGGCGATGAGCCCCAGCGCCCTGCAGCAGAAGTTAGCTGAACGGGAATCCAGCTTCCAGAATTTACTCAGCCAGGTACGCCAGTCACTGGCCCTGGCCTATATGGAACAGGCACGGGTCAGCATCACCGAGATGAGCTTCTTGCTAGGATTCGCCGATACCAGCAGCTTCACCCGGGCCTTTCGCCGCTGGACCGGGAAGTCCCCCCGGGATTACCGCCGTGACCTGGGTCTGGAGCACTAGCGGGTAGGCGCTGGTACTGTTTTATTATGACTAAGTAGGAATTCACAGGCCCGCCGTCTTGCCTTTTTCGCCTCCGGGAGAAACGGGAAAGCCTGGAATACATGCGGCATACCCTCCCATATCCGGTCTTTAACCTCCACGCCTGCCGCTCGGGCCCGTCGCGCCATCATGGCAGGGTGTTCCCTAAACATTTCATCGCCACCGGCCTCTATCAACAGAGGTGGCAATCCGGCCAAATCCCCATTAACCGGGGATATGCGAAAATCGCTACGGTCTGAGTCTCCAAAATAGGGCGCCATTATGTCCAGTGCATGGGTGCTGAACATGGGATCTATCGCCTGAAGTTCTTCAAGCGAGCTGTGAGACCAGTCACAGTCCACCCCAGGCGATATCGCCCAACCCGCAGCGGGCATAGGTAAGCCGGCCTGCTTGGCCATTAGCATTGTCACCAGGGTAAGATTACCACCGGCGGAATCACCGGCAATCATGACCTGCCCGGGCTCCACCCCTGATTGTTGCAACAGCCAGCGGTATACCGTCAAACAATCATCCGGTGCTGCGGGAAAGGGATGTTCCGGTGCCAATCGATAGTCAACCATCAAGACCCTGGCGTTCAGGCGCTTACCGAGATCAGCGGCAAATTTGGCATACAGCCTTGGCATGCGTATGGAGAAACCACCGCCGTGAATGTACAGCAATACACGCCCGCTATTCTCACCATCGACACTTACCCCCTCGGCAATCACCCAGTCCGCCGGAACTCCATCCGCATCAACGCTTGTCACTTTTGCCCCGCGTGGGTGTTTCCGAAAGAGGGCATCCACGAAAGCCATACGGTTGCGTACCCGAGGTAAAGAGACGGTATCGCCCTGAAAGACTGAGCGAATACTCACCTTCAACAATATTTTTAAAACGCGCGCGCGAAAACTGGCCATGACCTTCCCAATAAATTCAAAGGGTCATTCTCCAAGGTCGAGCGACACGTAACCCTGCCGTACGGTTGAAATTGTTGTCTTTGCGAGTATTGCAGAAAGTCGCTCGACTACGGCGATGATAATCGTAGCGGTCCCCTGAGATATCACCCATTTGGACTCGCTACGTCAGTTGATGAGTTATTTGGGTTTAGAGAGCTTTTGGGGGAATGAGTATTAAAGCGTGATGATATGAAGTGACAGGTCACAACATATCATCACCGTATTATTCCATAGACATGGAATAACGCTAGGGCACAAAACTCCCGGGCTTCTGCCGCTGTGGGAAGTCCTTGAACGTTGCCTTGAACGCAGCTACTTCTGCCATGGCCGGCATGAACAGGTACATGTGCTCCGCCCACCACTGATAATAGTTTTCGCTCTCGTGCTCCATACGCTCCAGCGGATCTTGCCTTAAGTTGAATAGCTTTGGTGCGCGCAGTACGGTCCAGGGGTTAATCCAGGTCTCGGCACCATGGGCGCGTTGCTCTTTGAATACGGCCTTGTAATCGCCAACGCGAATGCCGACGATATCACCTGTATCAGAAGTATAAATAAACTCCTTGCGCGGCCCTTTCTCAGCTTCTCCAGTTAGGTGAGGAAGGAAGTTATAGCCATCCAGGTGAACCTTGTAGCGATTGCCACCAATGCGCGTGCCTCCCTTGAGCTTCTGTTTCACATCCACATCGCCGGTAGCGGCCATCAGTGTAGGCAACCAGTCCATCTGCGAAATAACCTCATTCGAGACCTGATTGGGTTGTATCTTACCTGGCCACCTGACCATCATGGGAACGCGGTAAGCGCCCTCCCAGTTGGAGTTTTTCTCACCCCGGAACATGGTGTAACCACCGTCGGGCCAAAGCAGAAGCTCCGCGCCGTTGTCGGTCGAATAAACAACAATGGTGTTGTCCGCTATGCCGAGTTCGTCCAACTTGTTGAGTAATTGCCCCACATGTCCATCGTGTTCCGCCATACCATCGGCGTAGATTCCCTGGCCGGTGACACCCACTGACTCGGGCTTAAGTCGTGTGAACACGTGCATACGGGTGGAGTTAAACCATACAAAGAAAGGTTTTTTCTCGGCGTGGGCGTTATCGATAAACTTGAGTGAAGCGGCTAAAAATTCCTCATCGATGGTCTCCATCCGCTTCTTGGTCAGCGGCCCGGTATCTTCGACCTTGCCGTCGGCAAAGGAATGAATCACACCGCGTGGGCCAAAGCGCTTGGCAAACTCAGGATCTTTGGGATAGTCGGCGTGTTCCGGTTCCTCTTCGGCATTCAAATGATAGAGGTTACCGAAAAATTCGTCGAAACCATGTTCCGTGGGCAAGTGCTCATCGAGGTCGCCTAGATGGTTTTTGCCAAACTGGCCTGTCGCATAACCCTGGGGCTTCAACAGACCGGCAAGTGTTGGGTCTTCCTTCTGCATGCCCTCCTTTGCCCCTGGCAGTCCCACCTTGGTCAGCCCCGTTCGTGAGGGGTGTTGACCAGTAATAAAAGCGGCGCGACCCGCAGTACAACTCTGGTCGCCGTAGGAATCGGTGAAGATCATCCCTTCATTGGCAATGCGGTCAATATTGGGCGTTCGATACCCCATGATGCCCATGTTGTAGGCACTGATATTGAAGGGGCCAATATCGTCACCCCAAATAACCAAAATATTGGGCTTATCGGCCGACCATACGCAACTGCTTGCCAATAGCGCGCAAACAGTCAGGCATTTACCTAGCCAGTTTCTTCTGTGATTTGAACTCATAGAATTGTGTCCTTATTTAGCTGGAAAAACTTATCTTGAGCATAGCATGTTTCGAAAATATTTCGATTTAAAGCTGTGCGGTGCGAAATACTAATTGATCCCGAAGATCGCCATATTGGCCCACGCCTTTGTAGTATTCCTCATACCTACACTATCGAGCAATAGACAACTCTGCCCAACGATTGAAATTGCTGTCTTGGCGATTATATCGGTACTTGAAAATTAACTTTTGCTGACGGAGGAAAACCAATTCCGGCATTTACGCAACCGTCCTTCTCCATTCCTTACACGCACTTACCCTGGGAGTGCGATAGTGTGCCGTTTCGCTTCCTGTGATATTAGAAATTGTAGCGTTAATCCCGCTTATAGTTCGAAAATATTTTTTATTCTAATCACAAACTCAACCTTCCCATGCACAATGAGGCCAGTGTCGCGGTCATAACGGCGGCTAGCAAGTCGCAGGTCATTCTATCCAAACTGTGATCAAAAGCTGTATAGTCATCGAGAAAGGATCACACCATGCACAACACTCTGAAACTCGTACTTTCAATTTCGATAGCGCTATTGCTTTCCGCTTGCGGTACTACCGACAGCGCGCTGAAAGAACAGTTGCACAATGACGCCTATGTGGTCGGTTTTCATGATGGCCGTCACAGCGGAATGAAAGAAGCCGGCGACGAATGGGAGCATTTCATCAGGGACCATGAACGCTTCGACAGCGAGCCAGAATACAAGGAAGACTGGTTGGCCGGTGAATCCGAGGACAGACGCATACAAACACAGGCACAAGCCATCGGTGACTCCGTCGGTGGCGCCTACACTGGCTACCAAATCAACAAAGAGGTGGACGCGTCCAAGCCCCACCCAAAGAAGATTGCCAATGAGGCCATGAAAGGTGTTGATACGACCGAAATGAATAATCTTGGAAAGTAAGCAATCACTTGGGAGTTATAGTCGACCACCGTTATCGCGCAAAGCTGGAATCTGCGTGTCCAGTATCGTTGTAATGCGATGCACCATTTTGACGATACTGGCAGCCGCTGGCCTATCTTTACCCTGTCTGGCGCAGGAACAACAGGTCAATACTCGCAGCGTGGAATCGGCCTATGCGCAACTTGTCAGCTTCGAAGCACAACCCGAGATAGCCGCCGCCAATTTTACAGTGGATAACGATGACCCTGAGCTGAGCGATCTGGACATAAGCACAGCCAAGCTACCCTATTATCGGGAATTTGGCGATGAAGGCCGTCGCTGGTTTATACAGGCAACAGCCAGCTACGTGAACATGGAGGAGACTATCCACCTGCAGTTGACACCAGGCCTTAACGAACGTCTGGACGCCAGTTGGGTGGGATATGGCGCCTTGGTAGAAGGTGGGATGATATTCCCGCTGACCGAGAATATCGATATAGCAACCAGCGTAGGCGCTGGTGTTTCTCGACTGGAAAGTGAAATGGATTTCACCACCCCGGCGATCGAAGATGCGCTGGCTCCGATTCTGGATGGTGTGCTCTACAATTGGGATACGCTGGCCAGTATCGTGCGAGCATCCATGGCACTACGCTATGATAAAGAGTTCTCGAGCTGGCGAGTGAAGAGCAGCGCCCATTTGAGCGGAAGTTATGTAGACAGTTTTGAGGAGTCGGATCGCTTCGGCGGCTTTACCGACAAAGCTGGCAATTTAGGTCTGCAGCTGGATGTCAGCCATCCTACCGATGTTGAAATTGGCGACTATCCGGTGTTCCTGATCGGACATCTGGGATATACACATTTGCTTGGCGCGAACAGGAGTGAACTGGGCTTTGATTCCTTTGGCGAAGCGGGTGTATCGTTTGGTGTTCAAAAATTCACGCTGGGACTGCTGGGGATCTTAGGCAGCGACGTTAGCGGCTGGAGCCTTCAGTTCAATTACGATTATTAGTAGATACAGCTACGCACCAGTGATGCAAACAACAGTTAATAGCATGGACACCCAAAAATCTCTGGGCCTGGCTCACCGATTTAAATTTACGCATCCCACGCTCTCGCACTCTGGTCGGCTCATGGGATTGCTCGCCCCGATTGTTCGCGTACTGAGAAGTATCGTGGATTACGTCAGGCATTAACTCTCGATGAGCGACACCATAACTGCGCAGCTTATCCGTCACGATCTTCCTGGGTCGCCGTCTCCTGTGTGTTTTCGTTTCAGTATTCGCGTGTATATAGCTCCAAACTTGATACAACAAAGGCGAATCGCTTGTGGGCTGACGATCCTTACCTCGAAGGACAAATAATCGCGAAACCCATACAGATCTTGAGTATTAAACGTAATGTCGAGGAAGCGTTGTAGGTTAACATCCTTAGGATTAACGCCTACACTGGGCACCCACCTTAACGGACTCTGCCATGAAGCTTTTAACTCAATTTTTATGCTTAGCTATATTCTCTCTGCCGCTAATCGCAGCAGAAAATATTCGCTCTGAACACGCCCAAAAGACCCTCGACATATATACCGATATTATATCGATGGAGACTTCAAAGGGGCTGGGCAATGTGCCCGCCATGGCAAATTACCTCGCTGACGAACTCAAATCTGCCGGATTTCCGACAGAAGATATAGAAGTAGTTCCACTGGGGGAATCCGCCGTACTCATCGCAAAATACAGTGGCGATGACACTTCTGGAAACGCGCCCATTCTGCTACTCGGGCATATGGATGTGGTAGAGGCTGATCCAAAGGATTGGGAACGCCCTCCCTTTGAACTCACCCAGGACGGCAAAAATTTTTATGCGCGAGGCAGTATCGATAACAAATATGGTATCGCCCAATTAGTCGCCACATTTATCCGACTAAAAAAGGAAGGCTTCGTACCCACACGCGACCTGATCATCACATTTTCTGGCGATGAAGAATCTGGTATGAAGACGACTCAGTATCTCGCGTATGAGAGAGCCGATTTAGCAAAAGCCGAATTTGCCCTTAACTCTGATGCCGGCGGCGGTAGTCTGAATGCCCAGGGTGATCCTGTGATCTACAGTATTCAGGCCGCCGAGAAAACCTTTGCAACCTGGGACATCACTGCTCGAAATCCGGGTGGCCATAGCTCGCGACCCAGGCCAGACAATGCTATTTATGACTTGGCAGATGCGATTACCAAAATTCAGCACTTTAAATTTCCGGTGCAATGGACAGAAATGACCCTGGCCTATTTTCAGCAGACCGGATCAATATTGGGGGGCAAGCTGGGCGCTGCTATGGTGCGATTTGCAGAGAACCCAAAAGATGAAGCTGCTGCCGACCGGCTGTTCGTTGAGTCATCCTATGTAGGCACTACTAGAACCACCTGTGTGGTAACCATGCTGCAAGCGGGTCACGCGGAAAATGCGTTGCCTCAATCTGCCACCGCTGCAGTTAACTGTCGTATTTTTCCAGGAGTATCCGTAGCTGAAATTGAATCGGTGCTGAAAGGTGTCATAGAGAATCCCGCCATCGAAGTCAGCCTGCGAGGAAAACCCACGGCAAGCCCCGCGTCTAAACTGCGCCCGGATGTGGTGGCGGCTGTTTCAAAAGCAGTCCACGCCCGCTACCCGGATTTGAAAGTGATCGGTTATATGACATCAGGCGGCACCGACGGTAAACACTTCCGCAAGGCCGGTATACCCACTTTTGCCGTGAGTGGCAGGTTTATGGATCCGGACGAAGTGTTCGCCCACGGGTTGAATGAACGCATTCCTATCGATGCGTTTTACGGCGGACTCGATCACTGGAGTATTATTCTCAAAGAGTTGGCGGGGCCGGATAGCTAGCTTCTCCGGTTCCGTTACTCGTTGAGCTTTCGATACAGTGAGCGGAGACTGATGCCGGCGAGACTGGCTGCTGACGATTTATCTCCGTGACAGCGCTGCATGAGATCTTGTAAATGTCGGCGCTCGGCAGCTTTCAGAGACATATCTCCATCACTCTGCGCTGCCCGATGATGCGTAATCTCAAGGCACTCGGCGATTACCCGCTTGTCTATGATGTTAGTGTTAGTAAGGACTGTCGCACGCGACAGTATGTTGCGTAATTCTCTAATATTACCCCGGTAGTGATGGCGCTTAAGGATATCGATAGCGGACTCGGTCAGATGAAAGTGACGATCTTCCGCCCCGGTCTTTAGCATTGCGTTTGCCAGCATCGGAATGTCTTCACACCTTTCGGCAAGCGACGGCACACGGATTGGAAAGACATTGATTCGGTAGTAAAGGTCTTGGCGAAAGCCGCCCTCCTCTACCATCGCTGCCAGATCTTTGTGAGTGGCGCAAATAAGCCTGAAATCCGAGTGTTTGACTTCAACGCTACCCACCGGTCTGTATGTTCCGGTTTCAATCAGCCGTAACAGTTTTACCTGCAGCGCCAGCGGAATGTCAGCCACCTCATCGAGGAAAAGTGTGCCACCATGAGCCGCCTCCGCAAGACCCGCCTTGGTATAGTTTGCACCGGTGAAGGCGCCTTTAACATGACCAAACAACTCACTTTCAAACAGCATTTCGTTGAGACCGGCACACTCCAGGGTAACCATGGGCGATTCTGACCGATGGCTGGCCTGGTGAATGGCACGGGCAGCCAATTCTTTGCCGCAGCCGGACTCACCCGACAATAGTACGGCTGCATTGTCAGGGGCTACACGGGCAATGTATTCGATCATTCGATTGAACGCAGCACTGCGGCCCAGCATCTCGACGTCGCGCTCACCGATGCCGGCAATAGCGACAGGCTTTAGCAGTTCAACGAAAAACTCCAGCTCTCCGGTGGCGTTAAGTATGGGCAACATTTCGACATCGACGTGCTCTTCACCCCTAGGAGTTTGGTGGACATGCAGTACCCGCTCGCGCTTACCAGACGCAGTGGCTGCAGCCAGAGGGCAGTTTTCCCCCGCCTGATCGCAGGGCCGATCGTAACCGTGCGATACGGCGTAGCAGCGTGCTGGCCCGCCAGAGACATCGATCATGCCGAATTTGTCCCGGTAGAGATCATTCGTGGCGAGAATCTGGTAGCCGGTATCGACCAGAATCGCAGGATGCTCGTAGCTGTCTAGCATACGAGCAAGTGCTACGTCAGTTTCGCGCGCTATGATTTCCATAGTGATAGCCTTTCTGCCAGATATGACAATTTGTTGCGTCAAATATGGCACAAACTAACTTGAAATTCCAGATGCTCACACCACGCGTATATTTCAATAATCTATTTATTCTATATATTTCAGAGGCTTAAAAGATATTCCTTTGGTGCTCTCTTAATTGGCATCGGCTTTGCAGTGTGTCACTACAACGTTCAATATGGAGTAAGCACTATGAACCAGGCTATATCAGCAAAGCAGAAGCAAGCTGCCCAAGCGGTGGTAACCACTTTCTTTGACGACCTCAGCAACACGCTGTCCTACGTGGTCCAGGACCCAGGCAGCAAGGCGTGCGCGGTAGTGGATTGTGTAATGAACCTGGATTACGCCTCAGGAACGCTGAGTTTCGAAGGTGCAGATGCAATCATCGCTTTCATTGAGTCCGCACAACTCGAGCTGCAATGGATCCTCGAAACCCACGTGCACGCTGATCATGTATCAGCCGCGTCCTACATCAAGAGCAAGCTTGGCGGA
Source organism: Halioglobus sp. (assembly GCA_036961205.1). Lineage (GTDB taxonomy): Bacteria > Pseudomonadota > Gammaproteobacteria > Pseudomonadales > Halieaceae > CALJFL01. Next base: position 466,632 of record JBALVI010000003.1, on the reverse strand, counting down.
AAAATCGCTATCGGCCAGCAGATCACCGTGGTGCAGGAGACCTTCGGTGGCATTTTCGATTCGGAGCCTGAGTTTGCCCACGACGGATCGCAGTTTGATGTACTCCTGGCTGACGGAGACGTGATCACCCTCGGTGATATGTCCGGGCAAGCGATGCACACACCAGGCCATACACCAGCCTGTATGACCTATGTGCTTGGTGATGCGATATTCGTTGGCGACACCATGTTCATGCCCGATGGTGGCACTGCGCGAGCTGACTTCCCTGGCGGCGACGCTAGCGTGCTATACCAGTCAATCCAGCGCATTCTGTCTTTGCCTGATGAACTGCGTATCTTCGTGTGCCATGACTACTTGCCGGATGGTCGCGAACTGGAGTTCGAAACGACAGTCGCAGAAGAGCGCGACGGCAACATACACGTGAAGTCGGGAATTACCGAGCACGCTTTCGTGTCCATGCGGGAGGCACGGGACAAGACTCTCGGAATGCCAACGCTAATTCTTCCGTCTTTGCAGATCAATATGCGCGCCGGGCACCTGCCACCGGCATCCCTGAATGGTGGGCTGTTTCTGAAACTGCCAATTAACGCTTTTGGCGGCGCTAACCTCGACGCCATCAAGTCCTGATTCAAGGAGAGAGACCATGACAACACTGATAAAACATGTCACTGAAGAATTTTCGGTATCCGGTCAACTCACTGACAATGATGTGGACCACCTGGC
>JBALVI010000003.1:0-465809 GCA_036961205.1 Halioglobus sp. | reverse complement strand
CTGAAGAATTTTCGGTATCCGGTCAACTCACTGACAATGATGTGGACCACCTGGCATCAAACTGGACTGGAGCGCGGTTGAGGGCTTGCCGGAAACACTGGGCCAGAATGGCGTCACCTCCAACTATCGCTTCGACCTTGCGCCCTACACCTGGCAGCTGGTCAGCAACCTCAAGCGTGGCCGGGCTCTATTTACTCAGCCCCCGATGCCTATAAAGTGTGCCGGCGCGCCACAGAAGGCTCTGTATCTTTCTGCGGACCACTGGCAACGCACTGGCGTACTCGACGACATCGAGGTGGTGTTTCATAATGCCGGCGCAGTCCTGTTTGGCGTCGCCGATTACGTTCCGGCACTGATGAGCTACATAGAGCGTTACAATGCCAGTCTGAAATTTGGTGATCGCCTGGTGCGCATTGATGGGCCTGCAAAAAAAGCCTGGTTTGAATCTACCTCGGAGAATGGTGAATCGACCCTAACAGAGCAGAGCTTCGATATGATCCACGTCTGTCCGTCACAGACTGCTCCTGACTTTATTCGACAGAGCCCACTCGCCGACGCTGCCGGCTGGGTAGATGTCGACCAGAATACGCTGCAGCATACGCAGTGGCAGAATATTTGGGGTCTTGGTGATGCGATGAATGCCCCTAACGCAAAAACTGCGGCGGCGGCACGTATGCAGGCGCCGGTCGTGGCCAACAATGTTCTGCACTCACTGGACCTCGCCGACGGCGTTGCCCACTACAATGGCTACGGATCCTGTCCACTGACCGTAGAACGTGGCAAGATTGTATTGGCTGAATTCGGCTACGGCGGCAAACTCCTGCCCAGCTTTCCACGCTGGATTATCAATGGACAACAGCCGTCACGATTGGCCTGGATTCTGAAAGAGAAGCTCCTGCCGCCTGTTTACTGGCAGGCTATGCTCAAAGGGAAGGAATGGATGGTGGAACCGAAACAGGCCACACCCTCAAGCGAGAGCGTTTGAGAGATATACTGACACGATTGCTGCCGGCCCTCGACTGGGCAAAGGGCTACCAACGCGAAACCCTCGCTAGCGACCTGCTCGCGGCAGTCATCGTGACCATCATGCTGATACCGCAATCATTGGCCTACGCCCTACTAGCGGGTTTGCCGGCTGAAATGGGCCTCTACGCCAGTATTTTGCCACTGGTCGCCTATGCGTTTTTCGGGACCAGCCGTACCCTTTCCGTTGGGCCTGTAGCAGTCGCATCGTTAATGACCGCCACCGCGGTAGGCAATGTTGCAGCCAGTGGCACCGCTGACTATGCCTCAGCGGCAATTGCATTGGCATTACTGTCAGGACTGATGTTGCTGCTGCTGGGTTTCCTGCGCTTTGGCTTTATGGCCAACTTCCTGTCACATCCCGTGGTATCGGGCTTTATCACTGCCTCGGGCATTATTATCGCGCTCAGTCAGCTGCGCCACATCCTGGGTATCAATGCACATGGCGATACCTTGCCAGAGCTAACGGCCAGCCTGTTTGCTGATATGGGGGCGTTCAATACAACCACGCTGGTCGTAGGCGCTGCAGCTACCGCCTTTCTGTTCTGGTCCCGAGTTCAATTGGCGCCATTACTACACAGATTGGGCTTTACTGCTTCGGCAGCCTCAATTCTGGCCAAGACGGGCCCGGTATTGGTCATCCTGGCCACTATCGTTGCCAGTTTTGTCGGTGACTTCGAGGCGCGTGGGGTCGCCCTCGTGGGCGCCGTACCGCAGGGCCTGCCCGCCTTCTCAGTGCCCAACTTCGGCTTTGAACTTTGGTCAGAACTTGCAGTATCCGCGTTGTTAATTTCAATGATCGGCTTTGTCGAATCAGTTTCCGTTGGTAAAACTCTGGCGGCAAAGCGTCGCCAGCGCATTGATCCCAACCAGGAATTGGTGGGACTGGGCGTTGCCAATGTTGCTTCTGCAATCTCTGGCGGATTTCCGGTTACCGGCGGGTTTTCCCGCTCTATTGTCAATTTCGACGCCGGCGCCCAAACCCAGGCAGCCAGTATTTTCACCGCCGTTGGCATAGCTCTGGCCGCCCTCTTGCTGACACCAGTGCTGTTTTACCTGCCCAAGGCGACTCTCGCTGCCACAATTATTGTTGCGGTAACCTCACTGGTGGATTTCAAAATCCTGCGCACAGCCTGGGCCTACTCCCGTTCCGACTTTTTTGCGGTAACTGTGACAATAGTGGCCACCTTGCTGTTCGGGGTTGAGCTCGGTGTGCTTGCCGGAATCTTTTCATCGCTAGCATTACATCTTCATAAGTCAGTGCAACCGCATATAGCCGTCATTGGCGCTGTGCCAGGTACTGAACACTACCGCAACATCTATAGACATAAAGTGATCACCCATCCCAATATAGTGTCACTTCGCATTGACGAGAGCCTCTACTTCGCCAACGCCAGCTACCTGGAAAGCTGCATCTATAGTCTGATCGCCAGCGAGACTGAATTGGAGCACGTTATTTTGCAGTGTACCGCTGTCAATGAAATCGATTTGAGTGCTCTGGAGGCGCTTGAAGCCATTAACTACAGATTGAATGAATTAAACCTAAGCCTTAACTTGAGCGAGGTAAAAGGCCCGGTGATGGATGCCCTTAAGCGCACTGATTTTTTGGCGCACTTGAGCGGTGAAGTCTTTCTATCCCACCACCAGGCAGTAGAAAAATTGAAGCCTGATATTATCGAACCCTATATAATCTAATATCAAGCAATCGGGCTTGCCCTGCGCTCAGGATATGCGAGCATAGAACACCTCCCCAGGATTAACAGCCATGCCCCGAAACACAATACTGCGCGCCGCAGCGTTGCTCATGATTATTACCGTGGGCGGCGCCATGTACTGGCTCACACTGGATCAGAGTGATCCCTGCGCCAGTCCGCAAACGGATATCAGTGCTGCGATAATTGCCGAGGGTGACGATGACCAGGGCGGACTGGCCAATCGGGCCATGATAATGCGCGGGGCCTGTGACGAGAATAAGGACGAAGTGAACAAATGAAAAAGATGAGATTGCTACTGACGCTGGCAGCATTGCTGTTTGCGACCAGTGCGGCTAGCCAGAACAACGCCAGTCAAGTACTGGCTTCAAAAGCCAATGACGTGATGCAGCAACGGTGCATGGTTTGTCACGGCTGTTATGACGCTCCCTGCCAGCTCAAGCTTGAGGCCAGCGAAGGTCTGCAGCGTGGCGCCAGTAAGACCCTGGTCTATGACGGCGAACGCCTGCGTGCCGCCAATTTAACCCGATTATTTGACGACGGCTTGACCGAACAGCAATGGCGGGATAAAGGTTTTTTCCCGGTAATTGATAATGAAAATCCGTCACAAGGCAGCCTTTATCAAATGCTGCAGTTAAAGCAGGCACATCCACTGGCCAGCGAAGCTCCGCTTCCAGAGGGTTTCGATTTTTCACTCTACCGCGACCAGCAGTGCGTTGAACCGGGTGAATTTGACGAGTACGGTAGCAACAATCCGCTGGCTGGTATGCCCTACGGTCTACCGGGCCTGAATACCCGGGAACACACAGACATGATTGCCTGGCTGGAAGATGGTGCGCCAGCGCTCACCCCACCACCGCTCTCCAGCAGTTTGAAGCTGACGCTGAAACAGTGGGAGGCCTTTCTTAATCAGCCGGACAATAAAAGTCAGTTGATGTCCCGGTATGTCTACGAACATCTTTTCCTGGCATCGCTGTACCTTGAAGATCACGGCGAGCCAGTATGGTTCAGGCTTGTTCGCTCGTCGACGCCACCGGGTCGTAACCTGGGCCTGCTGGCAACGCGCCGCCCTTTCGATGCACCGGGATTAAACACATTCTACTATCGCCTGCAGCGCATGAATGTGACCCCGCTGGCAAAAATTCACCAGCCTTATCGTTTTGATCAGGCACGGCTGGAATGGTATCGGAAATTGTTTATCGAGACTGACTATCAGGTAACAACACTGCCCGATTACAGCGCCGATGTGGCAGGAAACCCGTTTAAGAGCTTTGTAGATATTCCGGTGGACGTACGCTATCGCTTTCTGCTCGAAGATGCACAGTTCACCATCATGAATTTCATCAAGGGCCCAGTCTGTCGTGGGCAGATAGCACTGAATGTCATCGAAGATAACTTCTGGGTGATGTTCGTCGATCCCGACAAAGTAGACCCCGAACTCGATGAAGCGTTTTTGGCAGCCGAGAGCGACAACCTGCGCTTGCCTCTCCCTAAAACAGGCACTGCAATCGACATATTATCGTGGCGACGCTATGCGAAGTCGCATGCCGCCTACCAGCAGGCCAAGGCCGATTACGTGATGACGCAAATGGACCGCAAGGACAGAGAGCTGACCTTGAGCAGTATTTGGCAGGGGGACGGTAAAAATAACAATGCTGCACTGACTATTTTCCGACACTTTGACACTGCCTCAGTAGTGCGAGGTTTCGTCGGTGAGGAACCCAAGACTGCTTGGGTGATTAGCTATTCGCTGCTGGAACGCATCCACTACCTGCTGGTGGCCGGCTTCGACGTTTACGGATCGGTATCTCATCAGTTGGAATCCCGCCTTTACATGGACTTTCTACGCATGGAGGGAGAGCTGAACTTCCTGTTATTTTTACCTCCTGAGGAACGTAAAAAACTGCGAGATTTCTGGTACCGCGGCGCCCCGGACGGGGTAAAAAATCACGTATTTGCCAGCAGCGACGTAATGTCCAGAGAGAATGGGATTGAGTACCAGACGGATGATCCAAAGCGAGAGTTCTTGATGTCGATGCGAGAACGCATTCATGGCGCAGACGCAGCACCATATGATTACCGCAGAGTAAGTAGTGCTGCCATGAGCAGCTCGTTTCAGCGCTTGGAATCAAACCGAGGAGCACATAACGGATTTTTGCCCCAGGTGAGCTTCGTCAATGTTATTGGTAAAGAACGAGATCAGGCCTTTACGATAATGCGCAACACAGGCTACTCCAACATCGCACAATTGTTTCAAGAGTCTGAAAGACGTCTGCCCGATGAAGATGGGCTAACGGTGGTACACGGCTTCATCGGTGCCTACCCCAACTACTTTTTCCAGGTTAATGAAGAAAAGGTTGAGGCATTCGTTACCGACATTGCCGCGCTGAGGAAAGCTGATGATTATGACCAGCTACAAAAAGATTACGGCGTTCCCAGAAATGCCTCCGGGTTCTGGCCGCTAAGCGATAAGTTCCATCGCCTATATCATCAGCAAAAGCCGCTGCGTGCGGGTTTCTTCGATTACAACCGCTATTCGGGCTATTGAGCCCGCAGCGTTAAGTTGGCGAGTAAAGCTGGCTCAAAAGGTGCTGTCGCCCTGAGATCGCTGCCAGAGCTTAAGGAAGCCACGCTCCATTGCCCCCTCGGCGGCCACGCCCAGTTTTTCCTGCCAATTTTTCTTGTGCACAAATTTAACTTCGTACACGTCCCACTCCGACAGGCGGCTCTGAATAAGCGCATCTGAGGTCTGGATTTCATCGACCAGCCCATTGTCGATAGCCTGTTGCCCGTACCATACTTCGCCGGTGGCTACGCTGGCGATGTCCAGCGATGGCCGATTGGTGCCGACAAAATGCTTGAACAACTCGTGGGTTTTTTCCAGTTCCTCAACAAATTTTTCCCGCCCTTTATCGGTGTTCTCGCCGAACACGGTCAGGGTGCGTTTGTATTCGCCCGCGGTGAGAAGCTCGAAATCGATATCGTGTTTCTTAAGCAAACGGTGGAAGTTGGGTAACTGCGCGATCACACCAATTGAGCCGATTACGGCAAATGGGGCCGAGACGATTTTATTGGCCACGCAGGCCATCATATAACCGCCGCTAGCCGCTACTTTGTCGACTGCCACTGTCAGGTTAACCCCTGCATCCGGTATTCGCTGTAACTGACTTGCAGCTAGCCCGTAGCCGTGGACCATGCCACCCGGGCTTTCCAACTTGACCAGTATCTCATCCCCTTCTTGTATCTGGGGCAGTACCGCGGAAATCTCTTCACGCAGGTTGTCGGTGGCACTTGCTTTAATGTCGCCATCGAACTCGAGAATAAACAACTTGTGCTTGGCCGTATCCGCCTCACTGTCCTCCCCGGTTTTTTTCTTGCGCTTCTTCTTGGCCGCTTTCGCCTCTTGCTTATCCGTTTTTTTCTGTGCTTTTTGTTCGATCTTGAATACATCATCGTCGGTCGTTGCATGCCGAATCGACTCGCCAATCTGATCGTATTTTTCGTTCAGGTTGCGGATTTCGATATGCCCTTCGGGATCGGCTTTTTGACGACTACCGAGAGAAAACAGGCCGCCCGCTATAATTAAAATTGCTGCGACGATGGTAACGGCCTGGGCGAGAAACAGACCAAATTGGTAAAGAAATTCCAAGGAATAGCTCCTGTTGCTATGAGGTTAAAGACTGAATATATGTTTGAATTAGCTGTCCGGAGATAGAACTGACAGGCGGCACCATAGGCAACTGACTGTAGTGATACCACTGGGCATCGGCAATTTCCCTAGGATCGCAGACGATATCACCGCCGGCGTAATCGGCAAAGTAACCCAGCATTAACTGGCTGGGAAATGGCCATGATTGCGAGCTGAAATAGCGCAGGTTTGTCACCTCGACGCCAACTTCCTCGCGCACCTCACGCTTTAGTGTCTCCTCGGCGGACTCTCCCGCTTCAATAAACCCTGCAAGAGTGCTGTACATGGGGCGTGGAAAGTTAACGTTGCGAGCCAGTAACAGTTCTTCCCCGCGAGTGACCAGCACAATAATGCAGGGGGAAATTCGTGGGTAAATAACGGTGCTGCAAGGGCTGCAGCGCATGGCCCGTTCAGCAGCATCTACAGTCATCTGCTCACCGCAGCGACCGCAAAATCGGTGATCTCGCTCCCAAGCCAGTAATTGTAAGCCCCGTCCGGCGAGGGCGAACAGCGTTTCCTCTACCCTGCCCAATATCTGATACAGACTACCCCGCTGAAACCGCATAGGGTCGAGGTTTTCAACTTCATCTATTTCCAGTGCATAGCAGGGACGCTCATGCCAATAGCCCAAAAATTGCCGCTGTACGATCCGCCAGCCGTCCCCGCGTACTTGCGCGTCGGCTAGCAAACAGGGGTCATCAGCACGCATATCAGTCACCAGCTCACCACTTTGGAACACAATATGCAGTGCATTCTGGGACTGCTCAGGGGGTAAATTATCGTGTCGAAACATGGGCGCACAAGGGCTCTGGCCAAATCAGCCGGCTATAGTATGCCCGCCCCCAGACGAGGGCAAGCTGAGCTGCAGCTAATTTATTGCCCACTAGGCATACGAATACTCCGGCGAATACCGTAGAATGCCCCGATAAGACGATCTCTGGACACTTAGACAGCTACTATGACTGAAACCCCGATTCGCGCGCTATGGCACAACTTCCTGGGCTCATCACCAGGTTGGTATAAGAAAACGATCGTTGGTTTTCTGCTAATCAACCCGTTGCTTTTAATCACCGTGGGCCCGTTTGTCACCGGGTGGGTGCTTATCGGAGAGTTTATTTTTACCTTGGCCCTGGCGCTGCGTTGCTACCCGCTACAGCCGGGAGGCTTACTGGCCATTGAAGCCGTGGTGCTGGGTATGACCTCGCCTCAAATGGTCTACGACGAAACCGTCGCCAACTTCGAAGTTATCCTGCTGCTGATGTTTATGGTGGCGGGCATCTATTTTATGAAAGAGCTGCTGCTGTTCGTGTTCACCAAAATCTTGTTGAACGTGCGATCCAAGGTAACGCTCTCCGTGCTATTTTGCTTGCTCTCAGCCGTCTTGTCGGCGTTCCTGGACGCCCTGACCGTAACGGCAGTGCTGATCAGCGTTGGAATTGGTTTTTACACGGTTTATCACAAGGTGGCCTCTGGCGCAGGGACTTCGCAGGATGACCACGACCACTCTGATGACGCCTCGATCATCGATTCTCACCGCGCCGACCTTGAAGGATTTCGAGCCTTTTTACGTAGCCTGCTTATGCATGGTGCTGTGGGCACCGCTTTGGGCGGGGTCTGCACATTGGTAGGAGAGCCTCAAAACCTGTTGATAGCGACCGTAGCGGATTGGAGTTTTTTAACGTTCTTCCTGATTATGGCGCCGGTGACCATGCCTGTGCTGGTAGCCGGGCTGATAACTTGCGCCCTGCTTGAGATGAGCGGAAAGTTTGGTTATGGCGCGAAGTTACCGGAGAATGTAAGGCGGGTATTGGAAGAATTTGAAGAGAAAGAACAAGAGCGTCGCACTGTTAGAACTACAGCCCGTCTGTTCGTTCAGGCCACAGTAGCAGCTATTCTGGTAGTCTCGCTGGCTATGCATTGGGCTGCGGTGGGCTTGATAGGCTTAATGGTTATCGTGCTACTGACTGCGTTTAACGGCGTTGTCGAAGAACATCAAATCGGACACGCCTTTGAAGAGGCCCTGCCCTTCACTGCTTTACTGGTTGTATTCTTTGCCATTGTTGCGGTGATTCACGACCAGCACCTGTTTACCCCTGTCATAGACGCTGTGTTGGCAATGGACAGCAACGTGCGACCGGGCATGTTCTTTCTCGCCAACGGTGTGCTATCGATGATTAGCGACAATGTCTTCGTCGCAACCGTTTATATCAATGAGGTCAAGGCTGCCCTTGATGCCGGTGATATCACTCGTCATGAATTTGACCAGTTGGCAGTAGCAATTAACACCGGTACTAATCTGCCCAGCGTGGCGACGCCCAATGGCCAGGCAGCGTTTCTGTTCCTGCTGACCTCAGCACTGGCGCCGCTGATCAGGTTGTCTTACGGACGTATGGTGATTATGGCGCTCCCCTACACTATCGTCCTGGGTGGGGTTGGACTGGGCGCTGTGATTTTATTTATCTAATTGGCTTAGAACCCCGCAATAATTTCAGGATTCCAATAGGTCTCGCCACAATACCTTGCCGCCACTTTTGGCGGCAATCGCCTGCAACTGTATTTCATGCTGCGCCAGTTCCTGCTCACCGGCACTGATGACGGGCAACGGTATCCTGCCGCTGGCAACTCGGCGCAGCCCTTCCGCCTCTGACGACCCATCTGAATCTCCGGCACCGGCGTTGTCCGCCAGCGCAAAGGTGGTTTGCCCGCCAGTCATGGCCAGATAAACGTCGGCGAGTATCTCCGCATCCAGTAGTGCGCCGTGCAGATCGCGCTGGGTATTATCCACCTCATAGCGCGTACACAGTGCATCCAGATTATTGCGCTGCCCTGGGTGCTTCTTTCTGGCCATGATCAGCGTATCAATCACACCACAAACCGTATCCAGAGCCGCGTAGGTTCTGTCTACACGCTGCAATTCAGCATCGAGGAAGCCCAGGTCAAAGGGCGCGTTGTGAATAATCAGCTCCGCGCCGGCGACAAACTGATGAAAGCCTTTGGCGACGGGTGCGAACAGAGGTTTATCGGCGAGAAAATCATTCGAAATGCCGTGTACTTCAAAAGCACCTGCGTCCACCTCGCGCTCAGGGTTAATGTACTGGTGGTAATGCTTACCCGTCAGTTTCCTGTCGATTATTTCGACACAACCAATCTCAATAATTCTATGACCCTGGGAAACTTCCAGACCAGTGGTTTCTGTATCCAATACGATTTGTCGCACGCTTTACTGCTCCTAAAGCTCGTCGATACCACGATTCGCCAACTGATCGGCGATTTCATTTTCACGATGGCCGCTGTGGCCTTTCACCCATTTCCACTCAACCTCGTGCCGCTGGTTTTGCTCGTCCAAAATTTGCCAGAGGTCGGCGTTTTTAACGGGTTTACGAGCAGCAGTCTTCCAGTTTCTCTTCTTCCAGTTGGCCAGCCACTCTGTAATACCACTTTTTACGTAGACCGAGTCCGTAGTTAGGGTGACCACGCAGCGCACTTTTAAAGCTTTGAGCCCTTCGATAGCGGCCTGCATTTCCATGCGATTGTTGGTGGTATCGGGTTCGCCGCCGAAGAGCTCGTGCTCCTTGCTATCATAGCGCAGCAACGCGCCCCATCCGCCTGGCCCGGGATTGCCGCGGCAAGCCCCATCGGTAAAAATCTCTACATGTTTCAATGAATAATTTTCCTGTCGCGAGTAATAGGTCTGGCTGGAGTTGGGCTGGGTACGGTAGATGGCTTAGGCACAGTCAAGCCAATCAACCGCTCACGACGACTACGCACTTGTGCGGGCCGGTGAATTCCCGCTACCTGTTTGATGGCGTGAACGAGGTAAACGCCCCCCAGAGGTAACTTGCTGGTGTTACACCACTGGTCTGCGCGCATCAGTCCACTTTGCAGTTGGCCGCTACCTACCGGCGGAATGCTGTATAGCATTTGCTGGCTCTCTACCGGGCATCCCAGCAGGCGCAACCAGTCGTTGAGGCGATGCTGGCTAACCGGCTGATGCGATGACCAGAGTCGACTACCCATTTTCCGCCTGATCCAGGCGGCGGCACCGAGCAGACTATAGGGGTTCAGACCAATGATAATGAGTTTGCCCTGTGGCGTGAGCACTCGCTGCATCTCCCGCAGGGCCTGGTGGGGCTCCTCGGCAAATTCGAGACAATGATGTGCTATCAGGGTATCGACGCTGTCGCTCTCCAAGGGTAGTGATTCGGGCTCTGAGATCAGGCCCACAACGCCACCATCGCGGGAGGATGCATAAATGCGATGGTTTATCGGGCTGTCTTCAAACAGGCTCTGCTCCCTGGCCGGACCGATTTGCAGCAGGTGATAGCCAAAAGACGTGTCCAGTATCGAACTGAGGCTGGCCCTTGTCTGCGCCAGCAGATACTGTCCAGCATCAGTTTCATACCAGGATTCCAGTTCTGTCGAAATATCGCTAAACTTACCCTGCACCAAATCGAATACCTGCTTGCCTGTCAACGCGCCTCAGATCGGCATATTACTGCATTTTCATTCAATTGGAACGTAAGCTCATGCTATGCATTGAACACATCGCCGCTTTTTCAGATAACTATATATGGCTGTTGTACGACGACCAGACCCTGCAGGCCTGGGTTGTCGACCCCGGGGAAGCCAATCCGGTCCTCCAGGCTCTCTCCGACAAAGGACTGACACTGGAAGGGGTGCTGATTACCCACCATCACTTTGACCATGTCGGCGGGCTGGAGGCCCTGTGCACTCAATACGATTGCATCGTATATGGGCCGCAAAATCAGCAAATTGCCGGTATCACCAAGCGCCTGTCTGCCGGCGACAAGGTAACCGTGCTAGCCACTGAGTTTTCGGTGATGGAAGTTCCCGGCCATACACTAGACCACATCGCCTACTTCCATGATGGTTCGGCGCCGGTACTGTTCTGCGGTGACACCCTGTTCGCAGGAGGCTGTGGCCGCGTGTTCGAAGGAACTTTTCCTATGATGCTCAGTTCCCTTGAATCACTGGCAGCCCTGCCTGAGGACACCCGGGTATTTTGTGCCCACGAATATACGCTGGCCAATCTCGCATTCGCGTCAGCGGTGGAGCCTGATAATAGCGCCCTCAAGGAGCGCGTCGCCAACGCGCAGGCAACGCGCGCCAGAGATGAATCCACGGTTCCTTCCACGCTTTCGCTGGAACTGGCGACCAATCCTTTTTTGCGCTGCCATCAGCCCGCAATGCATCAGGCGCTCAAATCTCAGGGCAAGTTGCAGGGGGAGACAGCGGAGCAAGTATTCGCTACAGTGCGGGGCTGGAAGGATAACTTCTAAACTAAACTTTATAACTATTAAAAAAGCAATATAAACATGACGTTACGGGGCATATCGCTAGTTATTTCTAGCGTACTTATTCTGTCTGGCTGCCAGACAAGTACATCAATCAGCGACATTTCTGAAGCTACTGAGCCGCAAGCAGTGGAATCGGTGGAGATACCTGCCAGCGCTGAACCGGTAGTAGAGCCAGTAGCGATAGCCAAACCGCTGCCGCCCGCCACCGATTTGTGGGAGCGAATCCGGCGGGAATTGACCTGGCAAACCATCCACAACAGCCAGATCGGCGCAGCCAGGGATCGGTTTTTGGCACAGCCTGACTATATGCCCGTGGTATCCAAGCGGGCAGAACTGTACCTGTACTACATTGTCGAAGAAGTCGAGCGGCGTGGGCTCCCCATGGAAATCGCGCTACTCCCGATGATCGAGAGCACACTCAACCCCTTTGCTTATTCCTCGGAACATGCAGCGGGCCTATGGCAAATCATTCCACCCACCGCCGCTCATCTGGGCGTGGATCGCAACTGGTGGTATGACGGTCGTCGTGATCTTAGAGAGTCCACCCGTATCGCTCTGGATTATCTCGAAGCATTACACGCTGAATTTGATGACGACTGGATGCTAGCCCTCGCTGCCTACAATGGTGGTAAAGGACGCGTAGGACGGGCTAGAACCGCCAATGAGAAAGCGGGCAAGCCCACCGACTACTGGTCACTTAAACTGCCAAGGGAAACCACACGTTACGTCCCCAAGCTCATCGCACTTACAGCTATCATCGCGTACTCAGAGGGTCTGGGAGTAGACATTCCCCCAGTAAAAAATAGCCCTGCGTTTGAAGTGGCCGGCACCGGCGGGCAGATCGAAATGCTGCGCGCTGCCGACCTGGCTGGCATGACGCTCAAGGAACTGCGCTCTTATAATCCCGGACAGATGCGCTGGGCAACAGCACCAGAACAGGCCCAGGAGTTATTGGTGCCCATCGGTACGGGGCAGAAATTTGCCAGCGGCATTGCCCAACTTACGCCTGACGACCGGGTGACCTGGGAGCATTACCGAATTCGCCGCGGGGACAGCCTGATTAGAATCGCTCGTCAATTTGATACCGATGTCGGTTTACTGCGTGAGGTTAACAATGTGCGGGGCAATCTTATTCGCGCCGGTGACACCATGATGATTCCTCAGGGCAGTGACTGGGCCGGTAGCCTGGCGCTGGCTTCAAGTAGCGCTGACAAGGTCAAAAAAGGTTATCGAGTGCGGCAGGGAGATTCTCTGTACGGCATTGCCGGTAAGTTCAAAGTATCCATTGATGAGATCATCAACTGGAATTCGCTGGATTCCGGCAAGTATTTGCAGCCTGGTCAGCGGCTAACGCTTTATATCTCAGAAGGTTGAGCTGATGCCCGAAATGGGCGCCAATCTGGAGTACCACAGCCCTCTGGGCGGTATTTTACTGAGACGTTACCCGTCTCGTAAAAACGAACTGCTACAAGCCTGGACCAGCGCAGATACACTGCTACTGCAGGAATATCTGAATCTGGGCGCCCTTCCCCAACGGTCTCTGGTAGTAAATGATGAGCATGGCGCTTTGTCGGTGGCAGTCGAACCCGCCGCGTGCTGGACCGATTCCTGGCTGGCATCCAAAGCAATCGCCGACAACCTGACGCTTAATAAAAGGGCTCCGGTGCCCATACTCTGGAGTACCCAGACACCACCTTCCAATCTTCAGACGGTGTTGCTGCGGGTACCCAAGCAGTTGTCTTATTTCGAGTACCAGCTGGCAGAACTGTCCCGAGTTCTCCCTGAAGGTGCCATCCTGTTAGCAGCTGGCATGGACAAGCACCTGTCACCGCGAACCGCAGAGATAATAGAGGCCCATATCGGGCCGACCACGCGTCATCGAGGGCAGTCCCGGGCTCGTTTATTTAGCGCCACCAATCACAGCCAAACTGCAACCGCCTCTGTTAATGGGTCCAGGTATCACTGCGAGGAGCTGGAGGCAGAGCTCACTTCTCTTGCCAGCGTTTTCAGCGGGCAAAGTCTGGACCTGGGAACCCGCTTCCTGTTCGACTACCTGCCCAAGCTGAAGCCCGCCGAAACAATGGTGGATCTGGCTTGCGGCAACGGGGTCATTGGTCTGGTCGCGGGTAAACTAGGCATATCGCATCACTGTATATTCTGCGACGAATCGGCTATGGCGGTCGAATCAGCACGCATGAACCAGCAAACATGCCGGAATACGGGACTCGAACAAGCTACGTTTATCCACGGAGATGGCCTGCTGGCGCTAACTCAGGCGCCGGAGCTCATCCTTTGCAACCCCCCCTTTCACCTGCAGCACACTGTTGATGAGTTCGCGGGCATACGCCTTTTGCAGCAGTGCGCTAAAGCTCTGCCCTCGGGAGGCCGATTGTGCCTGGTTGCCAATCGGCATCTGAACTACCTGGAACCACTACGCCGCCAGTTTGAGCGGGTGGAAATCGTAGCCCAGAACGGAAAATTTCGAATTTACCTTGCCACACAAAGTTAAACCCGACGAAGAAGTTCCTCTTCAGGAACACATCCGGGTAAAACAATCTCTTGAATCAAGCCGCACGGATAGGTATGTTGTTCGCGGATTCAATAAACCATTCAAGGGACAATAAACATGCGAACACTTATTAGCATTCAATGTAAGAAACTATTACCGGTACTGGCTGGGCTGCTTATAGCTCTGCCATTCACCGCCCAGGCAGCACATCACGAAGAAGCTGAAGCGGCCGTCGAAGGTGGCATGCGCGCCACGGTCCTGACCGTAGAAGCGGTGGTAACAAATATCAATCTGGAAACCCGCCAAGTTAGCCTGCAGGGCCCCGATGGCGCACCATTCACTATCACCGCCACCGAGCAAGTTGTAAAACTCGAGGACGTCAGCGTCGGTGACACTCTTGTGGCCACCTATCTCTCGGCTCTAGAGGGAGAATTGCGTGCTCCAACCGAGGAAGAGCTGGCTGAGCCCTGGGTTGTACTGGCAGATGCGGCTATTTCTGAAGACCCCGCCATGCCCGCAGTAGGCGGCGCCCGTCAGATTCGCGCAGTTTGCACCATCGAAGGTATGAATCGCGTGCTGGGGACTGTAATGCTTAAGGATTCCAACGGTAATTTGCACGTGCTGGACGAAGTTGAGCCAGAAAAAATGGAAGGCGTAACTCTCGGTCAAACCCTGGTGGTTGTTTACACCGAAGCTCTGGCTATCAGCCTGGAGCACAAAGCAGCCGAATAATCTGGCTCAGCTTTGAAAGTATGTACAAGGGGCAGTTTACTGCCCCTTTTTTTATGCCGCTGAAACCATCAACTTTCTAGGCAGTCTTCTTTATCTGAAAGAAAATGGCGTACAGCGTGGGTACCACGATTAAAGTCAGTACCGATGCAAAGCCCAGCCCAGCCATAATTGTTACCGACATGTTGACGAAAAACACATCGCTCAACAGGGGTATCAGTCCTAGAATGGTAGTGGCTGCCGCCAGCATCACCGGACGCATTCGACTGACCGCCGAGTCCAGTATAGCCTCGTAGCGATCCTTGCCCGTTTCAATCTGTTGGTCAATTTCCTCGATCAGCACAATGGCATTTTTGATCAACAGGCCGACCAGCGATAGTGCACCCAGAAGCGACATGAAATCGAATGCGCCGCCAGTCGTTAGCAGACCCGCGGTAATACCGACGATAGCCAGAGGGACGGTCAGCCAGATAATAGTTGGCTGACGCAGCTTGCCGAACAGGAAGATACTGGTAAGAATCATCAGCAAAAAGCCCACGGGTAAGGAAGCGCCCAGACCATTCTGGGCATTTACAGAATCCTCGTATTCGCCGCCCCACTCCAGCTTATAGCCGGCGGGGAGTTCCATCGTTTCAATTTCGCCGCGCAATCTCAAAAATAGAGGGGTGGCCAGTTCAACAGTCGGGTTACACGAAGCAATAATGGTCAGAATCCGGTTACGACTTCTGACCGCCGCATTTTCCCAAGTGGTAGCGTATCCGTTCACTACCTGTGATACAGGAACGGTTCTTCCCAGAACCTGACTCCAAACCTCCACATCGCGTATATTATCAATGTCCACCCTTTCAGAATCCGCCGCGCGCAACCGAATTGGCAACACCCGAATTCCATCGCGGTATGAGCCGGAATTCGCGCCGTCGAAAGCAAACTTCATCGCTCGCCCGAGGCTTTCTCTGGTCACGCCAAGCTGACGCCCAACCTGTTCATTGAATATCGGCGTTACGACTTTTACCGGAGAGCGCCAATCATCTCTGACATCTTTGGACTCAGAGTCCGCACGCATGATGGCCTGTGCTTTCACCGAGAGTTCTCGCAGTATCTGTGGGTCGGGACCTGAGAAACGGGCTTCGATTTTCGCGTCCCGACCGGGGCCTATTCGTAGCGCCTTCACTATCGGGTCTGTCCAGGGCATCTCCTGCCGCATAAAATGTTCAGTTGCCTGCCACACAGATGGTATCTGCTCTAGGCTTTCTGTGCGGACAATAATCTGGCTGTAAACTCCCGCAGGCTCCTTCG
The DNA here is from genome assembly GCA_036961205.1 of Halioglobus sp. GTDB lineage: Bacteria > Pseudomonadota > Gammaproteobacteria > Pseudomonadales > Halieaceae > CALJFL01. The sequence continues at coordinate 449,534 of JBALVI010000003.1, read as the reverse complement.
AATCGTAAACCAGAGTGAACCGTTGATGTGGCCCACCGACCACGGCGGTGGTTTGAACAACCCCAGGAAGGCTGCGTATGAATTCGCTGACCGCCAGCGTATCGTCCCGGGTTTTCCGCAAATCAGTACCTTCCGGCTCCCAAAGGTCCACGAAGAAGATGGGTGTACTGGAGGCTGGGAAAAAGCCGCTTTTTACCGACCCAAAACCGATCACCGCCGATACGAACAGCGCTGCTGCGCCCGCCATGGTTATCCAGCGGTGATTAATCGCAATGGCGACCACCCGCCTGTAACCCTGGAAGAGGCTACCCGCGTAAGGATCTACATTGTCTTCTGTAGAGCTACCCACTTTGAGTAATAAAGCGCAGAGAAGAGGTGTAGAGCTCACAGCGGTAATCCAGCTCAGTGACAGCGAGATCAAAATTACATAGAACAAAGAGCTGGCGAATTCGCCAGTATTATCCTGCGACAAACCGATCGCGGAAAACGCCAATATCCCGATGGCTGTTCCACCCAGTAGCGCCCAAATTGTTCTACCGACCGCCTCACCTGCGGCTTCGCGGGGCTCCATGCCATTTCGCATGCGTACCAGCATGCCTTCAGCGACCACAATGGCATTGTCCACCAGCATACCGAGAGCAATCACCAGTGCTCCCAGGGATATGCGCTGTAACTCGATGCCGTAAATCCACATGATAAATAAAGTACCGGCTACCGTAATAATCAAAACAGCGCCGATAATAATACCGGTGCGAACACCCATAAAAATCAGCAGTACCGCTATAACGATACCGACCGCCTGCGCAACACTCACCAGGAACCCGCTCACAGAAACATCCACTTCCGCCGGTTGGTCGTAGACTGCTTCAAGCTTCATGCCCACCGGGGTTACCGGAAGGAGCTCCTGTATCTTCTGATTCAAACGGTTGCCAACCTGAACCACATTTTCCCCAGCCGCCATCGATATTCCGATGCTGAGCCCCGGCTTACCGTTAACGAAATAAACCTTTACTGGAACCTCTTCGTAGGCCCTGGTAATGGTCGCAATATCTTTGAGTTTAATCAGGTTTTCCCGGCTAGAGTCGAGGAGTAATTCTCCGATCTCCTGCACTGAATCGAAATTACCGGTCGGGCTAATCCGCAGATAATCGTCCTCGACCCTTACATTGCCAGCATCGACAACAATATTTTGTGAGCCCAACACATTACCGATATGCGCGAGATCAATGCCCAACTCAGCCATTCTGCTACGAGAGATGTCGAGATAAACAACCTCTCGCTGTACTCCGTCGATAACTACTTTGCGGACACCGTCTACCAATACCAGCTGCCGCTTGATTGTGTCAGCTGTATCGTAGAGATCTCTCCAGGAATACCCGTCTCCGGTTAATACCAGATACACGCCATAGACGTCGCCAAAGTCGTCGATAACCATTGGCGCGAGCGCACCCGGTGGGAGCTTGGGACTAACGTCCTGAACCTTGCGGCGCAGCTCATCAAAAATATTCGGTAGGTCTGCCGCTTTGTATTCATCTTTAAAGTCGATCAAAATATCCGAAAGACCGGGTCGAGACACCGACATCTTGATCCGCTTTACCTGCGGCAACTTCTGAATGGCGTCTTCCAGGTGGTAGGTGAGCTCTTCCTGCACCTCCATGGCGGTAGCGCCTGGATACTGAGTCAGTATTTTCGCGGACTTAATGGTGAAAGCCGGGTCTTCGAGCTTGCCCATTCGATCAAAAGCGAATAAACCTCCCCCTAGCATTATCACGATCAGCAGCCAGGAGACGACTTTATTTTCGACGGAGTATTCTCCGATATTCATGTTTCAGGCCCCCTCTATGCCGGATCGTCGGAACGAGGTATTGCCTGTTCCGACGCCGCCATTCGAGTAACCTGCATACCCTCTGCAAGATAGGGCGCCCCCACTGCAACAATCTCTTCCCCACCTTCCAGGCCGTCGAGAATCTCGACATTGCCTTCTGACATTCTACCGATAGAAACTGCTCTACTGCTGACCGTCATAGTATCGCTATCGAGAATCCATACTCTCGGAGCAAGACTGGTGTCGGCCTGAACTGAGCGCACGGGTACCCATTTTGCGCCGTCGTCGACCAGGATATTGCTGAAATCAACCGACACAGACGCCGTCATCCCTGGCAATACAGTGAAGTCGGCGGGCGATGCCATGTTAAAAGTAACTCGATACGTTTGGGACTGATCGTTCGCCTTGGTGGCTACTTCTTTAACTGTGAGCGGGAACTGGGTGGTGGCGCGATCTTCGAAACTGACCCAAGCCGGAATATTCATTCCCGGTCGCCTGGGGTCGATATCCTGAGCGCTCTGGCGGTCACTGGCATTTCCTTGCAAGCTCCTGATCAGTGCTTCTGGCAAGTTAATGATCACGTCCAGCGAGCTGTTATCCTGTAGATAGAACAAAGTTCGCTTGGCCAGCACCTCCTCAAAGTTCTCCACCGTGCGTTCCGCAATGCGCCCGGAAAACGGCGCGTGCATTTCGGTGTATTCAAGATTCTTGCTGGCCTGGCTTAGGCCGGCAGCGGCAGATCTGTACTTGGCCTCCATCGTGTCGTAATCAGTTCGGGAGATATTGCCATCAACGATGAGCTCTTTGCCTCGTTCAAAATTACTCTCTGCATTGTCGTATGTTGCCTGGCGATCATCTAGCGCAATTCGGTAGTCAGTGGGATCCAACCTGGCGATAAGCTGGCCCTGGACGACCAGGTCCCCCTCCCGCACTGCAATCTCCTGTAGCTGCCCTGACACTCTGAAGGACATTTCAGCGCGCTGCGCTGCGTCAACCCGCGCAGGAAATTGGCGGGTGGCCTGGGCGCTGCCGCCCGCCACTGTATGAATTTTGACCGGCCGGCTTGTCGGCGGAGCAATTTCAGCCTCTTCCTTGGCGCAGCCCCAGAGCAAACTGGATACAGTTATGAGACACAGGCTCTGAAATAGTATTCTGGACATGGAATTACTCTCGTCTTTAATAGATCGTAGCTATTATAGGTGCTGGTCGTTCGTTTGTACTGCGACTTAAGCCACAGCCGCTAATAATTCGTCTACCAGAGTTTTTAACTGGACAGTCGCCTGCCCCACTCTGTGCTGCTGAAAATAGCCCGCGACGTCACTGGCCTCCTTGTTAACCTCAACACACAGCGCCCCCGCTTGCCGCGCTTGCTGAACAAACCCAGCTGCGGGATAAACGACTCCGGACGTACCTACCGCGACAAACAGGTCGCAGCTGGCTAGCTCAGCGAAGATTGCTTCCATTTGGTACGGCATTTCACCAAACCAGACAATGTCGGGCCTGAGGTAACCCGCTTTACCACAATTTGGGCAGTCCGTTGAATGATCGAAGTCTTCCGTTGCAGGCATAACTGCTCTGCAGTCGCTGCACAACATTGACTGCAACTCGCCGTGCATATGGCAAACCTGCAAGCTGCCCCCCCGCTCATGCAGATCATCAACGTTCTGAGTTACCAAAAAGACCTGACCATCAAATTCTTTTTGTAATCTCGCCACCGCCCGATGCGCCGCATTGGGCTGCACATCTGTCAGCTGCTTGCGACGCTCGTTGTAAAAGCGATAAACCAACGCCGGGTCCCTGGCAAAAGCCTCTGGCGTGGCAATGTCCATCGGATCATGATTTTCCCAGAGTCCATCTGAATCTCGAAATGTCGCGAGTCCGGATTCGGCGGAAATTCCCGCTCCCGTCAACACCACTATCCGGTTGATTTCACGCTCAAGGTAATAGGCCACAATATCTCCTTATTCGCTGCGCTCACCCGGCAAGTCCAGCGGATGAAAATGGCCTATGCCGGCGAAGTACAATGCGGTTCTGATTGGCTCAGGACCCATGGTTGATAGCGCCTGCACATAACTCGCCATCTGCTCGGTGTATTTCGTCGATTCCTGCTGCAGGAAATCCGGCAGCGATTGATCATCCGCTGGCTGGCTGGTTTTATAATCCACGATCCAGCGCACGTTTGTTTGTTGGTCGACAAAGGTTCGATCAATGATGATATCCCGTGCCCCACCTTGCTCATCCGCGGTACTTAATCTGAGTTCGCAAGCGCTGTCTTCATGCACACTGGATAACAACCAGCATCCCCTGTCAGTATCGGCCAGGGTCGCATTGACGGTGGCTAGAACTCGATCCTGGGCTTCTTTTACCGCTGCTCCGTGCAAACCGAGACTGCGTAGAGCAAAATCGCTGAGATCGCATTGTGCCTGCTCGCAACTAGAGGGCAGAGTGCTCTGCTGGGCCAACTGTTCCAGCAGTCGATGAACGACAGTACCGACCAGTCGATCAATAAGATTTCCGGAATGCCTGGGAATATTGGTCGGGCTGAAAGAGCCCCGCTCTTCACCTACTCCTTTCGCCACTACTTTGTGTCGCATGGATCTAGCGGGCGCAGATAGAAATGCACTGGGTTCGGACTGGCGGGCATCCTGGTCTATCATTTGCTGATTAAACGTCGGCCAGATACAGGCCAGCAGGCTCATGTCTCCAGGCTTTTTGTAGCAGGATTTACTTTCATCATAACCGGGACTTGCAGTCAAAATTAGTCGGCTGATCGCTCGCGTAGCGCCTACGTAGAGCAGACGCGTGTTTTCCAATGAAGTCTTGCGCTTGCGCTCCTGTCGTAGGTAGTTGTACAAGCTTGGGGTACTGTCTTCACTGTGATCGTCTGCCGCCAGCAGAAACTGTCGCTGCCCGTTGGCTGTGCTGTGCTCGTCCCAAAGCAGTAGCGCTCGACTATCGCTACGCGAACGTCGTGACAAGTCGGGAATAACCACGCAATCAAATTCAAGTCCCTTGGCTTTATGCAGCGTCATGATCTGTAATCTTGAAGCGCTGTCGCCGGGGTCCGCATAAAGTCGGTCGAGTTTTCTTTGTAACCATTCCAGATCGAGGCCGACGCCCTCGGTATCGGCCAGCTCCAGCAGTTGAAAGAATTTTTCAGCGTCGATGAGCGCTGCGCGATGGCTTATCACTGCCGGACCGCCCAGGCGTAGCCACAATTGTTCCACCCAGGCTCGCAGAGCCAGCCTGTCCCTGTGCTTTTCTGCCCACTGCATACACTCGGCCACAAACCGAGAGCGATTCTGGCCGTCACTACTCAAACTTGCCAATAGTGCCTCATCAGTCAGGGCAACGGGAACCAGGGCATGGCGTGGATCGTCTCCATATCGGGCGAGTTCCAGAAGATCAGCTAACTCCAACCCGCACCAGGGCGCTCTCAGTAGCGACAGCCATGCAAGTCGATCGAAACGATTCGATAGGGCGCGGCACAAAATAGTCAAATCCATTATTACCGGGGTGTCACGCAGAGTCTCTATATCCTGCGCGGCATAGCCAACGTCCCTGCTTCGCAGTTCCTGCAATATGGGCCGTAGTTGATTGCGGGTACGTCCCAGAATGGCGATCGACGACTCACTGTCGGCGGCCAGGACCTGCTCGACTTGATTGCAAATAAACTCTACCTCAGCGCATGCTGCAGCCTCACCGCGAAAGGCCTGGACGTGAACCGCCGTCGACCCGTCTGCCGGTTTCACCGCCTGCGCAGCGCTGAATGCCACTTGCCCACGTGCCACATCATCGGTCTGGGGAAAGGCGGCGGCAAAAGTCTCGTTGACCCAGTCGACAATGCCCGCGCGCGAGCGGAAGTTGCTTGAAAGCTGCAGGTAATCTAATTTCAGTCCGTTGAAGCCATGATCCCTGGCCTGCAGAAAGAGGCTCACATTGGCATCTCGAAAGCCGTAGATGGATTGCATACCGTCGCCCACAACCAGCAATGTACGCGGCCGTTCCGGTTGTACCTGGTTATGTTCGTGCCAGCCTCGAGTCAAACATCTTACCAACTCAAACTGGTTGATTGCAGTATCCTGAAACTCATCTAGCAAGATATGTTCAATACCGTAATCCAGCCGCATAGCCAGATCGGTGGGCTCATCGTCATCGCCCAGCGCCTCCAGCGCCGAAAGTGCTACCTGGCTGTGATCGACTAGGCCGTGGCGCTGAAAAACCAGCAATAAATTGGCGGCTAGCAGTGGTAGTACGCGGGATAGATTCAACACCAGTTTCCAGGATGTACTTTGTCCATCCATCGCTGGCAGATAGTTGACGTCGGACAACTGCGTGTCCAGGCCCTCAATCTCGCGCAGATCGGCAATGACGGCTTTCAATCTGTCGCGAAACTCATCCGCCTTGCCCTTGCCGGCCGGAAACCCCATCGATTTATCAACCTTGGCCCGCCAGCCCCCGGTTTTGGTCAGCAGCATATTGCACACCTGCCGCCATTGGTCCAGATCAGCGGCACGACTTTCCGGGAATGCAGTAACGGGGTTCTGTCCTGTGTTCTCCGCCTGGTAGCGCAGCAGTTCCAGTAGCTCTTCACGATAAGCCATCAAGTGATTCTGAAGGGAACCCAAAGCGTCGCCAACGAGATCACGAACAACCTCGAGTAGGTAATTTTCGGACTCCTGTGGGCTATGCCTGACGCCTACATACTCGCGCCACTGGTCTCGGCGGGCGAGCATCGCGACCAATAATTCCTCCATGCGATCCCAGTTGTTGTCAAAATGTAACAGCAGCGCAGAAAGATCCTTCGCTTCTGCCCGGTCGGAGCTCAACACGTCAAATAATTCACGGACCGCTTCGGTATACATTTCAGCGGGATCATCGGTTGCCGAGGCCTGACCACCAAAACTACTAAGCACTGGCATCTGACGGGTCAGACCCGCGCAAAAACTATCAATAGTTTTGACATTAAGTCGGGAGATATTGCCGGTCAAACGCCACCCCTTCTCACGATCACAAGCCAGCCCTCGCAACGCCAGTTGTCGCGTTGTTTGCTCATGTTCGGTGCTGCAGGGAAGGTCTTCCTGCGCAGCATTAAGTGCGCCTATGATACGTTCTCGCATCTCCGCTGCTGCTTTTCGGGTGAACGTTATAGCCACTACTTGCTCGGGTTTCTCAACGGTGGCCAGTAAGGCGAGATAGCGCTGTATCAGCAGCTCCGTTTTCCCCGACCCTGCAGGCGCACTGATACAAAAACTGCGTTGTGTGTCGAGTGCTGCGGCCCGCTGCGGAGCATCAACGATGGTCATGTCACGTCCTCAGGCAGCAGACCCACCCTGCATAAGGATTGCAGCCCGCACCAAGTGCAGCTATTGGAGTTAATAGGATCGACACTAGCCTGCCCTGCCAGGAAGGCATCCGCTAGCTCCTGCAACTGTTGTTGCCAATGCGTATTCAATTCGTGCCAGTCGGTCGCCGGCAGGCGCCCTCTAACCGCTTTAGTGATATCGGTGGCGATACCGGGGGCAAACGGAGCATCACCCAAGCCAACATAGCGACAGTCCCGAGACCTCACCTGCGCGAACGCCAGTGCAACGGGAGTCTCAGCTGCAGCCAGGCTGTATAGCAGCAGCTGTGGCTTTTCTGGCCGCTCACCCAACCAATCGGCAATTTTGCTGCGAGCCGATTTGTAATCGATGATAACCTTCCCGCCATCGGCGAGGGTATCAATACGGTCGACCTGTAAGCGCACGGTCAGTGGGCCGAAATTGACACTGTGGGCTTCTTCTCTGCCGGTGACCCGGAACTCACCCTCGCGCGCGCGCTCCACTGCCAACCACTCCTGCAGCAACGATACCAATCTCTGCTTCTCCAGGGCCAGACAAGCTGCACCGACTGTTCTGCGCCGTACTTCCGGCACTTTCTCCAGCGCGGTCCCTGCTACTGACTCGCATAGAACCGATTCATCGTCAGGCGCCAATGCTTCCAGTCCAGCACTGTCCTGCACATGCCCCCAGAATAAAAAGAGCGCTTCGTGCAGCAGCGAGCCGCGCTCCGCCGGCGACAATGCCGCGACAGGGTCGCTAGGTGCTACAACCGACAACCGGTGTCTGGCAAAAGCGCGAAATGGGCATTGGGACTGATTTTCCAATAAGCTGCTACCCCCGCGAATAGTCGACAACTCCTGCTCGCTAACCGGCGGCGCAGTTTGAGACTCAAGCAACTCGATATCTCTTTGCTCATAACATGCGGTCCAGGCTCCGTCCAGATCATAACTTTGCGATTCCCCGCAGGGCTGGGAAAATTCCTCTAGCAGCGCACTGGGAAGTTCTGGTACCCCATCAAGGTGGGTGGCATAGCTGGCAACCAAACTTTTGGCAGTTGCCCGCCGGTAGCTCAAGATAAGGTTTTCAGCGTAGCGCCATTCACGTTCGGCACTACTGTGAGGCATGTCAAACTGACGCTTTAGCTGCAGCGGCAGCAAAGGGTTGGGTTGAGCTGCAGCAGGCCAACTAGTGGCCTGCATCGCGCAGATCCATAGATAGTCAAAGTTCAAACCCGCCGCTTCCAGGGTACCCAGCACTTGAATATTGCTATCCCTGGTTTGTGGCTGAGCGGCTTGCTGTTCGCAGATTCTGCGCAGTAACACCAGTGCCGCCCCCAGACTGAGTTGGCCACAGACCACATCGTACTGACCAAATTGCTCCAGTACCCCAAACCATATTTCGACTTGCTGATACTCCAGCGAATCGAGGCCCCGCTCACCCGGCCACGACCATACCGCCAGCATCTTGGGTATCAAAGTGCTCCACTGGGACGGCATGTGCTTGCCACGCAGTTCCCGCATAGCGGCCAGCGTCATCAAAATCCGCGCGAGGCTCAAAGGCTGCGCACTCTGCCCAGACTTGTTCGAAACAGAATTAGCCAGGTTTCTCAGTTCGTCGATCGAAACTTCCTCCTGCCCCAAGTTCTGCAGCTTCGCAGCAAACCGTGACAAGTCGGGGCTATCGACACCCGCTAAACTGATAAACCGCGAGCGCAACAAAGCCAGCACGCGATCAACCGAAACACGTTGCAGGCTAAATTCCAGCACAGTCATCGCATCACGTATTACTGGTGCGCGCGCCAGCGTAATACTGGTGGAAAAGTTCACCGGCAAGCTGCTATAGCCTGCTCCCAGACAATTGAATTCGCGGCGTAACAGATATTCGAGAGCATTCCTATCCGCATCCATATTTGGTAGTACCAATCCGATCGTTGCGTCGGGCTGCTCGCTGCTTAGTCGCTGAGCCCACCTGGCCATCCCCTGTAATTCACCCCGTCGATCGGCGTAAGTCTGCAGCTCGCCAGACACCAGTTCAGCGCCAGAATGCACCTCTTGCAAATCATTGCAAAGCTCACCCAGCAGCGATTTCTGCAAAGGATTTGGATCATCTACCTCTATCAATACAACCTTGTAATTTGCTTCATTGCGCCCGTGTTGCAGCAGGTCCCGCAGACAATCCGCCGGCGTAGCGAGCTGCTCGGTTTGCAGGCGTGCTTCGAACCGGGTGAGCCACTGATAAAACGTCGCGCAGTCTCTATCAAGTGTGAACAATTGGCGGTAGTTGGGCAGATGAGGGTCCAGCTGCCAGCGCAACAGGGTGTCTCTTGCCTGTTCAGCTATCTTGGCTGCGGCGTCAGGACGTAATAGATTCAGGCCCTCGTCTGACCCATCAGATTGACTGATTGACTGCCGCCAAAGTTCTTCAACCTGCCCAGGGTTAAGTTTCAATCGTGGTGGTAAATACCCGGCTTCGACATTCTCCAGCCACCGCTGTTGTAGCCAGCTTTCCAGCGGCGACACCGCCAGCGGTTGCCAGCTAGACAGACCTGCTTCAATTTGGCGCCTGGACCACTCATCCTTAATACGCCTGGCCAGGCGCAAATTTGGCGTTAACAATACATAGCCACTCTCGATAAAGGGTAGCAACTGCTTAATGTCGTATAGGCTATGGCTGCCGTGGTCGGGCAATGTGTGATCCTTAGTGTGAATAGCTGTGCATTCTACAATCTACCAAAACTGCCGACGCTCCTATAGAATAGCGCGCCCGCCGAAATGACGATTCGGAAAGGGAATTACTCTATCAGGTACACGACAATGAGCAATATGGAAGTACACAATGTAAATGTGGCAGCGCAAGATGTGCTGATCACGCCAGAGGCGCTGAAGGAATCTCTACCCTTGGCAGGCAAAGCCATGGAGACTATCACCGAGAGTCGCCAGGTCATTGAAAATATCCTCGACCGCAAGGACCCACGGGTTTTTGTCGTGGTTGGCCCCTGCTCCATCCACGACGTCAGCGCAGCGATGGAGTATGCCCAGCGCCTACGTGAGTTAGCGGATGAATTGTCCGATACCCTTTATATTGTCATGCGTGTGTATTTTGAGAAGCCACGGACCACGGTTGGCTGGAAAGGCCTGATTAACGACCCGCATCTCGATGACTCGTTCAAGATAGAGGACGGCCTGAACATTGGCCGCAAACTGCTGCTGGATATCCTGGAGCTGGGACTGCCTACGTCTACCGAGGCCCTGGATCCTATTTCGCCCCAGTATTTACAGGACCTGATCAGCTGGTCTGCGATTGGCGCGCGTACTACCGAATCACAAACTCACCGGGAGATGGCCAGTGGCCTGTCTTCCCCCGTGGGCTTCAAAAATGGCACCGATGGCGGCTTGACTGTGGCAACCAATGCCCTCAATTCAGTGGCCAATCCGCACCGTTTCCTGGGCATTAATCGACAGGGACAGGTGTCCGTATTCACCACCCGTGGCAATCCCTACGGACATATTGTGTTGCGCGGCGGCAGTCACGGTCCCAACTATGATTCGGTCCATATCAGGTTGTGTGAAGAGGCCCTGGAAAAGGCAGGCGTACCCGTAAATATCATGGTCGATTGCAGCCACGCCAACTCCGACAAGAAGCCCGAGCTGCAGCCATTAGTTGTTGAGAATGTGGGCAACCAGATTATCGAGGGCAACAACTCTATTGTTGGCCTGATGATTGAGTCTCACCTCAAAGCCGGCAATCAGTCAATTCCCAGTGATCTCAGCCAGCTTGAATACGGCGTATCAGTCACCGACGGCTGTATTGATTGGGAGACTACAGAGGCTTGTCTCAGGGAATTGCGGGACAAGTTGAAGGGTGTTTTGCCAGGTCGGTTATAGACCGAAGGCAGCGGCCGCTCTGCGGAATAAATTCGGCCCTACGTGAGCGCGCTGTAGGGCGAAGTTTATTCTGCAGGTCATTGAATCAATAGTAAGCGTTAGTCGTATCCGTATGATCCGTCGTATCCCGTACGCCTTTTAGCTGGGGTAACTGCTCCATCAAAGTCTTCTGAACGCCGTCCTTCAACGTCATGTCTACCGCGCTACAACCCTGGCAACCACCGCCAAACTTCAGAATCGCGAAGTCATCTTCTGTCACCTCAACCAGGCTAACCTCACCACCGTGGGCGGCCAGAGCGGGGTTTACCTCGTTGTAAAGCACATAGTTAATCCGGTCTTCTATCGCACTGTTCTCATCAACCCGTGGCATTTTGGCATTGGGGGCTTTAATCGTGAGCTGACCACCCATGCGATCTTTGGCGTAGTCCACCAGTGCGTCTTCGAGAAACGGCAGGCTGCGCACATCAAACCAGGCGTCGAAGGCATCGTACTTCTTCGTTTCGTCACCTTCCTGAAGATCACCATCGCGACAGTAGGCGATGCAAGTCTCAGCACGTGGGGTTCCCGGCTGGTTTATAAAGACGCGAACACCCAGGGCATCTTCCTGCTTGGAGAGTAATTCTGCCAGATACTCCTGGGCAGATTCAGTGATCGTAATCATAGCTACGTCCATTCCGACTAATTTAGTCAGGTATTCTACAAAATAGCCTGTAATTGTGCCAGAAGTGTTTGATTACAAAGGCCAAAAGTTCGCACGATCTGTTAGAATGGGCGGCTTTTTTAGAGGCTCCCTAGCGGGGCCAACACTGGCTTTTAGAGACAATTGAGATGAATGCCCTGACCCAATCTGCACAATCGCTGCAGGACGCCCTGAAACACCGAATAGTGCTCATCGACGGGGCCATGGGCACGATGATCCAGGCGGAAGAGTTGGTGGATGACGATTACCGCGGCGCGAGATTTGCGGACCACTCTTCTGATCTCAAAGGCAATAACGATCTTCTGTCGCTGACGCGCCCGGATGTAATCTCCAAGATCCACCGCGCCTATCTTGATGCTGGTGCCCATATCATCTGCACCAATACGTTCAATTCTACCGCAGTCGCTCAGGGAGATTACGATCTGAGCAATCTGGTAACTGAATTGAACGTGGCCGGAGCGCAGCTGGCCAGAGCAGCGGTGGATGAGCATAATCGCCAGCGCCCTGATGAGACCGCCTACGTCGGTGGGGTTCTGGGCCCCACTCCGCGAACCGCATCGATCTCTCCTGATGTCAACGACCCGGGTGCGCGGAACATCACTTTTGATGATCTGGCCGCAGATTACGCAGACGCGACGCGCGCTCTTATCAAGGGCGGCGCTGACCTCCTGATTATCGAAACTATTTTTGACACCCTCAATGCCAAGGCGGCTATTTTTGCGGTGAAGTCAGTGTTCGAAGAAACCGGCCTGGAGCTACCGATAATGATCTCGGTAACGTTTCCAGACATCAGCGGACGGGTCTTGTCCGGGCAGAGTCCCGAGGCCTTCTGGAATGCCGTGTCGCACGCCCGGCCGTTAATCGTTGGCAGTAACTGCGGACGCCGCTTTAAGGAAATTCGACCGTTTCTCGAAGAATTGTCCAACGTCGCCGACTGCTATTTCAGCGCGCATCTGAATGCTGGCCTGCCAAACGCATTCGGGGAGTACGACGAAACCCCCCAGGATATGTTTGAAGATTTCCGAGATTTTGCCGGGCGCGGTTTCTTGAACCTCGCTGGTGGCTGTTGTGGCACCTCGCCGGATCATATCCGGGCCATTGCACGAGCGGTGAAAGATGTAAAACCTCGCACCCTGCCCCAGCTGACTCCCGCCTGCCATCTCAGCGGCCTGGAGCCCTTCAAAATCACTTCAGAGAGCCTGTTCGTCAACGTTGGAGAGCGGTGCAACGTGACCGGCTCGGCGCGGTTCAAGCGCTTGATCCTGGAAGGCGAATATGATGCCGCCCTTGAAGTTGCCAGAATTCAGGTTGAGGACGGCGCCCAGATCATCGATATCAACATGGATGAAGGTATGCTCGACGCCGAGCACGCCATGGTCACGTTCCTGTTATTGGTGGCTTCAGAGCCAGATATCTGCCGCATTCCAATCATGGTGGACTCCTCAAAATGGGACGTGATAGAAGCCGGACTGAAATGTATTCAGGGCAAGGCCATCGTCAACTCAATCAGCCTGAAATCGGGTGAAGAAGAATTTCTGCAGCAAGCGAGACTGTGCCAGAAGTACGGCGCTGCCGTGGTGGTCATGGCGTTTGACGAAGACGGCCAGGCGGACAATCTGCAACGTCGCAAGGATATTTGCCGGCGCTGCTACGACTTGCTAGTGAACAAAATTCAGTTCAACCCGCAGGATATTATTTTTGATCCCAATATTTTTGCGGTGGCTACCGGTATTGAAGAGCACAATAACTACGCTGTCGATTTTATTGAGGCGACGCGTTTTATTAAAAAGGAATTCCCAGGCACCTTGGTCTCTGGCGGCGTTTCCAACGTGTCATTTTCTTTTCGTGGCAACAACGCTGTGCGAGAGGCTATTCACTCGGTGTTTCTATACCACGCTATCAAAGCTGGCATGGATATGGGTATCGTCAATGCCGGTCAATTGGCGGTGTATGACGAGCTTCCCGAAGACCTGCGCAATGCGGTAGAGGATGTGATTCTCAATCGTCGAGAAGACGGCACTGAGCGCCTACTTGATGTTGCCGAGAACTATCGCAATAGCGGTGACAGCAGCACCCCACGCAAGGAAGACCTGGCCTGGCGAGAATGGCCAGTCGCCAAGCGCATGGAGCACGCGCTGGTCAGAGGAATTAACACATTTATTGTCGATGATGCCGAGGAAGCGCGACAGGTTTTCGACAGGCCTATTAAGGTTATTGAAGGCCCGCTGATGGACGGCATGAATGTTGTGGGCGACCTGTTCGGTGAGGGTAAGATGTTCCTGCCGCAGGTGGTAAAGAGTGCTCGCGTGATGAAGCAGGCAGTGGCTTACCTGCAGCCCTTTATTGAGGACGAAAAGTCAGAGGGGTCGAACAGCAACGGCAAAATCCTGATGGCCACGGTTAAAGGGGACGTTCACGACATTGGAAAAAATATCGTGGGTGTCGTGCTGCAATGTAATAACTACGAGGTTATTGATTTGGGCGTAATGGTCCATGCCTCGGAAATTTTGCGTGTCGCCCGCGAGGAAAATGTCGATATTATTGGCCTCAGCGGCTTGATTACACCCTCCCTGGACGAGATGATTCACGTGGCCAGCGAAATGCAGCGACAAGATTTCCAGGTGCCATTGATGATAGGCGGAGCAACCACGTCAAAGGCTCACACCGCCGTAAAGATCGAACCCAAATACAACAACGACATGGTGGTCTACGTGCCCGATGCCTCGCGTAGTGTATCGGTTGCCAGCCAGTTACTGGGGGACGCCAAGAAGGGTTTCGTGGCTGAACGTCGCGAAGAATACGTAATGGTACGAGAGCGTGTCGCCAACCGTAAGCCCAGAACAAAGCGCCTTGCCTACGAGGATGCGCTGGCCAATGGCTTGCAACTTGATTGGCAGGAGTATGAGCCGCCTGTGCCTACGTTCCTGGGTACCCGGGTGTTCGATGACTTTCCAATGGATGAATTGCTGGACACTATCGACTGGACGCCATTCTTCATCACCTGGGAACTGGCCGGGAAATTTCCTGCCATTCTGGATGACAATAAAGTGGGGATGCAAGCGCGCGAACTCTATAAAGACGCACAGGAGATGCTGACAAAAATTATCGATGAAAAGTGGCTGACGGCAAAAGCAGTTGTCGGCTTCTGGCCTGCCGCACGCATTGATGGTGATGATATCGAAGTCTATACCGACGAGAGCAGAACCGAGTCACTGGCAAAACTCCACCAGTTGCGCCAGCAAATGGAAAAACCCAGTGGCGAACCGAATTACAGCCTCGCCGATTTTGTCGCACCTGCCGAAACCAAGGTGCCGGACTATGTCGGTGGCTTCTGTGTGACCACCGGACACGGCGTTGCAGAGTTAGCGGCTCAATACGAGGCCGAACACGACGACTACAACAGCATCATGCTGAAGTCTCTGGCAGACCGTTTGGCGGAATCCTTCGCCGAACTCATGCACAAAAAAGTCAGAACCGAATTGTGGGGCTATGACGAGGCAGAGGAGCTCAGCAATAAAGAGCTGATTCGCGAGCGTTATCGGGGAATTCGGCCTGCTCCTGGCTATCCGGCGTGCCCTGACCACACAGAAAAGGCCACTCTGTTTAGCATGCTCGATGCGACCTCAGCCTGCGATGTCAGCCTCTCTGAAAGTTTTGCGATGACACCGGCATCATCTGTAAGCGGCTTTTACTATTCCCATCCGAAGTCACGGTATTTTTCTGTGGGGAAAATCGGTGGCGATCAGTTGGATAGTATCGCCAAACGCAAAGGTGAAACCTCAGACGTGATGCAGCGCTGGCTGTCACCTAACCTCGATTAGGCCTGGAGAAATTACAGTGGCAGATGAAAAAGAAACTCAACCCGAAGCTGGCGACCTAGAGCCCGCTAAGCTGAATATACTGCATGTGATTGCTAGCGTTTTCGCTGCTGGACTTGGAGTTCAAAGCAGCAAGAACCGCGAGCGAGATTTCAAACAGGGGAGATTTGGTGTTTTTGTAGCAGCGGGTATCATATTTACCCTACTGTTTATGGCAACGATCTACACCATAGTGCAGATCGTTCTGAGCTAGGTTCAGGACGGCATTGCAGAGAGCCAGATGTACAGAGTTAATACCACCACGGATATTATCGCTGTCACTGCTATTGCGTCGGCCGTGCCGTCGCCCTCTCGGTTGAAATCTTCTGACATATGCTACTCCAGGATAGAAAATTAGTTGTTTTTCAAGGGCGCCATTGTAGCAAGTTGCGCTGGGAACCCCAAGTAGCGTTTGCTGGGTTACGGCTAACAGCCAATCCCTGCTTTTGGTTCTAACCTTATGAAAATTATGAATATTTATTGGGTGGCATTTTCTGGTAAAGTAGCGCCACTTTTGATCAGGGCCGCGGCATGACCTCGCCCTCACTCAGGACACATTAATGTACATTTACGACCAGTATGACCAGAAAATTGTCGATGAGCGCGTCGACCAATTCCGCGGTCAAACCCAACGATTTTTGAATGGCGAACTCAGCGAAGCGGCATTTCTACCCCTGCGCTTGCAAAACGGCCTTTACGTACAGAGGCTGGCACCCATGCTGCGCATCGCTGTGCCTTATGGCCTGCTGAGCAGTACCCAACTGCGTAAACTCGCTGAGATCACCCGCACTTATGACAAGGGTTATGCCCACGTCAGTACCCGCCAAAATATTCAGCTCAACTGGCCCTTACTGGAAGAAGTGCCAGATATTCTGGCCGATCTGGCCAGTGTGCAGATGCACGCTATTCAAACCAGCGGCAACTGCATTCGCAACACCACCACCGATCAGTTCGCCGGTGTCGCCAGCGACGAGCTTGAGGACCCACGGCCCTACTGTGAGATTGTTCGTCAGTGGTCCACCCTGCACCCCGAATTCGCTTTTCTACCGCGTAAGTTCAAAATTGCGGTTTGTGGCACCGAGGAAGATCGCGCCGCGATTCATTCCCATGATATCGGCCTGGAACTGGTACCCAATGCAGACGGTGAAATAGGCTTTAAAGTACTGGTAGGCGGAGGCCTTGGACGAACACCGGTTATCGGCTCAGTAGTCTGTGAATGGCTTGAAAAGAAGCACCTACTTACCTACCTCGAAGCAATTCTGCGGGTCTATAACCAGCATGGGCGACGGGACAACAAGTACAAAGCGCGCATTAAAATTCTGGTCAAGGCCATGGGCGTAGATGATTTTAGAGAAGCCGTGGCAGCAGAATGGGTAAGCCTGAAAGACGGGCCCAGCACACTCACTGAAGAAGAGATTGCTAGAGCAAAAACCTTCTTCACCCGTCCCGCTTACGCACAATTTGATAGCGAGGCCAGTGCCGCTGCCCTGGCAACACAGAAAGAGGCCGATCCCATTTTCGGCAATTGGGTAAAGCGTAATACTGTCGCCCACCAGATTTCCGGCTACCGTGCGGTGACCATCTCACTGAAGGCAACCGGTTTTGCTCCCGGGGACATCACCGACGAGCAACTCGAATTACTGGCAGACCTGGCTGATCAACACTCCTTTGGCGAACTGCGCACCACCCACCAGCAGAACATTGTTCTGGCAGACGTAGAGCAGGCTTCCCTGTATGCGCTCTGGCAAAAATTACAAGGCGTTGGCCTGGCAACCGCCAACATCGGCTACCTGACCGACATGATCTGTTGCCCAGGCGGAGATTACTGCTCGCTGGCCAACGCCAAGTCGATTCCCGTCGCCGAAGCCATTCAGACTCGCTTTGATGATCTCGATTACATGTATGACCTGGGTCCCATCGAGGTCAACATCAGTGGCTGCATGAACGCCTGCGGCCACCACCATATCGGACACATTGGAATTTTGGGCGTCGACAAAAAAGGCCAGGAGTTTTACCAGGTATGTTTGGGCGGCAGTCAGTCCAAAGAGGCAGCCATAGGCAAAATTCTCGGGCCGTCCTTCAGACAGCAAGACATGCCCGATGTCATGGATAAAATTCTTTCTACCTACGTAGACCTGCGCAGCGAAGAAGAGAATTTCCTGGAGACTTATCGACGTGTTGGAATCGTCCCCTTTAAGGAGCGCGTGTATGCCAAAGCTGATTAAAAACGGCGGCATCGTTGACGATGCAGACCGCGACATTCTCACCATTGAGCAGTGGGCGGCGCTGGACAGTAAAACTGATTCTGCCGTACAGCTCGAGCCCGGTGACCTCATCGACCCGCTCTTTGAACATCTCGATGAACTTACTTTGGTCGCGGTGAACTTTCCGGTATTCACCGACGGCCGGGGTTTTTCCTACGGCAGAGAGCTTCGTGAAAAGGGCTACGCCGGCGAATTACGAGCCGTTGGCGCATTCATTCGGGACCAGCTGGATTACCTGAGCCGCTGCGGTTTTAACGCCTTTCAGCTTGAAGACGAGAGCCAATTGCCTGCGGCTCTAACGAGCCTCGATCAGTTCAGCGAGCGTTACCAGGCCGACATCGACCAACCCCAGCCCCTATTTCGACGCCGGAGCTAAACCCGGCCGGTTCCCTATTGCCGGCTGCTTGATTACACTCATCTGACGCGCAAGCCAGGTATCGCACTGCATGGACGTTAGCTCCGTCACTTTTTCCTTCTTCCTGATCTTTACCGGGGCGGCCATCTTCGCCTCTATTGCTCTCTACACCCGCCAGCCCCTGATCATCGCCTATATCGCCCTGGGCGCGACCATAGGCCCCTACGGCCTCTCCATGGTCACCGACCTCAAGCTGCTGACAGACATTGGCCATATAGGAATAATCTTCCTGCTATTCCTCCTCGGACTAGATATGCAGCCCCAGGCCTTATGGGCGACATTACGTAAATCAACCGTCGTTGCAGTATTGAGCTCCGCGCTGTTCCTCGTCATCGGCTTTAGCGTGGCATACCTATTCGGCTTCGCTGAAAGAGACTCTCTGGTTATCGGTGCGGCAATGATGTTCTCGTCTACCATCATCGGCATCAAGCTGCTGCCCACCACAGTGCTACACCATAGGCATATCGGCGAGCTAATGATCGGCCTTCTTCTAATACAAGACTTGCTCGCGATAATAGTGCTGATGTTACTGATGGCTGCCGCTGGCGGCGAAGAGACTATGGGTGTCGACCTGGCGCTCTCTCTACTCAGCTTACCGATGCTAGGCGTTGGGGCCTGGCTGGCCGTCAAATATGTTCTGCTGCCGCTGATTACCAAATTTGACCGGTTCCACGAGTACATATTCCTGCTGGCCATAGGCTGGTGTCTGGGCTTGGCAGAAAGTGCTCAGGCTCTAGGCTTGTCCCCCGAGATCGGCGCCTTCATCGCAGGTATCAGCATAGCGACTAGTCCCATCTCTCAATACATTGCCGTCAACCTAAAACCGCTGCGGGATTTCTTCCTGATATTGTTCTTCTTTTCCGTAGGTGCAACCTTCGATCTAGCGCTTCTTAACCAGGTGCTTTTCCCGGCACTCGTATTATCAGCCCTGGTCTTAGGCCTGAAACCTGTGGTCTATCGCTTTCTACTCAAAGGTGTCAGCGAGAAACGCACCCTGGCCTGGGACCTGGGCTTTCGACTCGGCCAAGCCTCAGAATTTTCTCTGTTGATTGCCTACGTCGCGGCAGGCAGCGCCTTGATATCTGAGCAGGCCTCCCTACTAATCCAGGCCACCACGATAATTACCCTGTTGGTGTCGTCCTATATCGTGGTGCTCAACTACCCTACTCCCATTGCTATATCTGATCGTTTGCGGCGGGATTGATTTGACTGCCAAACTTTGAAATCTACACCTTTAGCGCATAGGAGGGTCTGAAATAAGTTTTGAAAAAGCAGATGGGGCATGCTTTTTCAAAACTTTTTTCACCCCTCTCGCTCCGTCGCAGTAAGTCGTACACACAAAACGGACCCTGATTGCACAAGAACCCCGCTCGATGTTCAGGGAGAATTTATAAAGGTTTTCAAAAAGTATGCCCCACCACTTTCTTGAAAACCTTTATAAATTCCTCCTATGCCCCACAGCCTGACACGACCAACGCCGACAAGACCTCATGCGGAAATGGCACATCTTTAGCGCATAGGAATGTCACCCCTCTCTTCCCATCGCAGTAATACGCCGCCACAGACAAAGTCAAAAACCCAAGAGAACAGAACACAAGAACCCCGCTCGATGTACAGGGAGAATTTATAAAACTTTTCAAAAAGTATGCCCCACCACTTTTTGAAAAGTTTTATAAATTCCTCCTATGCTCTCATGCTCCTATTCTCCCGTGCTCCCAAGCAGATTCGCCACAATCCACAGAAACATCAGACCAAAAAAAACCGGCACATGGCCGGCTTCTTAATCTTGTTTAGAGCAAGCTACAGCTTGGATTCCAACTCAGGTAAGGCATCAAACAAATCCGCAACCAGACCATAGTCCGCCACCTGGAAAATCGGTGCGTCCTCGTCCTTGTTGATCGCGACAATCACCTTAGAGTCCTTCATACCAGCCAAATGCTGAATAGCCCCTGAGATGCCCACTGCGATATACAGATCCGGCGCCACAATCTTGCCTGTTTGACCGACCTGCATGTCGTTAGGAACAAAGCCCGCATCGACAGCGGCGCGCGAAGCACCGATAGCGGCGCCAAGCTTGTCGGCAATGCCTTCCAGGAGTTTGAAGTTTTCGCCATTTTGCATACCACGGCCACCGGAGATGACTATTGATGCAGCGGTGAGTTCGGGACGATCTGATACCGCCACTTCTTCGCCGATAAACGTCGAAATGCCAGCGTCGTGCACAGCATCAACAGTCTCAACCGTTGCACTACCGCCTTCTGCTGCGACTCCGTCAAAAGCTGTAATACGAACCGTGATGACCTTTTTGGCATCAGACGTTTGCACAGTAGCGATAACGTTGCCCGCGTAAATCGGGCGCTTAAAAGTATCGGCTGATTCTACCGAAGTAATGTCGGAGATTTGGGCGACGTCCAATAGTGCTGCCACCCGCGGCATCGTGTTTTTGCCGTTGCTGGTGGATGGGGCAAGAATGTTGTCGTAGCCCGCACCAAGCTCTGCAATCAGCAAGCTGACGTTTTCAGCCAACTGGTGTGCATATGCTGCGTTATCCGCAACCAATACCTTATTCACACCGGCAATGGCCGCTGCGGCCTGGCCTGCAGCGGCACAATCGGCACCCGCAACCAGAATATCGATATCTCCACCCAGCGCCTGAGCTGCTGCTACAGTATTTAGCGTAGCTGGCTTGACGCTGCTGTTGTCGTGTTCTGCTATTACTAATGTACTCATCAGATTACCTTCGCCTCGTTCTTCAGTTTGTCGACGAGTTGATCAACATCTTCAACCTTGATGCCAGCCTTACGCTCAGCCGGTGGCTCAACTCTCACCTGAGTGATGTGGGTAGTTACTTCAACACCAAGATCAGCCGGGGTATAAACGTCAAGTTGCTTCTTCTTGGCCTTCATAATATTCGGCAGAGAAGCATAACGTGGCTCGTTGAGGCGCAGATCGGTGGTCACAATCGCGGGCATACTGAGACTAACAGTCTGCAGACCGCCATCCACCTCTCTGATTACGGTCAGTTTGTCGCCTTCGATCTTAATTTCTGAAGCGAACGTTCCCTGGGGCATACCGGCCAATGCAGCCAGCATCTGGCCAGTCTGGTTGTTATCGCCATCAATAGACTGCTTGCCCAGAATGACCAGTTGAGGCTCTTCCTTATTAACCACGCCCTTCAGGAGCTTGGCGATGACCAGAGGCTCAACATTGCCTTCGGTTTCCACCTGAATGCCACGATCGGCGCCCAGGGCAAGAGCGGTACGAATCTGCTCCTGGCATTGTTTTGCGCCTACGGTGACCGCGATCACCTCAGTGGCAATACCCGCCTCTTTAAGGCGAACTGCTTCTTCAACAGCAATTTCACAAAATGGGTTGATGGCCATTTTGACGTTGTTCAGATCAACATCAGAGCCATCGGCTTTGGCGCGAACTTTGACGTTGTAGTCAACGACACGCTTTATAGCAACAAGAACCTTCATGGATTCTCCATAGGATTTCAGGGGTGAATGGCAGGTCAAGGGCGTTAAAAGAGGCCCAGACAGTTAATATCGGGCCGGTATTTTGCCGCCAATCTGATGCGGGGTCAATAGCAAAACAAGACACGGTAATTGACTGTAACAGCCATCCCGCTTATACCCACCATCAGTCGTATTTATAGTC
This sequence comes from Halioglobus sp., assembly GCA_036961205.1. Lineage (GTDB taxonomy): Bacteria > Pseudomonadota > Gammaproteobacteria > Pseudomonadales > Halieaceae > CALJFL01. The sequence goes on along the minus strand of JBALVI010000003.1, from coordinate 427,605 downwards.
TTTATTCTTTAAAAATTATATACTTGCGAGCTGCCACCCGCTTCAATCTGAAGCCACCAACCACCCCTGAACGAGGATATAGCTGTGGACCGTGAATCGATGGAATTTGATGTAGTAATTGTCGGGGCCGGCCCCGCTGGACTCTCGGCGGCCTGCCGCATCATGCTACAGGCTCAGGAAAAAGATCAGGAAGTCACCGTTTGTGTGGTCGAAAAGGGTTCCGAAGTCGGCGCCCATACGCTCTCCGGCGCGGTACTTGAGCCACAGGCAATGGACGAGTTGTTCCCCAATTGGAAAGAAATGGGTGCCCCTCTCAAAACGGTGGTCTCAGAAGACAAGTTTTTCTTCTATACCAGTGGCAAGGGTGCCATTAAATTACCGAATATATTCATTCCTCCTCCCACCCATAATGACGGTAACTATATTGTCTCCATGGGCAACGTCTGTCGCTGGTTAGCTGAGCAGGCTGAGGGTCTTGGGGTTGAAGTGTATCCGGGCTTTGCAGCCTCCGAGGTGCTCTACCACGAGGACGGTCGTGTCAAAGGTATTGCTACTGGCGATATGGGCATCAGTGCCAGCGGCGAACATAAAGACAGTTTTATGCGCGGTATGGAGTTACACGCAAAATATACCGTATTTGCCGAGGGTTGCCGTGGCCATCTGGGCAAGCAGCTTATCAGCCAATTTGCGCTAGACCAGGGCAAAGATCCACAGCACTACGGCCTGGGCATAAAAGAGATCTGGGAAATTCCCGCCGACAAGCACCAAGAGGGCCTGGTTGTTCATGGTCTCGGTTGGCCGCTAAGTGAAAGCGGCTCCAGTGGTGGCGCCTTCCTTTATCACGCAGAGAACAATCAGGTTTATATCGGCCTGATTACCGATCTCAATTACAGCAACCCACACGTCAGTCCCTATGAGGAGTTTCAGCGCTGGAAGCACCACCCTGAAACCTTGAAATATCTCGAGGGCGGATCCCGGCTAAGCTACGGTGCCAGAGCAATCGCCAAAGGCGGGCTCAACTCTCTGCCGAAAATGCACTTTCCCGGTGGCCTGCTGATCGGCTGCGACGCTGGCACCTTGAACAGCGTCAAAATCAAAGGCAATCACACCGCGATGAAGAGCGGCCTGGTGGCGGCTGACGTCATTGTCGAAGCCTTGGCTAAAGGCGAGGACGCACCTGCTGATCTGGCAGAATACGCTACCGCTATCGAGTCGTCCTGGGTGTATGACGAGCTACACAGCACTCGTAACTTCTCAGGCTTCATGCATAAATTTGGCTTCATGCTAGGCTCAGCCATGGTGTGGATAGATCAGACAATTTTTCGCGGCAAACTGCCCTTCACACTCAACGATACGGTGCCCGATTACGCCACACTTAAGCCGGCAGCCGAAAGTAAAAAGATTGCGTACCCCAAGCCGGACAACACCATCAGCTTTGATCGACTGTCGTCAGTGTTTCTTTCCAACACTAACCACGAGGAAGATCAGCCTTGTCACCTAACCCTGATTGATCCGACAATACCCATCGAGAAAAACCTGCCGCTCTACGATGAGCCCGCTCAGCGCTACTGTCCGGCAGGGGTTTACGAGGTTGTTGAGGACGAAAACGGCAAGCGCTTTCAAATTAATGGCCAGAATTGTGTGCACTGCAAAACCTGCGACATTAAAGATCCCGCGCAGAATATTGTCTGGGTGGCCCCTGAAGGCTTTGGTGGACCCACTTATCCCAACATGTGATTCGGGCACACTGCAGGCCCCTCTGGCCTGCAGTTGTTACTTTAGGCTATAGCACTCGCCAGCAGACCAAAGATTACCCTGGTCATCGATCATCTCGACCAGGCGATACCACGCTGCGCGCGAGAACAATGCGCTGAGGCCGTGCTCAAGGGTAACCACAGCAACCATGTCACGCCGGGGCTCTTGAGATAAGGGGTGAGCAGCGTCGATCTCCAGTCGCTTGCCGTTGTTTAATGTGGCTTCCAGGGTCTGTAATTTTCCTGTTCCGTGACGATCAATGTCGACCACGATCAATGGATGCAGCTCTACCTGTACGCGCCATTTCTCACCCGGGGTGACAAGGTAGTAGTCACCGTCGCTCTCTCGGCGCAGTATTTTACTGAATAAAGTCACTATCGAGGTGCGCTCTATTTTGCCCCCCTGGTGGATCCATTCACCGTCTGCGTTGATAACGATGTCGATATCACCAGAAAGCTCAGGGTCCCACAAATGCAGTGGTGGCGAATCAAGGTTTCGTTTGCCCGGTATTTGCTCTTCCAAATGATCCAGTTCAATTTCCATCGGTTTTATCTCTGGCGTAGTACGCGCCTGTGCGTTATAAAAGTGCTTCTTAAAATCTTAAAACAACAACTATGATCAAGTGGTTTCGTAATGGTGTGGTGTCCTGGCTAAGGCAGCAGAAGCCGCTCCCCAATACTCCTCTGAGCGACTTTGAACGGATACGCCACGAGGTAAAACCTTGCGATGTTATCCTGGTGGAAGGCCGCTCCAGAGTCAGCGAGGTCATAAAGCTCATAACTCAAAGCAGTTGGTCACACGCAGCACTCTATATAGGTAGATTACACGATATTGAAGATCCTTTGCTAAAGGATGTGGTACGCCAGCATTATATGGGTACCGCTGATAAGCAATTGATAATCGAGAGCGAGTTAGGGCTCGGGACCATAGTCAGGCCACTCACCACTTATGAGCATGAACATTTGCGCATCTGTCGGCCACGAGGCCTGGGGCATCGCGACAGTCAACACGTTGTTAACTACGCGATAGGCGAACTGGGTACCGCCTACGACGTGCGGCAAGTTTTCGATCTGGCGAGGTTTTTGTTCCCCTGGTTCATAATGCCCAGGCGATGGCGTTCGAGCTTATTCAGCACCAATCCGGGCAAGAACACTCACACCGTCTGTTCTACGATGATTGCCGAAGGCTTTAACAGTATTCAGTTTCCGATTTTACCGCTGGTCAAAATGGTGGAAAATGATCGGGTGCGACTCTTTATGCGCAATCCCAAGCTGTGTACACCCAGCGACTTCGATTACTCGCCCTACTTCGATATCATCAAGTACCCATTTCTGGATTTCCAGCACTACGCGGAGCAGCGCCTGATTCCCTGGGAGGGCGCAGGCGAGCTAACCGAAGATGAACGAGGAATGTATGTAGTTACAGCGGCAGAGCCCGCAGCGGGCAACGAGCTGCCCGCAGAAGACTAGCTGCAGCTGTTACCAATCAGGCGCACATTGATTACACCATCAATCGACTGCATCTTAGCCAATGCCTGATCAGCGGGCTCACCTTCGATATCAATCAAATTATAGGCTACATCACCGCGGCTCTTGTTCAGCATATCTATCACGTTAATATTGGCGTCAGCCAGTATCGACAGAATATTGCCCAGCACTTTTGGTACATTTTCGTTGATAATCGCCAGACGACAGCCGGTGACATGCTCTAGCTGAGTCATTGGGAAATTAACGGAGTTGCGGATATTGCCGTTCTCGAGAAAATCACGCAATTGATCGGCGGCCATCATGGCGCAATTGTCTTCGGCTTCTTCAGTGCTGGCGCCAATATGCGGCATTAGAATCACATCGTCTCGACCGATCAGACCGGGGGCAGGAAAATCGGCAATGTACTTGCGCAATTGTCCGGAGTCCAGAGCCTGAATAATTGCGTCGTTGTCTACAATTTCCTGACGTGCAAAGTTTATCAGGCAGGTCTCCGCCTTCATCCCTGCCAACAAATCTGTATTAACCAAACCGCGGGTAGAGTCGAGCACTGGCAGATGCAGGGTAATATAATCACAGCGTGCAAATAGCGAAGCCAAGGCGTCTGCCTTGCGAACCTTACTCGACAAACGCCAGGCTGCTTCCACCGACAAGGCGGGATCATAGCCAATAACATCCATACCGAAAGTGAGTGCCATTTCCGCAACCATGGAGCCGATGGCGCCAAGGCCGACAACACCCAGAGTTTTGCCCATTAGCTCACTACCCTTGAACTGCTTTTTCTGGGCTTCCAGGGCACCGTTTAACGCTGCTTCATCGTCCATCTCACCCAATGTGTGCACGTACTGGATGCCTTCTATAACGCCGCGCGAGCCTAGCAATAGTGCCGCGGCAACTAGCTCTTTAACCGCATTGGCGTTGGCGCCTGGCGAATTAAAAACCGGTATGCCGCGCTTGGTACACTCATCTACTGGTACATTGTTAACGCCTGCACCGGCACGGGCGATACAGCGCACAGAGGCCGGGATGTCATCGGCTTTCAACTTGTGGCTGCGTAAAAGAATCGCATCGGGGTTGCCAAACTCACTGGCGATTTCGTATGTATCGCGGGGCAACCTGTCCAGCCCCTTCACCGAAATTTGGTTGAGCGTCAGAATTTTACTTGCCATATTGGCCTCAAATAGTTTGGTTAGAGCACTGAGATTTCGGCGCGCGCGCGAAGATCCTGCTGATATTGCTGCTGCACGAGGCCACCGACTTCGCCGGCGATCAGGTCATTTAGCGCTGTTTTTTCAGCATCGGCCAAGATCTCGTAATTTCCCTTCGTCACCCGACTCAGCTCGAACACCTGAATATCACCAGAGCCGGAAGCCACATAGTCAAAACGAGATGAGTTGGCGTCATCCAAGGCGGGGATCTCGAAAACACGCCTCAATAAATTCGAGGGGACCATAGAATTACGACGGTCCGCGCCCAACTCTACCTGCCATTCGTAGCCATTTTCCAGGGCGTACGCTTCGACACTTTGCCCGGAGTGCAGGGCCGCCAGCGCGGCATCGGCTGCTGCCGACACTGCTGCTCGTGCAGACTCCTCGGTCAGTGCGATTACAATATCAGTACGCACCTGTTCCAGTGGCATGGTCTGCGGCGTATTGTGCTGACTTACTCGCAACACAATAAAGTGATCGTTACTTATTTCCAGCACTTCACTGTTATGGCCCAGCTCTAGTACGTCCTCAGAAAAGGCCGCTGCCAGCACCACCGAATTGGCAAAGACTTCCGCCCCACCCGCCCGAGTCAATGCTCCAGATTGGCTTAGATTTAATGCCAGTTCAGCTGCCGGCGCATCCAGACTTTCTGCGTTGAAAACCAGATCGCGCAAGTCGTCAACCGTTCTCAAAATTTCTGCGCGAGCCGCGCTAAGTTGCAGGCTTTCTTCAAGCTCTATTCGCACATCATCAATTGATGCTTCTTCCCCGTCGCGGCGCTCAGTGAGTAAAATTAAATGCGTGCCTGCGTCGGTAGCGACGGGCTCAGAGACCTGATTCAACTCCAGAGTAGCAATGGCTGCTTCCATCTCCTCGGGGAAAGCATCACCCGCAGAAAATCCCAGATCACCACCGCCGGCTGCGGACCCTATGTCATCCGACAGCTCTCCGGCTACGCTGGAGAACTCTTGCCCCTGGTCCAGTGCGGTTTGAGCAGAAGCTATACGTGCCTGGTAATCGGCCTCTGCTTCGTCTTCGCCTTGCTCGAACAGGATGTGTGAGACTCGGTTTTCAGTTTGGTATTGGTATTCCGACTTCACCAGTTCAAACTCTTCCAGCAACGCCTCCTCTGCAACCGGTTCGCGAAAGTCATCCACTCGCAATTCGATGTAATCAAGCTCTACTGATTCCTCGGTGACAAATTGTTCCTTGCGCTCCTCGTAGTAAGCCGCAATTTCTTCGTTGCCGATTTCCACATCACTGCGAAATTGCGCTAACGGCAGAGTCATATAGCGCACGTCTCGCTGCTCACTGCTAATGGTAGCCGTTAACGTGAGCTCCGCGGGCGTGGCAAAATCGCTGCCCGCCAACCCACTTCTTAGTTGATTGAGTATTAAATCCTCCACCAGACCCTGCTTAAAGGTGGCAGGAGTGTATCCCTGGTTGGCCAGCAGACTGCGGTACATTTCAGGGGAGAACTGGCCGGCAATTTGGAATTGCTCCATGCCACCGATAAACGTCCCTATCTCCGCTTCTGAAATAGACAGGTTCATATCGTCTGCCGATTGCATCAGAAGCTTGCGATTAATGATGGTTTGCATGGCCTGGGCCCTTAAACGATCACTTTCCAGCATTTCAGGGTCGATATTCCCGCCCATCATGTCGATCAACTGGCGCTGCTGTGTATTGAGTACCTGCTCGAACTCGAACGGGCTGATTTCCTCGCCATTAACTTCTGCAACACCGTTACTGCCACTTCCCAACAGAATCGACTCGATACCGAAAGCTGCGAAAGAGACAACGATCACGCCGATAATGACTCTGGCAGCAGTGCCTTGAGAGCTTTTTCGAATGTTTTGGAGCATGAGAAATTACCGTGGGTAGCTAGCAACGAAAAAACGCACTAGAAAGTGCGCTTTTATAATCTTTGGTGCGGTTTCGTAATGCGGAAACAATCAGCCTGGGCTATACCACCCCAGCACTACGAACCGCAGTCCGTCAGGAATTTACTGCATCCTTCAGGGCTTTACCGGCTTTGAATCCCGGTACATTTGACGCTTTGATCTGGATGGTGGCGCCAGTTTGAGGGTTACGACCTTCGCGCGCTGCGCGATGCTTAACCGCAAACGTACCGAATCCAACCAATGAAACCTGGTCACCTTTGGCAAGAGCCTCGGTTACGCTTTCAACCACGGCGTCCAGGGCACGGCCCGCGGAAGCTTTTGGCAAGTCGGCAGCCGCTGCAATTGCGTCGATCAGTTCTGATTTATTCACACTTATCCCCTTGAAGAGTTTTGTATTGCGTTATTAAAACGAGCTCAACTTAAGCCCGTGAATGTAATAGCATTCTGCGGCAAACTTTATACCAGAGGTCTCGGGCGGGTCAACCGCAAGCCCAGTATTAATGCGTGTTTATGCGATTTTTTTCGTCTTCAGCAGCATCTTTCGACGCTGCAATGGAATCCGCCATATACTCTTCGTCAGAAAGAGGCTGGGGTGTTGATTCCAGAGCAAGGGCCAATACCTCGTCTATCCATTTAACCGCGCGAATATCGAGGTGTTCCTTGATGTTGTCCGGCACCTCTTTCAGGTCACGCTCATTCTCTTTCGGAATGATTACCGTCTTGATACCGCCCCGCCTGGCTGCCAGTAATTTTTCCTTGAGACCACCAATCGGTAGCACTTCACCGCGCAGTGTAATTTCACCCGTCATCGCAACATCTGCCCGCACTGCGATGCCTGTACATACAGATACAAGAGCTGTGCACATTGCCACACCAGCACTGGGACCGTCTTTGGGAGTAGCTCCCTCGGGCACGTGAATGTGAACATCATGCTTCTCATGATAAGTCGCAGGAATGCCAAGCATCTGTGAGCGACTCCGCACTACCGTAGTAGCGGCCTGAATTGACTCTTGCATAACATCGCCCAGCGATCCGGTTTTAACGTGCAAACCCTTACCGGTCACCGCTACCGCTTCGATAGTTAATAGTTCTCCACCAACTGACGTCCACGCCAGACCGGTAACCTGGCCAATTTTATTCTCTTCCTCGGCAATTCCGTAATTGTATTTACGCACACCAAGAAGATCTGCAAGCATTTCGGAAGAGACCAGCGCCTTCTCTTTGTATTCGCCCAAGGTGATCCCCTTGACGATTTTTCGACACACTTTGGCAATTTCACGTTCCAATGAGCGGACACCAGCCTCTCGGGAGTAATAGCGAATGATGTCGATAATGGCGTCTTCACCAATTTCTATCTCTGTCTTTTTGAGGCCATTCAGCTTTATTTGCTTTGGAAGCAGGTAGCGCAGTGCGATATTAAGTTTCTCATCTTCGGTGTAACCCGGAATTCGAATAATTTCCATCCGATCAAGCAACGGCCCAGGGATATTCATGGTGTTGGAAGTACAAACAAACATCACATCAGACAGGTCGTAATCCACTTCAAGGTAGTGGTCGTTGAAGGCGTGATTCTGCTCCGGGTCGAGGACTTCGAGCATGGCAGATGACGGATCGCCGCGGTGGTCCATACCCATCTTGTCTACTTCATCGAGCAGGAAGAGTGGGTTCTTGACGCCAGCCTTGGACATTTTCTGCAACAATTTACCCGGCATCGAGCCAATATAGGTACGCCGATGTCCGCGAATTTCAGCCTCGTCTCTTACTCCACCCAGGGCCATACGCACGAATTTACGGTTGGTAGCTCGGGCCAGCGATTCGCCCAAGGACGTTTTTCCCACGCCGGGGGGTCCCACCAGGCAAAGAACCGGGCCCTTCACCTTGCGCACACGCTTCTGTACCGCGAGGTATTCCAGGATTCTGTCTTTAACCTCTTCCAGCCCGTAGTGATCCTCGTCCAGAATTTTGGTCGCTCTGCGCAGGTCGTGCTTCACCTTGCTACGCTTCGACCAGGGTACGTTCACCATCCAGTCTATATAGCTACGCACTACCGACGCTTCCGCTGACATCGGCGACATCATTTTGAGTTTGCCTAGCTCAGACAGAGCCTTTTCTTCGGCCTCTTGCGACATCTGCGCTTCATCAATGCGACTCTTGAGCTCGTCCAGTTCATTTGGCGCTTCATCCATGTCGCCCAGTTCTTTCTGGATAGCCTTCATCTGCTCGTTCAGATAATACTCGCGTTGGCTTTTTTCCATCTGCTTTTTGACGCGACCGCGAATACGTTTTTCAACCTGAAACAGGTCGATCTCGGCTTCCATCAGGCCCATCAGATGTTCCAGCCTAAGCCGGATTCCGGAAATTTCCAGAATTTTTTGCTTTTCGTCCAGATCGACGCTCATGTGGGCGGCGATAGTGTCTGCCAGTCTGCCGGGTTCGTCGATACCCGTCAGGGAAGTCAGCACCTCAGTTGGAACCTTCTTGCTCAGATTGACGTATTTTTCAAACTGACCGATGGTTGAACGCAATAGCGCCTCAACTTCGTCTTCTGGAATATCTTCGCTTTCTATTTCACGCACGCCGGCGACCGCGAAATTGCCTTCGTCGTCAACGCTATCAACCATCGCGCGATAACCGCCCTCCACCAATACCTTAATAGTGCCATCTGGAAGTTTAAGCAATTGCAGGATGTTCGATACGGTACCGACCTGATAGATATCGTCGGCCCCTGGATTATCGTCTGAAGCGTTGCGTTGAGCCACCAGCAGTACTTGCTTGTCGCTGGCCATGGCATCTTCTAGTGCCTCTATAGACTTCTCCCTACCGACAAATAGCGGTAGCACCATGTGGGGATAAACCACAACGTCGCGAAGAGGAAGCAAAGGAAGTTCAGTAACTGTGGAAGAACCCATTTAAATCTCCGGGTTAATGATTAACCAGCTTGACTGGCTGATATGCGGCTCATACCTACAAAAAACAAGCCCTGGGCTCCGGCCGTCCATAGCCTTTTAGCCACGGACGCGGGCCGCTATTCCTCGCTAGAGGCAACCCTTGCCGGCTCTGCCGTCTGATAAACCAGCAGTGGTTCGGAGTCGCCGCGAATGACAGACTCATCTATCACTACTTTGGCTACGTTGTCGCAGGATGGAATATTATACATCGACTCGAGTAACACACCTTCGAGGATAGAACGTAAACCCCGTGCACCGGTTTTGCGCTCCATCGCTTTCTCTGCGATAGCACGCAGACCATCTTCGCGAAAATCGACTTCGACACCTTCCATTTCAAACAGCTTGCTGTATTGCTTGGTCAAGGCGTTCTTTGGCTCGGTGAGAATCTGTACCAACGCATCGATGTCCAACTCTTCCAGAGTAGCAATCACCGGCAGGCGACCGACAAATTCAGGAATGAGGCCATATTGCACCAGGTCATCTGGCTCAAGTTGGAATAACAGCTCGCCAGCGTTTTTGGACTCGTCCTTGCTTTTGACCTCAGCGTTAAACCCAATCCCGCCTTTTTCAGAGCGATTGCGAATGACCTTGTCTAGCCCGGAGAACGCGCCGCCGCAGATAAACAGGATCTTTGAGGTGTCGACCTGCAGAAATTCCTGTTGCGGGTGCTTGCGGCCACCCTGTGGCGGTACTGAGGCCACGGTGCCTTCGATCAATTTGAGCAGAGCCTGCTGTACACCCTCGCCCGACACGTCTCGGGTAATTGAAGGGTTGTCGGATTTGCGTGAGATCTTGTCGATTTCATCAATGTAGACGATACCCACCTGGGCCTTCTCAACATCGTAATCGCACTTTTGCAGCAACTTCTGGATGATGTTCTCGACATCCTCGCCCACGTAACCGGCTTCAGTGAGCGTGGTGGCGTCGGCAATGGTAAAGGGAACATCCAATAATCTGGCCAGAGTTTCGGCCAACAGGGTCTTGCCTGAACCGGTGGGACCAACCAATAGAATATTGCTTTTGCCCAGCTCGACTTCCTCGCCTCGGGCTTCGCTGTGTCGCAGTCTCTTGTAGTGGTTATACACCGCTACCGAGAGCACCTTCTTCGCCCGCTGCTGACCAATAACGTATTCGTCGAGAATACCCTTGATTTCCTGCGGGACAGGCAGATGATCCTGCTTTTCCTGGTTGTTACTCTCCTGCACTTCCTCGCGAATAATGTCGTTGCACAAGTCGACACATTCATCGCAGATAAAGACGGAAGGTCCAGCAATCAGCTTGCGCACTTCGTGTTGGCTTTTGCCACAGAAGGAACAATACAGAAGTTTGCCGCCGTCGTCGGAGTTGGTGGAATCGTCGCTCATTCGTTCGCCCTATACACAGGCCCCAGGCCCGTTGAAGTCTAGAGTCCTAAGATGATGTTTTTTACGGATATTTGCAAGTCCCTACAGGCTGCAAAAAGGAGATAAAAGTCTTTACTCCGTCGCCACGGCGCGAGTATTTACCACTTCATCTATCAGCCCATACTCTTTGCTTTGCTCGGCATTCATAAAGCGATCACGCTCAGTATCACGCTCAATGGTCTCCAGAGGCTGCCCTGTATGTTCGGCCATCAACTGGTTAAGGCGCTCTCTGATAATAAGTATCTCTTTGGCCTGGATTTCTATATCCGTTGCCTGCCCCTGAGCACCACCGCTGGGCTGGTGGATCATGGTGCGGGCGTTGGGGAGACAGTAGCGCTTGCCGGCGGCACCGCCAGCCAGCAAAAACGCGCCCATAGACGCTGCCTGGCCTATACACATGGTACTGACGTCAGGCTTGATAAACTGCATGGTGTCATAAATTGACAGACCAGCGGTCACCGACCCGCCCGGAGAGTTGATATAGAGATGAATATCCTTATCCGGATTCTCGGACTCCAGAAACAACAGTTGGGCAACAATCAGGTTGGCCATAAAGTCTTCTACTGGCCCGACGACAAAAATTACCCGTTCCTTGAGCAAACGGGAGTAAATGTCATAGGAGCGCTCCCCGCGAGCAGTCTGCTCCACCACCATAGGCACCAGGCCCAGGTTATTGATGGTTTGTGAGTTGTACCCGTCTAGCTGATGTGGCATTGGTGCCCCTTAGTGTCGTCGTTTATAGTGTATTGGGCGCCAAAGCGCCCCGGAGACACGTTTTGGATCAGGCTTGCTCTTGCGCCTGACCAATAGCTTCCTGATAACTACATGCCTTGTCTACTATGTTGGCACTCTCCAGCAGTTTTTCAACCACCTGATCCTCTAAAACTTTAGATTCTATTGAGGAGAGCTGTTCGGGGTTCGAGTAATACCAGTTAATAACCTCTTCCGGGTCCTGATAGGTCGAAGCCATTTCCTCGATAGTTGCGCGAACTTTGTCGGCATCTGCTTTCAACTCATACTTACCGATCATCTCGGATAACAGCAGCCCGAGCTTCACCCGACGCTCTGCATTTTCAGTGAACATATCGTCTGGCAGCAGCGATTTAAGATCCAGATTCTGTGCGCCACCGGCTCCGCCGAACTGCTGGAACATCTGGTTTCGCAAAGCGTCTATTTCCTGGCCGATCAAGGCGCGGGGGACTTCCAGTGAATCGTGAGCCTCCACGACCGCGTCCATCACCTGTTGCTTAACCTTGGCTTCAACTGCGTTTTTCAGTTCGCGGGCCATATTCTCGCCAACTTCTTTGCGAAACTGCTCTTCACCGCCCTCTTCCACGCCATAGCTCTTGAACAATTCCTCGTCCAGCGCCGCAAGTTTGAGTTCAGTCACTGCGTTCAAAGTCACCTTAAATTCGACCTCAGCGCCCTTAAGTTCCTCACTGTGATAATCATCGGGGAACTTCAAATTAAGAGTTTTCTCTTCGCCGGCAGACATTCCGACTACGCCTTCTTCAAAACCGGAAATCATGCTGCCCGAACCCAATTCCAGCTCCGAGTCTTCAGCGCTGCCGCCGTCGAATGCTTCGCCGTCGCGGGTACCAGTATAATCGATTTTCACTTTATCGCCGTCTGCAGCCGCTCGTTCAACAGTTTCCTGACTGCCCTGCTGCTTCCGAAACACTTCAATAATATTGTCAACATCGTCATCGGCGACTTCTGCCTGTGGACGTTCAACATCGAAACCGGACATTTCAGTGGCTTCGACTTCAGGGAATACCTCAAACGTCGCGACATATTCGAGGTCTTTGCCAGCTTCGAGGTTGCGTGGTTCTATGCTGGGTTGACCGGCAGGTCGCAGCTTTTCCTGAATCACAGCTTCCTGAAAAGACTGGCTCATAACCTCGCCCAGAACTTCCTGACGCACGCCTGGACCAAAGCGTTGACGCATCACTTTCATGGGTACTTTGCCCGGACGAAAGCCCGGTATACGAACGTCTTTGGCTGCTTTCTGCAAGCGGACGTCTACTTCCTGGTCGACCCGGGTGGCGGGTACGCCAACCGTCAACCGACGCTCAAGACCGGACGTCGTTTCAATGGAAACCTGCATGGTTGTTCCTCACAAAATCAATTATTTCACTGGCGCGTGACCAGCGCCTGTTAGCATGGCGGCCTCGTTAAAAGAGACTCGCCGGTAATGTGGTGCGGAAGGAGAGACTCGAACTCTCACGCCTTGCGGCACTAGAACCTAAATCTAGCGCGTATACCAATTTCGCCACTCCCGCTTCATGAAACACCCCGGGGCCTGAGCCCGGCTACTAGAAAAGTAATGACATAAAAGCCATAACTTATTGATTTTTTTCGGATAAAAACCCGTCAAACCGTTATATCCGGGGCGTTCCAAGGGCGCAGATTCTGCCACAAACCCCGGCCCGGTTCAACTGCTCAAATTTGTGGGGTCGCCAGCAGGAAAACCGCGCGCCTACTGGGTTCACTGGAAATGACCCGCAGCTTGGAAAGTGCCGGCAATATAGCGGCTTGTTCCGCACCCAGCGTCAAGCCCTGAACTGTCAGGCTGCCGAGTAAAACCATTAGCAGGCGATAGCTGCCGCAATCGGGCACTGGGTAAGCGGAGTTGCCGTTAAGAGTGACCCGCCAGACCTCGAAATCTGCGAAATCGACGATTTTTTCAACGGTGATGCCCTCTTCGTCCTGGAGCAACGGAAAAGGCTGGTCCGTGGGAGCCAGCAGAGCCATTTGCTCCACGGCTTCCGCCGTATCCCAATGATCCTGAGTCAGTACTTGTTGGGCAAAAGAGAGTATTTTGCGCTCATAGACCGGGGTTTGAAATTCTATGGTTCTTACCCCGTGTTGCAGGGAATGCGGAAGTAACAGCGGGACTTTAACCACATCACCCACCTTAAGGGGGCGCAACAGGCTGTAAGCGTCCATGTCTGCTCTAAGCGATACTTCCTTTGTCCGCATGCTAGCGCTGACACTGGCCCCGTCTGCCAGCGTGTCAATCTCACGCCTGACCTGTTCGTATGCCTGAACGCAGCTTAAATACTCTTCTCTAAAGGCTTGCTCCGAACCTGCCGCTGCGACCGCTTTTGGGTCGAAGCCGTACCGAATGAAGCCGGTGCCAGTTGGCCAGGCATTGGCATCAACGTGGGTAACAACATAGACCTCGCGCTTCTCCTGATGAAGCTCAAAGTAGAGGTCGCCCGTCACGGGCTCAGAAGACGGGTCGAGTATTTTAAGAAGCACCAGCGCATCGCCTGCAAGCCCCATAGAAGCATCCGGCATGGCTGCCTGAATCCACGGCACTGGGGTTGTTTTTCCACCTGTTGCGAAGCCACATACACCACGAGACTCAACGCCACTAAACCAGACCTCGCGGCCCCAGGGCTTGGGCACAACTACCGGCGACAGCGATACCGGCGCACCCAGCGGGATACTTGCGCATTGATGCTCTGCCACCCAGGCAGCGTACTGCTGCTGAGTCGGAAGCCCACTGGGCTGTAACGGTTTGTCAGTTACTGAGAGCCAGCGCTGCCCGTCGTAATGACAGTAAATCGCGTGTAGCGATATCTCACCACCGTCTTCCAGCCAATATTCACGGAGGGCGAAATTAACGATGACCAGATAATCATGATGGTGATCGATGCCGTGCAGACACCAGTCAGCAAAAACCTGAGCCGGCAAGCGTCCTTCACTGTCGAGAAAGATTGGGCCGATCGCTGCTGTATTCACAATAGGACTTAGTCCGTTAGACAAGCGGGATCAAAAGTATATTCGCCTCGCAACCAGGCCGCCACTTCTGCAGCGCCATCCCCTGGCAGACTGGAGTAAGTAACGTCTAATTCCTGCCTACGTCGATCCCCCATTCCATCCAACCCGAGGTCCTGGAATTCACTGGCGTTCGCCTGTAACTGAAGCAAGGTCGCGTTACCTATCACCGCGTGCAAAAAACCGTCAGAGGATAACGCCGCTTCATCTGCGTAATATTGAGAGAGCCCCGTCAGCGCTGGCAATGAGAGAAGTGCCTGGTTCATCGGGTTGCAAAAATGCCCCGACACCAACTCACCGGGGAATGCCTCCCGATGGGCTAGTGGCTCAAGGTACAGATGTCTGGAACGAATCGCGCCATCATTAACGGGATAGTTATCCCAAAGGACCACGGGTCGTCCCAACGCCGCCACAATGGACTCGACATCCGAGCAGCCTATTTCATCGGAACATACCCGGTTGCCTGTCCAGAAAATATCGACGTCGGCTGCGAGTTGTTCGCCCAGCTGCGGCCAGTAATGCTTAGGCTTACTGCCAAAAAATTTCTCCAGCACCGGATCAAAGGAATAATAGGTTGGGCAGACTATGATCTTTTTTGCCGAGGACCAGGCCTGTATATCTGCAACAATTTCCGCTTGTCGGGTGCCCAGATCTGGCACGTCCCCTGGCATGTCATCAAAAAGCACAGCCAGCAGTGGTGCATCCAATTCATTAAGCTGGGTAAGCTTCGCCTGCAACTGCTTTTTATCGGCGCTGGTGTAACTGCGGTAGAGCTCGAAGGGTGACAACCCAACGCCAAATTGTAGGCCCTCATTCCGGTAGGTAACGGCCAACTCCTGCAACTCCAGCCACTGTGAAGACGGCCAATGCTGCTGCCAGGTTTTACGCAGGTAAGGGTCAGATTTAGGGCAGTACAGATAACTGGATAGCCCGAGCCGGCTCAGGTAGCCAGCGTAGGCCAACCGTGAAGTATGGCTCCAGGGGCGGCCGTAAAAACCCTCTATCACACCACTGAGAAATTCGGGATCGGCCGTCATTACTGCGCCTTATATCTATAAATAATTAGAAGTTGTTTCTATATTTCAAATTAAGCTAAAAATAAGACCGTTTATTTGTGGAAAATTACCAGTTTTGGGCGATACTTAAATCGTGGCTACCCATCCCCTAGTTTAACCGGGTAGTCGCAGGAGCATACCCAATGCTCTTTTAGGGAAGCAATTCCTTAATGTTTCACTCCTAATGGTCTTAAAGGGTCCCTTCCGGGACCCGTTTTTTTTGCCATCAATAATGTAAAAACAATGAGTTGCGCCCATATTCTAGAATTTACATCATATTCTACATGGTATGCGTGGGACGGTCGGAATTGAGTGATCCGGCCAGATGGTTCTCGATTTTTGAGTTGGCGGCGGCGTCCTGGTCACTGAACTGCACGCCGATTCCCGCTGTGCGGTTGCCCTGTGCACCTCTTGGTGTCACCCACACTACGGTACCGGCAATGGGTATTTTTTCTGTCTCATCCATCAAGGTCAGCAACATAAAAACTTCGTCACCTATGCTGTAGACCTTATTGGTTGGCACAAACAGCCCCCCATTGGTGAGAAATGGCATATACGCTGAGTACAACACTGCCTTGTCTTTAATCGTTAAAGACAAAATTCCGTTGCGACTGTTTTGGTTCTGATCGCTCATGCACGGATATCCCTTGTGAATTCGTCCATGTTATCACCATGCCTGCGCTCACCCAACACTGGCAAGCCTTCCAAGTAGACTTTCCATCAGTAATTCCCTGTTTGGGTTGGCGCCGGCACTGACCGCGGCCTGATTTTGTCGTAAGACATCAAGCAGGGCAAATAGATTTTTAGTGGCAAGACTGCGCAGTTGCACACTACCCATCTCCGCCAATCTACCTTGTATGTGATTAAGCATGAGCTGCAACAAGGCTTCGATTTCGATATCGGCGAGTAATATTTTTGCCTCAGGCACATTCGCCCTGCCGTCTGCCAACGCAACCAAAGCGGACCTCTGTGCCGCAGAACTTTCGGCAGTGCCCTGCAAGTACAGCTGCTGCGCGTGCAAAGGTCGATCATCGGCGAGTTCTAGCAGCTTTTCGCTGGCTTGTCGGTCGCCGGTTGTACTATCCAGCCAATCGAGGCTCTGTGAGCGCTCGGGCAAGGGAAACTTCAGCATCTGGCAGCGTGATCGAATGGTCGCCGGTAGTGCATGCAGACGCTCACAAACAAGCAAAATGTGGGTGTCGCGTGTCGGCTCTTCCAGACATTTCAGTAGCGCATTACTGGCATTGATGTTGAGCGCATCGGCTGGGCACAGAACCAGGACCTTGTGCTTTCCGTAAGACGCGGTGCGGGTGGTGAAATCAACGGCAGCTCTGACCTGATCTATCTTGATAACTTTGCTCTTTTCCTCGGGAGCCAACCAACGAAAGTCACCATGGCTGCCGCTGGCGCTCAAATCACACGCAGAACACTGCCCGCAATTGAACCCGCCGCTTGGGGCTGAACATAGCAACAGCCTTGCCAGTGCCACAGTTAACTGGGACTTACCGATTCCAGCCGGCCCGGCCAGCAGTAATGCATGAGGCAATTTCCCGGATTCATATTGTTGTAGCAGCTGGCTCCAATTTGCATGTTGCCAGGGCAAGATTCCGCTGATGCCTTCGTGTTCCAGGGGAGTGCTCACAAATTGCCCTGTCTTACGTTCCAGCAGCTCAGGAGTTCGGTGCAGACTTCCAGCATCTTGGTTTCAACAACATCCAGTGACTGACTCGCATCAATCAATCGATAGCGACCACTGCTTTCGCGAGCCAGTTGCAGGTAGGTCGAGCGCACCCGTTCGAAAAAAGCCAACTCCTCCTGCTCAAACCGATCCAGCTCTCCCCTGCCCCTCGCTCGTTCCATGCCGACTTCCACCGGCGCATCGAGCAATAAAGTGTAATCGGGGCGCAGCTCTCCTTGTACCAGCCTTTCCAGGCGTCGAACCAACGAGGCATCTACACCCCGCCCACCACTTTGATAGGCATAGGTGGCATCGGTAAAGCGATCACAGAGAACCCATTTGCCGGCGGCCAGCGCCGGTTCGATCTTCGCTTCAAGGTGTTGTGCTCTGGCGGCAAACATCATCAGTAGTTCGCTCAGTGAACTGACCTGCTCTTCTCTGGGAGTGAGTAGCAATTCGCGGATATCCTCCGCCAGCGGCGTACCACCCGGTTCACGAGTGACCACCAGCTCCACGCCGTGGTCACTCAGGTGTCGTTCGAGTAATGCCATGTTGGTGGATTTCCCAACACCTTCACCACCCTCAACCGTTATAAATAAACCTCTGCCTCGCATCTTATTAATTACTCTGAGGGGTGGAACGATAATCCTGCCTGCGCCTGAGCTGGTATTTACGCACAGCTTCCTGATGGGCTTCAAGTGTCTCGCTGAATTTGTGACTGCCGTCGCCGCGCGCTACAAAATATAAAGTATCGCCTGCCGCTGGATGCATAGCGGCATGAATAGCGGCTCTTCCGGGAAGGGCAATTGGTGACGGAGGGAGCCCATGGTGTTTGTAACTGTTATAGGGGTTACTGCTGTCTACCAGGTGCCTTCGGCGCAAATTACCATCGAAGCCCGGGCCCAGACCATAAATTACTGTCGGGTCTGTCTGCAATCGCATTCGCTTTTGTAATCTTCGCGTAAACACGCCAGCTATCTCTGCCCTCTCGTGCGGCGCACCGGTCTCTCGTTCAATGATGGAAGCCATAATCAACGCTTCGTATGGTGTTTCATAGGGTAGCGGCAGGTCCCGCCCGGCCCACTCTTCGCCAAGCAGATTTAAGAGATCCTGGTGTGCTCGTTGCAATACGTCCCAGTCGCTGTCACCACGCTCGAAGCGATAGGTTTCAGGCAGGAACATGCCTTCGGCAACAGTTCTTGGTGCCACCAGTTCAACAATTCGAGGGTCGTCCACGCCCTTCAGTAGCGGGTTCAACTGCTCGCTGGCATTGAGTATTTCGAGCGCCCTGGCTAGCGTAATCCCCTCTGGTAGCGTTACGGTATAAGAGATTACGTCACCGCGTTCGAGCAACTCCAGCAGCGTTTCAGCCGTCGCCCCAGTAGCGAGACGATACTCTCCGCGTTTTATCTGCTGATCAACACCCGTCCAGCGACCATAAGCCCGCAACAGAACTGGTTGTTCCAGTATACCGGCAGACTGCAAACGCTCAGCAACACCGGCCAGGGAGTCACCCGCTTCCACGGTAAAGAAATACCCGCCCGCGGGCACCGCAAGTTCTTTCTCCCACTGGGATTTGACTTGAGCTGCTGCCGCGCCCAACAGGAGTAGCAACAACAGCGTAGCCGCTAACAGTCGCCGCACTGAATCGCCTCCATATACAGCTTTTGCACTGAGCTGCAAACCGCCTGTGACGTCCAACTCGTACTACCGAAAATGCCAACTGGCTGAAACCCCAACAAACTGTTGCAGTAAAATACCTCGGTTGCCGCTTCCAACTCGGCGAGGGTAAAACGCTCTACTTTCACCTCGAGGCCAAGTTGATCCTGCCATCGCTCCACAATTAGCGCTCTGCGAGTACCAGCTATGCCGCATCGTTCAAGTGGTGGTGTTAAAAGACGAGCATCTTTGACGATAAATAAATTCCCGGATACCACCGATAAAGGCAAGCCTTCATCGTCCAGCATTACCGCCTCATCCCAGCCTTGCGCAACACGCTGGCCAGCCGCAAGCACCTGTTCGAGTCGATTCAGATGTTTTATTCCGGCCAGAACAGGCTGATTTGACCACCGAATATCAGCCACACCCAGCTCTGCTGGACTGGTCGTTCGCAGTGGGTTCCACGCCAGCGGGCTAACGCTAATAATTATTCGTGGGCTGGCCTCCTGTGGCGGCGCATAACCACGCAAAGCACTGCCCCGGGTAACGGTTAAACGAATAGCCCTGGCCTCGCTGTCGAGTTCGCTCAGTGCCATATTCAGGTATTTGTGGGCCAGGTCAGTCACATCGGGAAAACCGAGAACTTTCAGCCCGCGCGTTAATCGGTCCATATGGAGCGCCAGAAAGGGTACTCGCCCATTAACACCGAGCAAAGTTTCAAATAGGCCGTCACCAAAATCCAATCCGCGGTCGGGCAATGGCAACGAAGTTGCCCGGTGGCCGTCTATCCAAAATGTCTGAGCTGCCGACACCGAATGTCTAGTCAGGACGGCTGGCCGAACAGCAGCGAGCCATTGGTGCCACCAAACCCGAAGGAATTAGTCAGCACGCAATCAATCGCCATTTCCTGGGCGTTGTGCGGCACATAGTTTAGATTACAACCATCGTCGAGATCGTCGAGGTTGATGGTGGGAGGGGCCACTTGGTCACGCATGGCAAGAATGGAAAATATAGCCTCAACAGAGCCCGCCGCACCGAGCAGGTGACCTATCATTGATTTGGTAGAGCTCACCGCGACCTGTGCCGCATCGCTGCCCATTACCGTCTCGACAGCAATGCTTTCTGCGACGTCTCCAGCAGGGGTGGAGGTGCCGTGAGCGTTAACGTAGTTGATTCGATCCGTAGCGACACCTGCGTCTCGTACTGCATTGGCCATTGAGGCCGCTGCCCCGCGACCATCTTCTGGTGGCAAGGTCATGTGATACGCGTCACCACTCATGCCAAAGCCCAACAGCTCCGCATAGATCTTGGCACCACGCGCTTTGGCGCACTCATATTCCTCGATCATGATCACACCGGCACCGTCACCGAGGACGAAACCATCCCGGTTCTTGTCCCAGGGACGAGAGGCGGCTTCCGGATCATCATTGCGAGTGGATAATGCGCGAGCGGCGGCAAAACCACCCAGGCCGACCGGCGTTGTTGCCATTTCAGCACCACCGACCAGCATGGCATCGGCATCGCCCAGGGCAATCATGCGACCGCCCATGCCTATATTGTGAGTGCCGGTTGTACAGGCTGTAACCACAGCAAAGTTAGGACCCTGCATGCCGTACTTCACTGACAGGTTGCCAGAGATCATATTGATGATAGAACCGGGCACGAAGAATGGTGAAATTTTACGGGGGCCCGCCGTCTCAACAATGTGGGTATTTTTTTCAATCTGACCAATGCCACCGATGCCCGAGCCGATGGCACAGCCAACCCTGGGGGCATTCTCGTCGGTCACTTCAAAGCCGGAGTCTTCCATGGCCTGAATGCCAGCCGCCATACCGTACTGTACAAATACATCCATTCGCCGCGAGTCTTTAGGCGCCATATAGACGCTGGCGTCGAAATTTTTAACGCTGGCGCTGAAGCAGGTACCGTAGGCTGACACATCAAAACTCTCGATGGGGGCAGCACCACTTTTCCCGGCCAGTATATTGGCCCAGGTGTCTGCTACGTTGAGGCCTACCGGCGTTACCATTCCCAGGCCGGTCACTACTACTCGTCTACCTATCACAGTGGTGACTCCTATCGTTGAGGATCAGGGGAGCATAAAGAACAAAAGCCGCTCTATCAAAGATAGAAACGGCTTTTAGTGTTGGTCAGGTTGGATCAGGCTAGATTATTGTTAATATAATCAATGGCCAGTTTCACAGTAGTGATTTTTTCGGCTTCTTCGTCTGGAATTTCAGTTTCAAATTCCTCTTCGAGGGCCATCACCAGTTCGACAGTATCGAGTGAGTCAGCACCGAGATCTTCTACAAAAGATGCTTCGGTCTGTACCTCGTCTTCTTTAACGCCAAGCTGCTCTGCGACAATCTTCTTAACGCGTTCTTCAATGCTGCTCATGATTACTCCTGATATTGATAGAGAAAAAACCTTACATGCCGGTCTGCAGGCATTTTACGCACATTTCGTGCGAGTGATAAACTTTTTTTAACGCTGTTGTGCGAAGCACCACGTGATAGCCCGCCAGACAGGCTATCCCATATGCATGCCGCCGTTGATATGCACGGTTTCACCGGTGATGTAACCGGCGCTCTCACCGCACAAAAATCCAACCAGATCAGCAATTTCTTCAGGCGCCCCAAGACGTGAAAGCGGAATCTGCGACAACATCAACTCACGCTGATCGTCAGTCAGTTCACGGGTCATATCAGTATTGATGAAGCCTGGAGCAACACAATTGACCGTGACCGCACGAGAGCCCAGCTCCCTGGCCATGGCCCTGGAGAAGCCCTCTGCGCCTGCTTTTGTAGCCGCGTAGTTGCTCTGACCCGCATTTCCCATGGATCCGACGACCGACGTGATATTCACTATCCGACCCCAGCGGGCCTTTGTCATGCCTCTC
This sequence comes from Halioglobus sp., assembly GCA_036961205.1. GTDB lineage: Bacteria > Pseudomonadota > Gammaproteobacteria > Pseudomonadales > Halieaceae > CALJFL01. Next base: position 405,826 of record JBALVI010000003.1, on the reverse strand, counting down.
AGGCATGCCTTGGTTACCCGATACAGTGAGTTCAGGTTGGTATCTATAACACCATGCCATTCGTCGCTCTTCATCCTCATGAGAAGATTATCTCGCGTAATACCGGCGTTATTGACCAAAATTAAAGGCGCGCCGTAACGCGCGCTGATGGCCTTCACAACCTCAGCAACACTTTCATCACTGGCCACGTCCAACTTGAAGCCACAACCGTCATTACCCGCTGCCTGCAAATACGCGCTGATGGCTTCGGCGCCTGTGTCACTGGTTGCGGTACCGATAACGGTGTAGCCCCCGGCCACGAGGCGCTCGGCGATCGCTTTGCCTATGCCGCGGCTGGCGCCTGTTACCAATGCTACTTTTGCTGTTTCAGTCATCATTTGATCTCCGTTGGCGGCTTTCAGGCTAACTCACTGAGGGTTTCTCTGAGGGCCGCGGGCTCCTCCAGAGAAAAGCTGTTTATAGCTTTGTCGATACGGCGGTTGAGCCCGCTCAACACTTTACCGGGGCCACATTCAACCATCCGGTTTACACCCAGGCCAAGCATCGCCTGAACACACCCCGTCCACTGCACGGGGCTATAAATCTGTTTGACGAGAAGCGCCCTGATTGCCTCCGGGTCACTCTCACTTTTTGCATGCACATTGTGCACCACGGGTAGAGCAGGCTGAAGAATCTCTATATTAGCGAGCGCTTCTGCGAGTTTTTCTCCGGCCGGCTTCATTAAATCAGTATGGAAAGGCGCGCTCACTGGCAGCGGCAGCGCCCTTTTGGCTCCGCTGGCCTTTAACGCTTCAATGGCCATGTCCACTGCGGCCGTGGTGCCGGCAATAACGACCTGGCCAGGCGAGTTAAAGTTCACCGCAGCTACCACCTGGCCTGAACTTGCAGAGACTTCGCCACAGATACGATTAATGGCATCGTCTTCAAGGCCTATAATCGCGGCCATAGCGCCCTCGCCAACCGGCACTGCAGTTTGCATGAATTGTCCTCGCTGCCGCACTAATTGCACTGCGTCTGGAAACGCCAGCGCACCCGCGCAAACCAGGGCCGAAAACTCTCCCAGGCTGTGACCCGCCATTACGACGGGCATAGCACCATTCTCTGCTTGCCAGGCACGCCATAGAGCGACACTGGCGGTCAAAAGAACGGGCTGGGTAGTCTCGGTAAGATTGAGTGCTTGCTGCTCGCCGTTCTGGATCAGGTCCCACATGTCATAACCCAGCGTGTCCGAAGCCTCAACAAAGGTGGCCCGCACCGCGTCAAATTCCGCATAGGCATCTGCGAGCATGCCCACTTTCTGTGAACCCTGTCCGGGAAATACAAAAGCGATCGCGCTATCTGTCATTTTTCAGGTCCTTGAATTATTGCGGGTTACAAAAGAGACGCACACGAAAAAACCCGGAACAGCATCCGAGTTTACAAGCCAGGCTACAATGTTGACAGCGCTCTCATGAATTGCGAGCGCTGTGTGAGGCATGAAATGCCTCTTGAGTTTTAGGTAAGCGGCGCGAGCGACCGAGGAGAGCACTAAGCGTGTAATCTCCGCTTGACCAAGGCTAACGACTTAGTCGTCGCTGCCAGTGTCAATTACTTTTTTACCGCGGTAAAAGCCGTCGGCACTTACGTGGTGTCTACGGTGGGTCTCGCCCGTTGTCTGGTCCACAGTCAAGGTGGCACCGGTCAAGGAATCGTGTGACCTGCGCATGCCGCGGCGCGAACGGGTCTTCTTACTCTTCTGAACAGCCATGATTTACTCCTACTTCTTGCCGGGCTTTAACTGCGCCAGCACATCAAACGGGTTGGGTTTCTCGTACTCAGATCCCAATGAGGGATCCGACTGCGCTAAACCCGCTAATATCTTGTTGCATTGCTCATCGGCGTGATTATTGAACGCCGGCAGAGCCAGTATCAATTCATCTTCTGCCAAACGCCACAAATCGCAGGCTTCGTCCGTTATTAACGGGTCGACGTACCTGGGCAGGTGCCGCGCTTCTTCATCTGTCCAAACAGCAGCCAAGCTATTCTCAGCAACCAGCTTCAACGGCATCGATTCAAGGCATCGCTGACACTCGACGAAAACCTCAGCCTCGACCACCACATTCACCAGATGGTGATTCTCTTCGTTCCTGGCAAACTTCAACACCACCGAAATCTCGCCATCTTCCTCTGACAATAAGCCAAGAAAACGCTGTAATTCAAGTGGTTTCAGTGCACCCTGAACAGACACTCCACGAGTCGCTGCTTTACGTACATCCAGCGTCTTGGGAAGGGGCTCTGTCGACATAGGCGCGCATCATAGGGGCGCAATGCACCTTTGTCAAAAATATCTTTAAAATACAATTAGTTCACTCACTTATGCACAGCGCCACAGGCGCCGAAAACGGACCTTCAAAATGAACCTGATCCTCGCGTCGACCTCCCCCTACAGAAAACAGTTACTGTCGCGATTACAGATGCCATTTGCGACTATTGCGCCCGGCACTGACGAATCTCCACTGCCTGGCGAGCCGGCCAACGCTCTGGTGGAGCGCCTGGCGTTGGCAAAAGCACTGGCCGTAGCCAAAAATTGTCCAGATTCGTTGATTATAGGCAGCGACCAGGTTGCGGCCTTAAATGGTCAAATTTTCGGCAAACCCGGCAACCATGCTGCCGCCACCGCACAGTTGAGCCAATGTTCCGGCATGGAGGTGGTTTTCTATACGGCCATCGCCCTGGTGGGAGTTGATTGCGGCTTCAGCGAGGTCATAGTCGATCCATTCACGGTAAAGTTCCGCGAACTGACGGAGCTGGAGATTTCGACTTATCTACAGCGAGAGCAGCCTTATGACTGCGCCGGTAGCTTCAAATGTGAGGGCCTGGGGATAGCTCTGTTTGAAAGCCTCAGCGGCTCTGACCCCACCAGCCTTGAGGGTTTGCCCCTGATAGCGCTCACCACTTTGCTGGCGAACGCGGGTTACCCCGTGCTGACGGGCTCCCGGGCCTGACACTGAGGAATGTTCAATAAGCCGGCCAATTCGTCGAGTATCGCGACTGGTTGGTGGCGCATGAGTCGCTCTATTGAGTGCACGCCGAAACTGACACCAACCGACGCTACACCTGCATTTGTGGCCATTTCCAGATCGTATTCGGTATCTCCCACCATTAGCGCCTGCTCCGGAGACTTACCCCGCTCCCGCAATATCTCCTCGAGCATCAAGGGATGCGGTTTGGATAAGGTCTCATCGGCACACCGGGTGGCCTGGAAAAACTCACTCAAATTCAGCCCGCTGAGCACCCGATCAAGTCCGCGTCTGCTTTTGCCAGTAGCCACCGCCAACTCAATGCCCCGCCCTTTGAGCGAGTTAAGCGTGGACAGAGCCCCATTGAACAGGGTTGCGGGCGGCTGATCTGCTTCAATATAGTGGCGTGAGTACAACGCGGCGAAATCCTTGCCAAACTCGTCACCACGGCCTGGGAATACCCGAGCTATGGCCTGCTGTAAACCCAGACCGACAATATCCCTTACCGCCGCTGGCTCCGGAACCGGCACGCCGATACTCACTGCCGCCTGCTGCATCGCCAATACGATGTGGTCAACAGAATCACAAAGCGTACCATCCCAATCAAATATAATGATCATTATCAGCTAATTACGAAGCTTTTTTAATACTTTTTCTAACTCTTGCTCTAGCTCGGCTCGCAAGTGGATTTTGCCCTTTTCGCCCACGCTGACGCGTAAACTGCTGGCGTGGAGGAACAGCCGCTTCAAGCCTAGCTCCCGACACAGCTGCTCACCTTTATCATCGCTGTACTTGTTATCTCCCAGCAATGGGAATCCAGCAAACTGCGCATGCACGCGTATCTGGTGCGTTCGACCGGTAATCGGCTTGGCCTCTATTAGCGTTGCCCGATCGAAACGTTCGATGACGCTGAACTCTGTTACCGACGGTTTCCCCTCTTTAGAGACCCGCACCATGCGCTCGCCAGACTGCAAAGTATTTTTTTCCAGTGGCGCTTCCACTACTTTACGGCTGCGGGGCCACTGCCCGGGAACCAAAGCCAGATAGCGCTTATCGACAGTTTTCTCACGCAGCTGCCGGTGCAAGTCGCGGAGTATGGCCGGTTTGCGAGCTATCATTATCAACCCGGAGGTGTCCCGATCCAGTCGATGAACGAGCTCGAGATGACGATCATCTGGCCTATCACGCCGCAGACACTCAATCAGACCGAAATTGAGGCCACTGCCCCCGTGAACAGCGAGTCCAGCGGGCTTGTCTAACACCAGTAAGCCGTCATCCTCATAAACAGTGCGTTTTTTCAGCAGCTCAGACCAGTACCTGGGAATGACGGCCGGGGCAGCAGGGTCTGGCTGCCTTATAGGTGGCAACCTGACCACATCGCCTATGCTAAGCCGGTAGTCGGCCTTGCATCTGCCCTTGTTGACGCGAATCTCCCCTTTACGCAAGGCCCGGTAAAGGCGCGTTTTAGGCACACCTTTAAAAACTCGAATCAGGTAATTGTCCAAACGCTGCCCTTCGGCTGCTTCGTCAACAGTCACCAGTTCAACTTTAGGTCTATTCTCCTCACTCACAGGAAAAAACTTTTTATAATTGAAGCACTTATCATTTACTGTTATATTCCCGCGGTGTGATCAAGACAGCCGAATTACGTTTACTGGACTGATCTTGGAATTTTTACTGGCGACAGTTGAACCAGCCGATGAATTGCATGGTTCCGCACGTAACGTCACACAGATACTAAATGGATGTCGACACTCCTGAGGCCGTATGAGCATTTTGTGCTCCGACCTTCGCCACGAATGGACAGCCGTGTCGACCTAATTATGAACCGAGCAGCAGGTACTGCCGGGACAAAGAATCAGTTAGCAGATTCAGCACAAGTGTCGCTCTTCTCAGGTGCAGCGACACTAACAAAAAGGTCGGGAGAGCGCCATAAACTTTCCGGGCACAAACGCTGGTACAACGCCATAAATACGCGTTGCGTAATTACAGAGCACCTGAGCGTAAAGAGTAGCGAACCCGGGCAGTACACGCCCTGAAAGAGCCTCACAGGCTCCGCCAAGCCACTCCTAATGCTTGACTCCGGTCAGCTGTGCAACTGATTCCTCCCCGCCAGGCCTGCCTTATAAAAGGCTTACGGCAAATGAAAAAAATGTTAATCAACGCGACACAACCTGAAGAGTTGCGCGTCGCTCTCGTTGACGGTCAGCGACTTTACGATCTTGATATCGAAAACCGCACCCGTATACAAAAGAAATCCAATGTCTACAAAGGTAAAATAACCCGAGTTGAACCCAGCCTGGAGGCAGCTTTTGTCGACTTCGGCGCGGATCGTCACGGCTTTCTGCCGCTGAAAGAAATCGCCCCGGAATACTTCTACCGCAAACCCCCGGGTGGCGAAGGTCGGACGAAAATCCGAGACATCGTTAAAGAAGGCACCGAAATTGTGGTGCAAGTGGACAAAGAAGAGCGCGGCAACAAAGGCGCTGCCCTGACCAGCTTTATCAGCCTGGCCGGGCGCTACATGGTACTTATGCCCAACAACCCCAGAGCCGGCGGCATATCCCGTCGTATCGAGGGTGATGATCGCAATGAACTGCGTGAGGCATTAAGCCATCTCGAAATACCCGATGGCATGGGCGTTATTATCCGCACCGCAGGTGTTGGCCGGTCTAGCGAAGAACTTCAATGGGATTTGAACTACTTGTTGCAAGTATGGGAAGCGATCAGCAACGCCGACAAAGAAAGCAAAGCCCCTACCCTGCTCTATCAGGAAAGTAATGTGATTGTGCGCGCGGTAAGAGATTACCTCCGCGAAGATGTCGACCAGGTGCTTATCGACTCCGAAGACGCCTTCAAGCAGGCGACCGATTTCGTCAGCTTGGTCATGCCCCAGTACATCAGTCGCATTAAGATGTACGAAGACACTATCCCCCTGTTCAGCCGCTTCCAGATTGAGGGACAAATTGAGACCGCTTTTCAGCGTGAAGTTCGCCTGCCCTCAGGTGGCTCACTGGTCATTGATCCGACAGAAGCGCTGGTTTCCATCGATATTAACTCCGCTCGCGCCACCAAAGGCAGCAATATCGAAGAGACCGCGTTACAGACCAACCTTGAAGCCGCAGACGAAGTTGCACGTCAACTGCGTTTGCGCGACATGGGCGGCCTGGTAGTAATCGACTTCATCGACATGCTGGCAGCACGCAACCAGCGCTCGGTAGAAAACAGAATGCGCGACGCATTAACGGTAGATCGCGCCAGGGTTCAGGTAGGTCGTATTTCGCGCTTTGGTCTGCTGGAAATGTCCCGCCAACGACTCCGTCCCTCGCTGGGCGAGACCAGCGCCATTGTCTGCCCACGTTGTACTGGACAGGGCACAATTCGCGACACCAAGTCATTGGCACTGTCCATCTTGCGCTTACTTGAAGAAGAAGCCATCAAAGAGCGCAGCGCAGAAGTTCGCGCCATTGTGCCGGTAGATGTTGCTGCCTATTTGCTCAACGAAAAACGCAGCGCGCTGGGCGATATTGAGCAGGAAACAAAAGCTCGGGTCCTGGTTATCCCCAACCCCAACCTGGTCACACCGCATTTCGAAGTGCAGCGCTTGCGCGATGATGAAGTTGTAGAAGGCGATCACGCCACCAGCTACAAAGTCGAGCTGGCAGTGCCAGACACCGATTCGATCAGCGACAACCACTCCGGTGTAATCGCGCAGCCACAAGCCGTGGTGCAGGCCATAACCCCTGAGGCCATGGCGCCAGAGGCGGCCACCCCTGCTCCCAAGGCAGCAGCGGAAAAAACAGCCAAAGCAAGTGCCAAGGCGCCCGCGCAAGCAGCGCCAAAAGCGGGCCTGTTTTCCCGTGTGGTGACCGCACTCTTTGGAGAAGAAAAGACAGAAGCCGAGGCAGCTCCGCAAAAGCAGAGCTCAGAGCGCAGCGGCGGCAATCGCCAGAGCAAGGGACAATCCCAGTCCGGTGAACAGAAACAAGGCCAGGGTAATCGCAACCGCAACCGCAATCGTCGCCGCTCTGGAGGCAGTGACCAGGCTCGCAGCCAGGACAATGGCGAGCAGAGTCGGAACCAGGATCGAGATCAGGACCGGAATCAGGACCGCAAGCAAAGCAGCGGCAACCGCGACGGAAATCGAAAGCCTCAGGGCGAGAACCGCGACAATAATCGCGACAGCTCTCGTGACAGCTCTCGTGACAGGAACAGGCAGGCACCGCGCCGGGACGATGAGCAGGTAGCTGCAACGCAAGCCCCGCAAGCTGCCGCTGAAGGGAACACAGATAGTCGCGACAAGCCGCGCAAGCGTCCCAGTGATATGAAACGGAATGAAACTCGCCGTCGACGTCGCGGACCCAAGCCAGAAGTAGCTGCGGTGGCAGACACTCCCGTGCTGGACGAGCAGCCTACAGCCGCACCCATTGAGGCTGTGGCAGAAACCGCACCCGTAGAGGCTCCACAAGCTGTTGAAGCCGCTGTAATGTCTGAGCCTTCTGCAGTGACTGCCAATGTTGACGTGGAGGTTGATGGAAACATCGCGCCCGTTGCGGTCAGCGAGGTCCCTGAGGTCGATGAGCAACCGCAAGCTGCAGCAGAACCCGCTGCAGAGCCGGTTGCTGAGGTTGTAGAGGAGGCTGAAGAGCCAGTTGTTGAAGCAATAGTCGAGGCTGCAGAACCGGTTGTTGAGGCTGTAGCTGAGACTCCAGTTGAGACCGTTGAAGCCGTAGTAGCTGAGCCGGCCCCGGTTGAAGCTAGCGTAGAGCCAGAGTCTCCAGCCGATACTAGCGGCCTGACCGATGGTGGCAGAGCAACAAACGACCCCAGAGAAGCCCCCAAACCCGTGGGTGAACTGCTAATCGAGACCGGAAAGTCTGCACTGTTCAAGGACGACGTGGCACCGCCTGTTGTCCCCAGCGGCCGTGTTGTAACCAGAGCTAGCAATGACCCACGCGGTTCTAACCCGGCACCGGAAGCGCCTGAGGCAGCAGCACAGAGCTAAAACCACAAAAGCCTCTTGTTTGGGCGTTTTAGAACTGTATAATCTCGCCTGCTTCGCGCATGCGAGGTTGTACAGACAAAGAGTTTTTCGGTGGGCTGGCTGAGTGGTCGAAAGCGGCGGTCTTGAAAACCGTTGAGGGTTTATCCCCTCCTAAGGTTCGAATCCTTAGCCCACCGCCATTTTTTAAAAGGTCCCTTTTGGGGCCTTTTTTTTGCTTCCGACCTTACAGTTTCCCACTACGGCGCCGAAACACTCCTATTTAGAGAAATCGTGTAATTTCGACTATAGTTAACCTGTGGCTGACTAGGAACCGAGTCGAAATGACCAGATACCCACTAATCGTACTATTACTAATTCTTCCCGCCTTGCTTGTGCAAGCACAAACCAAGTATTTCCGCTGCACCGACCAGTGGGGCCATGCAGTGTTCAGTGAACGACCCTGCGGCGCAGATGCCAAGGAAGGGAGTATTGAAGGCCCTAGCGCCCCTGAGCAATCAAAACCATCGGCAGGCACCCGCTCCACAACTTCCCAGCCAGCTGGCACGGAAACTTTTTCCCACGAAATTACCAGAGCCAAACGTCGGCTTACTGAAATAGAAACCTTAGTCGAACGCAGCGTAAAGAAGGTTGCAAAATATGAGGAAGAGCGAGACCAAGAAGTTCGTCGGCTAAACAATCAAACGCGCTACGTGGGCAGTGTTGGTGCGGCGGTAGCCTGGCAGGATGACGTTGCCGAGGAAGTACGAACCGTTAAAGGGCAGTACAACTCTAAAATACAATATGAACGGGACGAAGTGAAAGATTTGAAACGCGAGAAAAAAGACCTGAAGAAGACGCTGGCCGCGTCTTGAAACCTGGGGATCTTTGGGAGTAACCCCTGCGTTTTTCCACCAAAATTGAATGAACTAATTCACTTTTTGCAGCTCCAATATTTAGGCGGTAAACGCACCGAAACTAAGCAGCCTAGAGGCCTTGGAATTTCGGCAAATACCCCCATTTAATACATGGTTGGAATTTATTGATTTCACCTTTATTATTGGCAAGTAACAAACGCATTTCGCGTCAATGGGTTTACGGAGTTAACGATGCAAGACAAAAGTTTGTACAACATGCAAAGCGCAGGCATGGAGTCGGTTCTCAGCACCAATAAAGTACTGAAAAATACCTACATGCTTCTGGGCATGACCTTGTTGTTCAGCGGCCTAACCGCGGGCGTATCTATGGCAATAGGTCTGCCGCACGGTGCAGCACTCATTCTCATGCTGGTCGGGTTTGGTCTTCTCTTCGTCGTCCACAAAATGGCTGACTCCAGCAAGGGCTTAATCGCTATTTTCGCCTTCACTGGTGTTATGGGTGCCTCACTCGGCCCCATGCTCAACCACTACATGGCTATGCCAGGCGGACCAGCTCTGGTGATGCAGGCTCTGGGTGGCACCGGCGTGGTGTTCTTCGGACTCTCCGCCTATGCCCTTACCACGCGCAAGGACTTCTCCTACATGGGCGGGTTCTTGATGGTAGGATTGTTAGTTGCAGTGGTCGCAATGGTGGCGAATATTTTCCTGAATATTCCGGCGCTTTCGCTGACCATCTCCGCGGCGATGGTAATGATCATGTCTGGCCTCATCCTGTTTGATACCAGCCGGATTATCAACGGTGGCGAAACCAACTATATTCGCGCGACTGTCGCTTTGTACCTGGATATCTACAATCTGTTTATTCACCTGCTGCACTTGTTGACCGCGTTTGGCGGCGACGATTAAAAATCTCGGCTTGATGATTAAACCCCGGTATCTACCGGGGTTTTTTGTTTGTTGCCCGGCATTTTCATGAACTACTCACTACTGGTTCTTTCCGCACCTGCTACGGGCACCAGCAACCTCGCTGCGGCTCGCTTCGCAGCGGCGGTGCTAGCTAAGGGGCATAGCATATTACGGGTGTTTTTCCTGGACGCCGGTGTCGAAACTGGCCTCGCGACGAGAGTATCTCCACAAGACGAGCTTGGCACCCTGCCCTTATGGAGCGCTTTAGCTGAGGATCACGACATAGAACTCATCTGCTGCATCAGTTCGGCTCTGAAACGAGGCGTTGTTGACCAACGGGAGTCGGTACGGCACAACTTACAGGCAGCTACCTTGCATCCAGCTTTTAGCATCGGTGGACTAGGACTGTTGGTAGAAGCCACTAACAAGTCCGACCGCCTGGTAACTTTCGGTGGCTGATGTGATGAGCAGCAATAGTGGACAAACGCTTGTGGTACTTCGTCACTCGCCTTATGGGAGTGGCCTTAGCAGATCGGGAATTGATGCTGCACTCGCAGCGGGGGCCTTCGAACAGTCAGTGAACGTCCTCTTTTTGGGCGCTGGTGTACTGCAGTTGATACCAGAACAGGATGCTTCAACTATTGGTTCGAAAAATATCGGTAAGAATATCGCCTCGCTCCCCCTCTATGACATAGAGACTTTCTGGGTGGACGCACAGGCCACGGCGAAATTTGGCATCGACCCGCAGGTGTTACCTCCCCAGGCTCGGCTACTGGATAGAGACGCCCTGCGCACGCTTATGTGCAATCACCAGCACCTGCTGAGTTTTTGACGTGATTCTACATACGCTCAACGCATTACCCGACACACCAGCGTTCAATGACTGCTTATCATTGTTATCGAGCCAGGATAGTCTGCTGTTGCTAGGCGATGGCGTCTATGGCGCTCTCCCGGAGCCCCTTACTGTTTTGGAACGTTCCGGCGTGGCCATTTGTGCGCTGAAGTCAGATGTTGCTGCTGCCGGATTAACGGATGTCCTGCCGGCTCATATCAGACAAATTGATTACGACGAATTTGTCGTCCTGACCGAGAAATACCCCAGGCAGCAAGCATGGTACTAGCCCATAGCCCAAGCGGTAGCAGGCTGGACAAAGAAGGCTTTCTTCTCGATTACACGGCTTGGAACGAAGCGCTAGCCGATCAACTTGCACTTGCTGAAAACATAGCCTTAACCTCAGAGCACTGGGAAGTAATAGAACTATTGCGCAAATTTTACCTGGAATTCGACAACAGCCCCGCGATGCGGGCACTGGTAAAATACTGCAAGATCAAGCTAGGACCAGAAAAAGGCAATAGTGCTTATCTATTGTCACTATTCCCCGGCTCCCCCGCAAAAATTGGTAGCAAGATCGCCGGGCTACCAAAACCCGATAACTGTTTGTGATCTAAATGACTGCGACTGACTTACCAAACGAACATCCCTTCGCGCCTTTTGTTCGTATCCTGGGCAAGGGTAAAGCGGGCACGCGATCATTATCTCGCCAAGAAGCACGTCAGGCTTTCACCATGATACTCGCTGGTGAAGTCGAACAACTCCAACTCGGAGCCTTCCTGATGCTGCTGCGGGTCAAGGAAGAAAGCGGTGAAGAACTCGCCGGATTTGTCGACGCCTGCAGAGCCGTATTGCCCCCTTCGGAAGAGTTGCCGCAAGCAGATCTGGATTGGTCTAGCTACGCGGGCAAACGAAGCCAACACCCCTGGTTCATTCTGAGCATTCTATTGTTGGCGGAGGCTGGGCATTCCGTATTTGTACATGGTAGCGCAGGCCACACTGTGGGCCGCCTGTATACAGAGCAGGCATGGCAGGCGCTGGGGCTGCCTATCGCCACTAGCTGGCAGGAAGCTCGCGCAAGCCTCACAGACAAGCGCGTATGCTACATGCCACTAGCGCACATCTGCCCTGCTCTGGAAGATATTATGCAGCTCAAGCCCTTACTTGGGCTGCGCTCGCCAGTCAATACTCTGGCACGCATGGTCAATCCGCTGCGCTGTGCAAGCAGTATTCAAAGCATTTTCCACCCGGCTTATGGTCGTCTGCATCAGGAAGCAGATCGACTGCTTGCGCAACCACGGTCGATTGTTTTCAAAGGCGATGGCGGTGAGGTTGAAGTAAAACCCCAGGCCGATACCCGATTGATGTTGTTAGACGAGACAAATTTCCAGGAACAAATTCTGCCCCGCGCAATCGACACCCGAATTGCCGGCGAAGCAGCACTGTCAACGGACCCACTACGCCAGCTTTGGCGAGGTGACCAATCAAACACCTATGGGCTGGAGGCGACCCTGGCAACAGCAACCGTCGGCTTGCTTGCTTTAAAACCAGATCTATCACTTGTACAAGCCAGAGCGCAGGCCGAGGATCTTTGGCAAAACCGAAACCGGAACGCCCTGCACTGATGCCGTTAACTAATGTAAAGCCTGATGATTACGAGTCTCTCCTTGAAGCCAAGGCAGAAGAAACTGCTGCGTTACTAGCGCCTTTCGAGCCGCCGACCCCTGTCGTTATCGCCTCTCAAGTGGAGGCGTATCGTATGCGCGCTGAATTTCGTATGTGGCATGAAGGTGACGACCTCTACTACGCTATGTTCCGTCGTGACGCCCCTAAAATGCCGGTAGAGATTACTCGCTTTCCCATCGCCTCGAATCGAATTCAGTTGCTGATGGGCAAATTACTCGATCAAGTTAAAGCGAATGAAACACTACGAGCCCGGCTATTCCAGGTTGAATTTCTGGACACATTGGCAGGGGACACATTGATCACTCTGATTTATCACCGACGTCTGGACGACGCCTGGGAGAGTGAAGCCAATACTCTCGCTTCTTACCTGGGTGTGAGTGTCGTTGGCCGCAGCCGGAAGCAGAAAGTGGTTCTGAGTCGAGATTATGTGACCGAATGTCTTTCGGTTCACGGTCGCCAGTACGAATTTCGCCAGTTTGAACAGGCCTTCACCCAGCCCAATGCCGCGGTAAACCAGAAGATGGTCGAGTGGGCAAGAGATTCCGCTGAAGGCCTTAACGGCGATCTGCTCGAGCTTTTTTGTGGCAACGGAAACTTCACTCTACCGCTAGCGGAGAAATTTGATCATGTTGTGGCCACCGAACTTTCCAAGGTGTCTACACGGGCAGCGAATCATAACCTTCAGGCCAACGAGATTGATAATGTAGATGTCATTCGGTTATCCGCAGCCGAGGTTGTAGAAGCGATGGCGGGGAAACGTGAATTTCGCCGCTTGGCTAGCCTGCCAAAACCACTCGCGGAGTTTGACTTACGCACGGTCTTTGTCGACCCCCCCAGGGCAGGACTCGATGATGATACGGTGGCAATGGTGGCCGACTTTGACGCTATCCTCTATATTTCGTGTAACCCACAGACACTGGCGAACAACTTGAAAACCCTGCACAGTAGCCATCGTATCGCTCGCTTTGCCATGTTTGACCAGTTCCCGTATACGCACCATATGGAGTGCGGCGTACTGCTGTTGCGCCGTTAGCGCATTCATTCGAACATCATCAGGAGAACGTATCAGTGAAAGTTCCCGCGCTGGGTAGCACAGAAATAGCCACCGAACTGGCTGAGTTAACTGGCTGGGAAATACAGGACGAAAAACTTTATCGGCAGTTTTCCTTCGACGACTTCATTCGGGCATGGGGGTTTATGTCACAAGTCGCCTTGCTGGCGGAGGCGATGAACCATCACCCGGAGTGGTCAAATGTGTACGGCAAGGTAATCATCAGCCTCACGACACACGACGCCGGAGGGATTAGTCGGCGCGATTTCGAACTGGCTCACAAGATAAACGAGATTCTCTAACAGCGAATACCAAAGGCCAGCAGGCCTCTGCCCAGAACTTCATCCAGTTTTTCTGCGTCGACAGCATTAACTTCAATAGTCCGCAATCCCAGCTCTTTGTAGATATCACGCTTGTGCAATTTTGCCGACAACTCAGTGGCGGGTACATCCGCTTCCCAACAATCGATATAGACATTTCCCGCGGGCAGGTAAAAATCCGCCAGCACAAGCTCTTCGGTAGGTAATGCGCGCCGATACGCATGCGCTAGCTGCGCCAGGTACAGCCAGTTGCAGACCCGCATCTCTAACCGTCCATTTAAACCATGCCCGTCGATCCCGTTGAACTCGTCTACCGAACGCGTAGCGTTGGAAAACAAGTCAGGCTCCGAGGAGTTGGCGGGAGCTGCAGACGGTTCATTCTGATCGGTCTGGCGGGTCAGTTCACGGTGTACTACCGGGTGATCGACAATTTCATGAGGCCAGGTGACATAAAACGCACCCGTATTTTCACTCTCTTCCTGTTGGCCGCCCAGGGTTCTGCCAAGCGCACTCAACTCCCAACCGACGATGCTGTGGTGCTGCAAACCCATTTCTGCCAGAGCGCGATTAATTTGCCGGGGATGTATGCGTGGGTAATATCTGCGCATGCCGGCTGCTGTTATGCGCTGGCTGCTTTCAATGGCCACGATGAGCGGATGGGCCTCGATAGTATCAGGCCAAACGATGTAGCGACCGAAGCGACGACTGTTCTGGTAGGTGCCGCCCTCAAATTCACCTTTGGGGGTCAGGCCCCAGTGCTCTCCCTGACGCTCTATCCAGCCGTAATCTCTGAGGGTGACAAACAGCTGCTGAGAGGGAATAGACAGCTTCTTGGCAAGCGCCGACGTTGAAAGCCTGTTCTCCTCGGCCATGATTCAGCCCGCTGGGGCAAGTTCCGTGTAGCGCTGGGACAGAGCCAGATAGACTTGATCGGCAAAATCGTCTGCCGATTTATCGAGGGTGGCAATCAATTCCACCAGATGCTCATTGTCTTCGCGACCCGCCCAGTTTTTGCGGTAGCTACCATCTTTATAGCCATTGTCCTGACGGAAGAAGTTCAATACGTTCTTACTGACATAGGCGGTATAGAGCGAATCAAAATCCAGACCGGATGCCAGCATCAGATCCCAAAATTTAGTGGGTGAAAAACTTTTGGCCTGCAATGAATCCTGAGCCAGGACCTCGGTAGCGGTCCGCACGTCGGCGCCGCTAGCCTGATGATCGGCTAACTCCATGGCGATAGCTTCGGCCATGTCTTCAAGCGCAACGCCAGGCTGGAACAAAGCTGAAAGCCCGAAGTGCCAGATATCGATCACTTCCAACTGCACCTGGGGCAAATCGGGCTGCTGTTTTTTCCACCACTTGTAACCAAAGTGCTCAATGAGTTCGCCACACTCGACCCAAATTGCGCGATACCATTCAAAGTTTTGCTCTATCCACTGCGGGTGAACACGGGTATTCATGCGATCTTGCATGGTCAGCATATTGATCAGGGCTTGCTTCAAAGGACTCTCTCTAGCGGGGTAAAAGGGACTGAATGAGGATACCAGTGATGATGCGCAAAATACATATCCGGCACCGCTAGTGCTCGGTATCCAGCCAACCCCTGGGTATATTTTCTTCCACCAGTTGGCTGATGCTGACCGTAATAATGTTGTGGTCTCTGCCTTCGGCCTGGGCGAATTGGGACTCTTTACTAGTACGCGTGATAATCATCGACTCTGGGTATTTGCGGCGCAACCATAACGAAGTCCGGAAATTGTCTTCCTCACGCCCGGTGCCTAGCACGAAAACGGTGTTGTCCGACTCCAGATCCACCTCTCGATGCAGCTGATCCCAAACATCGGGGTTCGAAATATCACCCTCGTAAATCTCCCGGCGGTAGTCGCCTAGAAAAGACATTTGCTCCTCGGCAACTCTGACCCGGCGGTGAGCATCCATTTCAATAATTACCAGAGTCGCCAATTCACTGATGGCGTGCAGCTGCAACTGCTCAAGTACCGACTGACCAAAACGTCCAAAGCCCGCGATAACAACCACATCTTTAGGTTTGGTTTCCTTAAAATGCTGCAACATGTGTCCCCGCACCAGACCGGAGGCCGCCAAGTGGTAAGCGTTAAAGGTCTCACAGCTACGCGCCACGCGGGTGTTCTCCATGGCGCGCATAAAGCGCAACTTGGCGCAGTGAATAACAACGCGCGGCCCGATCCCAGGCACCAGATCCAGGAGAATACTCCCGGCTTCATAGCTTCTGAGGCTGTTATCTGAAAACAGCAGGATCTTGCGGGCGGACTCTACGCGCAGCTGGCGTAGGAAAAATTCGTGGGTAATATCCCCGGTAACCACTATCGCACCGAAGCCCTGCTCAAATTCGTCGAGTGCTGATTGCTCCATCGCATTGCGGCAGGCGACCACCACAGTTATCTTTTTGTCGTGCTTACGCAGCACCCGCAAATAGCTCAGCGAAAGGTTGCCACCACCGACCAGAATAATATGGTCTTTCAGGCTGCGCATTAACCAGGCCTGAGGCGCAATCGCCCGCAGCAGTGCCTCGATAAGCGCTGAGGCTGCCAGCGTGGGCGAACCGAAGTATGAAACCCAAACCAGAACACGGCCGAACAAGGGGCCACCGTAAGGTGTGCCTAGGTCGACACCACCCACAACAAACAGGCTCAAACTGTAATAGGCGTGGGTTAGAAGACCTGCAGAGCCCACCTCGGGTCTTTCAGTTACCGATACACCCAGGGAAAAACCCAAAACAGCGCCGAAAAACATAAACAGGGCTGCCGCTGATCGCCAGGGAAACGATCGCTTTTTGTATTCAGATTCAGCGATGGGCAGCATGAAATTCGTTATCGTCTCTATGGGTGTTGGTTAGGTTTAAGTATCTGAGGGCCACCTAAATTAGCACTCGGAAACCATTTTAAATCAATAAGTTATGGCTATCTAGTAAAATATTTTCGAAGTGTAGACTTGCCAAATTGCCTGCTCGAGGAGCACCCGGGGGCAGTGTACAGCAAGCGCCTGGAAGCCTCACTACTGTCCCAGTGACAATTAAACAGTCTGTAGCAGGCGAAATTAATCACTCCAAGAGGTATCAGCTCACCGGCGAATCGTTAGGACATCACCCACTGTGACCTCGTAGCCCTCCCCTGACTCCAGAGTGGCGTAGTGGCCGAATACAGGCTTCTTACCGCCGTCCGGTGTATTGAGTTCCCGAACGGTTCGAAAAGGTTCGCCATTGGGGTTTCGAACCGCAGTGAGTTGGTCAATGGTAGTTACGACGCAACGTTCGCAGTGAACGCGAAAACGCAATTCAAAGCCTGGCCCATTAAGGCCATCCAAACGATGTTCTTCAAATTCCGATAAGCCCGACACTACAATATTCGGCCTGAATCGATCCATTGGTACTGCCGAGGCTCCGTTCTCCGCCAGCCGCGTATTTACGGCAAGCAATGAAGCTTCGCTGCAGATCAACACCGGTGCTGCGTCGGCAAAAAGCACATGGGTGTCTTCCCCGAAGATTTCAGGATGCGACTGTGCGCGTGCTGAATTTGGTTCCATCTTCACCAGACGTAGGCCACGTTTGCTGCCTACAGACTCGGTGAGCCAGTCGGATGCTGCGACAGACACCTCCAAAACTCTGCAGTCCTCGCCCCAAACACGGGTAAGCAATACTTCGCCGGTACTTTCTTCGTAGGGGATACTAAATTGGCCGCCATCGGGACCAGTCAGAGTTAGATCGTGAATTCCAAGAGAAGGCACAATTAACGCCAGGCGAGGCTGCTCGCGCTGAGTCAAGAAACAACCTTCGTCATCAACTACCATCCAGCGCCGGTCATTTGCCAGGCCCTGAAATCCTATAGCACTCGCGGTTAGCGAGACACCTCGCATCGACTTAACCGGATAGCAATAGAGTCCAGTGACACGTACTTCAGGAGATACTGCGTTTGCCACGATCCGATTCGCCCTTCAATTTCAGCCTCGATAAGCGATAAATCTCTCGCGATCAACCAGCCGACTGGAAACAATTGAATGGTGCCCGAGGCCGGAATTGAACCGGCACGACCGCAAAGGTCGGGAGATTTTAAGTCTCCTGTGTCTACCAATTTCACCACCCGGGCAGTTGGGGTGCTGCTATATACCCCCACGGGGGCGGCGGCATCATAGCATGAATTAAAGTCGGGTTGGCAACTCTACAGCTGTCCTCGCCTGCCACCACAGAACCCATGCTACACTCGCCCAAACAGCTTGAATCCAGCCCCATTCTCTATGCGAATTTTTGTATTTTCCGTTCTTTTCATCCTGCTTCTGGTCCTGACTTTAGGGTTAGCACTGAAGTCGGAACGCTTTGTGCTGGCGGCTCTGGAATGGGGCATAGACACTTTCACCAGCCTCGACCTGGAGCTGCGCAATCCGCGCATCGACTTATTCAAACGTACAGCCAGTGCCGAAGAAATCTACCTCTATCAAGATGAAAGTGATGGCCTGCCCCTGATATCAATTCTGGATTTCAAAGGCTACGCCGACTTAAAGGACCTGATCAACGCAAATTTGAGGGAGACCACCCTTGGTGCACGGGCAGTTACCGTTTATATCTACGAAGATGACGATGTGGATGACCCAACGCCTATCACGTGGTTGAGCTATGCCCGCTGGCTACCCCGTAAGTTGGCTGTGGGCTCAGTGCACGTTATATCCCACGGTCAGGAAGTGTGGGTATTCCCGCTAAAGACAATCGTCGGTAGTCGCGGCGAGAAAGGGTCTTTTGCGCTCACCGCAGATGCCGATTACGAAGGGGAACCACTGGAACTTGCGCTCCAACTGTTGGCAATCAACGAGGAGGATCGCCATACCGGGCTTGAGCTTAACGTCGATGCGTATGCTCCCGAGAGTGATAGCACAGTAAAAGTCGCCGGCGAACTGAGAGGCGACAAAACTGGGCTAAGCTATGATCTCAAGCTCGATGCTGACTATAAGCGTATTGAAGATTTTCTAGACGGGTTTGACAATTCCGCCGAACTCGCCAATGGCTCGCTTCGCATTGAGGGCAGTTTGTCTGGCGATCTTAAGACATTTGTTCTGCAGGCACACGAAATTATTCTGGACAACTCCCCCGCCTATCGCTTTCAGGCCTCGGGAAAACTGACCCATCAACAAGACCAGGAAACCCAGATTTATCTAGACGCCAGTGGCGAAATCGAAACCGCAGGAAGCTTGCTCACAAGGACCGCAATAGATCTGTCCGTCCTCGGCAAAGCAACAGCAACTGCCATTGTCAGCGGCACCATGACACGTCCACGAATTGATCAGTTCACACTCGAATCAACAAATGCAGCAGGCCTTGATGTCAGCGCATCCGGGAAGCTCTCATTCGAAGAGCTACGTCAGGGCACCCCTGAGGCAGGCAATGCCATCTCGATCAAGCTTAGCGGTCCCCAGCTGGCAGTTCTCGTGCCCTGGGTAGGCGAAATCCCATTTGAGCCGGGCCCCTGGCAGGCTAGTTGGGATATGACAGGTACTGCCAACGCAATTTCTATCAGCGGACTCAAGGCAGAATTTGGACAGCCCGAGACCCTTCAGCTCAAGGCGCAGGGCGGGATAGACAGTGTAGATTTCAGCTCAGAGTTTTCTCCTCAGGCTCTGGAGGGCATTGCGCTGCAAGTTGAGCTTAATACTGACAATTCAGCAGTGTTGTCACAGTGGTTTGATCTAGCTATCCCGCCAGACCAACAACTCAGTGGCCGAGGGACGATACGTGGCCGAGGCGATAACTTACAAATTGACAGTGCTGAATTACAGGTTGCGGCCAGTGACCTGTCGGCAAGTTTCACAGACGTGCACCTGGGCCTCGCTATCGGTGCAGAGAATACCGTCCGAGTATCTGGGCTACGGGCTGGCGTTGTAGCTGAACTGAGTGACACCAGCGCTCTCTCCCAATATCTGGACGACGAGATGGTCGCCTTGGGTCAATTGAATATATCGGCTAACTTAGTGCAACAAGGCGAGTCATACACGCTGGAAAACATCGAGGCTAACATTGTCGGCGAAAGCCTGATCATAGTCGGCACCGGTACGGTCGCTAACCTGCCCGACGCAATGACGGCCGGGCTAAACGTGCGTTTCTCGGGGGCCAAAACCGAAGATCTCTTAGGCGGTCTACTTGAAGATTTCTCTTATGGAGAGCCCCTGGGCTACCTGCAGGGCTCTTTTGACCTCGCGAAGCGAGAGCAGGAATGGGATATCTCCGAGTTGGAGCTGGAGGCCTCCGGCAGTGATAAGCTCAGCATGACGGCCTCCGGCGAGATTCGCGATATCAGAGGTTTTGTCACCGCCGACTTGAACAGCGCCTTCAACGTACAGGATCAGGCGCTACTGGAGGCGCTGACGGGTCTGAAGCTTAATCCGGTGGTAGGCGAAATCAGCATCGGCAGCAGCCCGGGCAAGCTTGCTCTCATTGCCGCTGTAAAGATTGGTGTTAGTGAGCTGTCGGCAGACGTTAAGGTAACCCATGCAAACGATAGCATTACCTCTCTGGATGTCGATATCACCGCGCCCAGGTTAGTAATGGATGATCTTGGCCTGCAGGCAGAGGCCGAAGAAAAATACAACCCGGCCGAGCTGATCGACCCGGTCGCAAAATCCGGCCTGGACAGGCTGTTGCTCCGCAGCCCCAGATATCCAACCGACATTTTACTGAAAGTCGGGTCGCTCAATGGTGAAAACTTTGACATCGATAGTATCGACATTCACACCACAGGTGAAAATGGCCGGTACACGCTGCGCAAATTCAATCTTGGCTATGCAACAGGCTCGGCTGAGGTGCGTGGAATAATCGACCTGAACCCCCAACCAATTGCCATAAGTCTGGCAGGGCAAGGTCTTAACATTCCCCTGAATACTCTGTCCAAAGACCTTGGAACAGATACTAACGTTGACGGCTCAGCCACTTTCAGAGGGGGCATCACCGCTCGCGGCACAGATCTGGATCAGTGGTTGGGTTCCCTCGATGGCAGTCTCGCCGTCGCGCTGGAAGATACAGTGATAGAAGGCGCAGCGTATGATCTACTTGCGACCAGCATGTTGCAGTGGATCTACTCCGGCGCCGCTCTGGAGAAAACCACGACCATCGATTGCAGCATGCTACAGCTGCAAATCGACGACGGCATTGCAACCGGTGACAGCCTGTTTATTGAAACCAGAAATATGGTGGCCACTGGCACAGTCAAACTCAATCTTGTAGAGAAAACGATGAACGTGGAACTGGATCCACGTTCAAAATCCCGCCGTTTCCAGATCCCCTCGACCGTCACCATCAAGGGCGATTTTGACAACCCCAAGGTTATCGCGTCGCCGATCACCGCCACGGCGGACGCCTCCGCGGAGGCCCTGTCTCTGATACCCAGGCTGACCATGAAGATGTTTGGCATTGGTAAAAACCGGCCGAAGCAAAGTAGGCCCTGCGCCCCAAACCCGGGCGGTTAAGTCACCGAAGTTCATGCTACACTTTGCAGCGCCTACCAATAATTAAATAATAGCGGAACTCACTATGGCAGCAGCACGCGGCGAATTCAGTTCTCGATTTGGTTTCATCATGGCGGCAGCGGGTAGCGCGGTCGGTCTTGGAAATATATGGGGCTTCCCCACCCAGGCCGCCAGCAACGGCGGTGGCGCTTTTTTGTTGGTTTACCTGATTCTGGCGTTCACCCTCGCCTACCCTGCGCTCATGGCCGAACTGATCATTGGGCGACACGCTCACTCCAACGCGGTCAATGCCCTGAAGCTGATTTCACCCGGAAAAACATGGCGCCGAATAGGCGCTACCACCGGCATTATCGGTTTTATCGTAGCCAGCCTAATTTTGAGCTTTTACGTTATCGTGGCAGGTTGGATGATGGCACATAGTCTGGGTTCTCTGAGCGACCTCGTGGGCCTACACAGCGCTGGAGACTGGCTCACCAATAATAGCCTGCCCCGAAATCTTTGCTTTATGTTTCTGTTTATGGGCATGACGGTAGGCATCATATCCGGCGGAGTGCAACAGGGCATCGAACGCTGGTCTGCACGCCTGATGCCATTGCTGCTGGCCTCTCTTTTGCTGCTGGTTGTGTACGTACTCACCCTCGATGGTGCTACCGAAGGCCTCAAGGTCTATTTACTGCCAGACTTTGAGCGGGCCATGTCGCCATCGTTAATTGTCGGCGCGCTGGGTGCGGCGTTTTTCTCTTTATCACTTGGCGTGGGCACCATGCTCGTTTACGGCTCGTATATTAATGATTCAGAGAACCTACCCGTGGTCGGTGGTCTGGTCACGCTAATCGACATTCTGATCGCGGTGCTTGCGGGGTTTTTGGTCATTCCTGCAATCTACGTCGCCCAGAATAACGGCGTCGAAATATATAACGCAGCCGGCGATCTGATCTCCGAGGGATCACTGATATTCACTGTGCTGCCCGAGCTGTTCATCACGATGGGCGTTGCCGGCCACGTCGTTTCATTCGTCTTTTTCTTTCTCATGACCATCGCAGCTTTGACCTCATCTATATCAATACTGGAGGTCCCAGTGGCCTATACCATTGAGGAACACGGGATCACGCGGAAAAAATCCGTGGCCGCGATAGGGGCCGCAATAGCCATTTTCAGCACCACAATTTTACTCAACTTTGATCTGCTATTTGATCTGGTAGTCGCAGTCACCACACGCTACAGCCAGCCGTTATTAGGCTTTATGTTCTGCATCTATGCCGGTTGGGTTTGGCACCGTGATTCAATTTTGAAGGAAGTACGAAAGGGCAGTCCGGAGGTGGAAAACACCCTATTCTGGAAGATTTGGCCGGTCTACATCAAGTTTGTATGCCCGGTCATTATATTGGGCATCTTCGTACAATCAGTACTGGGGTAACTAGTTCAGCGCAATCGTGCCCGACTCATCAATACGCTGGGTGGGCACCAGCCCTCTGAAGTCAATTTTTGCGCGGAAACGGTATTCCAGATCTTCCGACTGATTGCGACCCAGGCCAGACACCAACCGCAATATATCAAATAAGTTGATGCCTGCTTCCAGCGTTACCACCTCTTCTGTATATCCCTCAATCAGTGGCACCTCATTGGTTACACCGGATATTATTTCCTTATCCAGCAGGTCCATGGTGTAACTGATTCCGGCAATATCCAGCGACTGTTCATTGGGGTTGGCAATGCGCAGAGTAATTTCAAACCGTGGCCCGACTCCTTCTGAAGGCAGGCTGCGAATATTATCAAAGCTGACTTTCGGAGGATCCATGTTCGGCATGACAGTCGCGCAGGCACTGCAGGCAAGCACTGATAAGACAAGCAACAGCCTAACAAGGCGCTGCCCTAAGTAATTTGCAGCTTTGAACATAATCGCGTTCCTTCTAATTACCGGATTTGCTTGAGCGGAGGAAGAAAAGTCCATAGGCAATACTACCGACTGCAAATACTGCGGCCACCCAATCTCCCGTTTTAACGTACATATAACTACTGAAGATGAACATGGCGAGTGCCAGGATAAGCGCTATTACTGTTGATTTTTGATAGTGCATCATTATTTCTGTCTATTTTTGGTGGTTTCAGCAAGCAGAGTAAACAGCCGGTTACTCTGTTGGAAGTGGTTGCACCCGAAGCAATGTACACCGGCATGGTCACATTTGTAGTAAAACATCAATTTGTTTGCCGAGAAACGGAAACCGGACTTTTTCAAGCATATCGGCTAGCATAACGAGTAGAATTATTTCAGGCGTCGATAATCCGGCAGATTATTTGATGGCCACGTGGAGAGCTGATGCCTTTTATAGATCCATCCCGCGAGCCCGACCCAATCGGTCCCAGCGAATTCCACCCGACTCGAGCCGTTCCAGAGACTGGATGCAACGACTTCAATATCTCTGGCGGGATACTGGGGGCCATTGGAGAAACCCCACTTGTACCGCTGGGAAAAGTCTTCGGAGCCACACATTTCGACTGCTTCGCTAAACTGGAAGGTCTGAATCCCGCTGGCAGTTCAAAAGACCGCCCCAGCGTCGCCATCATTGAAAAGGCGCTGCAGACGGGGGAGATCGATGCCAACACCTTGATCATAGAAGCCAGCTCTGGCAATACCGGAGTTGGTCTGGCGATGGTGTGCGCCTACCATAGTTTGCGCTTTCGCTGTCTCATCGACCCAAAGGTCACAAAACAGAATGTCGATATCCTCCTCGCCTATGGTGCCGAAATCGAGATGGTCGGCCATCCAGATCAGCCTACCTGCGAATTATTGCCCGCCAAGCTGAAACGTATCGAGGAGATCCTCAAAGAAGAAGGAAACAGCTTTTGGGTCAATCAATACGCCAGCGTTGAGAATTCAGGCGCGCATTACCGATCAACGATCAAGGAAATCTTGCGCGATCTGGATGGCCGTGTGCTCGATTATCTTTTTATCGCAACCGGCACTTGCGGTACCCTTCGAGGATGCCTCGACTACCTTGTGGATCATGGCTACCCCACCAAGATAATCGCGGTGGATGCCTTGGGCAGCCAGATTTTTTCAAATGACGAGCACAACCGCCTGATACCCGGCCTGGGATCTGCCATCTGCCCGAAGCTCACCCCGACTGATGGGGTCCACAGGGTCCTGCACCTCACCGCCACCGATTGTGTTATCGGTTGCCGACGGCTAGCACGGTCAGAGGCCATTCTGGCTGGAGGCTCTTCCGGCGGCGTCATCACCGCCGTCGAACGGCTAAGTAGGGAAATCCCGGAGGGCTCCACGGTTGTTGCCCTACTACCTGATCGGGGTGAACGTTATTTGGATACAATTTATTCTGACGAGTGGGTGCGAAGTGAGCTCGGCGACATCGCTCATCATTGGGCAAAAGCTGTAGTGAAAGACTGATGTCGGGCAGCGATTTAACGGTGATTGGTGCGCCCGACATTGAATCTGTACTTAAGGGCCATGAAGAGCAGGTTCTTGAGGCTGTTCAAAAAGCCTATGAAACGCATGCGCGGGGTGCGAGTTCCTTGCCACATTCCAGTTTTCTGCGTTTCCCAGACAGCGACAAAGACCGGATCATTTGTCTGCCTGCGTATCTGGGTGACGAATACCAGCTCGCTGGAGTTAAGTGGATTGCCTCCATGCCGGGCAATGTTGCCAGAGGGATGGAAAGAGCCTCGGCGGTCATCATCCTGAATGACCGGGTCACCGGCCAACCAAAAGCAGTGCTGGAAGGCTCGATTATCAGCAAACAGCGAACCGCCGCATCTGCGGCCCTGGCATCGAGAGTCCTTGCCCCTGGCGAACCCGATGCGATCGGCTTTGTAGGCTGCGGCCCAATCAACACTACGGTTGCACAGTTTCTTGCAATCACCTGGCCCAATGTCAAAAATTTCGTAGCGTTTGACCTTGAATCGAGCCGGGCTGAAGCTTTCTGCGGAGCACTGCGCTTACAGATACCGGGTGCAAATTTCACCGTGGCGGAGAATCTTCAGGCCTTACTTTGCGAATGTCCAATGGTAGCGTTTGGCACCACAGCCATAGAGCCCTACCTGGACACTCTCGATGCCTGCCAGGCTGGTGCGACCCTGCTGCATATATCGCTACGTGATTTGAGTGCGGGTGCAATTCTTTCAAATCACAATATAGTCGACGATCTCGATCACGTGAACCGGGCGGCCACCTCGATTCATCTTGCATCAGAGAAAACAGGAAATACAAATTTTGTCCACAGCTCTCTGGGAGACATTCTGCTGGGCAATGTCAATTTGCCCGAGCGCGATGAACGCAAGATCATTTTCTCTCCTTTTGGTTTGGGCGTGCTTGATCTCGCCGTTGCGGAACTCGTGCATAACCGGATAGCCAAGGACGGCGGCGGGACACGGGTAGAGTCTTTCCTGCCCTGAACATTTAGTACATTCATTTAGAGAGGATTTCATAAGTATGTCCGTTGTTTGGAGTTGCAATGAGTGGGATCAACTGGAGGAAGTGATCGTAGGTAATCCGCTGCGAGCCAGGTTTCCCACTGCAGACAAAAGTACCCAACTGGCCGAATTTCCCGATCGTTCACTGGCAGACATACCGCAGGGCCCTTTCCCTCAGTGGATTATTGATGAAACGGAAGAGGATCTGAACGAATTTGTCGCCGTGCTGGAGGGGCTGGGTATTACCGTCAAGCGTCCGGAGACCTGGCCCCATGAGGACAAGTTTTCCACCATCCATTGGGAATCTGAGGGTTACTACAATTATTGCCCCCGCGATATCATGCTTGTTATCGGCGATCAGATTATCGAAACCCCCAATGTCATACGCAGTCGTGCTCAGGAATCATTCAGCTATCGCGAAATAATGATCGACTACATGAGATCGGGCGCAAAATGGTACAGCGCGCCCAAACCCATGCTGCTGGACTCACTGTTCGACGTTGACTTGAACAAGCCCACGCCCCGTAACGATGAACCGGCCTTTGATGCCGCAAATGTCCTGCGGCTGGGCAAGGACCTGATTTACCTCGTGAGCGCAACGGGTAACGAAATGGGCGGGCAGTGGCTGCAGACCATCTTGGGTGATGAATACCGGGTTCACTTTCTCAAAGATGTCTATTATGGCAGCCATATTGACTCGACCTTTGTCGCGTTGCGCCCCGGCTTGATGCTCTGCAATCCAGCTAGAATAAATGACGATACTCTGCCGGAGGTTTTGAAACAGTGGGAGATCATTTACAGCCCACCGATGGAAAGCACGGATAGGTTTGACGCCGACTATTTGTCCAGAAGTATTGGCAGCAGGTGGATTGACATGAACCTGTTTAGCATCAATCAGAACCTGGTCGTGGTCGATAGGGATCAGACCGCATTGATCAAGCTACTGGAGAAACAGGGCATTGATGTTATCCGTCTCAAGCTGAGGCACTCCAAAATGTTGGGAGGCGGTTTCCATTGCATCACCCTGGACATTCGCCGGACCGGATCACTCCAGCGATACTTCGACTGACCGCCACGCTATGGCAGTAATTCTTTTTGCAAGCGCCTTCTTCGTAGTAGCTTACGTGGCATGGAGACGCTACCTTTGGGCGGCGGAAAAAGTGCCGCATGGGCAGGAAGACACCTGCCCATACAGCCTGACGGATGTCTTTGGGGACTCCCACCTGGTAAATGTCCCACACCAGGGCGGTGTACTATGGCTCACCGAAATATTTTCTCGCAGTGCCCGGAAGTTTCCGCACTTGACGGCTTTACAGATCCCCCATACCGGTGAGTCACTGACCTTCGCTGAGCTCGACAAGCGTGCCGAAAATATAGCCGCTGCCCTCTCTTCATTCCTCTGTGGCCCCGACCAAGTGGTAGCCGTGGCCATGACCCAGGATAACTGGCATATCGTGGCATCCCATCTGGGCATCCTCAAGGCGGGCGGCACCGTGCTGTTTCTCGACACTAGCTTGCCGGATGCGCTGCTTACCCACATGCTTAATGATGCGCAGCCGGCAGTCATTCTCACCCGGGGCAAGGGCAGTTTTGGTAAGCTGCCAACATTGGACGTTCTGGCACTACCTGAGAACGTGCAGCGCGGCGAACCGCCCACCTGGCTGGATGACCCGACACAGCGACTGGCTGCCATCTTTTATACCAGTGGAACCACGGGCTTGCCAAAAGGCGTGGAGTGCCCACACGCGGGTTACGTGAACCTGGCGTTGAGTTATGCTGACTATTTTGACCTCATTCCCGGTATGGATGCGACCTCACTGACGTCTTCCCTGGGGTATGACGGCAGTATTTCCGAAATGTACAGTGCCTGGGTATCCGGTTGTGCCGTTGTCATGCTGACCAAGGAGCAGATCCGCTCCGGTCCAGACCTCGTCCCTGTTCTCTGCGACGCGGAGGTCACGGTGCTGTTCTGCCCCCCGGTGCTTCTTAGCACGCTCACGCCAAATCCCCATGCAGATCTCCCGTACCCGATCTGCCGCTATATTGTGCCGGCAGGCGAAGCCTTCCCCAGCGCACTTGTCCAGCCCTGGACGTTGGGAAGGCGGCAGATTATCAACACCTACGGCCCCACGGAAGCAAGCACAGACACAAGCCGGCAGAGTTTGCGGCCGGGGGAGCCCGTCACCATCGGTTCGCCCATGGCCAATGTCACTTACGTGATTCTCGAGATGGACCAACTGAAGCCACTGCCCCACGGGGAGGTTGGAGAGCTTTGTATTGGAGGTCCACACGTAGCGCGGGGCTACCGAAACCTTCCTGAGCAAACAGCCCGGAAGTTCGTTGCGCATCCCAAATTCGGCCGCCTGTACCGCACCGGGGATAGATGCAAAATCGACATTCACACACAGCGCGTGCATTTCCTGGGCAGAATTGACTCTCAACTCAAAGTGCGTGGTCACCGTGTCGAGACGCAAGCCGTTGAGGACTTGCTACAGACGGAGTTCGGCGAAATCGAAGCCGCAGTGCTGGACTATCAGAATGAGGAATTGATTGCCTTCGTCAGCGCACCCTCTATTACAGGAACTGCAATTAACGTGGCGGCTCCCGCCTCTGCGCGGTGGGCAGCGCATGTGATAGAAAGCCTGGCCCAACAGCTTCCTGCGCCCTCGGTCCCCTCCCGGATATTCCTGGTTGAAAAGTTTGTTATGAAACCGGTATCCGGGAAGATTGACAGAGAACAGCTACCTACCCTGTCTGGGCTGTTGGCAGCTCCCGAGCCGGACGCAGGGGCGGGGAAATCTGCCCCTGCCGCGTCGTTTTCGGAATTGGATTCCAGCGGCGAGGAAATTCTGTCTATCTGCAGAGCTGTGTTCGAGACACCAATGCAATGGGACAGTGTATTCGCCGACAATGGGGGCCACTCTATTGTCATTGCGCGACTGGCACAGCGCCTGCATGCCGCAGGATGGGAGATGACGGTCCGCGCGCTGCTCAGCGACTGTGACACCCCAAGGAAGGTGGCAGCTCAGGCGAGGCAACTCCCACAACTCCAAAAACCCGCCGAGTCGAGCGCCCATACCGGCACAAGCGATGCCCCACACGATAAATCATCCGCCAGGGTACTCTCCGCTGGATTGTTTACCGCTCTACAACTGCTATTTCTGTGGCTGCTGTACTTACCGCCCCTGCTTGGCTTTCTGGGAATCATCGCATCCGCGGAAATCGGCGAGTTCTTCATGACTGCGCATATCTGGGAGTTTATTGGCCTGGGTATCCTGATGTATCTGGTTGCCCTGCTCTTCCCCTTTGCCAACCTGCTGTGGGTGATGGTGATCAAGCTATTGATGGGCGGCCATTTGTACAAAAATAAGGTGACTCCTGGCATCTATCCCAAGTGGAGCAGAATGCACCTGCGGGTCTGGTGTATTGGCCGACTGGAAAACTCGGTGCTTTTACCCCTGGGTGCGATGTTTCGCAGCGCCCCGCTAATGGCATACGTGCTGCGCAGACTGGGCGCGAAGATTGGTAACAACCTTCAGTGTGCACACGACGTGGAGTTTTCCGGGCCCCTGGATTTGCTCTCTACCGGAGACAACGTCGCCATTCAAACAGGCGCTTATGTTCACGCCTCAAGGTGGCTGGGCCAGAACTTGCACATCGGCCCTGTCAGCCTTGAAAATGGCTGTAAAATTGGCATGCGGGCGGCCATTGCCGGTGATGTGACCGTGGGCAGTGGCGCCTGGATTAACCCCTTTACTCCCATCCATAAAAATGTCGGTGAAAATGAGATGTGGGAGGGTGCCCCCGCGCGCTTCAGCGGCCATTGTGTAGACCTGACGAGAACCGCCAAAACCTGCCAAACCACGCAGCCAGTCTGGCTAATGGAGGCGATCAACATCCTTATGCAGGTTTTTCTCGACTTCTGGCTTTTTGTCGTCCCCACTGCCGCAATTAGTTGGTTTGCGGCCACCTTCGTATCGGTGGGAGAGACCGCAGTCGCCAGCGAGTATTTCAGGGTAACGCCCCTGACTGAAATTATCTGGCACATGAGCCTCTACACCTTCGTTACCACCTGGGGTGCGGTAGTAATAATCTCTGTACTGGTGTGCCTCTTTCTTCGCTGTACGTCCGCCTCACCTGGGATCTACTCCTCGCGAGGACTCAGGGGCTATCTCCTGTTGTACAGAATGAAGAAAATGAACCAGATCCAGAGACAATGGACCTGGACCATCACCGGCCAGTACCTGCGCGCACTTGCTGGCATGCGCTTTCCGCGCCTGGGAGCCTCGGAGTGCGATCTCATGCACAATCTTGTTCCCGATCTGGCCAGCGCAGATTCACAGGTCTTTTGGTCCAATGGCTGTTTCACCAACATGCTCGACCACGGCGCAAAGGACATCAAGCTTCGCCGGTTGGACATGCCGCGGAATTTCTTCAGTGGCACCAACTGTGTCGCAGAGTCCGGACAGTTTCCGTCCAACTTCCTGCTGGGCGTGTCCACTCTGGGTAATGATATTCAGTTCAGGCGTCAAATGCGGTCCCGGCTGGGTGAACCGATCACAGTGGCTGGAAACCCTCCAGTGCAGTTTGCCAGCGCGAAGTTTGATGAGGAAAATCAATCTCAAGTGCTTCCCAGTTTCCCTCTTTTTCTGGCTCGCCTCATACTCAATGACCTCTTCAGCATTGGCTTTTTACCTATGGCGGGATTGCTTGTCTATGTGGTTCTCTACACCAGCTTCCTGCGCCTGGACGGACAACTGATCTTCAGCGCATTTTTTGCTTTGATATTCGCAGAAGCCATTCTTGTCTTACTCTGTTCCGCGATCAAGAAGCTCCTTGTAGGCAGTGAGTGGGGGTCTGAGCACTCAACGCCGTTCTGGTCCTGGAGGCACTTCAGTTACTTTTTTGCGCAGGACTGCTTCTTCGCATGGTGTAAGAGACCCCTGAGGATGACAGCCGGGACGCTGCTCTCAAATCCTGTTCTGCGGAGAATGGGGTGTCAAATCGGCAAGCGGACGATAGTCACCACACCCATGCAGGCATCCGACTGGAACGCGGTGAGCTTTGGGAATGACTGCGTGATCAACGGTGTTCTTCAGTTACATACTTTCGAGAACATGATGCTAAAGGTCAAACGAACCGAAGTGTGCGATGGCTGTGCCATCAATTTTGGTTCGACGATAATGGGCGGTGCTGTGATCGAGCCCGCCGCGACGATTCTGCCTTTGAGCCTGGTTCTGAAAGAGATGCACCTGCCTGCGGCTGGCACCTATGAGGGCAGCCCCGTTGAGCCGGCAGATCAGTGCTAATGTCACAGAGCAACAGCAATCGCGTCAAAGACTTCTTCGCTGCTCATTCGCACGATATAACTCCGACGCCGATACGCCATGCCGCAAAGGTTTTGTACGCTCCGGTATCGAATGAAGTAGAAATTACCCGTTGTTGTGAATCTGTTCTGTCAAAAGCTGAACGGCGCAGGGCTGAGCGATATATATCACAGGATGACCGAAGCCTATTCATACAACGCCGGGCATTTCGTCGTTTCTGCGCAGCCCTCTGTCTGGGTTCGTCACAGTCATTATCTCTGGACATTTTCGAGGAAACAGAAAACGGCCGACCCTATCTCACTGATCGACCAGAAATCTCCTTTAGTTTTTCATCCTGCCGTTTCGGCATTCTGGGCGCATGGTCGTCCAAATACGGGATTGGTGTCGACGTTGAGGACTGTACGAGGAATCAGGGGGCGATGGAACTCGCCCGACGGTATTTTTCGATCGCTGAGGCCAGATCCGTCGAGGGAAATGGTGGCCGGGTAAACCTGCGGTCATTCTTCCAGTTATGGAGTCTCAAGGAAGCTGCACTGAAATCAATAGGAGAGGGAATACCCTATGGGCTCAGCGCCTTTGAGTTTGAGCTGGAGCCGGCTCTGAAAATTGTCCGTGCACCGGCTGGACACGGTGGATCAGAGAGTTTCAGCGCCCAACTGACCGGGGAAACTGAAACCTGCGTCGCTATAGTCCTGCGGAGCGGCGTGATTTGAGGGTTTCTCCTCATTTTGTGGAAAAAAATCTATTTCTGTCCTATTCTCAAGTTGCGTCAGTTTACTAATTTCAAACTTACGGAGTACGACATATGAAAATATTTTCCCGATCAATACTGGTTTCCCTTCTCCTGATTATCGCCGCACCGGCGTTTTCCGACACAAAAATGTCGGCCATACAGATTTTTGTCTGCGAGTTCAACGGTGATGCCGGAGCGAGTGAGCTGCTTGAAGTCACCGCTGACTGGATTAAAGCTGCGCGAAACACTAAGGGTGGCAAAGACATCGATGTGGGCATCAGGTTCCCGATTGCCGAGGGGGGCGATGCCGGTGGCGATTTCAGGTTCGTCATAGTCTTTCCTTCCTTTTCAGCGTGGGGTACGTTCACCGATGCTTACGAAGGTTCAGATGTTGAGGGCGTAGACCAGGATCTCAATGAGATTGCAGATTGCGGCGAGAGCACCATCTGGGAAGGCTTATCAACCCTCTAGGGTTGAATCGAGCCGAGTTGATGCGCGGCGTAAAGGCTGCAACTTCAAATAGGTCAGGCTGCGCCAAACCCATTCAGCAGGACCAAATCTGTACCTGGCCAACCACCAGGTGCAGAATGCAAGTAATGTCAAAAAAAAGAAAACGGCATACAAAGTGGTTTCGGTCGGCCCTAATAGGAAAAGCTGGCCAAAACCCCAGCCGTAAAACAGCGTGGTAAACATGACCGTACTGCACAGATATACCGTTAGGGCCATTCTCCCCAGATTCTGTAAAGGCCGCAGCACGAATTGCCACTTGGGCCTTTGCCCCAGTAACACGATACCCGCCCCATAACCCAGCGCCAGCGCCGTTGAACCATAGGCAAATAGCATGTCACCGAGGAACCGTACTCCGCTTGATGCGGTGGTTTCCGTAAAAACTGCGTAACCGTATTTTTGGCTCAACGACCATTCAGCGAGTGCGCTTACTACCCCGATGCCAATACCCCAGGTAAACACTCTGCGAACCAGAGGGAGGTATGGCTCGACATCGTTTAGAATTCCGGATCGGCCCACGTACAGGCCGAGCAACAGCATCGAGAAGATAGCGAGACTCGATTCAGGGCCATGCAGGTTTGACCAGATATGTGGTGGAATGGCGAAAGCATTCTCTCGAAAAACATCCATCGGTGAACCGAGATACGGGTGCCCTACTCTCAGTTCGGCCAGCGACAGCGAATCTTCCCAGTGCCCAGCTAATTGATCGCCGATTCCTGTTTGGACCAAATTGCCCAAGGGGAATACTGCCAACAACACAAATGCCAGAATGAGCAACACCCGGCGAGGGACATTGCGAAATACAACAAGAACCAGCCCCAGCATTGCGTATTCCATTAGAATATCGCCGTCGAAAAACAGGGCGTGCACCATGCCAAAGACAAACAGGATCATTAGTCGTCTAAAGTAAAACCACAGGGTTCCTCCCTGACGCGACTTTAACCCAGCCAGTTGTAATGCAAAACCAAGGCCAAACAACAAAGAGAACAAGCGCCAGGATTTCGTTTCGAAAAGCGAATGCATCAAAGTACTGAAGGTGCGATCGAGAAAGCCACTCCACTGGGGTGCGTCAGCGCCGAAGTTGTACATGTTGACAAGCAGGACTCCAAATAGCGCGAATCCACGGACAGCATCTATAGACCCGAGGCGAGCCTTAGGATCGGTTGGACCGGCGCGTTCCAAGGCTGACATGCAGGTAATTTACTCTCTCATTTAGTTGGCGTTCACTCTAACACTAATTCCAGTGTGCCCGACCCGCTGCACTAACACTGAAATGCCTCTTAAACACACCCTTGGCTTCTGCTATCCTGTATCTCAACACCAAGGAGTTTTATGACTCGTTTTATAATCATATTCGCTGCGGTTCTGATTGGGCTTTTCACGCTGGAAATGCAGGAGTCCGTGCAGACAGCCGCCATTCAGCCGTTTACCTCTATACTGGCATCCATAAGTGCCGGTATTATCATCCCTTTTGACGACGCAGTCGTGGCTTACGGACGCATTATCGAACACCGGGCGGCGCAATTCGCGGTATCCATTGAGGCAGGCTGTAATGGCGTAGAGGCGACTATAGTCCTCATCGCGGGCGTGCTGGCCTTCCCCGCTAATTGGAAACAGAAACTGAGTGCCATCGCGCTGGGGTTTATCGCCGTGCAGGCTATGAACATACTTCGTATCATCAGCCTTTTTTACCTCGGCCAATGGGATCTCGCTATTTTCACCTGGACCCATCTGTATATATGGCCGGTGTTAATCATGCTCGACGTCCTAATCGTATTTATCGTATACCTGCGCTATCTGAATAGGCAGCCGACGATAGCGATTCAGGCCACTTGAACAAGCGGAGCCTAAGGCGATTTTTCGGGCTGGTACTGCTGTTGCTGCCAGTGGCTTTTGTGGCCTGGCAAGTTCTGGGTTCTGTCATCGCCGCGCCGGTGGTCTGGTTGGCGGGCTTGATTTTACAGTGGTGGTTACCCGAATTGGTCAGCAGCGTCACCCTCGACAACACGACCATGGTGATAGCCTCAGTATTGGGCGAGTTAGACGGTAAATTCCTGCCGGGTGCAGAAGCGGGCAATCAACTGGCTTTCCAGGTCGACACCCGCGGTCTTACCTACTCTATCCCGTTCTATGCAGCTTTGCATTTTGCTACGCCCATGGAATCCCCTGTAGAACGCTTTGCACGAGGTTTGCTCATCCTCTGGTTGCTGGTAATCATCGGTTTGGTATCTGTGGCCATAAAGACACTTATGCTGGGCCTGGGATCCACTTTCTTCGCGCTAGGCACCGTACCCTCGCCAGATGTAATTGCACTGGCCTTTCAGTTCAACTCCTTGATGGTACCGCCCATCGCCCCATTGCTAATCTGGGCCTACGAGTCCCGAGACCTTGGCTTGTTTCCTAATCTACTGGGAACCCAAGCCAATGCTGTCGTCGACACCCCGGAGTCGCCAGAAACCTGAGGAAGATGTCGATTATTGCCCTCAAGCATGGCTGTTTAAACTGCAGGCGTTACCCGTTAACCCGATTTGTGCACAGGGGCTAGTCGAAACTCGAGGATGGGTATATTCTCTCTGATCAAGTTAACGAATAACGAGCAAGCTCCAATGAAATTAATTCCAACACTATTTGCCACCTTGACCTTTTCCCTATTCAGCTTCGGCCTACAAGCACAAGACGTTGGCAAGCTCATGGAAGCGGTAGACACAGACAAAGCGACTGAAGCTGTAGATACCGGCAAACTCACAGAAGCTGTTAGCAGCGGCGATGTTGACTACAAAAAAGCGTATGACTCTGTCGACAAAGAGAAGGCAGCTGATGCAGTAGACATGGATAAAGTTAAAGAAGCGATGACCGCAACCAAAGAGTAGGCGTTGGCAGTAGCACTGCCAGCGACGAGTTAATAATTAGAGGTAATACACTTTATGGATACATCAAGCCACACCATCTATACGCTGTTCGCACAATTGGGTCTCCCAAACAACGATGTTGCTATCGAAGCATTCGTCAAAAATAACCATCTGCCGAATGAAATCCCACTGCAGAGAGCCGCGTTCTGGAGCGCTGGACAGGCGCAGTTTTTACAGGAAGCTATCAACGATGATGCCGATTGGTCCGAGGTGGTGGATCAGTTAGACGCTCAACTGCGGCACTGATATGGCCTGCGGCCCTATTGGTTAGTCTCTGTAGGCAGCCCCTAGTCCCACTCGACCCACAACTCCTGCGGCCCTCTGAATTGCACTGACTCTACTGCATTCAGACTCTGCCCCTGTGTCAGGCGCAGCCCAGGCAAACGTTTGCTGAGCTCCTCCAGAATAAGGGCCAACTCCACCCGGGCCAATGGCGCACCCAGACAGACATGTCGTCCATAACCGAAGGCGATGTGGTTACGCGCATTATCGCGCTGAATGTCAAAATCCTCACCGTCTTCAAACCGTGATTCATCTCGACTGCCGGACGGGAGAAAACATAGCACCCGGTCACCCGCCGGTATTTTGGTACCGCAAATTTCTACATCATTTTTCACTAATCTACGCCACGCCACGACGGAAGACCGAAATCTCAAGCACTCCTCAACGGCGTTTGGAATCAGACCAGGGTCTTGTGCTATCGCCTGCCAGCTCTGAGGGTGTTGCAGCATGGTGAGAATTGCATTGGCCGACATATTG
This sequence comes from Halioglobus sp., assembly GCA_036961205.1. Classification (GTDB taxonomy): domain Bacteria; phylum Pseudomonadota; class Gammaproteobacteria; order Pseudomonadales; family Halieaceae; genus CALJFL01. The sequence continues at coordinate 370,025 of JBALVI010000003.1, read as the reverse complement.
GTCGTGGTCTCGTGTCCCGCAAGTAACAAGCCAAACACCACGTTATTAATGTCTTCGATTGTGAGGATACTGTCATCGCCACCGCGCGTAGCAAGCATGTCGCTAGGCAGGTCGTCACCGGGTGTGGCCATACATTGCTGGACCAGGGCAACGCAGTAATCCCAATAATCAGCCAGATGTCCCGCCGCAATCAGCTGCTCTTCCAGTGATGGTTTGCCAAAGGAAAGTAGCAACCGACTGTCTGCCCACATCTTAATCTGTTTTACATCTTTCTCGGGCACACCCAACAACTTAAACAGCACTAACGCCGGAAGCTCGTACACCATTTGCTTAACCAGATCTGCGCGCTTGTCGGCCTCAAATCCGTCAACGGCGTCATTAACTAACTGGCGAATGTAAGGTTCCAGATAACCAAAGCGCTTGGGCCGGAATGCTGCCTGGGCGCTGCGGCGGATTCTCGTGTGATCTTCCCGTTCGTTGTTAGAGAGCGTAGGGCGAGGTGAGAACCCCCTACGCTTCAATAGAGCCTGAACTTCAGGAAACAGCGGCGCCAGCGGCTCAAGCGTGATTTCAGATGAGAAGTTCTCCTTGTCGCTCAGCGTAGTCTTAATGTCGTCGTAACGGCTTATCGCCCAGTAACCGATATCAGGCAAATAGGTAACAGGGCTCTCCGAACGAGCCTCTCTAAAAATCCCTTCTAATTGCTCGTTCGACAGCAGAAAGGTATCTGAAAGATCACTTATTGGGCATTTACCAGCCTGGGTTTGCTTTTCCATCTCCACTTCTCCGTTCACGTCTGAAAGTACCTATAAAGTGATAACTGCGCTCTATTAGCCCGGTTTACGTCACAATCGGGACATCAATGTCCATGACGCATCAGGTGCTGGCGCAACAGGTCTTTGCCATAATCATTACCATTGGGCGTTCGCACCACAACGTGGATATGATCACGTGTAGGCCTTGGTTGGGGATTTAACCCTCTTGTTCCTACCGGAAGCTGGTGGTCAAACTCAATGAGTATTACCGGGCTATGAATGCGATAGTAGAAAACCGAATCGTCGGCAACCTCCCCTACCCAGGCAAACCGAGTCTGGTCCAAATGCGCTGTCACTTCCTCCATTCTGACCGCGGCCTGATCTTCACGAAGATTCCCGACGAACCGTTTTATTAGCTCTAACAGTTGCGTTTTCTGTTCAACTGAAAAGTTCGCCACTGAGGCGCCTTCGTAGGGTAGCTTCAAATTGTCTTGATTCGCTTCGGCCTGATTTTTATTCTGCAACTTGACGGACGCCAGGATAGCGGATTGTTGCTGCTCCTCGCTGAGCGCCTGCATCAAACTCAGGCCCTGATTCTGCTCATCTTGCAGGACGTGATTGCCTGCATATTTCCCTGCCTTGGTCATTACCGGTTCTGCGCCAAGGAAAACTGGCGTCATCACCACCTGGTCGGCAAGTACAAAATAGTTAATCACCAGGTGGTGGCCATCAATCTGCCAGCCCCAGGGTTCGTCTGCCGATGGTAGACCCATCATGGTGAAAAAATAGAGCTCCTCATCGAAGCTAAGGACATTATTGTTGATTTCGCGCAGGGCCTGATCTGTCTTCATTATATCCACGCTAAGCTGCAAACCTTTTGCGCTGAGCGAAGTCCGCATCAAGTTGATGGCCGCTTCGCGCTGAACAACCGACATTTCCTTTAGACTTACGCCCTGTCGAACGAAAATCCCATTGTCGACATTAGACCAGTGGCGCCATTCCGAGTCCTCGACCGAGAAAACGGTGCGCACTTTCTGCTCCGGCTCGAGCGTAGTCAGGAACAGAGTCGCCGCCTCCGCCACAGGAGCGGTAGAGACGCCTGTCGCCCGAATCGGAAACAATCCGTGCTGCACTGTGCCAGTTGACGTTACCCCGAAAAAAGGCTTACTGATAGCCTGTAGGGCGCGCTGGCCGAACATGCGCTTTACTTCCAGTGTTTCGTTGTCGTAGGTGTCTTGGGCAGCAGTGAACTCTGCACCCAGAACTAGCGTCAGTGCCAACAAATAAACTGCATCTCTCATCAGTTCTCCGCAAAAACATTAGCTCAGCAATGAGTCACCAGGCTATAAGTTGGGTCGATAAGCCGCCAATTTAGCGCCAAACCCGAGAAAAACCAGCCCGGCAGTTCCCTTAACCCACCGCTGAAAACGATCGCCATTCGTCATGCGGGCTAGTCGCGAAAATAGGACTACCATCGAGCTGAACCAAAGGGCGTTCATCAGCGCGTGAAGAGAGACGCGACAAAAGCGAATGTTAAAATTTCCGACAGGCTCATAGTAGTGACACCACAAAAAATGGATGTGCTTGGATACTATTAGAAAATACCTGTGAAGGTAAAGCTTAACTCAAATCCCTTAGGGTAATTTTACTATTCCGTGTCGATATTTGGCTCTATCCATTTATCCACTGATGGCACTGTGAAGTTATCCAATAGTCGTATTAATGCTTTCGCGGAATCAGACACCAGCAACATCTCTCGATGGACCCGCTTCATAAACCCCTCGCTCACTGCTCCGTCCAGAAACTGGAAAAGCAGGTCGTAATAGCCATTCGTGTTTATAACGCCACAGGGCTTATTGCTCAGACCCAATTGAGCCCATGTCAGAAGCTCCGAAATTTCTTCAAGCGTTCCATAGCCACCAGGTAAGGCGATGAAAGCATCTGATAAATCGAACATCATGGCTTTTCGGTCATGCATTGAATCAACTACATGTAACCTTGTGAGATTAGTGTGCGAAACTTTATCGGCGAACGACTTCGGAATGACGCCTGTTACAGATCCACCAAGCTGCAAAACGGTGTCGGCAACCTCCCCCATAAGCCCGACATCTGCGCCGCCGTAGACGAGTTCAATATTTTGCTCCACAAGCGCACTGCCTAGTGAGCGAGCGGCATTCATATACTCAGGACTAAATCCCGGACTCGAACCGCAATTTACACAAATCCTATTCATACTTTACCTTCAGGACACGGAAATTGAGTCTTGAAAGTAAAAGCCCGAGGGCTTGGCCCGAGTTCTTTCAATAATTCAAGTTTATCCAATCCTTCCTGAGCTGATGGCGTGTGGCCTGCCGGAATCCACCACAGTACCTGGTAAAGTTCTTGCGATTTTTCAAACCACTTTCTGCGCTGAACCAAAACCTCCTGATGCATTGATTTGTACACGTAGCTAAACAACGCATCCGCCGACTCCCAAACAGACATGTTGGCAAGAAACAGAGGCTCCCCCCCGACGTCAATATCGGTGGCGTTGCCACTATCGCTTTGCAGCCGCCAGACAAACCCTGGGCTGTGATCAGCTAAGGCATTAATCTCATCAAGCCGACTCATAAAGCCACTCATACGAGGGTCTTCGTGCAAGTATCTAATTGTGCCAACGTTTATCTGTGCGAGGTGCCACTTTTGAACCATCGTGCATATCTCCTTTACAGGGTCGGGTTTCGAGCATCATAGCCATGATTCCACCAGGCATAGATTGTCACGATAATTGTCCTCTGGCCCCATGGCAATATAGTAGTTCTCTGGGTTCGGGGCGACGGCCCCTCCTTTGAGTGAAAAGCTGTCATTCTGAGTAAAAACCCTTAACGCCGGGAGACCGCAGCAAGTACTGCGCAAGAAGAATACAAAATAGGGTAATTGTTATTGAGATCATCCAGTCGAAAGAAGAATGATGCTTACCTGACATAATACTTTCAATCATTTGGTATAGGAGAATCAGCGCAGCAATAAAAAACATGCTTATAGCCAAATAACGAGACCAGGTCTTCCGCAACAAAATTCCGAAGAAACATATCGATGAAGGCAGCCATAGCGGTAGAATTATCAGCAATTCACTTTGCCGATTATAGTTGTCCATCATGGTAATAATAATTTGAACGGAGCCGACAAAAAATATCGTTCCAAAAGCAAATGAAAGAATACCTAGCGTTAGCGGAAACGTTCTTTCATTGCCTTCTCCATTCTCAGATAAGCCTTCCCCTCGAACTACCAACTTATAGCCAAGCCATAGAAATACGTGGCCTACTCCCCATAACAGTAGCGCGACAGGCACAAATATAATTCCTGGCGGATGCCCCTTTGCCATAGCGAGTACAACCGTAGCGCATACTCCGATAATGGCCCAAATTATATGTAGAGAACGAAAGACGTTCTTTAACTTACTCATATCATGAAACTTATGCCCGCTCGAGCTCAATGACTCAGGATCACCCATTGCCTGCATTTTTTGGCTTAGTGACATAATATTCTAGTCCACAACCCAAACACGCGCCTTGATTGCGATTAATTCGGGTCTCACGGCGTGGGCACTTCCGAAAATACTGCAACATAAATGCCGACATACGTACCAAGAAGCCGTGATATTGGGGAAGCGTTTGAGTGCAATCCGCCCCAAGGACGAAGTGATGCATTTTCATAAATTTCTAATGCTTCAAACACCATGATTCGTTTTCTTTAGAGTGTATTTTCATAGCTTTACTTTTGATACACACTTCGGAAACACGCCCTGCATCTACATCTATTCCAGCAGAAATTGTCTCTACGCTGTGGAATTCTTCGCCGCCACTAGCTTCTTTGAAGAACCTCAAGATAGCACTTTCGTCCATTTTGAATTTCACAACCCGATGAAGCAACGTCTTGATTCCTATAAGCACTGCCAGAGTGATCGCAATAGAAACGCCGATAACTACTTGTTGTTCCATTGCTTATGCCCTCAATAAAAATAGTGACTTGTGACGCCTGTATTGGGTGCCATCTGTGTGCGTATCTAGATGAGATCATTATTGAATAGAATGATGCACGCGACTAAAACTAATGTCAGATGAGTGCCGGCGACGGCACTTCGAATCCAGTTCTGCGTAAAGACGGCTCCAGTTGCGTTGAGCGCCATGCCAAACCAAAACGCTCGGTAACGCAAAGCCAGACCAGGCTTAGGCGGCGTGTCATACACTCTTAGTGCCGCGGGCCGCAGTTGTTATGTATTTTATTTGTAAGTTCACTTATAGGCTCGTGATAACCTTCATTTGACATGTTTTTCCCTCAATAGTTGGATTATCGATAGGGCTGCAAGTCGTAGCGACGGTAAAGCTATTCACAACCCTGGCTGATTATATGTTCTGTACCAATTTGAAATCCCGGTTTACTCAACCAAGCCTCTTTCATTACGTGCATCGTTAATGCCGCCCACGTTCGATACGTTGGTATATCCGGCTTTTCTTAGCGCGGACATTGCTTTCTCCGCGCGCCCTCCGCTGCGACAATACAGACGGATTTCTGTATTTTTATCCGGATATATTTCACCAACCTCCTGAACAACATCTCCATCGGACATACGAATATCCCCTTCGATATTGTCAATACTGTGCTCAACCATGCTCCGCACATCAATCCATACGGCGTCGGCATCAGTATTTGCATTTGACAGTGAACCGAAGCACATCACTAGTAGAAAAAGTAGAATTTGACTAAATGCTTTGCTATTCATAGTTTGCGCCTCAACTTTGTTGCACTCGCTGAACCTGGCTGACCTGTAGCAGCTACTTCCACGGAAAAAGAACATGTATGCATGTATTCGTCTGTTGTAAATAATTCAGCGCATTATGACAATGTACCCCTATACCCCATATGTAATCAACGAACATAGCTCATCGTCTGCTTCCATATAGAATTGAATACAGCTTTATATCAATAGCTTAGCTTGAGGCGGCTGTAGGATGTGAGCTTACCGGAGAAAGGCCTTACCATCGCCAATGGTCAATTGGCGCGTAATGTCACGTCATTGGCGGCTAGGGCCATCTCTTCCATCGCGATAATTCCTTAATCTAACCGTATCAAGACACCCAGAGGCAATTATCGCGATGAGCATTCACGTAGACACTTATCAGCAACACCACAACCCAAGCATTGATCAGGTGCGAGAGATGATCAAGCAGGGTGTGATTGAGATCAACGACACGGGTTACAAGTCAGTTTCGATGCCATCTCACCCGTTCGATGAACCAGCAGTACCCCGAGCGCACTAAGGGTGTCGCGGGGTATGAAGGGTTTGTCCGAAAGCCAGCGGGCACTAATTCTGGAGTTTATAGCTCAGGCACAATTCCCGAAAAGGCCTTTTGCAGATGAACTGGAAGAGCTCTTTGGGGTGACCATGTCCAGCATCAATGTTCGTCAGATCGAGCAGATTCCACATTCTTTGGATCTAACGCTCATTCACTACTCGTTTTCAATTATGAAAACGTGGTTTTTGATAGAGAATTCTCTGCTTAAGCTCTCTGAGGGAACTGAAGCTATTACACAAATTCAGGCCCACGTTGAATTGCTGATCCGGGCATGTGATTCGGGTGATTCTACGTTTGCTGATCGCGATAACTCGCCGGACTCTGCCCTGTCCATCGTTTGAATGCTCGAGAGAAGGCGCTGGGCTCTGAAAACCCCAAAAAATAGCAAAACTCCGGCATAGGCAGCTACGGGAACCGTTTCATCATGCCGTACTCTACAGGGTCAGTTGAGCTCGTTTTTTCTTCCACGGATGTAAGTTACGCAGCCAAGAACCGACAGAGCAACCAGTAAAATTAGCCCCAATATTCCAAATATCTTGTTATGTAGCGGCGAGTCGAACCACTGCAAGTAATGGACCTTGTACAAGGTGTTTATCAGACGGGTATCTCTCCCCTCCTGCTTTAGCGTCAATGAATTCCAGTCCAATGTAATAACCACATCTGTATCTGTAATCACCGTATTTTTCTGAATCGCTGAAATCGTTCCGTAACGGCTGGGGCTTGCCTTCGTGGCATCCTGAATCAGCGCTTTTACTTGCTCGGGACTCGGCTGCGATTTCACCGCTAATGTAAATGGATCCAGATGTTCCCAGCTCCCGCTTTCCTGAACCAGCAGATGGTAGCCCAGTACTGTTTTCAGTAAGCGAATGTCGGTCCAATTCGCGGCACCTGAGACTCGTGCGGTTTTGTCGAACTGATACAGCGCTGGCGAAAGCTGCTCGTAAGCATTGCTGTAGCCAGGTTTTGTCAGGAATATTAGACCAGTGATAGCCCACAGGATTAGTGGAGCTATCATAATGAGTCCCAGAATCTTGTGAATGGCGTTTAGTTTCATATCATCGGTGTTAATTGAACGTACGGTTGAGAGTTTCCACTAAAACGCGGAAACTCCGGAACACACGACACAGGGCCAAGTCTTCGCTAGAAGAGCCACTACCGCTGAATTAGCCTTGCGTTTCTCTGGCTGCGCAGCCATTCGGAGCCTCAGCATGTCACCAAGCCAACCGGACACATCAGATTTCGACGACCCTGGAACAACCTTCACTTTGAGCGTTGTCTGTGGGTCTAGCGACTGAGTTGACTGTATCAATCGGTATCCGAAGAACTTTGATTATTTAGTTCGTCGAACTTCCCCGCCATAGTGGGGTTGCGCCGAGTCAGCTTCTTGATCGTTACATCCTGTGCCTTGTTATTTGCAAGACGAAGGTTCCGATCCGTACTAAGCAAAGCGTCCTTCGTCTTCTGCAGATGGTCGATTGATTTATCAATTTCATCGATTGCTGTTTGAAACTTCTTGGAGGCAAGATCATAGTTCTTCGCAAACGCGGTCTTGAATTTATCCAGGTCGTCTTCGAAGTTTGTTATGTCAACGCTCTGTGCTTTAACAAGCGCAAGCTCCGTCTTGTATTCGAGCGACTTCATCGCCGCGTTACGCAGCAGTGTAATAATTGGAAGAAAGAACTGCGGCCGAACGATGTACATCTTTGGATAGCGGTGAAATACGTCGACGATCCCAGAGTTGTAGAGCTCACTTTCGGGTTCGAGAAGGGACACCAGAACTGCGTACTCGCACCCCTTCTCTGTCCTGTCCTTGTCGAGTTCCTTTAAAAAGTCCTCGTTCTTTTTCTTCGTTGCAGTGGTATCGATTTCGTTCTTCATTTCAAACATAATCGAAACGATCTCAGTACCGGCCTCGTCCGAATCGCGAAAAATGTAGTCGCCCTTACTGCCGGTACGCGCATCATTATCTTTTTCGAAATATGCCCTCGGGAACGCTGTTGCTCGAATGCGATTAAACTCTGTATCACAGTGCTGTTCCAGGGTTTCGCCAACCATCTTGGTAGACAGACGGGCCTTCATGTCGCGGAGGCGCTCAATCGCATCGTCGCGATCCTGGATCTGTGTCTCGTACTTATCCTTGAGCGACTTCTCGGCAAGTTGTTTTTCAAGCTCTACCTGCTTAAGGCCGCTCTTCAATTCGTCGCGTTCCTTCTCGACCGCACTCACTGCGCCGGTAATCGCGACCTTCTGCTCAAGATGAGTGGCGTCGAGTCTGGCTTTTAAGTTCTGGATTTCTGTATCTTTTGTTGCGGCAGTCTCTTGCAGCCCCTTGGCGAGGTTCGCATCGGCAAGCTCGGAAGCTGCCTGCTTGTCGCGTTTAGTCTGTTCAAGCTCGCTAGCCAGGGCGTCCCTCTCTTTTTCTACTTCGCCCCGCGCCTCGGCTACAGCTAGCTTTTTCGTGACTTCACCGGTGTCCAATTTGGCTTTTAACGCCTGAATCTCGGTATCCTTGGATGCGGCGGCCTTTTGCATTTCGCTACCGACCTCGCTCTTGGCGAGTTCTACCGCATTCAGCTTGTCCTTCTCGGCCAGCTCAAGTCGCTCGTGCAACTGTTGCTCAAACTCATTATCGCGAACCTGCTTTAGAATGTCTGCATACCCGGCTTCGTCGATTTTGAATGCTTTATCACAGTGCGGGCAGATAATTTCATGCATGTCTTATTCTCTCCTTTTTGGCGAAAATTCGTGTTTGCATACCTGGTGAACAATTAGGACAAGGGCGGAGGATCAAGTATGGCACTACGCTCAAGGCCTAGTCTAGCGCGATAGCTGCCCACCTCAACTGAGCTCAACCAACCACTTAGATCACCCTCTTTTTATACGTACTACTTTCATCACTTCAAAGTCCATGCCCGCAACAGTTTCCTGTTCTGAGTAATAAGTCATATTCACTCTGGCGCCTTTTAAGCTTTGGTAATTACCTTTGCGCTTAAATTTAAACGGTACATCACAACCGTCTACCATTAAGGTATGTAAAATCCACTCGCCTTTCTCTCGTTGAACATGCGATATAACCTTCATTAATTCGGAGTGGGTAAGGTTTTTATTTTTTTCTACTAATTTTTTGGGGTCTGATTGCATATTTAATATTATATAGTCTTTTGATTATTAACTTAATCAAGAGCCGTCAATTGAATGTCTAGTCGTTATCTTTAGACATTGATACGAAGAAGGGTTCTGACCACTAAAGCTCAAGTTAGATTGCTCCCTGTCTATTTTTCGCTCAGCCATATAGTTTGGACCGGGCCCACTCCGATAACCTGCACTTCGATAGGCACGCTTGTACACGAACCATCGAAGTGCACCGCGTCCTTAGGGTGAAAGACATAGGATCCCGGTGGCATTGGCACTGTATTCTCGCACTCATTGGAATCGCCTGTACCAAACGCCCAGGTACCAGCTATCACTGTAATGTGTCGATCTTGGTCATGGTGGTGCGGCGGTACGAGCTGACCCGCTGGAATCCGATAGCGCATCACATAGACGCCTTTCTTAGCCGGATCGCCAAGGAGAGTCGCTTGGCTTGCGCCAGTAATACCCGGGATCATTTCGAACTCGAGATCAGCCGGCTCCAGGTTCACAAATCCAGTGTGTTTATCTGGATTCTGCGCTAATGCGATATGCGTAAAGCTGCAGGCGATGCCGAGAGCGGCCAGCGTTATGAATGTTGATTTCATTTGATGTGTCCTTGCGGTACCGCCGGCCAATTCTGCGCGCGGTCCTGGTAGTGTAAGTTCAGATACCCAACGCTGCGCCAAACGAAACCTCGAAATCTGCGAAGTACTGAAGTAATTCAGGAACTTCACTTAACTTATAGAGGCCATCTATAACAGGTTTAATTTTTCCAATTTCATGAAGCGCTTCAATGATGCCAGACAATTCCATCCCTGGTATCTTTTTCTTTTTCTTTGGTTTCGTTAAACCAAACATCAAGCGATACAGCTATGGCTTACCTGTCATCCAACTCCAATCGTGGTCATTCACAGCTGAACTAAAGGGGTCAGAGCTCTTTGCTTCACGTCATACTTAACGCTACAAGCGACGCCGCCGCAAGCAACATCAGGAAAGCTCTTTATTTAAAGTTGATTAGCTTGCAGGCACAATGCCCTGCAGTGCCACTAACGCACAATAGTTCGCGGGCACGAAGTTTCGACTAGAGAGATAGGCTGGATAATTGCTTGAGGATTAATACACTCGCACAGAGCGCGCGAAAAAACGTAGCAAAAAAAATGGAGGCTCGGGTCGGAATCGAACCGGCGTTGACGGATTTGCAATCCGCTGCATGACCACTCTGCCACCGAGCCTCTGTAAAATCGCGCCAAATTCGGAAACTCCGAGATCTGGAGGCGTGCATTGTATAGAGTTGCGGCGGAGTTTCAAGCCATTTGGGGGTGAATCAATTCGCGGTTTTCTGCATCGCAATCATCGCGTATTGGCGTAGTACGGGGTCATCGGGCGCCGAGGTATTTGTAGTGCCAACGATGTTGCCCGCGCTATCGATAAATAGCGTTGTAGGCGTGCCTTTAACACCGTAGAGCCTGGCCACCTCAATGCCCTTCACCAGGGTTTTGAAACTGTGGCCGCGCTCAGTGAGCGCTGCTTGCGGGTTTACGCCTTCGTCCTCACGAAAACTGACGCCCAGCAGGGCCAAGCCCTGGTTTTCAAACTCAACCGACAATCGCTCCAGGCCGGGCTGTAGTTTCTTGCAGTAAGGACACCAGGTGGCCCAGAAGTGAAGAATAAGCGGGCGGCCCTTATAGTCTGCCAAGCTTACCCTGTTTCCGTTGACGTCCGACAGAGTGAAATCTGGCGCTGCCTCCGCGCTGACCAAGGTCGGAATGGAGAGAAAAGAGATTGATAGCGTGAGCAGGAGGAGGAATCTTCTAATCATGTGTCGATCCGATGTTGTCGATGAGGCGTTGGGGTTGCCAGCATTTGACCTGTGCCGGGCTAAAAGTTCACCTGAAACATTAAATAAATGTCTTTAGATAGCCCCTCTATCTAATTGATTCTATTGGGGTTCGCTCTTAATGACTTCCCACGCTGTCTTCAAATACACCACCATGGACCACAAGGTGAGTACCGCAGCGGCGTAGAGCATCACGTAGCACAAGGCCAGCATCCAGCTTTCATCCCGAGCGGGATCAATGGCAAGCAGGCCGATGATGGCCACCATCTGGAAGGTAGTTTTCACTTTACCGATGTAGCTGACAGCCAGCGAGGTGCGCTGCCCTAGCTCAGCCATCCACTCTCGCAAGGCAGAAATGACAATTTCACGGCCAATAATTACACAGGCTGCGAGGGTGAATAAAATGGTGTCGTGCCGCTCCACCAATAACACCAGCGCTATCGACACCATCAGCTTATCCGCCACCGGGTCCAGGAAAGCTCCGAACGCAGTCATCTGGCCTAGCTTGCGTGCCAGGTAGCCGTCAACCCAGTCAGTGAGTGCAGCGAAGGTGAAGATCCCCGCCGCAACCAGCAGGTGATTGTGAAAGGGTAAATAAAACACGACCACGAGCACGGGAATAAGGCAGATTCTCGCGATAGTTAAAGCGTTGGGAATGTTGATGGTCACTTTGGCGCAGCCTCCATACTCTAATCCGCTGTATTGTGGAGATGATCATAGATCTGTTGAGCCATGGTAGCACTTATGCCGGTGATTTTTTTAAGCTCGTCGACATTGGCGTTCTCAACGCCCCGTGCACTACCAAAGTGACGCAGAAGCTCTCTGCGCCGCTTTGCCCCAACGCCAGATATGTTATCCAGTGAAGAAGTTTGGCGTGCCTTGTCACGCCTGGCGCGGTGGCCAGTAATCGCAAAGCGGTGGGCTTCATCACGAATATGCTGAATAAGATGCAGCGCAGGACTATCACCCCGCAACTGCTTCTCGGCCCCTGTTCGGCCATTGACCAAGGTTTCAAACCCGGCTTTACGGGTAGTGCCTTTCGCTACGCCAATCACTTCAACGCCCTCTATTTCCAACTCCGCAAGCACACTCATTGCTTGCGAAACCTGCCCCTTACCGCCATCAATAAACAGAATGTCGGGCACCCTGCCCTCGCCAGATTTTAGCCGCTTGTAGCGCCGCTCCAGCGCTTGTTGCATGGCCGCGTAATCATCGCCACCGGTAATGCCTTCGATATTGAATTTACGGTAGTCACGCTTGAGCGGACCGTTCTCATCGAACACCACGCAGCTAGCCACTGTTGCTTCGCCAGAGGAATGGCTGATGTCAAAGCATTCCATACGTTGGGGCAGCTCTGGCAGCTTGAGTAAAGTCTGCAGCGCCTGCAAACGATCAGTGGTGGTTTGGCGGCCAGAGAGGTGGGCCTCCAAGTTCGTTTGTGCGGTTTGCTGTGCAAGTTTTAACCAACGTGCTCTGGCATCGCGAACACGATGCCGCAGCTGTATTTTCTTGCCCGCCGCGGCACTAAAGGCTTCTGCCAATGTCTCTGAATCCGCAGGCAAGGCGTTCACAATCACTTCTTTGGGGATTGGCCGCACGCCGGCCAGATAGTACTGTGGCAGGAAGGCTGCAAGCACCTGCTCTGGGCTCTCATCCAGCTTCAGCGGCGGATAATAGGTTTTACTGCCCAACACTCTCGCCCCACGCACAAACAATACCTGCACACAGGCCCGACCGCCGGCCGCTACAGCCGCCATAATGTCCAACTCACCGCTGGTGCCTTCAATACCCTGACTGGCCTGCACATGCTGTAGCTGACTAAGCTGATCGCGGTAGGCGGCGGCCTTTTCATACTCAAGCTCAGCCGCGGCGTGTTCCATATCATCCGCCAGCTGCACAATAAGCTGCTGTGACTTGCCCTTGAGAAAAAGAGCCGTGTTCTCTACCTGCTGCTGATACTCCTGAGGAGTCACCAGGTCAACGCAGGGTGCCGTGCAGCGATTTATCTGGTGCTGTAAGCAGGGTCTTGATCGATTGCTAAAGTAACTGTCTTCACACTGCCGCACTTTGAACACTTTCTGCAGAAAATGCAGAGATTCTCGCACCGCGCCGGCGCTGGGATAAGGCCCAAAGTATTTACCTTTGCGACGCTTGGCACCCCGGTGCAGATCGATGCGGGGAAACTCGTCTTCGGTGGAGAGGTAGATATAGGGAAACGATTTGTCGTCTTTAAGTAAAATATTGTACGGTGGTTGCTGGGTTTTGATCAGGTTGTGCTCGAGCAACAGGGCATCAACCTCGGTCGAGGTAACGGTAACTTCAATGCTGTGTATTTTTGCCACCAGTGCCATGGTTTTATCGGTGAGGCCGCTGGCACGAAAATAACTGCTGACACGGTTGCGCAGGTTTTTCGCCTTACCCACATAGAGTAATGCGCTCTCGGCGTCATACATCTGATAGACACCGGGCCTGGCAGTCAGGGTTTTCAAATAGGCTTTATGGTCGAACTCTGTCATTAGTCGCTGCCGTAGACCCTTGGTTCGATCTCCAGCTCACAGCCAAAGCGCTGTGACACGGAGTCCTTAATTTCGCTGGCCAGTGCCAGTAAGGCTTTACCGCTATCACTGCTGTAATTGACCAGCACCAAAGCGTGAGCAGAATGCACACCCACACCTGTTTTCTTGACGCCTTTCCACTGGCACTGATCGATCAACCACGCTGCCGATAATTTCACCCCACCGTCAGCCTGAGGGTAGCGTGGCAGCGCGGGAAATTGCAGTCCAAGATAGGCGCTGCGCTCATAGGCAATGATCGGATTTTTAAAGAAGCTGCCGGCATTCGGCTCAACCTTTGGATCAGGTAGGCGACGGCGGCGAATGTTAACAACAGCATCGAACACCCGTTGCGGATCAATCTGCCCCTCAACGTCTTGCAGGTAGGTAGCCAGGGCCGGATAGGTGAGATTAACGGCCGGGGTTTTTGACAGCTTGATATCGACAGCGGTAATTATCAGCTTATCGCGCAGAGCATGCTTGAAAACGCTGTCGCGGTAGGCAAATTGACAGGCCTGGGCGTCTAGTGAAAGAGGCTCACCATCTGCAGCCTGCAGACCGTGCACAGCCACCACAAACTGTTCGAATTCTACGCCGTAAGCACCGATGTTTTGAATGGGCGCTGCACCAACAGTTCCCGGTATCAGCGCTAAATTCTCTAGCCCGTAATAGCCTTGCGCAAGACTCCACTGCACCAGTTCATGCCAGTCGTTACCAGCATTTATTCGCAGGGTGACGCATTCTTTATCTTCATCGAGTATCGCAACAGCCTTGCCCTGCTGTAACACCACCAGGGCACTCAGGTCGCCGGCCAGCACCACGTTACTGCCCTGCCCCAGCGCGACTAGTGGCAACTGGTTATCACGTGCCCAGAGAATAGCCTCTCGAAGTTCCGCCTCGCTATTAACCTTTGCCAGCGCGCTAGCTTGAGCTTCCAATGCCAGCGAGTTGTAGGCCTTGAGCGACTGGTCACGCTCAATCTTCATTGACAAGCGTCCGCAACAGGCCAGCGCTGGCATCTTCGACGAGATCCAACACCTGGGCAAAGCCGTCTATGCCACCATAGTATGGGTCGGGTACTTCGTCGTATTCATTGGCCGAACCGTATGCCAGAAACAGCACCAACTTTGAATTTGAGTTTTCGGGTTGTTCCCGGCGCAGGTCATTCAAGTTAGCCCTATCCATCGCAACAATGTAATCGAACTCGAGGAAGTCACTGCTGCGCAATTGTCGTGCCCGCAAGTGGCTTAGGTCGTAGCCACGCTCTGCAGCCTCAACCGTTGCTCGCGCATCTGGGGGGTTCCCCACATGCCAGCCGCCAGTACCACAGGAATCCACTTTGATACGCTCTTGATGTCCGGCGCTGTTAACCATTTTTTCAAAAATCCCGTGCGCTGTCGGCGAGCGGCAAATATTGCCCAGACACACAAACAGTACCCGCGTGGGCAACGATTCAGCTAACATCTCAGGATGCACCAAGCAGCTTTCGAATAGCCGCCAGGTCCTGCTCTGTGTCCACGCCAGCGGGAACCGGCGCACAGGCAGGCTCAACATGAATTCTCATGCCGTTATACATAGCACGCAATTGTTCCAACTGCTCTAGCTCTTCCATCGGGGCCACCGGCCAGGTAACGAACTCATGCAGAAACCGAGTGCGATAGGCGTAGATACCGATATGCCGCTGCCAGTGTTCAAGATGAGCCAAGTCTGCACTATTATCTGCAAAGGCCTGGCGCGGCCAGGGTATCGGTGCGCGGCTAAAATACAGTGCCAGTCCGGAAGCTTGGCTAACAACTTTTACTGCGTTGGGGTTACGCAGTTCCTCAACGCTGGTTATTGGCTCACTCAAGGTCGCTATAGCCGCGGAGGATTCTCTGGCGAGGTTGGCCGCTACCTGATCGATGGCCTCCGGCGGGATCAACGGCTCGTCGCCCTGTACATTTACGACAATATGCTGATCCGAGTAGCCCATCTCCGTGGCCACCTGCTGCAGTCTATCGGTACCCGAGGCATGCTCAGCCGAAGTCATACAGACTGTTGCGCCAAAAGCTTCTGCTGCTTTATAAATGCGCGCATCATCGGTCGCAATTACTACTTGTTCAGCGCTGCTCTTTCGAGCCTGCTCCCACACCCGTTGAATCATTGGTTTCCCGGCAATATCCAACAACGGCTTACCAGGTAAGCGGCTGGAGCCATAGCGTGCGGGAATGACGACTGAGTACGACATGCGTTGTTTGTCCTGATTTAGCTTTTTGCCAGGGCGGAAACTGCGTCAGTAACCTGGGCGGGGACTTCAGCGGTAATCTTCAAATACCAGCAATTGTCACTGGCTAGCGGCCGGCACTTTACCGCGTCTTTTTCGGTCATCAGTATGGGCCTGTCCGATATCGACTCAAGGTCGGCCGCCGTGTAGTCGTGGTGGTCGGAAAAGCAATGTTCAACCGTCTGAAAGCCTGCATTTCGCAGAGTGGCAAAAAACTGTGAGGGCTGACCAATTCCGGCTACGGCATGAACCGCTAGAAGGTCCCCGCCAACGGCAAAGTCCCGAATTTCACCCGTTTTGAGATTAACCAGGCTGTCGCAACGATAGAGAACCCCATTGATCGGATCGCAACTGCCTCGATACAAAATAAAGTCCACATCCGCAAGGCGGCTGCAGGGCTCACGCAATGGCCCGGCAGGCAGGCAAAAACCGTTACCAACACCGCGACGTGAATCTACCACGGCGATTTCCATGTCCCGATGCATTGCATAGTGCTGCAGGCCATCATCAGACAACACAACGTCAACCTTAAACTCTGCTTCCAGTTGCCGCACTGCCGCAGGCCGGTCCGGGGCAACCACTACGGGGCAGCCGGTGCGTTGATAAATCAGTAAGGCCTCGTCGCCACAATGACTGGCGTTGCTGTTAGCAGTCAGGGAGTATGGAAACTCCTCGTTGTTAGCACCATAACCGCGGCTAACCACGCCCGGTCGCAGGCCCTGCTTCTGCAGGTACTCGACCAGTGCAATAACCACTGGTGTTTTGCCGGTGCCACCGACGGTGATATTACCCACCACTATCAACGGCACCGAGCCCTTCGCCGCCGACATCACACCCAGGCGATACACTGTCCGCCTGCTTGCCGCCACCAACCGGAAAACAAACTCCACGGGGCGCAACAGCCACAACCACCAGGCGCGCCCATACCAGGCATTGACCATAGTGTCGGCGGCAGACATCAGTCGGTAAACTCCTGATGGTACAGCTGGGCGTACAAGCCGCCCTGAGCCAGTAGCTCCTGATGGCTGCCGGTAGCCACAATACTGCCCTGATCCATCACTACAATCACGTCAGCGCGCTCGACGGTAGACAGGCGATGCGCAATAACCACAGTGGTACGATCGGCCATAATTTTTTCCAACGCCCGTTGTATACGATGCTCCGATTCATTATCCAGAGCCGAGGTCGCCTCATCCAGTATGAGTATAGGTGCATCCTTGAGGATAGCCCGGGCAATCGCGATACGCTGCCTTTGGCCACCGCTGAGGCCAGCGCCATCGTCACCCAGCATAGTCTGATAAGCGTTGGGTAGCTTTTCGATAAAGTCCGTAGCGAAAGCCGACTTGGCCGCACTTTCTACCTGCTCACGGGTAGCGGAAGCGAGAGAGCCGTAAGCAATATTGTTGTACACGGTATCGTGGAACAGGGTCACGCTCTGTGACACCATCGCCAATTGATCGCGAAGATTTTTCAGTTCGTAATCTTCAATGGACACGCCGTCGAGAAGAATATCCCCATCCGCCAAGGGGTAAAACCGCGAGATGAGCTGTACCAGTGTAGTTTTGCCGCTGCCGGAACGACCCACCAGAGCGACGGTTTGTCCCGGCTCTACTTCCAGCGTGAAATTGCACAGTACATCGGTGTCACCGCCAGGGTAGCGAAAACTGAGATCGCGAATAGCTAACTTGCCTTTGGCTCGGGCCACAGTGTGCTGGCCTTTATCTATTTCAGCTTCCTCGTCCAGCTGCTTGAAAATATCTTCAGAGGCCGCCAGGCCACGCTGGATTATCGCCTGTATTCCACTCAGCGAACGAATGGGTTTGCTCAACTGTCCAGCGGCGGTCAAAAAGGCAACCAATGAACCGGCACTAAAACCAACCAATATATCCGGATTTAGAGCGAACCAGATTAACGCGGACAACGACCCCGCCAGCAAGGTCTGGATAACCGGTGTGCTGATCGCGTCTGCAAATTCCAACTTGAGACTCTGTACCCTGTTGTATTCGCTGGCCGTTCGAAAACGTTCGCTCTGCTGCTCCTGCCCGCCGAACACCCTCACCTCTTTATAGGCGCCTATGGTTTCGTTCGATACCTGGGTAACATCTCCCATAGAGGCCTGTATGCGGCGGCTGTAACGGCGAAAATGTTTGCCTACCACTGTCACAACAATGGCCAGCAGAGGGGCTACCGCAAAAAATATCAGCGACAGGCGCCAGTTCAAATACAGCATGTAGGTAAGGAGTGCTATTACGGTGAAGCCCTCGCGAACGATTATTTTCAAAGCTTTGGTTACGGCACCACTGACCTGCTCCACGTTGTAGGTGATCTTGGAGATCAACACGCCCTGACTGTGAGTGTCGTAATAGCTACTTGGTGCCACCAGCATTTTGTCGAACAATTCACAGCGCAGTTTATGAATCAGTCCTCGGGCGACGTAATTCATGAAATAGGTGCCCATGAAAAACCCAATGGCTCGCGTACAGGCCAGAGTAATGGCCGCCAGCGGCACGGCAATACGGGCGAATTCAAGCGTGGTCATATCGCTGGTGTCGACCAGCGAATAAGCAAAACCTCCAACAATGCCAGAGCTTGCAGAGTCAGAGTCATTCAATGAATCGAGCAAGAACTGCATCATATCCGCGAGCAGAACGTTGCCCAGAGAATACACAATGTAGCCGATCATACTGAGACCAAAGATGTACCAGTAAGGCACGATGTAGCTCAACAAACGGCCGTAAAGGCGCCAATCGCTTACTTTGCCCGAGCGCCTGGGGAGGTTTGCTGCCAGCTCACGTTTACCCACCGCCGCGTTGCTCCGAAGGTTCCCGGGTGGTAATACTGAGATGGACAAAGCCCATCTGGCCCGCTGCATCCATAGCGCGCACCACCGACTGGTGGGAAGACTGAGCGTCGGCGGTAATAATCATTGGCAAAGTGGTGTCCCCTGCCGATATTTTGTAAATCGCGGCCTGCAGTGTACGCATACGATCATCGACCAGGCCCTGCCCGTTCACCCGATAGCTTCCAGCCTCGTCTATCAGAATTTCAACCTGCCGCTCCACCGCGTCTTTTACCGTGCCGGTGGCTTCTGGTAGATCGATGCTGAGCTGAGTTTCACGGGTAAAGGTGGTAGACACCATAAAAAATATCAACAACAAAAACACCACGTCTATCAGTGGCGTCAGATTGACCCCTACATCGTCGGTGCGTTGGCGGCGAAACTTCAAACGTCGGTTTCCGTATTCTCTTCGCTGTGCAGCGCATCAACCAACTTAATGGTCTCCTGCTCCAATTCAATAACAATGGAGTCTATACGGCCGGTGAAATAGCGGTGCATGACCAGCGCTGGAATAGCAACACTGAGGCCCGCAGCGGTGGTAATCAGCGCCTGCGAAATTCCGCCCGCCAGGGCGCTGGCATTGCCGGTACCCTGAGCCATGATTTCCGCAAACACGTCGATCATACCCACCACCGTACCCAGCAGGCCCAGAAGCGGTGCGACAGCGGCGATAGTGCCCAGAGTATTAAGGTAGCGCTCCAGCTCATGGATAACGTGACTGGCGGCCTCTTGAATACTTTCCTTCATCACATCGCGGCCATGGTAGGCGTTACTGAGACCAGCGGCCAGGATTCTGCCCAGAGGCGACGATTGCTTTAAGGTGCGCAGCCGGTTGGCGTCCATTTCCCCCGCTTTTAATTGCTTCCATACTGAGGCGAGCAGGTGCGGCGGCGCTATCTTCTTGGGATTGAGGGTATATAGCCTCTCTATACAAATGGCGGCGGCCACAACTGAGCCAATAATAATAAACACCATTAACCAGCCACCGGCTGTTACCAATTCGAGCACGTCCACATCCTTTTGTTGTGATTGCTGGCATCATTATACGCGCCCCGGGCGGAGGCGAAAGCCGGCAAAAATTACATCCAATAGCGCTGCTGGGTTGGCCTCCAAAGCTGCCCAGACACAGTACCATCAGGCCTAAACGTTAGTATCACAGCGCCGTCACTGGCGGTTGAGTGGGTCTTGGCTCCCATCACCCTGGTCCTGGCCAGGATCGTCGCGTGAGGATGCCCAAAGCGATTGGCATAACCATAGGAGAAAACCACTGTATCCGGAGTAATGTACTTGAGCCAGCCATAAGTGCTTGAAGTGCGACTACCGTGATGGCCGGCAAGCAGCACATCGCTGTCCAGGGTGGCACCCCAGTATGCCAGAAGCTGCTTTTCCCGACTGGCCTCAACATCACCCGGGAGCAATAGCCGCACGCCTCTAACCTCGATCAGCAAAACGCAGGAGGCATTATTGGACGTCAGGCCAGATTCACCGGCAGGAGCAAGCAGCTGGAAGCGCTCACCCGTGGGCCATTGCCATGACTTGCCAGCCACGCAGGGCCTGCCACCGGTTACTCCTGGCACCGGCAAACCATAGAGATAGCGCGCAACAGGCATCTGGCCCAGTACTGTATTGATGCCCGCGCTGTGGTCATTGTCAGGATGGCTGGCGATTAAGGTGTCTAGTTCTTTCACTCCAAAGTAGCGCAAAAACGGTAGCACTACCGACGCCGCGAGATTATTACCCGCCGGGTCTCCGCCCCCGGTATCGTAGACCAGTGTTCGCGCGCCACTTTGAAAAACCACCGCGCTGCCCTGCCCTACATCGAGTACAGACAAAGTCGGTTCAGCGAGGGGTGGTTTACGATCAACAAGAAATAAGGGTAGCAAGAGTGCGATCACCAGTATCGCTGCTGCCCGCCCCAACGGCAGCGCCAGCAGGGCCAAACCTGTGACTGCCAGTAATAGCTCCGGCCACTGCGGGTAGAATAAGATGGTGAGCCAATCCCGGTGATCCTCGGCAATGCTCTGCGCCGGCGCGAGGAAGAGGCCGATGAATACGGCCGCCCAGTGCCAAAGCGTATCGGCGGCCCCAACGCCCAGGACATGCAGGAATGCAGCCATTAGGGTAAGCGGAACCAGAATCAGGGTTACCAGTGGCACCAACACGAGATTAGCCAAACCCGCCACTACGCTGGCAGTTCCGAACCAATAGCCACCCAGGGGCACCATCGCAATCGACATATAACCGTGCGTCATCAGTAGTCGCGCCGGCAAACTCCGCTGAGGTCGCCACATGCCCAGCCAAAGCAAACAGGCCACAGCGCCAAAGCTCAACCAAAATCCGCTGCCAAGCGCAGACAGGGGGTTAACGGCCAGCACGATTACTGCCGCCAGTAGCAGGTTATTCCAGGCACTACTGGCCCGCCCCACACTGCTGGCCAGACAGAAGCACGCCAGCATGCACAAAGCGCGCTGACTGGCTAAACCAAACCCGGCGAGGCTGGTATAGCAAAGTGCAAACACCAACGCACAGACCTCAGGAAGCAATGAAAACAGACGGTGACAACTCAACAATGATACGAGGCGACTCAGCAGGCTACCCAGCAAGTAGCCAAGACCGCCGATGAGACCGATATGCAGGCCCGAGATAACGACCAGATGATTAACCCCGTAGGACTGCAGCAACTGCCAAAGTGAGGCGTTTAGACCGCTACGATCAGCGACGGTGATAGCGCGCAAAATGGCATCGACGCCGGGTTCGAATCCATTGGCGCTGATAGCCCGGGATATTTCCAGCCGTAAGCGGTGATGGCCGGTAAACGGGACATCACCCGTAGCAAGCGCGTAAGGCTCAAGCGAACCGGCGGTACCCACCGCGTCTATCCCAGACTCTGCGAACCAGGCCTGCATATTGAAAGAGCCGGGGTTCGCTAAACCCCAGGGCTGATGAAGTTTGGCACTGAGCTGCAAGGTATCGCCGGGAGCAATATTCTTCCTCCCATAGTAGGACAACAACAGCGTTTTCGGGCCAGCGCAGGAGTCGTCGAAAAATTCTGCCACTGCGAATTCGAAACGCTGACGGCGCAGGTCTTCCCGGATATTTGACGTTCTGGGCAAACTTGCCACCGTACCGCGAACTATCTGCGGTTGCATCTCGCAGCCAGAGTCCAGGCGACGCTCCAGTATTTGGCTACCGTGGCTGTAGGCGAGTGCAAAACCAAAAGCGGCCCCGGCCAACCCGGAGGCACGCCACCCAAATTGAAAGATGGCAAGTATTGTGAATAGCAGCAGGCCAAGTGGAACACTGGCCGGTGGCAAAACTGGCAGCCAGCCACACACGATGACCGCTGATACTGCGCCAATTATCCATGATCGCATCAGTAGAGAACCCGCTAAATTAGGTGCATAATGGCGGACCTTCCACGCCGACGGACATAGAGCAGAGGCCAAGCACGAGTCAATCACAACTCGATTCTGCGTTACACGTCTAATTCATCCATTACAGATATGCCGAAGAAAACGCTTAAACAATTCATCCCCAGCCCGGCCAAGCTGCGCGAGATAAAATCCCTGCAATTACTGGGCAGCTGGATCTATCAGCCGAACCTCTGGCACCTGAACCGCTACGCCGCCTCGATGGCTTTTTTTGTTGGCCTGTTTGTCGCCTTTATGCCCATTCCCGGGCAGATGATTCTGGCCGCAGTATTGGCGGTGCGCCTGCGCTGTAATCTTCCCCTTTCAATTGGCCTGGTGTGGATTACCAATCCGCTAACGATTCCCGCCATTTTTTATCTCTCTTATCGGGTGGGCGCGATGATCATCGATATCCCGGTACAACAGGTAGAGTTTGAATTGAGCTCGGAGTGGCTCACAGACAGCCTGGCGACTGTTTGGCAACCCTTCTTACTGGGTAGTTTTATCTGTGGTTTGTTCTTTGGCTCGCTGGGTTACTTTGTAATCAGCATGCTCTGGCGCATGAGGGTGGCCAGGCACTGGGCCGAGCGCAAAAGATCAAGAGCCGCTAGAAAAGAGGTTACACAAGGCTCCGTACCACCCTAGCGAGCTAGCCCTCTTCGTGTAAAACACTCGCTGGCGCCAAGCGGGAGGCACGCAGTGCCGGATAAATAGAAGCCAACACGCACATCACCAGGGCAACCGAGCCGACTTTCAGAACATCGTCGACCAGTATGTCTACCGGTAAAAACGAAACGGGATACACGTCGGTATTGAGAAATTGTATACCCAATAACGATTCCAGCCCGGCTACAGCGCCCGGCACCGCAAGACTGGTAGCAACGCCCAGTACACTTCCCAGGACTACACCCACTGCTCCTATCATCGCGCCCTGCAACACAAATACAGTGGCTATGTTTCCCGGCGAGGCACCCAGGGTTCGCAAAATCGCAATATCGCCACGCTTATCAAATACCACCAGTACCAGCGAAGACACCACGTTGAAGGCTGCGACCGCGATAATAGAGAACAACAGGATACTGACCAGATCTCGGGATAGTTGAATGGCAGCGTAAAGATTGCCGTGGGTCATCATCCAGTTGGTGGCGTAGTATCCTGGAGGTAATTGCGTGACTAACTCCCAACCGATATCGGAAACTCTGAACAATTCACTGGTACTTATTTGCAGGCCACTGACCTGCCCTTCAATATTGGCAAGCTTGGCCGCCAGTGGCAGATGCACTACCGCAGCACTCTGATCCAACTCGGTGCCGGTATGCAGAACGGCACTCAGTCGAACCGTTTCAAACCGGGTAGCACCGGGGCCGGCATCACCTCTGAGCGAGGGTACTACCAGCGTCAATTGATCACCCGCTTGCACATCGAGCAGAGCGGCAATTCCGCTGCCAAGCAGCAGGCCATCGTCTTGCCCTAGAAATTGCTGCCTTGCCTCAGGCGACAGCATCGCCAGTAAAGGGTTATTTTGCGAAGCGTGAAAATCGAGGCCTATGCCCCTGGCAGTTTCAATGTCACTACCACGCATAAACAAGGCGTCAAATTGAACAAAGGGGTTGATCGAGACAACGTCCGGATGTTCCGCTATCGAATGTGCCAACGCAGGCCAGTCAGATATTGCAGTTTGCGACTGCACAGTAATGTGTGGAACGAGGCTTAATATCCGCTCTCGCATTTCTTTATCAAAGCCGTTCATTACAGAGAGCACAGTAATCAACAAGGTTATCGCCAGCACCAGGCCGAGCATCGACAAGGAAGAAAGAAAACTTGAAAGATAGCCACGCCCCAGTGCAAACGTATTGCGGCTGGCGATACGCAGGGTTTCGAGGAAACTCACCTAGCTCTCAGCATGAAGAGAACCATCTCGAAGCACCAGAGTGCGATTCATACGTGCTGCAATCGCTGGATCGTGAGTGACCACGACAAACGAAGACTGCTCCTGGCCCAACTCATCAATCAGTTCCAAAACCTGCGCCGCTGAATGAGGATCAAGATTGCCGGTAGGCTCGTCCATCAACACACAGTCCGGTGAATTGACCAGTGCCCGGGCAATGGCAACACGCTGCCTCTCACCGCCAGACAACTGACCCGGGCGGTGGCGCAACCGACTGGTCAGCCCTACACGACCCAGCAACGCCCCGGCGCGCTCCCACGCCTGCTTGCGTGCTACGCCGCCGATCAACAAAGGCATGGCAACATTTTCCAAGGCGTCAAACTCAGGCAGTAAATGATGAAACTGATAAACAAAACCCAGCCGCTGGTTGCGCCAGTGGCAAAGCTCACGCTCGTTCAGGGTCGCCAGATCTTTACCCGCAAGACTAACGGTACCCTCGGTAGGAGCATCCAAACCGCCGAGTAAATTGAGCAGGGTCGACTTTCCCGAACCCGAGGCACCGACCACCGCAATTTTTTCGCCAGCCTTTAAGGTCAACTCAACCCGCGATAAAACCGCCACGCAATGATCGCCATCAGCATAGGTACGACCCAGATTTTGACATTGCAGTACCAGATCATTCATAGCGCAACACCTCGGCCGGCGCTATTTTGGCGGCCCGCCAGGCGGGGTAAGCTGTTGCTAATAGACTCAACAATAATGAGGCTGCAACAACCCCGGCAACATCGAGCCACTGCAAATCCGCAGGTAGTTCGCTGATGAAGTAAACAGAGGGATCAAACAATTTCACTCCTAACAGGCTTTCAAATGCGGCAGTTATTGCCGCTATATAGGTCCCTAGAACAATACCCAGTAGCGCACCCAGACCGATACCCACCGCAGCCAGTCCCATACCGTGAGCAACAAAGATCGCCATTATACCGTTTGCTCTTGCGCCCATAGTTCTCAAAACGGCAATATCGCGACGCTTCTCGGCCACCGACATCACCAGAGTGGAGACGATGTTGAAGGCGGCCACTGCAACCACACTGAGCAGCAGAATACTGACCATAATTTTTTCCATTTTAACCGCGCGAAACAAGGAGCCCTGGGTCTGGCTCCAGTCGCGCACTTGTAGATTCTCCGGCAGCCCGTACTTGAGCGCCGCCATCGTTTCAGGCGCTGTGAACAGATCCTCGGTCTTTACCTGCAGGCCGCTTACCCTGCCCGCGCTTCCCAACAATTTCTGCCCTGTGCGTAGCGACACGTAGACCTGGGTAGCATCGGGTTGAGCGCCCACTTCGAATAGGCCGGTGACGACTAATCGTTTACTACGCGGAAATATTCCCAGTGGAGTTACGGTCAAACGAGGCACTGTGACTTCAATTCTATCGCCGGGCACAACGCCCAGAATACGCGCTAAGGAAGTACCGAGTACAACCGAAAATGGCTCCTGGTCGAGTGACTCAATAGAACCGAACACCATAGCGCCAGGAACTCGGGAAGTCCCCCCCTCCAACAGAGGATCTATCGCCGTTAACAGCGCACCTCGCAAGACTCGATCGCTGCCCAATATCACCTTGTCGGCTATATAGGGCGATACTGCGACCACACCCGGTTGCTCGGCAATCGTACTGGCAAGTTGCCGCCATTGGGCAATACCACCATCAGCCTGCTGTACATAACCGTGTGCCACCAGGGATAAAATACGCCCCCGAAGTTCTCCGGCGAAACCATTCATTACTGCAAGCACGGTGATCAGACTGGCTACACCCAACACCATACCGAGCATGGATATGAGTGCGATAACCGAGGTAAAACGATTTCGCTGGCGACTAAAACTGTAACGCAGACCGATAAAAGGGGCGTAATTGCCAATATTGCCCGGGGAAGAGCTCACCAGTGCAAACTTCTCTACTTGGAGGCGGGGTAGTATAAGCCGGGATTGGCCTTACCTTCCCGTCCGTCACGGCTCTCTTCATCACAGCTCTTGGGGTCGCCCCCGCAAAGCTCACAAGCCTGATCAACACCCAGGGCTCCCAACCCGCCACAGGAACCTTTAATAGGGGGTCGCCCCATAATAACGCCGATCGCCATACCGGCAATCACCAGTCCAATGACTACTGCGCTGATAAGAAATAATGTCATATTGCCTCCGATACTATGCAGCTTATCATTCCGTAATCGCTGCCGGGGTGGTCAGAAACGGCTCAAAGGCAGCAGTGTGACTAGCCACAAAGCTGTCTGCCGTACTGCGTATAAAATAGACTGCCAAGTTGTTTTCCTCGGCCAACGCAAAAGCTTCTTCTGCGCCCAATACGGTAAGCGCCGTCGCCCAGGCATCTGCGAGCATTGTACTGTCGTCTATTACCGTCACTGATACCAGATCGTGGCGTACCGGGTAGCCGGTGCGTGGATCGATGGTATGGGAATATCGCTCGCCATCCAAATCAAAATAATTTCGGTAGTCACCCGACGTGGCCACTGCCACATCAGTGATTGATATGGCCCGTGCAACTTCACGACGCTCCGGGTTCGGTTGCTCGATAGCAATACGCCAGGCATCTCCACGCGGGCTCATACCTGCAACCCGCATTTCCCCGCCAACTTCGACCATATAATGTGTTACGCCGATATGGCCCAGTGCTTCTGCAACCAAATCCACAGCATAGCCCTTGGCAATGGAAGAAAAGTCCAGGGACACATCATTCATACGACGTGCTCGAGGGCCATCCCGTTCAACTTTGGCCTGCCCCACCTGCTCTTTAGCCTGGGCAACGGCAGTACGTGAGGGAATTCCCGTACGGGGCTCACCCGGGCCAAATCCCCAGAGATCAACTAAAGGACCCACTGTAATATCGTAGGCACCTTTAGTTGCAATGCCAATCGCCAGAGCCGCGTCCAGCACAGTCAAGAAATCTGCTGAAGGCTCCTGCCAGACGCCAACGGAAGAGGCATTAAACCGATTAATTTCCGAGTCTGGGAGATAAGTGGACATGCTTCGGTTGACCCGGTCGAGCTGACCCTGAACCAGAGCCTGCAGCGACGCAGAATCAATTTCGACCTGGTCGCTACTGCCAGCTGTTATATGCCAGGTTGTACCCAGTGCATAGCCAGACAGCTGCAGCGGTGCTTTTGAGTCGCCGGCGCAACCCGCCAGCAACAGTACTAGACCTGCAACAAAAAAAAGCCACTCCTTTGAGTGGCCTTGAAATCTATCCGCCGAAGTCATCGAGCATAATGTTGTCGGGTTCGACACCCAGATCGGTCAACATCTGAACGACCGCAGCGTTCATCATGGGCGGACCACACATATAGAATTCACAATCTTCCGGTGCCGGATGGTCTTTGAGATAGTTCTCAAAAAGTACGTTGTGAATGAAACCTGTCATACCGTCCCAATTGTCTTCCGGTTGTGGGTCTGAAAGAGCAACATGCCAATCGAAGTTGTCATTGTCAGCCGCCAATTGATCATAATCTTCTTGATAGAACATCTCGCGCAGAGACCGCGCTCCATACCAGAAAGAAATTTTACGCTTGGAGTGGATCCTCTTGAGCTGATCAAACAGATGTGATCGCATGGGTGCCATGCCTGCACCACCGCCGATGAACACCATTTCTGCTTCAGTTTCCTTGGCGAAAAATTCACCGAAGGGGCCGTAGACGTTTACCTTGTCACCCGCCTTGAGATTGAATGCCCAGGAAGACATTTCTCCCGCTGGTATACCCTCGCTGCCAGGTGGGGGCGTAGCGATACGAATATTGAATTTAACAATGCCCTCTTCTTCAGGGTAGTTGGCCATGGAGTAGGCGCGGATAACAGTTTCTTTGACTTCCGACTCGACTTTGAAGAAACCAAATCGCTCCCAATCGCCTCTATACTCTTCGTCGATATCGAAATCGCTGTACTTCACCAGGTGGGGTGGACACTCCAGCTGTACATAGCCGCCCGCTTTGAAATCGACGTTTTGCCCCTCAGGTAGACGCAGGGTCAGCTCTTTAATGAACGTGGCGACATTAGGATTGGACTCCACAGTACATTCCCATTGCTTAACACCGAACACCTCCTCCGGCACTTCAATTTTCATGTCCTGCTTGACTGCGGTCTGGCAGCTCAGTCGCCACCCTTCCGCTGCATCGCGACGGGTGAAGTGCGATTCCTCGGTTGGCAACATCGAGCCGCCACCCTCGGAAATAATACATTTACACTGGGCGCAGGTACCGCCGCCGCCGCAGGCAGATGGCAAGAACAGTTCCGCGTCTGACAGAGTCTGAAGAAGTTTACCGCCGGCGGGGACGGTAATAGTTTTCTCGCCGTTGATAAGGATAGTGACGGCGCCACTACTCACCATCTGCGAACGTGCTATCAGAATAATAAACACCAGTAGCAGCACGATGGCGGTGAACATACCGACACCAAAAAAAATTGTTATATCCATAGTTGTTCAGTTCCGCCTAAATATCTATGCCGCCGAAAGACATGAAGCCAAGCGACATCAGGCCAACAGTAATAAAAGTAATACCGAGTCCCTGTAAACCATCAGGGATATCACTGTACTTGAGTTTTTCACGTATACCGGCCAAAGCAACAATCGCCAGTGCCCAACCAACGCCGGCGCCAGCACCGTAAACCACGCTCTCACCAAAGTTATAGTCGCGTTCGACCATAAACAAGGACGCTCCGAGAATGGCACAGTTCACTGTGATAAGCGGTAAAAACACGCCCAGTGCGGTGTAGAGTGCTGGCACATATTTATCGAGAAACATCTCCAAAATTTGCACCAGGGCAGCAATCACCCCGATATAGGACAGCAATCCAAGGAAGCTCAGATCCAGGTCGGGATAGCCGGCCCAGGCCAGCGCGCCGTCCGCTAAAAGGTAGGTATAAAGCAGGTTGTTAATCGGCACGGTGATCGTCAGTACCACCACAACAGCAACACCCAGACCAAAGGCGGCTTGTACTTTCTTGGAAACCGCAAGGAAGGTGCACATGCCCAAAAAGAAGGACAGCGCCATATTTTCGATAAATATGGAGCGAATAAAGAGGCTTAGATAATGTTCCATTTAAACGCCCTCTTCCACAGGTGTGTGTTTAGCCATTTTGAAATCAGGGGCTTCTACCTGATCGGTATTGACACTGCGCAGGGCCCAGATTAATAAACCGATAATGAAGAATGCACTGGGTGGCAACAACAACATTCCGTTGGGTTGATACCAACCGCCCTCGGTAACCAGCGGTAAAATCTCGATGCCCATTAACTTTCCAGCACCGAATAATTCGCGGATCACCGCGACACAAATAAGCACAACCGAGTAACCCAGACCGTTACCAATGCCATCGAAGAAGCTGGCCATGGGTGGATTTTTCATGGCGAAAGCTTCAGCCCGGCCCATCACAATGCAGTTAGTAATAATAAGGCCAACGAACACTGACAATTGCTTACTGATGTCGTAAGCCACCGCTTTCAGTATCTGATCCACCACAATGACCAGCGAGGCAATAATAATCATTTGGACGATGATGCGGATACTGCCAGGGATAAGCTTACGTATAGCGGAAATAGAGAGGTTCGAGAAAGCCGTTACCGTAGTCAGGGCCACACACATTACCAACGTGACCTGCAGCGATGAGGTCACCGCCAGTGCCGAGCAGATACCCAGAATCTGTAACGCTATCGGATTGTCTTTAAAGATGGGACCGGTGAGGGTCTCCTTGATACTGGCCATGTCAGGCGTCCCCTTTCTTCAGATTACTCAGGAAGGGCTGAAAGCCATCTTCCCCTAGCCAAAAATGCATCAGGTTGCTAACCCCTCTGGCAGTTAATGTCGCGCCGGAGAGCCCGTCTATTTGCCATGCGGCGTCGGGACTGGCTACATCTACAGTGCCTTTTATAAGGCCGATACTGACTTCACCGTCACGGTACACTTGCTTGCCCGGCCACAAGCCCTTCCAGCGGGGATTGTCGACTTCGCCGCCAAGTCCTGGCGTTTCAGCGTGCTCATAGAAACCCATACCTGCCACTGTATTTCCATCTGCCTCGAGAGCAAGAAATCCATACAACGTGGACCACAAGCCATAACCGCGTACTGGTAAGATTATTTTGTCCAGGTCACCGCTGTCAGTCTGTACCAAATAAATAATGGCGTAGTCTTCCCGGCGCGATATCTTGGCTAAATCAGCGTCGGAGCTGAGCTTCTCTGATTGCGAGGGATCCTTGGACGCTTTGCGTTGATTGAAGCGCTCCGGGTCTACTTCATCCGTATATTTTCCGGTGCGCAGATCGACGACCTTAGCGGTTATCTGAGCGAACTGTTCATCTATGCTCACATCAGCTTGCAGCATGCCTGCAGCCTGCAAAATGTTGCGCTTTTTATCGAGCGCTTTGTTGGCTTCCTGAGCTGGTTTTAGCAGTACTGCCGCAGTGGAAACAATCACTGAGCAGACCAGGCACAGTGACAAAGCCACCAATACAATTTTCTTGGTGCTGTCCTGACTAGACACGGGCGAGCCTCCGTTTAATATTGGCCTGAACCACAAAGTGATCCAGCAGCGGAGCAAACAAGTTGGAGAACAGAATGGCCAACATGATCCCCTCCGGGAAGGCGGGGTTAACCACTCGAATCAGCACCGTCATGACGCCAATCAGAATACCGAACGCCCATTTACCGCCGTTGGTCATTGCCCCCGACACCGGGTCGGTTGCCATAAAGATCATGCCGAAGGCAAAGCCGCCGGTGACCAGATGCCAGTACCAGGGCATGGCAAACGCCGGGTTGCTATCTGAGCCGACAATATTGAACAGGGACGATAACGCCACCATGCCCAGGAATACGCCGAGCACGATGCGCCACGACGCAATACGGGTTGCCAGTAGCAGTACGCCGCCTAACAAAATTGCCACGGTTGATGTCTCACCAATTGACCCGGGGATGGAGCCGTAAAACGCCGACGTCCAGCTATAAGTAGACTCCAGCGCTTCCATACCCTGAGACGCCACTACCGACAGTGCAGTCGCACCGGTATAGCCATCAACTGCAGTCCATACAGCATCACCTGACAGCTGCGCGGGATAGGCAAAATACAAAAAGGCCCTACCGGTCAACGCGGGATTAAGGAAGTTTTTACCAGTACCACCAAAGACTTCTTTACCGATTACTACACCAAAGCTGATACCCAGCGCTGCCTGCCACAGGGGCAGATCCGGCGGGCAACACAAAGCGAAGAGGACGGAGGTTACGAAAAAGCCTTCATTGACCTCGTGCCCTCTTTTTATAGCAAATAGAATTTCCCAGGAAATACCGACCAGAAAAGTCACCGCATAAATTGGAATGAAATACACAGCGCCGAACCAGAGGCAATGCCAAATACTGCCGGCGTCATAGCCACCAAAAGTAGCAATGAGCGAACCGCGCCAACCTTCCACACCGCCACCGCTGGCAGCGAGAATGTCATTGGCCTGAAAGCCCAGGTTGTACATACCGTAAAACATGGCAGGAAACGTCGCCATCCATACAGTGATCATAATACGCTTGAGATCTACCCCATCACGAACATGAGCAGTAGAACGGGTTACCGATGAAGGTGAGTACAGGAAGGTATCAAACACTTCGAACAGTGCGTAGTACTTTTCAAACCGCCCGCCCTCCTTGAAATGGTGCTCAAGGTTGTCTAAAGATTTTCTCAGTGCCACGCTCTAACCCTCCGTCTCAATTCGTGTCAGGTTGTCCCGCAGAATAGGGCCGTATTCATATTTTCCAGGGCACACATAACTACACAAGGCGAGGTCTTCCTCTTCCAGTTCGAGACAGCCCAAGGCCTGAGCCATTTCGGAGTCGCCGATAATCAATGAACGCAACAGCTGTGTCGGCAATACATCCAGTGGTACCACGGTTTCATAGCTGCCCACAGGCACCATCGCTCTTTCGCTGCCGTTGGTATTAGTAGTCATGGCCAAAGGCTTTTTACCGAACAAGCTGGTGACATAGATGCCAAGATTTGAGTGCTTTTCGAAGCCGGGTGAAATCCAACCCAATAGCTCTCGATGGCGGCCTTCAAGTAACACAGAGACCTGATTGTGGTAACGGCCAAGATACGCCGTGGGTGCGTGCACCTGCCTACCGCCAAGGACCGAGCCCGAAACCACCCGATTATCGCCGTCGCGCAACTCACCGGCACACAAGGCCTGTAAATCTACGCCCAAATGAGTACGAAGCAGACGGGGTTTTTCAACCTGCGGACCACCCAGCGAAATAACCCTGCTGGCATAAATGCGGCCATCGAGGAACAAGCGACCGATAGCAATGACATCCTGGTAGCCGATAGACCAGACCACCTTACCGATGCTGACGCCTTCCAGAAAATGGATATGTGTACCCGCAAGACCCGCTGGATGCGGACCGGCGAATTCTGCTAACTCTACATTTGCCGCGCTGCCCTGGGGCAAATTGGCACCAGACTGACCGCACAGATACACCTTGCCGGCGGTGAGAGTTGCCAGCAGATCCTGGCCAAGAGCGAACGCTTCAGCTTGCTCGGCTATAATTAGGGCAGGATCGGCCGCCAACGGATGAGTATCGATAGCGGTGATAAAAATGGCTGCGCATGCGCTTTCTACCGCGGGTACTTTGGAAAATGGCCGCGTTCTGAGGGCAGTCCACTGCCCACTCTCCACCAATTGTGCCCTGACGGTAGCGGCATCCAGCTGTTTGCAGGCGGCTGCGTCGCGTACTTCAAAGGTCTCGGCGTCATCGCCGGCGACTTCGATGACTACAGACTGCAACACCCGCCTGGCCCCGCGGTTAATAGCGGTTACGGTGCCACTGGCGGGCGCGGTGTACCGCACCCCTTCATTCTTTTTGTCAGTGAACAGAAGCTGACCCAGCTTTACCTGATCGCCAACACTAACTGCCATAGTCGGCTTCATACCGATATAGTCAAAGCCGACCAGAGCGACAGCTCTCGCCGGCGAAGCGTCTTCAATACTTTGGTTGGGGGCGCCCTGGATAGGTATATCCATGCCCCGCTTAATTTTGATCATACGATCTGCCTACAGATTAGCTACTTACTACGGGTGGGCCGGAGAGGTGGACACAGACCGATTAACATCGAAATTCACCTGATAACCGCTCCACGCTGATACCGAGTGGCACAAGAATTAACCGCCTGACTCCAGGCCGAGCGCATTATACCGGATAGACCCATCCAAAAACACCATCCGATTGGTGAAGATACATGATTTTGAACAAGTTTTAGCGACGGACACGGATGTTAAGCCGGCCCGCCAAGTACCTGCCACCTGCCAATTACTCAGGTCTTTTTCGGGAAGGTGGCGTATTCGATTCCCGCCATCTGCTCGAGAATACGATGAACCTGGCAGCTGTAGCCGAACTCGTTGTCATACCACAGGTAGATCACCGCATGAGCGCCATTGACGATAGTGGCTTGCGCATCGTAAACACAGGCGGTTCTGGAGCCCACAAAATCAGAGGACACCACTTCAGGCGAGTTTGAGTAGTCGATCTGCTTACGCATGGGCGAGTGCAGCGCCATACTGCGCATATGTTCGTTCAGCTCTTCCACTGTTGTTTCCCGACCCAGAGTCAGGTTCAGGATAGCCATCGAAACATTGGGTGTGGGAACCCGAATCGCATTCCCGGTCAGCTTGCCAGCTAGCTGTGGCAGTACTTTGGCAACGGCGCGGGCGGCGCCGGTTTCAGTGATTACCATATTCAGCGGTGCGCTGCGGCCTCGGCGGTTGGCCTTGTGGTAGTTGTCGGTCAGGTTCTGATCGTTAGTGTAGGCGTGCACGGTTTCAACGTGTCCCGTTACGATGCCGAATGCGTCGTCCAGCGCCTTCAGCGGCGGTGCAATCGCGTTGGTAGTGCACGATGCTGCCGAGATAATTGTATCTTCTGCGGAAATAATATCGCTATTGATACCCGCGACCACGTTCTTCATATCGCCCTTGCCCGGCGCAGTCAGAATCACCTTGCTAGCGCCTTTGGACTTCAGGTGCAGCGACAGGCCGGCTTCGTCTCGCCAGACACCGGTATTGTCAATTATCATGGCATTGTTAATGCCGTGGGCGGTGTAATCTATGCTGTCCGGGGAATCCGCATAAATCACTTTGATCTCGTTGCCATTGGCAACAAACGACTGGCGCTCTTCGTCGACTCTTATAGTGCCTTCGAACGCACCGTGTACCGAGTCCCGCCGCAGTAGGCTGGCTCTTTTCACCAGGTCGTTATCGGCCTTGCCTTTGCGCACCACAATGGCGCGCAGCCTCAGCGACGCCCCGCCATCGGTTTTATCGATCAAAATACGAGCCATCAGGCGACCGATACGGCCAAACCCGTAAAGAACTACGTCGACGGGCTCATGGGCCGGTTCGCCCTGCTTACCAATCAAATCTGCCAATTCACTGGCGACATATTCATCGATGCTCTGGTCCTGACCCTCGCCCTTGTCGTAATAATGAACCGCGAGGCGGCCGACATCGATATGAGCAGGGCCCAAATTAAGTTCAGATATGGCCTTCAGAACAGGGAATGTCTCAAACTCTGAGAGCTCATTCTCCTCGATCTGGCGCACATAGCGGTGATCTTTCATGATCTGCAGTACAGAGCGATTCACCAGGGAATGCCCATAGATATAACATTTGACGTTATTCTCACGGGACATTTTACCGACCATGGGGATCATACCCTCGGCCAGGGCCTCCCGTTCTTTCCAATCGGCGAAATAATCAGCGGGTCGAGCTCGTTTACGTTCGTTCACTACGGCACCTTTGAGTTAGCGGGTGGGCTGCGGGTGAGTATTATCATACGATGAGGTAGCCGGGGCAAGCCATCAAGGCCGAACTTAAGACACTGGAGCCGGGCCGTGCTAGCCCTTACAATGGGCGCCCTGTTTGCTATCGAGTCGGCACCCCCGCCACTATGTTCCCAGAACTGCTACAAAATACGCCCTGGCCCCAAAAAGCCGGAACGAGAACCGCTATTGGCCCGTTTTATGGCTCAGCAGAGAGCCGGGCTATTGCGGAGCTTGCGTCTGCCGACCGCTTGCTGGTTGTGGTCACCGCTGACACTACAGCGGCTTTGACGCTGGAGCGTGAGCTGCCGTTTTTCATCACCGAAGATATCGAGATCCTGTCATTACCTGACTGGGAGACACTGCCCTACGATAGTTTTTCACCCCACCAGGACATTATCTCAGAGCGCCTGAGCACGCTACATCGGCTGCCCTCAGTTTCCGGTGGCGTGCTGATCGTTCCAATTCCCACATTAATGCACCGCTTACCGCCTAAGGAATACATTGCAGGCTCGAGCCTGGTCCTGGAACGGGGACAAACTCTGGACATTGCTGCATTCCGCCAGAATTTGAGCCATAACGGCTACAACAACGTGGAAACCGTATTTGAGCACGGCGAATATGCTTTTCGTGGTTCGCTACTAGACATTTATCCGATGGGCAGCGAGTTGCCGTATCGAATTGACCTGCTTGATGACGAAGTGGACACCCTGCGCACTTTCGATCCCGAGAGTCAGCTCACAATCGATAAAGTAGACGCCATCAACCTGCTGCCAGCACGAGAGTTCCCACTTAATTCCAAAGCGATTCGTACGTTCCAGTTCAACTGGTACGACAGCTTCGACGTCGATCACGACGCTTGCACTGTTTACGCGGAGATCAGCGCCGGACGCATCCCCGGCGGCAGCGAGTACTTTATCCCGCTGTTCTTTGATCATTGCGATTCACTTTTTGACTACCTGCCTGCCGGTGCCGCTGTCATCACCAGTGGCGAGCATCACAGTGCCGCGCAGAGTTTTTGGCAGGACGTGGAGTCTCGCTATGAAGAGTATGGTGTGGACCCACGACGCCCACTACTGCCTCCCCGACGCGGCTTCATCCCGGTCGAAGAGCTTTATCAGGCACTGGGCAAAGTTCCAGTTCTGGAGCTACGAAACAACACTAATGCACCCGTACACTGCGCAACCGCCTGCCTGCAGCCACCTGTGATTGGCATTCAAGACGGCCGCAAGCTAAACCCCATGGATCAGCTGGGTGCCTTCCTGGACGAGCACACCGCACGCGTATTGTTGTGCGCAGAATCCGCTGGGCGCAGGGAGATTCTTCTGGAGTCACTGACCGCGCATGACCTCAACCCGGTACCGGTTGCGGACTGGCAGGATTTCCTGAAATCGAGCGCCAGCTTCTGCATCACCACCGCCCCGCTGGATCGCGGCATGTATTTTGGCAGCGACCAGGCAACCCTGGTGTGCGAATCGCAATTATTTGGCAACCGGGTCGCTCAGCGCAGGCGCCGCAAAAAAGTCGATGAGTCCGACCCCGGCAATATTTTCCGCAACCTTAATGAGTTGCGCGAAGGTGTACCCGTCGTTCACATCGAACACGGGGTAGGACGGTACCGAGGACTGGAGACGCTTACAGTCAATGAACAAGAAACCGAATTTCTGACGGTCGAATATGCCCAGGAATCGAAGCTCTACGTACCCGTATCCTCCTTACACCTGATCAGCCGCTACTCCGGCAGCGATCCCGAGACAGCGCCGTTACACCGACTTGGCTCTGAGCAGTGGGAAAAGGCACGGCGCAAAGCCAGCGAGAAAGCCAGTGATATAGCCGCCCAGCTGCTCGAGGTGTACGCCCGCCGTGAAGCGCGAGAAGGCTTTATGTTTGAACTGCCGGCGACGGCTTACGAACAATTCAGCGCGAGCTTTCCCTTCGAAGAAACACCGGATCAACAAACAACAATTAATGCCGTAGTAGCGGACATGACTAGCCCCCGGGTAATGGATCGCCTGGTTTGCGGCGACGTGGGCTTTGGCAAAACCGAAGTCGCTATGCGCGCTGCTTTTATAGCCGCGCAAAATGGCAAGCAGGTCGCCGTACTGGTGCCTACCACCCTGCTCGCCCAGCAACATTATAATTCTTTCATCGATCGCTTCGCCGACTGGCCAGTAGCCGTTGATATGGTTTCAAGATTCAAAAGCACTGCGGCGCTAAAAGAAGTGACCGCGAAAGTAAAATCCGGCGCAATTGATATTTTGGTCGGCACACACAAATTATTGCAGGCCGATTTTAAGTTTCACGATCTAGGCCTGCTGATCATCGACGAGGAACACCGTTTCGGGGTTAAACAAAAAGAAGCCATTAAGGCACTGCGAGCGGAAGTTGATATTCTTACACTGACGGCTACGCCTATTCCGCGAACACTGAATATGGCGCTGGGTGGAATGCGCGATCTGTCAATTATCGCCACGCCGCCGGCCAGGCGCCTGTCGATCAAAACTTTCGTGCGCGAGCACAATGTTGGTCTGGTGAAAGAAGCGGTGCTGCGGGAAACCCTAAGGGGTGGCCAGGTTTACTACCTGCATAACGAGGTCAAGACGATAGAAGAAACCGCGCGCAAGTTGCGCGAGTTGTTACCAGATCTGTCCATCGCCGTTGCTCACGGTCAGCTGCGGGAGAATCAGCTTGAAAATGTCATGTCCTCCTTTTACCACCAACGTCATCATATTTTGTTGTGTACGACAATTATTGAAACGGGAATCGACGTCCCGAACGCAAACACTATCATCATAGAGCGGGCTGATCGTTTCGGTCTGGCACAGCTTCATCAGCTTAGAGGCAGAGTGGGCCGATCCCATCACCAGGCCTATGCCTATCTGTTGTGTCCGCCCCGCTCGGCTATCAGTTCAGACGCGAGTAAACGCCTGGAGGCGATCGAGGCCGCCGGAGATCTGGGTGCTGGTTATATGCTGGCCACCCAGGATTTAGAGATTCGTGGCGCTGGCGAGTTGCTGGGAGACGAACAAAGTGGACAGATTCATAGTGTCGGCTTTTCACTTTACATGGAAATGCTGGAACAGGCAGTGGCTGCACTCAGACGCGGTGAAATCCCCGATGTAGACGCGCCCCTCGAGGCAGGTACCGAAGTCAATTTGCATACCCCTGCGCTGATTCCAGATGACTATCTACCGGACATCAATACCCGGTTGATCTTGTACAAACGCATAGCCGCCGCGAAGAAAGATCGCGACCTGCGTGACATTCAGGTAGAAATGATCGACCGGTTTGGCTTATTGCCAAGGCAGGTCGGCAATCTATTTGAGCTGGCTAAACTGCGCATTCGCGCACAAAGTCTCGGCATACGCGGCATTGAGGTCGGCGCAGAGGGTGGTAACATCAATTTCAAAGAAAATACTCGAGTAAACCCTATGAGTCTGGTCACATTGGTACAGTCTGATCCAAAATCCTACCGACTCACCGGCGCAACCCGCTTGCGCTTCGACCAGTCCCTACCCGAAGCTGCTGACAGGCAGAAATTCATTGAAGACTTATTGATAAGCTTCGCCGCAGACGCCAGTGGAATAGCCGCCTGATGAAATTGATCCTTCGCTCCCTGCTAAGCGCATTGCTGTTTACTATTTTCAGCGCAGCCCCCGTAGCGTATGCCCAGCCTCAGGATGCCGATGCGGCGCGCTGGTATCGCGTTGAACTGATGATATTCAGCCGCCCGGAAGCAGCCACCAGCCGAGCGGAGATCTGGGAGCCAGAGCCGAACCTCGCTTATCCCGACAATTTTAGATATTTGATTAACCCCGCTACTGTGATCGAAAATCTTGAAGCAAATCCGGGGGAAAGCACTGTTGATCCACTAGGGGTGCAGACTATTTTGTTACCGGCCGAAGTTCCTCCTGAGGAGCAAACCCCGGATATTCCATCAGTGGAAGGCCCTAACGTGCCGGACCCTAATTCTCAGGCCAAAGAATTAGACCCGGCTCTGCTGGAAGACGAAGAGTTGGAACCGGAGCCCCTCACGCCCTCCTCCTTCATTGTCCGCCCCTCAGGTGAATTAGAATTTCGGGGGAAAGCCGCCTATATGCAAAGAACCGGTCGCTTTCGCACCCTGTTTCACCAAACCTGGTTACAGCCGATGGCGAGCGCCGATGAGACCTTGCCTATCATCATAGACCGCTCTGGTGATATTCAGGATTGGCCACTACTGCAGGGCAGTGTGAAGCTGTATGTGTCACGTTATCTCCACCTGGAAACCAATCTCTGGCTCAATACCCAGGGGCAGTACTTTACCGAAAACTGGAGAATACCGGCGCCACCTCTAAGCCCCGCCTCGCTGATTTTGGTAACACCGCCGTCCGCTTTTGGATTCGACATGGACCCTGCCATAGAAACGGAACCTGAGATACCGACAGCTGCGATGCGAGAAGACCTGCCTGAAAACGGAATTGGATATGGTGCTGATGATTTCGAAGGGCTAGGCGTGGACACGCCTGAGCCTGAGGACCTGGAACCCGCATACCCGTGGCGTCACGCGGTGTTAATGCAGCAAAAACGACGGATGCGCAGCAACGAAGTACATTATATAGACCACCCGATGCTGGGGGTGGTAATCAAAGTAACCCCCTTGTCTGCGGAAGAACTAGAGGAAATGGCACTCGCGGAGATAGCGCTCGCCGAGCAGGCCGCTGCCGCTCAGCTTGCTGAGTAGCTCCCGAGAAACTCCCGCAGCAGTTCGCCCACCACCTGAGCCTCGCGTTGCAGAATGGCACGCATGAACTCTAAAGTCAGCGGCTGATCATCCAATCCAGCCGCCGCATTGACCACCATGCAAACATTGGCATACGCCAGCCCCGCCTCTCTGGCCAGCGCCGCCTCAGGCATGCAGGTCATACCCACGATGTCACAACCGTCCTGTGCCATACGCCGTACTTCTGCCGCTGTTTCCAGTCGGGGCCCCTGGGTTACCGCATGAGTACCACTCTCCTGATACTTGATTTTTGCGCGCTCAGCTGCAGCCAGCAGTGCCAGCCTTAGCTTGCGATCATAGGGTTCGGTGAAGTCAATGTGCATCATCTCACCGGTGGCGCCATCGTCGAAGGTATGTTCTCGACCCCAGGTGTAATCGACGAGCTGGTCCGGGATGATCAGGCGACCGGGTTGCATCTCCGGACTGATCCCGCCGACCGCATTAATCGAGACAATGTCGGTAACTCCCAGTGACTTCAGGCTCCAAATATTCGCACGATAGTTAATCATGTGCGGTGGAATTGCCTCTGGGCTTCCATGGCGCTGCAGAAAAAATACTCGCTGGCCGTTCAGGTTGCCCTCCTCTATCGGCCTTGAGGGGCTGCCGAAGGGAGTATCTACGGGATGACTTGCCACTATTTCCAAACCCTGCAACTGATCCAGCCCCGTACCGCCGATGACCGCAACACAACTCATGGCGTTGGCTCCGCTGACGGGGACTCAAGGTGCAAGGTCCTGGTAGGAAATGCCACGTCAGCGCCGTTGGCGTAGACGATTTCTAATATTTTCAACATCACATCCTGCTTAATTGCGTGAAACGTCACCCAATCGGTGGTCTTGGTGAAAGTATAGACGAAGAAATCCAGAGACGAGGCGCCAAACGACACAAAATTGACGATTAGGGTGCGCTGCAAATCAATATCTTCATGCTGTTCCAGCATTGCTCGTACGTCGGCAACCACCTTGTCCATTTTACTCGCATCTTCATAGCGCAAACCGATAGTCTCGTGGATACGCCGGTTGAACATGCGTGAAGGGTTCTGAATGGAGATCTGACTAAAGACCGAGTTCGGCACGTAGAGTGGGCGCTGATCGAAGGTGCGAATACGGGTCACCCGCCAGCCGATATCTTCGACCGTGCCCTCTACCTCCTGATCCGGCGACCTGATCCAATCGCCGATGGTAAAGGGCCTGTCGAGGTAAATACCCATGCCACCAAAAAAGTTGGCGAGCAGGTCTTTAGCAGCGAAGCCCACGGCGATACCACCAATCCCACCAAAGGCAAGGAGGCCGGAAATCGACAAGCCGACTGATTGCAGCAACATCAGTCCGGCAACGATCCACAGGCTTACCCGCAGCAATTTCGCCGTCGCAGTAATAGTGGCTCTGTCATTTGAGCCAGTACGACCGCGGTCGGCCTCCAGCATCTCGGCCTCAACCCCACGAATAAGCCGGTGCACAAACCACGCCAGTATGAGCACCACCGCGGTACCCACAGCTTGCGACAAAAGCACCTGTAGATCATGAGTGGCTGGAAACACATCCAGAGCCAGATATACAACAAACACCCATACGATAACTCGCAGCGGGACATCCAGAGCGGTCATCAGCACGTCGTCCCAGCGCATCACGCTGCCAGCCGCCATAACATGCAGCCGACGGACGAACATCGCAATAAAAAAATGAGCACAGACCCCCAGTAAAAACAGGAACAGCAGGGTCAAAATTGCCGGCGGCAAGCCCAGAGATTCCCCCGCGTTCAAAAATGCCTGACGAATACTTTCCATAAAACTGAGAACTCCGGGTCGATACGCTCAAGCGCAAATGTTTTTAGACAATTTCATTCTGTAGACAGGTGAGTATATACACAATTTGGGTATATAAAGCCCTCCCCTCCATCAAGTCAACTCTTGATAACCGACGCAAGCAGTTGATCCCTCTCAAGAAGTTTTACAACCGAAAACGATGGCATGTTAAGAGCCGTTTTAAGAACAATTTCACATAATGGACAGAACTTCTCAGCGTGATATTTTGGTTAACCAGAGGCACGCAGAGTAGGTTGAAATGAAAATGTTACGCCCGGTCGTTGGCGGATGGTACAAAGATCTGCAGACCAACATGTTGTTTGAAGTGGTTGCGTGGGAGCCGACCACCCTGTCCATTGAAGCCCAGTACCTGGACGGCGAAGTCACCGAGTACGACCTGGACGGCTGGCGAGAACTACTATTACAAAAAGCTGAAGCGCCTGAGGATTGGCGAGCCCCCTATGAGCTGGTCGATGAAGACGGGCTGGACCCCGATCTGCCTTTTCACCCCGAGGACTGGAACAATCCGCTGAATATGATTGAGCCGGAGGTAATGTACGGCGTGGAAGATCTGTAAGTCCGAGCACGGACCCCGGAACGTACTCTAAAGAATTGCGACACGACTGCGACCAGACCACGGCATACACACCGGCCTAAATTAACTCCCCGTAGGGCATTGTAAGCGCCCAGCAATACTGTATATAATCACAGCAACTGTATATACATCAGGTACTGCTGAGATGGAAAAGCTCACTAATCGCCAACAACAGGTGCTGGACATCGTCCGCCAGCATATTGACCAGACCGGCTACCCGCCTACTCGCGCCGATATCGCCAAAGAACTGGGCTTCAAGTCCGCCAACGCTGCGGAAGAACATTTAAAGGCGCTGGCTCGCAAAGGCGCTATTGAGATGATCCCCGGCGCTTCCCGAGGCATTCGCTTACCGCAAACCATGGGCATTCCGATTATTGGCCGCGTTGCCGCTGGTAATCCAGTATTGGCGGAGGAGCATATTGAAGACTATTGCGACCTACCCCCCAGCTTTTTCAAACCGGCAGCGGACTACTTCCTCAAAGTCACAGGCGATAGCAT
The DNA here is from genome assembly GCA_036961205.1 of Halioglobus sp. GTDB lineage: Bacteria > Pseudomonadota > Gammaproteobacteria > Pseudomonadales > Halieaceae > CALJFL01. The sequence goes on along the minus strand of JBALVI010000003.1, from coordinate 327,505 downwards.
GATTGATGTCGGTATTTTTGACGGCGATCTGCTGGCGGTTCACCGCACAAATCTCGCCAACAATGGCGATATTGTGGTGGCGCGAATTGATGATGAGGTCACCGTTAAACGACTGCACAAAACTCAGCAAAAGCACTTGCTGGAATTACTCCCAGAAAATGCTGACTACGAACCGATAAAGGTAGATTTACGAGATTGCGAGTTTGAGATCGAGGGACTTAGCGTCGGGGTCCTCAGACGCGGCAATTAAACCCGCGACGGTATTGGGCCAGAGATCTACGCGTTAATCAGTGAATAACGCGTGAGGGGGTATCCGTTGTGGCCTGGATCTCCACCTCGTTTTGCTCCGCCAGTGTGGCAGCTGCCTGAATGCCAGCCTGAATCATGGCCTTAGCTACTTCCAGGCTGTTGTCCATGAGATAGATTTGAGACTCTTCGGAAAAACTGATTCGCACCAACGGCTCGGAGTCATCTTCCGCCCGCTGCAACACAATTTCACCATCACCCAAGTCTACGATTTCCAATAAGGAAGTGGCCACTAATTTAACCTCTCTGCGATTACTTCTTCCCCATCATAACAGCAGCAGCAAAGGCCGACCAGAAGAGACTAATACTCGTCTAAAGAATCGCTCATACGATCGAATAAAGTTTGAAGTGCGTCACACCAGGCCAATGCCTGTTCAGGACTAGCGGAGGCGGCAGGCGTAAGAGAAAGCGCTTGCGCAGCTGCTATTCCTGGCGAGCGGATCGCGATATCCAGTTTCACTGCTGCCAGCATATCCGCCAACCAGCCTTGCCGCTCCAGTATCTGAAACTCGGCGACTTCCGGGGGCAGCATTTGACCCTGGGGAATCTCGGGCAGATCTGCAACGTTGGTCGGTAGTGAAGCTTCCAACTGTGTCGCACCCACCAGGGTCAATAGAAAATAGCCGTAGGCTGTGCGTAAATGATTGCCCACTGCAGGCAAAAAAGCCTGTGCAAGCGTAGTGACGGGGATTTGCTCTCGCCCGGCCTGATCCTGCCATGCCGAGATTTGAATTCGCGCCAGGTATAACGCATGGTTTGCCCTGGCGCGCAGTGAACTCACTTTTTCTTGCTGCGACGGCCGCCGGAGGCAGACTGCTCAACTTCCCACTTGCCGCTGCGGTACCACGCTTTCCAGCCAGTAGCTTTGCCATCCTTTTCTGTCATCACATACTGTTCTTTGGTCTTGCGACTATAGCGAATCTGGCTGCGATTTTTATCCGGGTCTGCTACCGGCGCGGAGAACAGAAACTTGTATTTAGGATCTATCTCTTCCTGGTGTGGCAGTATCTCATCCAAGAAAGGTGCGCGGGTTTCACGGTTGCGAGGAAACTGACTGGCGGCCAAAAATAAACCTGCCGCCCCGTCCCTGAGAATATAAGTATCCTCAACCTTCTGGCAGATCAACTCTGGCATGGGCACAGGGTCCATCTTCGGCGGCGCCGCCTCGCCACTACGTAATAGCTTGCGGGTGTTTTTACAGGTCTCTGAGGTACAGCCAAAGTATTTGCCGAAACGTCCGGTTTTCAGCTGCATTTCTGCGCCACATTTATCGCAATCCAGAACCGGGCCGTCATAGCCCTTGATCTTGAACTTGCCCTGCTCAACTTCGAATCCCGCACAATCAGGATTGTTACCGCAGACATACAGCTTACGCTGCTCGTCGATCAAATAACTGTCCATCGCCGTGTTGCAAATTTTGCAGCGGTGCTTGGTGCGCAGCAGCCGAGACTCAGCCTCGTCATCTGCATCGGCCTCAATAGCCTCGTCACCGGGGGTCAGGTTTATGGTCTGCTTACAGCGCTCTTTAGGCGGCAACGCATAGCCGGAGCAGCCCAGAAACACTCCAGTACTGGCGGTTCGCACCTGCATTTCACGGCCGCAAGTAGCGCACTCAATGTCGGTCATGGTGGGCTCATTGCGCTGCATACCGTCAGGCTCTGGCTCCTCAGCCTTAGCCAACAGCCCACTGAAGTCACTGTAGAAATTGTCCAGTAGCGTACGCCATTTCAGCTTACCGTCAGCCACCTCATCCAGACGCTCTTCCATAGAAGCGGTAAAACCGTAGTCCAAAAGCTCCGAAAAGTTCTTGTCCAGTCGCTCGGTGACAATGTCGCCCATTTTTTCGGCATAAAAACGTTTGTTTTCAAGACGCGCGTAGCCCCGGTCCTGAATCGTGGAGATGATCGATGCGTAGGTTGACGGTCGCCCAATACCTCTTTTTTCAAGCTCGCGAACCAGACTGGCCTCGCCGAATCGCGGTGTCGGTTTGGTGAAATGCTGTGCCGGCTCAAGTGCTTTGAGATCAAGGTTGTCGCCCTCTTTCATATCCGGCAATACAGCATCGTCTCCCTTGCGACTTGCTGGAACTTGCACTCGGGTAAAACCGTCAAAGCGAACAATACGGCCCTTGGCATTCAGGCTGTACTCTCCCGCGCTAACGGTTACCACGGTCGCGGTGTACTCTGCGGCCGGCATTTGTCCTGCGACAAACTGTCGCCAGATCATCTCGTAGAGCCGCTCTGCATCGCGCTCCATGCCTTTTAGCATAGCCTGCTGCACATTGACGTCGGATGGCCTGATCGCCTCGTGCGCCTCCTGAGCGCCCTCTTTAGAGGAGTAGGATTGTGGTGCCTCAGGCAGATAGCGCGGCGGAAAGTTTTTACCGATGTAATCGCGACAGGCGGCAACCGCCTCGCCACTGAGATTGGTTGAATCAGTACGCATGTAGGTGATGTAACCCGCCTCGTACAGACGCTGGGCCATCATCATCGTTTTCTTGACCGAGAAACCCAAACGGGTGCTGGCAGACTGTTGCAATGTCGAGGTTATAAAAGGTGCAGGCGGCTTGGAGCGAGTGGGTTTGTCCTCACGCTTGCTGACCACATAATCAGCCTGCTCTAACGCAGCGTTGGCCTGCATGGCATCGGTTTCATTGTCCGGGCGGAATTTCTCACCCTGATACTTTCGTACCTGGAAGCGGATCTGCTCTTCCGCCTTTGCCGCCAGCTCAGCATGAATTTCCCAGTATTCCTCAGGATCGAAGGCACGGATTTCACGCTCACGCTCGACAATAAGCTTTACCGCTACCGATTGGACCCGTCCAGCCGACAACCCGCGCGCCACCTTGGACCAAAGTAGCGGGGATACCATGTAGCCAACCACGCGATCCAAAAAGCGCCTGGCTTGCTGAGCGTTGACTCGATCCAGATCAAGGTATGACGGCTTTTCGAAGGCAGCAGTGATCGCCTTCTTGGTGATTTCGTTGAAGACTACACGCTGATAACGGGAATCGTCGCCGCCAATGGCTTCGCGCAAATGCCAGGCTATCGCCTCTCCTTCGCGATCGAGGTCAGTTGCGAGATAGATGGTATCGCTATTTTCCGCAATCTTGCGGAGCTCGCTAACCACCTTTTCCTTGCCAGGCAAAATTTCGTAGTCGGCTTTCCAATCGTTTTCCGGATCAATGCCCATACGACGGATAAGTTGAGCCCTGGCCTTCTTTTTCTTGTAGGCCTCTTTCTTCCCGGGTGCCATTTTTCGCGTCTTGGCGGCCTGAGCTGCGCGCTCTTTGGGGTCAGCCTTAGCCGCGCTACCGGCGGTAGGCAGGTCCCGGATATGGCCAACACTGGACTTGACGACAAAGTCAGGGCCCAAATATTTGTTGATAGTCTTGGCCTTGGCCGGCGACTCCACAATAACGAGTGATTTACCCATAAAGGTCTAATCGATCCTTGAATATTCTGTGTTTAACGCCTAACTTCGGCGCGAAAAAGTGGCATATATAAGTTGCTATCAGGCTGGGGTCAAGCAAAAACAGAAATCATTCTGTAACAATGTCTGCTGACCAGGTGCCCAAAGTGGTGATTATCTGATCGACTATTTCGGCTTCACCCTCCTCCCGCCAGTACAGGCCACAGCTGCTCTCGTCGATACTGGCAGCCAATATTTGTGGGGGTAAATCATGCAGCTCAGCGGGTACAGAATTGCGTCTTACCACGCCTCGCCACTGCCCATCGACTGTCCGCCAGCTTCCTGACCGCTTACTTTTGCCACGTGACGGCGGCAGACGTCGGCCATAATAGATCACCTGCCTGGTGGTGGCTGATGTCGGCCGGTAATCCAGCTCCGCTCCAGGCAGGTCACGAAATTCAACGAACAAGCCAGCAACCGCAGCGCGCTCACGCAGCCCGGCCAGGGCCCGCTGCCGCTTGCTGGGTGCAAAATGTAGCAGCGGCGCAACGGCCGCTAGAATTATCACAGCGATGATCAAGTACGTCACTTTATGTTCTCACTGATCCATATCAATAATCTGCCCGACTTAGGTGACTCCCAGCCATTTACTGGAGCCAATTTTGTGCTATAAATGACGCCATACTGAAAAATAGTGCGGAGCCCAAGCATGTCAGACTACAACAAAATCCTGGTCGCCGTTGACCTGAGTGAAGAATCCAATCAGATAGTCCGTCGGGCGCGCTCTGTCGCCTCCGGTACGGCCGCTCATCTGCACCTGATTCACGTCATCGAACCCCTGAGCTTCGCCTACGGTGGAGACATTCCCATGGACTTTTCCGGAATTCAGGATGAAATTCACCAGCAGGCCTCCAATCAGTTAAAGCGCTTCGGAGCCAGCCACGACCTGACCGAGGATCATCAGCATATCGTGCTGGGGCGGCCAGAGGTTGAAATTCACGCCAAAGCCGAAGAGCTGGGCGCCGACCTGATTGTGGTGGGCAGCCACGGCCGCTATGGCCTGGCACTACTAATGGGATCCACCGCCAACGGTGTTCTCCACGGCGCCACCCGAGACGTACTCGCTGTCAGAGTGGGCACCGAGTAGCTCAGACTTACTGCGCAAGCCAGGCGACGAATTCAGCTGCCTCAAAGGGCCAGCCCAATTCTAGCCCGGCTTCGTCTTGTACTACAGGTATACGCTCACCATATCGTTCAAATAAGGGATCGGAATCACTGATATCGACTTTCTCGTAAGCGAACGGTATTTCACCCACCTGACACTGGATAAGTATTTGCTCTGCAATATCGCAGAGGTGGCAGGCCGAGGTGCCATATAAAGTCAGCTTCACGTATCGAACTCTTTAAAGGTTTAATAGCTTTTCTGTAGCAATTAGAATCCCTGCGGCCAGCTGTCCTGTCACCTTGATTACTGCAGGCTGGGACACTTGCGTTAGTACCGTCACTGGCGCTACTCTGTGCGACCACAGTACAACAATCTATACTGTAAAATAACAGCATTTGAGGACAACTTTGTGGCTCTTTTTTCTCAGCCCACGGCTCGCGCGCTAGCGATTCTGGATTTATTGATGGCAAATCCGCACCAGGCTTTTGGCCTGACCGAGATGACGCGACGCCTGAATCTCAATAAGGCCACCTGCCATGCCATCTTAACCACCATGGCAAGTTACGGGTTTCTGGCCCAGGATCCAAAATCCAAAGCTTATCGACTGGGCCCCTCCATCATTGCCGCTGGAAACGCAGCTTTTGCACAATTTCCGGTACTGGAGTACGCCCGTCCGGAGCTTGAAAGCCTGCAGAATGATCTCGATGTGGGATTCGCGGTTACTGGGCGCTCCAAATTGCACATGGTATTACTAGCCCTTTACGGCCGCGCCTCACCGCTAATAGACTCTTTCCAACTCGGACTGCGACTGCCCAACAGTGCTCCAATTGCCGCATGTTTCACCGCGTTCTCTCCGGCCAAGCAACTGGAGGATTGGCTGACGCGCGCCCATGAGGCGAGAGGCGGTTATAACGAGAAACTGGATCAAAAACTCCGTGTTTCGGTGATCGGTATTCGAGCCCGAGGTTACGAAGTTGCGCTTAAAACCCGTGCTGAAGAAGAGCTTACTAAAGAATTAACCCGCATTCATGAATCCTGGAGCCTGAGTGAACTCGAAGCTGCAGCGAATGCCTATCAGGAGCAGCTGTGCGACGAGCAATATCATCTGGATCGCATCGATCCCAGAGGGCGCTACCAGGTGAGTACAATTTCAGTGCCCGTTTTCGGCGATCAGGACACTCCGGTGATGTGTTTCGTTGCGGGGTCCTTCGACAATCCCGTTAGCGGCGCCCAGATCGAAGACATAGCCGCGCGCATGAAGGCCTCCGCAGAGAGAGTCACTGGCCTGGCCAGGGGCAGTGAAAAGCTCTTCTAGTGCGGCCAAGGCAGCTCAGACTAGAGGGGTTCCCACATTACTGACAATAAAACTGAAGCCGCCAGCTATCGTGAAAAAAAGGCCTTTTTTCGCGGACTATTGACCATCTATGGACGTAAGAATGTGCTGGAGGCACTGCAGGACAACTCGCTTTCCTGTTATGCCGTGCACATTGCCGACAGCAATCGCGAAGACGGTACCATCAGGGAAATCCGAGCGGCAGCTGAACGACGCGACATTCCAATACAGCAACACTCCCGAGCAGCTCTGGCTCGAATCTCCCGCAATGGTCGTCAGGATCAAGGCGTAGCCGCAGATATTATCTGCCCCGAGTTCAGTGATGCCCGTGATTACCTCAGCGGGTTGGATAGCATGTCGGGACAACGGCTGCTGGCGCTAGACGGTATTACCAACCCACAAAACCTGGGCATGATTATCCGCTCTGCCGCGGCTGGAGCCATAGACGGTATCATCTACCCTGAGCGTGGATGTGCCGCCCTCGGTCCTCTGGTGATCAAAGCCAGCGCCGGCACCATTTACCGGGCGCCCCTGCTGAAGTGCCAGTCGTTACCGGAAATATTGCAAGAATGCCGCGCCAACAATGTAACCGTATGCTCTTTGGAAGCCTCGGCAGAGACTTCACTGTTTGAGTATGAATCGACTGGGCACACCGTGTTTGTTTTGGGAAGTGAGAGCGAGGGCGTGTCAGAGGCAGTGCGAGCGCTCTGCAATCAAAGATTGTCTATTCCGATGCGCAACGGGGTTGAATCGCTCAACGTGGCTGTAAGCGCGAGTCTGGTGGCCTACAGCACAACCCTTGGCAAATAACTATTTGGACAAGTAACTCATGCCCTCCTCCAGGCCCTTAAGGCTCAGAGGATACATTTTCTTCTCCAGCAGCTGATTAGTGATAGCTATGGATTGGGTGTATTCCCACTCCTCTTCCGGTACCGGGTTAATCCAGATCACCTTTTCGTAAGTCTCCCGCAGGCGCCGCATCCACAACTCACCGGGCTCTTCATTCCAGTGCTCCACTGAGCCACCCGGCTGCAGGATCTCGTAGGGTGACATGGACGCATCACCAACAAAAATAATTTTGTAGTCATGACTGTACTTATGCATTACATCCAGCAGCGGCATACTCTCATTGTGCCGCCGAACATTATTGCGCCATACACTCTCGTAGAGAAAGTTATGGAAATAAAAGTACTCCATGTGTTTGAACTCAGTGCGAGCCGCCGAAAATAGCTCCTCACACACCTTCACGTGGGGATCCATAGAACCACCGACATCGAAGAACAACAGGACCTTCACCGCGTTGTGCCGCTCGGGCACCATTTTGATATCCAGAAAGCCGGCGTTGCGGGCTGTGGAACTGATTGTATCGTCCAGATCCAGCTCCTCTGCCGCGCCAGTGCGAGCAAACTTCCGTAGGCGCCGCATGGCCATTTTTATATTGCGGGTGCCCAACTCCACCGAATCATCCAGATTCTTGAAATCCCGCTTGTCCCAGACTTTAACCGCTCGCTTATTTTTGCCGTTGGGTCCCACCCGAATACCTTCAGGGTGATAGCCCTCTTGGCCAAATGGCGACGTGCCGCCGGTACCCACCCATTTGCTACCGCCCTGATGCCGTTCCTTTTGTTCTTCAAGCCGCTTTTTGAATTCCTCGATCAGTTTTTCCAAACCGCCCAGAGACTCGATCTTTGCCTTCTCTTCCTCAGACAGGTTTTTCATGAACTCGCTGCGCAACCAGTCGTCTGGTATCAGCGCTTCGATGATGTCATCGAGAGCTTCCAGCTGCTGGAAATGTATGCCAAATGCTTTGTCAAAACGGTCGAAGTACTTCTCATCTTTAACCATGCAGGTGCGACTGAAATAATAAAAATCGTTCATATCGCCAAATGCAATGTGCTTTTCCAGACCGGCCATCAGGTCTAGCAATTCGCGCGTAGTCACCGGCACTCCGGACTCCCGCAGGCCGTTAAAGAAGTTAATCAGCATCGGTGTACCCCATCACTCATAATGTAACATTCAGAGCCACCCAATTTGTTCGCTGCGAGGCGCAGTTCGCAGGGAATGGCATGTCCTTTTCAAGAATTGCAACGCGGCAGCGGGCAAATTGGGTGGCTCCCTGCGGGCGAGCCGCCAAAGGCCATCCGCTGCGTTGCGATTCCTTGACGTAGACCCACTAAGCCAGCGAAAACGCGCCTTACTGATGGCCTTTGGCGACTCGCTGAACGTTACATTATGAGTGATGGGGTACACAGCTAGCGAGTTTCCCTGCGATGCATAAAGGCAAGGCGCTCGAGCAAATGGACGTCCTGTTCATTTTTCAGCAGCGCACCGTACAGCGGCGGAATGGCCTTGGTGTGGTCGCGCTCCTTGAGGATCTCGTCGGGAATGTCGTCGGCCATCAGTAGCTTGAGCCAGTCGATCAATTCAGAGGTGGACGGTTTTTTCTTCAGGCCAGGAATGGCGCGAACATCAAAGAATACCTCCAGAGCCTCTTGTACCAGGTCTTGAGTGATATTCGGATGGTGCACATCAATGATCTCCCGCATGGTGTCGCGATCGGGAAAGGTGATGAAGTGGAAAAAGCAGCGGCGCAGGAAAGCGTCCGGCAATTCTTTTTCGTTGTTACTGGTGATGATAATGATTGGGCGATGCTTGGCCTTGACGGTCTCACCGGTCTCGTAGACAAAGAACTCCATGCGATCGAGCTCTACCAGCAGATCATTGGGAAATTCTATATCCGCCTTATCCACCTCATCAATCAGCAATACCACCTGCTCATCGGACGCAAAGGCGTCCCAGAGCTTGCCGCGCTTGATGTAGTTGCCGATATCGTGAACTTTGCCATCACCCAGCTGGGAGTCACGCAAACGCGACACGGCGTCATATTCATACAGACCCTGCTGAGCCTTAGTTGTCGATTTGATGTGCCACTGGATGAGTCGCTTGCCCAAACCCAGTGCCACTTCCTCGGCAAGCATAGTCTTGCCGGTGCCGGGCTCGCCCTTGATTAATAGAGGCCGCTCCAGTGTTACCGCGGCATTAACTGACATGCGCAAGTCGTCTGTGGCTATGTATCGTTCTGTTCCCTGGAATTTCATAAGCTGAAAAGTCACTCGTGGTTTATACAAAGGCGGACAAGAGTACCGATTGACGGGGGTTGAATCAAGAACGCTTGTTATCCCTTTCGCCCTCAGCGCGAATGCCCGGAAACAGCCCGCTCTGTCCCTTGCCTTCTGGATCACTGAATCGTTGTTGCCAAATAGCGAGTTTACGCTGTCTACGCCTACGCAGAACCGCCAGCAGAACCGCCATAGCGACCACTGCTAACACGGCAAATCGAATTGCCGGAATTTTCAAGTCCTCCTCGGGGACATCTTCCACCCGGGTGGAGATTACCTCACGCGGATTGGCAGCGACTGCCTCTACATACACCGGTAATTCGCGCTGCAGACCCTCCCCACGCAAGCCGATCTTAACCACATGACTACCGGCCTCTTTAAAGGGCGGCAGGGACAGCACATAGCCCGTTTCAGATACGCTGACCGGAACCAGATCAGCAGGCAGAGACTCTATAACACCAGAGGGATTAACAACCGCCAGTGATACTTCAAATTGTGAGTACAGGGCTGCCGAATCCAGTTTTTTGCCTGCGAGCACGAGTTGTAAGGTCAGCTCTGTTGAAACACCAACGGGCATAACTCCCAGGGATGGGTCAATTTGCAACTGTAATGAGGACTGAACACGAACCTGGGCCTGGGCGTCATCAGGTGCCTTAAACTTCCATTTACCTACCTGGGGCTTACTGACAGTAATCAACGTGAACAGGTCGTTGCCGAACCAGCGCATGCCGGGCAGGCTCTGCTCCCGGGTGGCTCTATCACCGCCTGGCGAATAGAGAGTGATATCATTGAGCGTACCGTCACCAGTTAACAGCAGGGTAAAGGCGTCAACACTTTCATCTACAGTGAAGCGGCTTTTGGCGACAGGCAAAGTGGAAACAGGCGATATTGTCTGCAGCAATCGTAACAGTGAGCGAGCAAGTTCCCCGGACGACCGAGCGCGCACGGCCAGACCACCAGTGAGCCGGGCCAGATTGGCGAGAAAGAGCCTGTCGGCATCTTTCGAAACAGCAATAGTGTGCACAGGAATGCCTTGTGAGGCGAGCGCCGGGGCCCGCTTCTGGATCAGCTGGCGCGCGGCATTAGCGTTGGTCATAGGCGAGGAAGACACATCCAGCCGACCGCTGGTTAGCAATAAAATGCTGGTGTCATAATTAGCGTCGGGCGCCGGCAGGTTCGCGCTGGCTGCTGCCAGGGCCGCCGGGATATCACTGCCACTACCACTACCACGACTCTTGACCCTGAGTAGAGCGCGGGCCGCAGCCTCTCTCCAACTATCGTCTATAGGTTTAACCGGTGCCAACTGCTCGACGGTCTCGTCGAATGTCCAAATTCCTACCTGGGAGCCCTCAGGCAGTAGCCTTACGAACGCCGCCAGTGACTGTCCCAATTGTAAATCCTGCTCCGCACCCAGTGCTGTCTCGGATATATCAATAAGCAGTCGGAGATCAGGAGTGCGTGTACCTTCAGAAAATGCCGGCACAGCCAATAGCAGGCACAACGCGGAAGCCACCCATTTAAGAACGTCTGACCAACGAGAGCGATACATCTCAGCGAGTGTCAGATTTGCCGGTAACGGGGCTTACAGGCTGGTTTGAGCCCCGCGAGCGAAATACCGTAAAACGAAGCAGTAAGGTGACAACAACGGCCAAGCCCAGCATAAAAATAAGCGGCCGCAAAGCGTGCTCTGCCGCCTCCAGGTCATAGGTTAAAAACTGAAATGCGGCAACAATCAATGCCGGAGCAAGAGTGGATACTCCTTCCTGAGGAAAGGCAGGTGTTAGCAACAGCGCGGCAGCAAGCAGCGCGCCAAAGGCCAACCAGGTCGGACTCCAACTGCGCCTGAGCCACCACAACAGGCACAGGATCGCCAAGCATGCTGCGCCGCAATACAGGTACATCGCGGTCAAATATGAACTTTCATCCAGCATTAGCTTTCTCCTATTCCACCCAAGTGATTATGTGCTCATCATAGCCATCGGGGTGAACATACTCATCTGAAATAGCCCGCCCCCTGATCGATACGCCAGCTCGGTGAACCGTATCATTATTGCCGCTAACCAAAGGATGCCATTCGGGCAAAGGCTCGCCTTGCGACCGCAAGCGATAGGCGCAAGTGTCCGGTAGCCAGTCAAACTCCCGGGTATTTTCAGGGCTCAGTGCTATGCAATTCGGCACCATTATAGAACGGCGCGAATAATCACTGCAGCGACAAGTATCCTCATCGAGATAGCGACAGCGAACTTTCGTATAATGCACCTCACCGGTGTCCGCGTCTTCGAGTTTATGGAGGCAGCATTTGGCGCAACCGTCGCACAAGGACTCCCACTGCTGCGGATTCAGCTGTTCCAACGACAGCTCATTAAACCAATTATTCATCGCCAGACCGCTGCCACACACGATCTTTTTCTCCCGGTGGCATTTGCAGGAAAAAACCGTGTTCGCGAATGCCATCCATAACATCCTGGACCGAGACTCTGGCCAACTTTTGCTTCGGTGAGAGCAGCAGAGTCATCACCTCCTCAAGCTCACCAAACTGCTTTAGCAGCAGCTCCGGCACCGCTTCTACGCCCTGCCCCTTATCAACATACAGGTACGTCTCCGGTTTGCGAGGGCTCTTGAAAATCTGGCATATTATTTTCATCAGTTTACGTCCACCAAATACTCGCGCAACGGATCGACTACCAGATTTTTGCGCCAGCCCTGCCAATGTCGGGGCGGATCAATGAGCATGCCCTCAGCCTCACGTAACAGCGCCTCATAGTCTTTCGCTGCCATCAGGATTTGCGGCACTGTCGTCAGTTCGATGGCGATTTGCTCGACCTTCTTTTTCAGCAATTTGACACGGTTGCGCTGAGTGGCGGACATCGGCTCCGGCAGGCGCGCAGGCAATAAATCCTCAGCGAGCTCTGATTGCTGGGCCAGTATGTCAAGCAGAGTCTCGCCATAGCGCCTGATCACCGCCGAGGGTAACTCACCTTGTGACTGCAAATCGGCGAGTGTTTCCGGCGCGAATTGGGCTAGCTGCAAACAGGCTTTATCGTCGATAATCCAGCTTCGGGGCTTGTCACGACTGCGGGCAGTCTCTTCTCGCCACTCGCAAACGGCGATTAATCTGGCCAACTGCTGGCCATTCAACTTCCAGGCAGATTTAATTCGTTTGAAATAGCCGTGGTCATTGGAAGCCAGCCCGGCGACCGCATCCTCGCCATCGGCGAGCACCCAGTCGAACTTGTCGTGTTCTCGGCAGCGCTGCGCCAACTCCTGATAGACCGTGTGCAAATAAGTCACATCCTGGGCAGCATAGTGGCACTGCGCCTCACGCAAGGGTCGCTGTAACCAATCGGAGCGTGTCTCCCCCTTTTCCAGTTCCACTTCACACACCGTGTTGACCAGTGCGCCATAACCAAGACCAAAGCCCATATCGAGCATTGCCGCGGCCCGCTGCGTATCAAACAACGGCGCCGGCATAACACCTAACCAGCGCTGAAAGACTTCCAGATCTTCACTGACTGAATGCAAGACCTTGATCACAGACGGATCTGTCAGTAGGTCTGCCAGTGGGGCGGGATCGTTGATAAGTAGTGGATCAATTAGCCAGGCAGTTTCACCGAAAGAAAGTTGAACCAACGCCACCTGCGGGAAAAATGTGTTGCGGCGCATGAACTCCGTATCGACCATCACGCTGTCAACCTGCCCCGCCTCGGTGATAACACGAGCCAGATCCTGGTCTGACTCAATCAGCTGCCATTCCATTTAATCTCGCTCCATAGGTCTACGTCCGGTCAATGCATGGGCCAAGGTAGTGCCATCCACGTACTCAAGCTCACCACCCAGTGGCACTCCGTGGGCTATTCGTGACATTTTTATGCCGTGGCGACTGAGTTGTTCGGTCAAGTAATAGGCGGTGGCCTCGCCCTCTACCGTGGGGTTGGTCGCCAGAATCACCTCTTCAATCTCGTCGGCAATTACCCTCGACTGAAATTTGTCCAGGCCAATTTCTTCGGGACCAATGCCATCGATAGGCGATAGATGTCCCATTAGCACAAAGTAGACTCCACGGTAGCTGCCGCTTTGTTCTATGGCCAATACATCTGCGGGAGTTTCCACCACGCAAATGGTTTTCTGGTCTCGGCGCAGATCTGCACAAACCTCGCAGACTTCCAACTCGGTGAAATTTCTGCACCTGACACAGTGATCAATGCGTTCGACCGCGACCTGGAGTGCCTGTGCCAGTTCGCTGGCGCCGTCGCGATCTCGCTCTAACAAATGTAGGGTCATTCGCTGGGCTGACTTTGGGCCGACTCCAGGCAGGCACCGTAGTGCGTCCATCAGGTTTTCCAAAGAGGGGCTGAATTTCATTGGCAGGCCTTAAACTTTCAAAACGGCAGTTTAAAGCCAGCGGGAAGATTCAGACCGGAGGCCAAGCCAGACATAGCATCTTTGTTGCTGGCCTCCACTTTGCGCACAGCATCATTCACTGCTGCGGCCAACAGGTCTTCAAGCACCTCTTTGTCTTCGCTTAACACTGAGTCGTCGATAGAGACTCGCTTGATGTCATGCCGACCGGTCATGATGACCGTTACCAAACCCGCCGCCGCCTGACCTTCGACTTCGGCTGACGCCAATTCTTCCTGGGCTTTTTGCATGTCAGCCTGCATCTGTTGTGCCTGCTGCATCAGGTCGCTGATATTTCCTTTCATGGTGTTACCTCAATTATCCAGTGGCACAATCGACGCGCGATCCAGTTCACCGTCGAAGCGCTCAATCAAACCCTGCAACACCTTATCGCATTCGATGTCGTCCACCGCCTGCTGCTGTCGCTCCAGAGCCAGCCGCGCCTTCTTCAGCGCCGGCGTCTCAATGGCTACGGCGCCGGTGGTGATGGTAATCGTTATCGGGGCGTCACAGTAATTTTCCAGGGCCAGACGAATTTTTTCGACATGCCCCTGATTAAATAGGGCTGCATTGGTCTCATCGAGAATAAATTCGTAGCTGCCCCCGCTAGCCGAGCGTAACTCACAGTTCGAGGCGACATTGGCGACACTACCTATAAGGCCCAGTGCATCCATGGTGTCGGCCCAGTTGTCCGGCGACAGTGAACTGGCAGCCGGTGTGGTCTCTGTTGGGCTAACTGCCTCCTGCGAGATTGGGGCCTTGGCGACCTCCACAGCCACGGCTTGTGCTTCTTGCTCGATTACAGGTGCTGACTCCGGCCGTGGTTTTAATTCAGACTGCGGAGCTCGTTCCGGCTCTGCTTCTGGTTTGGTTTCCAACACTACTGGCACCGCCTCTATTGCAGCGGCAGCTATAGGCGCTGCAACAGGCAGCGCCTCAGGTGACTTTTTTACAGGGGCACCGACCTCGGCGGCACTGATTGGGGCTGCTGCTTGCTCACCCTGTACAAGATCTTCGGGTTTCAAGGCTGAATCCAGCACTGCCACCGGCCTAAACGCGATCATTCGCAACAAAACCATCTCGAAACCGCTGCGGGGGTCAGCGGCGAGCGCCAAGTCTCGCTTACCGTTGATCGCAGTCTGATAGAACAGTTGAGTGTCTTCGGCGGTGAAGGACCGCGAAATAGCTTCTACTCGATCCGCGTCTCCCCAGCTATTGTCTATCGCGGACGGCACTGCCTGAGCCACAGCCACCCGATGCAGCAGCGAAATTACCTCATCCAGGCTACCCTCAAAATCGGGCGCATGTTCTGCCATTCGAGCAGCCACATCGAGAGCCGCCTTGGGCTCTCCGGTCGCCACCGCTTCCAATAACTGATAAACGAAGCCCAAATCCACGGTGCCCAGCATGCTGCGTACATCGGCTTCACTGATTGCACCTGATCCGAAGGCAATTGCCTGATCGGTGAGGCTCAATGCGTCGCGCATACTGCCCGCAGCGGCCCTACCAAGCAGCCAGAGCGCAGGATCTTCGTACTTGATCATCTCCTCTCCAAGCACAAAACCCAGATGGCCGGCGATTTGCTCGGGTGGCATATTTTTCAGGTTGAACTGCAGGCAGCGCGACAATACGGTCGCCGGCAGTTTTTGCGGATCGGTGGTGGCCAGCAAAAACTTGACGTGCGGTGGTGGTTCTTCGAGCGTTTTCAGCAAGGCGTTGAAGCTGTGCCCAGAAAGCATATGCACCTCGTCGATCAGGTACACCTTGTAGCGCCCTCGGGTGGGCAAATATTGTACGTTATCTAATAATTCTCGGGTTTGCTCTACCTTGGTCTGGGAAGCGGCATCAACTTCCAGTAAGTCGATACAGCGCCCTTCAGCGACCTCGATGCAGGAGCCGCATACTCCGCAGGGCTCCGAGCTAACGCCCGCTTCACAGTTCAGGCATTTGGCTAAAATTCGAGCAATAGTGGTTTTACCCACTCCACGGGTACCTGTAAAGAGGTAGGCATGGTGCAGTCGGTCGTGATCCAGCGCGTTTATCAGGGCTTGCAGTACATGTTCCTGGCCGACCATCTCGCGAAAGCTCTTGGGTCGCCACTTACGGGCTAGTACCTGATAGGACATTCTTGGCTGTACCCTGACTGGATTAAATTCAATGGGCTAGGATACACCAGCACAGGATGCACCTAAAGCTTACTGGTATGAAAATGGAGGCGGCCCGAACAGCCACACCCCGGCACACGAGTCGATAATTACCGTTGCTCCCTTCCAGGCCTGGCGGAATTCACTATCTATCGTTGCGGAGGGACCGCCCGGACCACCATAGCGGCGCACGAGCTGCGCAGAGGGCGCGTATTGTGTCGAAATCTGGCGCCGGCTGCAAGCCATCCCGACGGGTAAATTTGATCTACTTTAAATATCTGTAATTTACGGCCATTACGCGTCCAGACAGCCATCTAGTTGAGGCTAGGCATCCCCATTAAAAAGGTCCACCAACCGTTTTGTATCAAAATAAAATGGTTGGATCTCTGTGGCCATGCCATCGCCATCAAATGTCCATATTTCGGCAATCTGCATAGTAAAGCGGGTGCCCGAGGTTTTACTCTCTGCTGACATAGTGGCCAGAACCACCACCCGGTTGCCGTCTTCAATCAAGTCTTCGCTAGTGATGCTGGTGTTATTCCAGGTAGTGAAGACTTTTCTGGTAAATGCCTGAAAATTCTCCCGGCCTTCTGTAACACCGCCAAAAGGCAACGACTCCGCCTCTACAATCTTCAGATCGGGGTGTAATACGGCGAGCATTGTTTCGCTGTCGTTAGCCGCCGCGGCCGCGAAAAATGTGCGCACCCGCTCCTTATTAGATTTCTGCATGTTCGGGGCCTATTAGCATAGCGATTAACGCTTTCTTCGATTTAAAACGAGCGCGGAAGACCAAAACTCTCCGCAATCATATTTCTGGCCATTTCGTTGCTGACAGGGCCAATGCGCAGAAGCCGCGAGTCTCGCCAGTAACGCTGCATATCGGTTTCTGCCGAGTACCCCATGCCACCAAGAATTTGTATACCCAGATCAGCCGCCTTGCCGACAGCTTCGGAGCAAAAAACTTTGGCCATGTTGGACTCCAGAGCTGAATCAATGTCGTTGGCCTGCAAGGTGGCAGTGTGAAGGAACAGTAACTCCCCTTGCTTTTGCCACATAGCGATATCAGCAATGTAATGCTGTAGTGCCTGAAACTGACCAATGGGCTTGCCGAAGGCATGTCGCGATTTCATATGCTCAACTGCGTCTTCCAGCACAGCATCCAGCATGCCCAGACAGGTAGCCGCATTTACCAGCCTTTCATTGTTCAAGGTTTTGGTCGATTGGTACCAGCCATTGCCCTCTTCTCCCAGCAGATATTCGTCCGGAACGAAAACATCCTCGAAAATAATCGAGCAGGAACTTACCGCCCGCATGCCAAGCTTCGGTAACTCAGTAATGGTGATACCTTTACTATTGGCCGGTATGAAGAATATGGAGATCCCGTCCGCGCGTTTCTTTACGTCGGTGCTGCTTCTGGCCATGGTAAACAGGTAGTCGGCGACATTAGCGCAGGTGCTCCATATCTTTTCACCGTTAATCAGCCAGCCGCCGTCCACCTTCTTGGCCGTGGTTCTCATCCCGCCCAGAAGGTCAGTACCTCCACCAGGTTCAGAGAAACTCATCGCGGTCTTTATCTCACCGCTGGCGATCTTCGGCAAAAAATGCTCTTTCTGTGCTTCGGAGCCACAGCAGTTGATCGCTTTTGCGCCTGAAAATGAGGTGACGCCCCAAACCCAGCTCAAGCCGCCTGCTGTTCTGGACAATTCGCGAGCGAATAGCGCTTGATTGAGAATACTGCCGCCCTGGCCACCATACTGTTCAGGTATGCCAATGCCGTGGGCACCAAATTCAACGAGCTTGTCCCAGAATTCGTGCGGGAACTGGTGCTCCATGGTCTCCAGTTTTCTACACCAATCCTTGGGAATCTCGTTATTAACCCATTTTCGGGTCGTGTCACAAAAGAGTTGGTCTTCCTCGTTCACAAATACATTCATAGCTTAAGCACTTTTTGTCTTTATCAAATAGTTTGATGGAAGTGAGGAGCGAAAAAAAGCCCCAGCGACAATTAGTCGCCGGGGCTATATTCCATGTCGCTCGAGAGCTGCGGAATCAGGACCTAAAAAGTGACAGCCAACTCGACGCCATAGGTACGCCCTTTACTCTCCTGGCCGTAGGTAATGAGCGTTCCACTCGTACGACTAACAAAGTTGGTCTCGTCTGTTAAGTTATTGACGAAGGCTGTAACCCTCCAGCTATCGCGCTCATAACCCAGGTCCAGGTTAAGTTTGCCGTAGGAGTCAACCAGTGATATGGGATCATTGTCTTCCTGAGTGTAGAAATCATCGGTCCACGCATACATAGCGTTGGAGGCGATCACTCCACCTGCGAAGTCGGTGCTGTAATTAGCGGTCACCCCTAAAGTCCATTCAGGTGCCTGCTTGGGCTCCAAATAGCTGTTGTCTATTGGTACTCCCCCCGTGCGACCTGAAAGATCCGCGTCGAAGGAATTGTAGGATGCATCCAAATAACCGACGGAAGCACTGACTCTAAAATCACCCGTCACTATCCCTACCGCTTCTAGCTCAAGCCCTTGATATTCCACCTCACCGACGTTGAAGGGGGCTGAGATGGAAGTGCCATCCGCAGGGTTTGGTATCGTAGTCACCGCTTGTAAATCATCGACTGTGCTATTAAAGGCGGCCACGTTAAGTCGCAATCGCCTATCCATAAGCTCCATCTTTGCACCAATTTCGTAACTGGTAATTTCCTCGGGCGCGTAAGTTACCCCGAACGCTGACAAAGCCTGATTCTTGCCGTAGAAGCCGCCGCTATGAAAGCCGGTGGAGGCAGAGCCGTACAGAAGAATGTCATCTTCCAGTTGATAGCCAAAGCCCAGGCGTCCGGTGGTCTTCGATTCAGAAAGATCGCCGTTAAAGGTTCCCCCGCTTGACTCGCCCCTTGTTGCGGCAGTATTTACGCAGTTATCCCAGTTTTGCAGGTCGCGATCTGCATCGGCTTTAAGGCAGTAATCACGCGCGAAGAAGTCCTTCTCATCTTTGGTATAACGCGCGCCCACGGTCAGTTCGAGTTTTTCAGTCAACCAATAGTCCAATTGCCCGAAGACTGCCTGACCCGTGGTCTCTTGGCTCTGGTAGATATTCTGGCCGAAGTCACTACCCAGCTCCGCAACCTGCTCTGGTGTAGCGGCATAGTTTGCGACCAGTGACTCTGGACTACGAATTAACTCCCAAAAGTCATAGGTGAACCAGTCCTGGCTGTAAGAGTTTTCCATTTGGTATAAGCCCAGCACAACAGAGAAGCTATCGGTGGACTTGGCCCATCGGAGCTCATGGCTCTCCTGGTCATTCTCGTTATAGTTGTCGACGGTAATGAAGTCGCACTGACTGCCGGAATAAGGCCAAACAGCCAGTTCCTCGGTGTCTCTATAACCGTAGATATAGGTCAAACTTGAGTCGTCGCCAATCTGCCAATCGACCTGTAGCGTTACGGCATCGGTTTCCATCTCGCCCTTATTTTCCTGCGATGCACTGGTAGTATCTGGGCGTGAGCCAGGGTCGTTAGCTGCCAGGCAGTCTTCACCGCTGACGTCTGGGAACGACGCGTTCTCGGCGTAGCGTGGATTTCCGGTAATGGGGATAATCGCCGGCGAATAGGGCTCCCAACCGCCGCTGAATCCATCTTGCAGCGCGATACCTCGGTTACCACCTCTACCGGTGAGATTACGAAACGCGCCATTATCACTGTCGTCATCAATACCTTCGACGGTCAGTTTTGCACGGAGGTTTTCATTTGGAGTCCATAAAAGCGCGAGACCATAGCTAAGATAATCCTGGGCTGCGACATCCTTGTCCAGGGTTACGTTTTCGATGTAACCATCGTCCTTGAGGCTGGCTACAAATAGCTTGGCAGCCAGTACATCTTCAATTATCGGTGTGTTTATAACCGCTTTGACATCTGTGCGACCGAAGTTGCCCAAGGTGGCCCTGACGTCGCCACCCAATTCACCAGTGGGGTCAGTACGGGTCACATTGATGACACCAGCAATAGTGTTCTTGCCAAACAAGGTGCCCTGTGGGCCCCTCATAATCTCAACTTTCGCTATATCGAAGTTATCCAGCAGTGTGCCAGATGTGGACGTCATGGCTACGCCGTCAATCACTACGCCGACTGCCGGGTCAAAGCTCTTCTCATCGTTGCTGTAGCCGATGCCACGAATTGAAATGGCGTGACCGGCTGTGCGTCCCATCGAATGCCGGATCTGGACATTGGGTGCAAGGCCTTCCAAATCCCTCAGATTGCGGATGGAAGGATTTTCCAACTCTGCGGTGATGGCTGTGACCGCGATGGGTACGTCCTGAACTGACTCTGCACGGAATCGGGAGGTGACAATGACTTCCTCCAGCTGCATATTCGTTGAGTCAGCGTCCTGAGCTTGCGCGAATGGACTCAGTCCCGCTGAAAGTGCCAAGCCCATACAGGCTCTCACCGCAAACTTAAGCTTGTTGTTGACTGGGCGGTTCAACCTGTTGTGGTGATTGATCATATTCATAACTGTATACACCTTGGATTTATAGTTTTAAGTCTGTCTCGCTCTAGAGGCATTGCTTTCGAGCCGTGCCGAACTTTTGAGCGCTGGATGAACCTTTTATTACCCTCTTCTGGGGTAGACCTAGTAATCACATCGCTTGTAACCTGGATTGCAAAGCTGCGTACTTGAACAACCTTCAACTTCATACTAGGACTGACGTCACAGACAGTCTATTGAAGAATATTTAGTGCCATTAAAAAAATTATTTTGAATGCTGTGGGAATAACCTATAGGTTTTCAACAGTTTTAGTAGACTTAAAGGCCACAATTTTAATAGGGACTTTCCGTGGTAAGAGTGTAAGCGCGGCTGCTAAATTGAACTTATAAAAAATGAAAGAAGGACCGCAAACAATGACCGAATATGTGGAAAATTATGAAGACGTTACCAGCTACACCCTTGATCCACAGGACGAGAAGCGGTTGCTGCAGTTACAAAAAGAGTGCGTATTCATGTGGACCACGCGGGCAGGCGAACCTGTGGGTGTAACGCAGAGCTTCATTGAAATCGACGGGCACATCTGGATGACCGCGGCCGAACAACGCAAACGTATATTCGCTGTTAGGCGCGATCCCAGAACGTGTATTTGCATCACCAGCACCGGTACAGAGATGGGTGAAGGCAAGACCGTAACTTACAAAGGCACCACGATCGTGCACCCAAAGGACGACCGAAGAATAAAAGATATGTTTTACCGAACCTTCGCCGAAAAGCGGTATGGTGACCGCGGACCTGCCTACATTGAACAGATGATTCAATACATCGATTCACCAAATCGAGTGATCCTGGAGTTCACTCCAGGTAAAAAAATTACCCACGACCGCGATAAAATGGAGGCGGCGACTACACCACTTTAGGTCTGCGCCCAGACCGAATTAGTATCAAATTATTGTTTATACATAAGAATTAGGGAATACATATGGCTAACCGCTTGGATGGTAAAGTTGCAGTGATAACGGGAGCGTCTAGCGGCATTGGTGCCGCCACCGCTCACAGGTTTGTTGCCGAAGGTTGTCGCGTTGTTTTGGGGGATATTCAGGAGGAACAAGGCCTGGAGCTGGCCGAGACCTTGGGTAGTGCGGCTGTTTTTGCCGTTTGCAATGTCACCAATGAAGATGACGTCGCAAAACTCGTAGACCTTGCTGTTAGCGCCTTTGGAAAGTTGGACATTATGTTCAATAACGCGGGCATTGTAGGCTCAAAAGGTCCAATTCATACAACACCTGCTGCGGAATGGGTTGCCACCCTGGATATACTCATTAACGGAGTCTTCTACGGCGTGAAACATGCCGCCAGGGTGATGCGGCCACAGGAGTCAGGTTCAATTATTAATATGTCCAGTGTTGCCGGTGTGACCGGCGGGCTGGCACCTCATGCTTATACGGTTGCCAAACACGCTGTCGTTGGTTTGACCAAAAGTACCAGCTCCGAACTCTGTGGCAACGGGATACGAGTCAATGCCATAGCCCCCTACTCCATGGCAACCCCGATGGTCGCCGATGCCCATCTCCATGACCCACAGGCAATTGAACAAACAGCTAGACACCTTGCTGAGAATTCGCCTTTAACCAACCGAGCTGGCACAGCGGAAGATGTGGCCAATGCAGCACTGTGGTTGGCTAGCGATGAATCCGGTTTCACCAGCGGACTTACGTTAACAACCGATGCTGGCGTGACTTCCGGCTCACTGAACCGGACGCCGCGTTACGCCGAGTACAGCCCCATGCAGAAAGAGGCAGGCAAATCCGGGTTGTAGCGTGCACGGTGGGAATTGCCAATCCCTGTAACTTGAGATTCAGAATTACTTTGTTTCGTCCAATCCATAGAAATAATTATAAGACTAGCCCAATATGAATAGTCCCACCCCAGTAGATACCGCTAACACCAACCCGAATTCTTTCCATCAAGGGATTTTTAGAGTGGGAGGGCCCTATGCAAAATATGTACTGGGGCTACTGATTCTTGTCTACACGATGAATTTGCTAGACCGGCAGATTCTGGCCATTCTGGCTGAAGAGATAAAGGCAGATCTGGGGATCAGCGATTCGCAAATGGGGTTTCTGTACGGCACGTCCTTTGCAGTTTTCTATGCGGTTTTCGGCCTGCCATTGGGTCGACTGGCTGATCTTTGGGTGCGTAAAAGTCTAATTGCTGTGGGGCTGGTGCTGTGGAGCGGTATGACCATGCTGTCAGGCACTGCCGGCGGTTTTGCGAGCCTCACTGTCTATCGGTTTGGTGTCGGTGTCGGCGAAGCCAGCGCAACACCTTCGGCGTATTCCTTATTGTCCGACTGGTTCCTTCCTGAACAGCGAGCAACGGTGCTCGCCCTCTACTCCAGCGGTGCCTATATCGGCATGGGCCTCAGCATGTTCCTGGGAGGCTGGATCGTCGATAGCTGGAACTTAAGTTATCCGCAAATTGCAGATGCGCCGTTTGGCCTTAAAGGTTGGCAGGTAACCTTTCTGGCGGTAGGTATCCCGGGCATACTATTGGCCGCCTTATTCAGCACGTTAAAAGAGCCAAAACGCGGATTCAGCGAGGGGATCGCAAGCCAGCAAAACCATCCGCACCCGTTCAGAGAAAGCTGGCAGGAACTGATGGCAATCATTCCTCCATTTTCCATGATTAGTTTGTATAAAAAAGACAACGGCGGGCGGATCTTTCTAACTAATATAGTGCTCGCAATAGGCTTAATTGTCGCTGTTGCTTTGATGATCTTCTTTACTGGAAGTGTTTCGCAATGGACGGTGATGGGAATTGGTATCTATGCTCTATTTAGCTGGGCGCAATCGCTAAAATTGCGCGATGCACCTACGTTTGCGCTTATCTTTCGCAGCCGCTCCATGATATACGCCAATATCGCTTTTCCCACAGTCACTTTTATAACCTACGGCTACGCCCTGTGGATGGCTCCGTACCTCATCCGAAAATTTGGCGTAGATCTTTCTGAAGTCGGAATGATTCTCGGCGCCTCAACCGCTATTTGCGGCGGAGTTGGCGTAGCATTTGGCGGCTGGATGGCAGATTTTCTGAGGCGTCATGTTAGTCAGGACGCCCATGCCTATATGGCCATCATTACCGCCGTATTAACCTCGGCACTAGCGCTTGTGATCTTGAATACCGACGATTTGAAAACTGTTTATATAGCCAACGCAGCAATGCAATTTGTCGCAGTTCTTTGGAGTGGGGCCGGCTCCGGTATCATTACAAGTCTGGTTTTACCGCGTATGCGAGCAGCTGCATCAGCATTTTATCTGGCGATGGTAACCTTTCTGGGTCTTGCAATGGGACCGTATCTTATTGGCTATCTTAGTGACTCGTTTGTAGCGGGTGGTATGAACAGTGCCGATGCCCTGGAGAAAAGTTTAGGATATGGCTTGTTAGTTTTCGTTATTGTTATCGTTTTCTCATTGTTAATGAAGCGGCATTTGTTGGATGACCTGCATGGCAGAGAGGAGCGCGCCAGGGCACACGGCGAGCCGATTTAGCAACATGAAAAGTCCCCCTTTCTTTAGCCAGCCATTAATAGAAGTAACAACTATTGGCGACCTGCTGCTTGGTGCTGCGCGACAGTGGCCAGACCACGAATTATTGATTTTGGATGAACAACGCATTAGTTATAGCGAGATGGCTAATCGCGCTATAACCAAAGCCCGCGCACTCCAGGGGATGGGGGTTGAAGCAGGTGACCATGTTGGAATATTGGCACCCAATTCGGTTGAAGTAATAGAAATGTTGTTTGCATTATCTCTTAGCGGCGCCGTTGGAGTTTTACTTAACGCGCGATACAAATCCGCTGAGCTGGCCTATGTAATTGATAACGCAGACTTGAAATGGCTTTTTACCAGCGATCGCGTCTCAGAGCATGTTAGCTATATAGAGCTTCTTTACGGCGCATTAGACGGGCTTGATAAAGCGAAGGATCCATTTAGACTCACCCTGCCCTGCGCGCCAAAACTTAACGGCATTGTGCTGATGGAAGAGACCAGCCCTCCCGGCTTTCTCAACCATGGTCAATTCCAGCACTTTGCAGCGCGCATATCGCTAGAAGAAGCATGGCGAAGACGAAGCGAAGTCGTGCTATGCGACCCTTGTGTAATGATGTACACCTCTGGCACAACATCTCTTCCAAAAGGTTGCAGAATTAGCCATGAATCATTGGCACGCAACGCCACCGAGGTCGCATCACGCTTTACGCTCACTGAAAAGGAGCGTATGTGGAACCCTCTGCCAATGTTTCATATGAGTTTCCTACTGCCATTTTTGGCAATACTGTGCCGAGGCGGAACCTCAATTTCCACCATCCATTTTGAGGCTGACGCCGCGATTGAAGTTATCGAAGAAGAGAAAGCTTCGTTTCTATTTGTCGCTTTCCCTACCATCATGTCAGCGCTGCTTAAACATCAAGACTTTTCATTGGAGAAATTCGCTAGCGTCCGCCTGATCAATAATGTTGGTGTGCCCGATCAACTGAAAAGTAATATGGCAGCAATACCCAATGCAGTACACGTTACCGCCTACGGTTCCACAGAGGTTACCGGTGTTGTCAGTTTCAGCCACCCTGAGGACGACAACGAAATCCGAGCTCATCGTTCCGGCAGGCCCTTCGCTGGCATCAAAATAAGAATAGTGGACCCCGAAAGCGCTGAGGAAGTCGGCCCTGAAGAACATGGAGAGATTCTGCTAAGCGGCTACGCGGTATTCGGCGGATATTACAAATCTCCGGAGAAAGATGCTGAGGCATTTGACGGTGATGGATGGTTTCATACAGGTGATATAGGTTCCGTCGATTCACTCGGCCGTGTTGCCTATCATGGCCGGTTCAAGGACATGCTTAAAGTTGGCGGTGAAAACGTAGCCGCGGTTGAGATTGAATCCTATCTGTCAAAGCATCCTGCGGTTGCTCTGGCGCAAGTGGTTGGGGTGCCCGATGATAAGCTCCTGGAGGTCGCAGCTGCCTTTGTGGAACTGAAGCCGGACAAACAGTGCAGTGAGGAAGAGTTAATCGGTTTTTGCCAGAATCAGATCGCCAGTTTCAAGGTTCCTCGCTACATTCGATTCGTAGATGAATGGCCCATGTCCTCTACCAAGATTCAGAAATATAGGTTGCGCGATGATTTGGCCAAAGAACTGGCTGCAAATAGATAATGCATTCATTCCGATGTGAAGATACAGTATCGGCATAAATATATAGGTTGAAACTATGGTTCACCGTAAAGGTGCGACAACCAATTATGCAGCTTCGTAAGCCCACCAAGCCGAAAGGCACCAAGACAAAACACGAAATTCTTGAAGCGTTCACTGCCTGTGTGCGCAAACAAGGCTATGCGAAGACATCGATGGTTGATGTCGCAAAGGAAGCGAAGCTTTTCCCCAGTAACCTGTTCTATTACTTCGAAAGCAAAGATGAACTGCTACGAGTCTGTTTTAAGAGGCAGTGTGACATTATTGTTCACGGCCTGGAGAAAATTAAGGACTATGATCTAGAAGGAAAGATTGACTACATTGCTGACTTTCTATTCAGTGAAAGTGAGTCGGTTAATCATTTTTCAACGGGGTTTATGTACGAGGCTATCGGAGTTTCTGTCAGCGACTCCATTTTAAGGCAGAATAAACGTGAAATGGACCGTTGTTGTAAAGAATTACTAGCGGATGTATTTGTCGGTATTGATGCGACTGAATCCGTAAGAAATGAGAAAGCTGACATCTTGTATTCTCTGCTGGCCGGCTCAAAATTAAACGGCTATTTTGATCCCGACTATAACCCTAAAACTAGTCGAGAGGCGTTCACCAAGGTATTCCACATTTTTTGTGATCGGGGTTTGACATGGCCCACCAGCTAGCCATAAAAATTCAGCATTAAACAGAAGCAACAGTCTTCGCTCTGTTTCACTGATACAAAAACCTTCGCCAAGTCAGAAAATTTAATTCTAATAAATAAATAGCTTTTGAATAAAATCTACAATCGGTTTAGCTTACGGTTGAACCTGTTTTCGTACGCAGTAACGTCAAAAAAGTAAGGCTTTGCTATTGCCACTTTTTGCCGAACCCAGCGACGTCAATCTTCCGTTTCTCCAAGGGGATCATCAATGGCGTTAGCCAGCCAATCAACAGTCTATTCACTGTTTCGTTCTACCGCCAAATGGCGAGCTGAATCTTTAGCGATTGAATGTGGTGAACGGAGCTGGAGCTACAGTGAGTTGCTAGACGTAGTAGATCGTTTGGCTTCCGTGCTTTTAGCAGAACAAGTTGAGCCGGGTGATTGTATAGCCATATTGTCTGAAAACCGCGCTGAATACACCATGCTACAACTAGCCTGCGCCAGAATTGGAGCAATCGCGTCTTGCCTCAACTGGCGCCTGGCGGTAGAGGAGCTTCAGCACTGTATTGAACTCGTTGAACCACAGTTGATTTTTGCCTCATCGCGTTTTCAACCTCTATGCGATCAAGCCGGCTTCTCCGGAACAAAGCAGATCTCCATGGAAAGCTGCCTGTCGCTTGCACAGACCGTCGAGCCAGATCAGCGGCCTCCCCTTCTGGATCCCGAGCAAGGCCTGCTTTTACTGAACACTTCGGGAACCACCGGCCTGCCAAAAGCGGCATTGATTAGCCATCGTGCCGAAATCTCGCGGATGACAACTCTGCGCATGGACCTCAACATTGATGCTGATGATGCATTTATAGCGTGGTCTCCTATGGCTCATATCGGCGGCACTGAACACAGCCTCTCCAGCTTAATGATGGGGTCAACCGTTATCATCACGGACGGCCTCGATATTGATGCCATCTGCTCGGCCATAGGCCGCTACCAGCTAGGCTGGTTGCTACTTATGCCAGCGACCATCGAACCCGTACTGAACCGCTTAAGAGAAACCAACACACGGGTTCGCGGTGTAAAAGTAGTCGGTTGCATGGCAGACCTGGTACCCGTGGCGCAGATTGCTGAAGTAACCGAATTTATGGACGCTCCTTTTGTCAACAGCTTTGGCTCTACTGAAACCGGGCTGCCACCCGCCACCGGCCATTTAATTCCAGTCGCAGAAGCCCCAACGGACTTATCGAAAAAATTGAGCTCACTTTGCGAGTTTAGGCTGGTCGATGAGCACGATAATGACGTGACACGTGGCGAGATCGGCGAGGCTCTACTTAGAGGTCCGACCTTATTTAGCGGCTATTGGAATGCACCTGAAGTCAATGCCAGGGACTTTCGTGACGGCTGGTTTCGTATGGGCGATCTACTCAGACAGACTGAAAGTGGAGGCTTTGAATTTGTGGGGCGATCAAAATACATGATTAAATCTGGAGGAGAAAATATTTATCCTGCTGAAATTGAACGAGTACTGCTCTCGGACAAACGTATTACGGAGGCAGCCGCCATCTCTAAGAAGGACTCAAAGTGGGGTGAAATTGTCGTAGCATTTGTCGCCAGAGATACCGAAGATTTAACAGCACACGATATAGAAATACTCTGCAGAGCCAGAATGGCCAGCTACAAACGTCCACGGGAAGTACATTTTATCCCCATAGAAGAATTCCCTCGCAATAATAGCGGAAAAATAATTAGAGAAGCGCTCGAACGCCGCCTGGAAGAGCTATAAATAACGGGAAAATCGCGCAAGTAGGACAACCTGCGCAACATCTAATAAACGACTGCCAACTTTCGGCCGTCGATTAACCTCCCATACTACTATCGTCCCCGAAGTGCGAGCCACTATGATCCAGAGGCGGGAGATCCACCGCCAGTTCCGTTAGTTGACGTCCCCGCCAGTACCAAATACTCCAGAAGGACAAACCAAACAAAAAGGTCAGTGCAGTGGCGATTTCGGGTCGCTCATTTGCCGCGGCGGAAATGATCTCCTGTCTATCGATTTCAGCAAGCACCGCCCACTTGGTCGAGCCCAGGTCAATCGCGCTGTAAGCTGAGAGAACCTCCACACCACGGTAGTCTGTGATGAGATCAACACCCTCCTCCCCCGCCAGCGCTTTGACTACAGACTCGGTCTCTACACGTTGCTGCAGTACGGTGGAGGTTTCCGAAAAACGAGAGGCGCTGCGCATCAAATAATCCTCCCCGACCACGTAGGTTTCGCCGGTTTCACCCATACCGGCGGTATAGCCCATAATATCGAGAATCTCCTCGGTGGGGAGCTGGAAGACGATGACACCGAGAGGTTCACCGTCGGGGCTCGAAATACTCTTGCCCAGAAATATCGCCGGGGCACCGTTACTGGGCTCATAGGCCTGAAAATCGCTCATGGCAACGCTTCCAGTTTGGCCTCGTGCTCGCCGATAAATATCTGCCAAGGACGAGTTTCGCCACTCGCCGGTCAGCAGATTAGTGCCAAAATCCTGCTCTTTCTCAACCGTGTAAAAGACGGTACCGTCATTGCCGATCAGAAAGACATCGTAATAACCGCGCTCCGTTACAAAGCGGCGAGTCGTATCGTGCAGGGCGGCGTGCAGCTGACTGTAAGGCGCTTCGTCCGCACGATTCAATTTTCGTAAATCCCCATCCGGATGGGGGTTGTTATCAATATACGCGCTGCGGATCTCAGCCAGGAACTGTTCGGGCTCCTGCGACTGCCAGAGCTCATTAAATGACTGCTGGCTTTCTAGTATTTGCGGACTGGTACTCCAGAACTTCAATTCGGCCTCGGCAGTACTGAAGTAGCGCTGTAGCGCGTTCTGGCGCAGTTCGCTGAGTAATTGCAGCCTGTCACCCACTGACCGGGTAAAGCCCTGTAAATGCCACTGGCTGAACCCCCAAGCCAGCAACAGCATGAGCAATCCAAGCAATAACGTGGAAATCGACCAGAACTTCAGCTCAGACTTCATGCGCTCGCCTCCGTCGAAGAATTCGGGGGCGACACAGTCTGCAGTACACTAAGACGGTCTCGCAGCAGTGCATCCACCGCCTGCCAGGTAAAACTAAACTGCTCGAATTCCTCTTGGCTAACTCGCTCCCTCTCGAGGTCACCGATCACCTGGGTAAGAATATCGATAAGCTGGTTTTTACTGTCGAGTAAATTCGATTCGTCGGAGGTATTTCGCATTGCTGAAGCAATTTTCATTAACTGTTGATTAAAAACATGCATGCGCATCCGCCTCGATCGTACCCAGTGGGTACGCAGAGCGAGCAGTGCAGAAAAAACAATTGCCCCCACATAAAGCGTGGTAGATACCAGACGCGCATTTTGTTGTACGAATCCTGGTTTCTCGCGGTCAAAGTAGCTACGCGCACCCGCGTGAGCCGGGATAACTCCACTGGCGTCATTTTTCAAAGGCCCGATGAACCCTGCGAGGGTGGTATGTTCCAGAATATCGCTGCGCCGCTCAAAGACCGCCCGAGTGAACTTGTAAACCAGATGCGACTCAAGATCGGCACGTACCACTAGCAGTCTATCCAGTACTGCCGTCGGCAAATCCTGGGCCGGGATGGCCGGCGAGCCTCGATATGATCCCAGCGGAATCACGCCGGGCTCAATGGCGGGTTGTTTGAGGGCCAGGGCTTCCGACTGGGCGATAGGCACCAGATGCAGCTGCTGATCACCAATCATATTACGTATAGATCGATTCCCGGGAGCTCGAACCCTGAAGACAGCGTCGACCTGCCCCTGCTGCATGGCAAAATTTGCCGCTGACTCCGCCATTGGCAGAGCGTTAATGGTAGCTGGACTTAGGCCATAGTGACTGGCCAAAAACCAGAAGGACTTAAATTGACCGCTACTGCCAGGGGGAATTGCCACTCGGTGCCCTAACAAAGCGGGGAAGCTGTCAATGGCCGACTCATCCCTGACAACCAGGTGATAGGCGTCACCATACAGTTTCATAACACCCTGGATCAGGTCAGAACTGGCGGCATCTGCCTGTATTTCGGCCATATCTATCCGACCATGCTCCAACAGGCGGATATTTTCATAGCTTCCACCTGTTTCAAACACGCTGATTTTCATCCCGATATTGGCTTCATTGATGACCGAAGCAATAGCGGTGGACAACGCAAGACTCTCGCTACCAGCCGGGCCACCTCCTATGGTCAGCCGCTGAACCCGGGTCGTACTAAGCCAAGCCGCCAGGGCACCAATTGCCAACAGCCAAATAAATACCATTAGGACGATACGAGTGCGGGGGGAAAGCAGTTGCAAAATGAGCTCCAGACTGGATGAGGGCAGAGTATAAATTCCCTTGAGCCACTTTAGAAGTGCCTATCCTATACAGTTGCTCACCTGATCATCCGACGGTAAAGTGTGGCCCTGTTTGAATTTCATCAAAACCCAAGGGATACAACATGAACAAAGACGCCCAGTATGACATCGTAATCTATGGCGCTACCGGCTTTACCGGTAGGCTTGTGGCTGAGTACATGGTTGCCCGCAGCGGCCACGGGCTGAGCTGGGCCATGGCGGGCCGCAACCTGGAAAAGCTGGCCGCCGTGCGGGATGAAGTTGGTGCGCCCGCCGATACCCCGCTGGTCGTAGCTGATGCCGCAGACCCTGAGTCAGTCAGAGCAATGGTCGCTTCTGCCAAGTGCGTCTGCAGCACCGTGGGGCCCTACCAGCTCTATGGCTCAGACCTGGTAGCAGCCTGCGCTGAATTGGGCACCGACTATGTAGACCTTTGTGGCGAGCCAGTCTGGATGCATCAAATGATCAAGGCACACGGCGCAGCTGCTGCCGCCAGTGGTGCCCGGATCGTGCATAGCTGCGGCTTTGACTCGATACCGTTTGATCTCGGTGTACTCTTTTTGCAAAACGCAGTCAAAGAGAAATTTGGTAAAGTCTGTCCACGGGTGCGAGGCAGAGTCCGTGCCATGAACGGAGAGTTTTCCGGGGGTACCGCCGCCTCACTCAACGCCACCGTGGATGCGCTTGGTAAAGATCCGGCGCTGTTCAATGTTCTGGTCAACCCCTTTGCTCTTGCAGATGGATTCAAGGGGCCGGATCAGCCCGCTGACAACAAGCCTTATGAGGATGAAGTGGTAGGACAATGGGTAGCCCCATTCATCATGGCGGCAATCAACACCAAGAATATTCATCGTTCCAACGCATTGCTGGGACATGCCTATGGCACAGACTTTCTCTACGATGAAATGATGATGACCGGAACCGGTGATCATGGAAAAGCTATGGCAGACGTTGTCGCTTCCTCTAACCCGTTGGTGGGTGACGATGTACCGCAGCCCGGTGAAGGCCCGTCAAGAGAGGTCCGCGAGGCCGGGAATTACGACGTGCTCTTCGTCGGCACCACTGACGATGGTCAGGAATTGCGAGTAGCGGTAAAAGGCGATATGGACCCGGGATACGGCTCCACGTCTAAAATGATCGCTGAAAGTGCGGTTTGCCTGATCCAGGATTGTCCTGAAGTACCCGGTGGCTTTTACACCAGTGCTCCTGCCATGGGCGAGCGACTGATCGAGCGACTGGTTCAGTACGCGGGCCTGACATTCACTGAGGAGTAAACGTCAAAGGCTGGCAAGAGATTCTTCAGTTTTCAAAGTGATCTCTTGCCGCCATTTTTACCAGCACGGATCCTGAAGGCTGTAGGTTAAACCTCAGGCCCACTCAACAGGATCCCGGGCTGTTAAAACTTATAAGCGATACCGATGTTATAGACCCAAGGGTCGATATCAACGTCAAATTTAACCCGTCCTACGTCAGTTTTTATCGTCGCGCGCGTATCGATATCGATATACCAGACCGCTGCGTTGATCGCCCAGTTCTCACTGAGGGGAATATCAACTCCTGCTTGCGCTGAAAGGCCAAACGAGTCACTAAGGGACAGGTCTACTTTCTCCGCCCCCAGTAGCGCACCCAGGGCCCCTTCCAGATCACTGTCTACTTCTTCGTCGAAAAACAAGGTGTAGTTCAGACCCGCGCCCAGGTAAGGCTGCCAGCCCTGTTGGCCTCCACGTGGATACCATTGCAGGCTCAATGTCGGTGGTAAGTGCTTGGTAGAACCGGCATCTATAGGCAAGCCCTTGATGCTTATATCATGCTCAAACGGTGTTGCCGCCAGCAGTTCAAGGCCCCAGTTGTCGGTGACCATATACATGGGAATGATACCCAGCTGAGTATCATCGTCCACATCGACCCCACGCAGTACCGTGGCGGGCGTTGTAGGCAGCACAATATTGTCACTATCGCCATTGGGTGCAACGGTTGTAGCGCCCAAGCGGAGAACCCAGTCCCCCTCTTCGTATGCTTGCACCCCAATTGCCGCGCTCGCTATGCACAGTCCCAGACAGGCCCCTACCACTTTGTTCATTACTCACTCCTGAATTAAACGGGTGCAGCGTCACCACACCATCCGCTAGCAATCGTATAGCCAGTAGATTTTGAGGCATTGATGTCAATCAAGGAAAAGGCAGATCAGCAGGACCGGGGGCGTACTTTGCCGAGGTCTATGCCTCAGGTAATATTAGACTGTGGCGACAATGCGGCTTAGAATTGCGCCTCACTTATACTTTGGTCTTTCCAGACTCACCACGCTGTGAAACTTACTCGTTATCTTATTGCCATTGCTGTTTGCGGTGGGCTGAATGCTTGCGCCTGGCGACTCCATGAGCCTGCTGCCGATCTGGGCACGACACCAACACAGGGTAGTTGGGGGCTCCATTGTGAGACCGCAGAAATTCGTTCACGCAGTGACGATCACCACAAGCATGCGGCGAATGTTAAGTATCTGTGGGCCGAAACAGATACATCAGAAGCGATTGCTCTGGATGGGCACATTGAAGACGGTTTTTTCATTGTAAAAAGAGTCAGCAACGCGAGTGGTGAAAAGCTCCCGAATACTCGGACGAATTTGCGCCAGCTCTGCCGCGATACCCTGACCAGGGGCAAAGATACATCACGCAGTCTGCTGGGCAAGGTCAGAGCCGCCAGAAAATCAGAGAACATTAACCTGCCTTTGGTATTTCCGGAAAATTCCTACGCACCCGGCGAAGTATCACGACTGGTAGTTTTTGGTGACAGCCTGTCTGACGCGGGACGCCTGCAGCAGCGGATGCGCATTTTTCCCGGACCGCCCTATTGGCTGGGCAGATTCAGCAATGGCCCCGTATGGACAGACTACCTGGAAGTATCCACTGAACTAGCGGTACAAAATCATGCCTACGGTGGTGCATCGGTTACTGATCTCAATGCGCTTCCAGGAGAAGGGCTCATTGCACAGATTAAATCAGGTGGCCAAATTTTTGTCAGCGGTAGTATTGGACTTCAAATTGACGACTATATTGCTAACTATCTCTCGTCGGGAATGTTGGTCAGCGCTGAAAAAACAGCGATCGTGATCTGGGCCGGTGCCAACGATTACATTTCGAAGGAGCCGATAACAGGATTCATCAGTACCTTTCTGAACTCACCGGAGGGTGAGTCGGGATATCGGGCTGTTGCCGATGCCACTGTAGCTGGCTTGGTGAAAGAAGTAAGAAAGCTGCATGCAAGCGGCGCCAGACGCTTTGTACTGGTCAACCTGCCCGATCTGGGACGGACACCGATTGTCCTACAGAATGAAAGCTATATGTCACCTGAAGGCGCCGAAAGCGACGACGCGAGAAAGCTTGCACTGTCCGAAAGGCTGTCGCAATTAACTCGCTATCATAATCAGGGCCTGGCAGACGCTGTGGCACAGTTAAACGACGAGCTTAACAGTGTTGAAGTGGTTCTTGCAGACACCCAGGTTTTTATCGAGCAACTTCGAAGTGCCGATCCAATCATGGATGATTATGCCTACGGTTTTAATACCGCCGACTCTGTGGAAACACTCCAATTCCAGGATGCCAGCGTAAGTGTCCCCAGGCCCTGCTATACAGGCGGCTACCTTGGTTCCAGAGACGCCGAGGATACCTGCGAAACTCCCGCCCAATCGTTGTTCTGGGATATTGTGCACCCATCTACTGCCGCCCACTGCTGGCAAGCATTTGATTTGAGAACAATACTCGCCGAGACCGGCTGGGCATCTGTCACCCCACCCTCACAAGCAGCCTACGGCAAGTGGTGTCGAGAATATGACCAGCAGCAGGGCTTGTGACAGCGCTATTGCTACGCGCCCTCCTCCTCTAGAATCTCCACGTCAAACTTGTAGTTCTTGACAGGCAGTTGCCGGACACGTGTTCCAGTTGCGGCAAATATTGCCGCAGTTAAAGCAGGCGCAACGGCCGGCGTTCCCGGTTCACCAGCTCCGCCCCAGTGTTCATGGCTATTGATGATATGGGTGTCAATCTCTGGAGCATCGTTCATCCGTATCATCGTATAAGAGTCAAAATTGCCCTGTTTAACGCGTCCTTCTGTAATTTCTACCTCGCCAAACAACGCCGCGGTGAGACCATAAATTACACCCGATTCCATTTGTGCGGTTAAACCATCTGGAGATACAGCAAATCCAGCGTCGACTGCAACTGTGACCCGATCCACCGAGACCTTGCCTTTCAACACCGTCACTTCTACGACTTCCGCAACTATCGAACCAAACGACTGCTGAAGCGCAATACCTCGACCCTGCCCTATCTTAAGCGGAGCTGTCCAACGGCCTTTTTCCGCTGCCAGATCAAGCACCTTGAGAAGACGATCATTGCCCGCCAACAATCGACGCCGAAACTGGTACGGATCTTCCTTTACTTCATAGGCGAGTTCATCGACGAATGATTCAGTGAAAAAACCATGCTGCGAATGATCCACACTGCGCCATGCCCCAAATGGAACATGGGTCGGGCTATCAACGAATCCAATCGACTGGTTGTCAATCGCATAGGGTATGTGCGGGGCCTCGACAGGCTCATGTTTGTCAACGTAGGTATTTTCCCAGGCCTGGATCTCACCCGAGTCTGCTACTGCTGCACGAAATTTCGAGACAACCGCTGGCCGATAGAAATCATGTTGAATGTCCTCTTCTCTTGACCAGATTAGTTTAATGGGTACGCCAGCCGCTTGCGACAGCTGCGCCGCCTGTATCGCTACATCGGTCAGTGCACGCCTACCGAAGCCGCCGCCCATTAAATGATTGGACACTTCTACTGCAGCAGGTTCCAAGCCCAACGCTTCAGCCACATGATGCTTACAACGCAGTGGATCCTGTGAGCCTATCCAAATTTTGCACTGGCCATTCTCAACTTGAGCGGTAGCATTCATGGGCTCCATACAGGCATGCGCGAGGTAAGGCACACGGTACTCGCGCTCGACAACTTTGGCCGCGCCCTCCATTGCTGCTTTGGCATCCCCGACACTCAGATCTTCTTTGGGCTCCTGATTGTCAATGGCTTGGGAAAACTGTTCGAACAGAGCGCCCGTCTCTACCGCATCGTTGCCCGTGCTGGTCCACTTGATATTCACTTGCGACATCGCCTGTTTGGCCTGCCAGTAACCCTCTGCGACAACCCCGATAGCCGTCCCCAGATTTATCACTTCAATAACGCCTGGCATTGTCATGGCCTTAATAGCATCGTATGAATCGACTGTTGCGCCAAATACCGGCGCGGCTGCGATAGTGGCATATTTCATGCCCTCGAAATTAACGTCTATACCAAAGCGGGCGGTGCCATCCACTTTCGCAGGAATATCGTGGCGCGGCACACTTTTGCCCATGATGCGAAATTGATCGGGTGACTTTAACGGAGGCACCGTGGGTGGACTGAGCTCACCTGCCGCAGCAGCAAACTCAGCATAAGTGCCACGTTTCCCCGACGCCTGATGGACGACGTGGCTCATCTCTGTAGACAACTCCGCCACCGGAACCTGCCATTGCGTAGCTGCAGCGTCCATCAGCATAGAGCGGGCCGCAGCTCCGCCCACGCGCATGCCATAAAGACCCGTCGAGCGAATACTGAGGCTGCCGCCGGTGACCTGCATATGCATGGACTTCGCAACCCGCTGAAAGACGCCATCGGCAGTGCCCATCAGAACTGACGGTATTGGCGTTCCATTCAGGACGTAACCCTTAATCAGTGGGTAGTTGGCGTAGCCATCCTCGGCAGGCGCTTCAAGAAACCGTACTTTTTGCCAGTCGGCGTCCAGTTCATCTGCTAGCATCTGAGCCAATGCGGTTTGCGCGCCCTGGCCCATTTCTGAGTGAGGCACAATGGCGGTCACCCAGTTGTCGGCATCGATTTTCACCCAGGTGCTGACCAGATTCTCGCCCTCACTAGTCACATAAGGCGCAAGGATTGAATTCTGGTTGCCGGGTCGAATAGCAACGCCTATTAACAGTGCACTGCCGCCAATAACACCGGCGCTGATAAACCCTCTTCTGCTCCACTTACCCATTAGCAGTCTCCATTTTCGGGTCAAATATCTCTACTTCGTTTGACGCTACTTTCTTTATCGCACGCCTTATACGCCCATACATGCCGCAGCGGCAAACATTGCCCGACATGGCTCGATTAATCTCGTCATCACTGGGGTTAGGTGAAGATTGCAACAGGGCAGCAGCAGACATTAACTGCCCGGACTGGCAGTAGCCGCACTGGGGAACCTGTTCGTCGATCCAGGCCTGCTGCAGGGGATGTAGTGCGTCATCACCAGCAAGGCCTTCAATCGTGGTGATCGCCAAACCCTCTACGGCGGATACCGGCAGCACACAGCTTCTTGTCGGATTACCGCCCACATGTACGGTACAGGCACCACACTGGGCAATGCCACAGCCAAATTTGGTGCCGGTTAGCCCCAGTTGCTCCCGCACCACCCATAACAGCGGCGTATCCGGAGCGACATCCACCTCGTATGGCTGGTCATTAATTATCAGCTTGATCATCTTTTGAATTCCGTCGGTTGCATCTTCGATGGGTGCCATTCTACTGCGTAACTGATGATTACGGTAAGTTCACTTGGAATTCGGTCATCCGGATAGAAATTTCTGGTATAAACTGGGCCCAATATTTCGCTAACTTTAAAGAATTATGCCAACAAAAATTGTAATCTGGGATATCCCTACACGGCTTTTTCACTGGGCTTTAGTCGCCGCCATTGGTTACTCGTGGTTCGCGATCGAGATTAAAGAGGATCTCGAACAGCATATTCTGTCGGGTTACTGCATTCTAACTTTGGTGCTGTTTCGCGTTATTTGGGGCTTTGTTGGCAGTCACTACGCCCGGTTCCGCAGCTTTATCTATCCAGTCTCTGAGACACTTTCTTATGCCAAATCGCTACCGGCTAAAGTAGCCAAGAAGTATCCGGGACATAACCCCATGGGCGGACTGTCTGTACTGGCAATGCTCTTGTTCATCTTGATCCAGGTATCAACCGGGCTGTTTAGCTCGGACGATTACTACTCCGGCCCGTTGAACGCGCTGGTTAGTGATGCGGTTGCCGGGACTATCACCGAACTACACCACCTCAACTTCGATGTCGTTACGGGCCTGCTAGCGCTCCATATTGGTGCGATTATTTTCTACAGATTATACAAAAAGGAAAAACTGGTTACGGCGATGTTTTCGGGGAAAAAAGACACTGACGCTGCCGACCAGAAATCTGTCGGCAGCTCCAGATTGATATTGGCAGCTATTGTTTTAGCATTATGTGCTGCCAGCGTCTATATGCTGGCGAACACTTCATTTGAAACGGAGCAAAGCACCACTGACTATGATTTCTACTGACAGATTTCTTACAGGGTGCCTTTATCTATTCCTTTACTTTAAAGTCGCGGTGACAGCCGCCACAGTTTTTGCTGCCGAAGTCTTTCGGGTCAAAACTTTCCATGGCTCCCTCTTCGGTCAAACCCGCTACAGCAGTCCGTAGCGTCGTGGCTCTTTCTTCGAACTTATCGAAGTCTTCCCAAATTTCCGGCTTTGCGGCGGTGCCGTCCGGCAAGCTGTTCTCAATCTGAAACCCTTCTTCAAGCATCGAGGTCAGATTTTTTAAGTCCGTCGCGTGTTTGTTAAAAGCGGCACTGTCATTTGCCATCTTCGCGCCCACCAATCGACCCATTTTCCAGGCAAAGGTCTGAAACATCGCGGTGCGGAACTGATAAGCCCGCTCCTCCGGTGTTGGTTGCTTGTCATCCGCATGGGCGTGCCCCAGAGTAAGCAGGCTCACTATGAGTACACAGGCAGTGTGTTGAATGGTGTTCATCTATATTTCTCCACTAAGGTTTTTTTGCTGATTAGCTAGTGGAGAAAATGTAGCATTTTAACGGCTGCTCAGCCAAGGTTTACTTGTAAACCGGATCGACCAAAAACCGATCAATTCATCGCGAGGTGAATAAGCCACATTCCACCTAGTACGAATCCAAAGCTGCTAACAGTAGCGGCGGTGGCAAAAAGGACGGAGCCTAAGGGCTCTTGCATCCACTCAACGAACTGCTGACCTGCCGACATGGTTGCAACCTGGGTGGATTCGTTATCTCGCGCAAAAGTCATATTGTTCATGGGATAATTTCCTGGCTGCTGTAGATGAATTAAGCCGCTATTGTGGACGGATGCAGGCAGGAAACAATCTGGTTTTAGTTGCAAGACAGTTCGGGTAAATCATAGAGTGCCTGACCGACATGCCACAGCACTGGCGGCACGACTTTCAGGCATATAGAATTTCTTCGTATCAGGGTGAGGTCAGGTAGGCCAACCAACCGTTCATTCGCATCACCACTCTACTGATGATATGGACAGGCGCACCGCGTTGCGTGTATACCGCGGCGCTGCCCGCTGTGCCCTGAGGCAGACCATCGGCAACCTGCTGCTCGTCAAATTCAAATCTGACGAACCAACGATCTGCTGCGGCTCCCGGGCTTAATCCTTCTAAACCACCGGTGGCCTGAATCTGCGCTGACGGGCTGATGCCAACCACATCTATTACTGAGCCCCCGTAGACCTGCCCCGGCCTATGGGGAAAGGTGAACTCGGCCTTATCGCCTTTGGCTATGTTGCGAATAGCGCTCTGACTAAACGACGCCAGAATTTCACTGCTTTCGGTGGAGACATAAGGCAGGATCGAGGAGACTCCCACGATACCGACAAAGGTGCCCGGCCGAATAACGACCTTAAGAGCATAGCCATCGGCGGGTGCGCGCACCACCGTTTCCTCAAGCTCCCACTGGGCATTGGCCAACTGTGCCTGACCACCAGCGATCGCTGCATCTGCTGCATCGCGCTCAGCAACCCAACGATCCAGGTCAACCTGAGCCGCGGCCTGGGTTTTCAGGAGTTTCTGAGCTCTCTCTACCTGATATTGTGCCAGCGCGCGCTGCGCCTCAAACTGGGCGATTGACGCCTTTGCTTTAGCCACGGAAAATTCATAACGTGTGGGATCAATGCGAAATAGCACACCTCCCTTTTTCATAGGCGTATTGGGCTGCACTTCGACCGACTCAATCAAGCCCTTCACGTTTGGTACAACTGAAATAACATTGCGATAGAGTTTTGCATCTTGAGTGACGGGCGCAAAGGCATACCAGGCAAACACGATACTGCCTAACAGAACGACGCCGACACCGACAAAGGCCGAAATGGCACCGTTTGTTTTAGGAATTATTTTGAACTTATTAAACAGCAAAACGTAGAGCAAGCTGTAACAAATACCCAGAAAAGCGATCATTGTGGTGTCCCCTTGCCCTGCAATTCAGCGACGGTCTGCTCAAGTTCATCTACACGCTGTTGCAAGCGGCTATCTCCCCCGATTGGCTTGCTATAAGCCCAAACGATTGCCACGAACCACCCGACACCCAGTGTAATAATACCGATCCAGCCGAGTATGTTTATTGCATCTGCCTGTGGATGCTGTTTTTGAGCGGCGATCTTACCGGGCATAGCGCCCAGCGTAACCACGATCCAGATAGCCACCGCTAAGATGACTAAAAGCACGATCAGCGCGAAGGTCTTCATGGAAGTATTTCCTTATTGCAATGAAGAAAGCCTCTAAGTGTAGCCAGAAGCTCTGAAAATAGTAACTGCCCTAAACATCTTCCACTAACGCCCCAGGCGATTATGGTTACTCAAGAATGGCCAGCCCAGGGAGAGGTAGACCGCCTCCAGGTTCTGCTCTGTTCTACCATAGGCTAAATACAGTGGCCCTATAGGCGAATCGATGCCCAGATAGATACTGCCACCCACTACCAAATCGCCCAGATCGACCTCCGATCGTTCTTGCCAGAGCTGTCCTCCCTCTAGCGAGGCTCCGACATACACGGGCAAATTAATTGGAATCACTGAGTTTGAGCTGAGCTTGCGCTGATACTGTGCCATCAGGAACGCCATTTGACGCCCAGAGAAAAAATTCTGTGCTACGCCAGATACGTTAAACAGGCCGCCCAGCTGGTAGTAATTGTGTGGCAGGTTAGGAGCGTCAATAGTCTGCCCTGTCTTGGCGGTTAGTATCACTGTGTTTCTCTGCTCGTCGCCAAAACTAAATGCACTTTGCCCTATCGCCAGCCAGCGTTCGAAGTCATCGTCACTGCCCAGACTGCGTCGCTGCGCCTCATAGTCCGCATAGAGAAAATTACCTCGTGTCGGGAAGAAGGCATTGTCGAGCGTGTCGTAGCGGTAAGAGACAAATAGTGAGCCTTCCTGAAATTCATCTTCTGGCAAATCATCGACGAAGGCGACATCGACCTTGTACTTTCCATAGGCGGCATTCAGTCCCAGTCTGACCTGAGAGCTAGTGAAAATGTTAGCGCCAACTGCGAGTTCTGCTTCAAAACGCTTTACCCGCCACGCGCCAACGACCTCGTCCGCATTGTACTCTGGACCCAGCGAATAGACTTGAGTGTCAGTGAGCGCTGCATAAGGCACTACGAAATAGCGAGAGCGCAAGTCCAGCGGTTGATAGAACTCTCCACTAAACAGCAGGGTGTCACCAATCTGAGCCCGGCCATATATCTCGCCGCCCTTTTCGTTAACGCCTTTTCGTAAATAGCTGGTACCCAGATTGAAATCACTGGACCCATCGAGGTCAGTAATCAGATTAAGACCAAATTTCAGTTTATCCGCCCCC
Source organism: Halioglobus sp. (assembly GCA_036961205.1). Lineage (GTDB taxonomy): Bacteria > Pseudomonadota > Gammaproteobacteria > Pseudomonadales > Halieaceae > CALJFL01. The sequence goes on along the minus strand of JBALVI010000003.1, from coordinate 286,167 downwards.
CAGGTTTTGGCACGGGCATCGACAAATAGCCCGGTACCGCGCTCGTCCTGCACGACTTCGAAATCGATAATTTCCCAATAATCCAGCGCGTAAATAGAGGCAATATTGTCGTTCAACAGGTCCCTGTCCAGTGGCTCACCCAGTGGTTGCTCTAATCGCACGCGAACCATATCATCAGAAACACGGCTATCATTGCGCACCTGAATAAAGGCAATCCCTTCCTCGGCGCGCTCCGGCAATGACCGCGCCGCAATATGCTGCTGCCACGCGTCCGGCGCGAGTTGCAAATGTTCGATCACGCCGACGGCTTCATTACCGGCTGCATAACCCCGCTGATAAATTTCAGCATGCTGGTCAAAATCCAGCATGCCCATACCTTCAAGCTCCGGAGTAATGAGCACATCAGAATCATTAAGTGTCTGCAATTGTAATTCGGAATTTCTGCGGGTCAGGAAACCAACCATCTGGTCAGCAACCGAGAGAATACTGCTGATCTCCTCTTGTCTGAGCAGCGGTGTGCCAATATCCACCACAATGACGCGGTCCACGCCCATAGTCCTCGCAATGTCCACGGGGATATTATTTGCAACACCGCCATCGACCAACAGTCTGCCGTCATGCGATACCGGGGCAAGCAGGCCAGGGAGAGACATACTGGCGCGCATGGCGGTGACAACATCACCGCCCGAGAAAACGTAAGCCTCACCCGTTTCAATATCCGTAGCCACCGCTCGAAAGGGTATAGGCAGCTGGTCGAAGTCTCTTATATGCGATACATCCCGCATAAGTTCCTTAATAATCTGGCGTACCTGCTGCCCCTGAATCAGGCCCAGTGGAATCGACAATTCACCTTCTTTTAATGAAAAAGTCAGGTCGGAGGGGAAGTCGTAGTCATCGGCCTTGCGCCTTGGCGGCAGGTCACCGCGGTCCACAGCATCCTCAAACGCCAGCTCCCAGTCCATTGTGGTGACAACCTGATGGAGGTCTTCGGAGGACAAACCAGTCGCGTACAGACCGCCAACAAGAGCCCCCATACTGGTCCCTGCCACGGCATCGATAGGTATACGCATTTCTTCCAGCGCTCGAATCACGCCCGCATGCGCCAAGCCACGAGCACCGCCACCGGAGAGGACAAGTCCAATCCTCTCCCGATCTGTGGGCTGAGCCGCTATCGACGCTGATGCGACGAGCAGACAGCTGAGCAGCAAAGCCGCCATTCTGTACCCGAACATATGTATCTCCTGTAATTGCGGCGTCATTATCCTTTACTTTAGTGACTATAAAAGCGGGAAAAACACCAAACGCAACGAGGAAGTGATGCCACTGTCCGAACAGGGCTTCCCCGTTTTATTGAGCATGATTTAGGGATATTTGATCGGAACAAGAACAAGCTGGAGTTGGTGGGCGACAATCCGTGTGCTACGACGCCATATCACCAGGATGGTCGGTAAACTCTGTCTCCCAAGGCCGGGGCTCAGGTACTTTAGGTATTTGGTGCGCCCACGAGGATTCGAACCTCGGACCCTCGCCTTAGAAGGGCGATGCTCTATCCAGCTGAGCTATAGGCGCATGGGGCGGATAATACCCAAATGTATCTGACTCTTCTACGGGGGATTACGACAGAATTACGTTTTTTGTGCTGATATACGGGATTGGGGTGGCCGACGGGTCTCGAACCCGCCACCTCCGGAGTCACAATCCGGTGCTCTACCTGATGAGCTACGGCCACCATCTTGAGGTGCTGAAAATCGGATTGACCAGACGATTCCTGAAAGGTGGAAAAGTTGGTCGGGGTAGAGAGATTCGAACTCCCGACATCCTGCTCCCAAAGCAGGCGCGCTACCAGACTGCGCTATACCCCGAACTTATTCCGCCGTTAAGCAGGTTGTGACCCTGTTTTCAGGATCGCGAATCATACTCACCCACTCTCTAGGCGTCAACGATAATAGTGTGAATTTACTGGAGTTTTTGTCCCCGCCCTCTTCCGCGGGGGCGGCCAGCCATGGGACAATGCGCCGCTTTCGGGGGTTGGTCGCATATCGACCCCGGCACGTCGTTTTTCGAGGGATAAATCATGTCTGCATTGGTTCTGGATGGCAAGAGCCTGGCGGCTCAAACTGAGGCCGCATTACTTACCCGGGTTGAGCAACTAAAAGCGGGCTCGGGCGGAAAAACCCCTATATTGGCGACAATTCTGGTGGGTGATGATCCCGCCTCGGCCACTTACGTGAAAATGAAGGGCAATGCCTGCCGTCGCGTCGGTATGGAATCCATGGCAGTGGAACTCCCCTCTTCCACTAGTACGGAAGAACTGCTGGCTAAAATTGACGAATTGAACAGCAACGCCAATGTTCACGGTATCTTGCTGCAACACCCGGTGCCTGAGCAGATCGACGAGCGCGCCTGTTTCGACGCTATTGCCCTCAGCAAAGACGTAGATGGCGTCACCTGTCTGGGTTTTGGACGCATGGCAATGGGCGAAGATGCCTACGGCTGCGCCACTCCGCAGGGCATTATGCGTATCCTAGAGCATTATAAAGTGGATATTGAGGGCAAACACGCCGTCGTGGTCGGCCGTAGTCCGATTCTGGGCAAGCCCATGGCGATGATGCTGCTCGAGAAGAACGCCACAGTGACCATTTGCCACTCGCGGACGCAGAATTTACCGGCTTTAGTCGCCCAGGCAGACATTCTTGTTGGCGCTGTGGGCAAACGCGAGTTTATCAAAGCAGAGTGGGTGAAAGACGGTGCGGTTGTTGTAGATGCTGGCTATCACCCGGGCGGCGTTGGCGATATTGAAATGGCGCCGCTACTGGATCGCGTTGCCGCCTATACGCCGGTTCCGGGTGGGGTTGGGCCAATGACCATTAATACGCTGATTATGCAGAGTGTTGAGTCTGCAGAGAAAAGTCTTACCTAAGCGCCGCTACTCGCTGGCGCGGCGCCACTTGGTGCCTTCGCGAGAGTCCTCTAGCACGATACCCTGGGCCAGCAATTGCGCCCTGACCTCATCGGCTCTGCCGTAGTCTTTGGCCAGCTTGGCGTCGTTCCGTTGGATGATTAGCGCCTCAACCTCGTCGCCAGAAATACCTTCATCTCCCACTTCGCCCTGCAGCCATACTTCAGGGTCCTGGCCTAAAATCCCGAGCAAGTCTCCCGCCGCAAGAATGCGGGCTTTAAGTGCAGGCTTTTCTTCGTCGCTGGCCTTGTTGAGTTGTTTGGCCAGCGCGTGAATTTCAGCAATAGCCAACGGGGTATTCAGGTCGTCACACAAGGCCTTATAAAACGCCTCTTGTTCCAGCGCGACTTCCATATCCACGGGCACGTCGTAAACTTCTCTTAGCGTGCCATAAAGGCTGCCCAGCGTTGCTTCGGCTTGCTCCAATAACTCCGCCGAAAAATTCAGCGGTGAGCGGTACTGGGCGCTAAGCAAGGCAAACCGCAGCACTTCACCACGAAACTTTTTTAACAGGTCGCGAACGGAACGCATATTGCCCAGCGACTTCGACATTTTTTCGCCGTCGATATCCAGGTAGGCGTTATGCATCCAATAGCGCACATAATCTCCACCGTGAGCACAGCGGCTCTGGGCGATTTCGTTCTCGTGGTGGGGGAATATAAGATCTCTACCGCCGCCGTGAATATCAATGGTATCTCCCAGATGTTCACGAATCATGGCCGAACACTCCAGGTGCCAACCCGGGCGCCCTCTTCCCCAGGGACTATCCCAGCCGGGGTCAGTTTCCAGTGCCGGCTTCCACAGAATAAAATCACCGGGATGTCTTTTATAGTCCGCAACCTCTACCCTGGCCCCGGCTAACATATCCTCCAGCTTGCGATTAGAAAGCTTGCCATAATCTTCCATCGACTCGACAGCAAATAGCACATGCCCCTGTGACTCGTAAGCGTGCCCCTTGCTGATCAATATCTCGGTCATCTCGATCATCGGTTTGATATTGTGGGTCGCGTGCGGCTCCAGTGTTGGCGGGAGAGCATTTAACTCCGCCATATCCTCGCGATACTTCAGGGTAAACTCTGCAGTGACCTCTTCAATACTGCGCTGCCCTTCTTTGGCAGCGGCAATAATCTTGTCGTCTATATCGGTAATGTTTCTCGCGTACGTCACCTGCGTGAACTGCGTTTGCAAGAGTCTGAACAGGGTATCGAATACAATAACCGGCCGCGCATTGCCAATGTGGGCAAGGTTGTAAACCGTGGGGCCGCATACGTACATTGTCACACTGTCTTCCACTAGCGGAGTAAACAGTTGTTTCTCGCCTGCCAGCGTATTGTATAAAGTAATGTTCATTGCAGCTTGATTCCCCTTTTCTATCCCTATACCTATCCCTGGCCCCAGGTATCGCGCAATCCAATGGTACGGTTAAACACCGGCGCGTCGGGCTGATGATCCAAACGGTCGGCAACAAAATAGCCCTGTCGCTCAAACTGAACCCTGTGCTCGGGCTCTACCAGTGCCAGTCCCGGCTCTATCCAGGCGCCGGTTATCACCGAAAGAGAATCGGGGTTAAGTTGGTCAGTAAGCGCGCCTTCGGCCTTGTCGGGTTCTTCCACACTGAATAAGCGATCGTATAGTCGCACCGTAGCCTGCACACCTTTCGCCGCCGATACCCAATGAATTACGCCCTTGGGCTTAATGCCATCGGGGGCATCCTCACCTAATGTACCAGGAATGGTGTGCGCCAAAATTTCAATGATATTACCGTCAGCGTCTTTGACTGCCTCATCGGCTTCAATGATGTAGGCATTGCGCAGGCGTACACGCTTGCCAAGCACCAGACGCTTGTATTTCTTATTGGCTTCCTCCCGGAAGTCCTCGCGCTCTATATAGAGCTCACGGCTAAAGGGCAACGTTCGCTGGCCCATGTCTTCCCGATTGGGATGCGCCGGCACCACAATGTCTTCACCATCCTGCTCGGGATAGTCTGTCAAAGTGACTTTAATAGGATCCAATACGCACATAGCCCGCGGCGCATTTTCATTGAGGTCATCCCGTATAGCGTGCTCGAGCATCGCAACATCTACCAAACCACCGGTACGGGTCGTGCCCATCATCTCGCAAAACTTGCGGATTGCCGCCGGAGTGAAGCCGCGCCTGCGCATTCCCGAAATCGTTGGCATACGTGGGTCGTCCCAACCGTCCACGGCGTTCTCGTCAATCAGGGACTTCAATTTACGTTTGCTGGTCACCGTATAGCTGGTGTTCAACCTACCGAATTCAATCTGTCGCGGAGTATTACTAACCGGGAGCTTAGCCAGAAACCATTCATACAGAGGCCGGTGATCCTCAAACTCCAGAGTGCAAATCGAATGGGTAACCCCTTCCAGTGCATCCTCTTGGCCATGGGCGAAATCGTAGGTTGGATAAATAACCCAATCATTGCCGGTTTGATGGTGGTTGATTTTACGAATCCGATAAATAATCGGGTCACGCAAGTTCATATTGGGCGAAGCCATATCGATCTTCGCCCGCAACACTTTCGCACCGTCGTCAAATTCTCCGCCCTTCATAGCAGCAAGCAGTTCGAGGTTCTCGGCCACCGAACGGTCGCGATTAGGGCTGTTACGACCGGGCTCAGTCAAGGTACCGCGATACTCTCGGGCCTCATCGGCGCTCAAATCACAGACATAGGCATCACCCTGTTCTACCAGGTGTATCGCCCAATCATACAATTGCTGAAAATAAGAAGAGGCAAATTTGACCTCCCCATCCCACTCATAACCAAGCCAGCGAACATCTTCCTGGATAGAGTCGATGTACTCCTGACTTTCCTTTGCGGGATTTGTGTCATCAAAACGCAGGTTACAGCGACCGCCAAAGGCTTCAGCCAAGCCAAAGTTAACGCTTATTGCCTTGGCGTGGCCCAAGTGGAGATAACCATTCGGCTCAGGCGGAAAACGAGTGACCACCTGTTGGACCCGACCGGCGTCGATATCTTCAGCGATGAGGGTACTGAGAAAATTACTGGCTGGCTTATCGTCCATGGTCTAATCGGGTCTGCGCTAGTAAAAAGGGCGCGTATTGTAGCCAGTTACGCGCCAAAACCCCATACACCAGCGCTATACAGGTGACAAAATGACGAAAGCTACCTCCGCTTTAAATACGAGCGGTGCCAATTAGTCCAATAAGCCGAAATAGGACAGCACTTTGGCTTCGTTCTTATTTGCCTGCGCCTAAAAAGGCCGTATCATTGGCCCGCTTCTAAAAAAATCATCGCAAGGAATAACCATGGTCATCATTCGCACGACTTTCGGCGAACTAAAACTGGAATTGGACGCCGAAAAGGCGCCCAAAACAGTCGAAAACTTTCTCAAGTACGTCGGTGAAGGTTATTACGACGGCACTATTTTTCACCGGGTAATCGACAACTTCATGATTCAGGGCGGCGGCTTCGAAACTGACATGAGCGAGAAAAAATCTGGCGATGCGATCGATAACGAGGCCGACAATGGTCTCAAAAATGACTTTGGCACCGTTGCCATGGCCAGAACCATGGAGCCCCACTCCGCTACCGCGCAGTTCTTCATTAACGTCAAAGACAACGATTTCCTTAACCACAGCGGCAAAAATATGCAGGGCTGGGGCTATACCGTGTTTGGCAAGATAATCGACGGTGCTGAGGTGCTCGACAAGATCCGCGCTGTACCGACCACCAGTCGCGGTGGCCACCAGGACGTACCCAAAGATCCAGTGATCATCGAATCTGTCGAGGTTGTCGACAGCTAAACCTTGCGGCGGCCTCACTGAATGTCCCGCACGCTGTTTATTTCTGATCTACATCTGGACACTTCGCGCCCGGCTACTCTGCGGGCGTTCGAGCAGTTTCTAACCAATGCGACGGACTGCGAATCCCTTTACATACTCGGTGATCTGGTTGAAGCCTGGGTGGGGGATGACGACGATTCCCCTTTAGCGCAGCAAGTCACTGCCCTGCTCCGTGATTTCTCGGCAGCAGGCCCGCAGCTATTTATTATGCAAGGGAATCGCGATTTTCTGATGGGCGAAGTGTTCTGTCAGAGCATTGGCGCTCAATTGCTCGCCGACCCCACTGTATGCGACCTCTATGGCACTCCAACCCTGCTGATGCACGGGGATAGCCTGTGCACCGACGACCTGGAATACCAGAACTTCCGAAAGATGGCCCGGGATCCCGCCTGGCAAGCCCAAATGATGACGCAGTCATTGGATCAAAGGCGCGAGCTTGCGGCACAACTGCGTACCATGAGTAAAGACGCTGGCAGTAACAAGGCGGAAGACATCATGGACGTGACCGAGCGAGAGGTCACCAGGGTGATGACTGAATACAAGGTCGATCGCCTTATCCACGGCCATACTCACCGGCCGGCGATCCATCAGGTAGACCAGGGAAGCCGTTGGGTATTGGGGGACTGGGATGCTCTGGGTTGGTATATCGAGGTTAGCGACAGCTCAATAGAGCTTATTAATTTCAATATAAAACAATAGCTTGTGTTGGTAAGTTAAAGTAATAACTACTTCTTCGGCACACCACTGTGAAAGCGAAACTCCGTATCACTCGATTCCACCAACACTTTTTCTATTGCCAAAATACTCTGCAGGCGATCTTCCACGTCCCCTGTACCTGCCACGCCCTTCGCCAGTTTCAGGTAATCAACGAAATGGCGGGATTCCGACTTTAGTAAGGAGGCGTAGAAGTCCGACAACTCATCATCGAGGACCGGAACCAATGCGGCAAACCGCTCACAGGAACGGGCTTCTATAATTGCACCCACTAGCAAAGTGTCTACCAGTCGCATGGGCTCAGTGGACCGAACCTCATCCCGCAAGCCACCGGCGTAACGCGAGGCCGTTATCTTAAGATATGCAATACCGCGCTTGCGCATCAGCGCGGCCACCTGCTCAAAGTGCCGCAACTCCTCGCGCGCCAACCGCGAGAGCTTGGTGAGCAGGCTGTAATTGACACCGTCTTGATCTGCCATACCACTATTGGCGATACCCGGAATGCCGTTTCTATATCGTTTCATCGCCGTTATTGCTGATTGGCCGGCGGCGTGTTCGCAATTTGCATGATCGATTAGCATGAGAGCTTGGTTTTCCAGAGCCCACTGCACCCACGCAGCTGGGGTACTGCAGTGCAAGAATTCGTGGATATGGCTGATATCTGTACTGCTCATGGGTTATCCGTAGCCGCGAACAGGTCGGCAGTACGCATATAGCGGTCGTAGTGAGCCTGCGACAAGGTGAAAAATTCAGTATCAATTGTTTCGCGCAGCTCAAGCAGGGTAAGGTCCCTGAAAGCCAGGTCGACCTCAAACCCATACTCTTTCGCTATTTTGATCTGACTAGCGCCGGCTTTAATCAGACTATAGGTCCAGCAGTATTCATCGTGATGAGGAATGAACGCTATCTGCTGTACCTCCAACTGCCACCGGAGCAGCGCCTCGTCGGTAACCCGCAGCTTATTGCTCACGCACTGGGATAAAAATCCTGAAAGACGCTGGTCAACGGCCCGCTTTTGAGTCTCGGAATAGCCGTTCCAGTGAATCACCTCATGCTCAAAACGCTTGCAACCACGGCACACAGTGTCGCCGATGCCGGTCGAGCAGACACCGATGCAGGGGGTTTTTACGACTTGATCTAACATAGAGATTGAGGGCTTAGGGGGCGCGTCGGAACAGCCTGAAGTGTACTTTATCAACTTTATGAATGCACGATATAAGCGGTTGATTTATTTATCTTATTCCACAGCTGAGCTATACTTCTCGGCCGATTCATAGCGACCCCAATCGCCCTGCGCATTCGGCTCAGGACGAACCAGCTAACCAGAGGAGCCCGACGTGCTTGAAGCTTATCGCGAACACGTGGCAGAACGCGCCAGTCAGAATATACCCCCCCAACCCCTTAGCGCCGAGCAAACTGCCGGCCTGATCGAATTATTAAACGAGCCGCCCGCGGGCGAAGAAGGATTTTTATTGGATCTTATCAGCACCCGTGTACCGCCCGGTGTTGACGAAGCCGCCTATGTCAAAGCTGGTTTCCTCTCAGCCATTGCCAAAGGCGAGTCCACCTGCCCCCTGATCGACCGACCCAAAGCCATAGAACTGCTAGGCAATATGCACGGTGGTTACAATATCGAGACGCTGGTTGCCCTGCTCCCAGACGGCAAACTGGGCGAACTTGCCGGCGCCGAATTGAAGCACACCCTGTTAATGTTTGAAGCGTTCCACGACGTTGCTGAACTCGCCGAGCAAGGCAATGCCAATGCTAAAGCGGTAATGCAGTCATGGGCAGATGCCGAATGGTTTACTAACCGCGACGCGGTACCGGAGTCCATCAAAGTGGCGGTCTTCAAAGTGACTGGCGAAACCAATACCGACGACCTCTCCCCTGCTCCAGACGCCTGGTCGCGCCCTGACATTCCACTGCATGCACTCGCCATGTACAAAATGACTCGGGACGGATTGACGCCAGAAGAACACGGCGTAACAGGCCCGATGAAGCAAGTCGCAGATCTGCAGGACCAGGGACTACCGGTTGCCTTTGTAGGCGACGTAGTCGGCACGGGTTCTTCTCGGAAGTCTGCAGCCAACTCTGTGTTGTGGTTCTTTGGTAATGATATCGCCGGCGTTCCCAATAAAAGAGGTGGCGGCATTTGCATAGGCAATAAGGTCGCGCCCATTTTTTACAACACGATGGAAGACGCTGGCGCCCTTGTCTTTGAAGCACCCGTAGATGATCTGGGCATGGGCGACGTAATTGAAATCCGCCCCTACGATGGCAAAATTTTGTCTGAGTCTGGTGAGGTAATCAGCGAGTTCGAACTGAAGTCCGATGTACTGCTGGATGAAGTTCGCGCTGGCGGGCGAATCAATCTTATTATCGGACGCGGCTTGACCACGCGTGCAAGAGAGGCCCTGGGCCTGGGTGTTCCCGATCAGTTCCGTACTCCCGCAACGCCCCACGACAGTGGCAAAGGATTCACCTTAGCCCAGAAAATGGTAGGCCGTGCCTGCGGTACTGACGGCATCCGCGCCGGCACTTACTGCGAACCCCGTATGACCACAGTGGGCTCCCAGGACACCACCGGGCCGATGACCCGCGACGAGCTCAAAGATCTGGCCTGCCTGGGGTTCTCCGCCGACCTGACCATGCAGTCTTTCTGTCACACCGCGGCCTATCCCAAGCCCATAGATATTGACACCCAGCACTCGCTGCCGGATTTCATTATGACTCGAGGCGGCGTTTCTCTGCGCCCGGGAGACGGCATCATCCACTCCTGGCTGAACCGTATGCTGCTACCCGACACGGTGGGTACCGGCGGTGATTCGCACACCCGTTTCCCCATGGGCATCTCGTTTCCCGCAGGCTCCGGCCTGGTCGCTTTTGCTGCTGCCACCGGTGTAATGCCTTTGGATATGCCTGAATCGGTACTGGTGCGCTTTAAAGGCGAAATGCAGCCGGGAATAACCCTGCGCGATCTGGTACACGCGATCCCCTACTATGGGATTCAGCAGGGTTTGTTAACGGTTGAGAAGAAGGGTAAGAAGAATATTTTCTCTGGCCGTGTTCTGGAGATTGAAGGCCTGCCCGACCTTACGTTAGAGCAGGCATTTGAACTTTCCGACGCGTCTGCTGAACGTTCTGCTGCTGGCTGCACCATCGACCTGAATAAAGACACCGTTGCCGAGTACCTGCGGTCAAACGTGGTTCTGCTGCGTTCGATGATTGCAGAGGGTTACGGTGATTCAAGAACACTGGAGCGCCGTGCACGCAAGATGGAAGAATGGCTGGCTGATCCACAGTTGCTGAAGGCCGATGCGGACGCTGAATACGCTGCCACCATCGAGATAGACCTGGCCGAAATCACCGAGCCCATTGTTTGCGCGCCCAATGACCCCGATGACGCTCGTATGCTGTCACAGGTCGCCGGAGATAAGGTTGACGAAGTCTTTATCGGAAGCTGCATGACCAACATTGGCCATTTTCGCGCCGCGGGTAAGCTGCTGGAACAGCACAAGGGCACAATTTCTACCCGTATGTGGATTGTCCCACCCACGCGCATGGATGAACACCTGTTGATGCAAGAAGGCTATTACAATATCTTTGGCGCTGCAGGTGCACGCACCGAGATGCCGGGCTGCTCTTTGTGTATGGGCAACCAGGCGCGAGTGGCGGCAAATTCGACGGTGCTCTCTACCTCTACACGTAACTTCCCTAACCGCCTGGGTGATGGCGCCAATGTCTACCTGTGCTCTGCGGAGCTTGCTTCGGTTGGTGCGATACTGGGTAAGCTGCCAACACCTGCTGAGTACATGGAATACGCGCAGAACCTGGACGCTATGTCGGACGAAATTTATCGCTACATGAATTTCGACCAGATCGTAGAATTCCAGAAGTCTGCGGAGGAAGGCTCACGGATTGCTGCGGTGGAGATAACCCAGATCAGCGCCTGACGCGAACTCCCAGCCTGTACCTAAACCCCGCTTCTGCGGGGTTTTTTATGGTTGATTGAAGAATCTACACTTTTTTAATAGCTGACTTCTGTAGGTTCCCGGAGATTGGTTTTTGCCGCCGGGGACGGATGAGCACAACCTTTTTAGTCGCTTGGGATACCGACCAAGGTATTCGTGTGGTAGTCGCCGGTGTCGAACGAAGACAGCCTTTTCAGTCGCTCCCGGTGTGCCGGACCAACGAATTCGCTTGGTGAAAAGGCTGTCTTCGTCCGACCCCTATCACCGCAGTAGTTCTGGTAGACGGGTTGATTCCAGAGAAGCGGTTCTTGAAATCTCTACCAGGTATTGCGATTTGGCAGGATAGCAGTAGCCCAGGACGCGAGCGGGATAATGTTTCTCACCAAGCGAATTCGTTGGTCCGGCACACCGGGAGCGACTGAGAAACATTATCGCGCTCGCGGCCGCTAGAATGCTATAACACTAAGGGTCAACCGGAAAACCCGGTCATCAAATCTGCCATCTAGTTATGCGGTAGTGTGCAATAAATCTTTTTCATGTCTTCAGTGAGCGCTGCAACTTAAACCGCTTAACCGCTTTCTTGAATAACTCAAAGTCCGCTGACGAGGATGCTGCCTCGCCGGCATAAGCTAACTGATCATACTGCGTGCTGATGGCCTGCACAGAGTCAGCCTGAAGAGGCAATTCCTGTGACGCCCGGCGCGCATAGTCGCCTGGGGCCTCTCCGGGATCGCGGACGACGCCCATGCGCGCAACAGTGTCGCAGAATTCGAGATACAGTTTATCCTGAGGCGATAGAGGGTGAATCCGCTTGCGCCGCAATAGGGAAAAACCAACCGGCAGTAACACCAGCACCCAGGTACCGATAACAACGAGTACAAATTTACCTGCCGTTAGCTGTCCGAAGACATCGTTGAGCAGCTTGAACTGCTGATCGCTGTTAAAGCCCACTACCCAAGCCTGCCACTGATAGGTGATTGCGTCGTAGCGCAGGCGCATAGAATTGATCCAGTCTATATTTCGGTAGCGTAACGGCGACAGTGGCGAAGAAGACAGAAATGAACCCTCTTCCGCCATCGCTTGCTCCAGGCCGAACTCGATGCGATCCGGTGAAACCGCAGAGGTAGGATCCACCCTGACCCACCCCTTGCCCGCTATCCAGACCTCCGCCCAGGCGTGGGCATCGAATTGATGCACGATAACCGTTCTGTTCACCGGGTTGACCTCACCGCCTAGATAGCCAGCGACGATTCTGGCCGGTACTCCCGCCGCTCGCATCATCATCACAAACGCGTAGGCATAGTGCTCACAAAATCCCCGACGAGTTTGCAGCAGGAACTGATCCATCGGATTCTCACCCAGCAAGGGAGGCTGCAGGGTATAAAAGAAAGGCTGCTCTCGAAAATAACCCAGCACCGCGTTTACATAGTCCCAATCGTTGTTAACGCCATTGCGCAGTTGTCGGGCAAGTTCGCGGGTCAGCGGATCGCCCTCTTCGGGCAGAGTCAATTCTGTGTCCCGTCGCCAACTGGATAATTCTGTTTCCAGCAGTGCGTCTGGCCAGCTCTCTACCTCATAGCGATAGTCGTCCTCCAGTTGCACCAGAGTAAAGAGCCGATAATCACTAGCCTCCATGACCCCGCCATTACTGGATCTGGCGTAGCGCAAGCCGTATAACCAGCGCTGTTGCGTTGGCTCCATAAGAATATCGTAGCGTAGCGGCTCTCCCACTCTCTCTACTGGGATCGGCCGGCGCTCCTTGGCAGGCTGATCGTAATAGGCGAGCGTCCTCCAGGCCCCATCCTCCAGTTTACTCATCACCAGGCCACGCCAGTACAAGTCGGATTGCCTTGGGATGTCTCCCTCAAAGTTAACTCGAAAAGCGACCTCGGTAGATTGGCTAAGACTGGAAATATCACCGGGCTTCAGAAAATCACTGACCCCCGTTTTCGCACTGTGACTTTTGACCGGCACTGTCCACAGCGGACCAATTCGTGGAAACAGGAAAAACAACACGACCATCAGCGGGAAGGCCTGTGCCAACATCAGGCTGGCCCGTTTCAATGGACGCCGATTAAATCGTTGCTCACCGGGCTGGTGCAGTGCCACCAGCGCCGTGGTAACGAGGACAACATTCAATACAGAATAAAGAACAATCAGTAAATCCTGGCTGAACAGGAACTCGGTGACACAAATGAAGTAACCGAGGAAAAGCAGTACGTACGCGTCTTTGCGGGTGATTAGTTCAGTCAGTTTCAGCGCAAAGGCAGTCAGCAACAAAGCGACTGTCGGCTCCAGACCAATCAACGATCCATAGCTCAAAAATATTCCAACGCAGGCGCTCACGGTCAGCGCCACTTTTACCCAGCGCCCCGGGAAGGACCAGCGTCCCCGATAGACCTGAATTCGCCAACCGGTTGCCAGGATGTAAACCGCCAATATCCACAGCGGCAACCTTCCCGCGTGTGGGGCTACCAGAGTGAACAGGCTGATAATAATCCAGGCCAGGGCATTACGTGGCAGGCGCTGCTCAATCACGGGCGCCGTCCTGACGAAACAAGGCCAGTTCTTTCAATACCTGGTCGCGGTGCTTTTCGCCCCAGTTAGGCTCGACGGTAATGCCCGGCAGGCGCAAGCCGTACTCCTGGTTTTCCCTATCCAATTCCAAAGCCCAGTAGCACAAGTGGCTGAGACGTTGCTCCATGCCCGCACCGGGAAACATCTCCCAGTCTAGCCACACGCTACGATCAGCATAAGCGGCATATTGTTTGCTTTGCAGGTTTTGCCCCTTGGCCAAACCTTTCCAGTGCACATGACGCAAAGAATCACCGGCGCGATAGTCACGGAAGCCATAGAAATCATCGCTGCCCGGCACCGGTACCGAGATGCCGTCGGGCTGGTCACTGGCGATACCGGGTAGATCGCCACTGGGTAGTGGTTGTGGATAGACCAGCGCGTGTAAATCCAGATCCAGCCAGGTCCAGCAGCGCAACAAGCCCAGTGGGTAAGTCGACTCCAGCAATAGTCGCCCAGGGCTGTACCAGCCTCGCTCGCCGACAGGAGCATGCAGTTCTACGCTGATCTCGTCTTCCTCGATAAGATTGACAATCGCCTCACTGCTGTCAGGCCACTTCATATAGAGGGCGAAGTGCTCCTTACTGCGACTACGCTCTATTAACACTTCGAAATCTGATTGCTGCCCCGGATACGCAGGCCTTGCACGAACCGCGTGAATGGTGAGCCCGGACAGGTTGGCATAGGTATGCAGCACCGCGATCACAAATAACATCGACAGTAAAAAGGTCAGAGCGAAACTCAGGTTATTCTCGTAGTTGATCGCCGTCATCAACATCAACAGCAAACACAGCCCAAAGAAGAAGCCCGTGCGTGAGGGGAAAATAAAAATACGTTTTTGATCAAGTGTAATCGACCGGGCTGGCGGTATACGGCGATTAATAAAAGCTTGAAACCGCTGCCGCGCGCGGGAACGAAGCTTTTTAATAGTCGCTAGCGGATTTAGTCCTGCCATGGTTTTAGCTCATCAGGGCTTGATGACGTCCACGTTGCGCTGCAGCAGACTCACCAGGGCCTGCCCGTCGCCCGAATAATCACCGCTGGGGACCAGGCGATGGCCTGCCACTGACGGCAACACCAGCTGAATGTCTTCCGGCACTACATGCCCCCTGCTATTCATTACTGCCCAGGTCCGCGCGCAATCCAGTAGTGCCATTGCACCCCGGGGTGACAGACCAACAGCGAACTCAGGTGACTGGCGTGTATAGGCAACGAGACGTTGCAAGTAGTCGAGTAGATTATCCGAGGCCTGCACTTCCGCAACCGCGCCGCGTATGGTCGCTAATTGCTCAGCTGTTATACCCTGCTTGAGAACGTCACGCTGATTCGCCGGACGCGGCGCTCGTTGAAACAATTCGCGTTCAGCGCGGGGATGGGGGTAACCCAATTCCAGCCGCATCAGAAAGCGATCGAGCTGAGATTCAGGTAAAGGGTATGTTCCCGATTGATGAATCGGATTTTGGGTTGCGATAACAAAAAACGGTTCAGGCAAAGCGCGGGTTTCCCCTTCAACCGTTACCTGACCCTCGGCCATCGCCTCCAGCAGCGCACTTTGGGTACGCGGCGTGGTCCTATTGATTTCATCTGCGAGCATCACCTGGGTGAATATCGGGCCAGGGTGAAACGAGAAGCTGCCATCGTTGCGGTCGTAGACCGAAACGCCAAGAATATCGGCAGGCAATAAGTCGCTGGTAAACTGAACACGCTTGTAGGACAAGC
Source organism: Halioglobus sp. (assembly GCA_036961205.1). Classification (GTDB taxonomy): domain Bacteria; phylum Pseudomonadota; class Gammaproteobacteria; order Pseudomonadales; family Halieaceae; genus CALJFL01. The sequence continues at coordinate 270,405 of JBALVI010000003.1, read as the reverse complement.
CCAGAACATCTGCCAGCGCATGAGACAGAGTTGTCTTACCCATGCCGGGCAAATCCTCTATCAGCAAATGGCCACGGGCGAACAGGCAACACAAAGCCAGTCGTATCTGTGGCTCCTTGCCTAGCAATACCCGGCCCACATCAGCTACGGCCCGATCGATAACTCCCTGTAACTGCATATGTGCGATCTCAAAAAAATAGTGGCTGATTAATCAGGCCAGCAACGAAAATCCTCGCTGCAGGTCGGCCTTCAGGTCCTCGACATGTTCAAGTCCGACAGCTACCCGCACCAGGTTGTCACTAATTCCTGCCTCGGCCCGGCCCTCATCAGTCAACCGGCTGTGGGTTGTGGTTGCCGGGTGAACAATAGTCGTTTTGGCATCACCGAGATTTGCGGTGTGAGACATGATTCGAGTTGCGTCAATCACTTGCCAGGCGGCCGATCTGTCACCGCGGACTTCGAAGGACAGGACACCACCGTAAGCGCTCTGCTGCGCTTTCGCCAGCTCGTGCCCGGGATGATCTTCCAATCCGGCGTAGAACACCCGCTCTACTGCCGGCTGCTCCTGCAACCATCGCGCCATAGCCATGGCAGACTTGCTATGTGCATCCATACGCAGGCGCAAAGTTTCGAGGCCCTTCAAAAAGACCCAGGCGTTGAAGGCGCTCATAGTCGGTCCACAGGTACGTAAAAATGCGACGACCTCGTCCATGTGTTCATGTGAACCAACCACCGCCCCGCCAACACAACGGCCCTGCCCGTCGAGATACTTTGTTGCCGAGTGGATCACTATATCCGCGCCCAGTGCCAATGGCGTCTGTAGGGCGGGTGTACAAAAGCAATTATCTACTACCAACAGGCAATCATTAGCCTTTGCCAATACCGACATAGCAGCAAGATCTGCGACTTCGCATAAAGGGTTTGAGGGCGTCTCCATATACAGCATGGCTGTATTATCCTGGATCGAGTCGCGCCACAGCCCGACATCAAGCAGGGGCACAAAGGTAACCTGCACACCAAACTTTGCCAGATACTTGCCGAACAGATTTGTAGTTGTACCGAAAACATCCCGGGAACAAATAACGTGATCGCCCGATTTCAGCAGCGCCATGCAGGTACTTAAAATCGCCGCCATCCCGGAAGAGGTTCCCACGCCTTGCTCAGCGCCCTCCAGTGCCGCTATACGTTGCTCAAAGCTACGCACCGTCGGATTGGTGTAGCGCGAGTAAACATTACCTGGCTGATCGCCGGAAAATCGCTTGGCCGCGTCTGCCGCCGAGTCAAAAATATAACTGGAGGTAAGAAAAATAGGTTCGGAATGCTCACCCTCGTGCGTACGTGCAATGCCAGCGCGTATTGCAAGAGTGTCCAAATGTGCCCCAGCGAGTGGGTTGTCGTTGTCTTCTTCGATCATGATTTATACATCGTTGTGGAGTCCAACTACTGACCCTTCGGCCTCTAGCTGAGTCCTGCGTTCTGATTGCGCTTCGTCACTGCGCAGCGATTCTACCCAATCTAGATAATTCTGATCGATATCACCAGTAACATATTTACCATCGAAGACGGAACAGTCAAAGCCATCCACATCCGGGTTCCCTTCGAAGGAACAACGGACCAGGTCATCAAGATCCTGGTAGACCAGCCAGTCTGCGCCAATCAATGCACAGACCTCTTCGACGGTTCTTCCATGGGCTATAAGTTCAGTGGCCGAGGGCATATCGATGCCGTAGACATTGGGGAAGCGCACCGGGGGCGCGGCAGAAGCAAAATAGACTTTCGCCGCACCGGCATCTCTGGCCATCTCGATAATCTGGCGGCAGGTCGTTCCGCGTACTATGGAATCGTCGACCAGCATGACGTTTTTACCCTTGAACTCTAACGGTACCGGGTTGAGTTTCTGGCGTACGGATTTTTTACGTTCATTCTGCCCGGGCATAATGAATGTGCGTCCTATATAGCGGTTCTTCATGAACCCTTCGCGGAACTTGATACCCAATTCCCATGCCAGCGCCTGTCCAGCAATACGACTTGTATCAGGAATCGGAATGACCACATCAATGTCATGATCGGGTCGCAGGGCCATGATCTTTTTACCCAGCGCCTCACCCTGACGCATACGGGTTTTATAAACCGAGATCCCATCCATCAGTGAATCCGGTCTGGCAAAATAGACATGCTCAAAAATACACGGTCGTAGCTCTTTTTTGGGGGCACATTGTTGTCGATGCAAGCCCCCGTCCATATCGATAAAAATACACTCTCCTGGCGCCACATCACTGAGTACTCTAAAGCCCAGTACATCCAGTGCCACACTTTCCGATGCGACCATGTGCTCCTGACCATTTTCCGAGTCGCGCACGCCAACTATTAAAGGCCGAATTCCATAGGGGTCTCGAAAGGCGACCACACCGTAATTAACCAGCATCGCCACCGCAGCATAGCCACCCAGGCAGCGTCTATGAACAGCGGTAACCGCCTTGAAGATATCCGGCGCAGTGGGCGTCAACTTGCCGAGTGTTTGCATTTCATGGGCAAATATATTGAGCAGTACTTCGGAATCAGAATCGGTATTCAAATGCCTCAGGTCATCCTGAAATAGCTCTCGAGCCAATTGCGCCGCGTTGGTTAGATTGCCATTGTGCGCCATCGCAATGCCATAGGGGGAATTGACATAAAACGGTTGCGCCAAGGCCGGACCGGAGCTGCCGGCGGTGGGATAGCGGACGTGGCCAATACCAATAGACCCTTCCATACGTTGCATGTGATGCTGACGAAATACATCGCGCACCAGGCCCTCACTTTTACGCTGACTAAACTTGCCACCGCTGCAGGTCATAATACCCGCAGCATCCTGTCCACGATGCTGCAGCACGGTCAACGCATCGTAGATATCTGGCGCAATGTCCTTCTGCCCTACCAGCCCGACTAATCCGCACATTGGGGAGTCACCTCATTGTCGTACACACTCATCTCCTAAACCTGAATACCGGTCCACGATTCCGGTTTGAACTTGTCGAACACCATTTCCGACCAGTCCATCAAAACATCAATATGTGGCATCATTTGCGACTGCTGCAGCCACTGCTGCTCAGCTGGCGGCACCACCTGTCGCACAATAAAAACCAGCGCCATAATAATCAGCAAGCCTCGAGCAAAGCCAAAAACAGTACCCAGCAGCCTGTCCAGCAATCCAAGGCCCGAAACTTTCATGACATGGGAGACCAGTTTTGCGGTTAACCCCGCCAGCACGAGAGTCAACACAAACAGCACTGCCCAGGCGACAATGTAGCGCCCTGTATGATTGGCAATGATATCTGACAGGAGCGAAGACAGCACACCGGCGAACAGGTTGGCAAGGATAAAAGCAGCCATCCAGCCGGCCAAAGACAGGGCCTCGCGAGCGAACCCTCGCCACAGGCTTAGCAGAACTGACAGCGTAATCACTACCAGTATAAACCAGTCCAAGCCATTCAGTTGCGACCAGTCTGGCCAGTACTGTTGCACTATTTATTACCTATTAAGCCCGCGGTGACACCGGGCTGTGACCCCTGATACCTGAGTAAAGTTTAGCAGAGCAGCGACGACGGAAGAAACGGAACAAAGTCACCTGCCTCATGGTACATACCGGACAACCATGGACTTCACGCTAAATTGATTGTCAACTTTTGGCTGCACTGATTCCAGTTTCGCTCGTTCAAACTTGGGGCCAATGTAGACCCGGTATAAAGTCTTATCGCCACGTCTTACCGGTTTGACATAGGCCTTGTGGCCAGCGCTAATCAACTTGTCCCTAACAGTCTCGGCATTGACTTTAACGCTAACGCTAACGACCTGTAATATCCAGGCGATGGGTACACCTTCCGAGTCCATGGCAGGCTTCACCGGCGCTTCGCTGCGAGTATGCTTAATCGGTTCCGGTGCCACTTTAGCGACGGGTTTCTCGACTGCTGCGACCTCGGGCTCGGTTACCACAGGCTTCGCCGCGACAACCACGTCCTCTTCAATGGCCTGCTCACGTTCTTTAGCCTGTGCCTGTATTGTGAGTTCACGCCCGGTCCTGAGACCCGCTCTGTCTGGCGGTTCAATGGGCGTAGTATTCACCGCAGGCGGTGCTGGCATTCGCGCGCCAGCCAAACCTTCGGCGGAATCTGGCTCTACAAATATGATCGGCCAAAAAACCACGCCGAGAGCAATCAGAATTAGCGCGCCAATCAGTCGCTGTTTGAGTATGTTATCCACTAACTAAATTCCCAAGGTCCTTGTCCAGTGCTGGCAGCACTGCCGCAACGGTGTGAAACGATCCGAATACTACCAGCCGGTCGCCCTCTTCCATAACACTTCTGGCCCGTCGATAGGCCTGACGCAGATTCTTACTGACACTGATCATAGTGGAGCCGGTAGCCCGCAACTCAGAGGCGAGGTCCGTTGCCGTAGCAGCGCGCTCAATGTCAGGCTGATCGGCCAGGAACCAAGCGTCAAAACACCCGGCTGTGGCTTCAATAATGCTTTGAATATCTTTATCTTTCATCACAGAAAATAGAGCTAATGTCTTTCCTTTACAATGGGTTAAGCTTATATATTCATGTAGCTTAGAGACTGCGGCGGGATTGTGTGCAACATCCAAAATCACCTGCTGCCCGCCTAACTCCACACATTGCAGACGACCCGCGGGCCGCACCGAGCTTAAGACCTCCGAGAGCCACGGTTCATCCAGGGCGACCCCTACTAGTGCGAGCGCCTGCAGACCGGCACAAACATTTTCGGGCTGCACAGTAAGCCCCGGATCGCAGCTGAGGCTCAGCTTTTCTCCCGAGACGGTGCGCAACGCTATCTGCCGCGTATTTCCCTGATCAGTCCAGCCAAATTCCTTGCCAATGAAATAAGGCAGAGCGCCCTGCTCTTCCACCACGGCCAATAGGCCTTGCGGTGGTTCGCGATCAGCGATCACAACCGGAACGTCCAGGCGCACAATGCCCGCCTTTTCGCCACCAATAGCGTCGCGATCATCGCCCAACCAATCCTGATGATCCAGCGCTATGCTGGTGATCACAGCAACTGTCGCATCGACAATATTTACCGCATCCAAACGACCACCCAAACCTACTTCCAACACTGCCAAATCCACCTGGTACTGGCGAAATATATACAGCGCCGCCAGCGTGGAAAATTCAAAGTAGGTGAGAGAAATATCGGCTCTGGCGGTATCAATGGCCTCAAAAGCGGCAACAATATCTGCATCACACGCATTTTTTCCATCAACACGAATTCGTTCGTTAAAGGACAGCAAATGCGGCGAGGAACACAAGCCGGTACTCAGGCCCGCCGAGATTGCAACGGCTTCTATCACCGCTGCGGTTGAACCCTTGCCATTGGTACCGGCAATACTGATAGCCGGGCTAGAGAGTGGCAATAACTCCATTCGGTCGGCGACCGCGCCAACTCGCGCCAGGCCGAGATCAATTTCCGAGGGGTGCAGCAACTCAAGACGTTTCAGCCACTGCGCAAGAGATTCGCTACTCATCTCCCTGCAGTAACTCAGGCTCAATATCCAGGGTGGGTTCAAAAACCCGTTCCGGTTCTTCGGTATGCGCCTGACCGGTAAATTTGGATAGTAGTCTGCCTATGGTTGCCCGCATCTCGTTACGATGCACGATCATGTCGATAGCGCCATGCTCAAGCAGAAATTCGCTGCGCTGGAAACCTTTGGGCAATTTTTGACGAATGGTTTGTTCGATAATATTAGGGCCGGCAAATCCCGCACGCGCATCTGGTTCAGCAATATTGATGTCACCCAGTAAAGCCAGCGACGCTGAAACACCACCGTAGATGGGATCTGTCATTACTGAAATATAGGGTACGCCGGTCTGCTTCATGCGTTCGATGACCGCACTGGTTTTAGCCATCTGCATTAACGAAATCAGGGCCTCTTGCATGCGAGCTCCGCCGCTTGCAGAAAAACAGACCATAGGAATATTTTCGTCCAGCGCCAGTTGCGCGGCTCGGGTAAACTTTTCGCCTACCGCATAGCCCATTGAGCCACCGTGAAAATTAAACTCGAAGGCTACCACCACCACTGGCATATCCTGCAACGTACCTTGGGCGGCAATCAGGGCGTCTTTTTCGCCGGTGGATTTCTGGGCAGCGCTTAATCGATCTCGATAGCGCTTTTTGTCTTTGAATTTGAGGCGATCAACAGGCTCAATATCGCTAAAAACCTCCTGATGGCCTGGATCGAGAAAGATATCGAGACGGCGTCTGGCGCCAATACGCATATGGTGATCGCACTTGGGGCAAACGTCGTCATTGCGCTCAACATCCGGCCGATAGAGTACGGCATCACATTTGACACACTTCCGCCAGAGCCCCTCAGGGACACTGGCTCGTCGCGGCCCTTCATCCTTGCGCACCCCGGAAGGTAATATCTTGTCGATCCAGCTCATAATACCCCTCTCTAAGTGCGCCCATTATAGACGCCGCAGCCCGCTTCTAGGAAGTAATGCTATCAATTCCCTGTCGAATATCTGCAAGCAATGCAGTGGCAGCCGTAATTGCAGCCTCAGCGGGGTCACCGTTGTCAGCCGCTTGGGCAAGCAAACTCACCAGAGCACTGCCGACAACCACCCCGTCGGCCACGGCAGCGATAGATCGAGCCGATGCCGCGTCCTTGATTCCGAAGCCCACCGCCAGCGGTAGATCAGTGTGGCCGCGGATAAGTGCCAGCTTTTCGGTAACGTCTGCAACATCCAGGTTGCCGGCGCCAGTCACCCCTTTAACGGCAACATAGTAGATAAAACCACTGGCCTGACCGGCAATAACACCCATACGCGGACTGGGTGTGGTCGGAGCAATGAGAAAAATATTGTCCATTCCCACCCTTTGCAACTCGGCGTTAACCGCCGCAACTTCCTCTGGGGGAATATCAACGGTCAGCAATGCGTCGACACCTGCGGCTGAAGCGGCGTCGGCGAATTCTGCATAGCCCATATGCATAACGGGATTGGCGTAGCCCATTAGCAAAACGGGGGTCTTTTGATCCTGCAAGCGAAACTCGCGGACCATCTCAATTACACTGCGCAGGCTGACTTTATTGGCCAGCGCTCTTTCGTGGCCCAGCTGAATCACCGGCCCCTCAGACATTGGATCTGAAAACGGCACACCCAGTTCGATAATATCGGCACCCGCTTCGACCAAACCATGCATCAAGGGTACGGTAACATCGACGCCAGGATCACCGGCAACCACATAAGGTATCAAGGCTTTACGACCCAGCGCGGCCAATTCCTGGAAGCGTCCAGCTATACGACTCAATTTATAATCTCCCTACAATTCGAGGCCGTCGATTTCGGCGACGGTGAGAATGTCCTTGTCGCCGCGACCTGAAAGGTTCACGACGATCATTTGATCCGGCGTCATAGTCGCCGCCAATTTTTCCGCATATGCGAGCGCATGGGCAGATTCCAGCGCCGGCATAATGCCTTCAATCCGAGTCAATTTGTGAAAGGCGGCAAGCGCCTCGTCGTCGTTGGCCACTACATAGTTGACTCTACCTATATCCTTGAGCCATGAGTGTTCAGGCCCTACTCCGGGGTAATCAAGCCCTGCAGAGACAGAGTGGGTATGCATTATCTGGCCGTCCGGATCCTGCATAAGATAGGTGCGATTGCCGTGCAAGACACCGGGAGTACCTGCCGTCAAAGGTGCCGCGTGCTGCTGAGTTTCAACGCCCAATCCGCCGGCTTCGACGCCATACATTGCCACGCCTTCATCTGCCAAAAATGGATGGAACAAGCCGATGGCGTTGGAGCCGCCACCCACACAAGCAACCAACGCATCGGGCAATTTACCCGCCTGAGCAAGAGACTGGGCTCTGGCCTCGCGACCAATTACCGCTTGAAAGTCCCTGACTAACATTGGATATGGGTGCGGCCCGGCGACTGTTCCGATTATGTAAAACGTGTCGTCGACATTGGTAACCCAGTCTCGCATGGCCTCGTTCATAGCATCTTTTAAGGTTCTTGTGCCCGAGGTCACAGACACCACCTTCGCGCCTAGCAACTTCATCCGATAGACATTGAGCGACTGACGCCGGATGTCCTCCTCCCCCATAAAGACTTCACATTCAAGACCCAGACGAGCCGCTATAGTCGCGGTAGCCACCCCGTGCTGACCAGCTCCTGTTTCCGCGATGATTCGCTTCTTGCCAGAGTGTTTGGCCAGCAGTGCCTGACCAACTGTATTATTAACCTTGTGTGCACCCGTGTGGTTTAAGTCTTCACGTTTCAAAAAAATTCGCGCGCCACCCACTTGATCGGACCAGCGCTTGGCTTCATAGAGGGGCGAAGGCCTGCCCACATAGTGCGCGAGATCCTCATCAAGCTCACGCTGAAATTCGGGATCGGCTGACAATCGCGTATACAAGGTTTCCAATTCCGCGAGGGCAGCCATTAAAGTTTCAGCCACATACTTGCCGCCGTAGTTGCCGAACCGGCCTTCCGCGTCGGGAACTGTCGCAAACAATTCTTTCGTCATTTCTGTAGTCATTGCTCTTTACCGTTGCTTTTGTGAGTCCGCCCAGCGAACCGCACGAATAAAATTGGAGATACGAAATTCATCTTTTATGCCTGGAGACTTCTCTACGCCGCCGCTGACATCAACTGCCGCTGGTGCCAGCGTGGCGATAGCCTCCCCGACATTTTCCTCAGTCAGCCCGCCCGCCAGTACAACAGGCAGATGCCGAAGAGTGTCGGCCAGTTGCCAGTCGAACTTCTTGCCAGTGCCACCGGGAACTCCCTGCTGCCAACTATCAAGTAAAATTGCCCGTGCTGCGCCGTAGGGTGCGGCAGCTTCAGCCAAATCCAGGTCCGGCCTAACGCGTATGGCTTTCAGGTACGGCCGCTGGAATTGCTCACAAAAATCTGCGCTTTCATCCCCGTGAAACTGAATCGTATCTATCGAGACTGCTGACAATATACGTTCAATTGTTTCTGCCGGTTCATTAACAAACAGAGCAACGATGGACACGAAGGGCGGAACCGCAGCGGCGATTTCACGGGCTTGACCGATCTCCACGGCGCGGGAACTCTTGGCGTAAAATACCAGGCCTATTGCATCAGCCCCTTGGGCTGCTGCTACCTGCGCATCTTCCGGCCGGGTGATACCGCAAATTTTGATACGCGTGTAAGGCACTGGCTGTGTGTCTGGTCAGAATTTTGAAGGCGTGATAATAGCAGATACGGGACGTAGCTGTCTTTAGTCGGGCGCGAAGATTGGCCCCATGGAGACGTCGGGTAATTCAAATTTTTCCGGATAGCGGACGCCAGCCAGATACAATCCGTGTGGTGCAGCGGTGTCCGCTGCAACTGAGCGATCTCTACCAGCCAATAGCTCGCCAATCCACTCGATTGGATGACGGCCATTTCCCACTGAGATCAACGAACCCGCGATGTTACGCACCATGTGATGCAAGAAGGCATTAGCTTCGATGTCGATAATAACCAGTTGGCCACGCCGCTGTACGGTCACCTCACTGACGTTTCGCATCGCCGTGGGCGATTGACAACTTGCCGCTCGGAAGGCAGTGAAGTCCTGCTCTCCTAGCAGAGCCTGAGCTGCTGTATGCATGATCTCAGCATCCAACGGCTGACGCGCCCAGGTTACTTGCCCTACCATCAGCGCTGGCCGAATGGGCCTATTGGCAATGATATATCGATAGCGCCGGGACAGTGCAGAGAAACGAGCATGGAATTTATCTGCAACCACTTTTGCCCACACTACCCGGATGTCAACGGGCAGATTTGCGTTGGCCCCATACACCCAGTTTTTGCAGCTTCTGCCCACAGGGTCATCGAAATGAATAATTTGGCCGACACTATGAACACCGCTATCAGTACGGCCAGCACAGGAAACTTTAACGGGTTTTGTGGCCACCGAAGCCAGAGCAGCTTCAACGGTTTCCTGCACAGTATCCACCGCTAGATGCGGCTGCGATTGCCAGCCACTGAAGCGACTACCGTTATATTCGATACAGCAAGCGAGCCGAGTACCTACCGGTAGTGGCTCGTTAGAAAAACCACCTGGAAAATCAACCAAGCCGTTCTAATAGGGACTTGGCTTCCGATTGTTGGTCAGTGTCGCCGTCAGCGGCAACCTCTTCGAGAATTTGCCTAGCGCCGTCTTCATCGCCCATATCCATATACGCACGGGCCAGATCGAGCTTGGTCGACATGGTATTGCCTTCGGCAGCAAACACCATTTCCTCATCGTCTGCACTAGCGAAATCTTCGCTAAGGTCGAGCTCATCAATATCGGATAAACCCGCTCCGTCGTCTACCTCGAGACTCCCAAAATCAGCTTCCAACTCATCGGTAACACCCAGATCACTCAGTACGTCGGCGGCAGAATCAGCCTCGGGCTTACCACCACCAGACATCAATACGTCAGCACTCGCAATACTCTCGGCATCACCAGTGGCTTGTATCGCCGCAAGTTGTGTTTCGGCCTCTCCCGGCTCGCCCATTTCCAGACTCAGCTCCAACAACTTGAGTCGATACGCGGCATTTTCAGGCTCGCTTTCAATAGCGGTTTTCAACAAATCAGCTGCCTGCGGGTAACGGCCATAGGCGATGTAGATATCGGCTTCAGCTAGCGCATCACCGCTATCTGAGTCTGAAGCGTACTCGTCATGTTTGTGCTGCCCATAGCCGCGATTGACTTTGTCCTGGTCTACTACCTCGTCGATTTCAGCACTTTCAGCAACAACAACAACAGGTGCCGGCACTTCTTCAGGGGCAACTTCTACCACCTGCTCTTTAAGCTTCACACCTTCGAACGCGTCTCTTGCTTTGGGCCTGCTAGCGGCGATACTCGCCACAGTTTCCACTTCCTTTTCACCACTGCGCCGACGCCAGAATATCAGGCCCGCCAGTAGCGCCAAAATTACGGCGCCGATAGCGTAGTACATATTACTGAACATGCCACCGCTCTCTTCTGCGGCAGGTGCTGGTGCTGGGGCTGGGGCAGGCGCGGGTTTGGCTTTCTCCTCAAGGGACGCAACTATCTCTGGCGTGACGGCGGGCGACTCAGCGACAGCGGCTTCCATGGCCATATCGGCGGTCGGCTCAAATGACCCTGTTGAATCTTCCGCCATGTCGTCCGCGCTTTCAGCTTCGCTCTGGGCTGCTTCAAGAGCGGCTTGCAAGGCGGCAATCTGGTCATCTTTAACGTCAACTATGCGTTCAAGCGTATTGAGCTGCTGCGACAGGGCATTAACCTGGCCCTGCATATCCATATTTTCAAGTTCGGCGCGATCCAGTTCCTCCATAGCGCCGGTCGCACTGACCCCATCAGTATCACCGCCGACGGAATCCATGTCGCTGTCTCCGGCGTCAGCGGAGATCCGTAAAGAGGGTCCGGAAGTCGGCTCAGACGCGCGGCCTGCCCGCCAGTCATCATTTTGCTGTTTAACTTCAGCCAGGGCAGCGGGTAAGTCGTCGGAGCTGATATCGCTCTCGGTGGGAAGATAGATGATATAACCCGCTTTTATCCGGTTGATATTGCCGTCGATAAAAGCTTTGGGGTTCATCCGCTGAATATCGAGCATGGCCTGATGCACGGACACACCCTCTGGCTTGCCCGACAACGCGATATTCCATAGTGTTTCGTCCCGCTTGATCATATAGCGGTTGCCCGACAGCGGGGCACCAGTCGTGTCTGCGCTAAAATCGCGCGCTGGCATTTGACCCGGCGATAAACCGGACTTTCTTATATCTACCTGAGTCCCGGATGAAGCCTCAATTTCCTGTTTTTTTTTCTGCTGCTCTGGCGCCGCCAAGCCCTCTTCTTCATAGACACGTTGTGATGCAGAAATTACCGGATTACTCTGGTCAAAGGCGGGTGGATCAACAAGGACAGTGTACTCTCGCAAAAGACGACCGGAAGGCCAGCGAGTTTCTACGATCAAGTCAAGGTAAGGCTCCAGCACAGGATCATCTGAGGACAACGTGATGACACCGCGTCCATCGCCTCCTACAGTGACCTCAAATTTAATGCCGGTAAGGAAGTAGGCGCGCTCGACGCCCATTCGATCAAAATCATCTGAAGTGGCTAGTCGGACTTTAATTTCGTCCTGGTGTAGACCCCCGGTGTTCAACAGATCCACTTGAGCTTTAAGCGGTTCATTGAGAAAAGACTCCAACGTCATTTCCCCCAAACCCAGTGCCCAGACTGACCCTGCCTGTAAACACCCCAAAGACAACAAAACTGCCGCTAACTTACGCTTCTGAGCCATACCGAACGCCCTTATTATAGTTTCCCTAATCTCTCAGGCCGACCCCCCTGAGTCAAGCCATTAGCCGGGGTATCACGGAACAGTGCCTACACAAAAACTCAGCCCCTACAAGCACTTGCACTACTAGTTCAACGTAGCGCTACAAGTACGTCCCTGCACTTATGACAACCCCATACTTACCCAAGTATGTTTTATACCCGGGTATTAATCAAGGTACGTCTGGACCAAGCTCTCGGCAATTTGCACACTATTTAGAGCCGCACCTTTGCGCAGATTATCGGACACAATCCACATGTTCAGACCCCTGGAATGGGAGATATCCTCTCGAATTCGACTGACAAACACCGGGTCCTTGCCGGCAGATTCAGTGACAGCAGTGGCATAACCACCGTCTTCATGGGCATCCTTAACAACCACACCAGGCGCGCCCTCCAGTAGAGCACGAGCCTGAGAGGCAGTGATTTTGTCCACGGTTTCAATGTGAACCGCCTCAGAGTGGCCATAAAAGACCGGAACCCGCACACATGTCGGGTTAACCTGGATAGATGGATCGTCAAAAATCTTTTGCGTTTCCCACACCATCTTCATTTCTTCACGGGTGTAGCCATTGTCCTGAAACGTATCGATATGCGGTATCGCATTGAAAGCAATCTGCTTCGGGTAGACTTCAGTTTTTAACTCGCGGCCATTAAGCAAACTAGCGGTTTGCCCTGCCAACTCTTCGATTGCCTCTTTACCGGTACCCGACACCGCCTGATAGGTCGCGACATTGATGCGCTCAATACCTACAGCATCATAAATCGGCTTTAGAGCCACCAGCATCTGAATCGTGGAGCAGTTTGGATTGGCAATGATATTGCGCACGGGGTAATCAGCTAACGCTTCGCCATTCACCTCGGGAATCACCAACGGAATATCCGGCTCCTGACGAAAGTGAGACGTATTGTCTATCACCACACAACCCGCTGCCGCGGCTATCGGTGCGTATTCCTCAGAGACACTACCGCCGGCGGAGAATAATCCAATTCTGGCCTGAGAAAAATCGAACTCGGCCAGGTCCGTTACCTGCACGGACTTACCTTTGAACATCACTGTCTTACCCGCGGATCGACTGCTGGCCAGGGCATACAATGTGCCCACTGGGAAATTCCGCTCTTCCAGTATGCTGATCATGGCTTCGCCAACAGCACCAGTGGCACCGACCACAGCTACATCATAAAAATCACTCATCAATTTCTTCCAATCAATTTTACATTAAACATTACTTTGCAAGCGCCGCAGCCACCGCAGAGCCCATGGCACTGGTGGTCACACTGGCTTCTCCGGGTGCGCAAATATCGGGCGTTCGCAAACCCTGATCCAGCACCGTGCTAACCGCCGCCTCAATCGCATCAGCCACATCCGGCGCAGCCAAGGTATAGCGCATCATCATCGCAACCGACAAAATCGTCGCCAAGGGATTCGCTTTTTCCTGACCCGCAATATCTGGTGCTGAGCCATGACAGGGCTCATACATACCCCTCCCTTGTTGATCTAGAGACGCTGACGGCAACATGCCAATGGAGCCGGTCAACATCGCTGCCGTATCAGACAGGATGTCACCGAACATATTGCCGGTGACCACGACATCAAACTGCTTGGGCGCAATGACCAGCTGCATCGCAGCATTATCGACGTAGAGGTGTGTCAACTCGATATCAGGATAGCCCTTGGCCACCTCTATCATCACTTCTCGCCAGAGCATTGTGGCCTCAAGCACATTAGACTTGTCCACGGAGCACACACGCTTGTCGCGCTTACCCGCGAGGGCAAAGGCCAGGTGTGCAATCCTCTCAACCTCCGACTCCCGGTAAACATAGGTGTTATAACCTTCGCGTTCACCATTTTCCAAAGTGCGGATGCCGCGAGGCTCGCCGAAATAAATACCGCCAGTAAGTTCCCTGACTATCAGTATATCCAGCCCAGCGACCACCTCGGGCTTCAAGCTGGAGGCATCGGCCAGTTGCGGATACAAGATAGCCGGCCGGAGGTTCCCGAATAGTTGCAGCTCCGAACGGATACCCAGCAGGCCCCGCTCAGGTCGCAGGTGTCGCTCTACGTTATCCCATTTGGGGCCGCCGACAGCGCCCAGCAAAATTGCATCGACCGCGCGGGCCCGAGTAAGCGTTTCATCAGGTAACGGCACACCATGCACATCCAGCGCTGCGCCACCTAGCAGACCGTGCTCTATTTCAAGCCCAAGATCGAATCGTTGATCAATCACCGCCAGCACTTTCTCTGCCTCGGCCATGATTTCGGGGCCGATATAATCCCCGGGTAGAACCAGTATTTTCCGTGTCATAACCATTTACTTCCTAAGCGATAGTGCCGAACAACCAGGGCGACTTCTGCTGCCAACGCCCCTCGAAATCACGTATAGCATTCTCGCTTTGCAGCGTCAGGCCAATATCATCCAGGCCATTGAGCAGGCTGTGTTTACGAAAGCCATCCACTTCAAAAGACAGTGTCTCTCCCCCGGGGGTTTTAACGGTCTGCGCCTCTAAATCCACGTCAAGTTTATAGCCTTCCTCGGCGTACATGGCATCAAACAGGGCGGCCACCACATCCTCGGCCAACACGATAGGCAAGACGCCATTCTTGAAGCAGTTGTTATAAAAAATATCGGCAAAGCTGGGCGCAATCACACAGCGAAAGCCGTAATCCTCTAACGCCCAGGGTGCATGTTCCCGGCTGGACCCGCAGCCAAAATTAACACGCGCCAACAATACGGATGCACCCTGATAGCGCGCCGCATTCAGTGGAAAGTCAGGATTGAGGGGGCGCTTACTATTGTCCTGTCCAGGCTCGCCCTCATCCATATAGCGCACCGCGTCAAACAGGTTGGGACCGAATCCGGTTCGTTTGATCGATTTGAGAAATTGCTTGGGGATAATCAAATCGGTATCGACGTTGGCGCGGTCCATGGGCGCAACCAGACCGTTCAGCTTAGTAAAACTTTTCATTATTCGGCTCCCTGCATATCACGTACGTCGATAAAGTGCCCCGCTACAGCCGCAGCTGCAGCCATTGCAGGACTAACCAGGTGGGTTCGCCCACCGAAGCCCTGGCGACCTTCAAAATTTCGATTTGAGGTGGATGCGCAATGCTCGCCCTCCCCCAATTTGTCGGCGTTCATTGCCAGACACATTGAGCAACCTGGCTCTCGCCACTCCATACCCGCTTCAATGAATACTTTATCCAGGCCTTCAGCTTCGGCTTGCGCTTTTACTTGCCCGGACCCAGGGACGACCAGCGCCTGTTTTATCGAAGCGGCTATCTGTTTGCCACGGACTACATCGGCGGCCGCCCGTAAATCTTCAATTCGCGAATTGGTGCAGGAACCAATGAACACACGATCCGGTTTTATATCGGTAATCGCCATGCCCGCTTCCAGGCCCATGTATTCCAGTGCGCGCCGCGCCGCTTCTCGCTGGGTCGCATCGGCAAAGGATTGCGGGTCTGGCAAGTGCGCATCAATCGGCAAGACCATCTCGGGAGAAGTACCCCAGGTAACTTGTGGTTTGATGTCTGCGCCGTCTAACTCCACGATCGAATCGAACTGAGCATCCGCATCACTGTGTAAATCTTGCCAGGCCGCTGCGGCCAGGTCCCACTGCTCTCCTGTAGGCGCGTAAGGACGGCCTTTAACGTATTCCAAAGTGGTTTCATCCACGGCGATCATCCCCATACGCGCACCGGCCTCGATGGACATATTGCAAAGTGTCATGCGCCCTTCCATGCTGAGATCACGCACAGCCTCTCCCCCAAACTCAATAGCAAAGCCGGAACCACCGGCAGTGCCAATTTTACCGATAATCGCCAGCGCAACGTCCTTGGCAGTAATTCCAGAAGCCAACTTCCCGTCAACACGAATCAGCATATTCTTCATTTTGCTCTGCACCAGACACTGGGTGGCCAGCACATGTTCTACTTCTGAAGTACCAATGCCGTGTGCCAGAGCGCCAAATGCTCCGTGCGTAGAGGTGTGAGAGTCACCACAGACGACTGTCATGCCTGGCAGGGTGGACCCTAACTCCGGGCTAATGACGTGCACGATACCCTGACGGATATCGTTGATGGGAATTTCGACAATATTAAAGGCTTTGCAGTTGTCATCAAGAGTTTGCACCTGCAATCGCGATATCGGGTCGAGGATGCCAGCCACACCTCCCGCGCGTTCCGAGGCCTCTGTAGGCACATTGTGATCGGGCACGGCAAGGTTTGCATCCAGGCGCCATGGCTGGCGCCCCGCCAGACGCAAGCCTTCGAACGCCTGTGGTGACGTCACCTCGTGTATCAGGTGCCTGTCGATATAGATAATTGCGGTGCCATCATCACGCTGATCAACGAGATGGCTATTCCATAATTTGTCATACAGTGTCTTTGCGGCCATGGGGTGCCTCCACTTTCAGTTACTGGATTGTAAAGAAGCGGCAATTTTAGGCTTGACTGAGAGATAACTCAAATTTATTATTTTTATAGTTCACATTCCCATGAGGAATTCATTCTATGGAAATCCAAAATCTCAGAGCGTTTGCACTGGTCGCTGAAACCGGTTCATTCTCGCTGGCGGCAGAAAAACTGCATCTGACCCAACCGGCGGTCAGCAAACGGGTCGCCCTGCTGGAACAACAGCTGAACAGTGAGCTGTTCGATCGTATAGGCAGGCAAATACGTCTGACCGAAGCGGGCCAGGCGCTGCTCCCACATGCCAAGCAAATCGAGCAGCAATTGCTGTTGGCCGAGCAATCGGTGAGGGATCTCGCCGGAGAGGTCGCCGGCACTCTCCGACTCGCAACCAGCCATCACATTGGACTTCACCGCTTACCGCCGGTGTTGAGTCAATTCAGTACCGACTACCCTGCGGTAAACATCGATATAGATTTTATGGATTCAGAGCGGGCTTATGAATTAATCACTCAAGGGAAAATAGAGCTGGCCGTGGTCACGCTGTCACCCGAGGACAGTGTCCAGTTCACACGTCGTACCGTGTGGCGTGACCAGTTGGAATTTATGGTGGCACCAGAACACGAGTTGGCACAGTGTTCCCGGGTAGACATGGCTGCACTTGCTGCTTCTGCTGCGGTACTGCCCGGACTGAACACCTACACCGGGCAAATCGTCAAGCGACTATTCGATCAACACGGACTGGATTTAAATGTGTCGATGATGACCAACTATCTGGAAACGATCAGGATGATGGCGTCGGTGGGACTGGGCTGGACTATGTTACCCGCAAGCATGCGTGATGATTCTTTAGTCGCCCTTGATGTTGAGGGGATAGCGGTGGAACGCCTGCTCGGTTTTGTTTACCACCGGGGCCGAAGCCTATCGCGAGCCGCTGCCGCATTTATAGCGTGTCTTGAAGACTACGGTGATGACTAAATGCCACCGACGATATCTGCACAGTTCCGGAATTTTTAAGTATTTCTAAATATCCGCTTTGTGCCGTCATCTCAAAAATTGGCGTGAGACACGAACCGTCTCTTCTGATATCAGCCACAGATGTGTGCCCATATTGCCGGGTACAACGTTCCGTTATTGTGATCCTCGGTGTTTTTATGCTACTTCCGGCTCCCAGCCACTGGATCATAAAATACTTTGGATTGAGCTTTGGATTCCTGGGAGCAGTGGTGGCCGCGAACCAGAACTTTATGGGGTGGATGAAGATATCCAAGGGCGAGTTCATGTTGGGCGAGCAATGGTACCTGAATCCATTCCTGCTTTCAGGTGCGGCTCTGTTCATTATTATTGCTCAGGTATGGCTGATAACTGCGAAGCGCCCAGTTAGCTGATCTGCAAAAACAGCTCTGACACAGGCAGGGTTAAGCAAAGATCAATAGATTAACTGCTGTCTCTTCTCGCTTTTGAGACCTTCTCCGATCCGTGCTTGAAATGTCCGGTCGCTTTAGCCATCACAAGCTGAGCATCACTACTATCTCCCGCTTCTACTTTAATCAGGAATCGCGACGCGTTTTTCCCACTCAGCTTAGTTACTATCTTGCCATGATGGGAAATCTGTACCAGTCCACTCTTGGTTGCCAAGTAGCTGAACGGCTCTTCAGAAATCAAGTCTTCGAATGACACATCACCTCCGGTTTACTTACTTTGCCCCTAGCTCTGGTTTTCACAAGGATAGACGATGTCCGCTTTATTCCAATAGCGGACTCCCACTATCGCCGCGACTCATCCTCGTTTTTTCATGTTTTATAGTACTCAAGCACTTCATCTCTATTCTTATCGATCACCCCAGCGGGAACCCAGCCTAAATGCCTATAAAAACCATGCGCCCGAATTTCTGGATTAGGAGACGCAGCCAGCCAGAGCTTATCCATACCAAACAAAAATAATTTATCAATAACAAGCGCAAGCATATGCTTGCCCAGACCGCGCCCTTCATATTCAGGTAGCAAAGCAAGCACCAAGACTTCCCCCGTATTGACATCCCCAGAGCAGAAGCCGATCAATTCGTGTTTATATTCTGCAACAACCCCTACAATTTTCTTATCTCTGACCAAGGGTACCCATGCCTCCTTAGTAACACCAAACTCCTTTAAGATTTCAGCTGGCACCGGATTGTCCCTGGTCATACCTCTTATTTCGATACACTTTCCCAAGTCCTGGGGTTTTACATCTCTGAACTTAATTTTCATCTATATGATTGTTCCGTGATTTTCTCGTAAAGCTCAATCTAGCAGATTATTCTCATGAAACGGAGGAATCAGGTTTCTCGTCTGAGGACACTTTAAGTGGGGAGTCGACACTCGCTAGAGTCTAGCCTAATGACCGGCATGAGTCTTGAATTCAACCGGTCGACGCAACACATTGATTAATTCGGTGAACTGGCCAAATGTGCAAGAGGTCAGACTGAACTTCCCCCTTGGTTCGGGACCAAGAAATCTGACCCCTTGATTTAGAACGCAGGGAATAACTTGCCGCCATTTCTCGTTAGCGCATCTTTTGCGTGGGGCAACGGAACTTGCCTACGGTAAAACCGCGTTGTGATAAGTGCTTGGTGCGCCTACCAGCAACCCGCTTGCGCCACATCTGAAAAGATCGTGGTTTCATTTCCTGGCGCATTAACTTAATCACTTGAGGCTCCGAGAGTCCGTATGCGCCTTGGATGGCCTCAAAAGGGGTTCGATCTTCCCAAGCCATTTCAATGATTCGGCTACTGTCACTAGCGTCCATGATGATATTTCTTGGTGATGTTCCAGTGGCTACTTAGGCTGATCTTTGCGTAGCCTGAGCAACCATGAGCTTTGATTTTTTTCTGCGTCATAGAATACCGCGACGGTAAAGAAAAACATCAGGATCAATATAATGTGTGCGGCTATGCTTATACCGAAGTACGCGATACTTCCGAGATAGACTGCAAAGACACCACTCCACATAAACGCCAGAATTGTCATGATGAACATTCTACTTGTTGGGTCAGGGATATGCCTGAGTGGATTTTTTTCGGAGTCAAAAATATATTGGTACACGTCGTAAATCCAAAGTCCTAACTTCTTCATTTCCAGTCCTTTAATCGATTGATCTTGAAAGCTATATACGGAAGTCTGTCTTAAGTGGATTTTTTTAAAAGCATTTGTGTCCACAATAGGTGGAAACCGTTCGTTTAGATCTAGTCTATCAATCATGTTGAGAGGAGTTCATTTATCGTGAGCATGAACACCTAAGCCAATGCACAAAAGATAGAACTAGAAAATACCCATCTCCAATCCGGCAGCGAAGGCCTGCCCCATATCGCTGGCCTGGTTGAGGAAATCAGGCTGTAGCTCTCCCCGTAATATCAGCGATTCCGTCGCTACGGTAAACGGGATTCCCGAGAGAATACGTTCGGCCTGTTGTACCGCGGCCCGACCATCATTACCCGCGCTAACCAACAGCGCATACGGCAATACCAGCGAACGTTCTATCGCCGGATAAAATGTTCGATCCAGAAAGTCTTTCATACCACCGGCGAGACTGCCTGAATTTTCTGCCGTCACTAACAGCACCCCGCCTGCCCAGGACAGATCCTGCACGCCAGCATCTATTGCTCTACGGACTCGCGTTGTCACCTGGGGTTCCAGGCTTGCGCCGTGACAGGCTGCCCGGGCCAGCTCGGCACAACTGCCGCTCTGGCTGTGATAGACGATTAACAAGTTGCTCATAAGCCTACAAGAATAAGTTAAGTATGAACTTTGAGCCACACTTACCCCGATTCTGTAACAAAGCAGCGCCCAGTGAGGTGTAGCTCTCTAAATCTGCCAGTTATCCACAGGCCCAGCTGTGGATAACTCTGGGGACAGCTCTCGATCTGAACTGCTCTGTTGAGCAATTCGTAGATTTTCTCAGGCCGTGTAAAAGCTACCTCTGCTCTGCTAAATATTTCTATTTCAATGACTTAGGGGTTTTTTTAAGCACCATTCGAGATAGTCATTTAAATAACACTATAAATATAGGGACTTTTGGCGAAATGTGGATAGAGTTGCCGGAGAAATGTTGGTGACTACTAACCGTTAGCGGCCTATAACCCTCATGAAGCAAGGCTTGGAGCCGCTAGAAACCGCGCGCCAAGCTAAGTTTCAGTGCTGCTAATTCTAGCGGTGCTGGAGCAACCAGCACTGGTGAATTTTTTGATTGCGTGCGAAATCAGGATCCAGGGTTTGTCGGCTAATATCGTCGCACTGAAACGACTCGCCAATTTCAGGGGCTAGCTTGAACCCCCTCCGATTGGTCGAAAAATACAAACTACCACCGGGCGCCAGGCAAGTCATCGCAGCCGAGACCAGCTCGTATTGGTCGCGCAGCACGTCGAAGTCCCCTTCCATCGACTTGGAGTTTGAGAACGAAGGCGGATCCAACATGATCAGATCAAAGGTCTCCTCGCAGCTTTCCAGCCACTTGAGACAGTCTGCTCGAATCAGGTGATTACGGTTTTCAGCGAGGCCATTGGCCGCAAGATTTTTACGCAGCCAACCGAGATACGTATTCGACATATCAACGCTGGTCGTCGAACGGGCATTGGCCAGTGCAACGTGGACCGTAGCGGTACCTGTATAGCAAAACAGGTTGAGGAAATCCTTACCAGCTGCCTCTGACGCCAAGCGCTTGCGCAACGGCCTGTGATCGAGAAACAAACCGGTATCCAGATAGTCATTAAGATTAACAAGAAAATTCGCACCTCCCTCATTAACCTGCAGCAGCTCACCGCGATCATCCTGCTTTTGATACTGTTCCTTGCCACGCTGCTGTCGGCGCTGCTTATACACAATACGTTCAGTGGGAACTCCCAGCGCCTGAGGCAAGGCGTCGGTGACCTCTTCCAGTCGCTTCGCAGCGGCCTCGGGATCGATACCCTTCGGTGCCTGGTATTCCGCTACGTGCACATAGTCGCCATAAATATCTACCGCGACAGAGTATTCAGGCATGTCCGCATCGTACAGCCGATAGCAACTCACTTGCTCTCGCTTCAGCCAACTCGACAGCCGTTTGCGATTCTTTTTTATCCGATTAGCGAACATCGTGGCGCCTGTGCTGAGCACTGGGCCAATTACCCTCTCCCCATCTGTCCTGGATGATGGCTCCGGTTCACCGGCAGGACGACGCAGGGTATTGTTGTTTAGATCAAACAACAGGAGGCTAGATTCCAGTGCACCGTTGAACAGGGTGTAGCGTTTGTGGCTGCGCAATCCGGTGGCTTTCCCCAATTCAAGATCAGAGGTAAAAACCGCTCCCTGCCAACCAGAGAATTGTGCCGCCATCAGTTCGCCAAGCTGGCGATAGAGGTATTTCAAACTGGCCTTTTCACCCAAGCGCTCACCGTAAGGGGGGTTACAGATAAGCAGCCCATCTTCCAGCTCTGTATGTGTCGGTTTTACCAATTCAGACAATGACTTACAGGATACTCTTACTACATTACTTAGATCCGCTGTAGCGATATTATCCTGCGCCTGGCGGATGACTTTCGGGTCTGCGTCATAGCCGCGAATCTCGGGCAGCTGCCGGGCTTTGCCACGCTCCGCTCTGCCCTGGGCATCGGCCTTAATCGCCTGCCATTGCTGCGGATTGTGCCCCTGCCAGCTCTCAAATCCAAAACGCGCGCGATTGAGACCGGGCGCGATATCGGCAATCATCAGCGCACCTTCCAACAGCAGGGTCCCAGAACCACACATTGGATCAATGAGGGCCCCTCCCCTGGCCGCGATACCCGGCCAGTCGGCTCGCAGCAGCAAAGCTGCGGCCAGGTTTTCCTTGAGCGGCGCAGCGCCGGTCTTCAAGCGATAGCCACGCCGGTGCAAACTGCCACCTGAAAAATCCAGAGCAACATGGAGTTTCGATTTGAGCAGGCGCAAATTCAGTCGTATATCCGGGTTCTTACGTTCTACAGACGGACGCTTGCCCCCGTTATCGACAAACCAGTCGACTATTGCGTCTTTACTCTTCTGGGCGCCAAATTGGGTGTTTCTAATTTCGTCGTTCTGGCCGCTAAAATCGATGGCAAGGGTGTTGTCCGCAGTGAAAATCTTGTCCCACGAGATCTGGCGGAGGCCGTCGTATAAGTTCTGTGCGTCCTCCACCTCCAACTGGGCAATCGGCATCAATACGCGATTGGCAAGACGCGACCAGAGACAAACCCTGTAGGCCACGGCCAGAGGCGACGAAAAATAGACACCGGCGACGGTCTCGCGGATGTTATCGCTACCCAGGGTTTGAATTTCTTGCGCCAGCAGGGATTCTAACCCTTTGGGGCAAGCCGCAAACCACTGGGGCTGCTGCTGATCAGACACGTTTTACCTCAGGACTTTTTGGGGACGGGGGCAGGTTTTCGTTTCTTGGGAGGAGTCCGGCGTGGGGACTTGGCCGCAGGCTTTACGCGCCGCTTACCTGGCGTCTTCCTGCTGGCGGCTTTCTCCTTCTCCATGACTTCTATAACGAGGTTAGTAGAGCTTTGCATGTACTCGATAAATCTATCGTGCTCCTCATCACTGAGGGAACGTAAAAAGTCGTGCTGTCGGTAGATGTTCAGAAAGCGCCGCTCCCGCTCGAAATTCTTTGGCAGGGCCATTACTCCCCACTTGTCCAGAGCACGCTCAAGCTGTGGATTGTAGGTACGCATAAACTTGATCAAAAATGGGATAGGATCGTGTCTGGCCAATAGGGCCGCTGCACGCAGCATTGCCTCCAGCGGCAGAATAGTTTCACCGCTCTCTACATTTTCGAGCACCGATTCGTCTGCCATGCCCAGGCTCTCAGACAGATCGTTGAGAGACATGCCAGCCGTTTCCCGGGCATCGCGCAGAAAGTGACCGGCGTCGGCCATAGCCTCCAGGCGCTCGGGTTCAAAGGTGTTCATCAGAGTATTGCGGATCCAGGTCTCGCCGAACATCGCTGACATTGTGGCGGTGGTGCGGGCCAGCTCGAGCGTGCCACCCGCCACCTGACCGGTGAGCTTACGCAATGTGTTAAACAGCGATTCCTGTTCTGTACTATCGTCTTCTTTAGCCATGCACACAGCATAGCGCAACCTGAGCTGAAAACAGAGCATTCACTTCAAGCCGTTGGTCTACAAACACTGACTGTGCCTTTACTGCGTAGGGAGCCCAGTTTCCAAAGCGAATATTTCGCGTAAAATGTCACGCCACTCCGAATATTGGGTGTCCAGAGTGCCGTTTAAACGAAATACTTTACCGCTGGCTTCCAGTACTGTCGGGGCCACTTCATTGTCAAACCCCACCGCCAGTTCATATAGATCCTGCTGCTGGATTTTGGTCCATTTGAAGGCGTTATAGGTTTGTTGCATAGCTGGGAATGTGCCACGCCTTCCCTGACTTTCACGAGTCGACAGGCGGCGCTGATAATCTTCTTTATAGATAGCTTGCTCACGCCCGTACTGACGCCACAGATCATAGGTAGGGCCCATTTCTTCGGATAGCTGCTGGTATTGCTCGTCGACGGTATCAATGAATAAATATTCCTGATTGAGGATTCGTTGCACTCTATTCATCATAGGATCGCCATCGGCTGGCAGACGATTAGCAATTAAAAAACCCTGCTCATCACGACCCAAATAGCCGGCAAACGCTTCAGGCGAAAGCGATTCGGCATAGCGCAATTCAGCGATCGCGGGTATCTGTCGCAAAGATGCGATAGCCAATGCATCGCGGGCAGCGAGCAAGTCATTGGCAATCTGGAAGTAAATATCCTGATAAGGATCACCTCCTACAGGCACCGGATAGTCGGACTCCAGTGATTCGTCGAGATACATTTTATCGAGCCATACACGGCCCGTTACATCAACCGCCCTGACTTGCAGTACCAGCCTTAAACCATCGGAGTGTTCGATACGTCCGGTAACCAGCAGCACGGCAGTGTCATTGGGCTCGGGCAAAACCCGCACCGGCCCCCAGCCATTGCTGTCAACGAGAGCATCGCGCAATAGCGCGGGCATATACTTGGCCTCAGCTTCCCGGATTTCGGGAAAGATTCCCAGCTTACTATGCGTAGATTCGTCTTCTGGGATGCCTGGGTCAAAGATTGCGATACCCACATCAAGCAAAGGCATTGTACTGCTGTATTGAGCAACCTTGAGATTGACCCTGCCCACAGGGCCTGGCCAGACTAGCGACCCGGTGACCACCTCCGGTTCAGGGGCAGTAGTAGGACCACTGCTGCAGGCGACCACAATAGACGCCAGCAACACAATAATAACGGCTCTCACTTGGCCTCCGTAGTACATACACGGCCTTTAGTCAGGGTCACCTCACAGGTGAAACCACTTTCACCTGGTTCGAATTTCCGATAGACACGGTTCAGTGTGAACGGCGTCGAGACCCGATCTGACACCACAGTCGTCGCAATGCTCATCTGGTTGCCTTCCGGACTGCGGGTCAGCACGTGCTGAATACTCAAACCTTCGGGCAACAAAATTCGAAACAGCAATTGATGCCCCACCCAGCCGCACGTTTCAGTACCCAGCGGATTTTCTACGATCTGCTGCTTACCCTCGAAAAACTCACAGGTAAGAGCAAAATTTTCTTCCCGCTTCACCCGGATATCGTTGTCACTCTGCTTGATTTCAAGCAGCTGCGCCTCTGTTATCAAGTCGGCCATTCTAGCAAGTCCGATAACGGTCGCACCGGTATTGTTGTTGCCGACAGCAATACCACTGCTGGCACGCTCATTACTACCGCGCTGGGCACGACGCTCTGCCTGACGACGCAGCTCGCGCATCATGGAGTTCAGCTGTGCCTGAATGTTTTCGCTTTTGCTATAGTCCAGCTCCCAGTTACCCGCGAAGTCGACCATATCGACATCACCGACTGGGATAGGCTGGGCTTTCCTGGGCTTATCACTCGCACAACCCGATATGATCAGAGTTAGGATGACAAGAACTGGGAGTTGGATTGTTGTTAGAAATTTACGCATCGAGGACGGCAGTGTAACTTACTCTCGCCAGAACACCCACGGCATTACTCACTAATCATGGACCGAGCTTGCCGGGCAACCTCTCTCTGCGCCCACACTTCCAGGCCCTGAGCATTGAGCTTGGCGTCCATCGCCAGTGCTCCCCGGAATGCCTCAACCCCTCCCGGTGGCTGCAGTGGCTTCAGGAAGTCAATCATACACTGTACTACGGCATCCTCCATTCCTTCTTGATCCCCCCTGTGTTGAGGGCCGAGCTCCCGATAAGCCTCTATCTGAGCGCAAAGCAACTCTGTGAGAGTGCTTTCATAGGGTAGCGCCCCGTAATGGGTTAGGTAGATATGCAAGGGATGGTAGCTCGCCAGCAGATTGACAGATTCAATATAGAGATCTGGATTGAATTGGGTTGGTGTGGTCGCGGGCAGCACAAAACTGCCATTGTCAAAACGTAGTGATGCGTAGCTAACGCCGAACATATCACCACTAAACCAGCTCTGACTCAGTACATCCCAGATGCAAAAATGGTGATCCGCATGACCGCGGGTATGGCGAATCTCGAGCTCTGATTGTCCAAGCGAAAAAACGGACTCATCCTCCATGCGGGTAACACGGTCCGCCGGCACGGGTGTAATTTCTCCATAGAGTTCGCGGAAGGATTGTTCACCATAAACTTCGATCGAACTTGATACCAGCCGCTCCGGATCTATCAAATGTTGCGCGCCCTTGGGATGCACCAGCATTTGGGCTGACTCATAGTGAGCCATAAGAGTGCCTGCACCACCGGCGTGATCCAGGTGTACATGGGTTGGAATCACATACCTTAATTGCTGATCCGCGATACCCTTGTCAGCAAAACATTGCAGCAGAAGCCCCAGGCTGCTTGAAGTGCCTGTTTCGATTACAGCAAATTCGCCATCACGCTCCAGCAGATAGAAGCAGGCTATACCCGGCGCAAAATAATCGGCGTCTATACAGGTTATGCCGTGACCTAAATCTTGCCACTTTGCAGCTGCCACTGAACTCTCCAACAATCAAATATTCAAACAGCGCAGAATGCTGCCACATTTGGGCCGTTGTCGGCAAGGGTGCAAGCAGGGGATTCAGTCGAACAGGGCCTCGCCTTTGGCTAATCTGGCACCCAGGTCAGCCAACTGACTGGCACTGCCTCCCAGTAACATTTCGTTATGACGTAGCCATAAACAATATCGCCACAGTGGATAATCACGGTCTATTCCCGTGCCTCCATGTACATGCTGAGTCGCATAGCTCACACGATGACCGCAATCGCCGGCCCAGATTTTGGCGATTTGCAATTCCGTTTGGGCGTCACGACCCGCTGCCAGTAAGGAAACAGCCTGGTAACTCGTCAGGCGCAGACATTCAATGTCTATATAACAATCTGCCAAGCGGTGACCCACAGCCTGGAACGTCGCCACCGGCACACCAAACTGTTTGCGCTCTGAAGTGTAAGTCGCGGCCATACGCATCGCAGCCTCCGCAGCACCCAGTTGATGGACGCACAATGCTGCCGTGGTGCGCTGGGCCACCCATTCCATGAGACTGGCCCCATCTGAAGAGAGAACGATATCCTCATCCTCAATAACTACGTCTTGCAGGATCATTTTATACTGGGGTTCAAAAGTGGTTGCCTGCATTGGCACCAGCGTTATACCTTCTCGATTCGGATCCACCAGCACCACAGCCACATCATTTTCGTAGGACACGGCCAATAGAACCCGGTCGGCCTGAGCGGCAAAAGGCACCGCAGTTTTCGACCCGCTAACCGTTATGCCAGCAGCGGTAACAAAGCCCGTGCAGTTATTGGCCGCGACCGAACTATTGTGGAGTGATTCAAATAGCGCTGCGGTTAGCAAAATTTCACCACTTGCAGCACCGGGCAAATAACGCTGCTGCAACTTGGCCGGCGCAAATTGCTGCAAAGCCAACAGGGTACTGACACAGTGGGGAATGGCTGGCGTCGGGGCGATCACGCTACCCAATTCTTCAATAAACAAGGCCAGCTCAGTGAAACCGAAACCCATGCCGCCATAGTCTTCAGACACAGCCACGCCCGGTAGACCGGCAGTAAGCAATTGCTGCCACAGTGTTTGGTCATAGCGCGCTGACTGATATTCGTCGTAGACAGCCAGAGACTCGGGGCTCACTTGCTCGCTGAGAATTCGGTGGGCCAGTTCTTTGACCTCACGTTGTATGTCTGAAAATCCAAAGTCCATTGCTTATTCCCGCACTACCGACTGGCCCGGGGCATCCACAGCCCCGCCGCCGAGATAATGTCTCGCTGAATTTCATTAGTACCGCCGCCAAAGGTAATGATTGACGCGGTTCTGTATAAGCGCTCAATTCTGCCGGCCTCTGCCACTACATCCTCGCTGCCGGCGCGAAACAGCGCAGCTTGCCCCATCACTTCTCCGAGGGCGCGAAAGATGCGGATAAAGGCTTCTGAACCAAAGACCTTGGCAGCGGACGCATCCGCCATGCCCAGCGTATTTTCAGTCATTGCCCAGGATTGCTTGTACACAATTAATTTCATGCACTCTATGTCGGCGCGACACCGCGCCAGATTTTGTTGCACCCAGCCCTGATCAATCACCCTCCTGCCGCCGGGTAGTGAAGTGTTACCAGCCCAGCGGGTAACCTCGTTGAATAATTGTGACACCGGACCAAAATTAATGAGACTGAGACGCTCCCGATTCAGCTGGCCGGTAATCAACTTCCAGCCTCCGTTGACTTCACCTACGCGCATTTCATCACTGACACGAATGTTGTCGTAATACGTGGCATTAGTGCGCACACCACCCAAGGTGTGTACAGGTGTACAACTCCACCCCGGGTCTGAGTTGGGCACCAGAAATAGAGTGATGCCTTTGTGCTTCTTCGCAGCTTCTGTATCCGTGCGTACCGCCAACCAGGTGTAATCGCAGAAATGCGCCAGGGACGTCCACATTTTTTGACCATTGATAACCCAATGGTCACCGTCGCGAACTGCGGTGGTTTTCAGGTTCGCCAGATCGGTGCCAGCATCAGGCTCTGAATAACCGATGGCAATTAGACACTCCCCTGCCAGTATTTTCGGCACAATCATCTGCTGCAAGGAATCGCTGGCATGTTCGGCCAACATCGGGCCAACGGACTCGGTGGTCAAAAATGGGAATGGGTAACCCGCGCGCATGACTTCTTCAACGAAGATGAATTGCTCCAGCGGACTCATTTCCCGACCACCCCAGGCTTTCGGCCAACCCAGCCCAATCCAGCCATCTTTACCAATCTGGCGCAGAGCCGCACGCCATAGCGGGCCACCGCCCTCCCCCAGGTCACGTTCACACTCAGCACTGAGCTCGGGGGTCATCAATTCGGCAAAATAGGCGCGCAGTTCATCCCGCAGGGCGAGTTGCTCGGGGGTAAACTGGATGTTCATGGTGGCTCCGCTAGATAGTAATCACCGATAGTAAAAATGCTAACCCTTGTGGGGTATTTAGGGAAGCAAAGGGACAGGCCAATTTTTGTGACTAATTAGTTCAGCGTTGAGAGTGAATCATCTGACTCAGCCGCGCGACAATGTAGTGACTGGTAGTTCTATTAGTTGAACGGACAGGCTTGATCTAGGCTCTATCGCCACCTTTTCATA
Source organism: Halioglobus sp. (assembly GCA_036961205.1). GTDB lineage: Bacteria > Pseudomonadota > Gammaproteobacteria > Pseudomonadales > Halieaceae > CALJFL01. The sequence continues at coordinate 241,021 of JBALVI010000003.1, read as the reverse complement.
GCGGGCACGAAAGAGATCGCTCACAATCCCGATTGAAAATTATGTCTGTGCAAACCCCGACCAAATCTCCTATGAGTGCTCATTATGAAAATCGGAATATGTCTTCCCTATATGAAAGCGGGCCTCACTCGGGAGGACTATTTCCAGTGGTTCAAGCGTATTGATGAGGGGCCCTTTCACAGTATTTCCTGTGGCGAGCGCGTTCACGGCCAAACTTTTGATATGCGTGTGCTGCTCTCAGCGGCAGCAATGGCTACCCAGAGAGTAGAAATTACACCTACGCTTTATGTGTTGCCTATGCACAGTGCGGTACGGGTAGCCAAGGAAATAGCAACGCTGGATATGATTTCCGGAGGGCGAGTTCGCCACGTCGCTGTCGGTTACGGCGGCAGGGAACAGGATTACGAGGCCGTTGAGGCCAGCTTTCGTGGCCGGTACACCCGCATGGATCGTCAGGTGAGTGTCATACGCGACGTGTGGGCCGGTGAGGAAATTGTGTCCGGTGCCGGGCCTATAGGGCCCAAGCCGACAACGGTCGGTGGTTCTCGGATTTTGGCAGGTGTACTTGGGCCAAAGAGTATCGCTCGAAGTGCCCAGTGGGCGGATGGACTTTACGCCTGGTCCGGCAACTCGGAGCAGTCGGAGTTTGAGAACGCCTTCGGACTTGCTGAGCGGGCATGGCAGGATGCAGGACGAGAATCTGCGCCCTACCGCATGGGCGGATGCTGGTACAGCCTCGCTGATGATGCACCGAGCAAATTATATGACTATGTTTACGAATATCTGACAATTGCCGGCCCGGAGATTGCCAAGATGATGGCAGAGTCGGCCCTGCGCACTGGCCCAGATGGTGTTTGCGCAGCCCTCGATAATGCAGAGGCCGCCGGCTGTGAGGAGTTTATGCTGGTACCGGCGACAGCCGAGTTGGCGGAACTCGATCGACTGAGTGAGATACTTGTTCGGCGCTAGCAGACTACACAGTTTTGTAGTATTACTACATTTGTTATCCTGATCCGGGTCGATAAATCCTGATTCTTGTAATATCACTACAAGCTATTGAAATGACAGGATTTTTACCGGCAATGCAGCTCCCTCTGACGGACTGTTGCCAGTATACTCGCCCGCTGTTTCAGGCAGTCATGCCTGACCCGAAGCGTAACTCTGAGGAGTATTCATGGCCAAGCGTGTGTACCTGTTCAACGAAGGTGGTAAGGACGATCGCGAACTGCTGGGGGGCAAAGGTGCCAACCTTTGCGAAATGACCAACATGGGCCTGCCCGTGCCCTACGGCTTCGTTATTACCACGCCCACTTGTCGGGAGTTTTTCCAGGGTGGGAATAGACTACCTAACCTCCTGGAGCAGGAGTACCGGGTTGCACTGGACCTGGTTGAAAAACACATGGGCGCACGTTTTGGTGACCCGGAAAATCCTCTGCTGTTCTCAGTTCGCTCCGGCGCTCCCGTGTCTATGCCCGGCATGATGAATACTATTCTGAACCTCGGCCTCAACGACGAGATAACCGAAGGGCTGGCCCGCAAGACCAACAACCCGCGATTCGCCTATGACAGCTACCGCCGCTTCATCCAGATGTTCGCCGATGTGGTAATGGAGGTCGAAGGCGAGAAATTCGAGCATGCACTTTCCACCTACAAAGCCGAACACGGCAAAATTCTTGACGTGGACATGGACGCTGACGACTGGCGCGCTATTGTCGATATTTTTAAAACCATCACCGATTTCCCCCAGGACCCCTTTGAGCAGCTGCGACTCGCGGTGGAAGCCGTGTTCCTCTCCTGGCATACGCCGCGCGCGCATGTGTACCGCGAAATGAATAATATTCCAGAATCGCTGGGAACAGCGGTAACCGTACAGGCGATGGTGTTCGGTAATTTTGGTGACGATTCCGGTTCGGGTGTGGCGTTTACTCGCAACCCCTCCACTGGCGAGAAAATGTTTTTTGGTGAGTTCCTGTTTAATGCTGCTGGTGAAGACGTGGTCGCTGGAATCCGAACACCACAACCGATAGAGGCACTGAACGAAGGCTTACCAGGTGTATACACGGAGCTCTACGAGACGCAAGCCTTGCTCGAGAAGCACTATCGCGACATGCAGGATATCGAGTTCACAGTGCAGGAAGGCAAGCTCTATATGCTGCAAACACGCAGCGGCAAGCGCACCGGCCGAGCCTCGATCAAAATTGCGGTAGATATGGTCAGCGAGGGTATGATCAACGAAAAAGAAGCTCTGATGAGAGTGTCACCGGAGCATGTTGAAGCATTCCTCCACCCTATGGTCGACCCAGCCGCTAAAACCGAAATCATAGCAACAGGCTTGCCAGCCAGTCCCGGGGGAGCAACCGGGAAAGTGGTTTTTTCCTCCGACGAAGCGGTGGAGGTAGCCAGAGATGGCACCAAGGTAGTACTGGTGAGGCGCGAAACTACACCGGAAGATATTCACGGCATGAAGGTGGCGGAAGGTATTTTGACTGAACTGGGTGGCATGACCTCACACGCTGCCGTAGTAGCCCGCGGCATGGGTGTTTGTGCCATTACCGCCTGCAGCACCTTGACCATCAACTACGAGGCTGGCACAGCCACCACCGCCAAAGGGGTAGTAATGAAACGTGGCGATGTCATAACCCTTGATGGGACTGCCGGCGAAGTCATGCTGGGTGACATTCCCAAAACCGAAGCCAGCACCAGCGAAGACTTCCAGGTGTTGTTGTCATGGGCAGACAAACACCGACGCCTTAAGGTGCGCGCCAACGCCGAAACACCCGAGGACGCTGCCAAAGCCAGGGAGCTGGGCGCCGAGGGTATAGGTCTATGTCGCACCGAGCATATGTTTTTCGAGGCTGACCGTATCGACATGATGCGGGGTATGATCCTGGCGGAAAATAAGGAAGAGCGGCAACCCTACCTGGACGCCCTCCTCAAATTTCAACACCAGGACATGCTCGCACTGTTCAAAGTAATGGATGGGCTACCGGTTACAGTACGACTGCTGGATCCCCCGCTGCATGAGTTTTTACCGCACACCGAAGAGGATGTAGTCGCGCTGGCCGGACGCCTGAATAAGTCAGCCGATGCAATCCGACAAGCCACTGACAATCTCAGCGAGGTCAATCCTATGCTAGGTTTCCGCGGTTGTCGCTTGTCAGTGGTAATGCCAGAGATTACCGAAATGCAGGTGCGTGCGATTATCGGCGCCGCTGTTGAAGCGGCGGAAATGGGCCTCAAACCGTTTCCGGAAATCATGATTCCACTGGTCGTCAACGTGCGTGAAATTCGCTTGATCAATGAGATTATCGACCGGGGCATCCAGCAAGTGCTGCGCGAAAAGTCTATTTCGATCCCCTACAAGATTGGCACCATGATGGAGACACCCCGTGCGTGCCTGGGCGCTGACCGCCTTGCTGACGAAGTGGAATTCATGAGCTTCGGCACCAACGATCTTACGCAGATGGTTTACGGCTTCTCTCGCGATGATGCCGGCAGGTTTATTCCAGACTATCTCGACAAAAAGCTGATCGAGAGCGACCCCTTCGTTTCTCTTGACCAACGTGCTGTGGGACGGTTGATGGAAATGGCCGTCAGCGAATCTCGATCACGCAAGAAAGGCATCAAGTACGGCATTTGTGGCGAGCACGGTGGCGACCCGCGTTCCATTCAATTCTGCCACGACCTGGGGCTGGACTATGTATCCTGTAGCCCGTATCGCGTACCCGTGGCTCGAATAGCCGCGGCCCAGGCCAATGTTGGTGCCGAGCTAAGCGATTAAACAAGGGCACTTGTTTATCCAATGGCGCTTGGCGATACTGTTATAGACGTTCGGGCGGCGACGATCGCCGACCTGGCAAATTGAGGACCACTAAAATGGCTGATCCTGGCTGGCAAGTATTCGATCTGGCTGAACTGAAGGGCAAGCTTAAAGGCAAGCCCGTTGAATACCTGGAGTTTCTAAACGTCCCTGCCCTCAACTGCGGCCTCTATTCGCTATCCGCTGGTAGTAAGGATATGCAGGCACCGCACGATGAAGACGAGGTATACCTGGTACTTACTGGCAAGGCCAGAATGCAGCTGGGTGATGAAGAACGAGAAGTCGGCCCCGGATCGTTGCTCTACATCAGCGCTAGCACCGAGCATTCTTTTTTTGAAATTGAAGAAGACATGACACTGATGGTGTTCTTTGCCACTGCCCAGATAGACCTGCCAAGCTGAGAGGCTAGGCAAATACCAGCACAGTACCAGTCCACAACACTGCCGCTATAGCGGCAGCAAAACTGGCAGGAACGATTTGTGTTTTCACATGATCCATCAAATCGCAGCCGGTCGTCATCGCACTCAATATCGTGGTATCTGAGATTGGCGAACACTGATCCCCGTAGACACTGCCGTTAAGCACAGCGGCAAAGCACACTGACATATACAACTCGGGATTGGATATTTCGGGAGTTTGGGCCACCACCCAGGCCAGCGGCAACGCCAGCGGAAACGCTATGGCATAAGTGCCCCAGCTAGTACCGGTAGAAAACGCGGTCACCATAGTCAGCACCTGAAGAGCCACCGGCAAACACCAGAACGGAATGCTCTGTCCCAGTAGCTCAACCATATACATTCCCGCGCCGGTCTCCTTGCTCACTGCCCCGACGGTTATTGCCAACATCAATATTACCGACGCCAGCACTACACCCTTGAGGCCATCGCCAAAACCTTCAATTACATTGCCCAGACTCATGCCTTTAACCAAGGCAATAAATATAGAAATCATCAAGGCGGAAGCGAACGCCCAGTTGACCTGTGGCACGCCGCCGAAGATGAAGGTTCCCACTGCAACGCCAATCAACACCAGCAGTGGCACAATGAATTCCAGTACATTGGGCGTATAACCGGCCGGCACATGGCTCGCATGTAACTCCTTGGCGCTCAGGGGCGAAGCCCCGGGTGCGTCCAATTCGCCCGTTTCGCGCGCACGAGCACGGGCCTTGCGAAGGCCAGACCCCGACAGACCGAAAAAATCGAGGCTCAGTAACAGTGTGCCCAAAACTGCCAGAATGCCGTAAAAACTGAAAGGCACACTGGCGAAAAAGAAGCTGATACGCTCGGCCTCGGTGCTTAAAAAGGCGACACCAGGCACGAAAATGAGTGCTTGAATGTAAGCGGGCCAGGCATTGAAAGCTAACACCGAGGCAATAGGTGAAGCCGTAGAATCGACTATGTAAGCCAGCTCCTCATGACTGATATTGTTCTTATCGGCGATCGGCTTGACCGTGGTACCCACTAGCACTGTACTGACGGAACCCCCTTGAAAGAAGATCACGCCCAGGCTCCACGCCACCAGTTTTGCAGAGCGCGGCCCGCGCACGAAGTGTTCGGTCATAAACTCAGCGAATGCTTGCGCAGCGCCGGTGCGTGACCAGATACCCATCAACCCGCCTAGCAACCACAGATACAACATCAGCACGCCAGCGGCGCTCTCGGTTGCCAGGTTGGGCAAAAGAATATCGTTGGTTATATCGAAACGACCTAACATAAAGCCGCCGACTACAATGCCGCCCAGCAAGGCGCTAAGGGGTTCTCTGGTCAACAAACAAAGTGCTACTGCTACCAGCGCCGGCAATAATGACCACACCCCGAAGTGAAACTTGGCAGATACCCGCGAATAAACCTCTATCGTCTGACCATTCTGTTCAGCGTACTCTACTACCCACTGCCGGCGGATTGGCGGCTCACCCTGCAACTGATCGAGGGTGTCCTGACGCAGCACTGAATCCGCGTATGCGACCACGTCGGTGATCGGCACCTCGTTACCTCTGGAGATATAACTGAGCTGTCCGTGCTCATTGGTGAAAACCTGGTGGGAGGTACGATGCTCTCGCCACTGCGGCTCCACTGTATTGTGTACATACAGTCCGGCCAGCAAGCTCAGCAAAATCACCCAAAATGCGGGTTTGAGCAGCGGTCGCAGATACGGCACTCTTGCAAGGATTAGATCGGGCTGCTCAGCCGAACTGGTTGCAGTCTCTTCTATTACCGCTATCGGTTCGGTTTTATCGTTATTATGATCCAAGTTATCCACCTGTCTCAGCACGTTTGATTGCGCGGCGAACGCTCTACATAGTGCAACAAGGCCTAGCGGAACTCAAAGTATCTTTTGCCGGTAGTGCAAGACGCCCGCTCCACCCAGGCGGCGGTGACAGTCGACCGGGCGATTGGCACTAGAAAGAAATTGAGGGGAATGCTGGTTATAAAAAAAGACCACACCTATACTTCCATCACAAATAATAAAGGAGAGCAGCATGGATCATCTAAGCGGTTTAGATGCAGGTTTCTTACATTTGGAAACGCCGGAGACACCATTGCATGTCGGCAGCCTGGCCATGTATGAGTTACCTCCACAGTATAAAGGTGACTTTGTTGCCGACGTGTGCGAGCACATTCAAAGCCGACTCCATCTGGCCCCGATTTTTCAGCGCAAGCTGGTCAATATGCCCTTTGATCTTGCCAATCCAGTGTGGGTGATGGACGAACATCTGGACATCGAACACCATATTCGTCATGTGATCGTGCCGCCACCGGCCTCCAGGGCACAGGTGGATCGCCTGGTATCGCGAATTCATTCCAGTCTGCTTGATCGATCCCGCCCGTTGTGGGAAATGTATGTGCTAGACGGCCTGCCCACACCAACGGATGCACCTAAAGGAACCCGCTACGTCGGGCTTTACAGCAAGTTTCATCACGCCGGGCTTGATGGTATGGGCGGCCAGGTATTGATGGCGGCGATCATGGATACGACTCCAGAACCGCGCTTGGTACCCCCTCCGAAGATCCGGCGTTCAAGTTCGGGAGAGCATTTTGGGATCGCCGAACTTGCCGGCTCCGGGGTGAAACACAATTTACTGCAGACCGTGAAGCTGCTTAAAACAGTTCCCGGGCTGTTCATGACAGCACGTCGAAGCATGCGACCCGCAAAGGTTGCCGGAGAGATCAATGCCGCCGCCGAGAAAACACGCTGGTTTGCCCCACGAACGCCATTCAATGTGGCGATCACCAACCAGCGAAGCTTCGCCCGCTTCTCGATCCCGCTTAGTGAGGTCAAGGAAATTACGGCGATCAATAAGGTCAGCCTGAACGATGTGGTGATGGGAATTTCATCAGAGGGAATGATGCGTTATCTGGCGGACATGGATTGCCGCCCCACCAGCACATTACTGGCTGCCGTCCCAGTCAGCATTCGTCCGGAGGGCAATACCGAGATGACCAATCAGGTATCGATGGCGCGCATGAGTCTCGCTAGCACCATAAAAGACCCGATTGAACGGCTACATGCGATAAACGAATCAAGCGGAAGTGTGAAAGCATTAATGAATGAGATGAAAACCCAGTTGCCGACTGACTTCCCATCACTGGGCGCGCCGTGGATGCTTAGCGCATTGGCTAATATACTGGCCCGTTCGCGTCTGGCAAATTCTATGCCCGCGTTTGCGAACGTTGTTATCTCAAATGTACCAGGCCCGAATATCTCTTTGTATTTTGCCGGCGCAAAACAAATCAGCACCTTTCCGGTTTCGATTCCGTATCACGGAATGGCACTCAACATCACCTTGCAGGGCTACAACGGCTGGCTCGATTTTGGCCTGATTGGTTGCCGCCGCGCGATGCCCGATATCGCCAATTTGGCCGGATACATGCAGGCCGCGCATGTAGAACTGTTACGACGCAGCCGTGAACTGGTGGCACCAACAACCGCCAAAGCGGCTCCTAAAAAATCAGTGAAAACCGCAAAACCGGCCGCCAAATCTCGCAAGCCGGCTGCCACGAAAAAGCCTGCAAAGGCCAAAGCGAGGGCAAAGTAGATTTAGCGGAAGTTGACTCAAACAGAGTGGCTCCATCTGACCCCAGACACACAATCTATTCCTCTGCTCTGGCATTTAGATACTCAGCTAAGGCCTGGTAGAGCAGCGGTCCATCGACATCATTTGAGTCGTTCGCTCCGCCTTCGGCATCCGGGCTTGAGGACTGTTTTACGACCACCATTTCCGCCTTGGGGTCCATATAAATATATTGCCCATGCACACCAATGGCACTGACTGCTTTGTGAGCATTATTAAAGGTCCACCACATATCGTGATACGCGTATGCCACATCCCCATACCAGGGGTTGTCGGGGTAGTAAGGCGTGAAGGTTTTCGGATTGCCCGGCTTCAAAATTCTTGCTGCGACGCTTTTCGGGATTATTTGCTGCCCGTTGTAATGGCCCTGCTCAATAATCATTTGACCGAAGCGTGCCGCGTCCCGGGCAGTGATGTTTAACCCACCGCCAGCCATCTCCGTAGCGGACCTGTCCAGCCACATGTAGCCGTCGCGCTCAACGCCCAGTTTTTGCCACAGCACCTCCTCCATATAAGCGCTGATAGACTTGCCGGTGACCCGGCTGATAATCCAGCCAATGACATCGGTATTCGGGGTCACATAGTGAAAAGCCTGACCGTGCTCTCCTTTCTTTTTGAGACTGGGGAGGTAATCGTAAATTGTACGCGGGCCAACGTAGTCTGCAGGTGGCTCACCCCAGACGCCGAACACCCAGCCGTAACGCCAGATCTCCGAGTTCGGATCATCGTAAACTTCCGTAAAATGGATGGCGGCCGTCATGTCCAGGACTTGCTGCACTGTGGCATCGGCGAAGGCGCTACCCTTCACTTCGGGCAAGTACTCGACAACTTTTTTCGAGGGATCCACCCTACCCTGCTCCATCAACACCAGCATTAATGTACCGACAAAGGATTTCGTGGCAGAGAACATCTGATGTTGGCTGCGCTGCCCCATACCGTTCATATACTGCTCGAAAATAACCTCACCCTTGTGCAGTATGAGGAATGAGTCCGTATGTGATTCGTCGAGAAATTGAGCGAGGCTCAACGTCCGGTTGTCGCGTACCGTGGTCGAAATCGCACCAAGGTCCAGCTTATCTACGACCAGCTCTGACACCGGGCCCTCTCCGCGCGAGACCTCTCTTGTTGGCTGCAGTTCTCGAATGTGCTGAAAAGACCAGCGGTTGTTGGGCGCAGTCATGAAGTTGGCTGGCGAAACTCTTAGCGCCTGCTCAGGCGGGAAGCCCTCCATAATCCCCAATTCGGCGGAGGTACTATCGCGCTCAGCGTGTATCGAAACACTCAGCCCTAACAACACCAGAGCGGCACAGCTCTTAAAGAAATTGAGTCTTGTCACCGTAAACTCCCTATTTTAATTGGATTGTGCTTTAGTTTTTGCTTCGGCCTCTAAACGCCGCCGACTACGTCATCGCCAAATTCTGTTTGACGCTGCCGCCTATAAACTCACCCGTCAAACTATCGGTGACTTTAATCTCTATAAAGATCTCAACATTCTGGTGACGCTGACCGGCAGCTGCCCTGCCAAGTGCGACCACCGCCCCTATTGGGATAACCTCTCGCAAAGCTATGTCACCGGTTGTTGTTCTTAGGGCTGTAATTCGCGGCATGAGAGTGAAGGCGCCTTTCTGGGGTGACTCTACAACCTCGAAAGATTGAGCGATAACAACAGCAAATTCCTTGTCAATATAGGCTTTCGTCTGCCCTAATAGCGCCGACGTAACTTGAGCTGAGGCCACCTCTTCAGGATAAAAGGCGACGGGTTCGATTATCACTTTGTGATACAGGCCAGACTTTATTTTGTCACTGGCATATCGAAATGACTTAAGGCCATCGTTGGTTTCGATTTTCTCGAATTTTGAATAGTCGCCAATGAAGCCAACTCCAGGTTGGCTGATCTCACCTATCTGGCTTGACGAACACGCACAGATGACCAAACACAAAACGCACAATATGGTAGTTCTCATCTATATACCTCTTTCGTTCCGCCAGGTGTTTTCAGCCGGCAGTACGACTTTCTTCCTGTCGAATCGATCCTACATTAACCGCAATTCGCATGGCCAAGAATACTCCAGAGCTAGAATCAAAAGGTTAATCAGTAATGGATGCGATTACAAAATTGCGCCCCAGTATTTGAAGATAACCGTTCCCAAAAAAGTGCCTAGAGCATACCCCAGCACTCCCACTAATATTCCGGGAGTGACAAGGTTTCGCCAGCCCTTGGTAGCAGCCAGAGCCGGAGCGGTTGTTGCGCCCAATATGGCGGCATTCGACGCAATGATCAATTCCGGCAAACTCAAGCCCAATAACGAGCCCAGGCCGAAGGTGATCAAACAGTGCACCGTCAGCAATATCAGCACCAGCACAATCAGTAGTGGTGCCACCTGAATCATTGCAGGCACATTGGCGCCCGCTGCAATTGCAGCGAAAAATACGAAGGACAGAGAAACACCCAATTCAAAACTTCCTGCCAGTTTGGCGGCCAGGCCCGGGACCGAAGTCGCCAGCGTCAGGGTCAATGCGGTGATGATCACATAGCGCCAGCCCGACAAGTCAAAGGCGGCTACCAGGGCGTCACCCGTCGCAACAATAACCAGCGCTGCACCCAGGGCCAGAGTGATAGTAGTGGGCGTAATGGGAGCGCTGGATTCTTCGGATACCAACAACTCTTCATCGTGTTCAACGAAGCGCCGACTGAGCCATCGCCAACCAGGCATCAGCGCCAACAAGCCCAAATACACAGCGCTGAACAAATTATCCGCTGCGGTAGCGGCGGAAAAGAAAGATGCATCCTCCTTCAAGCCAGTGATTTCGCCCAGCGCTGCATAATTTACCGAGCCTCCTATGTAGGTCGAGGCAAACAGTCCGGCAATGGCCGGCTCTCGCTGGCTGTCCATTAGCGGGGCCGCAGCACCCAGACTACTCAGGTCGAGAACAAGAGCTGCAATGGTTACACCCGTTACGGTACCGACGCTGGCGAGCAGAAACGCAGCTGTCATGCGGCCTGCCTCGGAAAATATTTTGCGAAGATCAGCCTGAAACAAAAACAGTGGAATGAGTACCGGTACAAAATAAGTGAAGACAAAGCCATAGGCCGGGGCATCGTGGGGAATAATTCCAAGATTAGCCGCCAGAATAGCCAGCAATATAGCGATCACAGCACCCGTGAGCTGACCACCAATGCGCGTCCTTTCCAACAGGAAGCCACAAGCGGCGATCGCGAATAACGCTGCCAGGGCAGCCAAATGATTATCAGCGGGAATGATTGACATAAACTGCAGACGCCCTACTCTATTGCGATGCCGCCACTCTACCACGAGCTGGACTCACCGTGATTGGTGATGGCACCACTGCGCCCTAAGGAACTTCTGGCCCCTGTGAAGCTTATTTACACCCACCCGAACAGCATTGTCGTCGCCCAGGCTCGCAATGCCCTGCAATTGGCCGAAATCGAGTGCACCTTGAGAAACGAGTACGCCGCTGGCGCGCTGGGTGAGCTGGCCCCTATCGACACCTGGCCTGAGCTATGGGTAGTCAGAGATAGAGATTTTGAGCGCGCCACCAACGCCCTCAATCGGTCTCAAGAAGAGCTGCAAGAGGACGACTGGCCATGCGATGGTTGCGGTAATGAGAGCCCTGCCAGCTTTGAGTTTTGCTGGCACTGCGCTAAAGAACGAAAAGTTACTTAATCTGGCCTCATAAACCTGTTATTTTGTCGCGCTATTTCCTTGCAGGAGCACAGCTATGACCAGCAGTTTCTTCCCTCCAAAGCGCATCCTGATGGGTCCAGGCCCCTCAGACGTCTCACCCCGCGTATTAGGCGCACTCTCGCGGCCGACAATTGGCCATCTCGACCCCCTGTTTGTGCAACTGATGGACGAGATCAAGGAACTCCTGCAATACGCGTTTCAAACCAGTAACGAACTCACACTCCCCGTCTCGGCACCGGGGTCTGCTGGAATGGAGGCCTGCTTCGTCAACCTTATTTCACCTGGCGATACTGTCATTGTTTGCCAGAATGGCGTCTTCGGCGGACGGATGAAAGAGAACGTTGAACGCTGCGGTGCCACCGCGGTAATGGTTGAAGATTCCTGGGGTGCGCCTGTCGACCAGCAAAAAGTCATTGCCGCCTTCGAAGCCAATCCCGATGCCTCCACCTTGGCCTTTGTGCACGCGGAAACTTCAACCGGCGCCTTCAGTGATGTTAAAGCTTTATGTGCAATCGCCAACCAACACAACGCTTTATCGATTGTCGATGCCGTTACATCTCTCGCCGGTATCGAACTTAAAGTTGATGAATGGGGCGCAGACGCCGTTTACTCAGGCACCCAGAAATGCCTATCCTGCGTGCCTGGCATATCCCCGATTACATTCAGCCCGAGGGCGGTTGAACGGATTCAGAACCGCAGCACCAAAGTGCAAAGCTGGTTTTTAGATATGCAACTGATTATGGGATATTGGGGCGCGAGCACTAAGCGGGCCTATCACCACACCGCCCCGGTCAATGCTATGTATGCACTGCATGAATCCCTGGTAATGCTGCAAGAAGAAGGCCTTGAAGCTGCGCACGCCAGACACCGACGCAATCATCTGGCGCTGGTCGCTGGCCTGGAAGCCATGGGGTTGGCTATGGCCGTTGAAGCAGCCTACCGACTGCCACAGCTGAATTCGGTGCTAATTCCTGAGGGTATTGACGATGCCGCAACCAGGGCGAGTTTGCTAAATGAATACAACCTCGAAATCGGCGCTGGCCTCGGTGCTCTGGCCGGAAAAACCTGGCGCATCGGTTTGATGGGCACAGCCAGCAGCGAGAGTAATGTTCGCCTATGCCTTACCGCACTGGAGTCTGTATTGAATCGTCAGGGCGCCAATATCGCTACCGGCGCTGGCTTAGCCGCCGCCGAGCAATTGTTCGGTCGTTGAACCGCCCTGCCCTTTCATCATTTGCCATAGAACGGCCAGAGCCTCACCGCGAGCATCGCGGTGGGTCTGGTAGTTGGCATGTTCGGTAGGAGTAGCCTCAGGTCGCAACTCAATACTCCAAAGCGCATTGACCTGATTAGGTAACAGGGAATAACGAATATCGATAACGCGATAGGGGTTCTGCGGATCTCGCGCGACATAACCGTTACTAAACCAACGAAAGCGTTCAATATCCCTGGCCTGTTGCGAGTCCATATCCAGCCAGGGTAAATCTCTGGGAATATCCAATTTCTCAACCGAGTCGCCAGCGTAGATGGTCGACGAAAGACCAGTACGCACCGCGTCAACATAATAACGATCCTCAGTTTCGTAGACGACTTTCCACATCAGAATATTGGCGAAGCTGGGCTTTGCCTCGAGCCTGACAGGAGCATGACCGCGGGACGAGGCTAGCTCCTCACCCACCGCCATCGCCCGATTGCGATTAGTCCAGCCCAGAGACATGTACACAAGTACCCAGACCAGAGCGAGACGGGCCAGCAGCGGGTTTTTTCTTACACTCGCGAACAGCATCAGCGTCAGGACTGGCACCGTAACCATTGGGTCAATTACTGACACTGTATTCCACGCTATACGAACGTCACTAAATGGCCAAAACAGCATAGTGCCGTAGGTCGTGCAGGCGTCAAGAACGGCATGGGTGGCGTAACCCAGGGTGCAAAAAAGCAGGCTGGTTTTAAAGCTCAGTTGGCGTCTTTTGCCGATCAGGCCATGCAATACCAGGGCGCACATTAACCCGCCGAATGGAATAAAAATAAGTGCATGGGTGAACTGCCGATGGTATTCCAGAAATAGCAGCGAATCTTCGCTAGAGCGGATAAAGACATCGAGATCCGGCGCCATGCCGGCCAAAAATCCAAGTATGCCGGCAGTAACGATATTGTCCCTGGAAGTAAAAGCCTGAGGTAAAGAAGCGCCCAGCACTCCCTGGGTCAAAGGATCCATCAGAGCACGCGGTGCAATGTATTTATATCTTTATGGTCGTAGGCCTTTTTCTCGTAGATATCCAACACTGTGATTTCGCTATAGCGCATTTCATTGCCGTTAATCGTCATAGTGTGGCTGAAACTCGTGGTACGCGCCTGTTTGAACATAAACGGAGCCTGTACAATGCCGCACTCAGGTGATGCAGCATCTGCACTCACCTGAAAAACCAGCTCTTCCTCCAGCGACGCTGGCGCCGCTAGTGAGCCGCCGGCAACAACAGCAACGCCGCGCGGAATAGTGAACGTCTCTACCAGCGTGTTATCGCTTGAATCCCACAACCAGTAACCGACCTGGTCGTGAAATACCTTGTCATTGGACTTACGACTTACCGATTGGTGATATCGAACCACTGACAAAGTCTGTTGCTCGGCGTTGGTCACATCACCAGCCGCTTCGAAGGTGATTGTTTCATAGTAAGGGTTACGTTCTTCGCCATCGGGCTCAGGTGCCCTGTCTACGCCTCTGTCGCCCTTCCAAACCCCAATCAGCACCGCTAGCGGGCCGTAATCAATACCTTCGATGGTTGTAATCTCTGCCACAGTCAATCCCTCCCAGGACATATTATTCGCTGCATAAAGTACATAATTCGCGATGTTTTAGCCACTACCAGCTTGATACTATTTCACTATTGGACGCTGAACACTTGAGCAGATGCGTGGTCCAAAAATCAGCACTCATTGTTAATCGAATATCCCAGGAGCACCTCATGCAAGTACTGAAGTATCTCACTGTCGCCGCCGCCGCTGCGCTTACCGCCGCCTGCACTACCAACCCCTATACCGGTGAACAACAGGCCAGCAAGGCTGCCACCTATGGCGCTGGTGCCGCCGTAGCCTGCGCTCTGGTTGGCGCCATTGATTCGAGCAAGCACGCACGTAACGCCGCGCTAGGCTGCGGACTGGTGGGTGCCGGAGTTGGCGCTTACATGGACGTACAGGAAGCGAAACTTCGGGATGAACTGGCCGGCACTGGCGTGCGTGTTGTTCGAGAGGGAGACAACATCCGCTTAGTTATGCCGGGAAGTATTACCTTCCAGACAGACTCCTATAATTTGCGAGATGATTTTTATCCCGTACTCAATTCAGTGGGCCTGGTACTCGCGAAATACGCTGACACCACCATCAGGGTTTCCGGCCACACCGACAGCACCGGCAGTCGGGAATATAACCAGAGCCTTTCCGAACGTCGTGCCGGCAGCGTTGCCAATTACCTGGCGACCCAACAAGTTGTACGTACTCGTATGCTGGTTCAGGGCCTGGGACTTGATCAACCCATTGCAGACAACGCCACGGCCGCAGGGCGTTCGCAAAACCGGAGGGTGGAACTTTACGTATTGCCCAAGCAGAGCTGAAGTAGGGCCGAATGAATCTCACGGGGCCGCCTTCGGCTCCGCATGGGATTATTTGATGTCGAAGCTGTAGTAAATGTCGATGGAGTTTTCCAGACGGCTGACCACTTCTACCCACAGCCGTGATTGCAGAAAAAACCGTGCCGTAAGCACATTGATAGGCTCATACAGACCTACGCCGTAAGACAGATAGATACGCTTTCCAATGTATCCCCCTACCGTTGCCGCTGTATCGTCAGCACTGCCAGTGGAGCCAAACTCCACGTTACTGATCCCAGGCAGCTTATTAATGCCGGAAATCATGCTAGAGCGGTTCACCGCAGAGGTCCCAAGGGATAGCGCTAACGCCGTCCCGTCCGCACCGGCACCTGTATCCAGGCCTCTACCCCTGATCAGGTAGGAAAGCGCCTCAGCCTGGGGCAAAGCAGGATTGGAATATATCTCCAGCTCCGGCGACTCGGCCGTTCCCTGAACGGTCACGCCCACTCGAATCTGTTCCAGCGAAATATCTCTCTCAGCGCGCAGGTTGAGGTCGGGGTTGTCTGGGTCGCCACTGAAAGCGACTGTCCCCTGCTTTATTTGTATGCGTTGCCCATAAGCGCGCACTTCCCCGCCCGCCACTTGCAGGTTGCCAAATAACTGTAAGGGTTTACCCACATCCTGTAGCAAGCGGAGATCGCCACCCAAGCGCGCTTCGAATTCTTCAGCTCTTAACTGAAAAGTATCTCGAATATTAACTCGGACATCCAGGCGAGAATCGAATCCTCTGTTATCGTCAATAACTTCACCGGCATAATTCACTTCAACCACATCCGAGGATAGTCCCACCACACCTTCTGGCAACTGATCGGGAGACAACCTACCTTCATGGACAATGATGTCGCCGCTAACATCAACCAGCCCTTCTCGAAGCAGGATATTGAGATCCTGGGTAATTTCAGCCTCGCTGGCCGGCGGCAGCAATAGTTGGTGACGCCCCCCCTTCAGCGCCAACTGAACTTCAAACTCAGGTTGCAACGTCAGTCCGCCATCGAGTTCGAATTCGCCGCCGCCTGCCAGACCCGTACCCGAAATCCTTGCGCTGTCCCCCACAAGCTCAATCTCAATGGCCAGATTATCTACCGTTGTCGGGTTCCCCACTGCCGCAAGATGGCCATCCACAAGCTTCGCAGTACCTACCAGCTCAGGAGAGTCACGGCTGCCCCCTAGAGAAAATACCCCATTGATAGAGCCGCCGATATCCGCCACCGAGGGCAGTAATGGCGCCAAGGGTGCCAGTTGAAAAGCCTCGACGCTCATATCTCCAGAGACAGCAGCTTTACGATCAGCGGGCAACCTAAGATCCACCTTCAGGCTCCCACCATCCTCGCGATCAAGACTGGCCTGAACCTGCAGCGAATCGCTGACACCGTCCTGCAGGAGCTTCAGTTTGGCACTGCGCCAGGCCAGGGTAGCGCTCGTGTCCTCACCATAATGACGGGTAAGCTGACCGTTTTCAGCGTGTGCAGCAAGTACAAACTCCATTGGCTTTGTTGGAGACCAACTCACATTCAACTCAGCCGAAATTTCACCGCTCGCATCCATCCCTGGTAGAAAGAAGCTCGTCAAAAACCCCATTCCTCCATTCAGACTTAGATCGATTTTGCCGGTTGGTCCGATCAGAAGATCCTGGTCGGAGCACAAGCGGGAGTCGCTGGTTGCCCAGCAATGTGCAGCTACTTCAAGTTTATCCGTACCATTTGAACTGAGTTTCACTTCACGCTCAAGCTGCCATGCGCCAAAAGGCGTGGTAATACTCCCCGGGCTCAATAGCCCCTGCCACTGCCCCCCCACCACTTTACCCGCCAGCTTCAAATCGCCATTGATATCACCACTTGTTGTCAACACAGCACGCTGAGTTACCCGATCACCAGTTAACTGCAAGACCATTTCGTCGATACCGTACTCAAGCACTTTGCTGTCCAATGCCACCAGGTTAAGCGTACAAGGCAGATTTTCAGAAAATTTACATTCGCCCTGCAGACTTGAGCGGGCTACTGAAACCCCCCAGCCGTTAAATCCTTCTACCTGACTATTGAATCGCAGCATTTTCTGGTCCGCTGAAACATCAGCGAAAAATTCAACCTTGCCTCGCAGATCGCTCTGCCAAAGGGATAGTTCGTCGAGATACAACTCCAAGCGGCCAGCGCCATCATCATCCTGGGCGCTAGCCAATTTTATTCTTGCACCATTGACCTCACCAACAAGATTACCGCTGGTGATCAAGACAGCTGAGGACAGGCCGATATCGCCGGACAGGAAAGCCGGCAGTTCATTGACTTCACCCTGTAAATCGACTCCTGACAAGCGAGCCGTCCAGCTCTCATTTTGAATGTGTGCACTGAGGGACAATTGACCGCGAATCGTACCTTCTATGTCTCTGCTATTGTCCGGCAGCTGTAAGCTCGGTGACGCTAATGCCAAATTAACAGTCAGGGCTTCACCACCAAAATCGAGGTCGCCTTGTGCCGACAAAAACTCGCCTGAGCTGGAATTAGCTAAGGTGAACTCCTCCAGGGTTATACTCTCGCCCTTACGCTGGGCACTGAGTGACAATTGGGTATCTAAATAGCCCAAGCCAGTCACAATCGAGTTCACCTGCAGTTCCTGTTCATCAAGATCACCCGACGACTCAAGAACTAGCGGCGACTGCAATTCAAAATCAGGCAACCATTCGGGTAGATCAGGAAGCGCTCTGGAGGAAAGGCTTCCTAACCAATGACTCTCCAGAGACACTGAGTAAGCAAGCCGCGGATCCAACACGTTGACCGCACCATCCACTTCAATATTTTGCTCTGCCGAAGAACCACCCTGTACCAGCATCTCCTGCAAATCACCGCCAAACTGCAACTCGAAACTGCGGTTGTGCAGATAGGGCCAGATCGGCGGCTCAGCGATACGCATATCGGCCACAAGCGATAGCGGCCAGTCCCCGGTGAAATTGACGCTGCCTTGCACTGCCAATGTCCCCAGCGCCTTACTGTCTAGCCGAGAACGCGTAATCCTCAACTCTTCACGTTGCCAGGAACCCGATAATTCCAGCTGATCAATGGTGTAACCCTGTCCGGCCAGAACGAGATCGGCGCTCTGCAGATTCGCCGAGCCTACGTGCAGTTCAACTGGCAACAGGAGCTCTGGCATATGCAACGCCTCGCCTGCGCTGCTTTCTTCACCCTGGCTCGCCAGGGTCAAGGCAGACTGCTGCGCGTTTAGCGTTCGCACATCGATGCGTGATCCGGAAATGGCGAAACTTGCTCGAATACCGGTACTACGCCAACCGCCGCTAGCCCAATCCACTTCCAGTAAGCCTATGTCTAAATGTGGAGAATTTACGGCAAAGGGAAACTCGAATTGATCTGCCCCGCTCTCCTGTATCGAATCGGCGCCGGGAGTAGAAACGGTACTGGGGGGTATTAGCACCCGAACTCGATCCACCTGTAGGTGTTCGAAACAAATTTCACTGCGCCACAAACAGCCAATAGAGAGTTTAGACTCTACCCCGAGCAATTTTAGATCGAGAGATTCCAACTCAACACTCACTGACGCAAGTTGCAATTCACCCAGCAAGCTACCCCCGCTATACTCAATTTCTACGGGCACTAGAGTGGGCAACTGCCGAAGTAACAACCGCGTACCTGCGCCAGTAAATGGTGCGACGGTGAGAAGCACCAAAAGCAATACAGTCAGCAGCGCCAGAACTTTGACTGCGACCTTCAAAACTCTGCACCTATGTTGAAATGAAAGCGCCAGTCGGGGGTATCAGAACCAACCGGATTGGCGATTTCCATCTTTATAGCGCCTACCGGCGTCAGGTAATGCACGCCAAAACCTACGCCATAGTTGACGTCCATATCCCCTTCATCGAATGCGTCGCCAGCATCGGCAAACACCGCAGCCCGCCAGCTTTGGTTAACAATGTATTGGTACTCCAGGCTGGCGGTCACTAAGCGAGTACCACCTATTACGAAGGTACGAACAGTGCCATCATCCTGTTCGACCTCCACCTCATTACCCAATGACTGATAGGAGTAGCCACGAATATTTTGCGAACCGCCTGCGAAAAAATTCAGTGATGGGGCCAATTGATCCCTGTCTTTATCAGAGATGTAGACCGCGCCCAATTCACCACGTGCGACCAGACGCTGACGCTCAGCGAGGGAAACCACCATAACGTAGTCCGCATAGATTCTTAACAGATCTACATCTGAGCCCACCTTTTCCGAAGCTCCTTCAACCGTATAGTATTGGCTAAAGCCGGCCTCGGGGTTCACCAGCGGGCCATGTCGTCTTTTGTGGGACACAGAAAAACCAGGCAGTAGATAGTCATTGTCGGCCCGAAAATCTCCGACGTCCCAGGACTCGTTCAGGCCGCGTAGAGAGTAGCTGTATAGCCAGTTATCGCCTTCTTTGAGCTCTCGTCGCGCAGCCACTTCCTCTTGGTGGCTATCGATATCACCATATTCATTTTCTTCAATCCGAAGCGATAGCTGTAAGGTATCGTTCAGTGGGTGACTGAGGGGGATGCTGTAAATAAACCGGCCACTGGGATTAATCGGCGAGTACTGTACACGGGTTTCCTGCCGATGCCCGAAGCGATTAATCTTCGGTGTTCGCCATGTTACCGACATTCGCTCCTCGGTATCCGTGCTGAAACCAATTCCGAGGTCAAACCTGTGTCGTCGCGCTGGAAATAACTCCAGGGAAAGTGGCACCTTGTAGTCTGCGCGCTCTGCCAACCGTGGTCGCAGAACGACACTGGAAAAATATCCGGTTTGCTGCAGGTCAGACTGGAATTTTTGCAGGCTGGCAACATCATAAGGATCACCAGCACGAAATGGCTGAAGGATTTTCAACTGGTCGAGATCAAGTTGTGTCGCATCGTAATCGAGATGTCCGAAGCGGTAACGTGTGCCACTGTCATATTCCAGAAGCACGTCCGCAGTTCCGCCATCAGCGTCGACCTGCACGCGACTGGCGGTAATGCTGCCATCGAAGTAACCGCGCCGCTGCCCTAAATTTTGCAGCTTGGCCTTAAATACATCGTAGGTCTGGTGATTCAGAATTTCACCGGTTCGCAGTGCTGTATCGCTCACCAATATTTGAAAAACTTCTTCCTCACCCGCTGGACCCAATATGTCGATACGAACTTGCCGCAGCAGCACCGGTTCATTAGGCGTGACCTCGACTTTCATCTGCCATGGTGATTGACTGCGATCAACGTCAAGAGTTATCTCTGCACGATAATATCCCAGAGCCTGTAAACTTGAGATAACTCTGTCGCGAGCGGAAACCAAAAAGTTCAAGCGCTCTTCCGGGGTTTCCGGCGGGGTGCCCAGCCAACCCCTGATATTGTCACGCAAAGTACGGTCAACACCACTAACCTTATATTCCAGCGAAGACGCACTCGAAGACATCGCGAAAAAAAGCAACGCCGCTAGAGTTAGAACGAAAAGATAGCTACGCAAGTGAATCGGCGGCCTTAACTAACTTCCGCTCGGGCTTCACCCCAATAATTGTAGCCGGCAAATCGCGGTGTACCGGGCAGGTACATTTCTTCCATTGTCGAAATGGCAAAGCCCCCCTCGGATAATAATTCGGGGATCGGGCGATTGAGTTGGCAGCCTCCGGCGATTTTCTGCCACCAGGGATTAACTCGATCCTGCCATTTTCGCACCGAAGCATCCGGGGCGCGACCGTGCTCGCAGAACAACAAGCGCCCGCCTGGCCGCAAGACCCTGGCCATACCCTGAAGGGCTGTTACCGGATCGGGAATGGTACATAGACTGTATGTTACGAGTACGGTGTCAATGCTGTCATCGGCCAAGGGAATCTGCTCACCGGGTAAGCCAATGAATTCGACATTCAGACCCAGGTCCTGCGCCCGCCCCGCCGCCAGCGCCCAGGATTCCTCTGAAGGATCCAGACCGATGAGATGTTCCACTTTGTCGAGGTCGTAATGCGGCAGATTCAGTCCGGTACCTATACCTATCTCGAGCACACGACCGGAGGCCTGTGGCACCACTTTTTCCCGCTGCTTCATGATGGGCTTACTGCCGCATGCGCAGTTTATGAAACGTGGCAGAATATGTCGGTCGTAAAAACCCATGGCGTAATCTCCGTAGTAGATGGGCGATATTATACCGACTTTGGAGACCGGCTATCGACCTACTTAGGAACGCGTTTTGGCCCCGAAATCTGTATCGGGCGCCCATCACGCAAAAATAACCTACACTTGACTGAACCAAAGTCCAGTCGAGCGCAAACCAGGAGCGGCCAATCTTGACACTACAGGATGCAAAAGATGACACCGCGTAAAGAGAATCAGGACACTATCGAATACGAAGAGGTAGACAGCGACTACCTGGCCCTGCGTCAACTCAAGGGTGGCTCCGCAGGATGGATTCTCCTCGCTAGTCTGGGTGTGTCCTATGTTATCTCTGGGGATTTCGCAGGATGGAATTTTGGCTTGGCGCAAGGTGGCTTTGGCGGTCTTTTTATTGCCACCATACTCATGGCCCTGATGTACACCACCAAGGTTCTGACTTTGGCTGAGCTTTCTGCAGCGCTGCCTACAGCAGGTGGCGGCTACAGTTTTGCGCGACGGGCCATGGGCCCCTGGGGAGGCTACCTCACAGGTACCGCGATCTTGCTGGAATACTCAATTGCCCCGGCGGCGATCGCTGTGTTTATCGGCGCTTATATCAATACATTATTCGGTATGGACGGCCCGCTGGTTTATGCGGCGGCCTATGTTATTTTTGTCGGAATTCATCTATGGGGCGCAGGTGAAGCGCTACGTATTATGATGGGCATTACGCTGATAGCGGTCGCAGGCCTGGTAGTTTTCACCCTGGCACTGATCCCCCATTTTGAAATTGCCAATCTGCTGGATATTCCTCCCAGTGAAGGCGTTGCCGGCGCCAGTACTTTTCTGCCCATGGGTTACATTGGAATCTGGGGCGCCATACCGTTTGCTATCTGGTTATTTCTCGCCGTTGAGGGGGTTCCACTGGCGGCCGAAGAAGCAGCCGATCCGGCCCGCGATTTGCCACGGGGCATTATCACAGCAATGATTATCCTGCTGATTTTTGCTGCCTGCGTTTTGCTACTGGCCCCTGGCGCGGCTGGCGCAGCCTTCATGCGAGATCATCCAGCCCCTCTAGTAGGCGCACTGCAAGCAGTCTACGGAGAGCGATCCGCGGCAGTCACTTTTGTGAATGTGGTGGGCTTGGCCGGACTTGTGGCTTCTTTCTTTTCGATTATCTATGCCTATTCAAGACAGTTGTTTGCCCTATCGCGAGCAGGCTACCTACCCCGCTTCCTATCTCTAACGAGCCGTCGCAAAGTACCTGCACTCGCTTTGATCGTTCCAGGTGTATTGGGGTTTTTATTATCGCTTACCGGCGAGGGCGACCTGATGATTACCATCGCTGTGTTCGGAGCAACTGCATCCTACGCCCTGATGACGCTGTCCCACATCATCCTGAGAATAAATGAACCAGACCTGCATCGCCCGTACAGGACACCCGGAGGCAAAATAACCTCCGGGATTGCCCTGGCACTCTCCATCGTCGCTTTTTCTTCGACATTTATCGTCAATGTCGAAGCCGCACTATGGAGCGCCTTGGCTTACGGTCTGTTGATTGCCTACTTTGGGCTCTACAGTCGACACCACATCGTGGCGCAAGCGCCAGAGGAGGAGTTCGCTGCGCTGCAATCCGCGGAACGAGAGCTTCGTTAGAAGCTCGGTGCAATACGAATCTAGCGCGGCTGCATACGGATGCCAGCATCCATTCGAATGGTTTCACCATTAGTGTAGTCATTTTCCACGATTGATTGCGAAAGTTGAGCAATTTCAGCTGGCTTACCCAGACGACGTGGAAACAAAGCTTGTGCCTCCAGACTTTTGTAGGCTTCTTCCGGAATGGTGTCAAACAAGGGCGTGTGAATAAGACCCGGGGCGATGGTATTAACCCGGATACCCAGGCTGGCGAGATCTCTGGCTATACAGATGGTCATCCCCACTATCGCACCCTTGGATGCACTGTAGGCCGCCTGACCAATCTGCCCCTCAAAGGCGGCAACTGAAGCTGTGTTGATGATCACTCCACGACAACCGTCGTCGTTGACAGGCTCCTGCTTTGCCATTTGGGCGGCGGCAAGACGCAAAACATTGAAAGTGCCTATCAGGTTGATATCGATGACGCGCTTGAAACGGTCCAGTGCCAGCGGCTCGCCACGGCTTACTGTTTTGGCCGCGTCGCCGATTCCTGCGAAGTTATTACAAATATGGATTGCGCCAAACGCTTCAACTGTCGCTGCTATTGCAGCCATAACGGTATCTTCATCGGTCACGTTCACATTTTGGTAAATAACCGCATCGCCAAGCTCTGTCGCTATGTCGTTGCCACGAGCGTCATTCATATCAAAAATTGCGACCTTTGCTCCGTGTTCGACGTAACGGCGAACAGTCGCTTCGCCAAGACCAGATGCGCCACCTGTTACCACTGCAACCTTGCCACTAATTTCCATGATTTTGTCCTTTTTTGGGTGATTGATTAGTTACTAAATATGAATCTGAAATGCCCTAGGCAGCGATCCGCTTTGCTGCCCGGTCCACTACTATTTGTGGCGGGGTAAATCTATCGCCATAGAGCCCGGCCAGCTCATTGCAACGTTCCACGAAACGGGGGTAGCCGTAGGTCTCCACAAACTGCAATAAACCACCGGTCCAGACCGGCGCGCCAATTCCCATAATAGAACCGATGTTACCGTCTTCTACAGAGCGCAGCACGTTGGTTTCCAGGCATTTTAATGCCTCTATAATCTGCCGGAACAACAATCTATCTTTGATATCCTGATCTGCAACTATAACCTCAGGCTTGTGAAACAAGTCGAGTAACGGTGGCCAGATCGCCTTGCCACCCTTCTCGGGGTAGTCATAAAAGCCTCCGCCGTGATGCCGACCGCCGCGACCGTGGCCGTCAATCATGGTACCAACGACTGCTCTTGCGATGGTGCCATCCCCCCACTTGTCGAGTACGCCCATCTCCTCCCAGGTAGCCTGGGCCTTGCGAGACAGTTCCAGGCTGACTTCATCGTAAACGGCCAGGGGACCCACGGGCATGCCGACGCCTTTACCCATATTGTCGATAAGCACAGGGTGAACACCCTCGTGCAGTAAACGTACACCCTCGTCGAGGTAGGTGCCAAATGTTCGTGAGGTGAAAAAACCAAGCGAGTCGTTAACCACAATGGGCGTCTTTTTGATCTGTCGCGCATAGTCAAAGGCTTTGGCCAATGTTTCGTCTGAAGTTTTATCACCCATAATGATTTCTACCAGCGGCATTTTGTCCACGGGCGAAAAAAAGTGAATACCAATAAAGTTTTCTGGCTTGGCGCTGGCTTCTGCCAATTGCGATATCGGCAAAGTAGAGGTGTTAGAACCCCATACGCCATCGTCCGCTAAATGGGGTTCCATCTCCTGCGTGATCTTGTGCTTTAAATCTATATTCTCAAATACGGCTTCGATAATGAGATCGCAACCAGTCAGATCAGTACTGGCGGCAGTGGGAATGATGCGCGCCAGTATTTCCTCTCGTTGCTCAGGCGTCATGCGGCCTCGTTCAACGCGTTTATCCAGTAACACGGCACTGTATGCCTTGCCCTTATCGGCAGCTTGCTGAGAAATATCCTTTAAGACAACGTCTATTCCTGCCATCGCAGAGACATAGGCAATGCCCTGCCCCATCATCCCTGCACCAAGCACACCAACTTTTTGAGTCGCGTGTTTTTCATATCCCTGAGGGCGACTGGCGCCACCGTTGAGCTTATTCATACCGAAAAAGAAGGTACTGATCATATTTTTGGCTTCAGGGGTTGTCGCCAGATACACTAGCCCGCGGCTCTCGATAACCAGTGCGGTCTCCAGGTTCAAACGTGCAGCTTCCACAGCCACGGCCAGAATTTTCTCCGGCGCCGGCAACAGTCCACGGGTCTTTTGGCGCAACATCACAGGCGCCGCCATGATGGTTTGGGCCAGCTTCGGTGAGCTGGCATTACCACCTGGAATTTTGTAACCCTTGGTGTCCCAGGGTTGAACAGCAGCTTCCGGGTTGTCCTTGTTTTCCAGAATCCAGGCTTTCGCAGCAGGTAACAGGTCTTCGCGATTGGCAACCAATTGGTGAATCATACCTTCATCAAGCGCCTTAGCAGGTGCTATCTTTTTGCCTTCCAGTAAGTAGGGTAAAGCGCGTTCGAGCCCGATCAGATTAACCATGCGCACAATGCCGCCGCCACCCGGGAGCAGCCCAAGACCCACTTCTGGCAATCCAATCTGAACCGCCTTATTGTTCCATGCGATACGATGATTACAAGCCAGGCAGAGCTCGTAGCCACCACCCAGAGCAGCACCGTTAATAGCTGCTACAACAGGTACAGGGAGCTTCTCCAACCGCCGGAATTCTGACTTGGCCAGGTTGATACTCTGCATGAATTCTTCGGCCCCATCCTTGGTAACCAACAACAGTTCGTTGAGGTCGCCACCGGCAAAAAACACTTTCTTGGCCGATGCGAATACGACGCCACTGAGATTCTCTTCCTGCTCAAGGCGCTGCACCGTCTCAGCCATGGCCACGCGGTATTCTTCATTCATAGCATTGACCGGGCCGGTCATATCCATGGTTACGGTAACAATACCGTCTTCATCTTTCTGATAGGAAAAAACACTCATAACTTTGTCCTGTCTAACGTTGTTCTGTGTAAATGGGGGTTCGCGGTTTAAACACGCTCGATAATGGTGGAAATTCCCATGCCGCCACCAACACAAAGTGACAACATTGCACGCTTCAAATCACGTCGCTCAAGCTCGTCCAGTACGATGCTTACCAACATTGCACCTGTTGCACCCAGTGGGTGACCCATCGCGATAGCCCCGCCGTTGACATTCGTGACCTCTTGATCGATACCCAGGTCCTCCATGTATCGCAGGGCCACGGAAGCGAAGGCTTCATTGATTTCCCACAGATCGATATCCGCGTTGGTCATGCCGGCACGCTTAAGACATTTCTTTGCAGCCGGCCCTGGCCCGGTGAGCATTATGATCGGATCGGTAGCCAACACTGCAGTGGCCACAACACGCCCGCGAGGGGTTAAGCCCAGATCCTTGCCTGCTTTCTCGCTGCCAATAAGCACCGCGCTGGAACCATCAACAATTCCCGACGAATTTCCCGGTGTATGTACGTGATTGATTTTATCCAGCGTGTTGTATTTGCCGAGAATCACATCGTCAAAGCCAAACTGCCCCATCATCTCGAAGGATGGATTGAGGAAGCCCAGCTTCTCCATCGTAGTATCCGGCTTAATGAAGTCATCTTTTGCCAAAATCACCAGACCGTTGGCGTCGATAACAGGGACTACGGATTTGTCGAAGTAGCCATTGTCACGGGCGTAGGCGGCCCGACGCTGTGACTCAAGGGCAAAACTGTCTACATCTTCACGGGTCCAACCGCCAAGGGTAGCGATAGTATCGGCGCCAATCCCCTGTGGCACGAAGCCGGTCTTCGCAGAGAACTCCGGATCGCCGCCCATGGCGCCGCCGTTTGATCCCATAGGCACGCGGGACATCGATTCAACACCACCAGCGACTACCAGATCTTCCCAACCCGAGGCTATTTTCTGGGCTGCAATATTGACCGCCTCCAGGCCAGAGGCACAGAATCTGTCTAACTGGACACCGGCTACTGACTCATCCCAGTCGGCATTCATTGCAATCATCTTGCCTACGTCGCTGCCCTGCTCACCTATTGGCGTAACACAACCCATGACCACGTCATCGACATATGATGTGTCCAGATCGTGCCGGCGCTGCAACTCACGCAGCAATCCCGCCCCCAATTCTATGGGTTTCACTTCATTCAAACTGCCCCCGGGCTTGCCTTTGCTGCGCGGGGTTCGAAGGGCGTCGTAGATATAAGCTGGATTACTCACAGATGGGCTCCGGTTGGCTGAATTTCTGAGCACAAATACTGTGCCTATCGCCGCACGGGGACAATGACCCGAACGACTAGAAAAGTTGACATTACATTACAGGCCAGCGCCCTGATTGGGCGCTGGTGGAGAGCACAACCGGGGTGTTAAAACAGCTCCGCAAGAAAATTGTTTAACGCCTGCCAGGAGCGACGGTCTGCATCGGCGCTGTAGAGCGTACCCATATCGGGATTATTGGCCCCGGGGTTGGTAAAGGCATGTAAGGTATTGCCATAGGCATGAACTTGCCAATCCGCGCCTGAGGCAGACAATTCACTGGCAAGCGAGGTCATGGACTCGGGCTCCGCCATAGGGTCGTCATAGCCGTGCAGGCATAACACCTTGGCGGTAATCGGTTTGTTGGGGACACCTTCGGGTGGGAAAAACAGACCGTGGATACTGATCACACCGAGCACATCACTGCCTGAGCGTGCCAGATCGAGAACGGCAAGGCCGCCGAAGCAATAACCGGCAGCGGCAATTTTTGTCCCGTCGACCTCCGGTTGTTCGCGCAATACTGTCACCGCGAGATTCATTCTGGCCTGCAGCATCACGCGATCTTCCATGAGCGGCGTCATCAGAGCAGTATTTTCTTCAACGGTGCTGCCATTGACGCCCTTGCCGTAAAGATCCAGAGCGAAAGCCGCATAGCCTTGCTCCGCAAACGCTATTGCCTTGCTTTCCTCAAACTCGCTGCGACCAACCCAGGTATGAGCAATTGTCACCGCCGGACGTGGCTGATCCGAGTCGTCATTCCAGGCCAAAAAACCCTCCAGGATGACACCGTCGTGTGTGTACTCTACTAAACGTGTTTGAATAGCCATATGTAATCGCCCTCTCTTACCTACCGTTATTGATTCGGCGACTAGACTAAACCATATATGTCCGTGTTGAAACAAACGTTGCGGGGTGGCTAGACAGCAACCAGGAGTTATTAGAGTGAAAAACTCAGATGATGGGCACGACTTGATTAAAAATTCGGGCGAGCCCAAAGTGAGATGTGCTGAGTACGGTAACAGGGACGGAAAGCTAGTCGTCTATTTCCACGGCGCTCCCGGCGCCATGGAAGAGTGTGCCCTGTTTGACAGCCACGCAAAAAAACACAAGCTAAAAGTCATCTGCTTCGATAGATCTTCTATTGATAATTCACTTGACCGCAGAAGTTATTACCAACAGCTAGCGGATCAAATCAGAAAAAAAGCCGACGGCGAACTGGTAAATTTAATTGGTTTTTCCATAGGAGCGCATGTTGCCCTTGAGGTTGGTGCACTTCTAAATGATCAAGTTCAACATACACATTTGGTGTCGGCCGCAGCGCCACTAAACTCGGGTAACTTTATAGATAACATGGCAGGTGGATTAGTGTTCAAACTAGCTATGGCTAAGCCATCTATCTTCTTTCTGCTCACACAGTGTCAAAGAATTATGGCGGTATTGGCCCCTCGCATGCTGGTCCGCATGTTGTTCTCCAGCGCTGCAGGAAAAGATATCGAATTGATTAAGTGCCGGGATTTCAAGAACTATATAACTCCGGTTTTAAAGCATTGTTTTCAAAATGGCGCTAACGGCTATATAAGGGATATCAAGTTCTACGTAACATGGTCAGGCAAGCTCAGTGGACATACTACATACGTGAACCTTTGGCATGGCACAGAAGATAATTGGACACCATTCTCTATGGCGTCATGTTTAAGTAAGACAATTCCAGGCGCTACCGATGTTAATGCCATGGAGGGTTTATCTCACTACTCCTGCTTGTATCAGGCAGCACCAAAAATATGCGCGCATCTCGAAGAGCCCTCTGGCTAAGCTGCTACAACGCGCAGTTTAGGCTCCTCCTCACTGTCTATAACGCCATGCATTTCCAAGCCGCTGTTGCCACGGCATAAGTAGGATAGAAATCGTGCAATGGCTTCTGTAATTACCTGCCCCGGCACCAGCACCGGAATGCCAGGAGGGTAAGGTACGATCTGATCGGCACTGATCGCGCCGACAATCTCTGGATTGAGTTGCATCTCGCTATCGTGAAGCAGCGCTACTCTTGATGGTCCAAAATAGGCGTCTCGAGGGACCTGGCGAAGTTCGCTGAGTTCGGGCAGCGCAGCCGGTGCAGCTGCAGTCGCCTCACTAGCCCCAGGCGCGTTGACCGCCAACTCCTGTAGAGCCCGAAGTAATCTCAGGACCTTGCTTTCAGTGGTGCCCAGAGTCACCAGAATCGAAACGGTGTTGTGAGTCACCTTCTCGACCTGGATACCATAGTGCTCAAATAGAGCCAGCTGGATTTTGCGGGCAGTCAACCCAGAGCGAGAGCATGCGATCGTCAGCTTCGTGGGATCGAGCGATATATTATCCCCAAGCAACTCTTCCGGAATCATGTCAGCTAGCTTGAGCACTGAAAACACACCCGTTTGATCGATCGCAAAGCGCAGCCGGCTGGCAATGTCGATACACAATGAAAGACGAGAAAATCCCTCCATGCTCATTTGTTTGCGGGCAACATCAAGGCTGGCGATCATAGCGTACTGCGGACTAGTCGACGTATGCATGTTCAGGTTCTCCCGAAAACGATGTTCATCGAAATCTGGATCGGAGACATGAATCATGCTCGCCTGGGAAAAGGCCGACAGCATCTTATGTGTGCTCTGAGTTACATAGTCAGCTCCTGAATCGAGTGCGTTGGGCCGCAAGTCCGGGTGAAAACGACCATGTGCGTACCACGCTTCATCAATCAGCACCTTGATGCCCGCAGCGTGAGCGCGGGCTATTATCGGCGCAAGATCATAGTAAAACCCGTCGTAAGTACAGGACGTCAGAATCAGCATTCCCGCATCTGGATTGGCGTCAATGGCTGAAAATATTCGTGACTTGGGTACCGGGCCATAAAAACTGTATTGCGTGTTCACGCTAGCCTGTAGGTAGACAGGCACCACACCGAATAGAATGATCGCGTGATGAATGGACTTGTGACAGGCCTGGTCGACGATCACTTTGCCGCCCCCGCCCATCAGGTGCTGAACAATGACCTTATTTGCGGTAGACGTCCCGTTGGTCACAAAAAATGTGTGGTCAGCGCCAAACGCCTTAGCGGCTAGTGCCTGTGACTCCTGGATAACACTGTGTGGCTCAAGTAATGAATCCAACACCTGCACCGATACTGATAGATCTGTGCTGAAAATATGCTCACCCATCATGCCGATAAAATCGCCGACCCAGGGACTGTCGCGAAGACTGTCACCGCCAGAATGCCCGGGGGTATGCCAGGCATCTCTGCCGCCGTGAACATAGTCACGCAAAGTATCGGCGAACGGCGTGGCGGCCCTGCGCAAAACTACACTCTGAATCTGGCGATATATTTGTGGGAAATTCTCCTCTCTACGATCAAATATCTCGACCCCCAGACCCGCCAGCGTCGAATTCAAACCTGCAAAGCCGTCACCGACTGCAATAAACACATCAAGTTCAGCACGCGCCGCTTTGATGCTCGCCACTGTTGCCTGTATCCCGTTTGGATGCCTCACGTCACAAATAACCGCCTGTAAACTGCCATCTGCAAGCGCACGCTCCAGGGTCTCCGCTAGCGTTTCAGCGGAGAAAAATGCGAGCGGCATATCTACCGAGGGAAAATCACTGGCCGTAGACGCGCGGTTGAGCGCAGTTACGGCAATGGTCCGAAATTCAAGATCATCGCTGAACACAACAACGTGACTTAAAGGCATAGGCATGGGGCGGTGACCTGAGGCTACATACATGGCTTCTAGTGTAAGAACTTCTCAGGTAATATTTAAGACTAAATTTAACGCTTTGCTAAGCATTTTTAATCAATTTAACGGGGCTGGGACACGATATGACGGAATTGGATTCAATCGATCAAAAGCTTCTGGCGTTATTGCGTGTGAATAGTCGTAGTTCGATAAGCGCTCTGGCCAGGGAACTCAGGGTCTCTCGCACTACGGCACAGGATAGGATTCAGCGCCTGGAGCGGCGACGCATTATTGCCGGATACACCATCCGCTACAACGAGGCCTTTCTGGCCGGTCAGATCTCTGCCCACGTAATGATCGAGGTAGACCCGAAGTACAGCGCAAAAGTAGTCAGCGGATTGACCAAGCTCGATGCCGTCAGAACAGTGCTAAGTGTGAGTGGCATTTATGATCTGGTGGCGATGCTGGAGGCACCGACTACGGAAACAATGGACGCGGTACTCGACATGATCGGGCAGCTCCCAGGCGTTGCTAAAACAACCAGTTCAATCGTGCTTTCGACAAAATTGAAGCGCTAGCACTGGCAGTAATTCCAACCCGATTTACGCGGTCGCGCCCGGAGCGTAGGCATCAGGGTCAAGCCGTCGCATTTCGGCCTCTATCCAGCGTTCGATTTCATCCATCAATTCATCAGGCTTGCGACCCTCTGCATAGATGGGTTCGCCGATTGATACATCAATCACCCCCGGTTTGAGCGCGAATGAACGCCTGGGCCAGCAGCGCGCTGAAGTCACCGCAATAGGAATGACATAGGCATTTGTGGCGACCGCCAACCGGGTCGCCCCGGCTTTGTAATTACCCTTACTCCCGCGCTCCCCACGGGTGCCCTCGGGAAACATAATCACCCAGGTCCCGCGATCCATGATCTTCACACCCTGCTCGGCAACCTTATTCCACGCATCGGCGCGTTTATTTCGATCAATATGAATCATGCCAAGGCTACCTATCGCCCAGCCAAATACCGGAATCCGCAACAGTTCCTGCTTAAAAACATAGGCCAGTGCATGCGGGGTCATGCTGGGAAAATAAAATGTTTCCCAGGTCGACTGGTGTTTGGGGCATAAAATTACCCGCCGCATATCTTCCTTGCCGGGCAAATTACTTTCGCCGTGCACACGGTATTTGACGCCTGCGATAAGGCGGGCCGCATTAATTACTCCCCTCAGCCAGGGTGCTGCAAACCACCACCAGACCTTTTTGTGCTCAAGGAAGAATGAGCAAAATACCAATAGCAGACCCATAGGGATAATCGAAATTACCATCCACAGGAATACCAGTATTGATCGAAATGCGTTCACGCGGCTTTCGCCTCAACGACAGAAGCGTTCTCGACACTGTCCAGAAATTCTCCAACAGCTATAAATGCATCTTCTGCCTGCGGCAAGTCTGGCGAAAATATCTGCCATACATGAACCATATGCGGCCAGGATTGCAGCACTGCATGCGTACCCGCTGCCTGCGCTTTGGCAACATAACGCCGGGAATCATCAAACAGCATTTCGGCCTCACTGACCTGCAGCAGTACCGGTGGCAGCCCTGAAAGATCGCCGCGCACCGGCGATGCCAGGGGATCACTAGGTTTCAGACGCGAGGTGAACCAGGTAGTCCACCACAACAGGATAGTCGGAATTTTTGCGAGAGATCCGAACGCGGGCCCCAGCATAGGGTCGGTCGCAATATTTGTGCGCAAGCTCGGTGCGGTTAGTGTCACATCGGTTGCAGGCGAAAAAGCGACAGCGGCATCGGCTACGCGAAGCCCCGCATCCCGCGCCCAGGCAATTGTCATCAGGGTGAGATTGCCACCGGCGGAATCTCCAGAAACCAGCAGAAAGTCCAGTTCCTCAGGGCCATCAGGACCGTTATCCAAAATCCAGCGGTAAGCTTTCTGACAATCGACAATACCATCCAGCCGCTTATTTTCAGGTAGCAGACGATAATCAACAGAAAAAACCGCCGCGTTTGCCAGTTCTGACAAACGGCTGGTTATGGTGCGATGGCTCTTGGGGCTGCCCATCATCCATGCTCCACCGTGAATATGTAACACTCGACGACGTGGGTCTGCGCCTGGAGCGAGAATCCACTCCCCTTTAACCGCCGTTTCATCGACCGACCGAAATTCGCTGGGGTAGTCCCTGCCATCGCTCATAGAATCCATATATGCGCGCATCCGCTGTAGCCCAGCCTTGCCTCCGCCGAGTCCCATGCCAGAACTCGTTAACTCGCTCAGCGAAGCCACTACCTGCAGGTGGGCCTCCCCAGGATCGCCTTCTGCAACGGGCGTGATATTTGAATCCAGATAGTCGAGATTTTCCCCTCGAAGAACCAAATAACTGAATGCAACGAAAGCAAGAACAAACAACAATAACCAAGCCATGCGGGACTCCATCAGTATAGAAGGTGAGCATTAAAACAGACAACGCGCCACAGACAAAATCTCAATACTGGCGTATCCCGTCAATCGGGTTAGTATTAGGCCGTGGTCAAGCCATGAGAGGAGGAACAATGTACAGGAACCTCAAGCACAGCCTATATCTACTGGAGCGCGGCGCCTGCGGATGGCTAGCGCCCACCGCTGCTGACATTGGAGCAGCTACGTGACCCAGATGCGGCTATCTCAGCTGACTATACTGCTGGTGCTCTGCCTGACAGCCGCCGTATCCCATGCAAGCAGCCAACAGATACTTCGAGATGGCCGCTCCCTCGAACTTGATATCAGCAGCCAGTTTTCAGACACCCAGCGCCAACACGTCGTCGACTGGGTAAGCTTCATCGCCGAGAATCTGTCGCAGGTCTACGGCCATTGGCCAAGAAAACAATGGCGGGTAGAGGTTCAGCCTATCTCCGGAAGCTATAAGGACACGATCCCCTGGGGACAGGTTAACCGGGGACAACCTGACACCGTGCTTTTTTACGTGCTCAACGGCGCGAGCACCCAACAATTGATCGACAACTGGACGGGATACCACGAATTCGCGCACTTATTAATCCCTTATAAAGGAGGCGGCGATCGATGGTTCAGTGAAGGCTTAGCCAGTTACTATCAAAATATCTTGCAGGCTAGAGCAGGTGTTATCAGCGAACAGGTAATGTGGCAGAAACTTCTGGATGGTTTTATACGCGGCCGGGAACAGGACCAGTTCAACGGCATTGCACTGTCGCAGGTGAGCGATGATATGCGTGAGAATCGAGCTTATATGCGCGTATATTGGAGTGGTGCTTGGTATTTCTTTGCCGCAGATGTGCAGCTGAGGCAACAATCTGGAGGAACGTCAAACTTGGACACCGCACTAGCGGCACTCAACAAATGCTGCGCTGATCGTCAGATGTCTGCAAAGGAAATGGTTGTGGCACTTGACCGAGAAAATCGACTGCTGCTGTTCGAACCCCTCTTTACAAAAACGGATAGCTCTACCCGCCTGCCCGAATTCGAAGCCATTTTCGCCAGTCTGGGAATTTCGATTGAAGGTGATCAGGTTGTTTTACAGACTGAAGGCCCGGGCGCTGATTTACGACGAAATATCAGCCAACGCAAAACCCTGTAAATTCAGACAGTGGCCGTTATACTGAGACGTTGTGCCATTACTGCCGCCTGACAGCCAATAGGAGCCCGTGAAGAAACCCATATCCAAGGAAGACATCCGTGCTGACATGGAAGAGGAAATGCAGCGTTTTCTGTCTCAGGGTGGCAATGTCGAAAACATTCCCCGTGGCAAAAGCGGCAAAGATCCGCTTGATGCGCCAATGTTCCTGAACCGGCGTTTATTCATAGAGCCGCGGGCAGAACGAACCCTGGTTCCCGAGGTTGTGGCGGCAATAGAAGAGCGGCGTAAAGCAATGCTCAAGCGCACCCCTCAACGCAAGCGCAGTCGCCTGCCAAAGACCCGCAAGAAAACGATCTACGATGATTTTGGTGAACCCTTGCGCCGGGTTTGGATAGAAGACTGAGAAACGAATATCCCGGACACAAAAAAAGGGGCCGAAGCCCCTTGAGTCTATCGGTAGGAATTAAGCGAGCTTGCGGCGAATACGGCCGAAAAGTCCACCCATTGCCAGCAGTGCTCCGCCAGCAAGTCCAACCAGAAACAGTGGGCTGGCAGTAGTTGGCATTTCGACAACTTCTTCCTCAACAACCATCATTTCTGAAGCATCTGGACCATCTGCATCTTCAAGTGCCAGAGCAAAACGATCTTCAGGCAGATAAACGTTAAGCTGCTGACCACGCATCAGATCACTGGCGCGATAAGAGCGACCACCAATATCTGCACGCCAGGAGCTATCCAGTTGTATGCTGCGGCTATCGCCTTTAGTGCCATCAGTATGCATAGGTCGGAAAGTCATACGATTTCCACGAACTCGCACAACCTCAATAGAGGCCTTCGCGAACATTTTTCCATCCTTCTCATAAACTGCCTGACAAGATTGGCCGATGTCCGGATTGGCAGCTAAAACTTCTGCAGACCAGTTAAGGTCGGCACAAGTACTTGCTGACTCTTGCTGCGCGGATACCTGTCCTGCGGACAGGGCCAACGCCATTCCCATTGTTAAAACGAGTTTCTTTTGCATGTCAAATACTCCCTATTATTGAATAACATTCGTACTATCGAGTGACGCCGTAACGATAAATCGCTGTGGCGCATGCCCGACGAAATAAAACGGGTAACACGTGACCAGCGTAACGGTCTGGTCATCCGTATCCTGCAGCAGGTGTGTGTCGGTAATCTCCACCACCTGTACCGAATTTATTGTGAAATCTTTTGGACCCTCTAGTGTTTGCAGCGCTATACGATCGCCAACCTGGACATCTTTTAATACTCTAAAGTATCCGTCCCGGTGACCTGCAATGCCTATGTTACCACCCTCATGCGGGTATGACATGCCGTCTATGACACCGGCACCCCGGTCCATGGTCAATTCTGAGTCGGTAGGGTACACCGGAACTTTCAGTCCCACCGAGGGCACTTCAAGCACGCCAAGTACCTTCGGCAGGTCGGCGCGAAGGCTGGCTTCATAATCTGCGATTCTCTGCGGGGCCCACAGAGACATATCTGGGCGCTTGGTCGCGTCGGCGATGATGATGGGCACTTCGCTTGCAGGCACTTCGCTTGCAGGTATCGTTTCAATAGAGGCCATTTGTTCAAACTGGCTAATATCGGAGCGACGGTCCACCTCTCCCTGCGCCAGTTGCACGACAAAAAACCCACCCAGCAGAAGACCGGCAGCGTAGCTTGACCACTCGCCTGCCCGAAGTAACGCCTTCCCAGTGTTTACCGGCATATTGTTGCTGTATCCCCCAATCAGTGACAGTTTACCGCGATATAGCTACCTACCGCTATAGTATCTGTCACGAGCAGTATTTTAGTTGATATCCATCAAAATACTACCCCATGGCTTAATCGCCCTATCCTACCCAAGGGTATACGCGATGCCAATACTAATAGATCAACTTAAAGATCCCCGCAGTTGCATAACTACTGGCGCCGCATTAACTTGAGTCGTTTGGGGCGCAACCTGCCTGGAGCGAATAATACAATGCCTGAATCACCTGACTTAATAGTCCCGTTCAAGGTCCAAATTCAAGAACAAGAGCTCAATTCACTCCGAACTCGCCTGGAGAACACTCGCTGGCCAGACCGGGAAACCGTGAACGACTGGAGTCAGGGCATGCCGCTTGCCTATACTCAAGAGCTAACGGAATACTGGGCCAAGGAGTACGATTGGCGTCGCTGCGAGAATCTGCTCAATAGCTGGCCGCAGTTTGTTACCGAAATCAATGGCATCGACATTCATTTCATCCACCGCAGAAGTTCCAACCAAAATGCTCTACCGCTGATAATTTCTCACGGCTGGCCAGATTCCATTCTGGGTATAGCCAAAGTCATCGACGCCCTGGCCGAGCCCCAGAATTATGGCGGAGCAGCGGAAGACGCTTTTCACGTAATCGTACCCTCCCTCCCCGGCTTTGGCTTTTCCGGCAAACCAGCGGCACCGGGCACCACTGTGGGCGTCATCGGGCAGATGTGGGGACAGCTAATGGCCCGACTCGGTTATGACCGCTACATGGCCCAGGGGGGTGATTGGGGCAGTATCATTACTCAAAGCATTGCTCAAACCGAAAGCCAGCACTGCGCGGGAATTCATATCAACCTACCCATGGCAGCACCCACTGCGGACAGCATGGACAATCTGACGGCCTTCGAAACAGATGCCCTGGCAAGATTGAATTACTATCAGGAGTGGGGTTCAGGGTACTCCAAACAGCAAAGCACTCGCCCGCAAACCTTAGGCTACGGCCTCGCGGATTCACCCGTGGGGCAAATGGCCTGGATCATCGAGAAATTCGCTGCATGGACCGATTGCGAGAAGGATGGCATGCGCTATCCAGAGAACCTGCTGAGCAAAGATGAGATGCTTGATAACGTAATGATTTACTGGCTGAACAACACCGCGGCCAGTTCCGCCCGACTCTACTGGGAGAGCTTCAATAAGCCCAACCTGGACCCTATAGAGATACCCGTAGGGGCGTCGGTCTATCCCCACGAGATCATGGGGGTCAGTCGGCGCTGGGCCGAAGCTCGCTATCGCAACATCATTCACTGGGGGGAATTCGATCGTGGCGGGCATTTCCCCGCTCTGGAATTGCCGGAAACTCACATTACTGAACTGCGAGACTGCTTTCGCAGCCTGCGCTAATCGGTCAGGTTAAAAACCCCTCAATCGTCGGTTTCTGCGCGCTCGTTGGTAATTAAGCTGCTACTGAAAGCTGGCGCGTTGTCCTCAGAATACTCGTCCAATTGCAGCGACGACTCACGCCTGGGCTCAGGCTTGGTTGGACGCGGGGGTAATTCATCTCTATCAACCATAGAGGCCTTACCGACATTGAAACCAACCGTGTCCAAAGGATGCAATCCGGCTTGCGAGGACGACGGAGCATGCGCTGACGAAAATAAACTTTCAGCGTCGCTACCGCCCTGATTGTCGGCTAGTGACTCGATATCGCCCAGATTTGACGGTGGTGGCTCCTGCCGACTTCGCCGCCGCTCTGGGAGTACCGTTTCCACTGTTTGTGACGGCGCGCGTTGCTGCGGTTCGTCCAGACGACTACCGATGAATTGCAAATTCATTAACGCGGCATCGACATTGTGCAGGCGATTGTTTTCTTGATGCTCAGTATCAGCCTCGTCCTGCTCCGGCGGCGCAGCCGTATCCGGGGCGGCAGATTCGAGTGCCTCGCCGGCGTTATCGGGCTCAAAGGATGTGAGAATGGGACTATCAAAAACTGGAGAAGGCGACGCCAGGTCCATAGGCGTTAAGGTCTCAGACGGCGCGCTCAGAGGCTGCGTTAACAAAGGAGCGGCCTCTGTATATTGGGGAGCGGGACTCAAAGAAAGTGCCTGCGCTGCAAGGGTATCGTTTACCTGCAGACCTTTGCGATAGCCACCGGGCTCTGTGCTTTCCTGTTGCACACTCCCGGGGTTCTGTAATTCCCCAACGGCCCGGGCCATAGGAAGTTGCTCTTCAACCGGCTCCGGCAGTGCCTGGATTTCGGATTCCTCGGCCGCTGCCAACATCCGTTGCTTCATGACTTCATTGGCGCAATCACCCCAGCGTCCAAATGCCGATGATTCTGCCGGATTTGGCATGCGATGCTTGCGAAAATCCCGCTGCGCCGACATAAATCGTTGTTTCACTGCCAAATAATGAAAAATATGATCTTCGGTTTTTAACGGCAGTACGTCTGAACCACCGCGAATAATTAACATCTGAGGAGGCAGTTGCCCCTGCAGGCTATGCAACAAGTCAGCCAGAAAGCAAAGACGGAAAGCCGATTGCATACCAGTCTTACCCTGGGTGTCGCAGGGCACATATAAATAGTTACCCAGCTCAGAGTAGCCGCTGGTGCGCATCAACAGGTTGGAGGAACCCGACAGGGGGCCCAGCGCAAGTTGACCGTTGACGACAAAGTCGACGCCATGGCGCATCGCCTCCAACGTGGCGTTGCGGCGAATTGGCTCTTCAGCATCCCACTCAATCAACGAAACTTCACGGTCTTCCGCACTCAGCGTGTCCGCCAATTCGTCTTGTCTGCGAATAGTGTCTGTGGGGGCGGCGCTGTCGACATCGGGCGGAATACCGTGACCCGAATTTTCAAGAGTCAGACGCTCCATGAAGGACGCGAAAGGCGATTCCTTGAAGAGGACAAGGTCCTCGGAGGTATAAGTTACGGCGTTATCAACACTGTAGCGATACATAGTTTACTGGTTGTTTTCCTTTAAAAATCCGAAAAACAGCACAAGTCAGCTAACCACTCTTGCCGTTTGTGTATTTATATCGGAATGCGCCTCGAGTGTCCACGCCGAGAGCCAATATTCGCGTCCCGATTAGCCATAATAATGACTAGGCGAGAGCGCGGGAATTGTCGACGTCGTGATTAGCTCAAATTTTACTCAGTAAGACCTTGGAATCTCCGCTCACCGATCAAGCTGCGGCTCCCAGAACAATGTCGGCGAGGCGTGCTCGGTGCCAAGGCCCATCACCCCAGAGCATTTGGCTATGTTTCTGCCGTTTGAAATAGAGATGAACCTGACACTCCCAGGTGAACCCTATACCTCCGTGAAGCTGCACGGAGCGACTGGACGCAAAAGCCGCCAGGTCGCTGGCACTTGCCTTGGCCATATGGGCATAGCGGGCGGCCTTTTCTGGCTCTTCATCGATGGCACAGGCAGCTGTATAAACCAGAGATTTGGCCTCATCGATGTTGATCATTACATCAACCAGCGGGTGCTTCACCGCCTGAAAAAAGCCAAGTGGGTGGTCAAACTGCTGGCGGGTGGAAGCGTAGTCCACGGTCGTTTGCAGTTGCCACTCCGCTGCGCCCACGATATCGGCTGCCTGCAGAGTCCAGATTGCAGGGAATGCTGCCTCCAAAGCGGCTACCCCCTCAGTGCTGACTTCTTCAGCAGCAACACTGTCGAACTGAATATGTGCCTGATCCCGGGTCAGGTCGAGAATGGCATCCGGTAAAATGCTCACACCATGCGCACCAGCATCAACCCAGTACAGGGCAACGCCCTCTCCCTTTCGGGCGCTAACCAATAGGCGCTCAGCTTTGCGCGCATCCTGAACAAAGCTCGCAGTACCGCTAAGCTTGCCGTCCACAGACTCAACCCCTGTAGCCGTCGCGTCCCAGTTGCCACTGGCATCAGTAATCGCCAATGTGGCCGCCCTGCCCTCTATAATTTCTGCCAGTGCCGCTTCACCGGCGCTGCCGCAGGCTCCAAGCACATAACTTACGCTGAGAGTCGCTAGCAGCGGTGAGGGGAACGCCGCCCTGCCCACTTCTTCGACCAAACCGGCCACCGCCACGGCAGGCATGCCCAGCCCCCCTGCTGACTCGGGAACCGCCACCATAGTCCACCCCAAGTCGACCAGTTGCCGCCACAAGGCCGCATCCCAGTTCGCCTTAGGCATGCGCTCCGGATCGTGATCCCCCGCTACCAGACGGTGCAACTGATCAGCGGGCAGATTGTCGGCAAAAAACTTACGCGCCGACTCCTTTAGCAATGCCGACTCTTCACCAAAACCAAAATCATTGGGTTGTGCCATGGTCATACTCCTTATTTTGATTTCGCCATGCCGAGTACCCTCTCACCGAGGATATTTCGTTGCACTTCGCTGGTTCCGGCGGCGATGGTGAAGCCGTATGAGTTCATATAGGCCATGGGCCACTGGCCCCCTGTGGGCGCATTGCTATCACCTAGATAGAGCGAACTGGCAGGGCCGCCAATATCGAGGGCCAGAGATGAAATGCTCTGAGCGATCTCACTGGCCAACAACTTATTTTGCAGCGGTATCCGCATAGGGTGATCAATCAAAGCAGGCACCCGCGCGCGCCGCTGGCTTTGCTTAAAAGCCTCTTCACGAATCAACTGCTGCATCATCTGGTCTCGCAGCAGTGGATCCTGCGCTGCCGTGCCACTTCCCTTGGGAGTACTGGCGGCCAACTCAAATAATGTGGCGCAACTGGTGGTGTGTGTTTCCTTGCTCTTCAGTCCGCCAGAGCGAGGGGTTTGTAGTTCTCCCGCACCGCGCTCGTGCAGCAACGTGGTCATGGCCACTTGCCAGCCCTTACCCAATTCATCCAGGCGGTAGCTGTCATCCACCTCCAGGTCGTCAAAAACAACTTCGTTGAACCCGGTCTCGCCGGTAATCTTGATCAATGGCTTAACTGTTACGCCTTTACCAATAGCAGATTTAATCGGGACCACAAAGTAGGAAAGGCCGTCGTATTTGTGTGACTTGTCGGTGCGCAGCAAAATAATCATCCATTCAGCGAAGTGCGCGAGGGAAGTCCAGACCTTATGACCGTTGATAACCCATTTGTCGCCCTTTCTTTCGGCAAAGGTCTGCACGCTTGCCAGATCTGAACCGGCACCGGGTTCACTGAAGCCCTGGCACCAGATATCTTCTCCGGAGAAAAGTCTAGGCAGCACACGCTCCTTCAACTCATCCTGCGCGTGATACAGCACCGTCGGTGCCGCCATACCCAAACCAATAATATTGGGAAAATAAGGCGTCTTGGCCCGCAGCATTTCTTCATTGGCGATATTCTGGCATGCACTGCGCCCGCCGCCACCGACAGCCAGCGGGTAGTCGCAACCGACAAGTCCGGCGTCATAGGCCGCTTTTTGCCATTCCTGCAAATAGTCCAATTGCTCGGTATTCATTATTTCCAGTGCCGTCAACGGCAACCTGACGGGGGGATCACCCGGGGTGTTACTGGCCAGCCAATCGCGGCAATACTGGCGAAACTCTGCCTGCTCGGCAGTATCTTTTTGGGTGCTTTCTGACATGGGATTTCCTTAAAAAGACGTTCGAACTGAAACCGGACAGCAGTTTGGTGTAATTGGAACGACCCCGCAAGTCCTGCAGTCAACGGGGTGCAACTCGCTCAGTAATGTGGCGGCTTTTCTTCTCCGCCGCCAGCCTCGCCGCCGGCTTGCGTCACACCAACCTCGTCCTGGCGTTGCTTCAGCAGTTCCAGCTGTCGGCGCAACAGGAGTATTTCCTGTTGCTGCTGTGCCAGTGCCTCGTTCAGGGACTGCAAGGCGTCTTCCTGAAAGGCCAACTGAGTCTGCACTTCTTCCAGCTGACTCAGTAGAGGATCGGTATTTGCCACATTAATGCTCCATAGATTGGTGCGGACTAGTCGGAGAGCGCTAATATACTGTCCTCGACCGACAATGACACCCGTGGCAGGCAAAGAACATGAGTAGACAGAAAAAACCAGGCGCAAGACTGGTCTATTCCACCGATGGGGGGCGCCTTTGTCCCCAGTGCCACCGGTCGGTAGACGCATGTGTTTGCGGCAAGGATCGACCCGCAGCGTCGGGTGATGGAATTGTAAGACTGCGTCGAGAAACCAAAGGCCGCGGTGGCAAAGCTGTCACTATCATTACCGGGGTACCCTTGGCCGAAAAAGAGCTGAAAGCTTTGGCAAAACAGCTCAAGCAAAAGTGCGGTGTGGGTGGATCGGTAAAAAACGGCGATATTGAGATACAGGGAGACCAAAGAACGCTT
Organism: Halioglobus sp.; assembly: GCA_036961205.1. Classification (GTDB taxonomy): domain Bacteria; phylum Pseudomonadota; class Gammaproteobacteria; order Pseudomonadales; family Halieaceae; genus CALJFL01. The sequence goes on along the minus strand of JBALVI010000003.1, from coordinate 198,410 downwards.
TTACAGCCTGAGCTAGACCGCCTTGGATATACCACAAAAATCGCCGGGGGTTAGTTTTTATGGATTTTAAGAGAACTTAAGCCAAATATACGCAATTTTTATAGGAATAATCGATTAAACCCGCTTCCTTTTTAGCACTTCGTGATCGGTACTTTTTCCTAGTTACGCCACACTCCCAGAAATTTTGTAAAAAAGATCACGCAAACCGTTATTTTCATTGGATTTATTTTTTTTATATGATAAAACGTACCCTGTGAGTAAGGAAAAGACGTGATCAGGGTGCTAACTCCGAGAGCGAAAAATAACCGAACCACATGCAAGACCATAAATAACGATAAACGTGAAGCAGTATCTGACGGAAAGATGATCCCTGCGAGGTAGCCGGCCATGTATGTAACCGCAGAACACCTGAGAGACCAGGTCATTAGACCTACCCTCAAGTATCTTGGAGCCTGGACTCCCGCCACAGAGTCCCTGTTACTCGACGCAGCCGTCGACGCCCCTGACCTGGGGTTGTTTTCGGCACGGAATGAAGGCCTGGGCCTGTTCCATATCACGACCGCGCAGCACCGTGATATCTGGGACCGGTATTTGGCCTTTAAACCGGAGATTGCCAGCCGAGTTAGAGGGCTGGCCAGCCAGCGAGCGTTCCTGAGCAACCCCGACAGCGAACTACAGACCAATCTCAGTTATTGCACAGCCATAGCCTGGTTGCTGCATCAGCGTGCGAATGGTGCTGTAGATCAAAGAGCTACTGGAGAAAGGGCTACCGCCTGATCTTCCCGCTGGCGCGCGGTAGTCCGGTCTGCAGCACCACATGAGGTGCTGCAGGTTGCGGGCCGCGCCACACGCCAGCGCCTAGCCTTATCCGGCGAGACCAACCTCCTCCTCTTTTATTTTCTGCCAATGCGGTAAATCTTCTGGCCTGTCAATGTCACGTAAAACCGGCAGCGACTCGCAATCCCACCCCAACGTTACAACCTGACGCATGGTTTGGGCATACACCTGAGCCTCGCCCCACTGCACACCTTCGAACAATCTCGCCTTGATACTCCGGGCTGCTATCAGCACGTAGCCGCCATCGGCGGCCGGACCAATTACCAACGGCGCACGGCCAAGCCCCTGCGCCGCCAGCAGCAAGTATTCCCTATCGATTTCGGGACAATCACTGCCCACCAGAATAACCTGGTGAAAACGCTCAAGGCCGTCGCACAGTGCATGATGCATGCGTTCGCCCAAACCTTGCCCACACTGAATTCTCGGGCCGATAGCACCCCAACTCAGACATTCCTCAAAAACTTGATGCGTGGGCTGGGAATCCACCCACAGCTCCACCGGTGCGAGGTGGGCCGACAACAACCGTCGACAACAATGCTGCAACAGCGCGATATGAACTTCACAGGCCTCCTGAGCGCCCAAATCGCCTTGTAGCCGTGTTTTTACCCGGCCAGGTACAGGCGCCTTGGCAAACTGAATAATCAGTAGCGGGCTTTTATCATTCTCCATAGTAGCGCCGCCATAAACGGTCTGGATGAACGCCACAAAAATAGGCCAATCGAAGTGCCCACATTTGTAGCACGGTGCGCACAACACCACGCTCCCGCCATCGCCGACTGGAGGTTTCGACAGGGTCAGCGATAATTGCAGGTGCCGCTGTGCGGCGCAGTCGCTTGCTCAATTCCACATCTTCCATCAACGGAATCGCCGCATAGCCGCCTAGCCGGGCAAACAGGTCGGCCCGCACAAACAACATCTGATCTCCGGTTGCTACCCGGGTCAGTCTGGACCGAAGGTTGATACACGCTTCAATCACGCGCAGGGCAACGCCATCTCCGCCAAGACGAATACGGGAAAAACCCCATTGGGGGATGCTGTCGAGTACAGCAGTCAGTGATTGCGGGTTCCCCGGTGGACTAGTGTCTGCATGGATAAAGAAGATGTAGTCACCAGACGCAGCGTCAGCGCCTATATTCATTTGCCTGGCGCGCCCGGGTTCGCTGCGCAATAACAGCGCGCCACTCGCCAAAACCCCTGCCACGGTGTCATCAGAGCTACCGCCATCAACAACAATCCGCTCTGCCCCCGGATAATCCTGCGCCAGTGCTTGCAGCATCCCTTTGATTCCTGCGCCCTCGTTGAGCGTGGGAATAACAAAACTGATCAACCGATTCAGAGTGCGCCACCACAGCTACTACCCTGGCCTGCGGTGCAACCATAGCAATGTTCGCCAGTGACTATTGCGGCATTATCCATAGGGGCGCTGGCAAGTAGATCGCTGACGTGCCTGGCGCCTGGGACTTGCATTGGCAATTCCAGCATTTGATTAAAGTCGCAATCGTACAAAAAGCCCTGCCAATCAATACTCACCAAATTGCGACACATCACTGTTTCCAGGTTTTCCTCGCTGAAATTGTCGCGCAGCAGGCTCATGTAATCGTAGTACTCTCCCTGAGCCAGCAAGACTGCCCCAAAGCGGCTAATAGGCATGTTGGTAATGGTGAACAAATGGTCAAAATCGATGCCGAAACGCTCGCCGAGTTCGCGCTTGTAGTCCAGCTGAAGGGCTTGCTGTGGCGGTGGAAGCACAGCGCCTATGGGGTTGTAGACCAGGTTAAGCCGCAAGTCGGGCCGGCGCCCATACCCCAGCTCGTTTAGCCGCCTTATGGCTCGAATGCTATCGCTGTAAACGCCTTTACCGCGCTGCTGCTCCACATTTTCTTCGCTGTAACAGGGCAGTGATGCGGAAATCTCTACGCCCTGCTCGGCCAGAAACTCTGCCAAACTTTCCTGCCCCGGCTCAAACAGGACCGTCAGGTTACATCGATCGATAACATTAACCCCGAGCCGCCGTGCTTCACTCACCATATAGCGAAAGTGGGGATTCAGCTCGGGGGCGCCGCCGGTAAGATCCAGGGTGGTAGCCTGACTGCTTGCCAAAAGTGACAGCACCTGGTCGATGGTGGCCTTGTCCATCAGTTCAGTGCGTGTAGGACCGGCATTCACATGGCAGTGCACGCAACTCATGTTGCACAGATACCCCAGGTTCACCTGGACGGTGTCGAGCTTTCCGCGAGTTATAGGCGGGAAATCAGTGGCCAGTAACAGTGGGCGTGTATCCTGCATGGAAAAGTACGTATCCTTTTGCTCTGTGTGGCGCCGTAGACGATCACAAATTCAGTTTAGTATTGAGCTTGCTGCTCTGCGATGGTCAGCAGGCTGATGTCATTGCCCTGCATATGCTGCAGAACCACGTTATACGACAAGACTGCCTGAACATAGTTGCGTGTCTCGCGAAAAGGAATCGTTTCCACCCACACCTCAACGGCTACATTCGCATTGCTGTTTTTCTTCCAGCGATCAACCCGGTGTGGACCCGCATTGTAGGCTGCCAGGGCGAATATCCTGTTGCCTGAGAAACGATCCAGCAACTGGCGATAGTAAGCACTGCCAAGTTGCACGTTGTGCTCCACTTCATAGAGCGCCGAGGTGCTGTGCTTGCGCCCCAAAGAGGATGCTACCTGCTTGCCAGTGGCGGGCATAATCTGCATTAGCCCTCGTGCGCCAACGGGCGATCTGGCGCCCGGAAAAAACGCACTCTCGCGCCTGGCAATAGCCATTAACTCGGTAGCAGGCACGCGCTGTACCGTGCTGTAATGATCGAAGGTTTCCTGATAAGGCAACGGAAAACGGAGATTCAATGCATCCCAGGCTTTCGCATGGCTGGCAGCATCGATGGCCATACGGTGCCAGCCGCGATCGCCAGCAAGTACCGCCAATTGCTTCTGTATGGGTTTTTCCCGGGTATCCAGGGTGTTGAACCATTCGGAATGGGCCAGCTGATCTTCCTCATGAAACAGTAGCTCCTCGACTCGCTGCACAGAGGGCATACGGGCCAACCGATCGGCCTCGGCTTGCAATAAAATCAACGGCTGATTATTAAAGCTGTAGGGACTTCCCAATTTATCGGATGCCAGGAACCCGTAGTAATCTCGCTCCTGGGCCACCGACGCAAATTGCTCTTTGGCCTGATCGACCCGGCCCAAGCTTTCATCGGCAACGGCAGCCCAATAGCGCCACACTGTTTCCTCTCTTGCCGTTTCCGACAACTTGGGGATAGTAGCCAGGAGTGCCTCCCAATCGGCTTCTTCCAACAACCAGCGCAAGCGGATCTCAGTTAGCTTGTCATCTTGCAGGCGCACCAGGGCATCATCTATCCAGGCCGCAGTGTTCTCTTCTTTGGCAAACAGGCTGCGCAAGGTAATCGCGTATTCCACCCGCTGCATCTGCGCTGGGTCAAATTGCAACTGCCCCTGGTAGGCCTGCCAATAGGAAAGCGCTTTTGCGGGACTGTAGCGGGCCAGGAACGCCAATCCCAAACTGACGATGTCGGCAGAATAGGCGCTGTCTGCGGGAAAGCTCTGGTTACGCATTTTCTGTGGGTTTCGGTATACCGCAATGAGCTTATCTGACCAGGGTTGCAACTCTGCGCTCCCCTTGCGGGCAACGTAGATCATCAGCGAGCGTTCCCTGGCTTCAAAGGCTTTCACCATGCGCCCCCACACCGCTTTATCGCCTAACTCACCGGACTTCAGCCAGGCATCAAAGAGAGGGTCGCATTCCTTGGGACGAGATTCACCGTGAACCCACAGCCGCTCAGCTCCCTCCCAGGCTACTGGCTTGTCACCCTCCGCCAGACGTGCGCGCAAGTAGTAACACTTCAAGGCCACCTCGTTGGGCTCATCCTGCTTTACCTGGAGAAAGTCATCCCACCGCCGGTCCCGCCCCGCCTTGTTCAAATACACCGATAAAAATCGATTAGGCAACGGCGAGTCAGCACTCTGGGAAATAAAAACACGCGCATCTGCCGGCCGCACCTTGCGAGGGTTTCCGGAGAGCTTGTAATAATCCAGATAAAGCGATAACGGGTACTCATCGAGGTCGTTGCGTAGCTGTTCGTAATCGGTCAAGCGGCCGCGTCGAATTGCGGTAACTGCCTCTACGTAGGACTGCCTGGATTCGGCCAGCTTTTCGACAGTTGCTGCAGTCGTCTGCCCGGCAGCCACCTGTAATATAAAAGGCACGATAAAAGCGATAAAGGTCCGGATCACCGGTGATAATGCCTCTTTGTAGAATTAAACCCGACTAAAATTTCGCAGGCAGGTAACGGACCCTTAGGTTGATGCGCGCTCAACAGGAAAGCAAGACTGACCGAGCGAATAGTTGAACAAAATATGTCAGGACGGCCCTGGGTCGACCGCGACTGGCGAAGACACCATCGAGGGGGCGTATCAGAATCAGGGTGTGGGTTGAGCCTGTCTGGCATCGTCAGTACCCACCGGATCCTGGTGAATAACGACATCCGCCGCTGGCATTAGCTGCAGAATTTTTTCCTCAACTTCTTCCGCAATGCGATGCGCGTCAGTAAGTCGCAGGTCGTCATCAAGCTCCAGGTGCAACTGCACAAACTGCATATGCCCTGACATTCGGGTGCGCAGGTCGTGAATGCCGCGCACTTCAGGGTGCTCCACAGCCAACGCTGTAATCTGCGCACGGATTTCATCTGGTAGCTCGTGGTCGAGCAAGTCCTGGAAGGCCTGCTGGCCAATGCGCCAGGCACACAACAGCACGTATGCCGCGATGGCCAGGGCGAACATGGGATCAATACCGACCCAACCAAGTTCGGACAGAGCAAGGGCGCCAATAATTGCGCCATTGCTAAGTACATCTGTACGGTAATGCAGCGAGTCGGCCTTAATCGCAGCCGAGTTGGTGCGTTTGATCACATACTGCTGAAAGGCGATCAGCAACAGCGTAGCCACAATCGAAAACAACATGACGCCAAGGCCAATGTCCAGTTGCTCCAGTGGCCTGGGGTTAAGCAGTCGGTCAATCGCCTGCACTATCAAAAACAAACCCGAACCGGCAATGAAGGTAGCCTGGGCAAGTCCGGCTATAGACTCAGCCTTGCCATGACCAAAGCGATGCTCCTCATCGGGCGGCATCAGCGCGTAACGAACGGCCAGCAAATTTATAAGGGAGGCACCCATGTCCATTAACGAGTCCACCAGCGAAGCCAGTACACTGACTGAATGCGTCAACAGATAGGCGCTCAGCTTGGTGATAATCAGGAGAGTGGCAGTCAGCACCGCTGCAGAGGTGGCCAGCTTTAGCAGACGTTCTCTTTCTGTCTGGTTCAATGATTTCACGTGGAGATTAACGACGCTGGAGAAAAACCCAGATTACAGGCGAAATGTCGCGGCTGCAAAAGTACCTGCTGGATATCGATGTCAGGCCGCAGCAAGTACACCGACCGCCACGCCTGCTGCATAGATAACGAAACTGAGCAGCGCCATAGGCTGCACCGGTTTATGACGATAAAATGTCTGTGGATCAAGCCAGGCCCAGTGACAAGCGAAGGCTGCCGTGGGCACGGAGGCAAAGCCAAGCCAAATCGTCGCTGGCAGGCTGGTCAAAAATGGCGCAAGCAGTAAAATCGTATACCCCGCCAGATACAGCGTTGGTAACACTCGGCTAGCCCGCTGTTTGCCCAGCTTCACCACCAGGTTGTTCTTGCCATGGCTGTGGTCAGCATCGTGGTCCGGGAACTGATTGACCCAGAGGAACGCAGCGATAAAGATACCCAGCGGCAGTGACAGCCAGAGTATCTCAGGGCTAAACCGGTCAGCTTGTATCACATAGGCAGCCATGCAGATCAGTGGCCCATAACACAGCATGACGTCCAGCTCACCAAAACCACGATAGGCCAGTCGCAGCGGTGGCCCATGATACGACCAGACCAATACAATACCGGCCAGCCCAAGCCAGAGTGCCAGCAGGCTCTGCCAAAGCAGAATTGCGCCGCCCAGGATAAGGCCAACGCAGCTGAAGCCGGCCGCGACTGCCCAGGTTTGCTGGCGGGTAAGCAGGTGGTCAACCAGTACCCGTTTACCGCCAGAGAAGTCGGTGCGATCGTCGGCAGCTACGGCAAGGTCAGTACCGGAGTCGTAGTCGTAAATATCACCGGAGGCATTTTTTGCTACCTCAAAGCAAAACAGGGTCAGCGCAGTTACCAGCAACCAGAACCAACTGAAGTAACCATCACGCGCGGCTAACGGGACCCCGATCAGCATCGCCGACGCTGAGGTAATGCTAATCTTGGGATCGGCCAGTGCCCACAAGCCCTGACGAAACTTGCTATGCATTATGTTAGCGGATTGGTTCGGTGAAACTGGCAAGTCACGGTTAAATGCCCGCCGCGAAAATCGCCTGCTTGAGACGTTCGGTGGCGATCTGGTAGGCGGCATTTCTCATTAAGATACCTTCCTCGTCAGCCAGATTGAAAACCTGTTTCGAGGCGGTGTTGATTTTTTCTCTCAATTGCTCGCGCACATGATCCAGAGTCCAGGAAACGAACTGCAGATTCTGTACCCATTCAAAATAACTTACCGTGACCCCGCCGGAACTGGCCAAAACATCGGGAATAATACGCACGCCGCGCTGGTTAAGGATGTCGCTTGCTGTCCAGGTAACGGGCGAGTTGGCCGCTTCCACAATAATCCGTGCATTTATTGTGGAGACATTGTCCGAGTTGATAGCGCCGCCCAATGCCGCGGGAATCAAGTAATCGCAGGGCAGTGCCAGCAGGCTGGCATTGTCAATAATTTCGACCCCGTCAATACCACTGACAGTGCCCATGCTGCTCTTGTGCTCAATTACAGCAGTAACATCCAGGCCCTCAGCGTTGTAGATAGCGCCCTTGCTGTCACTGACCGCGATAACTTTGGCGCCCAGCGCGGCCGCATTTAAGGCAGCGTGGCGGCCCACGTTACCAAACCCCTGTATGACCACGCTGCTGCCTACAATCGGTACTTCATAGTGCTCAGCGTAAGCCTCCATCACCATGGTGGCACCAAGACCGGTGGCTTCTTCTCGCCCTGCCGAACCGCCAGTGACGATCGGTTTACCGGTGACAACGGCGGGGTTGTAACCGTACACGTTGGTGTATTCATCCTGGATCCAGGCCATGATCTGGGCATTGGTTCCCACATCGGGCGCAGGTATATCCAGGGTGGGGCCTATATTGCGGTGAATCTTCTGCACGAAACGACGGGTCAGGCGCTCCAGCTCACTGTCGCTTAGCGCAGTGGGGTCGCAGTTGATGCCGCCCTTGGCGCCGCCCAGCGGCAGTGCCAGAAGGGCTGTCTTGAGGGACATCAGGCAGGCCAGACCGCGCACGTCGTCGATATTGACGCTGGGGTGGTAGCGAAGCCCGCCCTTGTAGGGACCTCTGGCGTTGTGGTGCTGCACCCGATAGCCATTGAAGATTACGATACTACCGTCATCTTTCCTGATGGGTATCTGCAGGAGGATCTCGCGAGATGCGGTCAGTAACAATTCGTAGATCGCCTTGTCGTAGCCCAGAGCATCGCAGGCCTGAAGCAAGAAGCGATCGTGGGTGTTCCTGGTGGTGATGGCTGTTGCGTCCATAAATACTGATCTTCGTGTGGTTTATATACAGTAAGTATTGCAAGTTGGATTGGCCAATACAACGGATCTAGATCAAGTCCGGGTGCGGAATATGGCTATTTTCGTAAGGTTCACTGCGGATCATTGAAGGGTCGACCACGGCTGCTTCAAGTTGTGAGCTGCGTCACACTTCCGCGGTCACGCCAAAACCCTCAATGGTTTATCATTTGCGCCTGGCAAATTCAGGGCGATCAAGTTCACCGTGGCAAGAAGAAAAACCGACCAAAAAAACAAAAGCTGGTTCCGTTCCGAGCGGATCTTCAGTAACGATCAGCGGTGGTATTTCCATACTCGCGAAGGCACCATCGAGGGGCCGTATCAGAATGAGGGCATCGCCAAAGAACAGCTGAAGTTCTACATAGAGCGCGTATCACCGGGGGCTTTCACTGCACCGAAGGTTGTGGGATTCCAGCGCTCCCTCTAGCGCTTCAAAACACCTCAATTGAATGTAGTCGACCCCCGCCTTTAGGTATTAGATCTAAATCGTGCCAGCAACCAAACCAGGACAGCACCCATCACACCTGCCAATACACCCGGCAGAATATGTAACTTCAGAATGTGGACAGGTTCATACATGCAGGCTATCTGCATATACAGAGCGGGCAGCATGCCTGCAGCCAAACTTACCAACCAGGCGACTTTGACCTGCTGTAGAGGATAAAGCCGCCGGATCATCATCCCGCCGACAAGCATGGGTGGCAAGGCGTAGATCAGGGTTTCGATATAGCAGTACTCGCGCTTACCCAGCATCGACGGCTCAAAAGTTGGACTTAACAGCCCGACTGCATACATCGCAATCCATCCCAACATCATCAACACTCCGGCGAGACCAACTCGGCGCGCGTTGGCGCCTGGAACTGCCGCACGAAAAGCACCCATCGCCACCAGAACAATCGACGCCAGACCCACGAGGTTTTCAAATAGAAAGCGACCATTACCTATCAATTGGTCCAATGCTCCCGGTCGTACAGGACCGAACACGTGAATAATGGCAACTACGTAAAGCGCGCTGATCAACAGCCATAGGATAGCGAGGGCATTAATGTTGCCAATGGGGCGCACAGGCGCAAGGTCATCTACCAATGAGGCGATCAAGTCGTCACGGGGCTTCATACCTGCTCTGCCTCCATCATCTTCCTCAACCGTCCAATTCCCCGGTGCACTCTCACTTTTAGCGCCCCTTCTGATATTCGAAGCTCAGCCGCTGCCTCTGCTGTACTTAGGCCAATTAACTTGGTAAGCGTGATGGCCTCTCGATAAGGCTTGGCCAACGAGTTTATCAGACGACCAGAGGAAATCTCCTGCTCCTGAGACGCAACCTCGGCAGAGTCATCGGAAATCGACTGCTCCCAGGTCTTTGCTTCAAGTAAAGTTTTTCTCCGGCGCTGTTGCCGTAGTGCGTCAATCGCCTTATGGCGGACAATAGCAAATAGCCAGGGTCGAAACGAACGCTTTGAATCGTAGGTGTGCCTGGCCTGATGGACTGCGATCAGAGCATCCTGAACGCAGTCATCGATGAAATCATGATGACCAAACCGCCCGCGCAGATAACGATCGATGACCACCGAAATTTCCTTTAGCAGACAACGATAGTCGGCCTCGTCGCCCGCCTGAGAACTGACCATGAGCTGAGCCCATCGTCTTTCGTCTTCGCTATAATCGGTGATACCTTGAGCGGTCATCGCATCCCTGCACGCCACTGCCTAATTGCTCAGTGGCGTTTTGGTCAGGCCATATTGTTTATTGTAGGCGTCTGACAACAACCCGGGCTACAGAGTTCCTCCAATCGTATACACGAGGGCCAAGAATTTCGCCGCCATCAGCCCCTTCATCGCCAAGCTCATGAAAGCCGTTGCCGATATGAACGAAACCCTCGTCACCATCAGCAGGATCAGGTGAGTAACCTTCTCCACCGCAACGGGGACCTGGAATGTTCAGGCAGTTTTGATCATTGGCCTCAGTACCTGCATCGTAGCCAAACAACATCCTCATCAAAGAACCTTGAGCAGGCAGACGTACGTGGTTGGCTGCAATGAAAGTATCATTAGTCGGAATCATCATTGCCGCGACAGTAAAGAATCCACGCTCCGCAGGCCCAGAGATGATAATCGAGGTCTCTTCACCCGGCCCCAACAAACCACCAATTGTCTGCGCCTCAGTGGTAAAGTTCGCAGCCTCATCGGTCACCGCTGAGGTATCGCCACCCTCCGCCAGTATCTCCAAGCCTTCACTAGCGGGTTGGCCGAACTCGAACAATCTGAAATCTATTGAGTGGGTCATTACCAATTGGGGAGTAAACGTCTGACCCGGGGTCAGGTTCATGATTGTCACTTCATACTGTGCGGTTTGAGCCGACAACGCGCTGCTAAATAGAACCAGAGCGATAGCGGCGAGGGATTGCTTGATCATAGGTATTTCCTGTTTTTGTGGGTTTTCACGATCAAGTTCGCGCCAAACCCCAAAAAGGTTACAGGTAATACAAAAATAATTAGCCAGATTTAACTAACGGTCGAAATGTGGGATCACTTAGACCCCGGAAGGGTGTTTGGTAGATGAAGCAACTGCCCGCAAGCGGCTGCTCTTTCAAAGCCTGATCACTCAGGTTCTGTCTAGCACTGGTAATAAACAACAAATCCAGATTAGCGCCACCAAAAGCGACACAGGTGGGTTGGCTAACAGGCAGGGGTAAAACCAAATCGGTGCTGCCATCTGGCGAATAGCGCACAATTTGGCTGCCGCCCCACTGCGCATTCCATAAATAGCCCTGTGCATCTACAGTCGAACCGTCGGGATAACATCCGGGCTCGGTGGTAACGAATTCGCGGCGGTTCGACAGCGCAGCTGTGACCGGGTCAAAATCATACTGATCAATGCGCTGAGTGGGCGTATCTGTGTGGTACATAATTTGCGAGTTCGGGCTCCAGCAGAGGCCGTTGGAGATCGCAATGCCGCTTAGCTTTTCAGAGCACTGCAGGTGTTGGTCAAGGCAGTACAGCTTGGCAGCATCGCCGGCATAACCAAGCGGCTCAAGCACTCCCCCGGCCCAGAACCTTTGCTGCCGGTCTGCGCGTCCATCGTTCAGACGCCTGTGAGAATTTTCCGGATCAATCTTGGTCAACCACTTCAGGGACCCGGATTCAGGATCATAGTAGGCGAACCCACTTTCAAAACCCGCGACCAGGCGCTGCTCAGCACCTTCGCTCACCGAGCCGGGCTCTACCAGAGCAAATGACGCGAGCCGCTCAGGAGTGGTCCATGACTGCAGGTCTTGATTTGCGAGTTGGTACCGATAGAGCCGGTGTCGCTCAATATCAGTCCACCAGAAGCTACCGCCGACGGCATCCCAGATCACGCCCTCGCCAAGTTCATTCTCGAGTTCAAGGGTAGTCAGTAAGGTCAGTTCGGTCATGGTTAAACGCCTGCAGCAAGTTTCACTGCAGCGACCAGTTTATTCGCTGCTTCAAATACTTCGTCAGCACTGCGCCCCGGCGCATAGAGTTCGGTTGCAACACCTAGCCCATCGGCACCGGCCTTAAACCACGCGCCTGCATTCCCTGCGCCGACCCCACCCACGGCCAGCACACGTGAGTCATTGGGGAGCACTGCTCGTACTGATTTAATGTGACCAATGTCATAACTACCAGCAGGGAACAATTTAAGAAAACGTGCGCCTGCATCATAAGCAGCAAAGGCCTCACTGGCGGTGGCCCAGCCCGGCATCGGTGTCAGGCCCAACTCAATGCTGCGGCGAATAATGGCCGGGTTGGTGTTTGGCGTCACCGAAATTTCACCGCCAGCAGCGGCAACCCCGTCCACCTGATCCAATTGCACCACGGTACCGGCGCCGACAACACAGCGGGATGACATGGCTTGGCTCAACCTGCTGATGCTCTCGAGCGGATCGGGAGAGTTCAGCGGTACCTCGATGATACCGATACCCGCCAGATACAGGGCTTCACCCATGGCCACCACTTCATCCGGGCGTACGCCACGTAATATCGCGACCACTGGCATCCGTGTAAACCATTGTTCCAATTTCTCGTTCATATCTGACTGCCTGAATAATAGTGATGATAAATAGCGGCAAAGCCTGCCAGTGCAAGATCCTGGGGGTTGTGCCACTGCGTGGCAATTTCCAATTGCCGTAGCGCTATGGCATATGCTCCACACAACTGCTCCTCGCCGATAAGATGCACGGTGTCACCTGGCCAGTTCATTTGCTGAAACGTGGCAACGGCGCCAACCACATCCGAGGCGATGATCAACCCTGACAGATAAGACGCTGCCGCATGGCTGGCAAGATCGCCCGTGACCTGCCGTGAGCGGGTGCCGAACAGCGCATGAATCAACTGCGCAGGACCCAGTCCTTTTACTGTTTCTACCCCGGCGACAAATTCCGCCTCATCGAACTCAGCCGTGTCCACGCCGGCCAATAAAACACTATGTTGCTGTAATAGAGCAAACAATTCACCCGACAGGCTACTCAGGAAGTTGCTCACCACCCCGGCTTCCAGCAGCGCCCACTTATTGTGAGTGCCAGGCATGGTGATCAATTGCGGAGTCGTAGAGGTCAGCTGCGTCTGCATGGACCAACCCAGAAGCTGGAGTTCCTCGCCGCGCATTACGTCAGGCGCGCCCAGCGGGTTTTTTGTACGCAGCCCGGCAATAATCGATATTTCTAAATCGCGCACTCGCAACACTTGCCGCTTGGAAATGATCTGATCCAGGGCTAGAGGACAAAGCTGATAGGGTGCCTCTTGCCAGCCGATGGTAGATCCCACCATACCGGCAAGGATTACCGGTAACTCGCCCTGTTCTTTCAACCACGGCCCGGCCAAGTCAAAAAATATGTCTTCGAACGCGCCGTTGACGGCAGCCGCACCAGGGCCATTGACGCTCGCTAATATGTCGGCTTGATTTGCCGATGTCGAACGGCAGAGATAAAGCCGTAGATTCGTCGTGCCCCAATCACCGGCTATAAATAGTTTTGCTTTCAAAACCTCAAGTCCTGCCGCCGTCAATGGTAAAAGATTGGCCGGTAATCATGCTGCTGTCCCCCGCCGCAAGAAACAACGCGAGATTAGCAATGTCCCGAGGCAGCAACCTCGTTTTAAGGGCAACCTGCTCCATCCACGCGCTCTCTGCCTCCGGCGTCAACCAGGTATCTAACTGACGATCAGTGACGACCCAACCTGGCAAGATTGCATTGACCCGCACACCCGCATCGCCGTAATCACGCGCCAGCGCTTTAGTCATGCCAATAAGGCCCGCTTTAGCGGTTACATACCCAGGCATATTGGACGGCCCAAGTAGGGCATTGATTGAGCTGAAATTGATTATCGAGCCGCCCCCCTCCGCCTTCATGCTTTCATACACACGCTGGCAAGCAAAAAAAGTCGCGTCGAGGTTTACCGCCATGCATTGCTGCCAAAATTCCTCGGTAACTGCATCAGGTGAATGGCGATTGTCGTTTGCCACGTTGTTGATTAGGGTCGAGATAGGGCCCAGCGCCTCGGTCGCAGCGTCGATTGCCCCGTGCAGGGCCGGCACATCGCTAACATCAACTTTACAAAACCACGGCTGTTTACCCGTTTTCTCCAACAGGTCTTGCTGCAAACCGTGGGCAGCGTTTGAATCCAGATCGACAAATCCAACTTGCGCACCCTGCTTGAGGAATGCTTCTACCAAAGCTGCACCAATACCGGTGGCACCGCCGGTTATAAAAACGGCCTTGCCAATCAGGCTGGGATAGCTTGCCAGCTTGTTCATAGTCGGTTCCCGCGCCTTATTGGCGTGTAAGATAGCCCCATTCATAGCGACAGAATGGATAGAGTTTATTAATTATACTATATATAATACTATCGTTACATTGAACGATAAATACAATAATTGCGCTTTTTAGCTGGAGTCACCATGAACTCACCCCTATTTCGCACTCTGTGCATCATAAGCGCTCTAGGCCTTAGCGGCATAGTTTTGGGCGCTGAACAGCTCTATACGGCGCAGCCCAGCGTTACCCCTGAGCTCGCGAACCCAGGCGAGTATCCCGTTGGTGTATCGACGATCACTATTGGAGGCGACGCCGGTTCCGAAAGCAACGAACGTCGACTGGTACTGGAGGTGTGGTATCCCGCTGCCAGTACTGATGATCAGGCCGTTCCCTTGGCAACTTACAAAAATGTAACCCGCTCGCATCGCGAATTCGAGTTACAAGGTAACAGCTTCAGAGACGTGGAAGCGCGGAAATCGCCGCAGGGGTATCCACTGATTGTGGTGTCCCACGGCTACACGGGTTATCGCACGATCATGTTCTATCTGGGTGAACACTTGGCCAGTCACGGCTATGTGGTTGCCGCTATCGATCACACGGACTCGACCAACGCAGAAGTCGACATGGTAAATGCACCAGGCGCGGGCTTTATCAGCACCCTCCTGAACCGGGCAAAAGATCAGCAGCTAACACTGCAACATTTCGCTGACAGTAATTCGCCGATCGCAGCTATTACAGACACTGAGCACGCTGCTGTCATTGGCTATTCAATGGGTGGCTACGGCGCCATAAATACAGTGGGAGCTTGCTACCAATTCACCAGCGAAAGTCTGATCCCGCTGGGGGCTAATGCGGAACAAGCTGCGGCGCTCATGCCAATGCTGAACTTTTGCAATGCTGGGCAGGAACAAGTAGACCCGCGCTGGCGAGCAATGATCGCGATCTCACCGTGGGGCGGCGAGCTTAACTTACATTCACCGGAGTCAATGGCGAAAATCTCAACGCCCTCGCTCTACATCGTAGGGGACCAGGACGACATCTCCGGATTTGAACACGGCGTGAAAAAACTGTTCGAGCAATCGGGAGCAGCACAGAGCTATCTAATGGTTTACGAAAACGCGCGACACAATGTAGCTGCACACCCAGCGCCAACAACAGCTTTCGGCAGCGATCTGGATATCGGCCATCATTTCGAACCTAGCTGGGACCTGGAGACCATCAATCGCGTAAATAGGCATATGAGTCTGGCGTTTCTGAACTGTTATGTGAAGGATTCCGCTGCGGCCTGTGACTACCTACCCAAACGTGAGGATATTACCCAGAAGAAGGGAGCCGACCAAAAACTGACTCCCGCCTGGCCCGGATTTCAGGAGCGCTGGGGAACCGGGATTAGATTCCACCGTAAAACACAGCCTTAGAGAAGCTTCGCAGCTTCCATCTCGCTACAACCTCAGGCGCTTCCAGGAGTCAAAGGGGAGGTAAATTCGTGGCTTAAAATCTACCAAGGACGTAGGAAGCGCATAAAGTAACAGTGGGGCAGCAAGCCTTACGAGAATTCGAAAATTAGGGAACGCACTAGCTACCGTATCCCGCCGGCATCAAAAATTCCCATGCGGGAACTTCACTGCCAGTTTCACAAGGTATTTCTATCACCACAGGACCGTGCGCAGAATCATCGATCGCACTAAGTAATTGCGTTTTAAATTGTTCATAAGAGTCCGCACGATAAGCTTTGGCACCGAAGCTCTCTGCAAGTTTAACAAAATCAGGGTTGCGTAATTCTGACCCGACCACGTTGCCATCATAGAGATTGATTTGGTCGCGCCGAACATTACCGTAAGCGTTGTTATTGAAGATTAACAAAATGACCCCGATCTGAAACTGTACCGCAGTAGCCAGCTCTTGAATGCCAAACATGACGCCGCCGTCGCCAGCAATCGAAAAAACCACCTTGTCAGGGTTGGCAACTTTCACTCCCAGGGCGGTCTGAAACCCATGCCCCAGGTTACCCTGATAACCTCCAGACACTAATTGGCGAGGCTCATAAACTGGAAATCCGAACCAGGAGGTAAAACCAACTTGTGAAATTTCTTCAACTACAAATCCATCTCTCGGTAATACTTCACGCATGATGCCCAGGTAAGTCATTTGTGGTTGAACTTTTTGTATTTCTTGCCAACTTTGTTCTTTTACCTGCTTGAACATTTCAACTTTTGACTCTGGAGTAGGCGGATCGACCTCCAATGCAGTTAATAGTGCGCGCGTGGCCAGTTTCGAATCTGCAACAATCGGCACTTCGGCGCGCAGCCGAACTATCTGCGTGGGATCTATATCAATACGTATTAATTTGCTAGTAGCCACACCTGATTGCCAGCGAAAAGCAGGTAATTCCAGTCGCGAACCTATGCCAATTGTGACATCGACATCCGGGTAGAGCTTGTAACCTGATGCGCAGCTAAAGCCATAAGGACTCTCATCTGAAACGATGCCTCGTCCACCGCGAAAAGACACCACCGGTGCCTGCAGCAACTCAGCCAGTGCTGCCACCTCTTCGCTGGCTTCGATCGCGCCACTGCCTACGAAAATCATTGGGTTTTTAGCTGAGCGAAGGAGCGCCGCGGCGGCTTCAATTGCTTGGGGTTTGGCGGCATAAGTGGCGGATGGTAGATCTGGAAAATCCACATCTACTGGCGCTCTGTCAGCCAAAATATCCATTGGCACCTCCAGGGCTACAGGGCGAATACGTCCTGAAGTGAGGTGTTTAAATGCAGTTGCCATATAAGTGGGCGTTTCTGCCACATGGTCAATGCGGTCAGCCCATTTTGTCAGGGTTCTCAAGATTCCTAGTTGGTCGGCCAGTTCGTGCAACATGCCGTGGCCAACTCCCAAAAAGGCGCTGGGCACCTGGCCGGCAATACACAGCACCGGCGCACTGTGGGCAGTGCATAAAGCGGCTGTAGAGTTGAGTAATCCTGGGCCCGGCACAACACAATACACGCCGATCTTTCCGGTTGATTTTGCGTACCCAAACGCCATATATCCTGCGCCCTGTTCATGCCGGGTAACTACCAATTTAATGTCACTTTTATAGCGGCTTAGGGCATCAAACAGTGCGTATGTCTGCGCTCCGGGTATGCCAAATACAGTATCTACGCCATGCTTGATCAAGGACTCAACAATCGCATCAGAACAGCTTATTTCTTTTATCATCGTTTCCAATCAGCAATGCTGACCCTAAGTTAGTTTAGGTTAGTGTAACCAGGTTCAATAGAGCTTAGCAGATCATTCCATTTTCGAAGCCTTTATGGTGGATATCTTGATCTATCACTCGATGAAGAAGCATAGACTGCAGAAAACAGTAGGACCCACAGCAGCAATGTTCGCGCTGCCAACTGGCGAAGAACGACTACTTTGACTATACCTACAATAGAGTGCAACACTGATTAAATAATAAGCAAGTACAAGGATGTTCTTACCATGCCGGCAATTACTCCAAAAAACCTTATATTGGGTGTCGTAGCTGTAGGCGCACTTTTAGTCTACGTATCTCAAGCGCCGAATGAAAACCAGCTCAAGACTCCCCGGATCGATGAAGCGGTCGACACAGCCGAGGCACCCGAGGTCGGGCTGATTACTGACAAACGCATTAAGCAGGCCGACCAAGAACCGGGCAACTGGCTGTCTTACGGGCGCGACTACGAAGAGCAGAGATTTTCACCCCTGGACCAGATTAATAAAGAAACTATCGAACAACTGGGGCTGGTATGGTCCGTGGATATGCACAGCACCAGGGCGCTGGAAGCGACGCCTATTGTTGTCGATAACATAATGTTCGTTTCAAGTGCCTGGAGCCGGGTGCACGCCTTTGACGCCGTCACTGGTAAAGAGATCTGGTATTACGATCCGAAGGTGCCTGGAGAATGGGCCCGCAAGGCCTGCTGCGATGTAGTAAACCGAGGCGTTGCTGTTTATGAGGGCCGAGTCTACGTGGCTAGCCTGGACGGCCGACTCATCGCACTGAATGCTGCAACTGGAAAACCCGAATGGGAGGTTGACACCATAATCGATCGGGCTCGGGACTACACAATAACCGGCGCTCCCCGCGTCGCCAACGGCAAGGTATATATCGGCAACGGCGGTGCGGAATATGGTGTTCGCGGCTACGTAACCGCCTATGACGCAGAAACAGGCAAGCAGGTGTGGCGTTTCTTCACGGTTCCCGGTGACCCCTCCCTGCCTTTCGAACATCCCGAAATGGAGTTGGCAGCCGAGACCTGGAAAGGCGGCGAATGGTGGAAAATCGGCGGCGGCGGTACCGTCTGGAACTCCATTGTCTATGACCCTGACTTTAATCATCTCTATCTGGGTGTCGGCAATGGCGCCCCCTGGACCCGTGCCATTCGATCTCCGGGAGGTGGTGATAACCTGTTCCTGTCATCGATCGTCGCACTGGACGCCGATACCGGCGCCATGCAGTGGTACTACCAGACCACACCCGGTGACAATTGGGACTACACCGCAGTTCAGGATATGGTGCTAGCGGACCTGGAGGTTGACGGGGTCGAGCGCAAGGTGCTGATGCAGGCGCCCAAAAATGGATTCTTCTATGTGCTAGACCGCGCCGATGGCAAACTGTTGCGCGCCCACCCCTACACCGCTGTTACCTGGGCCACTCATGTCGACCTTGAGACCGGCCGGCCTGTTGAGGCACCTGCTCAGGACTATATTGAAAAGCCCCAGTGGGTGTTACCCGGCCCACTGGGTGGTCACAACTGGCAGGCCATGTCATTCGACGAAGACAAAAGGCTTATGTATATACCCACCCAGGAAGCGCCACTGGCCTACGCCATGGCCGATGAATGGAAAGCCACAGGCAGCCTGGAATTCAAACCCGGAACGTGGAATACAGGTATCGAACTCGGTCGACTAAGAGAGATTGCGGATGAGGCAGGAGAAGCGCCTCCCAGCCGCGGTGCACTGAAGGCGTTTGACCCACTTACGGGTGAAGTACGGTGGGTGGTAGAACAGGCTCATTACTGGAATGGCGGTGTTCTCGCCACGCGTGGGGGGCTTGTATTCCAGGGTAACAATAAGGGCTTCGTACACGCTTTTGATGCCGATACCGGTGAACCACTTTGGTCCTTTGATGCCTACACCGCTTTTCTTGCGCCACCGATCAGCTATCAGATTGATGGCATCCAGTACCTGGCAATATTAGCCGGCACCGGGGGCGGCAGCCTGTTCAATGGTGAGTCAGACGGCCTGGCATCAGTTGAGTACGGCAACGCCGGAAAACTACTGGTGTTCGCACTCGGTGGTGCCGCCGAGATGGCAATACCAGAAAAGATAGATCGATCTATCCCGGAGCTTGAGCTGGCAGATGCCTCCCCTGCAGATATCCGCCAGGGAGAACAGCTGTACGTTAAAACCTGCGCCATGTGCCACGGCATTGAAGTTCGATCTGGTGGCAGTATCCCCGACCTGAGGCTAATGACCACGGACGGACGGGCGCAGTTTGAGGCGGTAGTTCTCGGGGGTGTTCTGGCGGATCGGGGCATGGCAGGTTTTGCCGATGTACTGGATAGCGAGGACGTCAGCCAGATAAAGGCTTATATAACCCAACGCGCAGTGGAAGATCGCGCTGAGGCTCAATCGGTTAAAGTTGGGGAAGCTTTGTAATGGGCAAAGAAGAAGTTCACGAGGTACTCGATGCCATCGTTGTGGGAGCTGGATTTAACGGCCTTTATCAACTTCACCATCTGCGCAAAAACGGATTTTCGGCGCAAGTTTTTGAAGCCGGCGCTGATATAGGCGGCACCTGGTACTGGAACTGTTATCCAGGTGCACGGGTAGACACGCATGTTCCCAACTATGAATATTCCTTTGGCGAGCTTTGGAAAGATTGGACCTGGAGTGAATTATTCCCTGGCTGGCAAGAACTCCGTCGCTACTTCAAGTATGTGGACGAAAAGCTCGACCTCCGCAAAGACATTAATTTCAATACACGCGTCACTCGTGCCACCTTCGACACTGTAGCCGATCATTGGGTAATACAGACTGACAGTGGCGATCAATTTCGCGCGCGCTACTTTATTGTCTGCACCGGCCTCTCTTCAAAACCCTATACACCCGATTTTAGAGGCCTCGATACTTTCCAGGGTGAATGCCATCACACCGGACTGTGGCCACAACAAGGGCTGGGATTTGCCGGTAAACGGGTGGGCGTTATCGGTACCGGCCCGACCGGTGTACAGATCGCGCAGGAAGCAGCCAAGGACGCGGTGCACCTCACCATATTCCAGCGAACACCCATGCTGGCCATACCCATGCGTCAGCGCAAACTCGACCCGACAACCCTGAACGAATTGAAAAAAGATTATGCCCGTCAATATCGCCAAAGAGATGAGGAATTCCGCCAGATTGTGGATATATTTCCGCCCGAGAAGGGCACCTTTGAAGTGTCCGCCCAGGAGAGGCAGGCGATCTATGAGGAATCATGGGCCATAGGCGGATTCCATTTTTGGGGCAATATGCTGAATGATGTGCTCGCCGACCTTGCGGCCAACCGTGAGGCCTACAATTTTTGGCGCGATCAGACGCGCGCGCGTATCAACGACCCCGCAGTTGCATTAAAGCTTGCACCCACTGAGCCCCCTCACCCGTTCGGCACCAAACGCCCTTCGCTGGAACAAAATTACTATGAGGTTTTCAATCAGTCTAACGTGACGCTGGTAGACACTGTAGAAGACCCCATTATAGAAATAACCAAGTCTGGCGTGGTGACTGACCAGGGCGAACATCAGCTCGACCTTCTGGTTATAGCAACCGGCTTTGATGCCGTTACCGGCGGCCTGACGCAAATAGATATACGCAATACCGATGGCGTGAGTCTCAAGGACTATTGGGCTGAGGGCGTCAGAAATCATCTGGGTATGACGACGGCAGGGTTCCCCAACATGTTTATGCTTTATGGACCGCTGTCACCCGCCGGCTTAGGCACCGCACCTGTCTGTGCTGAGCTTCAGGGCAACTGGATCATCAACTGTCTACTGCACCTGCGCGACAACAAGCTCAGCCGCATCGAGGCCACCGACGCCGCAGAGGATGTCTGGGTGCAACATATGCAAGACATCGCCGCGACCACCCTATTCCCGCTGGCTGACTCCTGGTACATGGGCGCAAACATTCCCGGCAAAGCACGCCAAATGCTCAACCACCCTAGCCTGCTGGAGTATATGGCTCGTTGTAATCACAGTGCAGAAAACGGCTATGAGGGATTTATGCTGAGCTGAGGCTGCGGCCACATGTTTCTAGCAGCCCTAAAGCCAAAGGGTCGGCTCCCCCACTCCGCGTTTTCTGCCAGGCCCCACGAGCCATGAAGTGAAGGCGCGCTTCTTCTAACTGTTGAGATTTTCCTTGTCATCGGAAACGCCGCCTCATATACTTAAGAACCTTAACTATTAAGATTCTTAACAATATGGAGCAAGTCAAACTCACTCTAGCCATTTTTAGAGAGATAGGCATCATTCAGGAACGTATGGATGCCATCTTAAAAGACCGGCTACCCGCAGACCTACCGCCCACACAGTTCAAGCTACTGAATCACCTTATCTTTACCACCAACACCAACGAGACTGCCAGCGAACTAGCACACAATTTCCATGTCAGTCTTTCTGCCATGAGCCAATTGATTACGCAACTCACCAAAAAAGGATTTGTAAATCTACATACTCGCAGCCAGGACGCGAGGAAGAAGACGATTGTCATCACTGAACTTGGACGCGATGCACATCAAAAAGCCAGTGCGACAATAGATATAGACTTAAATAGTTTTTCAAAAAAATTCAAGCTCACCGACACGCAACAGCTGTACAAACTAAGTAATCAATTCCGCCTCTTTTTTGAAGATCATACTTAAAATATTTGGGTGAAAGAGAAGAGAAATTTTCAATATTGCGCGCACAGTAAATACTAATTTTTAACCGGGTAACAACGATGTTCAAAAAAATACTAAAAAATGCAATTGAAAGGATAGTGCTGTTTAACGCGACAGCTATCGTTCTGTTAGCCGCCGGGTTTGCCTACGGCGAACCTTATCAGCAAATTGTGATAACCGAGTACGGCCCCCCAAATGTCATGCAACTTGTCGAGCGAGCGATGCTACCCGAGCCCGGTGTAGGTGAAGTCAGAATCAAAGTTTTAGCGGCAGGAGTCTCCTTTACCGACACCATGGTTCGCAAAGGCCTCTATGTAGGCGTTGATGCCGAATTCCCCTTTAGTCCTGGTTACGACTTGGTTGGTGTTATAGATAAGTTGGGGGCGGGAGTTGAGGGATTTAACGTAGGGCAAAAGGTAGCAGACTTAACCGTATATGGTGCCTATACCCAATACGCGATCCGTCCGATAGATTCGCTTGTGCCGGTACCGGACAATGTTGATCCTGTAGAAGCTGTCAGCCTTGTTTTGTCCTACACTACCGCGTATCAAATGTTGTATCGAGTTGCTGATCTTGAGGCAGGACAAGCCGTATTAATTCACGGTGCAAGTGGCGCGGTTGGCATGGCTCTGGCGCAGATCGGAAAAGTCGCCGGCTTAACGATGTTTGGTACTGCTTCAACCGCCAAACAAGATTTTGTAGCCAATTTGGGGGTTACTCCAATCGATTATAAAACCGAAGACTTTGTAGAAAAAGTAATGGCTGCCACCCAAAACGAAGGCGTCGATGTTGTGTTTGATGCAGTGGGCATAGACAATTTTAAGCGCTCTTATTCTACGCTAAAACCCGGAGGAAAATTGATCACCTACGGCTTCTACTCGCAATCCTTAAGTTCACAAGCCGGTGATTCATTTCAAATGGTCAAAGAGTTTCTGAAATGGAAGTGGCTGCAACTTCGCTGGAACTGGTTTTCAAGCGAGGGGCGATCTGCAGACTTTTACTCCATTACTGATCTACGAGCAAGTCAGCCAACCTGGTTTAAGGAAGATCTTGCCGCATTATTCCAACTCTTGGCTAACAATGAAATCGCACCTAGAATCTGGAAAACCTTTCCGCTTGACGAAGCTGTACAAGCTCATCAACTTCTTGAACAAGGGAAAGTACAAGGAAAGATTGTTTTAAGAATTGCCGAGTAGCTTATCCAAATTTGCATTTCGCACTATAAAGGCCCGGGGTCCTGAAAGGACTATCACCCTACCGGACCCACTCTTTCAATGGTTCATCACCTTGATATCGTTGAAGCAGATAGCATCCAGGAACAGGCGGCACATTAGCGCAGTCTCCCATAGTGAATTCGGCCCTGGCCGATAAATCAGGGGCTGGAAAAATGGAATTGGGACACCTGATCGTGTCATACTTTACATCGATTTAACGACAGTGGTACGAGGACGATATGGCCGATTTTAAACTAACGATCAACGGCAAAATCCAGGAATTCAAGGATATGCCGGATGATATCCCGCTGCTTTGGTTGCTGCGCGACGAAGCCGGACTGGTGGGAACCAAGTACGGCTGTGGCGGCGGTTATTGTGGGTCCTGCACAGTACATCTGGACGGGATGGCGATACGCTCTTGTTCGATCCCGGCAGCGGCACTGGAAGGCCGGCAGATAACCACCATAGAAGGGCTTGCCAACGGCGATTCTCTACACCCACTGCAACAGGCCTGGATCGATCTGGACGTCCCTCAGTGCGGTTACTGCCAGGCGGGGCAAATTATGAATGCCGCTGCCCTGTTGGACAGCAATCCGGCCCCGGATGAAGCGGCTATCGATAGCGCCATGGCGGGCAACCTGTGTCGCTGTGGTTGCTATATCAGAATCAAGGACGCGATTTCGCAGGCCGCCACGGCACTCGCCTACAATGCCGCAGAAACAACAACGGAGCTTAAGTCATGAATGATGCAGCCAAGATGTTTGCAGATATGGCTAGTCGCTCAGCCGTGGAAGAAAAGGGGTTGAGCCGCCGAAGTTTCATTAAATTGAGCAGTGTAGCCGGCGGCGGTCTGGTATTGGGCTTTCACCTCACAGTTAACGCAACCGGTAAAAAGGAAATCACTACCCTGAACGCCTATGTCCAGGTTCGCCCTGATAACGTCATGGTGATCGCGGCGAAAAACCCGGAAGCAGGACAAGGGGTAAAGACTTCACTACCGATGATTGTGGCTGAGGAGCTTGATGTCGATTGGGCGCAGGTGGAAGTGGTGCAATCAGACATTGATGAATCCCGTTACGGCATGCAAATTGCCGGAGGCTCCTGGTCCATACCCATGAATTGGATGCCACTGAGGCAGGCAGGGGCTACCGCCCGCGCGATGCTGCTGCAGGCAGCTGCGCAGGAATGGGGAGTCACTGCGTCCAGCTGCCGTACAGAGGCTGGATCGGTACTACATCCCCAGAGCGGTCGCAGCTTTCGCTATGGTGAGTTAGCCGCGGCAGCGGCCGAGCTGGACGTTCCCAATGTGGAGTCTCTGGTACTAAAGAAACCATCGGAGTACAAAATTCTTGGCCGGCGTATCACCGGGGTAGACAACCAGGCAATCGTAACCGGTGAGCCCCTGTTTGGCATTGACCAGTCTGTTGCTGGAATGAAGTACGCTATCTATGAGAAATGCCCAGCCAGAGGCGGCAGCGTCAAGAGTGCCAACCTCGAGGCTGTGAAGAAACTACCGGGTGTGGTCGACGCTTTTGTGCTGAAGGGCAATGGCGACGTCACCCAGCTTTCAGCGGGCGTGGCAATCATTGCCGATTCCACCTGGGCCGCATTCAGTGCGCGTAAGACACTAAAAGTGGAGTGGGATGAAACAGATGCCGCTGATGACGACTGGAATGAAGTCGTAGCCGCGGCCAAGGCGCTCCAAACACAGACAGGCGATAAGCTGCTGGAGACACATGGGGATGTCGACAAGGCCCTGGCCTCCGCCACCAACACCCTGGAAGCATTCTATACCTATCCCTTTGTGCCACATGCCCCGATGGAACCGCAGAACTGCACGGCAAGTTTCAAGGATGGTCGCTGTGAGTTGTGGGCACCAACCCAGACGCCGCAATGGGCATTGGAAACTGTCGCCAATACGCTTGGTATCGAGCCTGAAGCTGTCACTGTCAACCAGATCCGCATGGGTGGTGGATTTGGGCGCAGACTGCTGAATGATTTTTGTTGTGAAGCGGCGGCGATTTCACGGCATGCAGGTATCCCGATCAAGTTGCAGTGGTCGCGTGAAGACGATATGGCATTCGATTTTTATCGCATTGGTGGGTTTCATGCGCTCAAGGGTGGTCTGGACGCCAGTGGCCGTATTACCGCATGGGAAGACCATTTCATCACTTTTACTGAGGACGGCGAGAAGCCTACGCGAGGTGCAAGCCTGGACTCCAACGAGTTTCCTGCGCCATTGATAGATAACACCCGATTGAGCCAGACCATGAAGCATACCGGGATTCCGGGCGGCTGGTGGCGCGCGCCAGGGTCCAATGGTATTGCCTTTGCGGTGCAAGGCTTTATCCACGAACTGGCGGTAGCCGCGAAACGGGATCATTTGGAGGTTTTACTGGAGTTGATGTCCAAGCCGACGCGGGAAGCCGGGGAAAATGCGGGTAAACCACTCGATACTCAGCGTGCCGCGGCTGTCATAGCGCTGGCAGCTGAAAAGGCCGGCTGGGGTCAGTCATTACCATCCGGGCATGCCCACGGGCTGGCTTTCCACTTCAGCCATGCAGGTTACTTCGCGGAGGTGGCGCAGGTAAGTGTCGATGAGAAGCGCAAGGTCACTTTACACCGGGTTACAGTGGCCGGTGATGTCGGCCCCATCATTAACATGAGCGGCGCCGAAAACCAGGTGCAGGGCTCGGTGATCGACGGCTATTCAACGATGGCAGGACTGGCGGTTGATTTTAGTAGTGGCCGTATAAAGGAGTCCAACTTTCACGAGTACCCGTTACTTCGAGTGCATATGGCGCCGAAAATTGATGTGCACTTTGTGCAATCAGACCACCCGCCTACCGGTCTTGGTGAACCGGCTTTGCCACCGCTGGCTGCGGCGGTCACAAATGCCATTTACGCGGCCACCGGCACCCGGGTCAGGGAGTTACCTTTGAGTAAAAGCGGATTTACTGTTTAGGGCGCCCATCCAACTGCCATCTAGCCCAAAACACTGCTAATACAACGTTATGCCGCTGATCTTAAGCAGCGGTTGCGTCCTTTGCCGTTTCCAACTTGATTCTCTTAATGTTGGTGAAGCCTTCGCGTAGGTTCTGCTTTCGAATCAGTCCGTTCAGTTGATTGGTGGAGATCAACAAAGCGTAGATCGCCGCCAGGTAACCGTTTTTATGAAGCTCGGTAAGCAGCTCGCTGGAAAGAGACTGTAAGACATCCTCATTAATCGTATTCAAACCCTTGATAGTTTGTACCGAGTCGTCCTCTAGCTGAACCAGTAAATCTATTTCATTAAACAGCTTCAGCTCATTGAGTCGCTCGATAAACTTATGGGTCTGCATATCGTTTTTTATGTCAGCATCCAGCATGGTGGTCACATTGCTCAAATAGATGGTTGCCTTGCCGTTGCCGTCGAAGAGTGACTCACCTGTTTCCCGTGAAAATGATGGATCCTGTTCGTTGACCCCAATGCAATAACCCTTCTCCTGATCTGGCGCATTCATCAGGAACAGGGGGTATGTTTGCATCATGGTAGGCCGATACAGAGCAACCCACTCTTCTCCCTCAACGAATAGATTCTTGTTCGGTTCAAAGCTACACATTGCAGAAAGCGCCCACTTCCCGGATTGAGAGATGCGGGTAGCAAATATAGGGAAATCACCTACGGCTTTGCCTATCTCCCCGACCCGAAGGTTGATTACATGCTGGTCTGCGGCTCTTCTGATACCGCTATTTCCAACAACTTTGAGATCGCCATGAGTGGCGCTATTCAGTTCAACTAATTCTGCCATTGTTTTTTAACTCTTATGGGTAGTAGATAACCACTGCTCGATATATGCCCGATGAGGCGGCAGGGTCTGCAGCATTTGGTCTGTCAGTTTTTTGTTGCGGTTTATGATCCGGTCGGCCTGTTCCTGCTCACGATAAAGATAAGCCTGGCGAGAAAAATCGGGTTTGAAGCCCATACCGTAAATTACATATTGATAGCTGGCCGCTGGAAACAATTCTATCGCACTGTCAAAATCGCTTGCCACCGGCCCGCGACTCGCCCAGATTGCCAGATCTTCCTTAAGACTTTCTGGAATAGTACTTTCGTCACAGTGGGCTCGCCAATAAGGTTCAGGGCGTTTGCTCAACATGTAGTGCAGCTTAAGAAAATCGATAATTCTTCGCCAGCGATACTGCATCTGCTGATTAAAGCGGCGCGCTGTAATAGCCATAATGGCATTATCGGGAGGGAGGTTCTCAGCAATATAACGGGCCGACACTTCAACCAACATGATAGCGGTCGCCTCCAGCGGCTCGACGAAACCCGCCGACATCCCGACTGCCACGCAATTTTTCTTCCAAAATTCCGCTCTGTGTCCTGACTTAAAGCCAATTTTACGCGTATTGAGACCCTCTGCGGCTTCGCCCAGATATGATCGTAGATTCTGCTCGGCCTCATCGTCACTTAGAAACTTGCTGGCATAAACATGGCCCACGCCCCGCCGGTGAGTCAGGCCAATATCCCAAATCCAACCCGCGTTCTGACCTGTGGCAATGGTATGGGTCGCCAGCGGGGCATGGTCGTCCGCATAGGGGACTTGCATAGCCAGAGCAGTGTCATTAAACAATACATCGTCGGTTGCTACGAAGGGCACACCCAGGGTCTTGCCCAGCAGTACTGATGCAAATCCCGTGCAATCGACAAACAAGTCACCTGCAAGTAACCCGCCCTCCTTCAGCCTGATAGCCGCGATACTGCCATCGGGGGCCAGCTCCGCGCCTTCCACCGTATCGATAATTTGGGTGACGCCCAATTTCGTCTTACAGTGCTGCTTGAGCAGCTCAGCCAAAGCCCCCGCGTCAACGTGGTAGGCGTAGTTACATTGCCCCTGGTATTCACCCTCCGCCATTGTTCTGGGAGCCAGACCCGCTTCGCAGATAGGATGTTGGAAATTGGATTCAACGGCATAGTCTTCGATATTGTCGATATAAGGTGCCAGGTCGATACGGCCATAACCTAAGGGAACAGTGAAGGGGTGATAGTAAAAATCGCCATCCCCGTGTACCCAATCAACGAACTTGCCACCTTGCTTGAACGCGGCGTGACATGATTGGAATAACTCACTTTCAGAAATACCAATTTGCTGCATGGTATTTTTCATAGTGGGCCAGGTGCCCTCGCCCACCCCAATGGTGGGAATGTCCGAGGACTCTACCAGGACTATCTCGATGGCATCAGCGGCGTCGCTTTGGTGATGTGCCGCTATTACCCCGGCTGATAACCAGCCAGCAGTCCCGCCACCCACAATGACTATTTTTTTTATCGCACTAGGCATTAATCAATTTGGTCCAAGTCTGAAGCAGTTCCAGCATAGTTTGTGTACTGGCCGAACGCCAGCACCGCAACATAACGATGCTTTCACTTTTAGGCAATAATATCGGGAAATATCTGCTTTGGGCAGACAAAAAAAGGCCCGCAAACTAAACGGGCCATCCGAGTCGCAGTCGCTCAATGGCGGGTGGTACTACCCCCGCCAAAAGCAGTGGCTAACTTTTACCACCTACCGCGCACACCCAAAGCGTATCTAGCACCATTGTCTTCGATATTGAAGGTTTGATCCTTGAATCGACCGGTCTGACGGTATTCTTCTTCAGTAATGTTAATGCCCTCGAAGAATACGCTGAAGTTGTCAGTGATATCGTAGCTCGCGCTGATATCCCACTGGCCAAAGGTATCGGTGTTTACCGGTTCGCCATTGAAGCCGTTATCAAGTTGCCGCAGAAACTGCTCGCGGTTATTGAAGGCGATACGGGCCTGCCATCGCTCATGCTCGTAAAACAGAATCAGGTTCTGGGAGTCGCCCAGACCTTCAAGAGCGAATGACTCGGTAGTGTCACTCCCCAGGCTGGCATCGCTATCAACAAACGTAGCGTTGGCGATCACGCCAAAGCCGCTTTCCCAGATATGCTGAATAGCTAATTCATAACCCGTTACATTGGCTGAGTCACCGTTGCGGGGGCGAGTCACCGTATACAGCTCCTGCTCACCATTAAGTTCCTCAGTGCTGGCAACAACATCGAGATCAGGGTTAGACGGATCCAGTATCACGCCTTCTGCGCAATTTGGTTCATTAGCGCTGCTACATCTGAAATTATCTGAAGGACTGCGGTCAAACAAGGTATAAGTCTCAGCGCCAGTCGATGTGGTTATGAAGTCCTCAATATCCTTGTTGAAGAATGCTGCAGATATATAGCTCGAATCGTTGTAATACCATTCAAAGGACAGATCCCAGTTTTCGGCCTGGAAAGGTTCCAGAGCTGGATTACCACCGCTGGCGGTCAGGTTCTGACGACGAGGCTCATTAAAGGTAGTTGCCGGTGACAATTCGCTCATAGTGGCGCGTGTGAGTGAGTCGTAGAACGAGAAACGCACGACCATGTCATCACGCACATCCAGACGAATATCAACACTAGGCAGCAGGTTAGAGTAATCGCCGCCCTGTTCGATGGTTATCGCCGGTCCAAACACGTTGGAGAACAGGGTCAGATCGGTGGTTGGAACCACGTCAGAAATGAAGCTCTGTATCGCCTGCACATCGACTTCAGTTTCCGAATAACGCGCTCCAACATTGACCGTTACCGGCATATCACCGAGGTCCCAGCCAAAGGTGAAATCGACGTATAGGCTGTTGATGTCCTCATTAATGGTATAACGGTTGTTCTGTAACGTCGGCTCTATAGGATTGCCTGAATCGGCCAGAAACTGCACCATCGCGTCGCCGTCGTAGGTATAGAAGGTGTCGATCAAACCACTGAAATAGTTGTCGGCTTCAAACACTTCCAAGCCGATGACGTCGTTTGGCGCGGGCGTACCGTAGCCACAGAATGCACACTGGTTACCAAAAATCTGGAATGATTTCTTTTCTCGTTCCTGGCGATACACGCCAAACTTCATATTCTGAAAGGTCTCTGACTCCGGGAAGTACTCGAAATCGGCCTTGAACTCGGTAATCTCATCCTCATTCGTGGGAAAAAAACCTTTTTCGTTGTAGTGCAGGCGGGTCAGGCTTGCGTCCGGCACGCTACCATTTTCAAAGCCATCGTGACGTACGGTCGGCGTGCTGTTGCGGCCATCGAATTCATAGCTATTGATTATACCAACCACGTTGAAACGGTCCTTACCCGCGCGATCATCTTCGGCTGACGATGTCGAGGCATCGAAGGTGGCGCGAAACTGCTCGTTCACCTCCCATTGAACCTTCAAACCGAAACCGTCATTGTTGACGTCCTGAGAGGTGCGCGTGTGGGACACAAAGTCCGTCGCCGGGTTGCCACTGCCCTGGTGTAGATCAATTCCCTGAGTGAAGTTAACCAGTGTGCCCGTTCCGGCGTTGATACTAGCGCTGCCAACCCTGTCCGGCTCAAACCAGGACGCCAGGTCGGTGACCAGTGAATCAACTTCGAATTTTGAAACAAAACCATCTGCAGTAATTACGATATCGTCTGATGGTGCCCACTGTAGAACCAAAGATCCGTTGTCACGCGTACGCTCTTGCTCATCAACGATCTGATCCCAGTTGCGTGGAATATAAGCGTTGGTAAACAACACTCCGTCGTTGCGGTTGGACACCGTTTGCCCAGGGCGCCAGCCGGCAGTCTGAATGCGGTTTATCTGGATATCACGTTCAGAATGGCTGTAGGCCAGCAGTACACCAAAAGTGTCATCGGCAAAAGTATTAC
Source organism: Halioglobus sp. (assembly GCA_036961205.1). Lineage (GTDB taxonomy): Bacteria > Pseudomonadota > Gammaproteobacteria > Pseudomonadales > Halieaceae > CALJFL01. The sequence goes on along the minus strand of JBALVI010000003.1, from coordinate 167,236 downwards.
TGATTAAAAAGGAAGCTGATGGCGAGGTCTCTTCCGAGAGGGTTTCATAGGTGCCTTTCGCGCTGGCTACTGCGGTGAACCCCGGCTTGTCGAATGGCCGTGCAGTCGACAGGTTAATCGTCGCGCCGATGGCGCCTTCCTGCATGCTGGCATTGGCCGTCTTGAAGACACTCGCGCCGCTGATCATATCGGCGGAGATCACTTCAAAGTTGAATGCACGACCATTACTTTCGGTGGCTATTTGCCGGCCATTAACCAGAACCGTATTGAACTGAGGACCCAGTCCACGCACGGTGACGGCCTGACCTTCACCACCTGAACGGTCTATAGAAACTCCTGGTATCCGCTGCAAGGATTCAGCCACGTTAAGATCCGGGAATTTACCCAAATCCTCTGCGGAGATTGAATCAACAACGCCCACCGCTTCACGCTTGATATCTGCAGCTCGCGTCAAACTGCCGCGGATGCCGGTGATAACGACCTCCTCCAGGACGCCTTCCTGCGCCAACGCGGTACCGCTGGTGCCAGCAGCTATTACACTGGAAATTGCCGTTGCTAGAGCGGCTCTTTTAAAGCCTCTCTGAGTTCTGGTATTAACATTCATAGGTAGGTTCTCGCGGCCGTATAATTATATTTTTTAGACATCTCCAATAGCGATACTGGAGCATCGGTTTTGCTACGCTTTCAATACTAATATATATCATATAAATAGTAAAGATCATAACAATGTGCCAAATTCACACCCTACGAAAGAAACTACAACGCGAGAACAGGCCTAATATATGCAGCGCTATACGCTGGCTTGGCGCTAATTACCTGGCTTCAGGGCAAACTTCCCAGTGAGCTTATTGCGGAAAGATAGGGTGGAAGATTTTTATTATCTTAATTAAAGTATTTTATTACACTCTGTTGTCACCATCACGACCCCATAAACGATCCTTGGTACTCTAGCGCTATGTTTGGAATTTGTTATTACCCGGAGCAGTGTTCGCCAGCCCAATGGCCTACAGACGCCAAAATGATGTCCGAGCTGGGCCTCAAGTATGTTCGCATCGCTGAGTTTTCCTGGTCGCGCCTGGAACCCACAGACGGTGAGTTGGACTTTGCCTGGCTAGACACAGTTATCGACACGCTTGTTGCGCAGGGGCTTGAGGTAGTTATTGGTACCCCGACCGCTACCCCGCCCAAGTGGCTGATCGATAAATGGCCTGAAATACTGCCGGTGGACCCGGATACTGGCCGCAGTCGTGGCTTCGGTTCCAGGCGGCATTACGATTTTTCCAGCACAAGATATTGGCTGGAATCCGAGCGCATCACCGGGGCACTCGCACGTCGCTACGGCGGACATGAGGGCGTAGTGGGTTGGCAAACGGACAATGAACTAGGCTGCCATGAGACAACGCTGAGCGCCTCGAGTAACGCCAGAGACGCTTTTAGACGCTGGTGCCAACAGCGCTACAGTTCCATCGACGCCCTCAACACGGCATGGGGCAATGTATTCTGGTCTATGGAATACGGTGACTTTGAGGAAATCGAATTGCCGGTGGGGACGGTGACGGAACCGAATCCCGCCCACTCTCTGGCATTTCGTCGATTTTCTTCAGATCAGGCTATCGGCTATCACGAGCGCATGACCGATATTATTCGTGAGCACGCTCCTGGCAAATTTGTTACTCACAACTTTATTCCGATGGATGAAACGGGCTTTGATAATTGGTCGCTGGCAGAGAGCCTAGACTTCGCGAGCTACGATAACTACCCACTTGGGCGCACAGATATGCAGTTTGCGGGCTTACCCGCCGAACAATTTCGTCGCTATATGCGTACCGGACACCCGGATTTTGCCACCTACTATCACGACCAAACCCGGGGTTTGAGTGGTGGCGGTTTCTGGATAATGGAGCAGCAACCTGGTCCGGTAAACTGGGCACCGAATAACCCCCGCCCCGCTGCTGGTATGATTCGATTCTGGACTCTGGAGGCTTTTGCACATGGCGCAGACTGTGTGTGTTTCTTCCGTTGGCGGCAGGCCGCTTTTGCTCAGGAGCAGATGCACGCTGGCCTGCTGCGACCCGACAACTCCAAGTCAGACGCCTGGGCACAGGTTGAACAAAGTATCGCTGATATAGAGCGAATTGCTTGCCTGACGCAGAACTCTGAGCCTGCTGATATTGCCATTATTGCCGAGACCCAGAGCCAATGGGTAACTGATATCGAACGTCAATCGGGGGCTTATGATTACAATAAAGTGCAGTTTTCCTACTACCGGGCGCTGCGGGAACTTGGTCTCAATGTAGACTTTATTTCCAGTGATTCTGATTTTTCACCGTACAAACTGGTCCTCGCGCCGAGCCTGCCCATCGTCGATGCCGACTTTGTTGAGCGAGCACAGACTGCAGGTACCATCTTTATCTTTGGTCCACGTTCGGGATCAAAAACCGCTGACTTCTCCCACCCTGCCAACCTCGCACCGGGTCTTCTTCAGGCGGTTCTGCCTATTCAGGTGCTTTCAGTCGAAACTCTGCGGGCCGATTGCCAGGAGCCATTGAAATGGAACAATCAGCAATACCGTTGCGGTATCTGGCGCGAGGAAATTTCGTGTGATGGCGGCGAAATACTGGCCTTCTATGAAGACGGCAGCGCCGCAGCGATCGCAAAAGATCAGTTCATCTATTTAGCCACGCTTACAGACAACCAATTCCTGAAGGCTTTTTTTGCCGCGCAATGTGCCACGCTTGATATTACGATCTACGATTTGGGAGAAGATGTACGAGTGAGACGGCGTGGAGATTTGATGTTCGCGTTCAACTATTCGGAGCAACCGCAAACGTTGAACGTACCCGAAGACGCTAAATTTATCCTGGGGGGCGAGACAATCGAGCCACGCGATGTCTGTGTCTGGACTAGTCCAGACGCTGCAAATGAATAATCAATAGATTTTGAGGCTGCATGATAGGCAGTTGCATACCCACACGCATCAATGCGTCACCACTGAGAATGGCGCCATTGATAACATCCAGAATTGATTTCGAATAGCTTTTGGGTGCCAGCGGCCATATGACATTTATTTCGTACTGGGCGTCGATCTCCAGCCCTCGAAATCGAAACCGTCCCGGTGCGCTATTGGGAATGCCAGAGAGCAAGGCATAGGAAAACATCGCCTCGCGCTTGTCCGGCGCGATAATACCGAAACCGCTCTCGTAATCGTGTAGATCCAGGCGTACCAGATTGCTACCCAGAATTAACTCACGGTGCTTCTTGTGGAGCTCGACGGCGGCTTTCAGTTCAGATTTTTCCTCGTCACTCATCTCCAATAAATTGGCTTCGATGCCCATGTTCCCGAACATGGCAACCCCGGCCCTGGTGGCCATACTGATACAACGACCGGTGATATGGCATTCATAGGGTCCAACGTGCGCCCCCATAAACTCTGGTGGGAAAAAGAACGAGAAGCCTTTTTGTATACGCAACCTATCCAGCGCATCATTGGTGTCACTGGTCCAAATACGATCGGTATGGGCTAGCACTCCAAAATCGGCCCTGGCGCCACCAGAGGAACAACTTTCTATCTCCAGGCTCGGATGTGTCTTGCGCAAACGCTCCAGCAATCCGTAGAACGCCACGGTCTGATAATGGGTGACAACACGCCCGTCGGCGCCGCCTGGCTGATCCAGATTCCTGTTCATATCCCACTTTAAATAGGTAATGGGGTATTCGCTGACCAGCGCATCGATACAGTTGTACAGATAATCCTGCACTTCCGGGCGAGTGAGATCGAGCACCAGTTGATTGCGGGACATGAGATTTGGTGCAGGTGCGGCGCCCAGGGCCCACTCCGGGTGCTGGCGATATAGATCACTGTCGGGATTGACCATTTCGGGCTCAACCCATAGGCCAAATTCCATGCCCAGTTCATTAACGTGCGTGATCAGAGGTCCCAGCCCATCAGGAAAAACCTCTTTGTCGATAAACCAGTCACCCAGACCAGCGGCATCAGAATTTCGTTTCTTAAACCAGCCATCATCCAGCACAAAGCGCTCAACGCCCACGGCTGCTGCCTGATCTGCCAGCGCGCACAGTTTCTTGGTGGACAGGTCAAAATACATGGCTTCCCAGGTATTGAAATGAACAGGCTTTAGCTTGCCATTCATACGAGGGTCGGTGAGATGGCCGCGTACATAATTGTGAAAGCAGCGAGACAGACCAGAAAAACCGTCGTGGGTTCGCGCACCGTACAACACTGGGCTGCAATAGCTCTCGCCCTTCTCCAGGCTAAGTTCCCCAGGGTAAAATAACTCGCCTAATTGCGCGTAAGCACGTCCCCCGGATTCTTCCTCAATACAAATTCGATGATTGCCACTCCAACCCAGATGCAGACCAAAGGCTCCGCCTATGCTCTCATTGGTCTGTCCGGTATGAATGACCACGCCAGGAAAGGTGTCATGAGACGTTCGCCCTGAGCGGTTCTCACGCAAATACCCACCCAAAAAACGGTCAACCTGCTGTAACTGAAATTCGTTCGCCCAGCGACCCTCAAAGCCGAGAATTTTGTCGTAGTGCAGTGGCAGCGGAATACAGGGTGCGTTGCACCGCTCAACCCACAAGGTTTCGTCGCCTACATTGCTTATCTCGGTGGTAGCGGCCAATACGTCGCTGCTGACGTCCAGTTCGAGTTTGTGGCGTATATGTATCTGTGTCGCATCGCAAACAGAAGTGATAATCAACTGGTTGTCCCCACCCTGCTCCACCGCTTTAATCTGCGAGTACACTCCCCACTGTCGGCCCTGGCGGTGGATTTGAATACCTGCATTACCCATAAAGCCAGCGCCGAATTCAGGCGACAGAGCGACCGGGACCTCGCGCTCGGCACACGCTTGCGCCTCCTGCCTAGTGGTTAACAGAGCCAACATCTCGGGACTGGTAGCCGGACTCAGTCTCACTCCCCAATAGAGAATGGCCGGGGCATTACTTCTACAATCCAGCACTAAACTGCTGTTATTGCTATGCAGTACGTAAAAGTCTTTGATTGGCGTCGTCATTTTTGATCCTGCTACGGTATTTATATGGCGTGACATCGGCAGCAAATCGACTCCCTAGCCACGCCATTAATCGAGCTCAATTTAGCTTACATTTTCATTCTGGGCATTTTATTATTATTTGTACTATAAATACTATATAATGCTCATCTTTTTTATCGCTATACCTAGTCATGTTTGCTGATCGGCTGTGCGGACATTCGACTTGCGCTCTCCCTACAATTGCAGGTTTTACTACACGATCATGACTGACCTCAGAACCACCAATATCGATAAATTGTCCACCGAGCTTTTTGACGTTCTTATTATAGGCGGCGGTATCAACGGTGCCGCGTCTGCCGCATGTCTGGCCGCAAGGGGCGTAAAGGTCGCCTTGATAGAGCGCAACGATTTTGCCAGCGGTGCCAGCTCCAATTCTTCAAATCTGGTATGGGGTGGCGTTAAGTATCTGGAGAGCTTCGAATATCCGCTGGTCAGCAAGCTCTGTAAAAGCCGCAACCACCTGATGCGCAGCTACCCATCAACTGTAAGAGAAATTTCTTTTCTGACGACCATTGAAAAAGGCTTTCGCTTTCCCACATTTATGGTCTACCTGGGGACAATACTTTATTGGTTTTTGGGCCGCTGTGTTACCAAAGCGCCACGCTATTTCACCCGCAAAAAGTTGCAGCAAGAAGAGCAGGTAATTAACGCGGACACCGCGCCCCAGGGCGACGCTAGCTAGTCGAAGGTACCAAATTGAAACTTTGTTCTGCTTTGATAGCGCTGCCCTGGCAACAGCATAATCGACGGAAAATTCGGCTGATTGGGGGCATCCGGGTAGTGCTGCGTTTCAAGGCAGATGCCGTGACGGGGACCGTATTTTACGTTGCTCTTACCGCGTGTGCCTGGCGCGATGTGATTGCCCGTATAGACTTGCAGGCCAGGCTGATCGGTATAGACCGCGAGAGATCGCCCGCTAGTCTCTTCACGTAGTTCCGCAGCTAAATTAAGATCCTCTTCGCCTCCCGCCAGCACGTAGTACTGATCCAGGCCTAACCCCAATTCTAACTGCCTATGTTCTGCAAGCAATATATTGCCAAGCCGTCGGTAGTCTCTAAAATCCATAGGGGTACTGTCGAGGCTGTCAATAGCGCCGCTGGGTATTTGATTTTCAGCTAATGGCAGGTATTGATCTGCGTGCACTTTGAGAAAGTGATTGTCTATCTCTCCCCCGGCATGCCCGCTGAGATTAAAGCACGAGTGCTGAGTCAAATTAACGACGGTGGGTTGATCGCTGACCGCGCAATAATCAATAAGTACCGCATTGTCGTCAGTCAGTTCATAACTCACGCCAACTTTCAGCTTTCCTGGATATCCTTCCTCACCGTCTTCACTAATGTAACCAAATTGCAGCCTATTGGGAGGAGACTGCCACGACTCCTGGCAAACAGACCAGCAACGTTGATGGAAGCCGCCAGGACCTCCGTGCAGGTGATTGGGTGCGGCGTTTACCACAAGCGGATATGCGGTTGCGCCGAGCTTAAACTGTGCCTGTGAAATTCGATTTGCCACCCTGCCTATAACCGCGCCAAAATAGTTTGGATTGTTAAGATAGGCTACTGGGCTTTCCAGGCCGAGGACAACATCTTGAAAATCACCCCATCGGTCTGGCATATTCAGCGAAACAATCGCAGCGCCCAGATTAATCACCTCCATGGAAGCCCCATTAGCATTACTCAACTGGAACTGGCGGATATTTAAATCGTAATCGTTTATCTGCTTGGCCTTGCTATTAATCGCGTAACACCTCTTTCCAGTTTATGGTCTATACTATCGCATTGCTTTATATAACATATTTATAATATAATTGTCGGGGCCCTGAACATGTAAGACCAAGGATGAACCGGGGTAAGTCACGGAGCAACTACCAGTAAGAGAACGAATAAGTCATGAAAATTACAAATATAAGACTGTACGCTGTTCCTCCCCGCTGGCTATTTCTGGCAATCGACACCGACGAAGGCATCGTGGGATGGGGCGAACCGGTGATCGAAGGCCGCGCTCGAACTGTTGCAGCAGCGGTGGACGAATTATCGGGCTACCTGATCGGCAAGGACCCCAGGCAAATCAATGACCTTTGGCAAACCATGTACCGGGGTGGTTTTTATCGGGGCGGCCCTATTCTAATGTCAGCTATTGCGGGTATTGACCAGGCGCTTTGGGATATTAAAGGTAAAGATCTGGGGCGACCCGTTTATGATCTACTGGGCGGCACGTGTCGTGACAAAATGAAAACCTATTCCTGGGTTGGCGGCGATGACCCGGAAGATGAAAGCAGACAAATCCAAACTCTACTAGATCAGGGTTGGGACACGTTCAAGCTCAACGGCTGCGGCCGACTTAAAATGATCGATAGTTTCCGCGCTATTGAACAGGTCGTCGAAAGAGTCGCTACGATTAGAGAAAACTTCGGCAGTAGCATCGACTTTGGTCTGGATTTCCACGGCAGAGTATCGGTGCCTATGGCGAAAGTCCTGCTGAGAGAGCTCGAACCCTATCATCCCCTGTTTGTAGAGGAACCCGTCCTTGCGGAACAGGCGGAACAATATCCGCTGCTGTGTCAACAAACCAGCATCGTTCTCGCTGCCGGTGAGCGCATGTACAGTCGCTTTGATTTCAAACGGGTTTTCGAAACCGGTGGTCTGGGTATTGTGCAGCCGGATCTTTCCCATGCCGGCGGCATAACTGAGTGTCTTAAAATCGCGTCCATGGCCGAGGCATATGACGTTGGCCTGGCACCGCACTGCCCTCTGGGCCCCATAGCACTCGCTTCCTGCCTGGCGGTGGACTTTGTGTCTTACAACGCGGTCATCCAGGAACAATCGATGGGCATTCACTACAATGAGGGTGCCGAACTACTGGACTATGTGGTCAACAAAGAAGACTTCGCTATTACCGATGGCTACATCAAGCCGCTCCCGGGTCCTGGACTTGGCGTAGTGGTAGATGAAGAAGCTGTTATTGAAGCTTCTAAAAGCCTCAACGATTGGAAAAACCCGGTGTGGCATCACGAGGATGGGTCGATCGCGGAATGGTAGGCTCGGGGTTACGCTCAACGTTCCCCTGCAAGCGCTTCGTTAATCAGCTTTAAAGCGTCTCCCACCAGCTTCTCCGACGCCTTGTGCGCCTTGTCCGGCTTTCCAGCAGCGATCGCATCGTAGATTGGTTTGTGCTCGCTATAGGGCGCGGCCTGCACGCCTGACAGCATATTGGTATAACGGATACTCACTCTTAGTGTTGTATCGATGATGCGTCCCAGCTGCATGAAAAATCGATTTTCGCTGGCATTCAAAATACTCAAGTGAAAGGCAATGTCCGCCTCCAGGGGATCGTCCAGTCCGGTCTCGGCTTCTCTCATTCTATTCAAGGCCGCCAAAATTGTTGCGATGTGCGTTTCGTTCTGGCGCTGTGCCGCCAACCTTGCGGCTTCGGGTTCGATTGCGATGCGCAGTTCCGAAAATTCACGCAATAATTCCAGGGACGGATTGGAATCGCGAATCCAACTCAGTATATCCGCATCGAAAAGATTCCACTGGGTCTCTGGCAACACCCGAATCCCCTGCCGTGCGCGCGAAGAAAGCAGGCCTTTAGCTGCCAGCGATTTAACCGCCTCTCTGGCAGCACTGCGACTGACCTGAAGCTGTTCACAGAGAACCGCCTCACTCGGGACCGGATTGTGATCCCCGTATTCGCCGCTGATGATTGCCTTGCCCAGATAGTGCGCTATCTGTTGTGTGAGGTTTAAACCCTTCTCTGGCGTTAACATATTGATACTTTCCCTATTTCTTCCCAAGCGCTATCCGGCGCTTTTGAAAAGCGAGTGTGCAAGAAAACACCGGCTTAATGCTGATGGTATAAATACTATATTTCAAACAATTAAACAAACCACCTGACCGCTACACACCCATTTTGAGTAGTGAAATGTCTTTTAGAACCTCTACTGGGAATTTTAAGCTGTTGTTTTTTATAATTATTTTGTCTTACGTTTACGTTAACGTAAACCAATGCCATACTAGCTACATATTTGTTGCGTTAGCAAGGGAATCGTAGGGAACATGGGCAAACCCAACTACACAATCTCGGAATTGGCTAAAGAGTTTGACGTCACCACACGCACAATTCGCTTCTATGAAGAAAAAGGCCTCGTTCACCCGCAGCGAAACGGCCAGGTCCGTGTCTATACCGCCGCTGACCGGGTGCGCATAAAGCTCATTCTGCGCGGCAAGCGCATCGGTATGACTCTGCAAGAAAGCGCTGAGGTCATCGACATGTACGACCCTGACCACAATAATGCGGACCAGCTGCGCACTCTGATCGAAACTGTGGAAGCCCGCCGCTTACTGCTGCTACAACAGAAAAAAGATATTGATGACATGCTCTTCGGCCTGGACGAGGTCCAGTCCCTGTGCCACACCGCCCTGCGCCTGGGCGAAGAAATAATTTCATAAAACCTTACCGACAGGACTGTTATAAATGAATGCTGCTTACCCTACTCTGAACTTCGGTCTGGGCGAAGACATTGGAATGCTGCGCGATGCCGTATACCAAATGTGCCAAAAGGAAGTCGCGCCGCGCGCTGCTGCCATTGATCGCGACAATGAATTCCCCCAGGACCTGTGGCGCAAATTTGGTGACATGGGTTTACTGGGCATAACAGTGGACGAAGCCTACGGCGGCAGCGGTATGGGGTACCTCGCCCATTCCATTGTGATGGAAGAGATCAGTCGCGCCTCAGCATCCGTAGGCCTTTCCTATGGCGCCATGTCCAATCTGTGTCTGAATCAGATCAACAAAAATGGGTGTGAAGAGCAGAAACTGAAGTACCTGCCGAAACTATGCAGCGGCGAGCACATTGGCGCTCTTGCCATGTCCGAGGCCAACGCAGGTTCCGACGTAGTCAGTATGAAACTACACGCGCGTAAGGAGGGTGATAAGTACATTCTCAACGGCACTAAAATGTGGATCACCAATGGCCCGGATGCGAATGTCTATGTGATTTACGCCAAGACAGACCAAAACGCGGCCTCCAAGGGAATCACTGCATTTATTGTGGAGCGCGACTACGTCGGATTTTCTCGGTCACCCAAATTGGACAAATTGGGCATGCGCGGCTCCAACACCTGTGAACTGGTTTTCGAAGATTGCGAAGTTCCCGCCGAAAATATTCTCCGCCAGGAGGGTGCCGGCGTGAAGATCCTGATGTCGGGACTGGACTATGAACGCACCGTACTTTCCGGGGGCCCGGTAGGAATTATGCAAGCCTGCATCGATGAGGTTATTCCCTACCTCCACGACCGCAAACAGTTTGGCCAGAGCATCGGTGAGTTTCAATTAATGCAAGGCAAGCTCGCAGATATGTATGTGAGTCTCAACGCCTCTCGCGCCTATTTGTATGCGGTCGCTGCAGCCTGCGACCGTGGAGAAGAAACCCGGCAGGACTGTGCGGCAGTCATTCTGTACACGGCGGAGCAGGCTACTCAGATGGCCTTGCAGGCCATTCAGGCATTGGGTGGTTATGGCTACACCAATGATGCCAACGCCGGCCGTCTGCTGCGTGACGCCAAGCTGTACGAAATAGGCGCCGGCACCTCCGAGGTCCGACGTATGTTGATCGGCCGAGAACTCTTCAACGCAACTGCTTAGGAGCGCTGTTATGACCGTATTGCACTCGAAACTCAATACCCGGGATGCGGCGTTTGTCGCCAATCGCGAGAACATGCAAGAACAGGTCGATGACCTGCGGGCGGTGGTCGAGAGAATTCATCTAGGCGGTGGCGAGAAAGCTCGGGAGCGACATCAAGCGCGGGGTAAGTTATTGCCGCGGGAGCGCCTCAACGCACTGCTGGATCCCGGCTCTCCCTTCCTGGAACTGTCTCAGCTGGCTGCCTATAAAGTCTACGATGACGACGTGCCAGGTGCTGGCATCATTACTGGTATTGGTCGGGTCGCCGGCCAGGAGTGTATGATTTTCGTCAACGATGCCACTGTGAAAGGCGGCACTTATTATCCATTGACCGTTAAAAAACAAGGGCGCGCGCAAACTATTGCCGCTGAAAATCATCTACCGTGCTTGTACCTGGTGGATTCGGGCGGCGCCTTTTTACCCTTGCAGGATGAAGTGTTTCCGGACAGAGAGCACTTTGGCCACGCGTTCTACAACCAGGCTCGCATGTCAGCACAGGGCATTCCCCAAATTGCGGCAGTGCTAGGTTCGTGTACCGCGGGCGGTGCCTACATACCAGCGATGGCGGACGAATCCATTATCGTCAAAAATCAGGGTACGATTTTCCTGGGCGGCCCACCGCTGGTAAAAGCGGCCACTGGGGAGATCGTCACTGCCGAGGAACTCGGTGGTGCCGATGTTCACTGTCGCACGTCAGGCGTAACCGATCATTACGCCAACAACGACCACCACGCCCTGGAACTAATGCGCCGTGCGGTTAGCCGACTCAACCGGGTAAAATCCATAGAGACAGATGTTCGTGAGTCGGTAGAGCCTATCCACCCCACCGAGGATATTTACGGCGTAATTCCCGCCGATACCAAACAGCCCTACGATGTACGGGAAGTTATTGCGCGGATAGTCGACGGATCGGATTTCGACGAATTTAAGGCCTTGTTTGGCGAGACGCTGGTCTGCGGCTTTGCCCGCATTCACGGTTACCCGGTCGGTATTATCGCCAACAATGGCATTCTGTTTGGCGAGTCCGCGGTTAAAGGGGCGCACTTTGTCGAACTGTGTGCCCAGCGCAAAATCCCGCTGGTGTTCCTGCAAAACATAACCGGTTTTATGGTCGGCAAACAATACGAGGCTGGCGGCATCGCCCGCCACGGGGCAAAAATGGTGCACGCTGTGGCCTGCGCCAACGTACCTAAATTTACCGTGATAATCGGCGGCTCGTTCGGCGCGGGTAACTACGCCATGTGCGGACGCGCCTACGAACCCAGGTTCATGTACATGTGGCCCAACGCACGCATCTCCGTAATGGGCGGCGAACAGGCGGCGGGAGTTCTTGCCACGGTAAAACAGGATCAATTGGCACGCGACGGCGGTGGTATGGACGCTGCGGAAGAAGCCGCTTTTAAACAACCTATCCTGGATCTCTACGAGCGACAGGGTCACCCCTACTTCGCATCAGCCCGACTCTGGGATGACGGTGTTATTGACCCGGCGGATACTCGCATGGTGTTGGGCCTGTCGATCTCTGCTGCCCTCAATGCCCCGGTGGAGGAGTCACGCTTTGGCGTGTACAGGATGTGACCATGATAGAGACTAATATCGATGCAAGAGGCGTCGCCCGGGTCACTTTGAACAGACCTGAAAAGCATAACGCCTTCGACGACACGATGATCGCCCAATTGCGTTCGGCCTTCGATGCTCTGGCTGAAAATAGCAGCGTAAAGGCAGTACTGCTGGACTCAGTAGGCAAGGCCTTTTCCGCAGGCGGCGACCTGGACTGGATGAAGCGCATGGTGGAATACGACTATGCCCATAACCTCAAAGATGCGCAGGCGCTGGCTGAGATGCTGGCCGCATTACACAGCCTACCGCAACCCACTATCGCCAGAGTACAGGGTGCGACTTACGGTGGTGCGGTGGGCCTGGTCAGCTGTTGCGATATGGCAGTAGCAAGCGAGAACGCCACCTTTTGTTTATCGGAGGTTAAGATTGGTCTTATACCGGCGACCATCGGGCCCTATGTTATTCGGGCGATAGGCGAGCGCGCCGCCAGACGCTATTTCACTACGGCTGAAGTATTCAGTGCCACAGAGGCTCGCCGACTAGGCCTGGTCAGCGAACTGGTACCGCCTGAAGGCCTGGACGTAGCGGTTGAAAAATTACTGGCCTCACTGCTTCAGAACAGCCCCGCCGCCGTGCGTGCTGCAAAGAGCCTGATCACTGATATTAGTGACAGGGAAATTACCCCTGGTCTAATTGCTCTAACCAGTGAGCGTATCGCCAATATCCGGATTTCTGCCGAAGGGCAGGAAGGCCTCTCTGCTTTTTTAAATCGTCGCGAACCAACATGGCGCCAGAGTCAAAAGGACTGAGCATGTTTAACAAAATCCTCATAGCAAATCGCGGCGAAATCGCCTGTAGGGTGATCAAGACTGCCCGTCGTATGGGCGTAGCGACAGTAGCGGTATATTCCGACGCAGACCGCGACGCACTGCACGTACAACTTGCCGACGAGGCCATTCATATTGGTGGTTCCGCGGCTCGCGATTCCTACCTGCTCGCGGAGCGCATTCTGCAGGCGGCCCAGACAACCCACGCCGACGCGATTCACCCCGGTTACGGCTTCCTCTCAGAGAACGCCGCGTTTGCGCGCGACTGCGCCGATCAGGGTGTGGTTTTCATAGGGCCACCCACTGGCGCGATTGAGTCCATGGGATCGAAATCAGCCGCCAAAATTATTATGGAAAAAGCGGGCGTACCGCTAGTGCCTGGCTATCATGGTGATGATCAGGACCCTGCCCTCCTCCGCAAAGAGGCAGAGAAGATGGGATACCCGGTGTTGCTCAAGGCGACCGCTGGCGGTGGTGGCAAGGGTATGCGTCAGGTCTGGTCAGGTGACGAATTTAACGAGGCCCTGGACGCCGCCAAACGTGAGTCCATGGCGAGTTTCAGCGACGACACTATGTTGGTGGAGAAGTACCTGACCAAACCACGCCACGTTGAGTTCCAGGTGTTTTGTGACAACGATGGCAACGGTGTCTACCTGGCAGAGCGGGATTGCTCAGTACAGCGACGCCACCAAAAAGTCATCGAAGAGGCGCCCGCCCCCGGCATGAGCGAAGCCCTGCGCCGCGAGATGGGCGACACCGCGGTAACAGCAGCACTGGCCATCGCATATCGCGGGGCGGGAACCGTTGAGTTTCTGCTGGATGAAGATGGCTCATTCTACTTTATGGAAATGAACACTCGCCTGCAGGTTGAGCACCCGGTTACCGAAATGATTACCGGGCAGGATCTGGTCGAATGGCAACTCCTGGTCGCCAGCGGTCAGCCCATGCCACTCACCCAAAGTCAGGTTCAGATTAATGGCCACGCCTTTGAAGCTCGCGTGTACGCAGAAGATCCAGAGAATGACTTTTTACCGGTAACAGGCACCCTTGGATTCCTGCAGGCACCCGAGGAATCTCGTTACGTGCGGGTCGACACAGGTGTCCGCCAGGGTGACGAGATCAGCGTATTCTACGACCCCATGATCGCCAAACTTATCGTCTGGGATGAATCTCGCGATCGAGCTCTGCAGCGACTGAGCTCGGCCTTGGCGGAGTACCGCATTGGCGGCACAGTCACCAATCTGGACTTCCTCTACAATCTGGCTACGTCCCGTCCATTCGTAGAGGCAGAGCTGGATACCGGTTTTATCGAACGGCACCGTGACTTGATCTTTCATCAACGTCATCAAGACCTGGAGCGGGAATTACCGCTGGCGGCCGTCGCCCTGCTACTGCACCGACAACAACGCAATACAGTGCAAGCTGGTCAGGACGCCGATTCACCCTGGGCCAGTAGCAACGCCTGGCGACTCAACGAACCCCACATTCACAGAGTATCCCTGCACTGTCATCACCAAGATCATCAGGCCAGTCTGGAGCAATGCGATAACGGTTACCGAGTGCGTATCGGCGACCGCGAAACGCAGGTGGCAGGCCAATTGCACGGCGACACTCTACACCTTGAAGTTGATGGCCATCGCACCAGAGGTACTCTGGCACGCACCCACGATGGCTACACCCTGTATCTGGCTGAAGGCGCCTGTCACTTTCAGGAGATATTTGCCGACACGGGCGAAGCCGACGCCGGTGCCGCTGCTGGCGGCTTGAGTGCGCCAATGAATGGCACCATCGTGACCTTAATGGTTGAACCGGGTTCCGCGGTTAGTGAAGGTGACTCACTGCTGGTCATAGAAGCGATGAAAATGGAGCACACCATTCGCGCACCTAGCGCCGGCACCGTTGAATCCTTTTACTACCAGGTCGGGGATCTGGTCGATGGCGGCGCAGAATTACTTAAATTCAAAACTGACGAACAGTAGTCTATACTGCTAACAGCGTAAGAAACTTTTGGGCTTTAAGCTGCCTAAGTGGTAAGCCCATCGGTACGGCCGAGACAGATAGGCGCGAGCTAATCTGAGAGAGACTGTTCTGGCACCTGTTTAGAGCGGCTCACACCCTGCCCCGACCTCCGTAATTGTGTTTAGACACGTGGTATATACCACGAGGAGGAGCACCATGATCAGCGCCACCGAAGAGCTCGAAAACATTCCTGTTCGCAGAGTCCCAATAACACGACCTTTTGTCTGGTTGAGTGAAGCCTGGGACGACCTTTTGTATCACCGAAGCGCCAGCCTGGCTTACGGCGTCCTGGTGGCCGTCCTCGGCACCTTGATTCTTGCCTATGAACGCCATCCCTTTTTCCTGGCCGCGGTAACCTCCGGGTTTCTTTTGATCGGCCCTATCATGACCGCCGGCCTGTGCGAATTATCACGTTGTCAGGATCACGGGGAAGAGGTCGATTTTCAGTCCTCATTATTGGCCCTTAGTCGAAACCGGAGCAACCTGACCGGATTCGCGCTAATGCTTTCGTGCCTGGCGCTGGTGTGGTTCTTCGTGTCCGGCACACTGTTGTATCTCATGCTGGGCGATAACGTTGCACCCAGCTTGGCGAATACGGTCTGGGGTGACGTGCTGACTCAACTCAGCCAAACCCAGTTGTTGGCGTATCTGGCCGTTGGCGGTAGTTTGTCGGCGGTAGTATTCGCCATGTCGGCGGTCACCATTCCAATGATGATTGAGCGTCACGTCGATGCAAAAACCGCGATCCGGATGAGTCTTAGGGTGACTCTGCGGGACTGGCCGGCCATGCTGGTTTGGGCCGCAATCATTGTGCTGCTGGTACTGGTAGGTTTTGCCACCAAGATGTTGGGCATGGTCATTATCTTCCCAATACTCGGGCACGCCACCTGGTACGCCTACCGGGAAACTGTCACAGAGTAGACTGATCAATCGGGGGTCGCTGACCACGGTCTGCGCCCCTGTACTGATCCGCCGCGATGCACCGAATTTCGATGCAATAGTTGCCGTTGTCTGAACCCTTCACTTACACTGCCGTTACCCGTTTATAATCAGGCAGCTGTTATGACAGAGACCGCTTTTTTCCACGACCCGGCTCAGACCGAGTTGGACCCCAGTACGCTTGCGCTAGACCAGATCGATGTAGCCAATCCGTTTTTGTTTCAGAAAAATGTCCAGGACAGCTGGTTTCAGCGCCTTCGCGACGACGACCCGGTTCACTATTGCGCAGACTCTATGTTCGGGCCTTACTGGTCCGTGACACGCTACGACGACATCATGGCGGTAGATACAAATCACGACGTATTTTCCTCTGAACCAGCAATCACCATCCGCGATCAGGAGGAAGACTTTCAACTTCCCATGTTCATCGCCATGGACAGACCCAAGCACGACCAGCAACGGTCTGTCGTTAATCCGGCAGTTGGAGCAGACAAACTCCGACATTTCGAGCCGATTATTCGTGAGCGAACCATCGATGTGTTAGAGAATTTACCGGTCGGAGAAACGTTCGACTGGGTAGACAAAGTCTCCATCGAATTAACTACCCGAATGCTGGCTACCCTGTTCGATTTTCCGTTTGAGGAACGACGACGTTTGACGCGATGGTCGGATGTCGCCACCGCCGTGCCGGGCATGGGCGTTGTTGAAACAGAGGAACAGGGGCGCCAGGAGCTGATTGAATGTCTGCAGTTTTTTACCGAGCTCTGGAATGAGCGTGTCAATGCCCTGCCGGCCAATGACCTGATCTCAATGCTGGCCCATGGAGAAGCTACCCGCGACATGGAGCCCATGGAATACCTCGGCAATCTAATCCTGCTGATTGTCGGCGGTAACGACACCACCCGAAACACCATGAGTGGCAGCGTGTTGGCACTTCACCAGAACCCTGATCAATTTGCGAAATTGAAAGCAGAACCGGAACGCATTTCCGATATGATTTCAGAAACCATTCGCTGGCAAACACCACTGATGCATATGCGGCGTACTGCAAAGACCGACTTCGAACTGAGCGGCAAGAAAATCAGTGCGGGTGACAAGGTGGTTATGTGGTATTTGTCGGGGAATCGTGACGAACGTTTTTTTGAACGGCCCTATGATTATCTGATTGATCGAGAGAACGTTCGCAAACACCTGGCTTTTGGCTTTGGCATTCATCGCTGCATGGGTAATCGCCTTGCGGAAATGCAACTCAAAATCCTCTGGGAAGAAATTCTCGAACGCTTTGATCGGGTTGAAGTGATGGCAGAACCGGAACGCAACCCCTCGGTTTTTGTCCGCGGCTACACTCGATTGCCCGTGAGATTACATCCCCGTGTCAGCTAGTAGGAAGGTCATCGTCTGGGGAACAGGCAATGTCGGGCGCCCTGCGGTGCGTGCAGTGCTCAGCCATGCTGATCTGGAGTTGGTCGGAGTGATTGTCTCAAACCCCGATAAAATCGGCCGCGATGCCGGTGAACTGGTCGGCATGGCACCACTGGGGCTGGCAGCCACAGACGATTGGGCGGGAGTTCTGGCAGCGGGAGCCGACGCCGTAGTTTATACCGCTACCGCTGACATTCGGCCAGCAGAAGCGCTCGCGGATCTGCTCGCTTGTCTGGATGCCGGCATCAATGTTGTCTCTACGTCCTTCTACAGTTTCCTGCACCCCGGCTCGACCAGCGAAGAAGTTTTACAGCCCATTGAGAAAGCCTGCCAGGCAAGTGGCGCTTCGTTACTGGTATCGGGCATTGATCCCGGGTGGGTAATGGATGCCCTACCCGTCTTTGTCAGCGCGGCAAGTTCTGGCATCACCGAGATAAGAACGCGTGAGATTTTTAATTACGCCCTCTACGACCAACCCCGGGTAGTACGCGAGGTAATCGGCTTCGGAGAATCCATGGAGGAGACGCCTCTTATGCTGCTAGAGTTTGCTCTCGACATGGTTTGGGCACCCATGGTCAGACTGCTAGGAGAAGCAATGGGGAAACCCGTTGAATCTATCGAAATAGAAGTCGAGCGCAGGCCACTGGAACGAACCATAGAGGTCGATGGCATGGGCAGCTTCAAGGCTGGCACCCAGGGGGCATTTCGATTCGAGGTCCGAGGTATCCACGCTGGAAAGCCACTTTATGTAGTAGAGCACGTTACCCGTATAGACGATCAATGCGCACCGGATTGGCCTTATCCTCCAGAAGGACAGGGTTGCCATCAGGTCATCGTCACCGGCAATCCGACAATTCATCTAAGTATTCACGCCGAGGATCACTTTGAACCAGGTGCCGCAGGCGGCGGGAATGCGTCTGCCGCCTGTTGGATAGTCAATGCGATACCAGCCGTCTGCTCCGGCCAGTCTGGCATTCTTACCATGCTGGACTTACCCGGCAGAAGTGGCGCCCGGCAAATATCGTAGTTGCTATAGTCTCAGCCGATAACCGCGAGAATCCCATCTCGTTTCGTGCAAAAAGTTAGAATAATGGCATTTCATATGAAAATTCAGCTGAAAAAACTTCTTTCAATTATCTTTTTGACAATGATCTGCAGCGCTCAGGCAGGCGCGGGTCCGAGCGGTGAATTGATTTACCTCACTAGCGCTCCTGGCCAAAAACTTTTTATGGACTCTGAAATTCAAGGGGATTACTTTTCCCTCGCAACCTATCTCGAGTTCGAGCAGGTGCTGACTTTTTGCGGCCCTGCGTCCATGGCCACTGTGCTAAATAGCCTCGAGGTTCCACGCCCGAGCCCAAAACGCTTGTATCCCTATAAACTGTTTACGCAGAATCTGCTGTTTAACGAGCAGAACCAGAAAGTAAAAGCTTACGCTAAAGTTGAGAAGGTGGGGTTGCTGCTACCTGAGGTAGCGGAATTTCTCAACAACCTGGGTGTAACCGCAAGTTTTCATCATGCCGACGAATTTTCGGTAGACTGGCTGCGCAATACATTGATCGCTGCACTTGCGGATTCGCGCCAGCGAGTGATCGTAAATTACTCTCGTCGCCCCCTGGGACAAAATGGCGACGGCCATCTGTCACCTGCGGCTGCCTATGACGAAGATTCCGACCGCGTACTGATTCTGGATGTCGCAAAATACAAGTATCCACCCGTTTGGCTGACGGTCGAAAAACTGCATATCGCAATGTTGGCCAAGGACTCGGAATCCAATCGATCACGAGGCCTGGTTCTGGTCAAACAGTAACAGCGACACATTAAAACGTTGTTAGCGGGCCACTGTTTTTTCGATCTCCACACTCCAGTTTTCAGCCAGGGAGCCTTTCAGGTCAAGGTGACTAGCCAGATAGTAAAGACGATCATTTTCCTGGCCCTTGGTGGAGAAACGGTCCTGCAAGTAGTAAGGCGGAGTAGATTGGTATAACAGGCGCACCTGAATACGGTCAATTGCACCCGCCGTGGCCGGAATGTGGTACTCAATACTCCGCTTTCCAGGATGGGCCGGGAACATGGCTTCGTCACCCCCGAGTTTCACTAGCTTTGTTGCATCCACATAGCGACCGTCTTTGGACCAGCCCAAGGGCAGCAGTCGATTGTCTTTAACTTCTTTATACAGCCCGAGAAAGCTGGTGGTTAGTTGCTTGTCCTTGTTGATGTGCCGGGTTTCAAAAATCTGCACCTGATCCTCTCTCGAGATAACTTGTCCAGCGAAATCCGGTTGCAGGCGTTGCCAGTCCTTGGTGAACTCGGAAGACAGTACCTGAGCATCGCCATCGACAATAACACCCGCAGCATTGGTCTGCCCCGAGCCCCACAGTGCTGTGCCTTCGGCAGACAACGCAGTCACCTCCAGGAAAGCGCGCCTGAACCCAACTCCCGAAGGAAATTTATGCCCTGCCTTGTTTTCTATGTCGACCTGTACGCGCCATGTATCGGAATTCTTGTCGAGCACGCTCGCCGAGAGCTCCGCGGTGTCGGCTGCCATCAGTTCCATTTCGTCTTCAGTTAGCTGCAGACGATGCACAGCCCCTTCGGAAGCAGGACCAAACGTTAAAGGTGTTCCCGGGTCCAGCGTGGTAATACCCAGTTCCGCAGGAAATTGCTGGAACATTCGATTGGCCACAATACTCAGGCCTACAAGAGTGTGCCGCCTGTAGCCCGATTTGGGTTCCGGCGTGATAAGAGAATCTTCTGCCCTGTTTTTCACTTCAGGAAAGTTCCCGTCCTCCACATTAGCTATGGCAAACTCCAGCGTTTTTTTATCCCGGAAGTCGCCGGGCATATGGCAACCCTGACACGTAGTATCAGGATTTTCGGTATACGCGCTGTTAGCCCACTCCAGATAGGTGGTCTGCTCGTGGGAAACCTGCCCTCCAGGCTTGGGCGGCTCAGAAGCGCCGACCTCAAGCACCGGCAATTGAATAGCATGACATGAACCACACAAAGCGGGGTTCTTGATCTGCTCGCCATAAACGGGCTCTATACCCAGCGCCTGTTTCATGTAGTAGGGCTTGATGTCCTCATTCTGATAAGGCCCAAAAACTCTACCGGGTTCAGGATTGATCACAAACTTGCCAGTAAATGTTTTCTCCTCTCCCAGACCCTCATCCATGATCTGGTGGCAGACGGTGCAAGTCACGCCGTCACGCCCTAGCGAGGCATATTCAGCCTTGGGATTCAGGTGCTTACCCTCTGGCTTCAGATAGGTGTAGTCCGAGGTGTAATAGCCTGGGTTTTTATCCAAGTGAAACTGCCGCTGCCCGGCCACTTGGTGGCACGACATACACAGGTTAGAAGTCCAATCTTTTAGCTCTGGCCGCAGCTCATGTTCCGACTCCAGCTGTGCCAGAAAAATAGGGTCCCTACCCGCCAGCCCCATCATTGAGGTGCCCCACTCCCCGTAGATGGAAACATTGTATTTGTTCTCCGGCGTATTCGGATCGCTCGCCTCCTCGTAAACCATCATCGAGGGCTGACGACCGCCAAGCAGCAAGCTGGCATCGTGACACCCGCGACAGTTGTCGCTGGTGATAAAGGTCTTCAGATTATCGGGCGAGGCACCTGTGTGTCCGGTAGTCAAATCCCAAGGCATATGCACGACGGAACTTCTGCTCACCCCACGATTACCATAGGTTTCTACAATCGCCGGGTTTTTGTGTTTCAGGGGTGCACTCACTGGCGCGGACATTGAGTCTTGTATGAAATTATCGAGCACCCCAAACAACTCGTCTGGAATACTCTTACCCAGGTGCTTGTCAATCTTCCTTGAGAGCTCGGGCTCTTTTTCGTTGCGGTGAGTTTCCATGCTTTTTATCAAAGTCTCGATGTCAGCTACATGCAGACCAAACGATGGGGACTGCGAGCTGTGAGTGGCCACCAGAACGGGGCGGCTAGAAGATGGACCGGGAGGATTGGGAATGATACCGGGTGAATACTGGTCGACATCCTTGCCCGTGAGATTGCCGATATACGAATAGGTGCCCTGGTCATTATCGGTGCCGGAGTGACAAGACAAACAGAAGGACATACCGTACTGGGATAATAGTACAGGCGAACCATAAGACGGCGTGTCAGGAAGGAAAAACAGGAACCACAACCAACCATCCTTGCTTGCCTTGCCATCGCGGATCATCACCGCCCACCCTGTCACTTTTTCGCCCCCGTAACTCTTGTTGTCAGGGTCTGTAGGGTACATTTGTTTGACGATCATGGCGCCGTCGGGAATATCTCCCTGGCGGTCGTTGCGCAACCAGTCGACCACGCCGTTGGAGTAATACACTCTCACGCGCTGGTGGGTGTTGTAGCCAATACCATCGATAAAGGGGCCAGTAGGCCTGATATTCATCGATCGGGTATCGACGTCATGTACCCAATCCGTGTGGCGACCAAGGTAAAGGAAGGCAGATATTTCTACCATGTGTTCGGCAGGAACCACCTGTGTATTTTTGTTAGCATCCCAGAAGCCTATCGCCTCCAGCAGCACATCCTTGGCCAACTCAGATTTTCCCGTACTGTCGTTAGGATAGTTATCCAGCGTATTGGAACCCTGATAGTTCCCAGAACACGCGGTCAGTAACATCAGAGCCAGCAACTGAAACATCCTGTTGCGCCACTTTGGTCGATTCAAACACATTGGAAACTTCCCATTACTAGTTATTTTTTTTAAGCCTGTCCCGAACAGCAGTGTAGGACAGAATTTGCCGTTTGGGGTGAAACAACTTGCAATTCATCCATTGGCAACTAATCTGAAGTTCAGGTTTTAATTGAGGCATGTCTGAATGACCCATCAAACGTCTATCGTACAAGATTTGGAAATACTGCTGGAAAATCGTCCAGATTTAAAATCTGCACTCAAGCAATCTATTGTCGACACCAAGATGCCCGAGTATTTTTCGGACCTGCAGACCTTTTATGACTTTATTGCAGCATCGGTGGTACAGATTCCGAAAAACAGCCAGGCCATGCTGCAACAGGACCTTGTTTATTTCTACATGCTGAGCATCTCACCCAAGCAGATACTGGTAAAAGACCCTGACTTTCAGGCCTGGAATGTCAGGTTCAACGACGCGTGGGGGGATTTCCTCGACACGGACAAATCCAGCGGCCACCTTGAAAGCTATATCAACGATCCCCAGTTTCAAGTAGACCAATACCAACGCGGGCCAAGCGGTTGGCACTCCTTTAATCAGTTTTTCGCCCGCCAGACCAAGCCTGGCTTACGACCATTAGCAGGAGGTTGTGACTCGGGTACTATTGTATCGCCGTGCGACTTTCTCATCACAAAAGCGGAAAAAATAAACGCCGATTCAGTGCTGGTTGCCAAGCAGGCAAGATTCACCATTGCCGAACTTCTCAAGGACAGCAAGTACAAGGATGCTTTTGAAGATGGCCTTTATATCAGTGCTTTTTTACAGATTTTTGACTATCACCGATTTCACACCCCAGTGGCCGGAAAAGTGCTTGAGGCACGCAACATTCCTGGCAAAGTTGGACTGACAATTGAACGTGAGGGCAACATTCTGGTAGCCATTCCGCAGCCAGGTTTCCAGTTTACTCAGGATCGCGGACTGATGATAATCGACAGTCCTGAAATGGGCCTGGTTGCGCTGCTGCCTGTGGGTATGGCCCAAATTTCCTCCGTTGTCATCACCGCCGAGGTAGGCGTGGAACTGTGCCGCGGCGAGGAGTTTGGCTACTTTCAGTTTGGCGGGTCGAATATGATTATGCTGACACAGAAGGGCCGGTTTGCACTCGATAAGAGCATCATTGGGAATCACATTCTGCAGGGAGAAAAACTTGGTGAAGCGAAACCGGCGAAGTAGTTAGCGCAGAACCTTGTCAATCAGGTGCCAGTCCACACCTTGTAATGAGGCCTCGTCGATACCAAGGCGCCCAAGAAATTCTTCGTATCGTGGATCGCTGGAAAACTCGAGCCAAAAGTTATTGTCCCTGTCGCGCATATCGTGTGGCCTGGCCAAGTCGTAAATGCCCGCATCAAAGCGCTGTATACCCAGGTCCCAGATACGATAGGCGTCATCGATGGCGCCGGCGCTGACATAGGCCTCTGCTACCGTGGTCGGTGTAAAGCCTTCTTCTAGCTCAATTTCTCTGGCGAGTGTAACCGCCACGTCCAGCTCCCCCAATTCTCCATACAACCGTGCACCAAGCCAAAGCCCAACGCTGCGCGGCAACCAGGACCCCGGAAGCTTGTCCCGAGGTTTATCGGGGTCCAGGCCCCATGACTTTAGCAATCTCCGGGCCTGGTCATAATTTCCATCCCTTACTGCCCAGCGGTAGTCATTGTTGTTCAGGATCAGGTGATGGGGATCCAACTCCCGCGCCCGCTCGGTCGCTACCACCGCTTCTTCCCAGCGGCCCAGCCAATTGAGGCGGCAGGCCCAGGTTAACAAATTGGCCGTATTTAGCGGATCGCGCTGTGCAATGCGCCGCTGCAGCTCAACTGCGTCCTCGTAGCGATTAGCATAGCCAAGCAGCACCGGCAACCACTCTACCAGTCCTGGCTGCTCTATCGCCGTGTGCGCTACGGCTTCGAAGGCAGTGCCAAACTCCCTGCCCATGTAAAGAGACAACATTCCCATCGCCGACTGTGCAGGCAAATAAGTAGGGTCCACTTGCAGTGCGCGCGTGGCGCTTTGCCGGGCTCGAGTTAATTCATCTTTCGTGGATGCAAAACCATAGCGCGGCCAATTCAGGTAGACCTCGGCGATCAGTGTAGGCACCACCGGATTCTCGAAGTCGATTTCTTCGGATCTCGTCGCGTATTTCAAGGCCGCGGGGAAATCGGTTCTGCGAAACGCTGCGGTTGCCATGAGGAATTGCTCGTAAGCCTCCGGTGACAACTTCCATTCACGAACGGTTTCAACAGCTTTCAGGCCCATGATAGCGACGAGTTGAGTGCCAACTCCACCCGCAACTTCGGCCTGCACCTCGAATACATCGCCGCTGGCGCGCTGATAAGTTTCCGCCCAAATCTGGCTTTCATCGGCCACGTCAATCAGTTGAACGGAAATTCGAAGCCTATCGGCGCTGCGTCGCACACTCCCGGTGATGACATGTGTGGCGGCGAGTTGTTGACGAATTTCAGACGTATCCACATCCCCGCCTCGAAAGCGAAATGATGACGTTCTGGCTATAACCTGTAGTTGCTTGTGGCGTGCCAAGGTGTTGAGAATTTCTTCGGCCATGCCTTCGCCAAGATACTCATCTTCCTTTGCTCCACCGAGAACCGAAAAGGGCAAAACAGCCAGCCTGGGCCTGTCCAACTCTACAGTAAGGCTGTTGTCGACTGCGGGCTCAACTGATTCAGTTTTGGATTCACGTACAAATCCACCGCGGGTCAGCTCGTAGATCCAGGCGACCACCACGACCACAGGGAACAGCGTCGCAAGACCTATGATAAGAGCTGTCTGCACCCATACAGGCAGACCCAGGGGCTCTATGACAACGTCTCCTACCTGCAGCAATAACCACGCACCGATCAGGTAACCAACGGCAGCACGAATTACCTTGCGGCGTTTGAGTTCTTCATACAAATTGCTGGACAATGGCAGAAACCGTTCTTTTATTTACGGCCAAGTATAGCCACTGCGTCGCGGCCATTACTAGTGGTAACTAACAAATAATGTGTGGCGTATTCAGCGCAAAACCCTGTCAATCAAAGACTCACAGCGACGTTGCAAGCCCGTGGATTGGGCGCCTGTTTTACTTTATGCACCGAAGTTTCAACCTTTGAAAGCTGACACCAGCACTATTACTCCCGCGCGCTTTGTTCCAGCGGATACCCCGCAGCCTTCCACTGCTCGATACCACCATCCAGAGCCACGGCTCGGGTAAACCCCATGTCGCGAAGAGTCGCGGTGGCCAGCGTTGATATCTTGCCAAACTGACAGTAAACGACGATGCGTCTGGTGGGATCGGGTAACTGCTCGTTAACACTTAACTCCAGCTGACCTCTAGGGATCACCATGGCGCCCGGAATATGACCGCCACGGTAGGCCTCACGCTCCCGCACATCGAGTAGTGTTATTCCTGGGTCGTCCAGCATGCAGCGCCGCTTCACTTCTGCCAGCGACATGAAAGGAACATGCTGTGCCGCATTGGCAATCATCTGCTCTACCGTTTTTCCGCCAGTGAGATTGGTGCGCAGCGCTTCAGATAAATGATCCGGCTCGCGCAGAGTTACCGCCTCCATCTTTTCGATGAATTGCGCGCGGTCTTTCAATTGCAGTCTGGGATTGGATTCAATTTCTTCTGCAATTGTTGTATGCGTTCTATTGGCATAAATGTGGGCTGGAAATACCAGGGTCTCACCAGGTAGTTGTAGAAGTTTGCTAAACAAACTGTCGTACTGCTGCTCGGCGCTACCGGTAGGTAGATCGGTTCGACCACAGCCGCCAATCAGGAGTGTATCGCCGGTGAACACTCTGTCTTCGACCTGAACGCACATTGAATCCGCCGTATGCCCAGGAGTGTGAATAATGTTCAGGGAGAGATCGCCCACATTAATCATCTCTCCGTCGTCCACCCGGATGCCAACAAAAGGGGCAGGGCTATTCCTGTGCATGATCACTGGAATATCCAGTGTTCTGGACATTTCTACCGTTCCCGAGAAGTGATCTGCATGCGTATGAGTGTCCAGCACATAGTGGATACGCACCCCTTCCTGTGCGGCCAGACCATTGTAGCGGTCCAACTGACCATCTTCAGGATCAATGACTACAGCTATGCAATGTTTTTCACACGCGAGGAAGTAGGACTGGCACCCTCGTTCAGTTGCGATTTGGTGGAAGATCATCTGGTGGCTCCTGCGAAAATTTTCTCCCTTAAGTGTAACTCGGGTGAGGACCGGTGTTGTAAAAGGATTGGGGAACTTGTCCCGCTAATTTGATGTACAAAGCGCCTAGGTCCTTTATGATCGTAGCCTGATCACTTGAGGCCATCGGCCAATACAATGGCGACTGGCTCGGCTTTTCAGCTGAGGCCAACAATTTCATTCGGAGCGCGGCGCAAGCAAGGATATGAACAACAATGAAGCTTATAAAAATCACGATTTTTTGCGGGCTGATATTAGCCGCTTGTTCGGCGAGAGCTGACACTATGCCCAGGATAGTCATACTCGCCACCGGCGGCACAATCGCGGGATCTGCGCCCACCCAAACCCAAGCCGGTTACACCTCCGGTCAGGTCGGTGTCGAAACGCTAATTGCAGCGGTGCCACAGATCAAGGAATTGGCCGACATACGTGGCGAACAAATAGCCAGCGTCGGCAGCCAGGATATGTCCGATGCAATCTGGCTGAAGCTGGCGACTCACGTCAACAAACTACTAGCTCAGGACGATGTCGACGGCGTGGTGATCACTCACGGCACCGATACCATTGAAGAAACCGCCTATTTTTTACACCTGACTTTAAAGAGTAACAAGCCGGTTGTGATGACCGCTGCGATGCGACCCGCTACTGCTTTGTCAGCAGACGGACCACTCAACATCTATAACGCTGTGGCGGTGGCAGCAGACCCTGAAGCGGTCGGTCGCGGAGTGATGGTCGTGGTAAATGACGACATACACGGTGCCAGAGCCGTCACTAAAACCAGCACGACAGACGTACAGACCTTTAAGTCTCCAGAAAAGGGCCTGATTGGAACCACTCTCTATGGCAAAGCGACCTTCTATCGTAAACCCTATGCTGAATTCGGCACCACCAGCCCCTTCTCGCTTGAAGGCGTCACATCGTTACCCCGCGTCGACGTGCTATACATGCACTCCGACTTCTCTGCGGATCTGGTTGCAGCCAGCGTCAATTTGGGTGCCAAGGGGATTGTTAGCGCAGGTGTTGGCAACGGCAATACTAATGCGGCGACCTTAGAGGCGCTGACCAAGGCCGCGGCTAGTGGTGTGATCGTCGTCAGATCGACCCGGGTGCCCTTCGGTACGGTGGGGCGCAATATCGAGGTAAACGACGACGACGCAGGCACTATCGCCTCTGCAGAGCTCAATCCGGCGAAGTCTCGGGTGCTGTTGAAGCTTGCCTTGCTCACGACTCAGGACGCTGAGGCCATTCAGGAGCTGTTTAACACTTACTAGGCCCCGGTAGCGGACTGCTTACCGCGGGGTTTAATCGTGTTGGATCCGCAGGAGCTGCTCGCATCGAAGATATCTTCAAGATCGACCCGATGCTGGCTCGGTGGTAGCGGCACGCTGTGGGATGTTCGCTTAAGGGCGTGGGGTTCCAACCGCAAGTGAACATCCCACAGCGGGACGCGCGATATCGCATAAGTCCTCAAGCGAATACCAGAAATAACCCCCCGTAGCTTTGCCTCCACCCAGCGATGCCTTAGGATAGGTGCTCAGTATTCACAACCTTTGGTACCAGTCCCATCAACTCATTAGCACCACTGCCCAACCGCGATCAATTCATCAAGCAATTGCGCGCCCACCTGCCTGCGCAATCGATAATCTCTGAGGCTGAGTCTCAACGCCCCTTTGAATGCGATGGTCTTATGCTCTATCGGGATATGCCCTGGTTGGTAGTGCTGCCTGACACGGTGCAGCAGGTTCAGGACACCATGCGTTTATGTCGACAGTACAACCTGCCTGTTGTTGCCAGAGGGGCCGGCACTGGCGTTGCCGCTGGCGCAATGCCTCATCCCGATGGCGTGCTGCTGGTACTTAGCAAGCTCGATAAAATCCTCGACATCGATCCACTGGCTCGCAGCGCCAAGGTTCAGCCCGGTGTCACTAATCTTCGAATTTCCGAAGCGGCTGAAAGTCTCGGCCTTTACTACGGTCCTGACCCTTCGTCTCAGATCGCCTGTACCATAGGCGGTAATGTGGCGGAAAACTCCGGCGGCGTGCACTGTCTCAAGTATGGTCTCACCACCCACAATTTACTTTCGCTGTTGATGGTGACGGATCGGGGCGAACTGGTACGTATCGGCAACGATAGTCTGGACAGTCCCGGCCTTGATTTACTCGCATTACTTACCGGCTCAGAAGGTCTTCTGGGCGTGGTTGTTGAAGTAACAGTCAAGCTTCTGCCCAGCCCGGAAATCGCGCGCGTAGTTTTGGCTGGCTTCGACACGGTCAGCGCGGCAGGCGATGCAGTTGCCGCCGTCATCGGCGCCGGGATTGTGCCCGCGGGGCTGGAAATGATGGATCGCCTGGCGATCGAGGCAGCGGAAGACTTTGCGCAGGCGGGTTATCCGCGTGACGCAGCGGCGCTACTGCTGTGCGAGGTAGATGGCACCAGGCAGGAAGTTGCCGAACACATTGGCCGTATCGAAAGCATGTTCAAAGAGTGCGGTGCTTCCTCTTTGCGAATTTCCAGCGATGAAGCAGATCGTGCTCTATTGTGGAAGGGTCGAAAGTCCTGCTTTCCCGCAGTGGGACGCTTGTCGCCCGATTATTATTGTATGGACGGCACGATTCCACGCGGCAAGGTATCTTTTGTACTGGAAGAGATCGCGCGTATGTCGGCGCACTACAAGCTACGTGTAGCAAACGTCTTTCACGCTGGAGATGGCAATCTTCACCCGCTGATTTTATTCGACGGTGGCGATCCCGACTCGATAGCTAAAGCAGAGGAATTCGGCGCCAGGATACTGGAGATGAGTGTTGAAGTGGGCGGCAGTATCACCGGCGAGCACGGAGTGGGGCTGGAGAAAATTCGGCAAATGCCCAGTCAGTTCAGTGAACTGGAACTGCTACAGTTCGAAGATATTAAGGCGGCGTTTGATCCAACACTCAGCCTAAATCCCGGCAAAGGCGTGCCCATTTTGAAGCGCTGTCAGGAATATCGGGCACTGCCGGCCAGGCACACTCATGACTGATCTCACGCAGGAATTACAAACAGCCGTTGCCTCTGCTGCGCGCGATGGTCAGGCCATATATCTGCAAGGCGGCAATACTAAACGCAACCTATTGGGCCGTGAATGCAATGCCACCGCGCTGAGCCTCTCCAACCACCGGGGAATTATCGACTATCAACCGGCGGAGCTTTTTATTACCGCCCGCGCTGGTACTCCGCTAACAGATATCGAACAAACACTGGCCGAGAACAATCAAACACTCGCTTGTGAGTCGCCCTACTTCGGCGGCGCGGCAACACTGGGCGGCACATTGGCCTGTAACCTGTCTGGCCCCGGCCGACCCTGGTACGGTGCCATTCGCGATCTGGTGCTTGGCCTGAAACTGATTAATGGCAAGGGAGAACTGCTAAATTTTGGCGGTACCGTGATGAAAAATGTCGCTGGTTACGATGTCTCAAGACTGCAGGCCGGGGCTTTGGGATCACTGGGCCTAATCAGCCAGGCAACCTTGAAGGTCAGCCCCAGACCAGAGGCTCACGCGACGCTCAGTTACGACATGCCCGCCAGCACGGCTATCAGGTTCATGAATGAGCGAGCGGGCACACCCAAACCCTTGTCTGCGGCCGCTTGGTTCGAAGGTCGTGTTTACCTGCGACTTTCGGGGGCAGAGGCAGCCGTGCGTCATACTGCACAGCTTTGGGGAGGAGAATGCGAGGATGAGGCGCCAGTCTGGGATCAGATTCGAGAGCTCAGTCTGCCGTGTATAGAGACTCAGAAAGGTTTGTGGCGGCTGTCTTGTTCGCCGACTGCAAGCCTGACTTCAGCACAGCCACTGCTGATGAACTGGTGTGGAGCCCAACGTTGGTATGGAACGGATAGCAACGTCGACCCGCAGGCAAAACCATTGGCACAGGGCATCGGACACTGGGTTAACTTTAAAGGCGGTGATCGCATGGCAGAGACCAATCCGCTACTG
Source organism: Halioglobus sp. (assembly GCA_036961205.1). GTDB lineage: Bacteria > Pseudomonadota > Gammaproteobacteria > Pseudomonadales > Halieaceae > CALJFL01. The sequence goes on along the minus strand of JBALVI010000003.1, from coordinate 136,841 downwards.
GATCCTGTACAGACCCGGCTACATCGCAAAGTTAAGCAGGCCATGGATCCCGCGGGAGTTTTCAACCCCGGACGTCTGTACAGTTGGATGTAGAGCCCTGACATGCACGTAGAATTACACCCAAAATACCAACAAACCCGCGAGGGTGAGCAGGCTGCAAAGCTCATTAGTGCCTGCGTGCACTGCGGATTCTGTCTCGCCACCTGCCCCACCTATATAGACAGCCGCGACGAGAGAGACAGCCCACGGGGCCGTATTTATCTAATCAAAAACCTGTTGGAAAGCGGGGAAGCAACTGCCCAAACCCACACCCACCTGGACCGCTGCCTGAGCTGTCGCAGTTGTGAGACCACCTGCCCCTCTGGTATGCAGTACGGCGCGTTAGCCGACCTGGGCCGGGAACTGATGGAAGAAGCGGCGCCGCGGCCACCCGTTAGCCGGGGATTTCGGTGGTTGTTGCGCAATGTGCTGACCAGGCCGCAGGTATTCGGCACATTGCTTCGGACCGGGCAATGGCTGCGTCCGATAATGCCGTCGAACCTTAAAAAGAAGATTCCGCTAGCGGTCATGCGCCGCCCGGTGCCAACAGAGCAACACGATCGGAAAATGCTGGTACTGGAAGGCTGCGTACAAGGCGTCAGTACACCAACAACCAACGACGCCGCCAGAAGGGTCTTGTCAGCTCTGGGGATCGATCTGGTCAGTACGCCTGAGGCTGGATGCTGCGGGGCAGTTAACCACCACCTGGCTGCAAGGAATGACGGACTGGATAACATGCGCCGTAACATCGATGCCTGGTGGCCGTTGTTCGAATCTGGTGCGGAAGCCATCGTAGCCAGTGCATCCGGCTGCGGTAGTATGGTGGCACAATATGGCGAGCTGCTTGCAGATGATCCCGATTACGCCGACAAGGCAAGAACTGTCAGCGAGCGCCTGCGAGACCTGGGACAAATTCTGTCCGGGGAAGACCTGAACTCACTTGCGCTCACTCCCGGCCCGCAACGAATAGCGGTTCACACACCCTGTACTTTATCTCACGGTCTTGGTCAGCCAAATCTGATTCAGGAGCTACTGCAGCGCCTTGAATTCAACACCGTGGTTACTCGCGATGATCATCTATGCTGCGGCTCGGCGGGAACTTATGCACTATTACAACCGAAAATCAGCGCCCGTCTAAAACAGGCAAAACTCTCAGCACTTAATATCGATCAACCGGATATCATCGTTACGGCCAATGTAGGCTGCCAGTTGCATCTGGGAGAGGACGCACAGATCCCTGTCCGGCACTGGATAGAACTGATCGACGAAGCGCTTGTTGTTAATGGTTAAACGGTAGTGTCTATGACAGACAAAAAGCATTCAGACATTGTTGAACAGCGAACAAAACGCTGGCTGGAACAATTCGTGATCGACCTCGACTTGTGTCCTTTCGCAGCCCGGGAATTGTCCGCGGGACGGGTACGCTTTGTCACCTCAAAGGCTGGTGATGAAGCAAACCTGCTTGGCGAACTACAACACGAGTTGCTGTTGCTGGGAAAACATCCGGAAATTGAAACCACTTTACTGATTCATCCGGGGGTCCTGGAGAATTTTGCGGCTTACAACGACTTCCTGGATATTGCTGAGGCTCTTCTGACTGAGCTGGGCCTGGATGACGAGGTCCAAATTGCCAGCTTTCATCCCGAGTACCAGTTCGCCGGCACCGCGCTGGAGGATGTGGAGAACTACACCAACCGCGCGCCCTACCCCATGTTGCACCTGCTGCGGGAAGACAGTATTGCCGCCGCCGTTGACGCACATCCTGACCCGGAAGCAATCCCGGAGAACAATATTCGGCGGATGAATACCCTGGGGCTCGCCGCAGTGCAAACCCTAATGGCGAAAATACGCACTTAATCTGGCTTAATTGCAGTAATAGAATATTTTGTTATATCAGCCGACTTCTTCAGATCAAAATATTAGTCGACTTGGACCGCAGCCTTTGGTTTTATAGAGGGGTGTCTTCGGACACTCTTCGCTGTATTGCTGCGCGAATTATTAAGCAATAAGACATGCAAAATACATGCAGAAAACTCTAACACAGGACCCGTATCTTACCGGCGCGAGTGCTTCCTACGGGAAAATTCGGCCAGGGTCCCACGACCGAGGTAGGCATTTATGAGAAGACAGAAGCGTGATATGAACGACCGAGCATTTGATCGAGGCTACAACGTAGGAGTTTCCGGCCGCAGTAGGGACTACTGTCCCCATGAAAACGATGACCATCGTGTTAGTTGGATGTCGGGTTGGCGGGAAGGACGAGTCGATCAATGGGATGGCCTGACCGGCGTCTCGGGCGTTCACAAGATCCGCACGCCCTGACCTTCTACAGCACTTTACCCTAGGCTACCCCTCGCTGCAGATGCAGCGAGACTAATCCCTCAGACTACTCTGAGCGAGATCCAGCAGCTCTCGATTAGCCACCGCATACATCGCAAAGTCCGGAACATCCGTGGAGTGCAGCTCGGCCAACATTTCGTGCCAGCGCTGAAGCAGGGTCGCTTCCTCACGCTCCCACGCCTGTAGGCATTTGATCAGATCTCGATCCTCACACATATGGCGCAGGACGCCTACCGCCAGAGTGCGTTGCTGCCATTCGAGGTCCTCCATGTAGGTGTCCCTGGCCATAGCTTGCCACTCGTTTTCAACTTTGCTGCTCAGTATCTGGCCGCTGAACCAGTCGAGTTCCAGTCGCTCTCCCATAAAGAAGTACAACTCTGCAACCTCCAGTAGCGGCGAATCGGTTTCTGTCGCAGCCTGGATGACACCCAATACGGTATAACCTTGCAGAGTGCCGGCGACGGCCGAGGCAAGATCTGCGCTGACGCCTTCATCAATATAATGCTGCACCAAAGAGGCGTATTGCTCTGAGGCGCCGCCGCGCAGCATATTGGGTAAAGCCTCACGCAGCTGTTCTACACCGTCGGCAAACTCTTCTATAGCACCTGTGGGCGCCATTTGATGTCGGCGATTGCGTAACAACCATCGCACTGCCCGCTTGATGAGGCGAATAAGATTCAGCATCATCTCCATCTGCACACGGGAATCAACCTGATGGTCCAGGGCCTCAATTCGAGACCAGATATCGCTGATACCGAAAATATGTATCACTGTCGTGTAGGCTCTGGCCACATCGGCAATTGGCGCTCCGGTCGCTTTTACCTGACGGGCGACAAAGTTGAGCCCCATCCGATTGACAATGTCATTCGCTATCTGGGTGCACATAATTTCCCGGTGCAGACGGTGATTGCGAATTTCCTCCTCGTATTCAGATATCAGTCTGGGCGGGAAAGCAGTCAACACTGCAGTGGCCAGGAAAAAATCCTTGCCCAGATCGGAGTCAATCAAATCTTCCTTCAGTATGGCTTTGCTATAGGACACCAACACCGACAATTCAGGCCGGGTTAACCCCTGCCCGTGCGCCCGCCTATCTACCATCTCTTCGTCGGAAGGCAAAAATTCCAGGGCGCGGTCCAGCTTCCCGCCTGCTACCAGGTTCGAAATAAACCGTCTGTACTCACCCGTGCGGTCCAGTGCCTGAAACTCGACCAGACTGATGGCCTGTACCTGGCGGTAATTATTTTGCAGCACCAACTCGGAGACACTGTCAGTCATTTCTTCCAACAAAAGATTGCGCTGTTTTTCTGTTAGATCGCCGCGGGCAACAACAGCGTTAAGCAGGATTTTGATATTGACCTCGTGGTCCGAGCAATCAACACCAGCGGCGTTATCAATAAAATCAGTATTAGAACGCCCTCCCCGCAGACTGAACTCCATACGCGCCAGCTGAGTTATACCCAGATTTCCGCCCTCACCCACCACCTTGCACCGCAACTCATTGGCATTTACGCGCAAGCTGTCGTTGGCCTTATCGCCAACATCGGTATGAGATTCATAACTGGACTTGGCATAAGTGCCAATTCCGCCATTCCATAGCAGATCAACTTCAGCCTTCAGCAAATGTGTAACTAGTTCATTAGGCGTTAAACGGTCGACTTTGATGTCAAAGCGATCTTTCATTTCCTGCGAAATATTGATCGACTTTGCCGAACGATTAAAAATGCCGCCGCCTGCGGACATCAACTCGGTATTAAAATCGTCCCACCCTGAGCGGGGCATTTCAAACAGACGCTGCCGTTCAGCAAACGTGGTGGCAGGATCAGGATTTGGATCGACAAAGATGTGCAGGTGATTGAATGCGGCTAGCAACTGAATATGCTCCGACAACAGCATTCCGTTGCCGAACACGTCACCGCCCATGTCACCAACACCGATTACTGAAAAGTTGGTGGTCTGAACATTGACACCCATCTCACGAAAGTGGCGCTGCACCGAAACCCAGGCGCCGCGTGCGGTGATACCCATTTTTTTGTGGTCGTAACCAACACTGCCACCAGAGGCAAAGGCATCACCAAGCCAGAAGTCATATTCGGCGGAGATTGAATTGGCAATGTCGGAAAAGGTCGCAGTACCCTTGTCCGCAGCCACCACCAAGTATGGATCTTCCTCGTCTTTAGCGACCACGAAGTCCGGCCCCACCACACCGTCTTCGGTGCGATTGTCTGTCAGGTCCAACAGGCCGCGAATAAAGCTCTGATAACAGGCTATTCCTTCAGCCTGTATCTCATCCCGACTCATGCCAGGGGTCAGTTGCTTAGCAACAAATCCCCCCTTGGCACCCACGGGCACGATCACCGCATTCTTGACCTGCTGTGCTTTTACCAGGCCTAGCACCTCAGTGCGAAAATCTTCGTGTCGATCGGACCAGCGCAATCCGCCGCGTGCCACTTTACCCCCGCGAAGGTGAACCCCTTCAACGCGAGGGGAATAAACAAATATTTCAAACATAGGCACCGGTTTCGGAATATCCGGAATTGCCGAGGGATTAAGTTTGAAGGAAAAGTAAGGCTTCAGATTGCCATTCATATCCTGCTGGAAAAAGTTGGTGCGCAGGGTCGCTTTTATCATCGTCACGTACTGGCGAATGATACGGTCCTCACCCAGGTTCTCAACATTCTCCAGAGAATCCAGGATGCGCCCCTCAACGGCCAGCTCACGCTGCGCCCGCCAGTCTTCATCGCCATCGAAAACCGGTGAGAATCGGGTCAGAAATAGTTCCACGATGCCCGCCGTAACATGTAGATGATTTGCCATCGTCTCGGCGATGTACTCGACACTATAAGGAAACTGCACTTGTCTGAGGTAACGGGAATAGGCTCGAAGCAAGGCGATTTCGCGCCAACTTAAGCGCGTACCCAGTAACATACGATTAAAGGAGTCGCTCTCCGCCTCGCCATACCAGATGCGGCTAAAGGCGTCTTCAAATTCTTCCTTAACCTCATCAAGGTTAATATCCATAGAGAGGGCATAAATCAGACTGAACTCCTGCACCCAATATCGCTCTCCAGCCTGACTGGTTACGCTATAAGGCCGCTCCGACACGACCCGTAAACCCAGATTTTCGAGAATGGGCAAGACATCCGAAAGCGGCAGCGAATTCTTTTTGTGGTACAAGCGCAGCTTAAGATGATCGTCGTCTTCTTCCAGCAACCGATACAGACTCATGCGCAGGCTTGCGCCGCCTTTTAGGGCCAAAATTTCGCGCAGGTCAACAAGAGCCACACGCGGATCAAAATCATCTCTATAGCCCGGCTGAAACCCACCACCGAGTTCGCGCATATGTTGCTCACCCAGCTCTTCGCCGAATTCTTCGATCAGGCGCAGTCGTAACCGATCCTCCCAGGCCAGGGTTGCTTGCACTATTTGCTCCTCGAGTTCGTTGACGTCGTAGCTAATTTCAATCGCAGGATCTACCCGCATGACGAAATGCACTCTTACCAGAATGGACTCTGAAAAATGGGTGGTGAACTCGGACTCCTGGGCGTCGAATGCCGCGCTCAGAATGTCCTGTATTTTCTCTCGCTGTTCGGTGGTGTATCGGTCACGGGGGATATAGACAATGGAGCTAACGAACTTGCCGTGCCAATCTTTGCGCACAAACACCCGGGTTTGGCTGCGCTCCTGAATCCGGGTAACGGCAAGCGCGGTTTCGAAAAGCTCAGCAATACTCGATTGAAACAATTCGTCCCGGGGGAAAATTTCCAGGACACGACCCAACTCTCTACCCTCATGCTCATCTTTGGTAAAGCCTGAGCGCTCTATAACCTGTTCCACCTTCCGCCGTAGAATTGGAATTCGTAGGGGATCTGTCGTATAGACCTCGGATGTGTAGAGTCCAATAAAACGATGTTGCCCCACCACTTCGCCACTGCCACCGAACTCCTTGATTTCAACATAATCAGGATAGGCCAGACGGTGGACTCTGGACCGATTTATTGACTTGGAGAAGCTCAACTGACGCCGCAAGTGCTTTTCAGGTGGCACGCCCTGTAAGTCACTGAGTAAGTCCTGTGCGCCAAACGTATCCCGATTTCGAAGTAATCCCAAACTATCCGAATCTCTGACGACGACCTCGATATCGGCGTCAGTACGCTTTACCTCCAAATACTCGTAACCAAGCGCAGTAATGTGGTTATTACCCATCCATTTCAAAAACTTGATGGCCTCATCTCTGTGACTACGAAGTACACATTCGCTATTGCGTACCATATCCATCGCCTCGCGCAGCTTGTGCTGAACAGCGCTAAAGTCCTCTACTACCAAGGTAACTTCCGCCAAAATTTCGGCCAGCGTCAAGCGCAATTCTTCAAGACTATCGACATTCGAATGGCGACCAATCTCGAAGTACAACAAGCTCTCACTGGAAACATTGGAGCCATCGTTGTCGTTTCCAGCCAGCACCTCCAATAATTCGCCTTTTTTATTGCGCAGCGTATCGAGGTTACAGCTTGCTATGGAGTGCACCTTGAGCCCACGTCGATTAAGCTCGCCCCTGACAGAGGCGACACAGAAAGGCATATCGCGACATAGCACTGTGAGCACAGTGCTCCTTGATTCCCAGCCGTGCGACTGAACTTCCGGATTCAATATACGAACTTTTGGCGAACCCATTGGCCATTTGTTCATAAAACGCAGCAAGCCATAGAGACAACCGTAGAGATTCTCTACAGATCTCCCGCGCATGTCATCAGGCGGAAAGCGGCCATAGAAAACCGCCATCAGGTTGTGCAGATCCTGTTGGTGATCTGCGTCGCTGTGCTTGTCAATTCTTTCGCTGAGTTGTCTCAGCAAATCATCCCTTACCGATTCCCACGCCATAGTCAGATTCAGGCTCCGTAAACCTTTTTTTTATAGTCCTCTTAGTCTAGACCAAGATGGGTGTTTCGACGGTATTCCAATTGAACTTTTCTCCGAGGCAAAAGTCACAGATGAAGTGCTTGCATGGCAGGTCCGAATCGGTTGGATAACAGCGGTGCTTGGGCTAAAATGCGGGCCTTACAAAAAACCGGCCCGCAGATAGTAGCAGCTGGGCCGATTCGACATTTAATTACCTATATACGGGAGCGAGCGTGGCACGCGCAGACATTCAAGCTTTGGAAGACTGGCTGAGCCAGCAAATCATTGGTCAGAGCCATCTGGTTCAACGGCTGATCATCGCCCTACTGGCTGATGGTCACCTGCTGGTAGAGGGCGCTCCGGGACTGGCCAAAACTCGGGCCATCAAGTCGCTGGCAGACGGCCTGGAGTGCAGCTTCCATCGGGTTCAGTTCACCCCGGACCTGCTCCCAGGTGATGTAACCGGCACTGAAATTTACCGCCCACAGGAAGCCAGCTTCCATTTCCAGAAGGGTCCGATATTTCACAATCTGGTGCTGGCTGATGAGGTCAACCGGGCCCCTGCCAAGGTTCAGTCCGCCCTGCTGGAAGCCATGGCTGAACGCCAGGTTAGTGTAGGCAGCCAAACGTACGAGCTACCCCCACTGTTTTTGGTAATGGCGACTCAAAACCCGATCGAGCAGGAGGGGACCTACCCATTGCCTGAGGCCCAGCTCGATAGATTCTTGCTGCACGTTACCGTGGACTACCCCAATGCTGCCGCGGAGACCGAAATACTTCGACTGACGCGCGCCGAGGCCAACAGTAAAGCTGCCGCTGTCCCGGAGCCACTGAGCCAGGAGGCGATATTTTCGGCCCGTCAGGAATTACTGTCGATGCACATGGCCGAAGCCGTCGAGGAATACATAGTCCAGTTGGTCATTGCCAGCCGGGAACCGGCCCAATACTCCGAGGAGTTGGCCAGCTGGATCGAATTCGGCGGCAGCCCAAGGGCAACCATAGCCCTGGATCGATGCTCACGGGCCCACGCCTGGTTGCGTGGTCAGGATTATGTCAGTCCCGACGACGTGCAAGCGGTCGCCGCCGATGTGTTTCGGCATCGACTGCTACTCAGCTTTGAAGCCGAGGCTAATGGAATCACCGCAGATAGAGTTATTAGCGAGCTGCTGAAACTGGTTCCGGTGGGCTGAGGTAGCCACTGTGCATCTTCGCGACATCAGCCTACCTGCAAGAGGCGCCTACGCTGAGTTGGCGGACCTGATCGCGTTGCGCTTTCCCGCGCGGCAGTTGCGTATTACACGCAAAAGTCGAGCCCTGAGCGTACTGGCCGGCCCCAACAAGTCAAACTTCCGTGGCCGAGGCATCGACTTCGAAGAGGTTCGTAGCTATCAGCCTGGCGATGATATACGCACCATCGACTGGCGGGTTACGGCCCGCACGGGTAACGCCCACACCAAAATATTCAGAGAAGAGCGTGAGCGCCCAGTATTAGTGGTGGTCGATCAACGTAACAGTATGTATTTTGGTTCCAGCCACTGTTTTAAATCCGTAATTGCCACACAGCTTGCTAGCCTACTGGCCTGGAGCGCACTGGATAATGGCGAGCGTGTCGGTGGACTTGTTTTCAACGACAGCCAGCATCGAGAAATCCGGCCACGCCGCAGTCGCAAAAATGTTCTTGCGCTATTATCCCAACTGGAGGCCTACAACCGACTACTACCGCGGCCGGAGCCCCCTATCCGCCACAATTTCGCCGACATGCTGGCCAACCTGCGCCGCATCGCCCGCCCGGGCAGCAGTCTGTTCCTGATCAGTGATTTTCGTGGTGCCGATGAAGAGCACGCACAGGAGCATCTGTATCAGTTGGCACAGCACACAGAAATCACCGCTGTGGCCTGCAGCGACCCTCTCGAAACCCAACTGCCGCGCGCCGGTCGTTATGCGGTTACAGATGGCGTCGAACGTAGCGAACTGGCCACCGCAGATAAGAGGCTCAGAGCGTCATATCAGCAGCACGCGGAACAACGAGACCAAAGCCTAGGACAGAACCTGCAGCGGCTGGGGATACCTTTGCTACGCGCAAGTACCGACCAGGCCCCTTTCGTTCTGCTACAAACCTATTACGGTGAAAGTCGCCGATGAATCCGCAAGACCCGCTAGCCGCGCTGAATCCACTACGCGAACCTGAATTAATCGGTTGGTGGCCACTCGCCCCAGGCTGGTGGCTAGTGATCGCCCTGCTGTTAATGGTACTGGCTGTCGTTGCTTTCTTGTTATGGCGCCGCTATCAACGCAGAGCTTACCGTCGCCAGGCCCTGCGTCAACTAGAGAGTATTGCGCTCGACTTCAGGCAAACGGACAACCAGCATGCCTATCTTGAGAGCATTAACCAACTGTTGAAGGCCACTGCAATCAGCGCATATCCGCGCCAGGAAGTAGCGGCGATTAGCGGCGAGCCGTGGCTGCAATTACTGAACACTACTATGGGCAAAAAGCGGGAAAGTCATGCCTTCTCAGCAGCATTCGCCCACGCCAGTTATCAGGCCCAGCCAGACGCCATGGACACCGAAGCGCTGCATAATTCCGCCAGTATTTGGATCAGGCTGCATGAGGTCCGCAGATGATCGAGTGGTATTGGCCCTGGATGATGGCTTTACTGCCTCTGCCCTGGCTGGCAATGAGGTTTTTGCCGGTCGCACGCACCCAGGAATCGGCTCTGCGCGCACCCTTTTTCTCGGAGTGGCGTCAACTGAGCGAGGGTCAAGGAGGCGTGTCTGCAAACAGCAAGCGATTGCCACTGATACTGCTATGCCTGTTGTGGCTCTGCCTATTGTTGGCCGCGGCCAGACCAGTGTGGATAGGCGAGGCGATAGAGCTCCCCAATAGCGGCAGAGACCTGATGTTGGCGGTCGACATTTCCGGCAGCATGCGGGTCGAGGATATGCAGTTAGGTAATGTCATGGCGCGCCGTATCGACGCGGTAAAACAACTGGGCGCAGAGTTTATTGAACGGCGAAGTGGCGATCGACTGGGGCTAATCTTGTTCGGCACCAATGCCTACGTGCAATCACCACTGAGTTTTGACACTGCCACCGTACAACGCTTTTTATTAGAAGCGCAGATCGGCTTTGCCGGGCAAGAGACTGCTATTGGTGATGCCATAGGGCTGGCCGTTAAGCGATTGCGCGACAGGCCAGCTGCCAGCCGCGTGATGATATTACTCACCGACGGACAGGACACAGCGAGTTCGGTGACGCCCAAAGAAGCCGCACAACTGGCCCAGACTCTGGACATTAAAATTTATACCATCGGTATTGGCGCAGATGAAATGACCCTGCCAGGCCTATTTGGCAGCGGCTTCGGCAGCCGACAGGTCAACCCTTCAGCTGAGCTCGATGAAGAGGGACTTCAGGAGATTGCCAAGCTCACCGGCGGCCAATATTTCCGCGCTCGAAACCCCCAGGACCTCGCCAACATTTACGAGTTGGTCAATCAACTGGAGCCGGTGGAACAGGACACCCAAACTTACAGGCCCAGGCAGGCGTTGGGCTATCTGCCACTGCTTATGGCATTGGCCCTGGGATTTGCACTAGCTCTATACCAATGGTTCTCCGCCGGAGGGCTGGGTCTCACACGCTCCTCCTCTGAACCGAGCACCAAAGGTGGCACAGAGTGAACGAGATAATTAATAACCTCCACCTGATGCGGCCACAGTGGTTGTGGGCCGCCCTGCCCGGCCTGCTAATAGTGATACTGTTGTGGCGGCAGCGTGGACAAAGTGGCAGTTGGACCAATGTAATTTCCGCAGAGTTACTGCCCTTTTTGGTCGGCGAACAACAGGGCGTAAAGCAGCGCAACCCGCTGCCGATATTGCTGTGTGTATGGCTGCTAGCCTGTCTGGCCGCGGCTGGACCAAGCTGGCAGAAAATACCGCAACCGGTAATCCAGAAGCAGGACGCTCTGGTAATGGTACTGGACCTTAGCCTGTCGATGAAGGCGGCGGACCTTGCTCCTTCACGCACCGCTCGCGCCAGACAAAAATTGCTCGATCTGCTAGCTAGTCGAACTGAAGGTCAAACCGGCCTCATCGCCTACGCTGGCGATGCTCATATCGTAACGCCGCTCACCGACGACAATCCCACTATTGCCAATCTGTTACCCGCGTTAAACCCTGACATGATGCCGCTGGCTGGCAGTGATGCCGTAGCCGCAGTCGAGCAAGCCAAGGCACTTTTGTATTCTGCCGGCGTGCGTAATGGTCGCGTGTTGCTGGTTACCGACGAGGTCCCTGCTGACCAGCAGGCTCAAATTGCCGAGACTCTGGCCAATACAGACATCAACTTGTCTGTATTGGGAATAGGCACCACCACAGGAGCGCCCATCCCTCTGATTCGTGGAGGTTTTCTCAAAGACAGTGCCGGTACTATCGTAGTGCCCGGGTTAAATTCCCGCGAGCTACAACAGCTCGCTAGCAGCACCGGGGGCCGGTTTCGTGAGTTAACAATAGACAGCAGCGACCTGGATTATCTTTTACAGGAAAGCACCTTGGGCGGCAGCGGCGAAACCCTTACGCTGGATAGAACAGCAGACGCCTGGGATGATCAAGGGCACTGGCTGGTGCTGTTGTTACTGCCCTTCGCACTCGTCCTGTTTCGTCGCGGCTGGATACTGTGTCTGGCCCCCCTGCTGTTCTTAGGCGATCCGCAGGCAGTGCAAGCTCAGAGCTGGGACTCGCTGTGGTCAACTCCGGATCAGCAAGGGCAGCGCGCACTGCAAGCGGGCGATAATAAAGCCGCTGCACAGTTGTTTGAAAACAGGGGTTGGGCAGGTACAGCTTCTTACCGGGACGAAGACTATGAAACCGCCATCGAGAAATTTGGCGACGAAAGTAGTGCTGACAGTTGGTATAACCGTGGTAACGCTTTGGCTTACAACAACAAACTCGATGATGCGATTGCGGCCTACAAAGAATCTCTGGCGCTCGCGCCGGAACGACCCGATGCGCTAGAGAATATTAAACTGCTGGAGGAACTCAAAGAGCAGCAGGAGCAGCAGCAGGACGAGAACCAGGATTCCGAAGATCAGGATCAACAGGAAGAGCAAGATCAGCAAGATCAGGATCAGGATCAACAGCAAGGCGATCCGAAACAGCAGGATCCAAAGGACGGGGAGCAAGAGCCTCAGGAGCCACAGGATTCCGAGGCCGAAGACGAGCAGCCAGAAGAAGAGCAGGAAGAGCAGCCCGAACCGGAACCAGAGGATGGTGAACCGGAAGAGCAGCCCAGTGAAGAGCAGGCCGCCAAAGAGGCAGAGCCTTCTGCTGAAGATCAGGAAAAAGAGCAAGCCATGGAACAGTGGTTACGAAGGGTGCCGGACGACCCCTCTGGTCTATTGCGAGAAAAGTTTCGCTACGAGAGTCAACAGCGACAATCAGAGAACACAAGGAATAACGATGACCGCAATTGGTAGTCGAATTGGACAGCTACTCATTTTGCTATTGGCATTGGCCAGCGGGCAGGCTAGCGCTCAGGTAACCGCCAGCCTGGACCGCGACCAGGCTGTTATGGGTGACACCCTGAAGCTCACCATCAGCACCCGAGGCAACGAAAATATCAATAATATTGATTTGCGTCCCCTGCTGTCAGACTTTGATATTCTGCGCCGCTCAACCAGCAGCAACACCAGTATCGTTAATGGTCAGAGCACCCGCACCCGTCAGGTCATGCTGGACATCAGCCCCAAGCGTGAAGGTACATTGCGAGTTCCGTCGTTAAGGGTCGGGAATACAGAATCCAATATGCTGCTGGTCGCCGTGGGACCACCGGTGTCCATCGATGCGGGCCAGGCGCGGGTACTTTTTGAAGCCGAGATCGATCGGTCCGAAATCTATGTTCAGGGTCAGGTCTTACTTACCCTGCGCATTCAGCAATCTATAAACCTGGATGGGCGTAGTATCTCCGAGGTAACTCTGGACAACGCCTTTGTAAAGCAGCTGGAACAAAAATCGTTTCAGCGGACAATTGACGGGCGCCAATGGTTGATACACGAGGTTCGCTACGCCATTTTCCCGGAGCAAAGTGGCACCCTGGAGATTCCCGCACAAACTTTCACTGGCCGCGAAAGCAGTGCCCGGCGTAGCCTTTTTGACACCAGCAGCGGCAAGCCTCTGCGCATCACATCAGATGCGATAAAGATAAAAGTACTGCCCAGGCCGGAAAGTTATCCAACCGGAGATTGGTTGCCGGCCCAACGGGTTACCCTGGAAGAAAGCTGGTCTGTTCCGCCAGAGCAATTAAAGGCCGGGGAGTCCGCGACCCGAACCGTTCGTATTAGTGGCGAGGGCCTGCAGGGAGCGCAGCTACCTCCTATTTTGTTCCCTTCGGTCGACGGCCTTAAATACTATCCAGACCAGCCTATCATCAGTGATACCGAAGTGGGTACTGGCCTACTCGGTTCCAGACAAGACAGTGCCGCTCTGGTGCCCACACGAGCCGGAAGCTGGGAGATCGCTGAGATCAGCGTCCCCTGGTGGGATACCCAGGCGCAGGAAGTAAAGTTTGCCACACTACCGGCCAGGCAAATCGTGGTTGCTCCAGCCAGTGTTGAGGATATGGGGCAACCAATTCTCCCGCCTGCTATAGCTCAACCGTCCCTACCCATGACAAAGGCCGCGAACGCTTCTGAGCAGCGAGTCTGGCAGCTAGTTGCAGCAATTTGCGGCGTTGGCTGGCTACTGACACTGATATTTTGGTGGCGGACGCGGCGCGTTGCCCCAGTCACAGACGAATCGCAAACCGAACACAGCCCAAATGAAGCCCAGGCCTACAAAAACTTGGTGGCGGCCTGCGCTTCAGGTAATTGCGGCCAAAGCCGACAAGGGCTCATCCATTGGGGAGCAGCATTAATGCCGACCAGCCGGATAGTGACGCTTGAGGATCTCAACGCTGCCTTTGATGACGCTGAATTACAAGCCGCTAGCGCCGAGTTGGACGCCGCACTGTACCGCGGTGATAACGAACCGTGGCTAGGTGATAGCCTGGGTCAAATTGTTAAACGACTGCGCAAGCAAGAGCGACAAAAACCTAAGACCGCAAATGCGGAGCTACGCTTGTATCCCGCCTAGATGTGCACCTCGATTTGTAGGTCCGAAGGCGGCCCTACAGGAGACAAGACCGCTGACTAATCAATCCAGCGATTTATTCACCACCTCGAACACATCCGGAGACAAATCAGACATCGCGGCCAATCGCTCCAGTTGCGCTCGCATCAACTGTTCACGCCCCTGATAATTGCGCCACTTGGTCAACGGGTTGAGTAAGCGGGAAGCCAGAGAAGGGTTTCTCGCATCCAATTCCGCAATCATGTCCGCAAGGAATTTATAGCCCTCTCCATCCCTACGGTGGAAGTTGAGCGGGTTATTGCTGGCAAAGTTACCTATAAGAGCGCGCACCTTATTTGGGTTTCTCAAGTCGAAATCCTGGTGCTGCATCAGCGCCTTTACTCGCGCCAGGGTGTCGATGCCGGGGATTGATGACTGCACCTGAAACCACTGATTAATCACCAGCGATTCATGCCGCCAATCCACATAAAAAGACGCGAGCGCGGCTTCGCGTTGCTGCTCATCACCCTCAAATGCCAATACACCCAGTGCCGCTAGCCGGTCCGTCATATTAGTCGCTTGCTCGAACTGCTGCTGAGCGAGCTCCAGTCCTGGGCCGCCGTTGGCAGCTAGATAACCAAGACAGGTATTGCGCAAGCTCCTGGCGGCGATCTGCCCCGCTTCAGGCTGGTAGGCCTCCGTTGAGCCAAGTCGCTGATAACAGTCCAGTAGCGCTTCTTTTTGCTCTTGGGCAACTTGCTGTTTAACCGCCGCCCGCGCGGCGTTAATTGTTTCAATATTTGCCCCGCCCGCGCTACTGGCAAGTTCGGCGAGATAGTTTTCGCCTGGAAGACTCAGCATGGCGGAAACCATAGCGGGATCCAGACTGGTATCCGCCAGTAACTGGCCGGCGACGTCTACCAACAAACCATCCACTGCCACGTCACCATCAGCTTGAATTGCAGACTCAACCTCGTGGATAACATTGACTGCCAGTTGTTGAGCTGCGTCCCAGCGTACGAATCCGTCGCCGTCACGACTCATCAAAGCCTGTAAATCAGCGTTTGAATATGGGTACGCCAACCTTACTGGGGCACTAAAGCCGCGCATCAGAGAAGGCACTGGCCGCTCTTTCACCTGCTCGAAATTAAACTCCTGCCGGCTCTGGTCTACCATCAAGACCTTGTGGGTATTATCTGCAGTTTCGGTATCCGGGATATCCCCCGCCAGTCTCAAAGGCAAATTGCCAGCATCTCCCAGTAAGCCCATGGCTAATGGGATAACCAGAGGCGCTTTTTCTGGCTGCCCTGGTGTGGCTGGGCAACTCTGCTCTACCACGAGCTTGTAGGTTTCATTAACTTCGTCGTAGCTATCACTCACTTGCAACAACGGCGTGCCGGCCTGGGAATACCAACGGCGAAATTGCCCCAGGTCTACGCCTGAAGCATCTTCCATCGCCTTGACGAAATCTTCACAGGTAACAGCCTGGCCATCGTGACGATCAAAGTACAAGTCGGAGCCCAGGCGAAAATTTTCAGCTCCCAACAGGGTGTGGATCATTCTCACCACTTCTGCACCTTTTTCATAAACGGTGACAGTGTAGAAATTGGAGATTTCGATGAAAGAATCAGGGCGAATCGGGTGTGCCATCGGACCCGCATCTTCCGCAAACTGCGCTGTCCTTAAAATCGTAGCATCTTCTATACGTTTAACGGTACGCGAGCCCATATCCGCCGAGAACTGGGCATCGCGGAAAACGGTAAAGCCCTCTTTCAAGCTTAATTGAAACCAGTCACGGCAAGTAACGCGATTACCCGACCAGTTGTGGAAATACTCGTGGGCAACAATCGCTTCTACTCTTTGGAAACCCATGTCGGTCGTTGTTTCTGGACTGCACAATACACAGGAGCTGTTGAAAATATTGAGGCTCTTGTTTTCCATTGCCCCCATATTAAAGTCGTCCACCGCTACTATATTGAAGATGTCCAGATCGTATTCTCGACCAAATACCTCCTCGTCCCAGAGCATGGATTTTTTCAACGAGACCATCGCGTGGTCGCACTTGCCTATGTCTTTTCCCTCGACGTAAATTTTCAGCTCCACCTGTCTGCCGCTGACAGTGCTGAAGCTATCCTCGATGTGCTCAAGGTCGCCGGCAACCAGCGCAAACAAATACGCGGGCTTGGGGAAAGGGTCGTGCCATGTCACTCGGTGACGATCTGGATCGGCCACCTCTTCTGACACCAGATTGCCATTGCTAAGCAGCACTGGGTAGAGCGCCTGATCAGCCTCGATAGTCACTGTATATACCGACATAACATCGGGACGATCCAGAAAATAAGTGATTTTCCGAAAGCCCTCGGCCTCGCACTGGGTACAAAACATGGTCCGGGATTTGTACAGTCCTTCCAGCGAGGTGTTGTCCTGCGGCAGAATTTTAGTGGTACAGCAAAGTTCGAAAGATACCGGAACGGTGTGAATAAGCAGGTGCTGCTCGGAAACTACATATTCGTCCGGATTGAGCACCCGGCCATCGATTGACAGTTCCAGTAATTCCAGTTCCCGTCCATTGAGATACAACCCGGGGGCAGTTTCGCTGTCGCTGGCACTGCTGGAATCGCCCGCCAACTCGTTCCTGCGAATGGCCAGTCTGGAACTGACAATGGCGTGATCTTCGTGCAGATCAAAAGACAATTCTGTAGTGTCTATCAGGTAGTCAGGAACCTGATAGTCACTGAGGTAAATCGTACTGGGTTGTGCGTCTCGCATGTTAATTCCTAAAGTGCATGTAGCGCCAAGTGGTAACCGCCATACTTTCTAATATTGATCACGCCGGTATCAAAGATCAGATACTGGCCTTTGATGCCCATCAAGGTGCCCTCGACCAGAGGTGCCTTGTCGAGATTGAATGATTTAACTTTGGTGGGGTATTCCAGCACCGGGTAACGGATGCTGACTGCGTCTGCATCCTCCAGCACCGAAATAGACTGCAGACCATGTGTATTTTGCAGCGCCTCGATTTCTCCTGCACACTCGGCCACCAAACGTTGTCGCTCTACTTCGAGGTCGACCGGTGCGTTATCGCCTTTGAGCATCGCTTGCCAGTTGGTTTTATCGGCGATATGTGCGGCGAAGGTCGTTTCCACCAATCCGGACTGCAACCGGGTACTCACACGAAAAATAGGTTGAGCCTGGGTCGCCCCCTGATCCATCCATCGGGTAGGTACTTGGGTACCTCTGGTTATGCCCACCTTGATACCTGAAGTATTGGCGAGATAGACAACATGATCAATCATGCAATTGGCTTCGCCCCACTCCGGCTCACGACAAGTACCCAAGTGATAATGGCATTTTTCTGGACTGACAATACAATTGTCGCACTGGGCGAGGCGCCTGAAGCATGGGTAACAATAACCCTGGCTGAAACTCTTGTTTGTTTTGCGGTCACAGTGGATACAGTTTATCTGGCCGCTATAGCTCAGCTGCAGAGATCGCCCAAGATATTGGTTGACGGGAATCTCTGCGTCTCCCAACCAAAGAGTGTACTGCACCGGGTCTTGTAAATCGGTACGCATTTTTCGCGCGCCGCCCTCACCCAATAATGTTGTCACAGAAATCTCCTTCGATTAGTTCTGCCAATTGAGCGGCGTTTCTTCAGGGTCATCACAGGACTCCCCCGCCTTACGACCGCGGTCGATATAGCCTATCCGTTCCTCGGCGGGCAAGTGTTTTTCGCCCCAGGCGATAACGGCCTGCATGGAGTGTTCGCGCTGCTCGCCGCTCATTTCTCGACCATCAGGCCAGCGACCCAGCTCCAGCGCACTCCGCAGGTTGCGATAGATTTCCGGTGACATTGTGTCGATTAGCTGTTGATAGTCCATGGGGTTTCCCGGCGCACAAAGTGGGCGTAATTATACCTGCCACAACCAGTAACTGTCCCGTTTAGCGCTGCACACCAAAACGAGACAGCAGACCAAAAAGTAAACCCAGCAAAGCGCCGGCAAGCAGACCGCCAACATGGGCCGCATTGGCAATTGCACCAAAGCCCAGCACTTCCACCACGCCTACCAGACAAATCACCAGCCAACCCACCATAAACAGCATAATTGGAGTGGCCGGTTGGAACTGCCAACGAGGCTGAACTTTGGCGCCCACCCAACAATAACCGAGCAAACCGTAGACTACGCCAGACATACCACCAAAAATCGCCGCGCCACCGAACAAGAACTGTACGCTATTTGAGACTATGGCGATCACCAGAAACAGGCCGAGCATATTGCCCGAACCCACGGTCTTTTCGACCTTTGATCCCAGCTCCCATAACCAAAGGCTGTTAAACACGATGTGCAGCCAGCCAAAGTGCAGGAACGCTGGCGTCACCAGGCGCCAGTATTGGCCGTCCATCTCGCTGAACAAGAGCTGTCCATCGCGCACAGTGAACGGCGAAAAAGTCAGCTGCGCCAGCCACGTTAAAGGAGCATTGGCATAGATCAGCACGAATCCGGCAACAGAGAGAGCTATCAAACCCATCGTAATCGGCGCTTGTAACCAGGCACGGTCGCTCGTTGCAGACTGCGGTGATTTAACCGATGACGCGAGTTCTATCCTAACCTCGCCATCCCGCCAGGATTGGTAGAGGGCCCGAAGCGGCTCAACGTGCTGCTCATCGGCAACCCTGACGACCTGCTGGCCACCTTCTTCAATTATGCGATGAGGTACGCCCTGTTTGTGCAGGAGCGCGGTCAGCGGCAACAAGTTTTCCTTAATGTCGACACTCAGTGCGGTGTGAGGGTAGGACATTCAGTTACCCAGCGCGTTGCCCCAGTGCAGTTTATCCCTGCAACTGGCATAGAAGTCATGGCCCAGCGGATGCAGCAGCGTCAGGCGATGCTCCTTCTTGCGGATCGTAACCGAGTCTCCGGGCTGGGCCGTCATATTCACCTGCCCATCACAGGTAACCGGAGGATGAATACGGTTGCGATCCAGGATATCGATGCGGATATCACTATTGCCGTCAATTACGATCGGACGAGAACTCAAGGCATGGGGGAACATCGGTACCAGAACGATGGCGTCGAGAGTGGGATGCATTATCGGTCCGCCTCCAGAAAGAGAGTAGGCCGTTGATCCTGTGGGAGTAGAGACAATCAGGCCGTCTGCCCGCTGCCGATACACAAACGTGTCATTAATATACAACTCAAACTCGATCATTTGCGCCGAGGTGCCGGAGTTAACAACCACATCATTGAGGGCATCGGCCTTGCCCACGGATACTCCGTCACGCAATACTTCAGCGTCCAGTAAAAAGCGAGTCTCGCTCTTATAATCGCCGTCCAAAACGGCTGTCACCTGCTCACCGAGTTCATCCGGGCTGATATCCGTCAAGAAGCCCAGACGACCCCGATTGACCCCCAGTACTGGTGTATTGTAACGGGCCAGCGTTCGGGCCGCGCCGAGCAAGCTACCATCACCCCCGACTACGATGGCCAAATCCGCCTGCTGTCCCAATTGATCTTCGCTGACCAGAGCTACCCCCTCGCTGGGTACCAATTGATGCAGGTGGTCTTCTAGCAATATTTCAAGGTTGCGCTCTCGCAGCAGATCGAGCAGTTCAGTCAAAACCGGTTCGAGTCCGTCTCGCTGACTTCTGCCCAGCAGGCCGATGCGCTGAAAGGATGTTGGCATAGTGCTCACAACCAAGAGTTAAAGAGGCTGTTATTATAACCATGAAACCTACTGGAAGTGCGGATATGCCCGAGTTGGATATCAATCTAGAAAACCGCTATGTCAGAGACCTGGCATGGGCGTGTTTCTCCCCGGCGATTGTGCACAGCCGAAAGCTGGCAGATGACAATCACAATGTGGAGAATTGCGGTCTGAGTCTGAACGATGATCGCCGCCGATGGCTACTACAACTCGATAGCGAGCCACAGAATTTACTCGCCCATCTGAGTAACAAGCCGCACACTCGCCTTGGTCTGTATTTCGAACACCTTTGGCACTTCTTCCTAAGCGAGGACCCTCAGGTAGACTTCACCGCACACAACCTGGCGGTGAGGGATCAGGGGCGGACCCTGGGCGAATTCGACTGCCTGTATTTCTGCCGCAAACGGCAGCGTCATTTCCACCTGGAACTAGCGGTGAAGTACTTTCTCAGCCACTCTCCCGGAACGGGCGACGACCCCAGCCACTGGCACGACTGGCTGGGCCCTAACTGCAAAGATCGTCTGGATCTCAAGATCAACCATATGATGCAGCGCCAGATCAGGTTGTCTGACCAGCCTGTCGCGAAAGAAATTCTCGCAGGACTTGGCATCGGCAAGCTCGCAACCGAAGTTGAAATGAAAGGCTGGCTATTCACCCAAGACAGCAATCCGCTGCCCGCACCCCACGCCCATAATAACGAGCGCAGACTGGCCAGGTGGATCAAAATCGGTGACTGGGAAACGTGCCTGGACGCTCACGACTGGAGCGATATTGCACTACTGCCTCGCCTGCAATGGCTGGCACCGGCGCTACGAAAAGATGTTGACCTAATGGCTCCCGAAGCGCAGCGCAAATACCTAATGCAGCACTTTCAGTCGTCCGAACGGCCATTACTCCTGGCCGGCTTTGGCGGCGGTGACATTGAGCAAGGCCGCTTTTTTGTCACCCCCGATAATTGGCCGATCATTTCACTCGCCTGAAGACGATAGCCAGGGATAACCTCGCCGCCCCTGCAGCCCGCCCGTATGGATTACCACGAGTGATTGCTCAGAGTCCCAAAGGCCCTGGGATCTGAGCTGATGGATCGCATAAAGAACCTTGCCTGTGTACACGGGCTCCAACGGCACATTATGCACCGCTTCAAATTCCAACATAAATTCCCGCAGACCGGCGTTAACCCGGGCAAAACCACCGCAGTGATGCTCGTGTAGTAACCGCCAGCGCGCGGCTTTACCGCGACCAGCCAGCATAGTCTGAATAGATACCAGCAAATCATCAGCACCGCGTAGAGCCGATACGCCAATGAGCTCTCTTTGCGCTTCGCCGCTGCGTCCAAAACCCAGGGCGACGCCAGCCAGCGTGGTACCAGTACCGACGGCAAGCATAACCGGGCCGGTCGGGATGTCTGCTGCCAGCATTAAATCTGCGATATAGGTGCAGCCCATCACCCCAGCGGCTGACGCCCCACCCTCGGGCAGTATTACACTGTCTGGATAACGCGCATGTATCAGCTTTAGGAAATCCGGGTCACCCCGGCGGCGATAGTCGCTGCGCGACACAAACTCCAGAATCATTCCCCACTCGATACAATCCTCCAGTGTTGGGGTGAGGTGCTCCTGCCGCTCTCCCCGCACCACTCCAATCGTCGCCACGTTGCGCTCATTACCCCACAGCGCCAACGCATGCAGGTGATTGGACCAGGCGCCACCGAAAGACAAAATCTGCGCAGGGGGAGTAGCCAGTGCCTCCATACACCCCTCCAGTTTGAACCGCTTATTACCAGGAGCAACCCCGCCCAACCGGTCGAGACGAAAGAGTGTTACATTGCGGAAGCTGACCCCCAGTACAGGACGGTCATCAAGGGCTTGTTTTAACTTGGATTCAGGCATAGAACTGGCTAAGATTGCGCGTTCTGAAAAGATTAACCCTACATCACTGAACTTAACAGCCAAAAAAGGAAGAGTTTATGTATCGCACACTAGTAGCCGCGATCAGCACTGCGCTGGTTCTCAATGCCTGCACCACCCCTGCGCCGGAAATACAAACAGGCGACGATGCAGAGGTCATAATGGATACCTTGCACAAAGTTGACAATTCCCGGAGCCAACTTGCCTATATCGATCCAGATGCCAACCTGGCGAAATACACCAGAGTTCTGGTGAGACCGTTGGGCGTGAACAAAATTGAGATTAAACAACCCAATAGAAGTGGTTCTGTCGCTGGGAACAGGGACTGGGAGCTGACCGAGGAGGACAAAGTCGGGCTACAAACCATGTACCAGGAGGCCATGGTAAAGCAGCTGGAAGAAAAAGGTGGCTACGAAGTAGTTGATACCGCCGGGGACGATGTACTTGAAATCGCCGCCATGATTACCGGCATCGCGCCCACTGGACCCAAGGATGACAATCGCTCTCGTCCCGCAGGCCGAAACCAGGTTTACACCGATGGGGCTGGCTCCATTGCCGTTGCGGTAGTTTATGGTGACTCTGAAACTGGCGAAGTTATCGGACTGGCCAAAGACGTACGCGGCAGCAACAGTCACTGGGGCGCCAATAACAGCGTCTCCAACAAAGCCGAGGTGCGCCGGATATTCACTGGCTGGGCGATAAGTATTCGTGAAGGGCTGGATCGGGTACACGGTAAGTAATCACTGCAATCGGGGCAGCCTCACGCTGCCCCTTTACTGACCCAACCCAACGTTGTTCTTTTGCAACACCTGCTCCGCGCGGTAGCTCGACCGCACCAGTACACCACTGACTACCTCCATAAAACCTTTTGCCAAGCCCCACTCGCGGTACTTCTCAAACTCTTCAGGAGTTACATAGCGATCTATGGGGTAGTGGTTTGCTGTAGGTTGCAGGTATTGGCCCAGGGTAAGGATGTCTACCTTTGCTGCCCGCAGGTCATCCATAGTCTCGGCAAGCTCTTGCTCTGTCTCACCAAGCCCCAGCATCACGCTGGTTTTGGTTAACACCGAGGGGCGGTAGGTCTTGGCGTGAGCCAATACTGCGAGCGTTTGCTCATAGGTGGCCCGCGGATCGCGCACTGGGTGAGTAAGCCGCTTTACCGTCTCTACATTTTGCGCAAATACTTCAATGCCTGAATCGATAACGGTTTCAACATCTCCCAAGGCGCCAAGAAAATCGGGCGTCAACGCCTCAACACCCGTATCAGGATTAAGCTCCTTGACCCGCTTAACACATGCGGCATAGTGCCCGGCCCCGCCATCGGGCAGGTCATCCCGATTGACTGAGGTAAGAACCACGTATTTAAGGCCCATCAACTTAACCGAGCGGGCGGTATTTTCCGGCTCCTGCAGATCAAGCCAACCATTGGGGTTGCCGGTATTTACTGCGCAGAAGCGACAGGCACGTGTGCAGACATCACCCATCAACATAATTGTTGCAGTACCGGCGCTCCAGCACTCGCTCATATTCGGGCATTTGGCCTCTTCGCATACAGTCGCCAGGCTATGCTCGTGGACAATGCCCTTAACCCTCTCATAGGTCTCGCCACCGCGGGCCTTGATCCGCAGCCAATCTGGTTTCGGCAGGCGCCCCCCCTGCCGGTTGCTGCTCTTGATGCCATCCTTGATTGCAGTGATGCCCTTATCGTTGACGAACTTGTCGCCACTGGCTATCTGAACCGAGGGGATTAGGGATTTTTCAGTCAAAACAGGTAACACCTAAACGGAAGTAGTGGCGCGATTATAGCCAAAACGTGGCGAAGACGACACGCACTGACTGATGTAACTTTAAGCGGGTATGTGCGTTAGCGGCATGCAACACGCTGCAATCGGTTTCAGGCGAGGCTGATAGCCTGAGAACCTGCCAGCGCATTGCGCATACTGTAGAAGGTCTGGTGGTAGGGCAGTCGCTGGCTGAGTACCGACTGGGCCTTCCGGTGGAGCTTATTCCACAGAGGTTTGTTGGTAAGCAGCTGGTCGATTTGGCTAGCCATCTGGCGGGCACCATCGGCGGCCATTACACCGTCGCCGTCACTGAGAGTGCTCTTGGAGGCGCCCATACTGGTGGTTAGCGTTGGTATCCCCCTGACGAGCGCATTGACCAATTTGGCTTCAGCGTGATCCTCATAGAGCAGAGGATCAATGGCAATGCGACAATCCAGTGGGGTCAAATGAGTTGATAAGCGGGTGGTATGAAATTTGATATTAGGAAAGTCCATCGCCGCTGCCAGTAGGCGCAGATCAGGGTCTTTACCCTGAAGATGGAGTTCCAGATCGGGATGTTGCTGCAATGCGATCGGCCAGACGTTGCGAATAAACCACAACAGGCTACTGACGTTTTTCTCGTCGCCCAAATAGCCGACATAACCCAGCTGCTTATTGGTGGTATTAAAAGTCTGTTTTTTTCTAGAAACCGGCTCGCTGCGCTGTCCGGTCAAAGAGAACTGTAACTTACCAAAGGGGACACCCGCATCCGAAAGTGCCGCTGCATCCTCAGGTTGGGCAAACACCAGATCTACCTGGCTACAGGCCTGAACTTCCTTTTTACGCAAATGTTGAGGCTCGATATTGCCAAAAAGCCTGGTCATGGAGAAGCCGCCTGAATCCGACCCCTTGTCACTGCGGTCAAAGTGGGCGGCATGAGCATTGTAGACCTTGAGCCCCTGGAAATTCGTCGGCAGGTAAAAGAAGGAGACGAAGTGGTCAATAACCAAAATATCGTAATCGCCAGACACCTGTTCGATCAGGTTGCGAAGGTCACTACTGAAAGCCTGGCCTCCCTGAACCGCTGATGCCGCGCGCGAATCCTCGGCCTTGGCCGGCTTAAGGTCAACTGAGCCATGGAGACAGCTTGAAATTTTAAGGTGTTGACAAAGTTGTTGGGCAGATTCTTCTTCATCACTGGCCAGTGGGCAGGCCAAAGCGACTTCGTACTCGTTCGCCAGCAGAGACAATACCTGCCAACTACCGTTATTCGACGAGTCCTGAATTGCCTGAGGCAATTGCGGGGTCACGAACAATAATCGATTACTCTTCATGGACCAGAACTATCTCATAATTAGAAGCTTGCGACTACTATCTTCTGATAGACGGGCAAGCGAACAGCTTAACGGCAGATCTCCGTCCTGCCGGACCTAATCGTTGGACATCAGGTGGAACCGAAAGTTTGAAAAACCCCGCTGATCGCGAAGACCAGCGGGGCTAAACGAACGTTACTCGCCTGCGCTCATGCCTTTTACTTCTTGCTCAGCATCTGCTGCTGCATCACTGGCCATCGCGTCAGCGGAATCAACCATCTCACCCGCGGAATCGGCAGCATCTGAAGCCGCTTCACCTACCGCTTCGACAGCATCATCGGCCATTGCTACAGTGGCATCTGCTGCATCGACGACTGCATCGCCAGCATCACTGGCCATTTCAGAAGCTGTATCAGCCGCATCCGACATGGCATCGCCGGTGGCTTCTGCCGCGTCTTCCATAGTGTCCTGCATAGATTCGAGGCTGACCTCTTTATCACCGCCACAAGCCGTAAGGCCCAGGGTGAATACTGCCAAAATTGCTATCAGAGTGTAGTGAACTGTATTCTTAGATTTCATGTTTTCCCCATCTCTCAAAAGATTTGTATATTGAATAATCGCTGCTCCACAGAGGCTTCCCCTCCCCTGATGACAACGGGAGTAAGACCGTACCAGAGTATCAAGTTATTAGCCATGCCGCGCCAGGGTAACCGTATCCGAACACCGCAAGCTCACCCTGCAACCTTACTGTACCTATCGACATTCGCCTCCAGCCGCTCTACATTGATCGCATCTAAATTCCAGCGGAAACACCGAGATGACCGATCAACTATTCAAGCGCAGACAAATAGTACAAGCCGTAACAACAATGGCCATTCTCAGCGCCCTGCCACTCAGTGCTCTTGCGCAAATCAACTCCAGACCACCACCGACTAGCAACTTTGGCAGCGATAGCACCGCTGAAGAGGTCACTGAAGGCATCGATTTGAGCGGTCAAACTATCGCCATCACCGGCGCAAATTCCGGGTTGGGCCAAGAAACTATGCGGGTGCTGGCGTTGCGCGGTGCTCATGTGATTGGTATCGCGCGCACCCAAGCGAAAGCTGACGTCGCCTGCGCTGCTGTAAAAGGACACACAACTCCCATGTTTCTGGACCTGGCCGAATGGGACTCTGTGGTCACCTGTGCCGACAGAATCAAAGCTCTTAACGTGCCGCTGGATGGGTTGATCGCCAACGCGGGCATTATGGCTTTACCCGAGCTGCAAATTACCAATGGCGTGGAGCGCCAGTTTGCGATTAACCATCTAGGGCACTTTATCCTGATCAATCAACTGAGAGAGCAGGTATTGGCTGCACCACAGGGACGCTTCACCATACTCAGTTCACTGGCGCATAGCCGGGCTGAAAATGGAATCGAGTTTGATAATCTGGATGGCAGTAAACACTATGAACCCTGGGGCGCCTATGGCGTGTCCAAACTGGCCAATGCCCTTTGTTCGCTTGAGCTGGCGAACCAGCTGTCAGACACTAACGCCACCTCCAACAGTGTCCACCCCGGTGTGATTTCCACCAACTTGGGCAAACACTTGCCAACCTGGCAAAACGTCGCTGCCAAATACCTGGGTTGGATGTTTATGAAGTCAATTCCGGAGGGCGCCGCGACCAGCTGCTATGTCGCCAGTAATCCGGAACTTGAGGGGGTACGGGGCTTCTATTTCTCCGACTGTCAGGTTGACGAAGGTGAAACACCCTTTACCTATGACCGAGAGATGGCGAAGCAGCTGTGGTCCGTATCTGAAGAACTCACAGCTGGGTATTTGCCGAGCTGAGGTAGCGCTACTCTCCAGTCAAGCGACTTCCTGAATCTGCACCACCGAGGCCGGGTTTTGAAAGCGATGCAAAGCACCGGCCAGGTTTTGTCGAAACTCAAGCACCGACGCAGACTTCACCGGGCCATAGCCTCTGACCTGATCAGGCAACTGCGCACACGCAATCGCCAGCGACAGATTGTCTCCATTCACATCTTCCAATAAGCGCTCAATAAGGTCTCGATACTCCTGGATCAACGCGCGCTCCTCCCGGCGATCTTCAAACCGCCCAAAGGGATCAAATGCTGTGCCACGCAAAAACTTTCCTTTCGCTAATAAACTGAAGGCGGCCAACATCCAGGCGCCAAACTGGGTTTTGCGAGGCCGACCCTGCTCATCAAGTCCGCGGTTGAATATCGGCGGCGCCAGATTGAAGCTCAATTTGTAGTCCCCACTGAAAGTCTGGGCCAGCTTGCGCCGAAAATCACCGTTGCTGTACAGGCGTGCCACTTCATATTCATCTTTGTAGGCCATTAGCTTATACAGATAGGTTGCCACGGCTTTAGTCAAAGGCAAATCTTCACCCGCTAGCCCCTCTTCTGCCGCCTGCACCTTACTGACTAACTCAAGATAGGTATTGGCATAGCTCTCATTTTGATATGCCACCAACAGTGCAGCCCTATGTTCGATCAACTGGGCCAGGGATTTTTCAGTGACTGTGGGTTCCGGCAGGCGAGCAGCATCAATCACGTACTGGGCATTGTCAGCGGCAATTCGCCCCCAACGAAACGCCCGCCGGTTCTCTTCGATACTCACACCGTTAATTTCTATGGCACGCATCAGGGCCTGCTCCGACACGGGTATTAGACCCTGCTGCCAGGCGTGACCCAACATAAAGACATTGGAGTACACCGTATGGCCCATCAGTTGTTCCATTAGCGCATTCGCTTCGATCACACTGAGGTTGTTCTCGCCAACAGCGGCGCCAATAGCTCTGAGTCGTTCGTCCATGCGGATATCAGCATTGCGATTTTGCACAAACTGGCCACTGGGAACTTCCGTGTGATTAACCAGCACCCGGGTTCTATCTCTTGCCAGCACTTTTAATGTGCGCGGGTCAGTACCCACCACCACATCACAAGCCACTACGGCATCCGCCCTACCGTCGGCAATTCGCACCTGGTGGAGTTCAGTCGGCGAACGGCCCAGACGAATATGACTGATGACTGCGCCGCCCTTTTGCGCAAAACCGGTAAAATCCAGTACGGTGGCACCCTTACCCTCCAAATGCGCCGCCATGGTAATCAAGGCGCCAACAGTAACCACACCGGTGCCGCCCACGCCTGCCACCAGCAGGTCGTAGCTTTCATCCAGGGTCGAGTACACAGGGGTATTTAGGGAAGCGAGTTGCCTATCGAAATCTTCACCGGGTTCTGCAGCTTGCTTGCTGGCCAACTCGCCGCCTTCGACAGTGACGAAACTCGGGCAAAACCCTTTTACGCAAGAGTAATCTTTATTGCAGGACGACTGATCAATTTTACGTTTGCGCCCAAGCGCAGTATCAACAGGATAGATCGAAAGGCAGTTAGACTGCACCGAACAGTCACCACAACCCTCGCACACCGCATCATTAATAAACATGCGCTTGGCGGGGTCGGGATAAGTTCCGCGCTTGCGGCGTCGGCGTTTTTCCGCGGCACAGGCCTGGTCGTAAATGAGCACACTCACTCCGGAGACCTCTCGCAGTTCGCGTTGTAGCCCATCCATTTCATCGCGATGATGGAATGTGGCGCCTGTGGGGAACAGCTTAGGGTCTGTATATTTTTCAGGCTCGTCACTGACAACCACAATGCGGGTGACGCCCTCAGCGCGCACCTGATTAGCGATCGCCTCTACCGATATAGTCCCGTCTACCGGCTGACCGCCTGTCATTGCGACGGCATCGTTAAACAGTATTTTGTAGGTGATATTGGTATCAGCCGCCACCGCCTGGCGAATCGCCAGGTAGCCAGAGTGAAAATAAGTACCCTCTCCCAGGTTTTGGAAGATGTGCGGCTTGCCGAGAAAGCGCGACTTGCCCACCCAGTTAACCCCTTCCCCACCCATCTGTACCAGCGACTCAGTATCGCGATCCATCCACGAAGCCATAAAGTGACAGCCGATTCCCGCCAGCGCCTTACTGCCGGATGGGACTTTGGTAGAAGTGTTATGGGGGCAACCAGCGCAAAAATATGGGGTACGTTTGACATCCGTGGGGACTGGGACATCGACCCGACTTGATACGATCTCAGCCAACTCAACGTCAAAATTCAGCTCGGGGAACTCGTGGCTAATACGTGCTGCAACGATGGGGGCCAGCAGTGTCGGACTTAACTCTCCCGACCACGGTATCAGGGTACTGCCTTCCTCGTCGTACTTACCAACCATGCGGCTGGGCTTATCGCTCTGGTAGTCGTAGAGGTTCTCCTTCAGCCCGCTTTCGATAATGCCGCGCTTTTCCTCTACTACCAGCACCTCTTCCTTGCCACGCAAAAATGCGCGTGCGCCTTCGGTTTCCAGCGGCCATACCATGCCAACTTTATAGATATCGATACCTATCTCGCGTGCTCGGGGCTCGTCGATACCCAGCATCTTTAACGCTTCCATTAGGTCTAGGTGACCTTTGCCGGTCGTGATGATGCCAAAGCGCGCGTCGGGAATATCGTAGACGCGTTTATCAATGGGATTGGCCCGGGCGAAGGCACGCACCGCATCCAGCTTTTCTACCATTCGCGCTTCTATCTGCGGGCCGGGTAGATCCGGCCAGCGATAGTGCAGGCCCACGTCAGAGGGCTGATAGTCTTCAGGTAATTTGTAGTTCGGCGTATAAGCCAAATCTACAGAGGCGGCACTCTCAACCGTTTCAGACACTGCCTTAAACCCCACCCAGCAACCTGAGTAACGCGACATGGCAAAACCGTACAGACCAAATTCGATATATTCCGCCACCGAAGCCGGATTCAAAGTGGGCATGAAAAAGCTCATAAAGGCCACATCGGACTGGTGCGACATACTGGAAGAAACACAACCGTGATCGTCCCCTGCTATCACCAGTACACCACCAGTGGGTGAACTGCCGTATGCGTTACCATGTTTGAGCGCATCGCCGGCTCGATCAACCCCGGGGCCTTTGCCATACCAGATTGAAAAAACGCCATCCACCTGTCGCTCGTCGGCACTCTCCACCTGCTGCGTACCCATCACTGCAGTTGCGGCGAGGTCTTCATTGATCGCCGGCAGAAAATCAATATGGTGCTCAGCCATAAATTTCTTCGCCCGCCACATTTCCTGGTCGTAACCACCCAGCGGCGAACCTCGATAACCGGAAACAAATCCTGCGGTATTCAATCCGCGCTGCTGATCCAGGGTCCGTTGCACCATGGGCAGACGCACCAGTGCCTGAGTACCCGTGAGAAATACCCGACCCTGATCGCGGCTATAGCGGTCCAGCAAATCGTATTCGTCCAGTTCCGGAGTATTAACGGGCACAGTCATGGGGTCACCTTGGTTGATGATAAGAAGCGTGGATGAGAAAAACGTAACTTTACCGAAGTATAGGCAAAATTATCTTTCGATTTTTCCCCTATGTGCGGTATTTTGTGAATATAATTTTGTTATATTGGCATTTATTGAATTATTCTATCTTATCGAGGCCTGAGAATATGGATCGTACCGATTTTCGAATACTGGACACCCTGCAAAAGGACGGCCGCATCAGTAATCAGGCGCTGGCAGACAGTATTGGCATCTCCACGGCGGCCTGCTGGCGGCGAGTAAAATCGCTGGAAGAAGACGGTGTTATCGAGCGCTACGCCGCCCTCCTAAGCCGGGACCACCTGGGCCTTAATTTATGCGCCTTCGTACATGTCACCCTGGCGCGACATGTGCAGGAAAGTACCACTCCTTTCGAGCAGGCGATTATGGGGCGACCCGAGGTTCTGGAATGTTTTGCCACCACCGGTGACGCCGACTTCATTCTGCGGGTGGTCACTACCAGCATCGAGGGGCTGGATCGGTTTCTCGAGGATTTTCTATTCGGCCTGCCGCAGATTTCTCAGGTTCGCTCCAACATCGCGCTGCGAGAATTGAAGATGGATACCGCGCTGCCATTAGGGCAAGATTCCCCCTCCTACTAAAACAGTGACGCAAGTTTTCTATGTCTGAATCAACTCTCACTCTAGGCGCAATTTTATACCCCGGCTTTGAAATGCTGGACATGTTTGGTCCACTGGAAATGTTTTCGCTGGTGCCGGACCAAAAAATTGAAATTGTAATGATCGCTCAAAACAAGGGGCCGGTGGTTGCCGCGCTGGGAAGCAATATTCATGGTGGACCAAAGGTTGTTGCCGACTACGACTTCGAGGACGCGCCGGCGCTTGATATTATTCTAGTTCCGGGAGGCTACGGGACAATCCCGGAACTCGAGAATTTTGCGCTACTGAAATTTCTGAAAAATCGGTCAGAGCAAGCGCAAATAACAGCGTCTGTCTGTACTGGCTCCGCGCTACTGGCAAAAGCCGGTGTACTGGACGGCCACAAGGCAACCTCCAATAAACAGATATTCGCCCTGGCAGTGATGCAATCAGACAAGGTGGAATGGATAGAAGAAGCGCGGTGGGTGGACGATGGCCCTGTTGTCACCTCCTCTGGCGTCTCTGCCGGTATGGATATGAGCCTGGCGGTCATTGAGCGACTGTTTGGTAGTGACGCCGCACAAACCGCTGCCAGCGCCGCGGAGTACACCCGGCATCGCGATGCCAACAGCGACCCTTTTACCTCGGAATTAGACGATCTGTCGAAGGCAATGGGCCTCATCTGATTTTTTGGAAGCATGGAAGCACCGCTTGCAGGAATCATAAATCGCGACTATAGCTAAATAGACCACGGAATTTGCGGGTTCGGCATTCCAGCAAGGTAGTGGTTAAAATGGAGGTCAACTAGCTATGTCCCAAATAAAATCAATGGTAATTCTTATTCTTTTGGCCTTTCCCCTAGTCGGCTGCAAGCTCGTTATCGAAGTACCCGAAGGCGGTAGGGTAGTAAATCAGGATAACGTTGAGCAGTGCCCTGCTTCGCAAGTCTGTGTAATCGAGGTTGTGGATACTTTTTTCAATCAAACCTTCACAGCCGAACCAGAGGACGGATATATATTCAAGGGATGGCGATCACGCGCTGGCGGACAATGCGGAGGCTCAGATGGCGACTGTGCGCTATTTACACTATTCTTCCAAGGTATCCCGTTTTTTGAGAGTATCCTAGCTTCCAATCAAGAGTACTACCTTGAACCTATTTTTGAGAAGTTTGAACTGGTAAATAGCGTTGAGTGCGAGCAAGCGCCTGCGGACTCAGGCATCAACTTTGATCACATTTATTCCACATTTGAAGCGCAAAACTTCACTCAGTTCATCTCTGGAAATTGTTTTTATGTAGAAGCCTCCAGCTCGGATGCAGCTATAGGCGATCTGGCTTTCTACACTATACCGAGCGGCGGTGGGCTCAACACAGATATCTGGGGTAGCCAGTATGAATCCGGCGACCTGATCTTCGCTTTTGAATTAACCGAGAGTATGACTCCTGGCATTGGTACTCTTGATATCGATGGATTCTGGGACGACCCGGCAAAAAAAGCGTTGGCGCTTTATCTAGATGTAGATCAGGATGAAAATACCGGCAAAGACCTTGGTGGCCGGCTCGGCGTTGACTATCGCACTTGGCTTTCATTTCCCTGCGACGGAGGTAGTGATCCCGATAGTTTTTCTCCCACTCCTGGCCGGCTGCAACAATGGGAAGACTCGGGGAAATGGGAGTTCGTGCAAAGCATTGAAGAACCTGGAGTGCTCGAATTTTTTTCTTCTTTTTGGATTTCCAGCTTGGTGTTGGGCGATGGAGACTATTATGCTGGCTACCTGACGGGAGTGAGGCCTGAACTCATTAACGCATCAGGACCCGTATCGGCAATTGTAAGGCTGGAATCTCTGACCAGAGATTGCGTTCCTAAAAATGGCATTGTTGGAACCAGTCCGGTCTTTCTTCTCAACAACTATTAGTTGACTTCTATCAGGTTGAACACTCTAGGTCTATCTTTCAACTCTCATCACTGTGAGCTGTAGCATCGATAAGGCGGCGGAAAAATAGGCAGTCTCTCGACGGAGAATTATCGCTTGTGTCTATATGTCCTCAAAGGACCCCCCTCGCCCATGCCCTGAGGCAAAACGGGTTGCACCGGTAAGAGTTTCCCCTGAAAGCAGAACTTCTCGCCCCAGACGATTTTCGTTCGACATGGCCTCCTCAAAAGACAAACCCCATTGCTCACAGGCGGACTGCCTATCGTTACGCATACAGCGCTGAGGAAATTTGGAAATTTGCCGTGCAAGCGCTATGGCTTCGTCCTTTGCCGTCCCGATGGCAACGACACGATTGGCCAGACCCATGATTTTCGCCTCTCCGGCATCTACAGCCCTGCCGGTCAGGATCATATCCATTGCGTTGGAATGTCCGATCAGTCTAGGCAAGCGCACGGTGCCGCCGTCTACCAGGGGAACGCCCCAGCGACGACAGAACACACCGAATACAGCGTCTTCTTCTACCACCCGCATATCACACCATAGGGAGAGTTCTAACCCCCCCGCCACGGCGTAGCCGGAAATTGCGCCTATGACCGGTTTAGATAACTGCATATAGCTAGGACCCATGGGGCCTCTTTGATCCAAAGGATCGAGCGTGCCGTCTAGCTCGGGAAAGTTTTCCAATGATGCGGAACCGGCACTGACCGCTTTAAGATCGGCGCCTGCGCAAAAGGTGCCGAACTCGCCGGCAAATACTGCCACGCTGAGTGTATCGTCCTGCTCGAATGTCAGGAATGCTTCCGCAAGTAGTTTCGCGGTGTGGCTATCCACCGCATTTTTTACTTCGGGGCGATTCAGGGTAACGATGTAAATATCGTCCTGACGATCTACCAGAACAGTGGGCCGAGATTCGATCATGGTGGTGATACCTGTTTGAAGAATCAGTTAAGCATAGCAGGGGGTTAGATATTACTGCCCTGTGATTCTTTGGCACCGGTGGGCATATCTGCTTCGCTCATTATAATGTCTCGGTAGCTGCCGCCGGCTGGAATCATCGGGTAGACGTTTTCCTCTGTGGCCACGATTACATCTAGCACATAGGGCTCATCAGGATCCGCGAGCATTCGTTGGTAGGCTGCCGCCAGGTCTTGCTTGCAGGAGACGCGTTCAGACTTCACTCGATAGCCATCGGCTATGCGTGGGAAATCGGGATAAATATCTGTTTCACCGTCGGGTTTCACGGCCATCGGATCAGACAAATCTGAACCCGAGCGATGTTTGCTGTAAATCATGTCTTGCCACTGCCTCACCATGCCAAGCCACTGGTTGTTGATAACCACCACCTTCACTCCAATGCCGAAGCGATGACAGGTCGCCAGCTCATGGATTGTCATATTAAGTGAGCCGTCGCCGTCAATATCAACTACCTGCCGGTCCGGACAGCCTACCTTCGCACCGATGGCGGCAGGCAAGCCATAGCCCATGGTACCGAATCCGGAACTGCTGAGAAACGAGCGACTGCGCTGCGACTGATAGTGTTGCATGGCCCACATCTGGTGCTGACCAACACCCAGGCTGACAATCGCTTCACCGTCCGTTATTTCACTTAACAAAGCGATCGCAAACTGCGGTGTGAGTTCATCTCCCTCGGGCACCACAAAAGGAAATTCCGTGCGAAGGCTGGACAGATAACTGAGCCACTCACGGTGATCCAAGGCATCCGGGCAGGAACAGAGCTGCGACAACGCGACTTTTACGTCCGCGCAGATAGGCATGGTCACAACTTTGTTCTTGTTAAGCTCATTGCGGTCGATATCGATATGGATAACTTTCCCATCGGCTATAAATTTATCGACATTACCGGTTACCCGATCATCAAAGCGCACTCCAAGAGCCAGCACAAGATCGGCTTCGTTTACCGCAACGTTGGCGTATTTCGAGCCGTGCATTCCCAACACGTGCAGTGCCAGTGGATGCGCAGGAGGAAAGGCGCCATGCCCCATCAGAGTCGTCGTCACCGGGCACTGAAACCTTTCGGCAAACTGCAATAACAGCTCGGTACAGTCGGCGCTAACAATGCCACCGCCGGCGTAGATCACCGGGCGCTGCGCTTCTGCAAGTAAACGAAACGCCTCAGATAACTGATTATCCGTTAAACCTGCTATAGCAGCTTCTGGAGCTTCAATGATCGCGGGAATACGCGGCGCATTGTAATTACCCTCAGGGTCGCGGGGGTAGTGTTGCTGTATGTCCTTGGGGATATCGATCAGCACCGGCCCGGGCCTATTGCCACCGGCAAGGGCAAACGCCTCGCGCACAGTTTCAGGTATATCGGTGACCTTGCGTACCAGGTAGCTACGCTTGGTGATGGGCGCGGTGATGGCGACGATGTCCACTTCCTGAAAAGCATTCTTGCCCAGCAAATGTGAAGGTACGTTGCCAGTAATTGCCACTATGGGTGTTGAGTCGCTATTGGCGTCTGCCAACCCGGTCACCAGATTGGTTGCTCCTGGGCCAGACGTCGCAAGGCAAACCCCGACCTTGCCAGTAGCTCGAGCATAACCCTGGGCGGCATGGGCAGCACCTTGCTCGTGCTCAACTCGAATACAGCGAATCCCAAACTCCGGCAGGACATCGAAAATTTCCAGATTGGCGCCACCCGGGTAACCGAACAAGGTGTCCACACCTTCGGCGATAAGCGCAGCCGCCAGAATTTGGGCGCCCCGCTTGGCATGCGGTCGCTGTTCAGCCTTAATATCTGTAAGCGATCCACCACTGACCGTGCCCACGTTCTGGTAGGTTACATTGTCTTCTGGATCTCTCATTGTCATTACCTGCACCCTGCTAATTCTGTTGGTATGCCAGCCGGACTTCTTCGCCAATCATCGCCACGCCACGGCTTATAGTATCGGTATCCTGGGCGAAGGACACCCGGATACATTCTCGCTGGTGCTGCCAATCATCTTCAATACCAATAAAGAACGACTCTCCGGGCACCACCAAAACACCTCTCGTTTTCAATCGCTGGTAAAGCTCCTGGCTACTGATGGGCAAATCCTCTAGCCATAACCAAAGAAATATAGCGCCCTCGGGTTTGTGAACTCTGAAAGGCAGGCCGTGCAATTCTTTACGCATCAGATCCAGAGTGTACTGAGAGCGCTGACGATAATAGGGCGTAACGTGATCACGGGTTAACGACAGAATTTCGCCGCTTTCAAATAGCGGCCCGGCCAGCGCCGGCCCCAGAGTCCCACAGGCAAGGTTGACTACTGTGTTCGCATTGGTGAATGCTTTGATGATTTCTTCACTGGCAACTACAATTCCGGTTCGCACACCGGGCAATCCCAACTTGGATAAACTTAAAGCCAGCACCGTATTGTCGTTCCAGTGAGGAGAGGCTTGCTCAAACAATATATTCGGGAACGGCATACCGTAAGCGCCGTCGATAATGAGCGGGATATTGCGAGCCCGGGCGATGTCATCCAGATGCTCTATCTCGTCATCCGTCAGCACATTACCGGTTGGATTGGTGGGCCGGGATACGCACAGTGCTGCGACCTCCTCCCCCGGTTGAAGCTGAGAAAAATCAACGTGGTACTTAAATAAATTGCCTTCCAATAATTCGATAGACGGACGGGTGGCACTGAAAAAGTTTTCGCTCAGGCCCGTATCGGCATAACCGACGTATTCCGGGGTCAGTGGTAAATGAATTTTACGCTGGCTGCCATCGCTCATGACACCCGCCAACAAGTTGTACAGCACAAAGAACGCAGACTGACTGCCATTACCTACCGCAATATTAGCTTCGGTGACAGGCCAGCCATATTGCTTCTTCAGAAACACCGCCAACTGCCGGCGGAACTCGCGGTCCCCCTGCGGGGACTGATAGATGCCGAGCAACCGATGGCGCTGATCCGGGTCGGCCATAATGCCTTCAAGTCGCTGCTGGAAAACTGCCTCCAACTCGGGCAACCGGGCGGGGTTGCCGCCGCCCATGAAGATCATGTCAGGGTTGTCGCTCAGCGCACTGCCAAGGTCTGTCATTAGTTCGGCGATGGCAGATTGGCCAGCGAACTTTTCTCCGAATGCAGACAGCTGCATATTTCTACTCCTTACTCGCTCCAGTCAAATTTCGATAGAACAACTTCTTACGTATCATATAGATAGCGGATACTTCTCGACCAAACATTAAATTATTCATGTTTCATTTTCAGAGAAGACTCTACTCAATAAGCACGGGTAAAACTATGCTATTTATCCCGTGATGTGCGGCAAGGGTACATAGTTTATGCACGCAATGGTCAATATAAGGCTGACTAGCTATTTACCTCCGTATTGCGGCTCGCGCTTCTCCATAAACGCGGCCATTCCCTCTTTCGCATCCGGGCTCTGCGCGCATAGCACCTGATTGCGGTTTTCCATTGCGATCACCGCTTCGAGACTATTTGAATCGATAGCGACATTAAGCCCCTCTTTTGTCAGGCGAAGCCCCATCGGGGAAGTCCGCAGCATGTCGTCGACATAGGGTTTAACGGCTTGCAGCAGCTCATCGTCTGGCACCACTTCGGAGACCAGTCCTGTCGCCAGAGCCCGCTGGGCATTAATAAATCGGCCCGTCAGCATAAGCTCCGAGGCGATAGAGGTACCGACCAGTCTAGGCAAAAAATAGGAGGTACCCATATCACAGGCTGAAAGCCCGACTTTAATAAACGCCGCATTCATTTTGGCACTCTCGCCAGCAATCCGGATATCTGAGGCCAGAGCCAGTGAGAACCCGCCGCCACAAGCGGCACCATGCACCAGGCTGATAATGGGTTGAGGGATACGGCGCATCATTACATAGACCTCTGCAAGGTAACCCTGAAAGCCCCAGCCCCCGCCGTCCGGCTGCTGACTCTGGTCGCCCAGAGAACCACTTATCGCTCCGATATCCAAACCAGCGCAGAAAGCGCGGCCGTTACCGGCCAGTACCACCACCCTCGTATCAATGGTATGCGGTAGGCTGCCAAAATACTCTCGCAGCTCCGTTACCATCTGCGTGTTAATTGCGTTTAATAACTCAGGCCGGTCGAGGCACAGGTAATCAACCGCGCCCTCTCGAGTTACTGAAATAGTAGTGAAGTGATCGAACATAGCCGGTCCCCTTAAGCAAGCCCAGGAGGGCTAGCGAAATTCCTGATGCAGCCCGTTCTGCCATTGCTGACGCAGAGCAAACTTCTGAATCTTCCCAGACCCGGTCATCGGGACCCAGGCATACGACAACTTCAGGATCTAGTCCTTCTCGTCGATAGAAAGAATGTAGCCGTCACTGGGGTTGGCCCTACCCTCTAATACTTTGCCGTAAATTTTTGCCAGGCACTGAGAACCGCCGCGCCTCACCACATTGATTTGGGGGCCTACAAAGTCCTGAAACCGGACCAAGGCGTTGCCTAAGCGTTCGAACAGCACGGTGGGACCCCAGTCCTGCACCCGCTTTTCTATTTGGCTGGGGGCGAAGAAGAAAATCGGAGCTGCACCAGGCAGGCCGCTACTGTCACCGCCTTCCTCATGATGAGTTGCCCCGATCAGGCAGGAATATTTTAGCTGATCTGTAAAGTGATTATGTATGTTGGCCAACACCGACTGACTGCCGGCCATATCGACAACGACACTGGCCCGACTGGCATCAAGGGTTGCGACATCGTCATAAGCAACCACTTGATCATAGCAACCCAGCCCTTCGACGAACTCGATATTGCCGGGAGACGTTAGCCCAACCGACCGCGCCATACCCCGCTCTTTCACCGCAAATGCCAGCGCGATACTGGTTTTACTGGACGCGCTGGTGATCAGGTACTGATCGGCACCATAATGATCGCCATCAAAGATAAAATCCTCCACCAGCCAGGACGTCATAAACAGGCCGCGCAGCAACATATTCAGATCTTCCCTGTGGCTATCCACACCAGGGGGCTGACGATCAAAGCGGGCATAGACCGGCGCCAGGTCTTTACGGTGCGGGGAGATATCACTAAAGCCCGCTTCGCTAACTTTACCCGCTTGTATTTTGAGATGGCTACCCATGGGATAGAAGCCCCAAAGGCGTTCACCAACCGCTATCTCGTCGTGCTCAGAGGCAACCACATCGGCATAACCCATCGCCGGCACCCGTCCCCAACCGTCTTCCGTCGGGAAAAACCGCCAATATCCCAGCATGTCCCCCGCCATCACATAACTGATGTTGTTAGCGGTGAGGGCAAAACGATCGATGGCGAGCAAGACTTCTCCAGGAGCAAGACTCTCGTCGATCTGTGCCTCGTGCACCCGGGTCGCGCTTGTGTCCGCACGATTAACTTCAAAGGTTTTCACTAACATGGCTACATCCTGACGTTGCTGAATTTTAATGGGTTCGATGCGCATATTGGCGCTTGTAGCCAAGCACTGCAAGCACGGCCAAGCTGGCTAAGCTCTGAATGCTCAGCTACACTTTTCCCACTGCAATTCGCAGCGCTTATTGGAGATTTAGTTTATCGCAGGAAAGTTCGAGTTAAAAATTAGCAACAGCGGCAAATACATGTTCAATCTGAAAGCAGGAAACGGCCAGATCATTCTGACCAGCCAGCTTTACGAGAGCAAAGACGCAGCGGAAAACGGCATCGCTTCGGTTAAAACTAATGCGGCCGATGACGCCAGATTCGAACGCTGCGAATCAAAGAGTGGCGATCCCTATTTTTGTCTGAAGGCCGGAAACGGTCAGAACATTGGCAAAAGTGAGATGTAAAACAGTGCAGCAGCCATGGAAAACGGTATCGAGTCAGTGAAAACCAATGGCCCCGATGCGGCCACTTCGGATATCACCTGAAATAAGTCTCACCCAGATGGACCCGCGCGTCAGGCCACACTGCCTCGGCGCGCTTCCAGTTCCAATCGAACCTCATGGGCTTTCTGCTCAGTAATCGGATATGACGCGATAAGCCAAATGGCAATACCTGAGCATACCAAAGGAATAAGCACGTCAAATATTCGCATCAGAAATATAGTGTCAGCGGCCTGATCCCCACCAAGCGACACGTCAAACCCTGTGACATTCAGTAACACCCCTCCAATTGCAAGCGCCGCCGCCATGCCCAGCTTCACCACCCACCAGTAGATAGACCCGAACATTCCCTCCCTTCTTTCGTGGGATTGTAATTCATCCATATCGCATACGTCAGCGATCATTGATCCCATTAGGGTGAACAAGCCGCCTAGCCCGAAGGCCAGTAAAGGAGCAGGCAACAGCAACAACAAAGGGTACTGCGGTGAATAGCAAAACCACTTGAGCCCGTACCCCAGCATCGATACACCGGTGGAGAAATAGAAGGCGCGTCGTTTGCCAATTTTGGAGGAAAGCCAACTGATAAAGAAGATCACGCAGAAGGTGGAAATCGCGGATACCGTACCAGCCCAACCAGCGTACTCTGCACCCAGTGCCTGATCGCCAGCGAAGACATAATAAATAATAACGTAGGACTGGAAAGAAGCCACCAGCATGAACCCGTTGAACACCATGAAAGTTGCAAGGCACAGTTTCAGGAACGGTGAGAATTTTAGCGCCAGTACGAAACCTTTGAAGAAATTAGCCGTACTCTCCTGAAACGTGAGCTTAACCTCGACAACTTCAGGAACGGGAATAGCGGCGAATCGCTCCTTTATAAAAATCGCTGGCAGAACCCCCACAGCGACGACTGCAACGCCTATAGCGATCGCCAACGCACTGGCGCCGCTAACCATATCATCGAACATCCCGTCGTTTTGCATAATCCACAAGAACCAGGGAGCAATCAGATAGGCCAGTTGCCCCATGAAATTCTGCACGGCCATCACCCGAGTACGTTCATGGTAATCCGGCGTCAGTTCATAACCTAGGGCCACCCAGGGCGTGGCGAACATGGTGTATGCCAAGTAGAAAATCAGCGAGCCAATTAGAAACCACCAAAAGTAGTAGTCCTCGCTCTTGCCTTCGGGGAGCTGCCAGAGCAGCGCGAATAAAATGCCGGCTGCAATAGCACCGACAAAAATGTAGGGCCTACGCCTGCCCCAGCGGGATTTTGTTTTATCGGAAATGTAGCCCATTAACGGGTCGGTGATTGCGTCTATCAACCGTGGTAATGCACCTAGCAACCCAACCAGGGCCGGATTCATACCCAGACCGAGATTCAGCACAATGACCATCCCACCCATCGCCGCAGAGAGAATGTTGTTAACGAATGCCCCCAGCCCGTAAATCACCTTTTGCCCGATGGGGATTTTGTCTTCTTCGGGGGTATCGTAGTGTGCAGGCTGAGTCATGGTCATCCTTTGGAGGGACCTACCTGACCGCAATTACCAAAAATCGGGCCGGGGGATTTATATTTATCGTTAAATTGTCTGCTTCGGTGGTTTTCGATGCAAGGAGATTGCGTCAAAGAGGACCGCCAATGCGATCAAAGTGGGCGGAGTTAGCGGCAGGGCTTTGCCTTTACCCCGCCGGCTTTGATCTCCGTAGCGCCTCAACGGAGCCCAGCAGACCCGGATACTCAGCGTGCACGATGGCAAGGGGCACGGCCGAGTTAAACTCTCTAAAGCGTCCCTTATCCTCAAATTGCTGACGAAACGAGTCTTCTTCCAGAAAGTCCGTTATCCGCGGCAGAATTCCCCCGGACAGATATACGCCATCCGTTGCGCCCATCATCAATGCAACATCACCGGCGGCAGTAGCGAGAATTTTCAAGAAGTCGCCAACAGCGCGGCAACAATATTCATCACCCGCCCGAGCACCCGCAGTCACTTCAGGTGCCGGCAATTCACGGCAGTGTCCGTCAAGACGGCAATTTGCCCAGTACAGGTTGGCCAGCCCCGTGCCCGACAAAAGTCGCTCAATAGAAACACGGTGATAGCGATGCCACATGGCGTTTAGCAGGTCAGCTCCATGTGCATCCACGGGCGCAAACCCTATATGCCCCGCTTCAGACGGAATGATTTCACCAGAGGGCAGCATTGCAGCGACACCCAGGCCCGTTCCTGGACCTAAAACCGCTTTCACACCGTCCCCTTGTGGCCGGGGCGAACCCAGCCACTGCAGGTCGCTGTCGGCCAGCGCATCGATGCTCAACACCTGCGCGCTGAAATCATTGATTATCTCTATTTGGACATCCAGCGCCTGTTCCAGCTCGAGCTGACTGAAAGCCCAGTGATTGTTGGGCAGGTCTATCCAATCGGCTTCAACCGGACCCGCCACCGCCAGGCAAATACGATCGACCGGGCCAACCTGATCCCGACTCATATAGGCCCGAATGGCATCGATGAAAAATGTAAAATCGGCGCAGGGAAACGTGTCGATACCCTGCAAGCCATCGCACTCTGCACTGACATAGGCAAATCTGGCATTGGTCCCGCCAATATCTGCAACAATCTGAATATTCGTATTCACGGCGGCAATCTCTGAAGCGGGTGCAGACACAGAATTAGTAGCTCAGACCAAAGCCATACGGAAATAGTGGATCGTAGTTGCTGTCACCCACATTGGGCATATTGTCGCCATCCTTTGGCCAGGAGAACGAAAGCTTGCCAGTCATATCAGTATCACCAAACAATACATCTGCGACCCCCTGCCCCTCTGACCCGGGCAGCCAGGAAGCGACAAATGCTGTCGACTGCTGTAACTCCTGATTGATCACCAGGGGACGTCCGGCAACGTATACCACGACCACAGGCACACC
Organism: Halioglobus sp.; assembly: GCA_036961205.1. Lineage (GTDB taxonomy): Bacteria > Pseudomonadota > Gammaproteobacteria > Pseudomonadales > Halieaceae > CALJFL01. The sequence continues at coordinate 94,145 of JBALVI010000003.1, read as the reverse complement.
TCGGGAAGTGATATTAGTTATGGTCTCCAGGTCTTCAGGATGAAGCTCTGCGAGCACCATCGTGTCGCCGTAAGGCTCAAGAACTTTTAGTAAACCATTAATTTGCGACCCGGCTTGTACGATTACATCGTAGCCAGTGCGTATATCGCCCATACCTTCTGCGTACGGGGTTTCCCCAATAACCACTATTGCCACATCGTGCAATTCAGGATCTGCGTCCAGACCGTTACCGGCCTCACTCAATACCGCAGCCGGGGCAGTTTTTTGTATTCCCGACCAGATCGAAGTGCCACCCACGACGAATTCGTTACCGGACGTTCCCTGCCAGGCAATGGTAAACCCGCCGCATTGATGCCCGATATTGTCTGCATTTTTCCCGGCCACCAACACCCGCTGGTTCTTGGCGAGGGGCAGTAAATCTCCGTCATTCTTAAGCATGACCTGTGATTTACTCACCGCCTCTCGAGCGACCTGACGGTGCGCCTCGGAACCAAAGCTATCGTGGTTGGACCAGGGTCTGTCTGCAGGGCGCACTTTGTCAAAAAGTCCATAGGCGAACTTCACGCTAAGGATACGGCGCACCGCGTCATCAATGCGATCCATGGATACATTGCCACGTGCCACATGGTGTAACACGTGCTCAATAAAAGCTTGCCAGTTCTCAGAAACCATAAACATATCAATGCCCGAATTTACGCCAGCACCAACCGCATCGAAGTAGTTTTCAGAGAGATAGTCGATGCCATCCCAGTCAGAGATTACAAACCCTTTGAATTGTAATTTTTGCTTCAACAGGTAACTCACCAGATACTGGTGGCCATGACATTTCTCACCCATCCAGCTGTTAAAGGAGACCATCACTGTTAGCGATCCGGCCGCAATTGCTGGCAAATAAGGCGCCGCGTGGACTCGCAGCAATTCCTCTTCGCTGACAGTGGTTTCACCCTGATCAATGCCATGCTGAGTCCCGCCGTCACCTACCCAGTGCTTAACGCAGGCGACAACGCTATCATCGCCCAGATCACCCTGCAGGCCACTGACAAATCTCCCGGAGTACGATGCGACCAATTCGGGGTTTTCAGAGTAACTTTCGTAGGTGCGCCCCCATTGACCATTACGCGCGACCGCCAAGGTGGGCGCAAAAGTCCACTCCACGCCGGTAGCCAGAATCTCTTTGGCGGTCACCTGGGCAACGCGCTCTAGCAGATCGGGATCCCGGGTTGCACCCAGGCCAATGTTATGGGGGAATATCGTCGCACCTTCGACATTGTTGTGCCCATGTATCGCATCAACGCCGTAGATGATCGGTATCGCCAGATGTTCATCATCCGCTTCCATGGAGGCCGCCCAATAGGCGTCATTCATCGCTACCCAATCTGCAACGGTGTTATCTCCCGGACAGGAACCGCCACCACTGAGCACTGAGCCAATGTGCCAGTCCTTAACTTGTTCCGGCGATATCGCCATGCGCTCGGTCTGGACCATCTGCCCGACTTTCTGCGCAAGGGTCATTGTGCTCATCAGGGCTTCTACCTGCTCGGCAATATTTTTTTCCATTACAGTGATCTCAACTCTTGGTGTCCAAATTTATTTTTTATTTCTGATAAAACTAATCGAGCCTGAACTACCACGGCCGATTTCTTCTTTTATCAGGCAAATACCAGCTCTTTTTCCAATTCTTCAAGAGACTTTCCTCGAGTCTCCGGCAACAACCGAACTATCAAAAGCAAACCTATAGCGGCGAATAAACCATAAAGGAAAAAAGTTCCCGCATTACCAAGATTTGCCAGTTGCCAGGGAAACAGCAGTTGCACAAGGAAGCTTACCCCGGAGTTTACCAAGCCCACAAACGAAATAGCGAGACCCCGAATTCGATTGGGGAAAAGCTCGGAGAACAATACCCACATCACCGGCCCTATCGATATAGCGAAGCAGGCCACAAAACCAAGTATCCCAAACAATATCAGCATGGGCTGGATGGTAATGGCGGCAGCGATAATTTCTGACTCATGGGTCCTGGCAGCAGCCTGGCCCAATTGCTCCGTAATTGCATGGATAAATTGTACGTCGCTACTAAAAACAAGGTCCTGAATTTGAAACAAACGCGATCTCTCTATCGCCGCCGACAAACCCGCTATAGCATCTTCCGACAACACATAGCGCGCCTCATTGAAACCCCAGGCTAGCAGCATCATGAAGAAGGTAATCCCGGCGACACCGAAGACCAACAACGGCTTTCTGCCCACCTTGTCGATCAAGGCCATCGCTATCAGAGTGAATACCAAATTAGTCAACCCGACCAAAATTGCCTGCATAAACGCCGCATCGGTACCAATGCCCGACTGTTCGAATATCATCGGTGCATAGAAAAAGACCGAGTTGATGCCAGTGATCTGCTGCAGTACAGCCACAGTCAGACCGATAGTCAGCACCAGACGCATGGGCTTTTTGAATAGTTCCGAGACTTGCGGGCGCGCTGTAGGCTTGCCCTCTTCCAATGCCAGACTTTCTGTAACGAGCTGAATTTCTATCGCTGCCTGCTGGTCGCCAACTATGCGACTCAAAACCCGCTGCGCTTCATCCACCCTGCCCTGCATAAGCAGCCAGCGCGGACTCTCCGGCACCAGGTAGAGACAGAAAAAGTAGAGCAGCGCCGGTAGTGTTTCCAGTCCCAGCATCCAGCGCCAGTTCCAGTCAGCGAAGTGTAAGGCCAAGGCCCAATCGCTGTTCACACTGCCTAACTTGATGATCAGGTAGTTGGTAAAGAACGCAACGGAAATCCCGAGCACGATATTCAGTTGGTTTAGCGACACCAGTCTGCCACGCTTGGCAGGTGGCGATATCTCCGCGATATACATGGGTGCAATAATAAGTGCCATACCGACACCCAAGCCACCAATGATCCTGGCCACGACGAGCATAGGGAACGAAGGGGCCAGCGCAGATAGAATGGCAGATATTGCAAACAATACTGCCGCGGCGCGTAGCGTTGGCTTGCGGCCAATCCTGTCGCTGAGCGGCCCCGCCGCCATCATTGCAAAGGACGCGGCCAGCGCCAGCGAGGCAACCGACCAACCCAACTCCAATTTACTGAGCGAGAATTCAATCTCGATAAAGCCGACAACGCCTGAAATGACCGAGGCGTCGAAGCCCATCAAAAAGCCGCCCAGGGCGACGATCAGCGCAGTGCGGAATATCCCGGTATTGTTACTCGCCATTGTCTTTCAGCTCAAGCCCCCGCATCACGCAGTTCGAATTCGCTCCACAATTCCGCACTGGAACTGCCACCAATCCAGACATGAAATTGCCCCGCCTCCACAACCCGTTCCATTTTGCGGTTATAAAAAGCCAAATCATCCGTGTGCAGACTGAAGCAAATACGTTCACTTTGGCCGGGCTCGAGCCTGATTTTCTGGAAGCCTTTGAGTTCTTTTACGGGTCGGGTCACATTCCCCACTAAATCCCGGATGTACAACTGGGCAATTTCTTCAGCCACGGTATCGCCCACGTTGCACAGCATTGCACTCAGTTCCAGAGTTTCCCCATGTGCTATCACATGGTTGGACAGGGCAATATCGCTGTACTCAAACTCAGTATAGGAAAGACCGTAGCCGAACGGATAAAGTGGTGTGAAGCCCGCGTCCAGATGAAACGCCGACATACCCAGAGAGGTCTGTGGTGCCTTGCCATCAATTTCATCGATATGGGTGATCGAATCGTGACTGGGCGGCCGACCTGAATTTTTACGCGAATAGAAAATGGGAATTTGACCAACCACCCGCGGGAAAGTAACCGGCAATTTTCCTGACGGGGACTCCACGCCAAACAACAGGTCGGCAATAGCAGGGCCACCCATTGTGCCGGGATGCCAGGCATACAACACGGCATCAACCTTATCAAGAATAGTTTCCAGCGTTAGCGGTCTGCCCGCCATAACCACCAGCACAATGGGCTTGCCGGTTGCGGCAACGGCTTCGATTAGCTGCTCTTGACTACCCGGCAGGCCTATTTCCGCTCGACAGTGTGCCTCACCAGACAGGATTGACTCTTCGCCCAGGAACATCAGTACCGCATCGGATTCCCTGGCGATATCAACAGCGTGATCAAAGCCATCGGCATGACGGGTTCTCGAGTTCTCCATGCCCTGTGCCCAGCGAACTTCGAACTGATCGCCGGCAAGCTCATGTATGGCCTGCAAACAGGTTTGGCTGTGATGCGACTCGCCGTCGAATACCCAGGTTCCCAACTGTTCGTAGCCGTCGTCGGCAAGCGGGCCTATAACTGCCAGCGAACCAAGATTCTGGGCTGACAGAGGTAGCACCTTATTGTCATTTTTTAGCAACACGCAGCTGCGCATCGCGGCATCTCTGGCCGCCTGCAGATGCTCGGCATTGACGTGTTGAGGAAACTTTCCGGGATCGGTATAGGGGTTTTCAAAAAGACCCAACTGAAATTTCAGCCGGAGAATATTACAGACCATGACATCGATTTGCTCTTCGCTGACCGCACCCGCCGCTACCAGACTGGGCAGGTGCTCACTATACAGCGAGCTCGCCATTTCCATATCGACACCCGCCGTGGTGGCCTCGCGCACCGCATCGCAGTCATTGGCCGTAAAGCCGTGCACTGTTAGCTCTTTGACCGCGTCCCAGTCACTGACCACAATACCGTCGTACTGCCACTCACCACGTAATACATCTTTGAGCAGAAATTCGTTACCAGCACAGGGCACACCATTGAGATCGCTAAAGGACGTCATAAAGGTTGCTACCCCAGCGTCTAGCGCAGCTTTGAACGGCGGCAGGTAGACGTTGCGCAGCTCGTTTTCCGGAATATTGGTGGTGCTGTAATCCAAACCACCCTCTACCGCCCCATAACCCGCAAAGTGCTTGGCACACGCGGCTATCGAATGCGGATGCGCCAGGCTCTCACCCTGAAATCCGCGAACCATGGCCGCACCCAGCACACCGCAGAGGTAAGGGTCTTCGCCCAGACTTTCGGCAATCCTACCCCAGCGGGGGTCACGGGTAATGTCAATCATAGGCGCGAATGTCCAGTTAACGCCGGAAGCCGCCGCCTCCGCCGCTGCCACCGCTGCGCCGCGCTCTATCATCGACGGATCCCAACTGGCCGCCTGACCCAGGGGGATAGGGAAGATGGTCTTGAAGCCATGAATAACATCGCGTCCAATTAACAGCGGCACACCAAGACGGCTTTCCAGCATGGCTATACGTTGGAGTTCATTGACCTCTTCAAGGTGGACTTCGTTCAGCACCGAACCCACACGGCCCTCACGGATTGCCTGGTGCAAGTCATGGCCACCACCGTTTACCTGGCTCATCTGGCCAATTTTCTCGGTCAAAGTCATTTGCGCAACGAGATCTCTGGCTCTCTCTGCGGCGCTTTTTACAGTCTCTGGCGCCTGCTGCAAATTGGAATCCTGTGGCATTAAAATTGTGCTCCTGGCGCAGATCTGACTCTGCAAAATACACGTGCCGTCATCCGCTATAGGGTATGAACGGGCTGATTGACATGTTGTACTGCCATTATTCGCGCTCAGGTCATAGTATGGCTATCAAAATACGGCTAAACGGACCCATTTTGAGGCAAAACGGACTCACTGCGCACCATTACATTTTTTTACTGGTTTGCATGGGGATCAGGGGCAATATAAACCCACCTTATCTCGGTCAAGATCCATCTAAACGCATCAGGATTGTATAGGTGATCACCCCACGTTAGTCTGCTGCGCTTACGGGTGGATGACCTGCTGTCGCTGTGTGGGCAGCGTGTCTTCGAATAAACAACTCAAGGCAAAAAAACCGTGAACTACCTACAAACAATATCTAGCTGTCCTATGGCAATTGCCTGTGTTTTTTATCTGAGCACGACCTTCACTACAGTGTCGGCCGAATCAGGCCAGCAAGTGGCGTCTGAAGACAAATTATCACCATCCAGTGATAAAACGCCAGGCGCCCTATTTGCATGGCCCGAGGGTGAGAGAATGGCCGTGAGCTTGTCCTATGATGACGCCATTGATTCGCAACTGGACAACGCTATTCCTGCACTGGACCGACACAAATTAAAGGCATCGTTTTATCTAACACTGGCATCACCCACTCTAAAATCCCGAATAGGCGAATGGCGAGCAGCGGCGGCTAACGGGCACGAGTTGGGCAACCACACGATATACCACCCGTGCAGCACCTCACTTCCCGATAGAGAATGGGTTGCCAGCTACTACAATATTGATAACTATCAAGTTGAGGAAATAGTGCACGAGGCCAATGTTGCGAACAGCTATTTACACGCCATTGACGGCAAAACCGAACGCACCTACACGCCACCTTGTGGAGATACTATTGCCAGCGGCAAAGACTATATACCAGCAATACGCAGCCTGTTTGTCTCAGTGAAGGGCTTCGAATTAGTTGAACCGGGCTTTGCGACAATCTGGGGGCCAACAGATAGTTCAGGGCAGACGCTCATTGATCGCGTAAAGGCCGAGTCAGCAAAGGGCACCAAACTCCTTAATATTCTTTTTCATGGGATTGGTGGAGACTACCTCACCGTATCCTCCAAAGCGCACGAGGAGTTATTGGAATTTCTAGCGAGCAACCGGGAAATATACTGGGTAGACAGTTACTTGAACATCAGTAAACACATGATTCAATATCGCGCGCAAGAGTAGGAAAGTAGTGCTCATCCACTATTCTCAGCCGCACACTAGCGGGTGTTAATCGATATACTCAAAAAAGCTGAAATCGGCAGAAGCTCGGCCACAAGATACATCCTGGCAACACATACCAACAAACGTTCCGGTGAAATTAGCGTGTTCATTACTTCCCGCCTCATCGGACAATAAACTGTAATCCAGTGTTAGTGGTATCGCATGCCAATCACTTTGATTTATAGCCCAATAGAACTGCAATTTACCTTCCGTCACTTTGGCTCGAAGAAATACAGCCCCCTGTTCGGTAATACTAATTGGGTCGTGCTGCAATGGGAAAACTTCGTTGATTTCAGCCTCGCCATGGCAACTCATAACACCGATAGTTCGACCAATATTTTCATCATGGGTTATATAGACGTAGTGAAATTTCCGGCTGTTGTAGTAACAAACCAGACCCGCCATCTGCTGAAAGTTTTCAGGGTTAAACTCAAGGCAAGTAGTGGCAACATAGCTGGAAGCCTGCTGACGCCGTGCGATTAAACTGGAAGTAAAAAGGCTACCTAAAGCTTCACGGCCATACAGACGCAAAAAACCTGGCCGTTCACCAAGACTGAATAAATCCGTTGGATAAGGCGTTCGTAGCCACTGAAAGTCGATAGGCAATTCTGCACCCTCAAAATCACACCTGGGCTCAGGTTCTGGCCAGGCGGCTTCTGATATCTGCGGCGCTGGCGTACTTTCGTGTGGCCAATAACCTCCAGCACACAGACGTAACCAGCCTTCATCGTCCCATTGCACCTTCTGTATTGCGGTCTCTCGCCCCATGGTACTGCGCTGCTGCTTAGGTGTTAGCGGGCGTGAACATAAGTGAACCACATACCACTCCCCCTCCTTGGTTTCTACAAGGTCGCCGTGCCCGGCGCGCTGCAGTGTAAGTTGAGGGTTTTCCCTGGAGCTAAGAAAATGTAACTGCGGGTCCACTTCATAAGGGCCCGTTAACTGTTGAGAACGCGCCAACGTAATCGCATGGTCATAACCGGTGCCACCTTCGGCCGTCATCAAGTAATAATAAGCGTCGCGTTTGTAGATATGGGGAGCTTCAGTACTGCCCGAAGGAGAACCTGCGAATATAGGATAACTAGCCCCAATCAGTTGTTGTTCCAGCGGACAATACTCTTGCAAAACTATACCGCCAAAAAAACTACGGTCCGGACGATGATCCCAGATCATACTGGTATACCACTTGCGACCATCGTCATCGTGAAACAGTGAAGGATCAAAGCCGCAACTATTTAAATAAATTGGTTTAGCCCATTCACCGTCAATAGTTTCGCAAGTGGTCAGGTAGTTGTGGGTATCCTTAAAGTTTCCATCAAAGCGTTTAACATCGGTGTAAATTAACCAGAACACACCATCCGCGTAACTCAGGCACGGCGCCCAAACGCCGCAGGAATCTGGTTCACCACGCATATCCAATAATTCAGCCCGGTTTAAAGGCCGTGTTATCAGCTTCCAGTTACGCAAATCTTTCGAGTGATGAATCTGTACACCGGGATACCATTCAAAGGTGCTGGTAGCGATGTAGTAATCATCCCCTACCCGGCATATGGATGGGTCGGGATTAAAACCTGGCAGTATTGGGTTAGTAATCATCAAGAATTTTGATCGCCAGTCATTACTGTCTCAACTACGCTCTTCAATAACGGTATTGGTAGAAAAGCGATAGCGCATATTTCGATAGACACATACATCAGTGACATCTTCTGGAGTATGTTCGGCCGCCGAACGATAATTGATGGAGACTCGATAGCGGCCCGTAACAGGGGCTACGCGATGCCAACAATGCCCGTGAATTAACACCAGATCGCCTTTTTTAGGCGTTAATACTCTCTGATCAGGAAAATCTTCATCCACTTTACCCACCGTTAATTCTCCGCGGCGATGAGAACCGGGCACAACAAGAAGCTGCCCGCCACTGGCATCGGTAATATCGTGGGTATAAATCAACCGATTCAAATTAAAGATTTTAGCCTTATCTGGCGGGCAGTCCTGATGCCAGGCCTGGCCCTTGCTACCCTTCCTGGAAAACATCGCCATACAATAAAGTGAATACCAATCCTTGCCCATAATAGCCTCTGACAAGGCCTTTAAACCTGGGTCATTTTCTACCGCATCAAAAGTGTCAATCCCCTGCTGCTGTGGAAACCAGGGGATAACCTCAGTTTTTGACTTGTTAAGAAATTCATCATCATGAAAGTAGCCGGGGTCATCACCAAAATGGTCGAGAATTATACGGTTGTATTGGTCCATCAATTTTTCATCAAAATAATTGGGCAGCACGATATAACCCTGCTCCCAAAACTGTTCGGCCAAGGCCTTTTCGTTCATCATTTACTACGTCCTTTGTAGCCTTTCTTGACTTGGCCTGCGTGCCTAAAGCTCAATAGCAGTAAGACATAAAAAAAGCCCCGATGAAACTCACCAGGGCTTTTAAAGCTTTTTAATTCTGCACCCATATTACGCTAGTAGGCGCTGCTTACATCATCACTAACTCTTAGAAGATTGCTCGAAAACCAACGGTATAACGTGGGTCCTGAGTGTTCTCAAAAAGAAATTGCTCATCATAGCGACCGTGTTGTCTGACATCTTCACCGAAGATGTTAAGAACCTCGAAGCTTACACTATAGTTGTCATTGATATTGTAAGAAGAACTAAAGTCCCACTGTAAGTACTCCTCGGTGTACACGGGTTCGTTAGTTGCTCGCAACTGGCTAGTTGCAAACAAGAACTCATCGCGCCAGTTAGCCGCCAAGCGGACAGAAAACCTATCTGACTCGTAGAAGCCAACAAGGTTAGCCGAGTCACTCAAACCAATTAGGATAGCCTGATTGCCCAAATTGTCTGAATCAAATTCGGCATCAGAATCCACCACAGTGAGGTTAGCTTGCATACCGAAGCCGCTTTCCCCGAACATATGCTGAATGTTTAATTCCAAACCCTTAATCTCGCGCTCTTCAGAGTTAAGCAAACGAGTTACTTGAAAATCGGCAACCGGGTCACCAGGCTGACTTACAACGGCTATTGCCTGCTCGTTTTGAGCCGTTGGAACGTAACGACCTTCTGGATTAAGTAGCGGGTTGCCGTTTACATCCAAGATTACATCGTTCTGGACATCTGTAATAATGTAGTCATCAACCGACTTGAAGAAAAATGCAGCAGACAAGAAAGAACCTTCATCGTAATACCATTCATAAGACAGATCAAAATTGTCAGAGATGTATGGGTTTAGACCCGGGTTACCACTACTCGCAGTTGCAACACCTGGACGAAAATCACTAACCGTGGTGATTGGACGAAGACCATTCAAGTCCGGGCGGGCAATTGATTTCCCGTAAGAAGCACGCGCTACGTGATTATCGATAAACTCAACTTGCATATCTATAGAAGGCAAAAATACCGAGTAGCTTTCTTCAACTTCAAAGAACTCTGCGCTCGAGTCTGGATCAAAAACAACAGAGCCTTCTGTGTTAGAAGTGATTTGAAGTCCTAAGGGAAAAGTCTGGAAAGCAGAACCTGTAACGTCAGTGTCTTCCCAACGAAGGCCCGCAGTTATGCGTGCAGGTCGGTCGCCAATGTCAAAATCGCTATTCACGCTGAAGAAAAGCGCCAAAGACTCTTCAAGAGCCCCGAAGAAAGTTGGCGGGAACTGGGCGAGAATGTCATCATTTTGCGTGGGAAAAGTGTTCGTAACCAAACCATCAATATCACCTTCATTAATCGTTTGGAAAGCACTTGGCGCGCCACTTGAACTCGGTGCATCAATATAGTCTGGACAGGTCGGACAAGGGACCAGCCCCTGGAAAAAGAAGCCAGTTCCCACCGCGTTGGTTTCAACTTCGTAGTCAAGCTGAGAGATACCGGTTGTAATTTGTATGGTGTCAAAGGTGAATTCAGCTGCAAACTGGTATTGATCAACCGTGTTTTCAACTGCGATGTCACGAAGGACAGAGCCCAATGGAGAGAAGCCAGCAGGGCTTTGGAATCCGTCAACACCAGCAACTGGATCACCCTGGCCGAACTGGCCGTCACCACGAAATGCACCAGAGTCATCAATTGCAATATCAACGCCGCTACCGCTATAGGTCAGATCAAAGATGTTACCCAGTGGCCCCTGAGTAATATACGTCACATCAGCTAACTCACTGCCTGGCTGGCTCTCAGCCGTCGAAGAATGGGCATCGAAGGTAAGACGCATGGTCTCATTGGCTTGCCAGTCAACATTCAAACCAATTGAATCGTTTTCAATATTCAATTCGTTTTTATACCATATTGCATCACTACCAACACCTGAACGCGTGGCACGTAGAAGACTGTTGTTTGCAGATAACGCTACGTTACTCACGGTGTCAGGATCTACAACGCCGAACAAACCCGTCTGAAAACGCTCTTGCTTGACCTCGAAACGAGAAAGAACGTAATCCAGAGTGATGTCCAGGCTATCAATGGGCCTGAACTGAGCGACGAACCCCGCGTTAAGCCGTTTCCTTTCGTTATGCTGAATTTCACCGATGTTTGACACTGGGCGGTAAATATATGGAACGCCCGTACAGTCGGTGCTTTTACAATATTCTGTATATGGACCACTACCGGCATCATCACGTAACCAACCGTCAGTGTGGGAAGAAGATTCACTGTAGTCACGTTCGGAGTAAGAGAAATTAGCCAAAAGGCCAACTTTACCATCCATCAATTGGGTAGAGAAAAGACCACCAAACTCTGGCGTAACACTACGGCCGTCTTCAACACTGGTATCGGCAATCCCGGAAGCGGTAACGGCGACTTTAGTGTCATCGTAATCGAACGGGCGTGCAGTGGAAACGTCTACAGTCGCTCCCATACCACCGCTTGCCAGGTCGGCGCGACTTGTTTTGTATACCGATACGCCAGAGACACCTTCTGAAGCGATCTGATTGAAGTTGAATGCACGACTCTGAGTAGCGGAGGCGATACTCTCTTGCTCGGGTGAACTAGCGGTAGGCATCTGGCGACCGTTCAGAGTAACCAGGTTAAAGTTGGGACCCAGGCCACGAACGGTTATCTGGCTACCTTCACCCGATGCACGATCAATGGATACACCGGTGATACGCTGAAGCGATTCAGCCAGGTTGGCATCTGCGAACTTACCGATATCTTCTGCAGAGATAGCGTCAACGACGCCACTCTCATCACGTTTGATATCCATGGCGCGCTGTAAGCTGCCACGAATACCGGTTACGACAACCTCTTCCAGCACTGGCTGCTGAGCCTGGACAGTGGTGCTAACAATCAGTGCTATGCTGGCGGAAAGTAAACTCTTTTTGAATTTCATGGGCAATTGCGCTCCAAATATAATAATTATTTAGTGGTCCCAAAGTAAAAACACAATGGGCCGAGAGACGACAATTTCGATATTAGTGGAAGTATCTCGGCAAAACCTATGCCTTTGCGATGACGAGGGCATAATTTACGCTAGAACGGACAATCGGTACGCCGCAACAAAATATGCAGAACATGCAGACCACCGTGCGCACCAAATAGGTGCGCACGGTGGACGGTTTTGGACGGTTTTGGACGGGCAAGGAAACAGGACTTTAACGGCCACCGTCACCTTATTCGGCCAATTCCAGAGTGCCAAACAGGCCCGCGTCTATATAGCCGCGATCTTTGTGGTCCCCGGAGGCCACTTCGGAGCCAATGAAGTTCTCCCGCAGCTCGCTATTATCGTTGTCACAATAAGCCACCATAAAGCCCAGCACTTTACCGGCGAAAAGCGCTACTGGTACATTACCTTCGCCATCGTCAATATACGCATCGCTATAAATATCGATACTTACTTCCCAGACAAATTTGTTATCCGGCTGCTGTTGCCAGCGACTTTCCACGTGGTGACTATAGCTACGAGCCTGTTTGTCGGTACCTATATCTATTGCCTGGTTGTCCAGCGAAAGATGATAGGCAAACGCATTGTGGTTGTATTGATGGTTGCCACCCGAATGATCCTCATCAACAAATATCTCCAGACAATCATCATCCCAATACTGCTCCAGCGGATGCCTATGGGTATCCCTCAGGGTATCGTCAACGAACTCAGCGAGAATATAGAGCTTATGATCCGTCCAAACGACCTTGTAGCGACCTTGAAAGTCATCACTGGTCATTTCCGGGCCCAACCAATGCTGATCCAGCGATCGCCATTCGGCGCGTTGCCACACGGCTTCATTGGCGATGCCGTCAACGACGGGTGCCGCGGTAGCGCGAGGCGCGTAGTAGTGGGATCGATCCGGATCATGGCTGTCTGCAGAGTTGGCGGCTGAAGCGGCCGCGAGAATCAACACACCAACGAGGAGCCTACAACCGATAACCGTATAGCGAATCATTTGATTTTCCTTTCCAAAAGTTTGTTGCTCGCATAAGCCAAGCAATCTTAGCGCAAATCCTTCATCACGAGCTGGACAGCCACTGTAACTCGCCAATGGCCTCCCGAGTATTCCCCTGCGGATTAAAGGCCTGCCATTACTTTACGCCCAAAGGGACTGCCGCGCGACAAGCCGGACTGTATCCGCATTGCGAAGAAAACAACTCACACCGATAATCAGCAACAGGAACCTCACTGATTAGATTAGCCAGCCCGACCGGCCTATACTGATGGCTACCGCTCTGGAGTATCCATGACCACCCTTGCACAGTACCCTCAGGTCCAACTCCTGTTGAACAATCGAAATTACCGGTTCTTGCTGTGCCAGCTTGCTGGCTGGGGTGGCTACTCTCTTGTCACTTTTTTAAGCATCACCTTAGTAGATGACAACGTCAGTTGGCCCCACATCGGCCACCTATTCCTGTCGGCCATATTGGGAATGTTGATCACCTGGCCACTGCGTCCCCTATACAACCACACATTTAACCTATCCATTCCCACAAGATTACTTGTTTCCCTGTGCGCGGTGGCCGTACTCAGTGGCGTCTGGAATGTCCTTAGGGTGCTGATTTTCGCGTGGTTGGTGGGCGAGGAAGCCGTATGGGACGAATTTAACTACTGGTATTTTGGCTCGCTCTCCATCTTTTTGGGCTGGTCCGTGCTGTACTACGCCATTAAATATTACGAGCTGCTGACACTGGAACACCAAAAATTGCTGGAAGAATCCTCCCTCAAAAAGGAGGAACAATTTGCCCGTTTGCAAGCCGAGTCCTCGGCCCGCCACGCCCAGTTGCAAATGCTGCGCTATCAGCTAAATCCTCACTTTTTGTTCAATACCCTTAACGCGATAAATGCCCTGGTTACGCTGAATGAAAACCACAAGGCAGGCGAAATGATCCAGCAGTTAGGCGATTTTCTGCGCCACACACTTGAGTACGGTGACCTTGAAGAAGTAAGCCTGGGCCAAGAGCTGGAATCACTCATGTTATATCTCAATATCGAAAGAACACGTTTCGAAGACAGGCTGATCCTCGATTTTGACATAGAGCCGATGGCACGGCAGGCGCTGGTCCCGGGACTGATACTGCAGCCTATTGTCGAAAACTCGATGAAGTATGCGATTGCAGCCAGCGAGGAAGGCGGTACGGTCCGTGTGTCGGCACGGATACACGCAGATGAACTCGAGTTGGAGGTATCCGACTCAGGCCCAGGCGCAAGTTCAGAGCAAATCTCAGACGGGCACGGCATTGGTCTGAATAATACTATTCAAAGGCTGGCAACCCTCTACCCTAATGCTTACTCGTTTAATACTTTTGAAGGTAGCCCGTCAGGCTTAACCGTTATGATTCGGATTCCATTCAAACCTGCACCAAAGACAAAGCAGCACCCTGGAGGTGAGAAGTGACTCAACCGTCTCGCCGTTTAAGAACTGTAATCGTCGACGACGAGCCTCTGGCGCGCAGATTGCTGCGTGCCCTGCTGTCGGAGATTCCGGAAGTCGAACTCATCGCTGAATGTAGAAATGGTCGCGAGGCAATCCGGATCACCCACGCCATGTCCCCGGACCTGTTGATCATGGATATTCAAATGCCGGGAATGAGCGGCTTCGATGTAGTTAAAGAACTACAGTCAGACGAGATGCCTATGGTGATGTTTTGCACGGCCTATCAACGTTATGCGCTGGACGCCTTTGATCTTCATGCCGTTGATTACCTACTAAAGCCTGTCGACGGAAAGCGTCTACAGCGTGGAATTCAACGCGCGATAGCGCGCCTTCAACTCGACGGCGAAGCGGAAGACCACAAAACCTGTTTGGTCGGGGCTATCGATGAAATTGCCAAAAAGGTCGCCGGCAGGTCGAACACCAAGAATCCCGAGCAATCGAGCGAAGACGCACTGCTTGCCGATAGAAAAATTGCAATTAAGGACCACGACAGCACCGTACTTATCGATATCGACGATATCGATTGGGTGGACGCTGCAGGCGACTATATGTGCGTGCACGTAAAGGGAGAGACCTTGATAATGCGCAGCACCCTCAAAAGCTTGATGTCTCGCCTGGACCCCGAGAAATTCAAGCGCATTCACCGATCAACCATTGTCAATCTTGACCGAATCGTAAAAGCCACACCGCTGCACAAGGGCGAGTACATTCTGGACTTGAGCTGCGACGAACAGCTCAAAGTTAGCCGCAATTACCGTGAGGCGATAAAGATATTTTTGACAGAACGGTAGCCAGTAGTTGACGCCCCTGGCGTCAACCTACAACGTTTTACGCCATTTTGTCGCTTTCGCGGTCCCCTTTGCCGATTCTTCCTTGCCGCTATCAAAGACATTTTGCACAGTGGAAGAAACAGTCAACCTCGGAATCGCCAGCGGTCAACCGTGACGCCGGTAGCGACTCAGATGCTCACAACGTCACCTGATCAGAATGCGAGTGGAAAATGTCCCGAATTCTCATACCCTTGATCGCGTTGGCCCTTCTGGCAGCCTGTCATACAGGCGCCGGGCCGGCCAGCTTCAAAGAGGATGTCATGCACAACACCCCAGCAACTCTGTTTGCGGCCGATGCCACTGTATGGGCTGTTAATGTAGGAGGCGACGCATACGTCGGCATAGACGGTGTGCACTACAGTGCTGACGAAAGCATCGAGAACGGTTCCAGCGGCAGCATAGGAAGTATTCTCGGGGCCCAGGACGGAACCGTTTACCAAAGCTATCGAGTTGGGCAACTGAAAATTCAGCGAGCGATGCCGAACGGACGCTATGACCTTACCTTCCAGTTTGCCGAGCCAGAGGATATTGCCAGCGGTGACCGCGTCTTTGATGTGTTTATAAATGGTCTAAAGGTTATTGCGGCCATGGATATACGTCGCGCCCGTGACGGTAATCACTCGTCAGCACTCGATCGCAGTGTGACTGCCGTTGAGGTTAGCAATGGTCAGCTGGATATCGAGTTTCGGGGCGGTGCCGTGCCTCCAGTCCTCAATGGCCTGATTGTACGCAGTCAAACTCCTGATACTCGGGAGTGGGCGCCACTATGGAGTGACGAATTTGATGGCGACTCTCTCGATACTGGTAAATGGACTATCGAAGTCTGGCCGCCAGGCAAAGTAAACCGGGAGGATCAGGCTTACACCGATCGAGACAAAAATGTTCGCATCGAAAACGGAAAACTGATTCTCGAGGCACATCGTGAAGTCTACGACGGCGGCGCGTATACCTCAGGGCGCATAGATGCCAGGGACAAAGGTGATTTCCTCTACGGCAGAGTGGATATTCGCGCCAGGGTACCTGCCGGGCAGGGAACATGGTCTGCCCTTTGGATGCTACCCAAAGACCCCTTTCGTTACGCCAGCACCTGCGCCCCTGGCGACGACTGGCAAGACTGGTCCTGTGATGCCTGGCCCAATTCGGGGGAAATCGACATTATGGAACATGTGGGCTATGACATGGGCAATGTCCACGGCACCGTGCACAATCGCGCGTATTACACGAAGAACGCGCAGCAGCGTAAAGGCAGTGTCGAAGTACCCAATATCGACAAGGCATTCCAAATCTACTCCATAGACTGGGACCCTGAATACATTCGCGTCTATGTGGATGGCAGTCTCTATTTCTCTTATTTCCGAGAAAACGCAGACTGGCAAGCCTGGCCCTATGACCACCCCTACCACCCTATTCTAAATCTCGCTATTGGCGGTGAGTGGGGGCGCGCAGGTGGCCCGATCGACGATCGAATATTTCCGGTCAGGATGGAGATAGATTACGTGAGAGTATTCAAGGCTGTGGATTCAGCGACGACTGAAAAGCAATTATGAACTGCGATTTTTTAATTATTGGCGGAGACGGTGATCTCTCTCTGCGCAAACTATACCCCGCCTTTTATTCCCTTTGGGTAAGTGACTGCCTGCCTGCAGATGTGCGCATACTCGCCATCGCCAGGAGTAAGTTGTCCCAGAATGAGTTTCGACAACGGGTGCGCTCGTGGTTCGAAAAAAGTAAATCTGCCGATCAGTTATCGGAAGATCTCTGGGAGACGTTCATCCAGCGAATAGAATATTACCAACTGGATGCCACCTCACATGAAGAGATGCGCACCCTTTGCAATGAGCATTTAAATGATGCGCAACGGGACCTGGTAATCTACCTGGCGACGCCACCACAAATATTCGCACCCATTTGCACCGCGATGGAAAACACGGAACTGGTTCGGCCAAATACCCGAATCGTGGTTGAAAAGCCTTTGGGTGACGATCGCGCTTCTTTTCTCGACATCAACAAACAACTGACACGCATATTTGATGAGGAGCAGATCTACCGAATCGATCACTATCTCGGCAAAGAAACCGTGCAGAACTTGCTCGCGTTGCGTTTTGCAAATACCTTTTTGGAGCCTTTGTGGAATAACAAGTACATCGATAATATACAGATCACTGCGTCTGAATCCATAGGTGCTTCCGGTCGTTGGGATTTCTATAATGAGGCTGGTGCCATGCGTGATATGGTCCAGAATCACCTGCTACAGCTATTATGTTTAGCCGCCATGGAGCCACCGGCGCACCTGGAACCGACAGCGGTACGCAACGAAAAGCTCAAGGTTTTGTCCTGCCTGAGGCCTATGGATGAACAGGGTGTTCGGGAAAACACGGTCATCGGTCAATATACGGCCGGCGCAACAGAGGGTGTTGCCGTACCGGGCTACCTTGAAGAGGACGGAGCAAAACCCAAGTCAGATACAGAGACTTTTGTTGCCCTGAAAACCTACATCGATAACTGGCGCTGGGCAGGCGTACCGTTCTACCTGCGCACAGGCAAGCGCCTACACCACCGTTATTCCGAAATCGTGATCGAGTTCAAGCAGGTCGCCCACTCAATCTTTGGAGCCCAGCTTCCGGACGGCACACCCAATCGCCTGATCATCCGCCTGCAGCCAGACGAGACTATTAGTCTTGAGCTTATGAATAAAGTGGCAGGGCTGGATGACAAGGCGCCGCTGCGCAAGGTGACTCTGGACCTTTCCTTCCCCGATGACAGCGCACTGGGCCCGGCACCGGACGCCTACCAACGTCTATTGTTCGATGTCATGCGCAGCAACCCAACACTCTTTGTACGCGCCGACGAGGTAGAGGAGGCGTGGAAATGGGTGGACGGTATCCAACGGGTATGGCAGACCACCGGCAAACAGCCGGAGAATTATACGGCGGGTAGTTGGGGGCCCTCCCGGGCGATTGCGCTGATCGCTAGAGACGGCAGGAACTGGCATGAGTACCCCTAAGACAGACACACACCCTGCCCACTCGAGCACCCGGCGCGGCGCTCTGGCCAATCGGCTGGCGAATCAATTATATTTTGCTATAAAGGAACTGGATTATGAACCCGGTGGTAGAACAGGTAACAGAAAATCTGCGGCTTCGCAGTCAGCAAGGTCGTCAGCAATATCTGGACCGTTGCGCGCGTACCCGTGATCAACACCCGCCAAAGAAGCGTCTTTCCTGCGGCAACATAGCGCACGGCTACGCTGCTTGTAGTGACGAAGAAAAAGCGCTGATCGGCGGATTAAAAGCCGCAAATATCGGCATCATCAATTCATACAATGACATGCTTTCGGCGCACCAGCCGCTGGCAGACTATCCGCTGATGATCAAACAGATCGCCCGCAGTTTCGGTGCAACCGCGCAGGTTGCATCCGGTGTACCGGCCATGTGTGACGGCGTAACCCAGGGCCAACCGGGCATGGATCTAAGCTTGTTTAGCCGCGATGTTGTGGCCATGTCCACAGCCATTGGCCTGAGCCATAATATGTTTGATGCCGCTATTTGTCTGGGCATCTGTGACAAAATTGTACCGGGCATGCTGATTGGCGCATTACAGTTTGGCCACCTCCCCGTCGCATTCATCGGCTCAGGACCCATGTCCACAGGTATCCCTAACAAGGAGAAGGCAGCGGTTCGCCAGCAGTACGCTGAAGGTAAGGCCACCGAAGCCCAATTACTGGCGGTCGAATCCGCCTCTTATCACAGCGCTGGCACTTGCACATTTTACGGTACCGCCAACAGTAACCAGGTGTTGATGGAAATGTTGGGCGTGCAGCTGCCTGGCAGCTCTTTTTTACATCCCGACGACCCGCTTCGCCCCGCACTATCGCGAAAGGTCATTGAGCAGCTCGTAAGCGCCGCCGAGACTGAAGACAGGTCATTGTCCCAGGTGATAACCGAGGCGTCGTTAATCAATGCCGTAGTCGCCCTACTGGCCACCGGCGGATCCACCAACCATACTTTACATTTAGTGGCGATCGCTCGTTCAGCAGGTATCGATCTAAACTGGCAGGATATGGATACCCTGTCTTCAGCAATACCCCTGCTCGCGAGGATCTACCCCAACGGCACCGCAGATATAAACGATTTCCAGGCAGCTGGAGGAATGGCGTTTTTGATAGGGGAACTGAGCAATGGCGGCCTACTCAATGAGGACGTAACGAACATACTGGGCACGGGGCTGGACGCTTACCGATGCGCGCCGATGCTTGAGAAAACAGAAGAAGTTGCTTGGACAAGTCCTGTAAGCCGTTCTTCCCGGGAAGATGTACTGGCCCCCTTCGATCGACCGTTTACTCCTGAGGGTGGCCTTCGCTGTCTATCGGGCAATCTTGGCGAAAGTGTTATCAAGGTTTCTGCGGTGGCCGAGGAACATCATGTCATCAAAGCACCCTGCACTATTTTTCATTGTCAGGATTCATTGAAAGCCGCGTTCGAGGCAGGCGACCTGGACCGGGACGTTGTAGCCGTTGTGCGCTTTCAAGGCCCCGCTGCCAACGGCATGCCGGAACTGCACAAGATGACGCCCTATCTCGGATCACTGCAGGACAGAGGCTTCCACGTGGCCCTGGTAACAGATGGTCGCATGTCGGGTGCTTCGGGTAAGGTTCCCGCCGCAATACACCTCACACCAGAGGCAATACACGGCGGCCCAATTGCCCTACTACGCGATGGCGACATAGTGGAACTGGACACAATCAAGGGCACCCTGATTGCTCAGGTACCGGAACAGGAGTGGCTGTCGCGCTCACCAGCTCCGGCTCCACCGCCGGAGGACACTCTGGGACGCAACCTGTTTAATTTATTCCGCAACAGTGCGAGTGGCGCAATGTTGGGCGCCTCTGTATTTGAGCCTGACTAGACTCGGTAAGCAATCTCAAACTTCTCGATAAATTCATCCAACGCGGTATCGGGTAAATCATTGATCCCCGCAGCCGCCTCGCGACCTCCTCCGGTGGGAAATTGCATACAGAGTTCCGCCGCCCCTCGCTTGCGATTGAGAGGGGCACGCACGCTCACCAGGTAGTTACCGTTGGCCTTCTCCGTCAGCACTGCGTGAGCGCGGTCGGGGTGCGAAGTCACCAGATCATTACTGAATACACCGCTGACCCGCCTGGCCCACGCCTGATCAGGCAGCAGGTAAGCCGCTGTCGCGCTGGACGCTTTGAAAGGCTGAAGGTCAGCCACACTTCTCATGTCCTGCTGATAGCCTGCGCTCAATTGCTGAAAAGCTGGATCACTGTGTACGAATTCCAAAGCCCCCTCGGCCGCCAGGCATTTCAGGTAGAGGTCTCTAGGGTGGAAATGCAGATCTTCGATGGTTGGGCCATAGCCGTTGTAGTTTAAATAAACTCCGAGTTGCCCCAGTGACTCCAGATCTGTACCCGAGATTTCGAGAGTATTGGCAAGGCTTTCGGCGGTTGTCTTCAGGTTATCGCCAAATGCACCCACCACCGCCCAATCCAGAAACGCACCATCCAGGTGTCCATTAACAAGGGCAGCCGTACAAACGTCGGGCGACTCGTTGATAATAGCGGTTAGCGCAGCGTGATCCGGGATGTCACCGGGGAAATGATGATCCACATAAAACACATTGGCACCAGCGGCGAGAGCCAGATCCAGGGCCGCCCTGTTTTTATCCATAGATACGTCCAGCACGGTGAGTCGATCGCCTGCCCTCGCCTCCACCTGAGAAACCAGATTGATGTCCCGCTTTACGCCGGTTATCAACGTAGCCTCTCGTGGTTCGGCCTTACGTAGTTGTATAAGCGAACAAATCCCATCCGCATCGCCATTGAATATGTCGTAATCGGGCACTGAACCTCCTGATAAATAGCCCCGCCACAGGCGAGTCCAAAAAATATGGTCTACGGTATCTCCTGATGATCGAGCACTGCAAGCCCTATTTACTGACTTACCACCCCTACAGGCCTGATCGATAGAAACTCGGCTTTTTATGGCAATCTGGCACATATAGGCGGAAGGCGAAAATGCGTTTTTTACACTACACTTCGACCTGGTGATTAAAGGAAGCCTGCAAACGCTACAAAGTTCTGATATGACCTCCAATACCGCTGTAAACAAATTCTGGCTGACCATTGTCTGTCACGCAGCGGCATTGATACTCTCGACGGCGTTAGTTGTTAGAGCCTCCGCAGCCGAAATTCAACTTTCTCCACACTGTCCACCCTACTTCCGATTACAAGCAGACAATTCCTGCACATTGGCCTCGCTCTACGATACCTATCCGGCCGCACACGAACGCTGGGGTGGATATCGAGTGGCACTGCCCGCGCGACGGGACGGGTTCTCACCGCAACAAATTGACCTGGGCCGCTATTTATTCTTTGACCCCATTCTTTCTGCAGATCAGGACCTATCCTGTGCCCACTGCCATCATCCGAACTTCACCCTCGCAGATGGCCTGGGTACCAGTATCGGTCGACACGGTGCTGGCCTTGGGCCAGCGCGCCAAGGCGGCTCCGCTCTGCCAAGGTCAGCGCCTCCCCTGTGGAATCTCGCATTTCAGCAAACGTTTTTTTGGGATAGCCGTGCCGCCACCCTGGAAGATCAGATCGAAACCGTATTGATAACGGAGGAGGAGATGGCGACTACTCCTGATGAAATGGTAAACCGGGTAAAGGCCATACCCGCCTACAGGCGCATGTTTCAAGAAGCGTTTGCAACCGAAGAAATCTCGTATACCCAGGTGCTTGAGGCGCTGGTCGCTTTTGAGACGAGTCTGGTGTCATTAAGCAGTCGTTATGATCTGTATATCCACGGAGCTCAGGATGCCCTCAATAATCAAGAGCTCAATGGGCTGAATATTTTTCGTTCATTCGCCAGTCGGTGTTCCCAGTGCCATACCCCGCCATTGTTCACCAGCGGCCAACTGGCGACCACTGGTGTACCCGCACCCATTAGCCGGGAGTTTGACTCTGGAGCACAGACAGCTACAGGCGAGCCCAGCTTGCGAGGGGCTTTTAAGGTGCCTACATTACGCAATATCACGCTAACCGCTCCCTATATGCACGCGGGTCAATTCTCAACCCTTGAGGAAGCCATTACATTTTATAATGCCGAACCAGGGCATGCGGTACACGCAGAATCAGGGCTAACTTTACACTGGCACATGAATAACCCGAACCTGCGGAAAGACGAGTTACAGGACCTGATAGCATTTTTAGGGACGCTTACGGATACTACGGCCTTGCCTGCAGTTCCGGACGCCCTGCCATCGGGAATCGCAGTACCTAAGTGAGTACAGCGGTGTGTACAATAGAGGCTGCGACAACAGTCCTGAGCAGAAAACTGACTGGAGTGTGAAAATGAATAAATCCTCGCTGACCAGAGCCTTCTTTTGGATATGCTGTCTGATGTCCGCGTCATTGGGCGCAAAAGAAATCCCGGTGAAATCCGGCGAGAGCATCCAGGACGCCATCAATAGCGCCTCCAGTGGCGATATAGTGCGAGTTATGCCGGGCCTGTATCAGGAAACCGTCTATATCGACCGCGACGGCATTACTCTACAAGGGGTTGTCGTAAACGGTGAGCGCGCAATTCTGGATGGCGAAAAGCTGGGGTTACATGACGGCATCATTGCCTCAGGCCACGGGGTCATAATCGAAGGCTTCCATGTCAGAAATTATCGCAGCAACGGCATTACCACCCAGGGCGCCAACAACTTTCGCATTCGCAACAACATCGTAGAAAACATTCACCTGTACGGGATATTCCCGCAGTTCGGCAAAAACGGACTGGTGGCACAAAATATCATTTCACGGACGTCCGATGCAGGCATCTATGTGGGCATGTCAGAAAACGTCGACATCATCGCCAATGAAGTCTTCGAAAATGCGCTGGGGATAGAAGCGGAAAACTCACATTCAATCCTGATTGAAGCCAATTATGCCCACGACAATGCCGTGGGCATACCAGTAGTTATCATCCCCGGGCTGCAGACAAAATCCGGCGCTGACGTGATCGTGCGGAACAACATAGTCATTAACAATAATTCCCGGTTATTCAAACGCTCCATGGACCGATCCGGTCGCGGCATCACCGTAACGGCAGTAGATCGTGTGACCATCGAAGGAAATATTGTTAAAGATCACCGCAGCTGCGGCATATGTGTACATAGCATGACAAGCATGAGTGCCGCCTTCCCCGTTGATGCGGCTATTGAACCCGAGCCTGACGAAACTCAAATTGCTAACAATATTTTTGTTAACAATGGCTATGACGCTATTGGCCTCGGTGTTGCTGGGGCAACGCTTGAGCACGGAGCCGACGTAGTCAGTCTGGCTCGCGGCAAAGGACACTGTTACCAAGCCACTCAAGGGGCGACGACTTTAGGACTTTCGCGCTGGGCGGAGTGTCCATCGACGTTAAACGCTTCGGGTGTACAGTCATTTCAACTTACTGAACCGGTGGTGAGCAAAGCTCTCTCGCCTGCCCAGAAAGCACAATTAACCTACCATGCAGTATGCTCCGGCTGTCATGCCTACGCCCACACTATGATAGGCCCACCGATGATGGTCGTTAAAGCGCTCTATCAAGACAACCCTGAAGGGTTGGCCGATTGGATCGCAGCACCCACCAAGAAGCGGCCTATTGAAGATTACCCCGCGATGCCGCCGCAAAATTACTTATCGAAAGAACTGCGCCTGGATCTGGCGCGGTATATTCTCAACGAGGTAGGCGTGGACTAGACTTCCCGCCGTCACTGCCATCAGGAGATCGACATGATCAACTTCCCTCTAAGAGACATAAAGCTCAAGTCAAACACTCTAAACAGTTCTGCACATTGGGCACTGAGATCTATAATTTTATTACTAGCACTGGCAACCAACTTCGCGTTAGCCGACTCTAGAGTGTTTGCCTGTCCAGCCGATACGACTTTCGATATGGCTACTGCAGAAATACTGCTACAAAAGCCCTGGGATACTGAGGCGCTTGCCTGTGGCGCACAACTCTATATTGCTGACGCCGATAAAAGTCCAGATGACATCGCGGCACAGCTTGCTGCTGTGCGAGCAAACGAGCGCTATATGTACTACCTCGATAAGATCGTACTCTATGAGCTGGGCTATCTAATCAATTGGTATGTGGATGACGTGCCAGAAGAAAAAAAACTGAATGCGCCTATGCACGCAATGATATTGGCACAGCAGGAGCAGTTGCGGCTGGTGCGGCATATGCGCGACGAAAACAGGCCGTCGCCAGAACTCGATTATTTTGAGGCGCAAACTCTGGGCGTATCAGCACAAGCTCAGCCGTTACTGCTAAAAGCCGTTGCCGCAGACCCACACGATCTGGCAGGGGCCGCTCACGCTCAACTTTCAGAAACCTATTACACTTTACCGGACATCCTTGGAGGGGATCTCAATAAAGCTGTATCGATGATGCAAGCAGCGGGTAAAAGGTCACCAGAGAATCCTCGCTATATTCGAATTTTGTCGGGCTATCTGTCAGAACTGGATCGTGATGAGCAAGCCATCTCCAAACTACGAAGCCTGTTGGAGCTGACACCGACCCAGTCGGAATTACAGCTTTACACAGACCAGTTGCGCTCCGCATCAGAACTGGCCAAACGAATGGATGAATCCCAATTGGCGAGCCAATTGAATGGGACGCGCCAAGATCTACTGGATGAACACCCCTATCTACAAAATCGCAAAGTGGTATCTGCGATGGGCCACTTCGGAAGCAATGATCCTCGCACCGCTCAATCTCAACCGAAATAAGCGACTATCCAGTTGCGCAAAAGTAGACCAGAGGCTGCTATCGCCTCTGGAAAAAATCAATGTAAATCACAGCCTGGAGTTCCATGAAGAAAATACTTATCACCGTTGCGCTGCTACTTTCTTTCGCGCTCTGCTTTTCGGTGTTGGCTGGCTGGTGGTTTCCCAGGAGCGATTCAATCGATGAGCCAGATCTACCCGGTGCGGTAGAGGTGGGCTCGATACTCCACCAGGGCCTGCGGCGCACATGGCGTACCTATGTGCCTTCAACAAAAACTGATAATTCCCCGCTGCTATTACTTTTGCACGGCTCTCGCGGTGATGGCCAGCGTATGCGCAGCAAAACAACTTTCTATAATTTTGACGAGTTGGCCGAGCGCGAAGGATTCCTGGTTGTGTACCCGGATGGTTACGAGCAACACTGGAATGATTGCCGGGCGACAGCCTCCTATACAGCCAATCTTGAGAATATAGACGATGTGAGCTTTCTCGGCAGCCTGGTTCGACTTTTATCGGCAGACCACGGTGTCGACCCTTCCCAGGTTTATGTGGCCGGCATGTCCAACGGTGGACATATGGCTTATCGCCTGGGTTTCGAAGCCCCTGATCTGGTAGCCGGGATCGCGGCTATAGCAGCAAATATTCCCGTTGATGAACATATGGATTGCGAGCGCTCGGGAAATGCGGTGTCTGTGATAATAATAAATGGCACCGAGGACCCGATAAACCCATATCACGGCGGCACTGTTGAACTTTTCGGCGACACCAGCCGAGGCGACGTTATGTCAGCTGCGGCAACCGCGGACTACTGGTCGAAAATGGCCGGCTACAAGGAAGCAGGCACCCAATACAGCTGGCCGCAACGAACGCCCGCAGATGGCACCACCGTAGAAAGCACTGAATGGTCAAATCCCGGCCAGAAACCTATCGCACTGGTGAGCATTCTGGGTGGAGGACATACGGTTCCCAATCTGAAATATGATATGCCACGAATTATTGGCACCACTAGCCATCAGCTGAGTGGTGCCGAGGTAATCTGGTCCTTTTTCAGAGGGCGCGATTTAGTCGAACCCTAGCGCTCAGCTCAACGCTGGTCTATTAACCCCCGGGGCGCCAGGTACCATGAAACCCTACTGGGACATAGTGCGACAAGTGTGCTTTGGCCAATGGGCCATTGGCAACCGCCAGCGCGTCGAAGATATAGAGGCTGCTAACACGGGTTTCAAAATCAGTAACCACTGATAACAAAAAGCCGTCCCCCTCCTTTGCGTCCTCATTGCGAGGAACAAAAAGTGCCTCTGACACCTGAGCCTCACCGCAAGAGTAGCGATCATGCTCTCCGGTGGTGTAATCGACGTGACCGACAGTGTTGTAAACCAGCTCGTTTTCATCGAGCGTAGTCTTAACCTCACCGTCTGGCGCCGCATACCACCCGTGCCGATACTCCTGCCCCACATAACGTGGATCACACTGAGGAAATTCAGCTTCGTAGTCGCCTTCCATGCGCTCAAATTCCATTCTCGCGTTGTCTTGATTCAGGTCCGCAGTCCAGCGGGTTAAAAACGGCTGTGACGTAGCGGCGGAGCCACCGTCGGGAGTCGGGAAGAGAGGCGCATTCTCAAACTGGCAGGCGTCAATGGTGATCACACCATCGCGATCAAAACCATTCATAAAATGGAAGGCAAAGCAGACGTCCATCTCGAGCCAGCGTACATCCTCTGGATTTGAACTATTGCGGGGCAGAATACCGATATGCACGCCTTTCTCAGGCTCCCAGGCAAACGGTGGCGCGCCCTCCATGGCCCGCTCCAGGCTGCCGGAAATAGGCATAATGGGTAATATGATGTAGTTCTCGGTGATAACGAAATCATGCACCATCGAAGAATAAGGCGTGGGAATGACAATACTGTCGGTCAGATGTCCTTCCGGGGACACCTTATGAACCACTACATCCGCAGCAAACGGCCCCGAGGCCATGTAAGCAAAAAACACCATTTCGCCGGTACGCGGATCTACCTTGGGATGCGCAGTCATCGCGCTCTGCAGTTTGCCTCGGTAATTCCAGGAGCCAATGGACTCCAGTGTTACAGGGTCAATCTCATAGGGCGGATGCCCTTCTTCTATAGCCATTAAACGCTCACCGTGCCAAAGCACGGCTGTATTGGCCAGGCCGTCTTTATCGGTGAACACGAAATCGCTGTAATCGGGGTCACATTCAAAGGGATTCATTGGGTTAATCAGATTTCGCCCCTCCCTATCTTCCGCCAACCATTTCGCGGTACGTACCCAGCGATTGACGTAATCCACCTTGCCGTTTGCAATATGGAAGGCGTGAACCATGCCGTCACCGGCAAATAAATGGTAATCACTGCGGGGATTAAAACGTTGATTGGGTCCGTTTCTATATAGGCTTCCGGTCAGTTCAGCGGGCACTTCACCTTCAATGACCAAATCCCGGGCGTCGCACTCCATACGGATTGGGCCATAGGGAAAATTGAGAAAAGGATTGGTTGCGGAAAATGGCTCTGCCATCAGTAAATTCCTTGATAAATGGGAGTATTCACACGCTACCAGTTTTTAATAAAAAAACAAGCAAATCTGTTTGTTATGTAAGCTTCCTTTTGATAGGGTGGCCCGCAATACCCTATATATAGCAGCAAACTCGCAGGGCTGCGCTTACACGGACATAAGCCACTTTTGCACAAGGATGTCGTAACTATAATGAGCCATACTGGTAACCGCATGAGAAACGAATTTCCCACTTTGGGTTTTGCCGCGCTGCTGACCGCGCTGTCAACGCCCGCCTTCGCACAAGCTGATGATACCGGCCTTGTTCTAGAGGAAGTACTGGTGACCGCCACACGCCGGGTAGAAAGGCTACAAGAGGTCGCGATGTCGGTCTCCGCCTTCTCTGGTGACTTTCTTCAAGAGAGTGGTGTCAATAACCTTACGGGGTTGGAGCAATACACGCCCAACCTGAAAATCACTCCAGGACCGGATTCACGCACAACCTCTTTCAGGATAAGGGGGATTGGCTCAATCGGCTCTAATTCCGGCATCGACCCCAGTGTAGGTATATTTTTGGACGGCATCTATCAGGGCCGTGCAGGAATGAGCATTACCGACCTGGTTGACGTGGAGCGAGTAGAAATACTGCGCGGGCCTCAGGGCACGCTATACGGCAAAAATACAGCTGCTGGCGCAATCAGTGTTATTACCAAACGGCCGACGGATGAATTTGAATCCATGGCAGAGCTAAACTACGACAGCAATGAACTGCTGGAACTGCGCGGCATGATCAACTTACCATTAGGGGATTCGGGGCACAGCATGCGCCTGTCCGGGTTTGGCAGCGACGGTGACCACCTCTACAAAAACAGCTACAACGGCGAAGGTGTTAACGATGCCAGTAAGTTTGGTGGCAGGGCCCGCTTTTTGTTTGATATGGAGAACGATACGACAGGCAACGGCTTTGGCGAGTTCGTCCTGACTCTGGACTATACCAAGGATGATACCGAATGCTGTGCGTTTGCGGTGACTGAATACAACGGCCTATCGCCACTAAACTCTCCCGGCACTAATACACCCTCCACCGAGTTGCAAGAAACGCTGGGGCTCAACGCCCTTGGCGAGCCGATATTGAAGTTTAGATCGTTCGAAAACTCAGAAGGGTTCGCTCCACCTGCACCCGACCCGTATGGCAATGACTACTGGTTTGACGGAGATCTATTCAACAAAGTCAAAGTGGGTGGCGCTGGCCTGGAATGGGTCAAAGACCTCAATAACGAACACACTATCACCTTCATCAATGCCTGGCGTTTTTATGAATCCGACAGTGCCTTTGATGGTGACTTTACCGCCTATGACGCGGTGCTAGCCAGAACGGAAGTAGACCTCGATCAGTACTCCTCAGAGTTACGCCTTAGCTCACCCGGTGGCGAGACCTTTGATTATCAGGCCGGTCTGTATGCCTACTATTCCGAGTTTGATTCAGTGGGCGAATTCGAGCAGCGCGAAAGCCTGGTTAATAATATACTGATTTTCGGTGACACAAGCCTAGGCTTTTTCCTTCCTGGCGGCTCTGTGAATGTCGACACCAACCTTTATACTACTACCAGCTATGCCGCGTTCGGGCAGATGACCTGGAACATCAGCGAAGCATTTTCCACAACTCTGGGCCTTCGCTATACCTACGAAGAAAAGGAACGTGAAGGCTCGCAGATCACCACACCCTCTATCGCGTTCGACCTGCCTCCCATAGCCGGGCCCGATACTCACTACGACAACGATCGCAGCGACTCAAATGTTTCCCCGTCTCTGAATTTACGTTATTTCTTTAACACCGACGTTATGGGTTATGCCTCGGTAAGTCGCGGCTTTAAATCTGGCGGCTTCGACCAGAGGCGCACGATGCAGGGGGAAACTGGCGAGTTCGACGAGGAAATCGCGACTAACTATGAAGTAGGCATGAAAAGCTCCTGGGCAAATAGACGGCTGCAATTTAACGCCACATTGTTTCTGGTAGATTATGAAGATTTCCAATCACAGGCCTTCGACGGCGCTAATGTCAGGGTGACCAACGCCGGAGATCTGCGCAGTTATGGTAGTGAAATCGAATTGGTATTTATTCCGCTGGCCGATATGACATTGGGTACGGCGATCGGTTACAACAAAGCTGAGTACGATTCATTCGATAACGGCCAGTGCACCACCGAGCAGGTTTTCCAACAGTATTACGTAGTGGAAAATGCCCAGGGCGGATCTCCCGGGACCGCTAGCCTTTGCACTCAGGACCTGGCAGGTGAGCCTCTGGACAACGCGCCAGAATGGACTGTTAGCTCTTACGTCCAGTACGATATGAGATTAGGCGATAATTTACTGGGCGTTGCACGCCTGGAACACAGCTTTATTGACAGCCACTATCTTGATCAGGATCTCGACGAACACCTGAAAAATGATTCAGTCAACCTGGTGAACCTCCGATTAAGTCTGAGCAATGAAGCCAGAGACTGGGAAGTATCTCTATGGGGTCGCAATATGCTGGATGAGGAATACTTATCCTGGGGTCTGGATATTCCGACACTGGGTGGTTATGCCGGCGCTGTAGCACCTGAGGCGAGCTACGGAATAACCCTGAGGCTATACAATTAGATTTTGCATGCCAGCGCGCCATGTTTGCGCCCATGGGTCAACCGCGGCCCTGATCGACGGAGGCTCCTGAATGGCAGACGACGCCATCATCTCAACAGACCGCAGTAGCGGTAGAGTTGCTTCGGCCAAAAAGCCCGGTTTTTACTATAACTGGGGGCCGCAGGCATGGATAGACATGTGGATGTCAAATACCATGCTGGTGAAAAAGGCGATGCCAATCATCAGTCACACCTTTGTACCCATCCTCAGATTGTCAGGTGACAGCGAGCAGGTCGACTTTGACTACGCAGTTATAAAAGCAAGGCGAGAGTCCATCCGCTGGTCCAATTCTCCGCGCGAGAAATGGCGTAAACGCTACGGCAATTTTGTTCGAGAAGTTGAGTGGGCATTGCTGGAGCTGCGCAAACACTTCAGCCAAAAGCAGTACGAGGAAATCGTTATCGGCACTTCGGTTGCACTTTCCAAGGAAAATTCTGCCGACTTTCTCGCCATGATGAATAGTATGTCGGAGAAAAACAAAAACAAGAAGGCAAAGAAGGCGCACGACGGATCGACCACACCCGGACGCTGGACCACCTTCTTGTTCGAGACATTCAATCCCGCACACTGGCTTACAGGCCCCGCCACTATCACCGAATACGATCCGGCCAACGGTCTTACCGTCATGGAGATTCCAGACTGTGGCTGGCACACCTGCGCGGCAGCAGATTCACTACCAAACCCCAATGCCCTGCCTGAAGAAGGATGCCTGAATATTTGCAAAGGCCCATTCGAGGCCATGTTCAAAGGCGAAGGCGGTGGTTTAAAGATGGAGTTTGACCCCCACTTGCCAGAAACATCCTGCACGGTACGCATGAGTTGGTCCACAAGCTGATTACCAATGCTTAAACGCTTTTTCTCAACCGGGAAACGTATCCTGCAGCTCGAAAGTGAGATCAACAAGTTACAACGCGAGAATGCCATGCTAGCGCAGCAAAATAACAGTATGCGTGAAGGAATGCGCCGCTGTGTCAGCTGTGATTATCGTTTGGAAATTAAGCGGCAACAGGATCAGAGCTAGGCGCAGATACTGTCTCTGGCACGGAAAAGCACAGCCCCAAAGATAAGCTCCCGAAATTCCCAGCCAGGATTTATTTCCTCTGGGCAAATAGCACTTGAATTTTATTCAATACTTAGCATACTGGTTGTTTATCCGCTATTGGCGGGCCAGTGAATTTAAAAGGAAACTAACATGACTGATCTAAAACTGGGCTTGGCTCAAGGCTATTGGGGTGCTGCACCGAAACCCAATTTTGTCAGCATGGCACAAGAAGCCGAACGGTTGGGGTACGACTCTGTTTGGTCTGCCGAATCCTGGGGCAATGACGCCTTCACCCCATTGTGCTGGATCGGCGCGCAAACAACGAAAATCAAACTGGGTACCGCCGTGGTGCAACTGTCCGGTCGTACACCTGCCTCATGCGCGATGCATGCCCTGAGTCTGGATCTACTCTCAGAGGGTCGCTTTATGTTGGGGCTAGGGGTATCCGGCCCACAGGTGGTAGAGGGATGGTACGGCAGGCCGTTCCCAAAACCGCTAGCTAGAACGCGCGAATACATTGATATTATTCGACAGGTCATTGCCCGCGAGGCACCGGTCACCAACGACGGCCCTCATTACCCCCTACCCTACCCCGGCGATGATGGCATGGGCCTGGGTAAGCCGCTGAAACCTATTGTGCACCCCATACGCAACAAGATTCCTATCTACCTTGGTGCCGAGGGTCCCAAGAATATCGCCTTGTCGACAGAGATTGCCGACGGCTGGCTACCACTGTTCTACAACCCCTACGACGAAAGTGTCTACGATGAGTCTCTGCAGAACATGCGTCCTGATTTCGACATTGCGCAAATGGTGTCTGTTAAGGTCACCGACGATATCGAAGCCGGGCTATTTGAGTTCAAGCAGTTCATGAGCTTTTACATTGGCGGCATGGGCGCCGAATCCACCAACTTCCATAAACGCCTGTTCGAGCGGATGGGTTACGAAGCGGAAGCGGCAGAAATTCAAAAATTGTTTTTTGAAGGCAAGCGCGATGAGGCGGCACGTGTTATCCCGGACAAACTGGCCGATGAAATGACTCTGATTGGGCCCAAAGACCGAATCAAGGATCGTCTGCAAGCCTGGAGTGAGTCCAAAGTAACCACTCTGTTGGTAACAACTAACGACGAACAGCATTTGCGCGACGTGGCGGAATTAGTTCTTTGACCATAAGCTACGACCAAATACCCGATAGCACCCCGATACTGATAGGCGGCGGGCAAATTGTAGCCCGGGAAGCCGGAGACGCCTCTCCAATGGCGCTAGCCGGTCAGGCTACCATCAATGCCTTGAACGATGCGGGCGTTGAGGGTCTTGCCGAGCAAATTGATACCATATGTGTCACCCGTCTGTTTTCCGACATGGGCCATTTATGGCCCTGTAAGTGGGGCCGCAGTGACAATCCGCCGCAATCTATCGCTCAGATAATTGGTGCAACACCCGCCCACCGGATTTACACCCAAACGGGCGGCAACGAACCCCAATCAAGACTCATTGAATTCGCCCACGACATCGCCCGCGGGGAGCGTTCTGTGGTACTGCTTACCGGTGCCGAAGCACTGAGAAATCAGCGTCATGCCGAGCGCAATGAAAATGAATTGGACTGGAGTGAAAAATTTACGCAGGAATTAGACGATCGAGAGATGGGTATTTCCGTTGCGACCAGCCAGGAGTTGAAAAACGGCCTGCTTAATGTGATGTACTACTACGCTTTGATCGAACAGGCCCAACGGCATGATAGTGGCCGCAGTATTACCGAGCATCAGCAAGCCATGGCAACACTGCTGGAATCATTCAGCGAAGTGGCAAGTGCCAATCCTTATGCCCAGTTTCCCGGCAAGCAATCCGCCGCAGACATCCTGGCCGCACCCGCTCTTTCGCACCTGTATACCAAGCGTATGATTGCCCAGGATGGGGTCAATCAGGGCGCAGCAGTACTCATGTGTAGTGTCGCCAAAGCACGAGAAATGGGTGTTCCCGAGTCGAAATGGGTGTTCCTGCACGGCATGGCAGAAGGGTTGGAACTGGAGCTTACTCGCAGACCTGACCCGGGCCGTTCCGCGATGGCCGGGCTGGTAGCACACAAGGCCATGTCGATTGCCGGGCTAAACATAGATGATATAGACCTGATCGACATCTACAGTTGCTTCCCCTGTGCGGTCACCGCGGTGGCAGAGCACCTGGACCTGCCGGCCGATGGTAGCCGCCCACTGACCCTGACTGGGGGCTTGCCCTACTTTGGCGGCCCCGGAAATAACTACAGTATGCACGCCCTGGTTGAGGCGATTTGGCGTAGTCGTAGCGAGGCTGACAGTTACGTCATGGTCACCGCCAACGGCGGAATGTTATCCAAACACGCCGCCGGAGTTTACTCAGGAGTACCGAGTACAACCGATTGGGCCAACACCGAAACCACCATAAATCGAGAAAGGCTGGAAAGCCGCGAGGTCTGCAAAGACCCTGGCACTGGCACCGTTATTTCTTATACCGCCCAATATGATCGCGAGGGTAACCCTCACGCAATCATTCTCGGCGAAACTGATGGCGGGCAGCGCTTTGTCGCCATCACCGCCGACGATGACTCCGCAACGGCCAGTGCTATTTTTGACGAGGATCCAACAGGCAAGCGAGTGTTCGTTGCTGCGCCGATGGATGAGCGTCTGAATTTCCAACTAGCGTGAGTCATCTGCGCCGGTTGATCTTTGGTAGCCTTAGATCGTAGATGCTGTGAAGCAGGTAGAAGTTAGTATGCAAGCCGCGCGCAGTTTGTCCGCAAGAAGCAGAGAGCCCAACTAATGGCAGAAGGCACTAAAACCAAACCGCAGGCGACAAAGCGCGGCAATCAGCGCAGAAAGAGCATCCTGGAAGCATTTCACGAATGCGTAATCGAGAAAGGCTACGCAAAAACCTCGCTTCAGGAAATCGCTACCAGGGCCGACCTGTATCCTAGCCATGTGCTTTACTACTTTGAGGGCAAGGAAGCCATATTTGAGCAGTACTTCGAAAATATGGCTGTGAGGATTCTCAAAGACCTGGACAGCTATCGAAAGGAGACCGTCGAAAGGCAGATTGAACTTCTGGTAAAACTCTACTTCTCTGGCAGAACGATTGATCATTCGGAAATTGGTTTTATGCTCGAGAGTTTCGGCGTGGCGGTGAACGACCCCGTCCTGAGACGTGAGAAGTCCAGAGTGGACCGGGAGTGTAAGGCATACCTTACAGAACTGTTTCAACAGACTCCCAGGGGTGCTATCACCAGCGCAAAAGATTCCGCCGAACTAGCGTACTCGTTGCTAATAGGCCTGCGTACTGCCGTATATTTTGATGACAAACTCAAGCTCACCAAAGCCCGAAAACTGTTCCGGGATTCCATGTATCTCTACTGCGGACTTGAGAAAAAATAGGCCCAACACAACAACAGTCGCGCAAGCCTAGCCTGGGGACGCGCCAGAACTAGCAGCTCGCCAATCTACTCACATTTCACCCTTCATACCCAGCGCGTCGATAGTGCCCCGCCAGGCGAGTGACCCACCGTCAATAAGCCACACCACCCCATTGACGAAGCTGGACTGATCGCTGGCCAGAAAACAAACCAGCTCGGCCACTTCATTGGTTTCCCCCAAGCGCGGCACAAGATGCGTTAGCGTTCCTGGACTAATCAGAACATCGGCATCCCCGGAGGCTGCAATGAAATTTTCAACCATTTGGGTTTTGATTGTCCCCGGGCAGTAACAATTCACTCTAATTCTGTGAGGTGCCAGGTCAACTGCCAGGTTTTTGGTCAACATGGCAATCCCGCCTTTACTCGAACCATAAGCAATACTGTGCTCGTAGGCGCTAAATGAGCCTGTTGAACCGGCATTAATAATGGACGCATTACTACTTTCTTTTAGCATCGGTAGCGCATATTTTGCGCACATAAACGGGCCCACCAAATTGATTCCCAGAACCCGTTCATAGGTTTCACGACTCATGGTCTCCAGGGTGATTTCGGGACCGAGAATCGTTTCGTGAATGCCTGCATTGTTATGCAGTACATCGAGCCCGCCCAGACTATCTTGCGCAGCCTGCATCAATTCCTTGACCTGCTCTTCATTACTGACATCACAGTGCTGGTAGTGCGCTATACCTCCGGCTTGGCGAATTTCTTCCACCAGAGCAAGTCCGCCTTCGTCATTTACATCGGAGACCAGGACATGGGCGCCGCGACTCGCAGCCAGGGTTGCCGTGGCTGCACCGATACCGGTTGCCGCGCCTGTTACCAAAATTTTAAGAGCATCAATACTCATAGCAAGTTCTCGTCAGATTACGGGACAGCCGCCTATCAAACCGGCGACTGTTGATCATATAGCGCTACAAATAATCAATAAACTAGTCCGGCATACTGCAAATTCCGGCAT
Source organism: Halioglobus sp. (assembly GCA_036961205.1). Lineage (GTDB taxonomy): Bacteria > Pseudomonadota > Gammaproteobacteria > Pseudomonadales > Halieaceae > CALJFL01. Next base: position 58,325 of record JBALVI010000003.1, on the reverse strand, counting down.
CGTGATAGACCTTGAGTAGTTCGCGGTGACCAAACGCTGTAGCAGCAGACTGAAATCCCGTTTTCTTGAGCCGCCCAGTCAGGATGCGATCGGCCAACTCTGCACACAAGTCGCCAGTCCAGGAATAAGGTGCGGCCAAATGCAGGACGAACTCGCTGGCGGTCTGACGGCCACGGGCATAACACACCACCATGCTGCGCTGCACATCAATATCGTCAACCGCAGGTTCAACAACCTCCATTCGCTGGGCGATATCGTTGGTGATCTCCTCTCGCTCTTCCAGACTTTTGCCAACTGATCGCTCATTAAACTCATTGATGGCTTCCAGAGTGCCATCCACCAGGTGCTCACCAATAGCAACCATGGCCGTGCAATTCTTCACCCGATCGTCGTCCTTGTACCAAACTGGCTCAGCGCCACCGCCCCAGGGGTGAGCGCGCACCAGACGATTCCTGAAGGGCATGGCAACAGGGTGGAATACGTCATTCGCCCAGACCTGAAACTCATTGAGTTCCAGAAAACGTTGCGACGTATTATTACAACTCATACGCAGAAATGATTGGGTGGACGCAACTGATGGCAACCCGTGTTCAACGTGGTAGACAATATCCAGAGTATCGACCCCTTCTGTCTCCAAACACACTTCTGCAGCTAATGCTCCCGCCGCGCTCATCCAGGCACTGGCAGGCGCCAGTAGCAAGTCCTTGGCGGCAAAACCTTCTGCATAACGCTCTTTCACAGCTTGAGTAAAGTCCTGTTCGCCTGTTATATCAATGTAATGGCTGTTGGCCTGCAGACAGGCCTCAACCACGGGCCACGCAACCTGCATAAAGGGACCCACGCTGTTGAGGACCACATCGACCTGCTCAAACGCAGGTACCAGCTCTTCCACCGTGCAACCTACAGTAGCGATTTCCACATCGAAACTTTTGCCCAGACGCTCTTCAACGACCGCAACGGCCGCCTCCAGACGCTCCGTATTTCGTCCCGCGGCATAAAAAGGAATGCCTCGCTTGGCCAGCGCTTGACCAATTATCTTTCCGGTATATCCACTGAATCCGTAAACCAGCACTTTAGGCGTTGTAGTCATTTTTCTGTCTCCTGATTTTTATTAGGCTAATAGTTCTTTATAAATAATTGGGTTTTCTTAACCGCCCGCTCCAACGAATTTGGCTTAAGCCAGGTAATCGTCGGGCGCAGCTTCAACAAAGCATGCATCTTACCGATAACTGCTTCTTCAAGAGCGGGCAACTCATCCTCCGAGATCCCCTCCCCATATTCAATATTCAACTTCAGTGGCGGGATCACCAATGGCGGCTCTCTATCGAGAACAATTCGGAACGAGCCAGTTAACTGAGGCACAAATCCGTTGATCAGGCCCTGTATTGCGGCGGGGTATATGGGCACGCCTTTGACCTTGAGCATGTCATCGGCGCGGCCGACGATTTTGTAGCGAAATCCACTTCTGCCGCAGGGACAGGGGTCGGTAAACACCTGATGAATGTCGTTAAGTGTGTAGCGCAAGTTGGAAAAATAAATAGTCGCTTCAGGTTCAAGTGGCGTAAAGACTCCTAGACCGGTAGCGCCATTTTCCATTGCTACGGGCTCAAAAGTCTCCGGATCGACCAATTCATAGTAGCAGTGATCGTCCGCAATCCAGTGCATTCCCTGATACTCAGGACATTCGCAGGACACACCATAGCCGGCGCCAACATCGATCACGCTGGCGCCATAGTCGGCCTCCAAACGCTCGCGAATTTCAGGGATGCCGGCGCCTGGCTCAGCCCCCAGCAGCAATTTCTCAATGCCAAGGCTGGCAATGGGTTCGCCCAGCACCTCCTCGCACTTTTCGGCCAGGTACAAGGCCAGCGAGGGTGTACACGTAATGGCATTAACCTGAAATAGCTTCAGTAAGTTTAAAAAGCGTTCCGTACCCGCTTCTGCACCAATGGGGATAATCGTCACGCCAGCTATCTTTCTGTAGTAATACAGAATCGGCGTGCCTGCTGCGTGCATACTTAAGCCGTAGCCGATCGCCAGTCGATCACCCGCACGCAGTCCCGCGCGCCAGCCCATTCGGCCCATAATTTCGCCCATCGCATCGACAGTTTGGTGAAACACGGGATAAGGGGTGGGGATACCGGTGGTACCGGAGGTTGTGGTGAGAAGGTGCAGATTTTTCATCCGCTCGGCACCATAAAGTAGATCGTAGGACTTGAGCATATCGTTATCAAAACGATCAAAAACATCTCGATAATCGGCCTGACCGCAGATCGGTAGCGTCCGCGACAAATCATCAAAAGAAGTAATGTCTTCGGGCTTAATGCCAGCCTTATCCATGCGCTCCCGGTCGAAGGGGACATGGTCGTAGAAATAGCGCAGCGTAGACTGCAACTTACCCTCCTGAATCTTGAGCATTTCAGGCGTATTTAACAGGGGTTCCATTTCTTCGTTAAAGTACTTCTGATCTTCTCTTTGACGGACGGGCTCCGACGGGTGTGCCATTATGCTGTCCTCTTGCTTAACTTATGTTTCACTATTTTTTAGTTCTATTTTTTAGCTCTATTTTCTAGCTCTATTTTCTAAATACATGAAGCGCCATTGCGCCCGTATCAATTCCCAGGATGCCGCCACCGTTGTGGGTAAGGGCCACCTTTGGATTATCTACCTGGCGCTTGCCGGCATCTCCGCGCAACTGCTTTACAACTTCATAAATCTGCCCCAGGCCAGTGGCACCAATTGGGTGCCCCTTGGAGATCAAACCGCCAGACGGGTTGGTAGGCAGGGTGCCAGTTTGGTCATAGTAGCCCTCGTCGATTCGTTGTCCGGCTAGCTCACCGGGACACAAATCCAAGTCAATGAGATCAATAATCTCAGTTGATGAGGTTGTATCGTGTACCTCTGCCACATCGATATCTTCTGGCCCTATATCGCCACTTTCAAACAATTTCTTACCCATGCGCCGAGTTAAGGTGTCGTCCAGATCGGTGCCGACTTTGCCGCTTCCGACTACTGACGACGAAACCCAAATTGGTTTGGTGGTAAAACGGGCTGCGTACGCCTTCGAGCACAAAATAGCCGCGGATGCGCCATCGCCAATGGGAGCACACATCATGCGGGTAAACGGATAGGTGACATCGCCAGACGCAAGGACTTCCTCCATGGTGACGGCGTGCTGATACTGCGCTTTGGGGTTCAGTGCGCCATTTCTGTGGGCTTTCACCGAAAGTTTCGCAAAGTGTTCCTGGGTCAGGCCATAATTATCCATATAGCGCTTCACCAGAAATGAGTAGACATCCATCAGGCGACTGCGCTTCTGTTCGCCCTCGGGGAAAATTTTCGCTCCGCCACCAAGGCTCTCCTCTACTTTTCTGAAGTGAGCGATATGGTCCTCAACGTCCATCGCCGATTCCAGGGCCAGAAATGGTTTCGATTTATCCTTATCGAAGAGTTTTTCAAAGCCCACCACCAGCACACAGTCATGAACACCTGCAGCGACTGCTGTCCAGGCCAGGTTAAATGCATAGGTACTGCTAGCGCAGGCGTTTTCGACGTTATAGATGGGGATTTCGTTGATGCCCAGAGGATCCAACACTACCTGACCGCGAATCATGTGTTGGCCGGTCATTGCCCCGGCCGCAGCATTCCCGACATAGGCGGCTTCCAGGGCCGATTTATCCATACCGGCGTCGGCCAGAACATCGTCCACGGCCTCCCGTACCAAATCCTTGATACCTTTATCTAGAAATTTGCCAAATCGGGTCATCCCGACGCCGACTACGGCAACTTCTCTCATACTTGTCAGACTCCCATATTCCCGCTAATTACGCGCTCTACAATCGATGCAAAAGCCTGCACATCAGGCCTATTAGCGCGCAGGATATTTCAACATATGGCACGTCAAAAAGCACGTTTTATTGAATTATATTCAACACCTACTTAGAATGGGAGACCATGAATGATCATTAAATACGGTAGTATTGTTGCTGCCCTGAAATATCTGTCTCTGACCCCTGCAGCGGGCCATCAGCGCGGCGTTGCTCGCCCGCACAAAATTTGACAGACCTACCAGACCACCCGCAAATGAAAGAAAACCGATCTTTCGCCACACTTGAGCATCCGCAAGCTGGCGACATTACCGAACCCAATAACCCCGCAAACTTCGAGGGCACACCCTCACCAGAACTCAGCATCTGCCCAAGCCTGGGAGAACACACTGATGAGGTACTACGAGAGCTAGGTCGCAGCGAAACAGACATCGAGCGACTGCGGGAAGCTGGCGTAGTCGATTGAGGATGTTCCCGGCTAGTTACGGCCGGGAAACGCGCTGGCGTTTGAAGCGCCCATGGAACTCACCCTAACCCAAGCGCCGCAGCTTCATGCCACCGCACACAGTTATGTTGTCTGCGTTTACAAAAGCGGAAGCATCACTGGCTAGCCACAACACCGCCTCCACAACATCGTTAACGCTGCCCAATCTGCCAAGTGGTGTTTCAGACGCCACATAATCCTTCATACCAGGCATAGAGAGCATGGACGCCGTCATCGGCGTTTCTATCAAGCTGGGAGAGACCGTGTTAAAGCGCACGCCCTTCTCACCGTATTCTGCTGCAGCAATAGTGGTGACATGGTTTACCGCAGCCTTACTGCCCGCGTAAGGTGCGTGCCCCTTGGCAGCCACCATCGAGGTCAGAGAAGAAATCGAAACCACTGAGCCACCCTGGTCCATCGCGTTCGCCATGTGCTGAATAAAATACAATGCTCCGGTAAATTGCACAGCAATCATTTTCTCAACATTCTCCGGCACTTGATCAGCAATGGGTGATGCACCCTCAAATCCTGCGGAGTTGACTGCGATATCAATCTTGCCGAATTTTTCGACCGCAAGCCTGGCCAAATTTTTATTATCCTCAAAACTGCTGATATCGCACACCACTGGCATGGCACCGATCTCTGCGGCAAGTTCCTCGAGCTTTTCTTTGCCACGTGCAGCGATTACCACCTTGGCTCCTTCCGCCACAAATCGACGCGCTATAGCCTCGCCAAAACCGCTGGTTCCACCAACAATAACAGCTACCTTGTTTGTTAAAGATGTCATATCAAATACCTTATTTTAGGGTTTATTTCCATCAACTGGATGATACTTTCTACCGTAGCTATTCACGGTCATTATGTTTTCTCGCGCTCGCCAAGAACGCGAATTGCTGTTTCCTTCGCCCAGGGATAATCTGCCTTACCCGCCGGTGATCGTCTTATTTTATCCACACAGGCAACCGCCCGTGGCAACTTGTAATTCGCCAGGTTGCTACGACAGTGCTCACGCACCTGGGCCAGCTCAATGCTATCGCCACTGCGCGTTTGGCAAACAGCTACAACCTTTTGACCGTATAGCTCATCGTCGACACCAACCACCACCGCATCAAAAATATCATCATGTTCTTTAACTACCGACTCAACCTCCTCGGGGAATACCTTTTCACCGCCGGTATTAATACTCACTGAGCCACGACCGTGTAACAAAATTGTTCCGTCGGCCTCAACCGTGGCCAGATCACCCGGGATCGCCCAGCGTTCACCTGCAATATCTACAAAGGTACTGGCAGACTTTTCGGGCGCATTGTAATAGCCGATGGGGACATGCCCCTTGCGAGCAAGCTTGCCAATTTCACCGGTGCCGGGCTCAATGATCGCATTTTCCTCATTCAGTACGGTCATGTGTTCATTAACCTGAAAACGCGGCTCACGATCATCGGCATTCGCAGTTGAGCTGATCTTGCTACCCATTACCCCGGTCTCGGAAGCGCCCAGAGCGTCCATGATCATGGCGCCCGGCAAGTAGCCAAGTAATCGCTTTTTCGCGACTGGGGAAAACAGTGCCCCGCCAGAGGCTATCATAAACACTGAAGAACTATTCCAACGACCCGGATTAGCCTCCAGCGTGTCGGACAGCGGCGTCGCCATAGCATCGCCAACAAGTATCAGCATCTGCACCTGTTCGTCGTTCACACACTGCCAGATTGCTTCTGGCTCAAACGCTCCTTCTGGCGAAATAACGACCCTGCCCCCACCAAAAAGGATGCCAAGGGATATCCATTGGGCTGCAGCATGAATAAATGGCGGTATTGGCAAAATAGTCATGCCTTGCGGGAGCACGCGTTCCGCCAACTGTTCGGGCTCAGTGATCAGATTACCGCTACGATCGGAATCGCCACCACCCAGGGAGGCGAAAAACAGGTCCCTGTGATGCCACATCACGCCCTTGGGCATGCCGGTAGTTCCGCCGGTATAGACGATGTAAATGTCATCGGAATCGCGCGGAGGAAAATCCCTACTGCTAGAACCACTGGCCAGCGCACCCTCGTAGTCAATGAACTGCGCGGCAACCTCCTCCGTAGATTGATCGGCTACACAAAAAACATGAGCAAGCTTTTCGACTCGATCGACTACCGCCGCAACCTTGGGAGCGAAGGCCTGATGCACTACCAGGGCGACCATATCGGCATCGTTGTAAAGATACTCAAGCTCACCTTCAACATAATGATAATTTACGTTGACGGGGACGGCCCTTAGCTTAAATGCAGCTAACATAGCCTCGAGGAATTCGCTGCCATTGCGCAATTGCAAACCGATATGGTCGCCATGACCAATTCCCAAACCGGCCCAACAGTTCGCCAGTCGGGTTGCTCTATCATCAAGTTCACTGAAGCTGAGTCGTCTCTCAGAACAGACGATAGCGTTGCGATCGGGAATGGTGTCGGCAACCGACTCAAACAGGTCTGCCAGATTAAATGTCATACTAGTCTTCGTCATTCTGCGCGACCTCTACTGCTTTAACTGCCTAAGTATTTATCCGGAATCTGATGGAAATGACGTATCCGGACCTCCTGCTAATTGGCAAGAGTTGCTGCTGCCTTCTTTGAGGCTCTGACGCCTGCCCAGCCGCCCGAGAATCGTGCATATTAGCAGTTCAAATTTCTAATAAACAGTACCGATTGTTTCTTTTAGCGCAAGTACGCGCTATAGTTTGGCCAACTCCATGACTCGAGATATTGCGCATGAATAGTGTTGAAGACGAACTGGCCCTGAGGAACCTGATGGGGCGCTATGTAGATGCGGTTTTTCGCAGTGATAGCGAGGCGTGGGCAGCAACGTGGGCAGAAGACGCCCGCTGGAACGTGGTTGGCACAGATGTGATAGGCAGGGACAATATCGTCGGTCTATGGCAACAATTGATGACAACATTCGAGTTTGCGCTGATGCTGCCAAGTAGCAGCCAATTTGAAGTGAACGGGGACCAAGCCAGTGGGCATTACTACCTGCAGGAGTTTACCCGTGATACAGCCGGCGAAAGCTCCACCCTGATCAGCCGCTATATTGATACTTATAGCCGAGTAGGTGGCGACTGGCTTTACCAGTCAAGACAGTACGAAATCATCTACCACGGACCCGCAGATCTCAGCGGCAACTACATTCCGCCAGCCTGACCTTGGTCGGCGAGAAATGGTGAGGTGACCAACACCACGCTCACCCCGCCCTTGTACGTTCAGTACAATTTTCGAATGGGCGCAACGAGTAATATAAAGTCAGGTTTGACTGATTTTATATTACTCTCCATACTTACTTGAATACTTAGACATGGGACCTGATTGTGACTGCAGCCACTGTTAACGACACCCGCGCCCTTTCGGATATGACATTATTCGACAACGACACCCTTAAATGCCCCTATCATTATGATAAAACCTTGCGTGAAACGGCGCCTGTATACCAGGACCCCAATTCTGGTGTGTGGATGGTGTCGACCTATGCACTGGTTCGCGAAGCTCACAAAAACCCGAAAGTGTTTTCCAATGAGTTTGGCTTGGCCGAGGGTTCTGGTGGAGAACTAGACGACGATGTCCGGGAGGAGCAAGGTAAAACCTACAATCTGGGTAAAGGCACACTTTTGACCGTGGACGCCCCAGCGCACACCACTTATCGCGACGCTCTGAAAAGTTTTTTCCTCGCCCCCAATGTCGCCAATTACCGCCCCTGGATCGAACAACGAACCGATGAGCTTGTTTCCAAATTACCCTTTGGCGAAAGCTTCGAGTTTGTTGAGCACTTCGCACGACCCCTGCCCCTTTCGGTCATTATGCACGTACTGGGTATGCCGCTAGAGATGCATGAACTGGCATTCAAGTGGACTGTCGATAACGTCACTGTGCTTTCACAAACCTCCGACAATGAGACCTTAGTGGCAGCCCACGCCGGAGTTAAGGATGAACTTAACTGGTTCGCAGAGGCACTAAAACAACGCCGGGAAGCGCCATGTGACGACTTACTCAGCCATGTAGCTCACCTCACTTATGAGGGCAGACTGCTGACCATTGAAGAACAGTTATCTCACTGCACGCAATTCCTGGTAGCCGGCAACGAAACTACTACTGCCACTCTGGCCGAGGGTATGCGCCAACTTTGCCTGAATCCTGAGCAACAACAAAAAGTCCGCGATGATCACTCGTTGATTCCGAAATTGGTGGAGGAATCACTACGAGTCGCCTCTCCCACTTCAAATATGTGGCGTGTCACCAAGGAAGATTACACTCTGGGCGGCACAACAATTCCTCAGGGCAGCATGGTACTACTGAGATACTTCTCGTCTAATCACGACGAAGCCATATTCGACAAACCAATGGACTTTGACATCACACGCAGTAATGGCAACCGGCATGTCGCCTTCGGTTTTGGCACGCACGTCTGCATTGGCCAGCACTTATCTAAACTGGAGATGACCGTTGCCTGGGAGAAACTGTTGAGTAACAGCAGCAATTTTACGATGACCAGCGCGCCGGAAGCATTGGAATACATGCCCAACATACTGCTGCGTGGCCTAGAGGCAATAGACGTCATCGTAGAACGATAACTTAACCATCTGGCGACACAGACCTTGCCCAAGTAATCCATGTAGGCGGCGTAAACAGCCCGACTCAGGTAAAGTGTCGACTGGCATCACCAGGCTGGAGTTATTAGCAATGTTTACCCGTCGCCTGCTGTCAGCATGCGCTTGTTTTGGCATGTTGTTCGGCTGCTCTGAACAATACCCGACGCCCATCAATCTACAAACCCCTATCACGTTGAATTTTCTGCACCCGATTACTTGATCGAGGGCGACGATGGCATAGTGATTATCGATACCTCTGCCGCCTCTGAGCACGCACAAGTGGCAAAAAAAGCCTTCGAAGAAATCACCAACAAGCCAGTGAAAGCAGTAATTTATACCCATCATTACGCAGATCACATCAATGGTGCCGGTGTATTTGCCGACAGAGCGCAGGTGGAAAATGGCGACATCAAGGTCATCGCGTCAAAAAACTTCATGCGCGAACTGGCAGATGAAAATCAGGCAACGGGACCCATCATGGGCCTGCGGGCGATGTACATGTACGGGCAGTTACTGAACCCTACTTATCACTGCACTAACTAAGCTCAAAACCTTCATAGCCATTCGCCGCGCATTGCGTGCATTGCTCCATATACGCGGGAACGTTCGGGTAATTGAGAAACTGACGCTTTTTACCGGGAACATTGGCCCCCATATACCACGAGTCTGCCTGCGGAAATAGAGTCATTGCTGCGACATCGCTCACGTGCTGGGTCCAGGCTTGCTCAGCAACGGGCGTGGCTTCAATGCGAGTGAACTTCTGGTCGCGTAAATAGCTTAAGCAGCTGACGATCCAATCGCCCTGCAACTCCGCGCAAGTGGGCCCATTACACAAACCAGCCGGGGACAGGGGGCCATACAGAACCAACAGGTTGGGAAAGCCGGCAACTGCCATACCAAGATAATCCTCCACGCCATCAGCCCATTTATCCTTCAACTTAAGCCCATCGGAGCCGCGGATATCTATCTGGGTGAGTCCACCGGTCAACGCGTCGAAACCGGTTGCCAGTACAAGCAAGTCGAACTCATGTTCTCCCTCAGTCGTCACCACACCGGTTTCGGTAATTTCCCTAATGGGAGTCTCACGAACATCGACCAGAGCAACATTTTCCTGGTCGAACACCTCGAAATACCACTGTTCCAACGAGGGCCGCTTGGTGCCAAAGGGATGAGGCGGGTCTGTGGGAGCCAGCTTTTCCGCCAAGGCCGGGTTACGAATTCGCTCCCTGGTTTTGTCGCGCCAAAAATCATATGCAGTCCGGTTCGCTTCGGGATTAGCCAGCACATCATTGAAGGTGCCTCCCCAAAAATGAAAACCGCCTTTATCCCAGGCATGCTGGTAGACCGCCAGTCGCTCCTCGGACGAAACTTCCATGGCAGATTTATCTACTGCAGTGATATCGGTAAATCCTGTGTATCCGTTACGTCTTCGGCCTAGCAGCTCAGGGTAGTCTTTCTTCATTTCTCGCTGTGCAGCCTCATCGAGCGACGCTTGTCGCATCGGTAGCGCAAGAATGGGAGTTCGCTGAAACACAGTAAGTTGAGCCGCGTCTTTGCTGGCCTCCTGAATGATTTGCACGCCGCTGGCGCCGGTGCCAATAACGCCTACGCGTTTGCCTTCAAAGCCGAGTCCATCCTGGGGCCAATGCGCGGTGTGATGGCATTCGCCTTTGAATTTATCGAGGCCTTTGAGTTCGGGCGTATAGGCTTTTGAAGCAAATCCGGTACAGAGAATGAAATAGCGTGCCCTGTATTCAATGCCCTGATCAGTCTGGATGTGCCATTTATCCAGATCAGTGTCGAATTGGGCAGATTCGACTCGCGTACCAAACTGAATATCCTTACTAAGGTCCAATTTTTTGTCGACGTACTGAAAGTATTTTCGCAGCTCTTCCCAGGAGGGAAATCGTTCTGTCCAGTTCCAGTCCCGCCAAAGCTCGCCGAATGAATACTCATAGTTTGGTACGTGGGAGTCCACCCGAGCACCCGGGTAGCAGTTCCAGTACCAGGTACCGCCTACATCTGCGCCAGCGTCAACAAGCTTGACTGAGAACCCCTGCTGCCGCAGATGGTATAGCTGATATAAACCGTTAATACCTGCGCCCACGATAAGCACATCGTATTCTTTCTTGTCCATTTCACTCGCCCCCTTCCATCCTTAGATACAGGATCCTATTTCGTCAGGCTATTGACGTAATGGATGCTCGTAACACTGCATAACTCGGGATTTCTGATTAACATCAAGCCCGACAACCTGCTGTGCATGGCGTTTTTTACGGTTTCCAGACTCTCTTGTTGATCGTGCCAAATAGTTCTGAGAGCTCAACTCGGGACGCCTCGACCCTGATCGCGACAAAGCCGGGATCGGTTCTACCGCCAGGCCAAAAATCCGCAAGGTCATAGTCCATGATATCCCAGACCCGGTCTTTGGTTTCCTGATCGGTCAAAACAGTCGCCGTACCTCTTACCATCAGATGGATAAAATCAGGCGATGCCACCTGAAACTGGATATCAATGGCCGCATTGTTCTGTAATTGCCGAGCTTTAGCAGACTCAGGCGCGGTTGCGATCCAGAGCAGGTCACCTTGCCAGATCGGGTGAACCATTCTCACCCTCGGCTCGTTGTCCTCCACGGTTGCTACAGCGCACCAGGTGGCCTTTTTGGCTGCAGCCTCAACATCGAGGAAGAAAGCGTCCTTTTGTTCGCGTGTGACGAGTGGCATTGATTTATTTCCTCTAGGGCTCTCCCAGATTATGACTGAAGGTTAGCTGGGGTTAGTGAATAAACAACTATCAAGCGACGCTGAGCCGTTCCAGCAGTAAACGAACCTCATCTCTGTCGAAGAACCTCGGCGTAGGGTAAGTGCTACCCTCGGCAAGGGCCGCATCGATCAGTTCTTCGATGTCTTCCGGCTTGATGGCGTCACAAGTTGCGGGTATACCGATCTCACGATTCAATTGCCAAATTTTATCAATCAGTTTTTGTGCGAGCACAGAATCAGTTTCGTTGGGTGTTCCCAGTTCCGCATGAACTGCCAGTTCCGCCATTTTGGTAGCGGCATCTTCCTTTAACATTTCCAGCACATGCGGGAGCACAATGGCATTCCCCAACCCGTGTGGAACACCATAGCGGGCGCCGAGATTATGAGAAACAGCATGAACGTAACCAACCAACGCCTGGGTGATTGCCAGCCCTCCGTAGTATGAAGCCAGGGACATTGCCTCGCGGGCCTCGAGGTTTTCCCCATCGCTGCAAGCAGTCGGCAAATATTCAACAATTAGTTTAGTGGCGGCGAGACCGTAGGCATCGGTCTCTCCATCCCCGAAGGTGCCTATATAAGACTCAATAGCGTGGGTAAGAGCATCCATGCCAGTCGCTGCCGTTATATGTGGCGGCAAGCCCCGCATGAGCTCAGGATCAAGCGCAGTGGCTCTGGGTATCATCCCCGCATCGATCACGCCGCCTTTGCTATGAGTTTCGTTATCGGAAATCACCGCGATACAGGTGCCCTCGGAGCCCGTTCCCGCCGTCGTAGGAATGACGAAGAATGGTAAGGCTGGCAATTTGCACTTATTAACGCCTATACAATCTTCAGCAGAGAGCCCGTTTGCGCTCCCCAGAGCGATCACCTTGGCGCAGTCGATCGACGACCCACCGCCAAAAGCGAGTACGGCTCCACAGTGATGCTTCTTCAGTAAAGCTATGCCATCGTTGACCATCTGAGCTGTCGGGTCGGGAAGAACACCATCATAAATTTCGGTGGTAACTCCCTGTGCTGCCAGTACCGAAACGGTTTGGTCCAGCAGACCCAACTCGCGCAACGGCTTATCAGTCACAATTAACAGATTACGGACTCCGAACTGCGCGATAGCCTTACTGAGTTGGGTGGACGCTCCTGGCCCGATGAAGGTCATAGGCTTGGGTTGCGGCTTACCCAACAGCTTTTTAATTAGCTTGAGCCTGCCTCGATAAAACCACTGTTTATAAAATACTGGCACTAGACGATCCTTATAGTTTTTTTGGATACTCGACTGGGCGATCAGTGTATCGGAAACCAGCCTGATAGTTCTATATCTTGCCACTTTTTCCCCGCTGTGAACGGCATATGTGCCGCTGAGTGTAGAAATCTGATCCCACAACCATTGAATAATCAGTGTGCGGACATTCATTAGCCCATCATTTACCAGTAGCCTGTGCTGTAGTCGAATTCGAAATAACGGGGATCGTACAACCATGAGCAACATGACCACAGGCGGATGTCTTTGCGGCAACTATAGCTACGAATTTGATCGCGACCAGGTGATATCGGCACACCACTGCCACTGCAGGGACTGTCAGGCCATGACGGGTAGCGGGAAGGCCACCATAATAATGGTTCCAACCGATGTATTGAGCACCGAAGGGGAACTAACGACATATACCGTCACCGGCTCGGAGGGTTCCCATGTAACACGGGGTTTTTGTGTGACCTGCGGTTGTCAGTTAATCAGCTATGTGGAGGAAATGCCTGCCATCCGTTTTGTAAAGGCAGGGGCACTGGCGGACAGCAGCTGGGTGAAAATTGACTCTAGTTTTTGGAGTTGCTCAGCGCAACCCTGGTCGCCAGTAGATTCAAGCTTACAGGTGTTCGAAAAAAATCCCTCGGCATAAAGTCGGCACGTCTTTCGCGGCGCAGTTGTTTTTTAAAGGTCTTGAGGCGACCAATTGAATTGCCCCACGTGAGAGCATGGCCTCTGGAAAGAATATCCAAGCGTAGGCAGGGTCCCGTGAGGGTCTAGAGCTAGCGACTTAATGCGAATTGGCTGAGATGTTACCAGACCAGTCCAACCATCACGCCGAGAATGGCGCCAGCCGACATACCAACCGCAGCCCCCATCCAGTAAGCATGATGGGTTGCGTGCTCCACTTGTCTTTTTATAAACATTTCGTGCATAAGTGAAGTCTATACCACCGCCAACATCCCATGACATGTCTCGAGCTACCCAAACGGGGTAGCTAGTCAGTCCGGTCAAATTCTTGCCATCCCCTGGCAGTTATCGTTTAATCAAAATACAGTTTCAGACGGTGATCACCCTGCATGAGGCTTTCACCCCTTTTATTCATGGGCGTAGACAAGGCCAAGCGCAATCGCACTTTGTAAGCGCTAGACGCACAGCAAGCTGCTCTCCTGTGTAGATCGTGCTATGACCTCATACCAATCGCCCTGCTTTCCCTTTCCCGAGAAATATAAAATGAATATGTTTACAGAAATTTGGAAGAGAAAATCCAACCGCCCGCTTTACGCCTTCTTTTTAACGTTAAGTATCTGTATCCAATGCTCGTTAGCCTTCGGGGAAAAATCTTCAGGGGAATCCAGACTTTCACCAGATCTCCAAACTGAAATGGAGGATATAATCAAAACCGACTCGCATCGCATAGAAACCATATTTAGAGATATCCATCAAAATCCTGAGCTCGGATTCATGGAGGTGCGTACTGCGGGCATTATACGGGATGAACTGTTATCGCTGGGTTTTGAGGTCAATTCTGGAATCGGGAAAACAGGCGTTTTAGCCATTTTACGCAACGGCGAAGGCCCTACAGTTTTATACCGAGCCGATATGGATGCGAATGCTGTAGAAGAAACGACTAACCTGACCTACACGAGTACGGTGCGGGTAACGATGGCAGATGGCAAAGAAGTCCCTGTTGCTCACATGTGCGGCCACGACGCGCATGTTAGTTGGATGCTTGGTATGGCCCATACGATGGTCGAGCTTAAGAGTCAGTGGAGCGGAACACTAGTTCTCATTGGACAGCCCGCGGAAGAATTGATCGCTGGGGCAGCGGCAATGATAGAGGACGGACTGTATGCGCGCTATAACATGCCCAAGCCCGATTACATGGTTGCACTACATTCAGTACCAATTGCTTTAGGAACTATTGTTAATGCTGGCGGCGTACGCTATGCCGGTACTGACCAGTTAGATGTGACGTTTTTTGGTATTGGTGGTCACGGTTCTATGCCGCAGAATACTAAAGATCCTGTTCTAATGGCGGCAACAGCTGTAACACAGTATCAGAGCATCATCTCTAGAAATATCGACCCCCAGGACGCTGCGGTATTGACCGTAGGATCTATCCAAGCTGGATCTGACAATAATGTCATCCCCGATAAGGCTCTGCTAAAAATCAACTTGCGCTGGTTTTCGGAACCGGTTCGGCAGCAGCTCCTGTCGGGAATTAAGAAAATCAATAGATCGATAGCGATGGCACAGGGTGTGTCGGAAGAAAGAATGCCAACTATCCTTATGAAAGGCTATTCAACTCCTTTAGTTAATGACTCAGCATTGATGACGCGCCTTACTGACAGCTTTTCGGTCGTTCTCAGTGAATATATAATCATCGAAAATGCGCCCTCGGCAATGGCATCTGAAGATGCTCATATACTACTGGGTGCTTATACCGACGTGCCTCTTGCATATATTATGCTTGGCGTTGCGAGTCCTAAAGCCTTTATGGATGCGGGAAACAAACCTCCTTACTTTAATCATAATGGGGACTATAAGGTTGAGCTTGAAGCAATTCCTTTCGGTACACGGGTTGCTTCGACCGCCGTTATGGAATTGCTGGCATTATAAAATGCTTTAAAGGCGCCTGCGTTTTAAATCGATCGGGACCAACATGGGTGAAAACCAGGCTCTATTTGAGTTTTCTTGTGGCAGGTCAACGTTTGAATATGACGGCTGGGTGATACTAGAGTCTATGAACTGACTAGAGAACGGTAGTATATCCATGAGCGCAAAGACCTCAAAAGCCAGACCAAAATCCAAAGTAAAAAAGCCACCAGAACACACGGCAATGATGACAACGCTGCTGGCCGAACACCGGCATATGGCGACAATGCTGAAGGTATTGGAGAAACAGCTAGACCTGATCGAGGCTGATGGCAACATAAACACCAATGTTGTCTACGAGACGCTTTACTACATGACCGAATACCCTGACCGGTTTCACCACCCCCGGGAAGATGCCATGTTTCAAAGAGCAGCTCAATTAAGTGAAAGCCTGGCAGATGCTGTAGACACACTACAACGCGATCATGACAAAATGGCTGACAGCGGCAAGAAAGCGCTGCAAGCAGTCGTTGAGTGGCGACGCGGGAAACATGACGCCAACAAGCTGGTTAAAACTGGACGCACTTACATAGCTGATCTATTTCGCCACATGGAGGTTGAGGAGAAAGTAGTTTTCCCAAAAATCGAAGCCACTCTGAGCCAGTGGGACTGGCGTGAACTGGCAGCGGACGACACACTTCTGCCCGCTGCCGATCCAGTGTTTGGTCCTCGAGTTGGCCGTGAGTTCCGCAATGTTGCACGCAGCGCACGTCGCTCGCTTCGTCGCGGCGTTGAGAACGCTGTGATCCTGGAGTGGTTGGGGCTTGAGACTGTACTGGAATCGATTGAGGTGCTTTCCATAGCACGGGACAATTCGCTCTTTAGTACACGAAAGCATGCTCGCACAACCTTCGAAGAGTGCCGTGAGATCGTTGCTCAGAACCCGCTGCTCTCGCCATTTCAGTGCACAGCATGCTCGTTGCGGCTATACGGTAGCTGGGTGCGGGAGCAAATTGAAATCTCACAGGATACTGTAAAAGAAATGGGCAACATCAGGAGCGAGGTTCGCGGGCAATTGCGTACGCTAAGGAACCCGGATTAGCGGGTACAAGCTTCTTTAGCTCTCTCCGCAATCCGGACTATCTATAAGACTAGGGCTGCTTGTAGATTTCCCCCCCTTTCATAACAAAGCTGACGTTTTCCAATAATGTAATATCGTCAATAGGGTCTCCCTCTATCGCTATAATATCTGCGTAGCGTCCCGCGCGCAGAGAACCAAGATGATCTGTTTGCTTTAGTAATTTTGCGCCTTCGATAGTAGCGGCCTGTAAAGCTTCCATGGGGGACATTCCAAAGGTTACCATCCGTGACAACTGCTTAGGGTTATCGCCATGGGGATAGACTGCGGAATCAGTTCCCAAAATCAAGGGGTCAGATTCCTTGATCCCAGACTGAAAGGCGAGACTCGTGTACTTCAAGGAATCTGACCCCTTGCAGTTAGACTCGTGTACTTCAAGGAATCTGACCCCTTGCAGTTAAATTGCCCAATACTGGCCATCCAACTTGTCAGTACCGTCTATACTTGGACCCGCTTTATGGGGTTCACCTGTTAAGAACAGTCGCCACGGCCTACTCCCTTGGCAGTGCGGCGCTCTGTAGCTATCTTATAATTTTGAGTTCGGGGGTTAGAGTAAACAATGATACGTAAGCTCCAGTGGGGCATTATCGGCCCTGGCGCTATTGCCCATCAGTTTGCGGAGGCCTTAGCACAGTGCGACGGGGGCCAACTGGTGGCTGTGGCGAGTCGCACCAAGTCTAGAGCTGCAAGTTTTGCTGAGCAATACGGCGCAGCTGGAGTTCATGATAGCTACCGGTCCCTGGTAGATGACTCCCGGGTGGATATTGTTTATATCGCGACGCCCCATAGTCATCATTACCAGCATTGTCGACTGTGCCTGGAGGCCGGTAAACATGTGCTGCTGGAAAAGCCCCTGACAATTAATGCCGCGCAATGTGAAACCTTGATTGCGTTAGCCGAGTCCAGAAACTTGTTACTGCAGGAAGCGTTGTGGAGCCGATTTATGCCTTGTTTCACTGCGGTAAAACAGTGGATCGCAGACGGCAGGATTGGCGACTTACAATACATTACCTCTGATATTGGTTTTGTATTCGGCCACGACCCGCGGCACCGCCTGAACGATCCTGAACTGGGTGGTGGCGCATTGCTGGATTTGGGCGTGTATAGCATCACGATCAGCCAGTTTCTAATGGGCGAACACCCTGTAAATGTGCAGGCGATCGGATCGCTTAACAAAAGAGGTGTTGATGAAAACACCTTGGTGAATATCGCTTATTCCTCTGGCCGTTATTCACAATTCACTTGTACCATCAGTGCGCAAGCAAGCAATAGTATGACCATTATTGGTAGTGAGGGGCATATCGTTTTGCCCCGGCACTTTTGGAATGGCAACAAAGCTATTTTGAAACAGAATGATACCGTCCTGGATACGCTGGTGTTTGAGCACCGGGTAAATGGTTTTGAACACCAGATCGAAGAATCGATGGCGTGTGTCAACGCAGGTAAGCTGTGCAGCGATATGATGCCCCATACCGACAGTCTGGCGGTAATGCAGACCATGGACGAAATACGCCGACAAATTGGCCTTAAATTCAGCGATGAGCTGGAGGGCTGCTGATGCCGCGTTAGCGGTCCGTGACATAGATTGCATCTATGTAGAACGGGTTTTCGCCTGCATTCAAATCCAGCAGATACAAAAAAGCCCCACCCAAAGGGCGAGGCTTTATCGTATATGGCGGACCGGACGAGACTCGAACTCGCGACCTCCGGCGTGACAGGCCGGCATTCTAACCAACTGAACTACCGGTCCTAATCGGTAGTAACTCTCGATTGAAAAGGAGTTATCACGCTCCTGAGAGTATCTCGAAAAGTGGTGGGTGATGACGGGATCGAACCGCCGACCCTCTGCTTGTAAGGCAGATGCTCTCCCAGCTGAGCTAATCACCCTAGGTATCGAGACCGCGCATTATAGAGATAATAGCTGCCCTGTCAAACCTTCCGGGAGAAATTCCACCTATTATTTGTAACGATGAAAAGTTATTGATTTTAGTAGTAAAATTGCCTTCCCGGTCGCACCTTGAGAAACACCTCACTATGGCCGCTGCCAGCCCGTAAAAGAGCGACTGAAGCATGGAAATTTACAAAGAATTTCATTTCGAAGCAGCCCATCGACTCCCTAATGTTCCGGAAGGTCACAAATGTGCCCGCCTCCACGGTCACTCCTTCCTGGTACGTATTTGTCTCGAAGGCGAGGCCGCTGAGCCTTCAGGGTGGGTCATGGACTTTTCGGAATTGAAAGCCACCTTCAAACCGGTGCTGGAAAAGCTGGACCACTACTACCTCAATGACATTCCCGGCCTGGAAAATCCTACGAGTGAAAATATAGCCCGTTGGATCTGGCAAAGCCTACAACCTACACTGCCGCAATTGAGTGCCATCGAAATTAGAGAAACCTGCACATCGGGATGTATTTACCGCGGGCCGACCAATTAAAGAACCTAATGTGACAGTGCGGTAACACTGAGAATTATCCTTGACAACGCAGCAAAGCCTACAGGAAAAGTATCCAGCGAATTCGCCATGTTTTGGCCCCATGCTGCTATCGCTACCGCCTGTTTCCCCCCATCTATAAAAGTTACCTTTAGTAGCGTGGCGCAAAAGGTTATGCACACACGCTTGATGGAAACACCTAACTGCTAGCTTAGGTATTACTTTAGATTCTATTTCTCATGAAACCATCCTAACCAATTGATTTTTAAGCAATTAGATCTATTGTATGAATTTTAACCAATCTGTAACAAAGCGCCCAACGACTGCCTCGCATGCCAAACTGAACAAATTACCCACTGACTTATCCACAGAATCTGTGGACAAGACGAAAGCAAAATAATGTTACATAAAGTCTCGCCAGGGGTTGACGAATAGGATTTTGGAGGTTGGCCGTTAAAGGCGCCGGGGACGGTTCATTCCATACTGACTAATGCAGGACTCGATCCTGTTCTGAAACCACAATTGCCTCCAAACGGCGGCCCAGCATAATCACGTGGCCCTGCCTGCGGTTGACCCCGTCGTAGCTGTAATCGAATCGATATTGTCGCCATATACGCCAGCGCCCTCCCTCGCCTCGACTCAGTGATACCCGACGAATATGCACACTTTGGTCCAGCAACTGGTAATCGTCCTGCCGTGCGGCTCGACTGACCGCCTGCAACGCTAACTCCCGCACGCGAATGGAGGCGAGGAAATACAAGGTAACTGCGCCGAAGGCGAACACCACTAATAACTCACCGAGGGTAAAATACAACTGAGAACTCCGAGTTTTATGTTGGCAATAGCATACGTGGGCCCGAGGGAACAAAACAGAGGCCAGGCCGCTATTCCGCCAGGAACCGCTTTACAATTCGATTAAACAAACTCGGCTGTTGGGCATGCAGCCAGTGACCACAATCGGCCATTACTTTTACCTGGGCCCGAGGGAACAGGGCCCTGATGGGCTGCTCATGCTCGGGCAGAATGTAATCGGAATCCGCCCCTTTAATAAATAGTACTTTTCCATCATAGCAGCCGTCAGCTGTAGGAGCCTCCCGCACCGCGGCATAATCCTCCTGCAATCCGGCCAGATTAAAGCGCCAGTTATAGACGCCACTCTCCTCCTTCTTCAGGCTCATCAGCAAAAACTGGATGACTCCCTCCTCTTGCAGGTAGCTCGCCATCAATTTTCCGGCTTCTGCACGTGAGCGACAGCCCGCGGCAGCAACAGCCTCCAGCGCCGCAAAAACCTCGTTGTGACGTGAGGGATAGTCCACTGGTGCGATATCAGCCACCACCAGGGCGCTGACTCTTGCGGGTTGGCTTAGCGCCAACTGCATCGCCACCTTACCCCCCAGCGAATGCCCAACCAGTGCTGCGCTGTTCAAACCGCACTCATCCATCCACTCAGCTATGGCATTCGCGAGGGTGCTTATCCCTGCCTCTGGTAGCCACTGTGAGCGGCCATGGTTAGGTAGATCGACGCTGTGCACCCGATACCCCTCCTGTAGAGCCCTGGCCAGGCCCCCGAGGTTGCTACCCATGCCAAAGAGTCCGTGCAGCAATAGCACATCTGGCCCTTGTCCAATCACACTATGGTGTACTTTTACAGCCATTACCCCATGTGCCCTTCACCAGATTTTGCTACCATGCGCAGCACTATAACGGATCGGAACCGAGCATGCGTATTGTCTCCCCTATTTCGCGCCTGATGGCTTTAGCAGCGATCACTTTCATCGTGGCTTGTAGCAGTGGCGCAACCTACAACCCCAGTGTCTTCCCCTTTAACTTGAACGAAGAGAGGATGGCCACGTCAAATATAAAGACGGTAGTGATTGCCCACGTGAATCTGGGCATCCCATCGCGCAGCTATCTCGAAAAGGAGGCGCCTAGAATAGATGGCCTGGTCAGCACCTATCTCAAAGACAATGGCTATAAGGTTTTGCCGCAGCGCGAGTTTACTCAGCACTACAATAATGCCTCCCGCGCCTTTGGCGACCCGGTGGATCCCACGACCGGCAAGATCAATATGAAGACTTTTTCCCAGATCATGCAGAGCGTGCGTGACCAAATGGTAGAAGACACCAATGTGGATGCCTTTATATTCACCGACCTGGTGGAACTGGAAGTGTCCTTCAGCGGCGGCTTGAAGCACCTGGCGCGCTGGGACGGAGTCAGTCGCAAGCCTTCGCTACAAGGCCCTGGAGCCGGTGTATCTGGGGATTTCGACTGGAACATGCAGGCCGCAGTGACCTCACTGCAAATCAGCATCTACGATACCGAATTGCAGCAGCTGTTCAGCAGCCGGGGTGGGATGGACGCCACAGACGCGATTGACACTCGATCTTCCAAAGGAAGATACGTTCGCCGTCGCAGTATTCTTGAAAATGAGAACAACGTTAACGAGGGAATCGCGCTGGCGTTTCACCCGTTTATTGTAATGGAAAAGTGGCCCGGCAACCCCTGAGGGCAGCCGGCCCAAGCGCAGGGGGTAAGCTAGCCTCCCTGCAGCTTTAATTCTTCGGAAATAGCGGTTTCCATAGCGGGATACATGGCCTCGCGAACTCGGCACTTGGTACCGTAATGAGCTTCCATATTGACCCCGGATAGCTGTTCAGCCACTGCTTGTGCACGCGCAATAACATCGCCTTCGTCAACCGCTTCATCCAAAAATCCTGCATTTACTGCTTCTTCAGCGTCATAAAGCTGAGCACAGACAACGGCGCGACTTATATAATTTCTGGCGAGTCTGGCTTCACCCAGAATCACGCCGAAATAGGGCATTGTCATGCCGATAGCCACTTCATTAACGCCTATTTTATAATTGCCCTTGGCGCCTATCCGGTAATCACCAGACAGTAACAATAATCCGCCCATCGCCAGCGCGTGACCGGTTGCCGCCAGTACCACCGGCGTTTTCGATTTAAGCAACCGCAAGGATAAGTTCGCCCCATCGCGCAGCAGCTTTGTGGTGACGTCGCCGCCCTGCCCCATGACCGACAGATCAAATCCCGCCGAAAATTTTCCAGGCCGCCCAGCAATCACTATCACCTTCCCGGCGGCCTCGGCTTGATCCAAAGCAGAGTCAATTTCTGCGATCATGTCGGGTGAAAGAGCATTGGCCTTGCCGTCGTCCAGGGTGATCTGGCTGTATTTTTCTGTTTCTTCGAAGGTAACAAGTGACGTCATCAAAAATTCCCGCTAGCTGGTAAATAGGTGCTCGGCCGTACGCAGCGCCAATGCGTGAAGAGTAAATGTGGGGTTAACCGCCCCACTGGAGGGAAACAATCCCGGACCCGCAATATACAGATTTTCCAATTCATGACAACGGCCAAATTCATCGGTCACAGAGTCAGCAGCGCTTTTGCCCATGACGGTGCCACCCATAATATGAATACTGCCGGGAGGGCCAGACCATACTTCATTGGCCCCGCCCGCCTTGAACACGGCCTTACCCTGAGCCAGCGCGCCCTCACGCATTATTGCCGATGACTTGGCGACATTGTGAACGGTACTGGCCAGGGGCTCTCCGTATGCGTCCTTGTTACTGGATAGCGTCACCCGGTTATTTGCCGACGCTATGCCCTCGCCGATACAAACCATGTTGCCAAAGTGCTTGGCGGCTTTTTTCATAAAAGGGTCCAGGGCCGCACCATAGATATCCGGTCGCGTCGTTGATATTCCCAGTAAATCGTTGGGCTTAACGGCATTGGCTATCAACCACTGGTACGAGCCATAACCGCCGTCATCCGACTTTTTGTCATCGTAGTTTTCCTGGCATAACAGCTGACCGCCAGTCGCGCCAAGATGGGGCTGGGTCTCGTCTTCGAACATGCCATAAACCGAAACCGCCGGATGTGTCATCAGGTAACGCCCTACCAAATCGTTGCGATTAGATAGGCCATTGGGGTGAGCAGAGCTGGAGGATGCGAGCAACAGGCGAGAAGTCTGTACGGTGAAGGCTGCCAATACCACCGTATCGGCCATCACCTGGTGGCGCTCGCCAGTCTCATCCGCGTATTCAACGCCGGTGGCACGCGACCCCGACTTGTCATGTAATACCCGCGTCACCCATGCCCTATTCTTAATCTGTGCGCCGGCCGCCAGAGCCCAACCCAGATAGGTCGCCAGTGGGTTCGCTAATGCACCTATCGGGCACCCCGCGTCACACCACCCGTCATAGAGACAGGAGGCGCGTCCCTTGTATTCTATGCTGTTTACCGCGAGCGGGATTGGCGAGGTGGCCAAACCCATGGCTTCAAAGCCCTTGCCAATAACATTGCCCTGAGCAAACACCGGCAGTGGTGGCATAGGATACTTGTCACCGGGTGGTCGCCATACTTCCCTGGCCGCATCGCCACTGATACCAACATCAGACTGCGCTTTATCATAATAGGGTCGCAATTCTTCATAGGCTAAAGGCCAGTCCAAGCCCACGCCGTGGCGGGATGCAACATCGAAATCTCCCGCGTGTAATCGGGGCCATACCGCGTAATGGTGCATGGCACTGCCGCCAGTGCCCCAGCCCGAGTTAAAGCTGTGACCCACTTTCTCATCACCCTGCTCCTCGACCACAGGACCCGACCACTTCAGTTTGCGCGCCCAGATCTGGGAGCTGACCAGATCACTCATCCCACGAGCAGGGCCCGCCTCCAAAAGTAGCACTTGCTTGCCTGCGGCGACGGCTCGATCAGCGATCACACCCCCTGCGGCGCCCGCACCGACGATAACCACATCGACTTGCTCAACACTTGAAATACGGCTCATAGCTACCACTCCGTCGCGGGTTGAATGTGGGCCATGTACGGAATGTCCAAGCTGTCAAAACCCGATTCCGTGCCGTAGACCACGTCACAGGCATCGGCTCTCAGCACGAAACTGAAAAAACCGGATGGTGGGCCAGTCCAACCCTCAGGGTCCGGACCATTGAATAGGTCGATCATTTCCTTAATCTGGGTGTCATTAAGGTCAACCCACTCCGCGTTGAACCTGGTCTTGGCTGCAACCGCAGCGCCGGCGAGTGCCGCCTGATAAAAGCCGGAAAAACCAGCGTGCGGAACGCCCAGATATTGCAGCATAAGGAGAGAGTCTTCCTGTGAGGCAGCCAATTGGTGATCTATATAATGTACGACACCGGCGGTCCGCGCGCCCGGCACGAGCCCTTCGGCAACAGCGCTTAGAGTGGCAGCTTCTGCCGGCGCTAAAATTTTCAGCGGAAGGTTCTTCGCCCTCGCCTCGGACGGCGTCAATAACAAGGTCTTGGCACCAAAAGTGAATGACAGCACCAGGCCCGAATTGCGTAGAAACTGTCGCCGACTGCTCGTAGTCGCGCTTTCGTCTTCAGTCATCGTCTTAACCTCTCCAGCTATCGGTAACTGCATCTATGCCTGCCCCGCCGGTAGCCGCAAACCCTTTTGCTCCAGTCGAGGTATTACCTCATCACGAAAATAGGGAAACTCCTCCGCATAGTCTACAAAAGCTAGCGCCGTGCCTGCTACGCCGGTTGCGCTGAGTTTCTCCAACTCATCGGCAATCTTGTCCGGAGTTCCCACCAGGGGAAAACCACCGTGGCCAGAGGCAAATCGGTCGCGAAAATTGGCCAACGCTTCCGGTGTAAAAGACTGCGCATGCATACCCTGTAGCTTCATCAGATAGTCCACTGCGTCCCAATCGGCATTCTGGTTGGCATAGTAGTCCAGATAATCATCGGCCTCCTGCTGTGTTGGCCTACATACAACGGTACAAAATGTAAGTACGCCTACATCCCGATTAACCTCCGCGGATTTTTGCTTCACGTCGGCCACGACTTCTCTGGCCTGGTCATAATCAAAGACTGGAGTATAGAGAAAGTCCGCATTACGCATGGCAAACTTCCTGCCCTCCTCCGAGGCCGCCGCATTCAGAATGGGAACATGATCTTGTAAGGGTCTTGGATTGCCGTAAATACCGGTGCCATGAAAATATTTCCCATTCCAGTCGAACGCACTCTCCTCAGTCCAGATTTTTTGTACGTAGTCGTACCATTCCTGCGCGCGCGCATAGCGCTCAACATGGTCTGAGGGAAGATCGAGACCGAAGGCGTCATATTCTGGTTTGTTCCAGCCGGCAACCACATTCAGGCCAACACGACCGCCGCCCAGATGGTCGATGGTGGCGAGCTGTTTAGCGGAAACTATCGGGTGATTAAATGCAGTATGCACAGTGGCAAAAATATTGATGTTGGTAGAGTGCGCAAGCAGGCCCGCGGCCCAGGTAACGGTCTCCAGGACACCGCCATGAAAGTCGGTTTCACCCCCGTAACCAATCCAGCGGGCGATGGGCAACATAAACTCTATGCCGGCCTCATCACACATTTTTACCAGACGGATGTTGTTGTCCCAGTCATTGCGCCAGCGCTCCTGGACCTTGGTGACCGCCATGCCCCCGGAGCAATTGGAGGAAAATATGCCGAGCTTCAGCTTATTGTTATTAAACATTCCGTCGCCTTGTCGATGAGTGAACTACGCTGCAGCGCAACCGGCCTGGTGAACGTTGTACTCGAAGGGAATTTCAAAGATTCGAATATCGCTGCCCCGCAGTACAACCGCTGCTACAAAGATTATTTTCAGACGACGAAAATTTTAGACCTAAACTATTGGGCGGGCAAGAAGTTTGTGGGCTGCAGCGCTGCGCCAAACAGCCCAACTGAAGTTTAACTAGAGCACAGAGCTGCTCAGAGTGACGTCGGCCCGGGCCCAGATATTGTCAAAACGCATACGGGTGGCGGCCGCTTCCTCAGTTTTACCTTGGCCCTCAAGGCTCAGCGACAAACCGAACAGAGACCAGCCATTGCGCGGGTACTGGGCCAGATCGGCCCGATATACCACTTCCGCATTGGCGAAATCCTCGGCCTTCAACAGCGCATGCCCCAGAGATTGGCGAGTGGGGTAATACCAGAACGGCGGTTCGGTATAGGGTAAGGCTGCCTGCGCATCTACCGCTTCAGTAAAGGCGGCGATGGCCCCTATGTAATCCTCACGCGCCTGAGCCATCTCCCCTTTTGCCAACCAGTCGGCGACCTTGAGTATCTGGCTGGCAGGATAGTCGTTGCCGTCGAGGAACCAGATCGATTCATTTTCCATCAGCGGCTGCATCGCGTCGATTTCAGCCTGCGCCTGATCCAGCTCCCCTGTGCGCACTAACGCTACCGCCCTCGCGTAATGCCAAACTGCATTGGAGAACGGCAATTCCTCAGCGGGTTGCGATTCCTCCAGAATTTCCTGCCAGTGAGCGAAACGGACCAAAGACAACAGCGGTATCGTATGGAAAAACTCTACGGTTGGGAATTCCTTGATCAGTTCCAGCCTTACATTGGCAGCAACCTTGCGGCCAGCCTCAATCGCAACGGCGCTACGTCCTTCCATGCTAGCCGAGGCCCATAGAAAGTGAATGTTGTGAGGGTAATACAGGGCCGGATAAAACCCCTGCACATTACACTGAGCGATATAATCCTCATCCACTTTAGCGGCGCGGACATTGGCTTCTGAGGCATCAAAATAACGTCCGACTCGCCAGTAAATATGCGATGGCATATGCACCAGATGCCCTGAGCCCGGCACCATATCTGCCAATTTATCGGCAGCATCCTCTGCCCGACCGGGATCAGATGAGGCCTCCACCGCGTGGATATACAAATGTAGTGCCAGCGGATGACGGGGATTTCGCGCCATTACTGTTTCCAGTGCTGTAATCACCTCAGCCGTTTCCGGTTTTGGGTTCTGCGCATCCAGCCAATAATCCCAGGGCATGGTATTCATTAGGGCTTCAGCAAACATGGCCTGAATATCGTCATCCTGCGGATATTTGGCAGCTAATTCCCGCATCGCCCGTGCATAGGCGATATCCAAAGGTTCCCTGAGAGTTGCATCGTCACCGTTATAACGCGCCGCCTGAGCGTTGATCAGGTCACGCTCGCGTTCGGTAACGCCGTCTGCACGGGCCAATGCAGCTTCTACGGCCGCTTGGGCAGCTACACGATCGCCGGGCATCATAATGGCCCTGCCCTTGCTGGTGACATTGATATTGGGGCCAGTGGCTAGTGCTTCACCCCAGTAACACATGGCGCAGTCGGGATCGAGCCGTTGGGCTGCTTTGAAGGCGCGAATAGACTCAGCGTGGTTAAACCCAGAAGCCATCGCCATACCCTGATCGAAATAGCGCTGGGCCCAGGGATCCGCTGTGGTTATAGGGTGGGTAAAACCGCCTAGACCGGCAAGCAATGGTGCTTGCGCGCGAGCCGCAACTTCGGCTTCAATCGTATCGGCTGAAACTTCAACCAGCGCCTCTTTAACAACCACCTCTGGTGCGGACTGACGATTGCATGCTGGAAGAACCAGCACGGTGATAACGAGGAATAAATTCAGCTTCTTCATGAGGCTCTCCGCCATGCGCAGAGTGACTGCGCTCAGGTCGCTATGAAGAATAAGATTAGTCCAGTAATGGCAATCTCGCAAAGGCCTCAGCCCAGTACCTCAAGCCCCCGCTCTATACACCACATCGCAGATAAACTGCCAAGGACATACACCGGTATTGGCCACAGTCGCTCCTGCCAGGGGGCGAGCGGCTTCCGTACCACAAACCAGAGGGCCATCACTGCCGCGATAAACGCAATCTGGCCAATTTCAATACCGATATTAAAGAACAGCAGGGCCAGAGGCACGTTGTCCTGCGGTAGGCCAGTCTCAGCGAGAGCACCAGCAAAACCCATACCATGGAGTAATCCAAAGCCGCCAGCCAACCACCAGGGCTGACGCCAGATAAAATCACTGCGCCCCTTGCGGGTCAACTCCACCGCCAACAGGAAGATACTCAGGGCAATAGTAAATTCCACCAGTGCAACCGGGTAATTAAAGTAGCCAAGGGTCACCAGAGACAAGGTAATACTGTGCCCGACTGTGAAGGCCGTTATCGTCCACAATAGACGTCGCCCCCCACCTACCAAAAGCAGCAAACCGAAGACGAAGAGCAGGTGGTCGATGCCACTCCAAATATGCTCCATACCGAGCACCGAGTAATCACCCATCACTTCACCGGTGCTTGGTTCTGCAGGCACTATAAACACAGCTTCTTCTGCATTCAGCACCTCTTGGTAACTACGTCCGTCCAACAGCGATACCATTAGCATCGCGGAGGCCTGGTTTGCTCCGAGACCCGAAACGCCTAACTGCTGGCCAATCAAACCCTGGGGACCAAACGCACAGTTCAACTGCCAACTACTGACTTTGCCCGTGCCTTCCATTTGTGGGGGACTGGCATTGCTAACGGTGCATGTGTCGGGCCATGTTGGCCGTAGCGGTACATTACTGGTGCCCTGTGCCGGCGTTTTCCACACCATATTGAACTGGCTGGCGGCCGTTTCGGTGACCTTCAGTAGTGAGGGGGCGAACCGGTGCGCTTGCGCAAATTGCACAACGCACAAGGTCAGTAATAGCAGTACAATTTTCCTGGCCATTAGCTACGCACCTCAAATTGATCACGAAGCGAGGCAATGGCCTGCGCCAGCGCCTCGCTTCGCGCACGTGATTCCAGATCTCGCACCAGCCGCGTTTTCACTTCTTCCAACGCGGCGTCCCGTTCAGGCTCTATCGCATCTACCCAAACGTAATGCTGTCCATAGGTTGAACGAATAGGTCCAAACCAATGGCCCGCAACCGGTTGTGATTGTTGTAAATTGGTTACAAAGGCAGTACCAAAGTGGCGGGCCAGTTGATCAGGTGTCTGCCCCTTGAATTCGTAGCCAGGCAGAAATGGGGAACTCATTTTACGCGCGGCCTGAGCATCAAGATCCTGTTCCTGGATGGTCTCGATAACCTCTGTTATCTCGGCTTCTCGCTCGCTGGTGAAATAGAGGTGGGCAATGCTGTAGCGCGGCGGTAAACGAAGCTCCTCGCGCCTGGCGTCAAATTCAGCCGCAATTTCCGCGTCGGTCACCGCTGGGGGAGGACTGGCAGACAGTAGCAATTGCTCCATCACCTGTATCATCCTGCGCTTAACGACCTCGTCACCCAGGTGCAAGCGCATTTCCAGTGCCTGCTCATAGAGTTCCTGATCAGTCTTATCTTCGCCCAGCTGCAAAAAACGCATATTGCGCAGAAGCCGTTGATAAACGACGGTGTCGTACAGATGTAATTCATAAGCCAGCGCGCGTTGAAAGAGCATATCGCGATCCAGCTCCGCCGCAATCATACGAGTCAGTTGTTCCTGGGAGGGCGGGCGCCCAGTGGTACTTTGCCACTGCTGCTGTAAAGCCTCTATTCGGGCTTCAGCAAGTGGTCCAACCACGGGCTTGGCTGGCGGATACATCCAGGCCTGTAGATTGAAAAGCAGAACGCCCAGAATCAAGAAGTGAATCCAGGGCTTATTGAGCCATGACAGCCAGCGCATTACGTGAACTCCGATACTATCCCGTACGGGTTGATTTTCGACTAGTTGTCGTAGGTGGCCTGTTTCTTTTCCATCTGCGCTTGCACGCCTGCAACGATATCCCTCTGGCTGAACATCCCTGCGTTCCAGGTGGCTATATAGTTGAGGCTATCAGCGACCGAATGGTCGCGGGTATAGAGCAGCATTTCCTTGGTCCCACGTATCGCCAGCGGTGACTTTTTCGCAATATTCCTGGCGATAGCCGTGACCTCTTGCAGCATAGTATCCCGATCGGGAAACACTGCATTAATATAACCCACTTGCCGCGCTTCTTCGGCGCCCATATTGCGGCCAGTGTAAGCGAGTTCTCGCGCCACACCGTCAGGGATTATTTTCGGCATCCGTTGCAGCGTACCAACGTCAGCAGTCATACCGATATCAATTTCCCGGATAGAGAAAAAGGCATCTTCGGTGGCATAACGCATATCACAGCAACAGGTAAGATCAACACCAGCGCCTATACAAGTATAGTGAATAGCAGCCAACACCGGCTTGCGGCACTTTTCAATCGCGGTGAGATTTGCTTGCAGTCGCAATACCGTCTGCCTGAAAGCCTCTGCACGGCGCGCTGGATCTTCATCAGCGCTATGCAGGCCATCACTGAACATGGCCAGATCCAAACCAGCACAAAAATGCTTGCCATTGGCAGCCAGAACTACCGCGCGAACATCCGGCTCCTGATCGCACCACTCGAAACACAGCTGAAGCTCACTCCACATGGCTGGGTTCACGGAATTCGCTTTATCGGGGCGATTTAAACTGACTGTGGCAACCTGCTCTGCAAGTTGAATATCCAAGGTTTCAAATTCAGGCAACATATTTACTCTCCAAAACGTGTGGCGTCGTTACCACTGTGAAACGAATTCATTGTGAGCGAGATCGGGAAGCGACTTGGTCTTACCGTCGCGGGTACCAATATAAAGAAAACCAATTATTTCTTCATTCGCTGCCAGCCCAAGCGCATCCATGACTCTGCGATCAAACGCGGCATTCCCTGTGCGCCAAATTCCCGCATAGCCCTGGGCCTCAGCAGCCAATAGCAGGGAGTGGGCCGCACAACCTGCGGACAAGCGCTGTTCCACAGCCGGCACCTTGGGATGCTCCGAAATTTCAACCACGCTAACCACCACCAGTGGCGCGCGTAGCGGCGCATTCATTGCCTTGTCACACGCGGTCTTGTCGGCGTCGGCATTGCGCGCCACTAAACAGCGTTCAAGCACCTCGCCAAAATCGGCGCGCCGGTCTCCCTCAATGGTAATAAAACGCGAGGGGCGCAACCAGGCATGATCCGGGGCGCGCAATGCTGCTTTAAACATGGCCGTCAGTTGGTCAGCACTGGGCGCAGGGTCGATCAGTTTTGGGGACGAGTTTCGGCATTGCAGGAACTTTAAAATTTCGGACATGATTTTGACAACTGAAGATAGAACGGGCGGCATCATACCAGCAAACAAGTAAAAAACGCAGGTGATTTGGTTTAGTTGTGCGTACTTTCAAGTCCTGAGCCTACTAGAATATTCATGAAGCCTTCGTCCCCGGTGCAGCCGTCGACATTATCGCACCAGCGCGCCAAATCCTCAGCGGTGCTGGCAACCAAACGGTGCTCAACATGATCGACGATCCAAAAAGGTTGATTCAGTTGGTTCAGCAATTCGATCAGTTGGCGGCCACTGCTACCGGCCTGTCGCAGGGAGAATGGTGTCAGCTCCACTAAAATCTGCGGGATTCGCGGTAGCGCCGTTAGCAGAGACATCAGCCCGGCCAACACTGCATATTCACTGCCCTGTGTGTCAACCTTCAAAAAATCGACTCTGGATACTCGCGTCCCCAGAAATTCACTGCCATTGAGCAGTTTAATTTCGCATGAATTACGCGCATCGGCACCCGGAAATATTCGATGATCACCAAGGTTATCTTCGCTCAGATAAAGGCGTCCATCCTGGTCTTGATCGGACAGGCCTGCCGGCTCTGCTGCAACTCGATCGCCGAAATCATTCAGCGCAATATTCGCCAACACCAATGCGTAGTTATCAGGGTCTGGCTCAAAGGCGAAAACTCGGCCTGCCCCCCCTATCAGCGCACCCGCAATAATTGAGAAATAACCCAAATTGGCGCCCACATCGACCACCACATCGCCTGGCTTGAGCAGATCAACAAACAAACTGGTTTCAAAAGGCTCCCAGATTTGATTGTCACGCAGGCCCGCCGACACTACCTGGTCGGCGCTGCCGTGTATTTGTAAACGCAAGGGTAAGTCCAGTCCCGGGATATCGAGCAGGACTGTCGTTTCAACTGTCACAACACTTCCAGACCATGAAATAGCCGGCAAGCTTAGCACGGCAGTGATAGCGAGAGGTTAAGCGGGGTTCATGTCGTCGTAAGGGGATTTCAGGTCCAGAGAAATTTTGTGCTTGCCTATGGCAATCTCATGGTCAGCCAGTACCACATCACCGCCGCCTAGCACCTGATGGTCAAACTTATAGATCGGCTTTTCAGTGCCTGCGATAACGCCATCGTCATAAGCCTGCTGCTGCTCGCGCACGGCCTCGTTGGCCTTTTCCCAGGCCTGCCATTCGCTAGCCGAATAACGTGCCTGCAGCATGCGCCGGGTCACTGCCGGGCTCAATAGCGTAGCCGAGGCATTGTTGCCACCGAACCCCTTGGAATTAATCACCGCATAGGCCTGGGCCTCGGGATCAATCCTGGTATGGGTGTTACGCAACGCCAGATTACTCTGATCAACATCCTCGGCAACCGAATCGATAGTACTGATGCCCGGAATTATACCTTCAGCCCAAATACCGAGCGTGGCGTTCACCTGGTCACCTGAAGCGGAGCCAATGGAGTGTCCGAGATAGCATTTAAGTGCTGCCACCGGCCAGCTTTCGATACCGAAGGCACGGGCGGTCTGGCTTAAAATTGCTGACTCAGTGACGCGATTTTGCGGTGTGCCAGTACCATGGGCTTGCACCAGGCCGCCGCTGCGCAATTGGTCTTCACCGACGATCGCTCTGGCGGCTGCCAGCGCTTTCGACACCGTAATATAGTTGCCCACTCCTGGCCCGGAGATGGATTTTTTGTGGCCGTCGGCATTGACGAAAACATCCGTTGCGGCACCGTAGATACTAGCACCTAGCTGCATGGCGAGCTCATCGTCAAACAGTACTGTCATCTGCGCAGATTCTGCAATGGTAAAGCCACAATTCTCAGCAAACGGACGACAGGAACGACGATGATCCGGGGTGTCCTGTTGTGATAAACCGTCCAGCTGGCGCAAGCCCTTGTCTGTAGCCAGCGCACCCATGGCAACATAGCCTTCCATTACGTCCGGGCTGATGGGCGCCTCGGAGGAACCGATAAACGCGACCCGGGCCCGGCCACTGCGAATATCCTCAATTCCCTGTCGCAGGTTGTACAGATAGGAGGCGCAGGCACCTAGGCTCGCGCCGGTTGTGCCCATACTGCCCAAAACATAAGCGTTAATAAAATCGGCAGGCATTTGGGCAAAACCCAGAGGACAAAACTTCGACGTAATACGCTGGCCGTTATAGCGAGCCTTGAGCATGCCCCCGGTGCCGGCGCCGTCTAACTGCCCCATTGCACTGCCGGCATAAACACTGACCTCGTCTACGCCGACGTGCTGACGGACGATGTCCCAATCTATACCCAGACTACCCAGGGCATCCGAGGCGGCATAGACCGTCATCTGCAGACCTCTGGGGTGATTGCGCGACTGATACAAAGTGCCGGGTTCAAAGCCAGTGGGCAATTGCCCCGCCGCCTTGACTTCAAAATCCCGGTGGGTGGGTAGCAGGAAGTCCTGCTGCCCAACAATTTGCACATTAACATGAGTGACCGAAGTGGGGGTCACCACCCAATCCGGTGGAATCGTTTCAGGCAGACTCTGACGCCTGACATCGAAGTTAACCGGATGACCATTACTTTGGGTCGGAAACTTTCGGTTCCAGGCGACCGAGTCAACGTCGAAGTGTTGTGATTCAATACGGCGAATGAGGGTGTGATCGAGTATGTGCTGCTCCTGACCCACCGCTGACCCCAGTCCCATCAACTGGGCCAGAGCGCTAAATGTGCGCTGGCGTTTGTCTTCTGGCAGCGCGCCTTGAACCAGACGCCGGAAGGCATGGTGACCAGAAGCTCTGCCGGCGCCGTTAATACCGCCAAATCCGACAATTACCGGTAGTCGCTGCTTGCCCATAATGCTCCGCTCAGATTCTTTATGTTCAAAGCGTTTAGTGTACGGCGCAGTTTTTTTTATGAATATGCTATTTGAGCCTTAAATTATGTTATTTTAGCCAAAACCTATTACCTGGGACCCCTATGCACACCGTAGCCGCCCTACTCTACCCCGACGCGCTGGCCACCAGCATTACGCTGCCTATGGAAATATTGAAAGCCGCCAGTCAAATGGCCAGCGTGTCGACCCGCGGTAAGGCGCAAGTACGCTTTTTGCTCGCCGGCAGGAATCGAAACCTGCTGCAGCTGGAGACCGGTATTCGCCTGAAGCCAGATATCACCATTGAGGATTTACCGGATCTCGACCTGTTGCTGCTACCCGCAATTTGGCGCAGCCCACTGCCTACACTAACCCAACACCCCGATATGTTGGACGTCATTCGCGCCCAGGCCGCGGGCGGTGCGCGTATCTGTAGCGTCGGCACTGCGAGTTACTTATTGGCAGAGACCGGCTTGCTGAACGACAGACCGGCCACCACCCACTGGCACTACTTCGACCGATTTGCCCGTAAGTACCCTCAGGTCCAGCTGAAAACCCGCCACCTGATCACCCAGAGCGACAATATCTACTGCGTGGGTAGCGTAAACTCAATCGCTGACGTCATGGTACATCTGGTTGAAGAATGGTTCGGTAGCCGTATTGCCAGAGCAGTGGAAAACCAATTTTCACCTGAGATCAGGCAACCCTTTGGCGGAGCGGCCTACCAAAACGAACCCCAGACCGCCCATCACGACGAGGTTATCGTAGAGGCGCAAGCGTGGCTGCAGGATCGAGTGGGCACCTCAATATCCTTGAAAGCCCTCGCGGAAAATCTCAATATCAGCCCTCGATCACTCAATAGACGATTTAGTGCCGCCACCGGATTGACGCCACAATCCTATCTGCAGTCGCTGCGAGTTTCGCTGGCAAAAGACCTTCTGCGCAGCAGTAACCTGGCGGTGAACGAGATCGCCTGGCAAGTAGGGCTGCAGGACATCAGCTATTTCGGCAGACTGTTTCGACGCCACGCAGGTATGACCCCTCTGGAATACAGGCAGGCGGTCAGAGGTAAGCTGTTCGCACCGAAAGCCAGCGTCTGACTTGAGTAAAGCAGTGGTCTATGGCTAAATTGGCGGCCTTTTCGGCAACCGGTTCAGACTTTACGCTGGACCAGCGCCAATTCCCGTTCAGCCTCACCCACTGGAAATGATCTATGAGCAATGAATCTGTAGTTATCGTCAACGGAGCCCGCACGCCCATGGGTGGGCTTCAGGGCAGCCTATCCAGCGTACCTGCAACCGAGCTGGCATCGCGAGCCATTGGCGCAGCAGTAGAGCGCAGCGGCGTTAACGCGGCAGATGTCGATGAAGTATTTATGGGTTGTGTGCTGCCGGCAGGTCTCAAGCAATGCCCGGCAAGACAAGCGGCCATCGGTGCCGACATCCCAAAATCCGCCGGCGCGGTAACGGTGAACAAAGCCTGCGGTAGCGGTATGCAGGCGACTATTTTTGGCTACGACAGCATTATCGCAGGCACCAACAAAGTCGTTATTGCTGGTGGCCTGGAGAGCATGAGTAATGCCCCCCACATGATTGTCGGTGCACGCGGCGGCATGCGCGCCGGCCACGGTAAACTCTACGATCACATGTTTCTAGACGGTCTGGAAGATGCCTATACCGGCGCTGCTATGGGTACCTTCGCGCAGGCTACGGCAGACGAGCGCGGCATAACCCGCGAGCAAATGGATGCCTTCGCTATTGAGTCATTGTCGCGAGCAAAGAAAGCGATCGATGAAGGCTCACTGGAAGCAGAAATCGTTCCGGTTACCGTGGTCAGCCGCAAGGGCGAGACGGTGGTGAAGGATGATGAGCAACCACACAAGGCCGTGGTTGAGAAAATCCCCAAACTACGCGCCGCATTTACCAAGGACGGTACAATTACGGCGGCCAACGCCAGCTCCATCTCTGACGGCGCCAGTGCGTTGGTCATGATGAGCGGCTCAGAGGCAAAAAACAGAGGCCTGGAACCCATGGCCCGCATCGTGGCTCATGCGCGCCACAGTCAGGCGCCTGAAGAATTCACTATTGCGCCTATCGGTGCCATCCAGAAATTGTTCGATAAAACAGGCTGGTCGAAAGACGATGTCGACCTGTTTGAAATCAACGAAGCCTTTGCCATGGTTACCATGCTGGCAATGCAGGACCTGGGACTGGACCACGCCAAGGTCAACATTCACGGCGGAGCCTGTGCACAGGGCCACCCGATTGGTTCTACCGGTTCACGGATCATCATCACCTTGATGTACGCGTTGAAAAGACTCGGCAAAACCCGCGGCGTTGCCGCACTATGTATAGGCGGCGGTGAAGCTACCGCAGTCGGCATCGAACTCCTCTAAGACCAACCATCAACCCAGGGCAAGCCCATGGCACTAAGTACAATCCCCGATATTCTCGACGACATCCGCGCTGGCAAGATGGTCATTTTGATGGACGACGAGGACAGAGAAAATGAGGGCGACCTGATCATCGCCGCAGAGTCGGTAACCCCAGAGGTTATTACCTTTTTCGCCTCCGAGGCCTGCGGCCTGATCTGCATGCCGATTACCGAAGACCGTGCCAAGCAGTTGCAATTGCCATTAATGGTGCAAGACAACCGCGCGCAGCACGAAACCAATTTCACAGTTTCAATTGACGCTGCGGAACGCAAGGGGCCGGGGATCAGCTCTGTGCAACGGGCGCATACCGTTCAGCAAGCAGTGAAGGCAGGCGCCAAAGGCACCGACATCAGCCAGCCCGGACACGTATTCCCGCTGGTAGCGAAACCCGGTGGCGTGTTGCGTCGTGCCGGCCATACGGAAGCGGGGGTTGATCTGGCGCGCATGGCTGGTTTTGAACCGGCGGCACTCATCGTCGAAATCATGAATGAAGATGGCACCATGGCGCGCCGTCCGCAGCTGGAAGAATTTGCCGACAAGCACGGTTTAAAAATGGGCACCATCGC
Source organism: Halioglobus sp. (assembly GCA_036961205.1). Lineage (GTDB taxonomy): Bacteria > Pseudomonadota > Gammaproteobacteria > Pseudomonadales > Halieaceae > CALJFL01. The sequence goes on along the minus strand of JBALVI010000003.1, from coordinate 21,506 downwards.
CGACCTCATCCAGTACCGCGCCCTACATGAACAATCTGTTGATCTGCGCGACAGTAAAACCGTGAGCACCGAATGGGGAGAATTCCAACTACATACTTTCCTCGACTTGATCGATGACACAGTGCACTACGCGCTTAGCTGTGGTGAAATTAATGAAGACAGCCCCACCCTGGTGCGCGTACAAACCGTTAATACCCTGCGCGATGTTTTATCTACCCAGCTCGAGGAAAAGGCAACGGGTTGGTCTTACCGACTGGCAATGGAACATATCGCCAAGGCCGGTCAAGGAGTAGTGGTGCTCATCGGCCGAGAGCAGTCTGCCGAGGAAATTCTGGCCGAAGTGCAGAAGTTTCCTGCACCACAAACCGTTGCAGGGAGCACTGACAGTGGCCAGAACTATCGCTGGATTGGCACCGGCTCGCAAATTTTACGGCGCTTGAATGTGGGAAAAATGAACCTGATGTCCGCTCCGCTGCACTTTAACGCCCTTTCGGGGTTCAACCTGGAAGTGACGGAGTTCGTACAACCCTGAATTTCAGCACACCCTCAGCCCCGCCGAAAATTAGGCGGGCGTTTTTCCATAAAAGCCGTTAGCGCTTCGATATTATCGGCTGACATTACTTGTCTGCCCATGGCGGCCTGTTCTGCCTCAAAGGCTGCATTAATTGCCGGCATATGAGGCAGCCTCAAACAGCGCTTTATTTCCTGCAGTGAATTGACCGGCCATTGGGCAATTTCACGCGCTTTATTCATGGCATGCTCGAGCAGATCGTGTTCCGCTATCACCTGCGCAATAATGCCAAGCTCCAAGGCCTTATCCGCATCGACCCAGCCGGCTGTATAGAATAATTCTGCAGCGCGTTGTGCCCCAATATTTGCCTGTAACATATAGCTGCTGGCCCACTCTGGCACGAGAGCGAGACTGGCGAAGGGCAAACGCAGTTTGAGACTTTCACCACCATAAACAATGTCACAGTGAAACAGGCAAGTAGCCCCTCCTCCTACTGCTGCACCCCGAGCAGCCGCCACCACAGGCTTGTCAAATTCAGCCAGGGCCCTGGCGCCCGCTTCAAAGGGATGTACTTCGCCCTCACCACCGTCACCACCGTCGTTAAAAGAAGCCAGATCTACACCAGCAGAAAAATTGTCGCCTGCACCGGTGAGTAACACGCAGGCCACGTTGGCGTCGTCCCTGGCAGCGTTGAATATGTCACGCAACGCAACCCACATATCATTGTCGATTGCATTTTTCTTGGCGGCGCGATTGAGCGTTACAACCAGAACACCATCATCATTGTGGGCAAGTACTTTATCGGTCATCGTGGCGTCGCCATTCAGTCGTGGTAGGTGACTGCATCAGGAAGTGCAGCCCTGTCAGTCAGACAGTGGTTTACCGGCGCTTCCGGGTCGGGACGACCAAAGGAAATACCGAACATCAATTTATTACTGGCATCGATCTGCAATACCTCACGGACATAGTCTGCATGAAAGGCTAGCGCTGTCTGCGGGCAACTGCCCAGACCGTGCGCGGTGAGCCCCAACATAATAGTCTGGGCGAACATGCCAAGGTCTGCTGCCTCTCGCAAACCAAAGGGCTCTGGTAAAAACAGAAAGGCTACATGCGGCGCATCAAAAAAAGTGAAATTGCGCATGAATGTTTCGTGGCGCTTTTCTTTTTCCTCTCTGGCAATACCTATGGAATCATAGAGCGCTTGCGCTGAACCGTATTGACGTTCTTTATAGATGCCGGAATATTTTCCTTCATAGGGAAAATCGAGGCTTATCTCTCCTGCCATAAAGCGGGCGGGCAAGGCCTCACGCAACGCTTCCAACTTCTCCCCCGAAACGACGTGCGTCTGCCAGGGCTGAGTATTGCAGTTGCTGGGTGCCTGTTGAGCGCCACTAAATATCGTATCAATAACCCGCTGCTCTAGTGGTTCCGGCAAAAATGCGCGCAAGGCGTGGCGCTGGGCCACGACCTGATTAAAAACGTCGGCGGAATCTGTCATATTCTGGCTCCCAATATACTATAGGCAGGCATTATGGCGGTTAGTCGTAATGGGCACCAGTTAGCTGCCGGTGAAAATGGCTGGCCGCTTCTCTTTGAAGGCGCGCATCCCTTCTCTGGCATCAGCTGAACTAAAGACCGGGCCAGCCAGCACATCGGATTCCCGCAGCGCATCGTTCTCGCTCATACATTCCTGATGCTCGCGCAATGAGCGCGTTACAGCTTGCACTGCCAGGGGGCCGTTGCGGCATATTTTTTCGGCAAATTCATGGGCAACTTCCAGGGTAGTACCGGCAGGAACAATACGATTAATCAGGCCGAACTCAAGCGCCTGCTGAGCACTGAATCGATCGCCGCAAAGCAGCATTTCGGCGGCCAGACAATAGGGTATCTGGCGGCGCAGACGGATGGTGGAACCACCCATGGGGTAAAGGCCGCGGGCGACTTCGGTAACACCGAACACGGCATTCTCGGCAGAGATTCGAATGTCGGTACCCTGCAGTATCTCGGTACCACCGGCCAGCGCATAACCCTCCACGGCCAACACAATAGGTTTATTGGGTCGATTTTCACGCAGCAAAGCCTGCCAGTGAATATTGGGGACCTCTGCCATTAGCGCCATAAACTCGTCAGTGGACCGATGCTCACCTTCGGCACCTTGCTTTAGGTCCATACCAGCGCAGAAGGTATCGCCGTTGGCTGTCAAAATCGCACAGTGAAGATCGTCGTCTTCATCAAGGCGACGCCAGGCTTTATAGAGCCCTAGTAACATCTCCGGGCTGAAGGCGTTCTTCGCTTCAGGCCGATTGAGCGTCACTACGAGAACGTGGCCCTGCTGTGCGACAGTGCAATTTTCAGTACTTATATCGAGCTCGTTCACATTGCTCTCCGATGTCTGATTGGTGTGTATCACGAGATTATGTTTGGTCGAATGAATTCGGCGGGGCCGCCTTCGGCCCTACAAGGCGCGGTGATCGCCGGCCAACGCTATCTCCAGTGCCTTGGGATAAGCGGGCTTACCGCTGGGTGCTCTGGGAACCTCGTCCACCAAATGTAACTCACGCGGTATTTTATACCCCGCCAGATGTTTGCGGACCTCCTCCTGCACCGAGGCGAGATTAAGGTCAGCGCCCTCACGAGCTGCAACTACCGCGGTCACTTTACTGCCGTAGGTGTCATCCGGGGTGGCAACAACCAGACAGTCGAATATGCCTGGGTGTGATTTCAGCGCCTGTTCAACTTCCTCTGGAAATACTTTTTCACCGCCGGTGTTAATGCAATTAGAACCACGACCGTAAACGGTAATACTGTCGTCAACTTCCAGCCGCGCCTCATCGCCAAGCAACAACCAGGAGTTACCTTCCACCTCGACAATGGTGCTTGCTGTCTTGACCGGGTCCTTGTAATAGCCCACAGGAATATAGCCACTGCGCGCAAAGATGCCCGCTTCTCCGGGAACAGCGTGACGATTTGTGCCGCCTTCACCGGCAACTATTACCGACATAAAATCGCTTTTAACGACATTACCAAGGCCTTCACCTTTTTTGCCGCCACCATCCATGCCCATGGCACCGCTTTCAGAGGAGCCGAAGGAATTCATAATAAATACATTAGGAAAATGTTGGCGAAACGCGTCCTGCTTGCTAGTGGAAAACACCGCGCCACCAGACCCGATACTGAATACCGAACTCAGGTCCCAACGATCGGGATAGGCCACCAGTGCATCCAGCAGGGGCACGGCCATAGCATCACCTACAATGGAGAGCGAATTGATTTTCTCGCGCTGCACAATGTCCCAAACATCCTCCCCCACCAGCGAGTGATCCGGGTTTAAGACAACGCTGTTACCGGCCAGCAACTGAATACAGGCATACCACCAGCATGCACCGTGCATCAGCGGCGCCAACGCCATACCGACGACGGCGAAGTCGCCGATGCGCTGGGCAATTTGTTCCGGCTCAGTAATCGCGCCGTCGGGATGAAACCAACCACCACCACCCATAGCGGCATAGAAAACACTTTTATGCGGCCACATAACCCCTTTAGGCATGCCTGTTGTGCCGCCGGTGTACAGAATAAACAAATCGTCATCAGCGCGATCGCCGAAATCGCGGCCTGTGGACTGCTGCTGCAGCGCAGATTCATATTCTGTAGCACCTATCACAGCCGGATCAGCCAAGTCGTCGTCATCGACATAAACAAAGGTTTTCAGGCCAGGTGCCGATGCCTGAACCTGAGCGATGTGTGGAATAAATTCTCGATTGTGGATACAAGCCACCATGTCGGCGTTATCGAACAGGTAAAGCAACTCTTCATCGACATAGCGGTAGTTTACATTGACCGGCACCGCGCGAATTTTAAAGCAGGCCAGCATCGCTTCAAGGTATTCGTTGCAGTTATAAAGATACAAACCCACATGGTCAGCAGGGCCAACCCCACAGCTCAGCAGGAAGTGCGCCAACTGATTGGCGCGCTGCTCCAGCTCGCCATAGCTGGCCCGCCTCTCGCCGCATACCAGTGCTTCGCGACCAGGAACCTTGTCCGCCACCATCTCAAACATATCGGCAATATTGAAATGCTTTGCCATAGGTAAAATCTCCGAATATCTTCTAGGGTTTGTCTGCGCCGACAACCCACATTGAAAAGAACTGTGCGCCACCACCATAGGCGTGACCAAGGGCCAGCTTCGCGCCCTCCACCTGATGTGCACCCGCATCACCGCGAACCTGACGCGCAGCCTCTGCAAAGCGAATCATGCCAGAAGCGCCTATCGGGTTAGACGATAAAACCCCACCAGAGCAGTTCCACGGAATGTCACCGCCTTCATCCAGCGAGGTGGCTCCTTCCATGGTTAGTTTCCAGCCCTCGCCTTCTTCGGCAAAGCCCAGGTTCTCTAGCCACATGGGCTCGTACCAGCTAAAAGGTACGTATACTTCAGCACAGTCCAAATCTTTGCGCGGATTACTAATCCCTGCCTGGCGGTAAACATCGGCAGCGCAATCGCGCCCTGCTTGTGGACTAACCTCATCACGGCCAGCATACATGGTTGGCTCCGAGCGCATGGCGCCACCTCGAATCCAGGCTGATTTTCCCGGCGCCTGATCCGCCAGTGATTCGTGAACAATAACCATCGCACAGGCTCCATCGGAAGATGGACAAGCCTCCAGAAACCGCAATGGGTCCCACAACATAAAGGATTCTTCTACTTCTTCCATCGTAATGTCGGGTTTCTGCAAGTGGGCCAGTGGGTTGCGCGCACCGTGAAGCCGGTCTTTTACCGCCACCTTGATACCAACGTTATACGGCGCGTTCGATCTGCGGATGTACTCGCGAATAATCGGCGCAAAATAACCGCCGGCGCCGGCATTCAAATGAACCGAGAACGGCTGCGGGGTGGACAGGGCCCACATGGCATTGGATTCAGACTGTTTTTCGTAGGTTACTGTGAGTACTCTTTTAAAGCTGCCACTTTGAACGTGGGAGGCTGCTACCAGCGCAGTGGACCCGCCCACCGAGCCTGCGGTATGCACGCGCATCATCGGCTTGCCATTACAGCCCAGCGCATCAGCCAGGTACATTTCAGGCATTACCACACCTTCAAACATATCTGGCGCTTTGCCAATCACCACTGCGTCAATGTCGTCGAATCCGAGTCCCGCATCGTCGAGTGCTTTTTGTGCTGCCTCGCGTACCAGCCCGGCAATCGAAACGTCACCGCGTTTGGTCTGGTATTTGGTCTGACCAATACCAATTACTGCCGCCAATTCAGCCATTACGCGGCCTCCAGTACGGTAATCATATTGTGTTGCAGGCAGGGCCCGCCGGTAGCGTGCGCCAAACCACGGCGGGCATCGCCAGCAAGGATTCGATTAAACACTTCTCCTATACGGGCAATGCCCGAGGCCATCATCAGATTACCCGCCAACACCCCACCACTGGGATTTATATCGGTGGCGTCATCCAGTTCAAGGGCGCGGGCCAAGATAATTTCCTGGTGACTAAAAGGCGCATACAGTTCAGCAATATCAATCGCGCCAGCTTTAACACCTGCCGCCGCCGCTGCCTGTCGCGTGGATTTTGAATCAGTGAGATCGCGCATACCAATATTGTGCGTCTCCATACGGTGATCTATGCCGGTAATTCGGGCATAGGGAACCGCCCACTCCCGTGCTTTTTCCAAGGTGCAAATAATCATGCTGGCGGCGCCGTCTGAAATTGGTGCGCAGTCGGACTTCCTCAATGGCGACAGATAGGTCTCTTCCGCCAAAATGTCGTCGGCAGTGACAGCGCCACGAAGCTGCGCTAGAGGATTTAACATGGCGTTGTTGCGCGACCGGGCAACTACCTCTGCCATGTCACGTTCGTTTATCAAGCCCTGATCCAACATCATGCGTGCCTGTAATGCATTCATGGAAATATTGTCTATCCATAGCGGCGCCAAGTAATACGGGTCGAGTTGCTGTGACAATACCACTGGCAATTCTCCTGGCGAGGACTTGGAGAAACCGTAAATAAGAGCTGAATCTGCCTGTCCCATGTTGATTTTCAGCACCGACTCATACAAAGCCCAAGCGGCATCCATTTCGACATGGGATTCTTTTATCGGTGGCACCGCACCCAAGGCATCCACTCCTGCGACAAAGGCGAAGGCAGCCCCCTGAAGGTAGTCACAGCTGCCAGAGCAGACGAAATCCACATCCTGAGCACTGCTAAGCCCGACTTGCTGATACACCGCCTCCAGCTGCGGCATGATCATTTCCACCTCGTTGGCTACTCCTGCATCTCGCACGCAGGCGGACTGACTGAAGGCTACGACTGCAAGCTCTCTCATGATGGGAGATCTCCCAAGCCGCCTACCGGTACCTGGCCGATATCTTCTATCGCCACATCAGGCTCGCCTATGGGACGAAAGTAACTGATATTGTCCATGGCGTAGTCCCATTCTTCCTGTGGCTTCCACAGCGCTTCAACGCGCTGACCAATTCGCACCTCTTCATTGACACATTCACCGAGCAAATGGATAAAAGAGATATTCGCGCCATCCAGAATTAAGTTAGCAACAACAAACGGCGGTTTGATGGGTTTGTTGGGGATGGGAATGGCGACAATAGTAAACGACTCGATCGTCGCCTTGTTTGACAGCACCACCTCCTCCACCGTAGGAACACCACAGCCGGGGCAGGAGCCGCGGGGTGGAATATACACATTGGCACAGCGTGGGCAGCGCTGCCCTGTCAGCACCCCCCGCTTCAGCTGGGATAAAAACCTCGATGGTGCTGCGCCGGCGGTAAAATTGTATTGTAGATAAACCGGTGTTTCGATGTCGGTGATCACTGCTTCCGCTTCGCTCAAAATTGACTCCTAGACCAGCTCAAAATATTGGACGTCGGTGATATACCCGCGAGGCTCGTCAACCCACACGGCGCGCACCCTGGCCCCTGTTGCAACCGCGCCCTCAGAGGCAGCCTTAAGGCAATGCACCCAGGGAATATCGGCACCATCGAGTTTAATCATCGCCCAGGCGAAGGGTGTAGCCATGGGATGGCTGGCCCGAGGCTCTTTAACCCAACACCAACTGACCACTACGCCTTCCTGGCCCACCTCCACAAACTCATTCAGAGGCTCCGCAGTGTCGGGGTCATACTCCATGGGCGGCACAATCACCCGGCCATCACTAGACTTGTTACCCAAAATCTGGCGGTTTTTCAGGCCTGTCAGAAATCGGCCGACTACAGGCCCGGTTGAACGGGTATAGGTGAAACCCAGCTCAAAGGGCTGACTTAGCACTTCCGGTTGGAACACGATCGCCCTCTCCTTGTCATTAAATATACGAACACCCGTGAGTATCGATGAGCCTGAGGGGCTTCTCAATGGTGTAAGTGATCATGTCCCTATGACTTTTTCGATCACTGGGAATAGCCACGCTGAGTACGATTTGCTACGGTCCCGCTGGTAACGCGAATAAACGCTGAATGAGTCTATCCACCCTGGAGCGTCGATGAATTTAAAAACCCTGATTTTTCTGACCTTCCTGTGCCTTAGTCGAGGGGGATATGCGGCAGACGCCGCCCTGGCGATGCCCGATCAATTCAGCGCCGACACTGTCGAAGAAATACTTTTATCCGGAGGGAACGCGGTCGATGCTGCCATTGCAGCGGCCTTCAGTCTGGCGGTCACATTCCCGGAGGCGGGTAATATCGGTGCCGGCGGTTTTATGATGAGCTACATGGACGGAGAGGCCGCATTTCTGGATTTCCGTGAGCGCGCACCAGGCGCTGCCAGCCGGGACATGTACTTGAATGAATCCGGGGAAGTTGTTGCGAACAGTACAATCATTGGCGGACGATCGTCTGGGGTTCCCGGCACCGTGCGCGGCATGCAAGCCGCGCATCAACGTTATGGCAGTCTCCCCTGGAAACGCCTACTGCAACCCGCTATCGCCTTGGCTGAACAGGGTTTTATAGTTCACCCCGCTCTCGCCGGGATAATCGATGAGGCGGTCGAATATTTTGGTGAGCAGACTAACTTCAAGCGCTACTTCGGCGATGCCGGGGTCGGACAACGCTTTGTACAGGAGGAACTGGCGCAAACACTACGGCGCATAGCCGCGGATCCCGAGGACTTCTACCAAGGTACTATCGCCCGCCAAATTGTTGCCCAGATGGAGCGCAACGGCGGCATCATCACTCTCAAAGATTTGTCGGCCTATCAAGCGATATGGCGAGAACCGCTGCGCGCACCCTGGCGCGAATACGAAGTCCTGGGCGCGCCGCCGCCCAGTTCCGGCGGTTTTGCATTGGTGCAATTATTGTTAATGCGAGATTTCGCACAGCCGCTATTCAACGACAGCAGCCACAATTCAGCGCGCTATATTCATTTACTTGCGGAGCTTGAGAAGCGTGTTTTCGCCGACCGCGCAGAGTATCTCGGAGACCCGGACTTTGTGACTGTACCAATGGGTAAACTGCTTGCGCCCGCCTATCTGCAAGCGCGTGTTGAAGCGATAGACCCCACGGCAATTTCGAAATCAGAGAGTGTAAAACCAGGGCTTGAATCAAATCAAACCACACACTTTTCAATTCTGGACAAACAGGGCAATGCGGTTGCCCTGACCTACACCCTGAACTGGGAATTTGGTTCTGGAGTCGTCGTTGAAGATGCCGGCTTTCTGCTCAACAACCAAATGGATGACTTTAGCGCACTGCCAGGTGTGGCCAACAAGTTCGGTGTGATTGGCGGCGATTTCAATGCCATCGCACCGAGCAAGCGGATGCTGTCTTCCATGAGTCCAACTATATTGCTGCGAGACGATAAGGCCAGCTTGATCATTGGTACACCCGGGGGCAGTACCATTTTTACCTCGGTATTTCAGGTGATTCTGAATCTTTACGACTTCGAGATGCCACTTCAGGCCGCCGTCGCAGCAACGCGATTCCACCATCAATTACCAGCGGCGACAGTGCTTCGTCACGATCAGAGGCAGATACCGCCGCAGACTAAAGCCGATCTGGAAAAGATGGGCTACGTCGTTCAACCAAACAGTTGGGGCAATCTCGGCGATATACAGGCTATACAACGCCATTCAGGTGAGATCTTCGCTGTTGCGGACCCCCGGGGCAGAGGTGTGGCGAAACTATTGCTTCCCTCGCGATAAGCGCCTGGTAAGTCCTGTTACTTATACTGATCCAAAGTGATTTGGGGATGGCGCTTACAGACGCTAACAAATCGCCGATAATATCAACCCAGTGCGCGCAATCGCGGCAACTAACTTAACAGCAGTGAATGGAGCTATTTATGGGCATCGCCAGTATCGGCTATCTACGAATCGAATCTACCGATACCTCGGCCTGGATGGATTTTGCCACCAACATCCTGGGCTTAATGGCCAGCGATCGGGCAGATGATCAGGGAGCCCGATTTCTCCGTATGGACGACCATCCCTTCCGATTTATGATTGAGAGCGGCGACACCGACCGCCTGATCGCCACGGGACTGGAGTTTCGCGACTGGGACGAATGGAAATTCACCTGCGACACACTGACAGCAGCAGGCCACACCGTAGAGGAGGGTTCTGCCCCGGAATGTGAGCGACGTTGCGTGAGCGGTCTGGCAACGGTGACGGATCCTTCGGGCAACCTGTTAGAGCTCTACCACGGCCGCAAGCTGGATTATTTGCCATTGAATTCGCCGCTAGGCATCAAGGAATTCATCACCGGAGATGAGTTCAGCGGGGACCTGGGCTTTGGCCACGCGGTGTTGCCCGCGCCGGCCACGGAGGAAACGATCGAATTTTATACCGAGTTCATTGGTTTATATGTCAGCGATGATTTATACCCTCCTATGCCCGAAGGTGCGCCCGAAGCACGTGTTTATTTCATGCATGCGGACAACCCGCGGCAACACTCGTTGGCGCTCTACAATCACCCTCACCCTTTGGGCCTGGTGCACATGATGATCGAGGTAGACAGCCTGGACGAAGTTGGACGGGCGCTCGATCGAGTAAAGGCTGCGGGCTTATCACTGCAGGCTACTCTGGGCCGGCACGTCAATGACAATATGTGCAGCTTCTATGTTCAGGCCCCGGGCGGAATCACCGTTGAGTACGGCTGCGACGGTCTGCTGGTCGATTGGGAGAACTACACTCCTACTGTCAGTACCGTGGGGGACCTGTGGGGACACGAGTATAATTTTTCAGGCTGAATAGGCGTAGAATGATCAGACTGCAAAAATCCTGTGAAACCTTCACGGACCAACGCAGTCGAATATCAGTGGATCACAGTACTTACGGTGTGGCTCGTTACGCCTGAACGTGATATCAATTTTGGTGATAAAGATGATCAAAATAGCCCAACAGTTCTTAATCCTCGCGCTCCTTGGCAGCTCTGTGGCAATGTCGGATACAGTTTATAAGTCCGTTGACGAAAACGGCGCTATCAGCTTTTCCGATGTTCCGCCCGAGAACGGCGACGAGACTGAAAAACTTCAATTGGTTACCCCGCAACCCAGCTCATCCGGCGAATCACTGGCCAATCTGGAAGCGATGCGTGAAACCACCGACAAAATGGCAGCGGACCGGCGGGAGCGAGAAAAACATCGGGCAGAGATGCGCGAATTACAGACCAGCAAACAGTCGCAAACAGCAAGCAACAACGACTACATTGACGATTACTATCCGATTACTACCGGTTATGACAATCGCAGGTATTACAACCATCGGCCCCCCTATCGCCCTGGTCTGCATCCAAAGCCCGAGCATCCGATTGCGCGACCACCGATGCGGCCGCGCAGCGCGGGTAGCGGCTCCTCAAATTCCCAATTGATGCGTCCCATCACTTCTTCCCGGCGTTAGCGAGACGGCAAACTCCGTGTAGAATAGCGTCCGTATAGAATTGTGGGGGATGTACATTGAAGGGACTGTTTCTAGCGGCGGCAATACTGGTGTTGTCCTTCGCGGCGGGAGTGGTTTATATCGCTGTCAGCGAATCGCCCGAAAGCTCACTCGAATACCGCTGTCGTACCCAGGCTCTATCAACTACTGGTCGCACCGACGTATCCTATGTGGAATTCACCGCCTGGATCAACGATGTGCAAGCTCAGGCCGGCGCGAGCCCCCACCGCTCTACCATAGAAGGTTACAGGCAATGTCTAGGGAAAACCGCGCCCTAAAGGGATAGTGGGGCATTATTGACCTGATTATTGTGCTCGCACTGGCACTGACCTGATGGCACGGTATTGCCTGCGCGGGGATTAATCGTCCGGCTCCAGCCTTTTACCCATGCCAACGACATCGTCAATGCGGTAACCAAGCGACTCGTAGAACGCCAAAACTGCCTTGTTGGTAGAGCGAATTTGAAGGTTGATCTTGGGGCACCCCTTGCGCTCGATGCGCTCCTCGACCGCATTCATTATCAACCGCCCATAGCCCTGTTCCTGCTCCGAGGGTCTTACTGCAAGGTAATTGATCCAGCCACGATGCCCCTCGTAGCCGCCCATCACGGTGCCGACTAATTCTCCGTCAGCGATGCCGACCAGAAATAAATCGGGGTCCACCTTCAACTTTCGTTCAATATCTCTCTCGGGGTTATTGTGCGGCACGACCAACCCGCACTCTGTCCATAGTGCCAATACTGCATCTAAATCCTGTAAGCCGTACTCTCGAATATTCATTTGGGAGGATTAGTAAGCTGGAACAATCCGCTACGTTATGCCGGTTTCGCCTCGACCACAATAGCCTCGTGACTCGCTCTTTCCAAATCCTCCGGTATCAGGGATTTATCGTTGGCCAGCGCGATGTCATGGTAGCTCGCGTCCTGCGGGTATTGACTGAGATAGAACATCAACCATTTCTTGATCTCCGACGGATTGTTCTCAATCACACTGGTGGTGTAGGGGCTCGACTCCCCCGCTACCCGCAACTGCGCGCTGGCGCCATTGCGCAGATTACGCCACCACTGATTTTCAGCGGAGGTGAAACAGAGAATACTATCGCCATCCTTGACGTAGCGCACTGGCGTAGTAAATTGTTTGCCACTGTTCCTGCCGGTAAAAGTGATCAGCATCAAACTGTCGCTCCAAAACCGGTGAATTGGCGAACGCAGTAAAAGGCCCATAATCGGATTGATCAGTGCAAACAGTGGTTCTGGCAATTTCATTTATATACTCCTGTGAAGTGGACTCACATTCCATCCGCTCACTTCTTTGAAGGCCTGGGGCCGCCAGGAAATTAGCCGGCGAAAAACGCGTTCAGCTTGTTACCCTCAAGATCTCTGAAATATCCCGCGTAGAAGCCTTCGCCACGCTGACCAGGAGCCCCTTCGTCCTGCCCTCCCAGCTCGATGGCCTTGTTGTACATCTCGGCTACTGCCTCTTGGGAGTCCAGTTGAATCGCCGCCATTCCGCCGTTACCTACCGTCGCCGGTTCGCCGTTGAAGGGCTTGGCGATGGCTACTGAGGCCGCGTCCATCGACGTACCCCACAAAATAAATCCCTCTATCTCCATCAGACGTTTAGCGCCACACACGGCAAACAGTTGATCATAAAATTCGGCAGACGCTTCAAAATCGTTGGTGCCCAACGTGACGTATCCAAGCATGGTGAATCTCCTTACTCTGATGAAGTTGTAGTGCGTTATTGGAGCAACGTCCAACTCCCTGATAAAAAGGACGGCGTGCGCAAACCCAACATTGCCTAGTTTTCCGGTAGATGAATACCGAACTCTCAATCCACTCTATAATTTTTTGGGTTGACCCGTCTATGGGGAAGTACAAGTTTGGGCAGGGCGGGCAAATCCGCTACAATGCCCGCCACTTCAAGTATTCGGATTACTCATGAAAGGATTGAAAACACGCTTGGTGCTGAGCTTGGCACTGGCCAGCAGTGCAGTAGCGGCAGAAAACCAGCTCACCGAGCAAGTACTGGTCACCGCCACCCGGGCAGACGAGGCCGCACTACCGCTGCCCCTTCCATGGAGCGTCGTCGATGCCGAGGACCTGGAGATCACCAATCAGATTCATATCAATGAGCTGATGCAGCGCGTTGCTGGCACCTGGATCAGTCGCGGCAACGGACAGGAGAGCCTCACCGCCCTTCGCTCCCCAGTGCTAACTGGCGCTGGCGGCTGCGGTTCGTTCTACATGGCCTGGGACAGCATCAGCTTGCGTGCGCCCGGATTTTGTAACGTGAACCAACTGTTTGATGCCAATAGCGAACAGGCTGGACGCGTAGAGGTAATTAAGGGTCCCGCCACCGCCCTGTATGGCTCCAACGCTATGCATGGGGTGATTAACGTAATGACTGCGGCTCCCTCTGCTGAGTTAGATCACACACTTTCCCTTGAAGCCGGCCCAGACGATTACTACCGTGGTAAATATCAATACAGCAATACCCATGGCCGCCATGGGGTCAGCTTGCGCCTGAATGCAGCAACCGACGGCGGCTACAAAGACGATGCCGGCTACGATCAGCAAAAGCTCACCTTCAGGCACGACTATGCCGGTGATGTATGGGCATTGCGCAGCGCCATTGAAGCCACCAACCTTAATCAGGAAACCGCAGGCTTTATTCAGGGGTTCGAAGCCTACGAAGACAATGCCCTTAAAGATACCAACCCCAATCCTGAAGCCTATCGTGACGCCTGGTCTTTAAGGCTGTACAGCAGCGCCAGCCGCGACCTTGGTGAGCGCAGCAGGCTGACTATTACCCCTTATTATCGCAATAACGAAATGGAGTTCCTGCAACACTTCCTACCCTGGCAGCCGGTGGAGGAAAACGGTCATAGCAGTTTTGGTCTGCGCACGACAATTGACACCGAGGGCGAGAACTGGCGCTGGCAAAATGGCATTGACCTTGAATACACCGATGGTTGGTTGAAGGAGATACAGGCTGATGAATTCAGCCCCAATCAACCTGCAGGAGTCCACTACGATTACCAGGTAGACGCCATTAGCGCCGCCCTATACAGCCAGTTGCGTTCGGACTTCTCCAACCGCTGGACGCTAATGGCTGGTGCGCGCTATGAATATACTGACTTCGACTACGACAACCGCACCGCAGATGGCCCGGCATGCGGCCCGGAAGCGAGTGCCTGCCGCTTTTACCGTCCTGCGGATCGTTCGGATGACTTCAATGACTGGACACTCAATGCCGGCATAAGCTACGGTTTTTCCGACGCCCTGTTAGGCTACGCGCGCCTCGCCCGTGGCTTTCGTGCTCCCCAAACCACCGAGCTGTACCGACTGCAGGCGGGCCAGCAGACAGCTGACCTGGATTCGGAGAAAATTGACAGCCTGGAGTTCGGTTTGCGAGGGCAACTCTCACCCGAGCTCAGCTACGACCTGTCCTTCTACAGCATGAATAAGGAGGATGTCATTTTTCAGGACGCCAACCGACAAAATGTCAGTGGTGCCAAAACGCGACACTATGGCGGTGAACTGAGCATCGACTATAGTTTTGCCGAGAACTTGTACCTGGGCCTGGATGTGACTTCAGCGAGACACACCTATGACAGTCGCATAGAGCTACGGGGCTCCAGCGGCGATATAAAGGGCAACGACATCGACACCGCCCCTCGCGTATTTGGCAGCGCTCGCCTGGGCTGGGATACAAACGCGCTTATCGGCCAGCAGTCCCAGCTGGAGTTAGAGTGGGTCTACATGGACAAGTACTACCTGGAGCCCGACAACGAACACGAATATGACGGTCATTCACTGCTGAACCTGCGATTTACTGCGGACATTAACGAGCGTTGGGGCATTGGCCTGCGTGTCACCAACCTGCTGGACGAGGATTACGCCGAAAGAGCAGACTTTGGCTTTGGCAACTATCGATATTTTGTGGGTCAGCCCATGGGTGTATATTTTCAGACCACTTTCGCTTTGGGTAGTTACTAAACCGCGCGTAGAGTTAGCTAGCGGGCGGTGCTAGCGAGCAACGACCGCGGCTAGCCGCTCGTCATGGCGGAGATCCCGACCGCGTGCCTGACTTTCGCCATCAGCACGGCGCTTTCCTCACGCGCTCTGACGCCACCGGCCTGCAGCACTTCTTCGATTTCGGCCGGATTATCCATCAATTCGTTGTAACGATCTCTGGCGGGTGCCAATTCAGCGTTTATTAGTTCAAACAGCTGTTTCTTGGCTTCTCCCCAGGCTATTCCTTCGGCGAAGGCCCGCCGCATGCGCTCGGTTTCCTCTGGCGAGGCGAACGCTGCCCAAGTCTGGAATACGACGGAGTTTTCCGGATCTTTGGGCTCGCCAGGCTCCAGCAGATTGGTCTTGATTTTATTGATGGCCTTTCGTAACTGCTTCTCTGTTGAAAACAGTGGAATCGTATTGTTGTAGCTTTTGCTCATCTTGCGACCATCGAGTCCCTGTAACACCGACACACTGTCGTCAATGAGCGCCTCGGGTAGGGTGAACAGTTCGGCAAAATTATGATTGAAGCGCTGGGCGATATCTCTGGCCATTTCCACGTGCTGTATCTGATCCTTGCCCACCGGAATCTGATGCGCATTGAACATCAAAATATCAGCCGCCATCAACACGGGATAGCTGAACAGGCCCATGGTGATGCCGTAGTCGGGATCCTCTCCGGCCTCCTCATTGGCCTGCACCGCTGCCTTATAGGCATGCGCACGATTCATCAAACCCTTGGCAGCACTGCAGGTCAGTACCCAGGTTAATTCGGGAATCTCGGGAATATCCGACTGACGATAGAAAACAGCATTATCGGTATCCAGACCCAGAGCGATCCAGGTGGCAGCAATTTCGCGGCTGGACTGCCGCACCTGCTCGGGCCCTGCAGATTTGATCAGTGCGTGATAATCCGCCAGAAAGAAAAAGGAGTCCACCGAGCTGTCTCGAGAGGCTGCTATCGCCGGACGAATCGCGCCTACATAATTTCCCAGATGCGGTGTGCCGCTGGGGGTTATACCCGTGAGTACGCGTTGCTTGGCCATAGTATTTCGCTTAGCGGAAAAAGGCGCAATGATACTGGGAATCGCCTTGCGAGGCTATCCCGAGAGCCCGGTGAACAAGCTCTCATAGCGCGGCTGTAGCGCCTCTGCTGCATAGACGGACACATCCGGGGGTATTACCTCGCCCACCAACATAAGGGCTGCCAGCTCTTCTATCAAGCTAACCGCTGCCTGTATCTCCCGCGCGGGCTCCTGTGGAGAGGAATGATAGCGAAACAAATCAGGATAGAGTTCTGCATAGGCCAGACGGTCGGGAACCACAGGGACACACCCCAGAGCGACCGCTTCGAGGATCGCCAGACCCTGAAATTCGTGAATTGCGGTGGACAGCACCATATCGGCAGCGCTCAGCCACTGCTGATAGTTTTCATTACCGTCGACAAAGCCAAACTGCACCAATTCACTGGCAAACTCATCCCCTATGGTGTCGAAAGCCTGCGGGCTATTCCGAAATTGCTGGCCGATCAGCGCGAGCTCAAAGCTTATCCCGCTTTCACGTAAGCCTCTGAGCGTACCCAGCAAGCCGTCAGCCCCCTTGTCGTACTCGAAGCGACCAATCCACAGCAGTCGAAGCGGTCGCTGCTTTGCCTCTCTGGGCGCACTGTAGCCGGCTGAAGGTTCATCTTGTGGTCGCTCGGGTTTGATGGGAACGGGTAAAATCGTCGACTTGGCCCGCAGCGCGGACAATATCTCTGGCGGCACATAATCAGGCAGCCGGTTGAGTAACGCGCCCAGGCCATCAAAAAAGGATTGGTGATTATAGCGACTGTTAAATACGACGCTGTCTGCCGCCATGGCGCCATACAGACTTACCATTTGGGCCTCAAGCAAGCTGTGCCCACCCTCCTGCACCGGGTAGGCAAACTGATTTTCGTGAAAATAGTAAACTGTTGGTAGTGCCGCCAGCGAAGGAATCAATCCCTTGAGCGTGGCCAGGTCGACCATAGAGGTCGCAATAAGGAGATCGTAGTCACGCTCCAGAGTCGCCCTCTCGGCTACCGACCAATACAATGGATTGCCACGAACCCGCCAACTGAAGTGTCGCGCGGGTAAAGTCAGAACCTGCCACTGCCAGGCAGGGAACATGTGCTCCAGCATGCGCACCCAATGGGCATGGCTTTGCGCATGGTAGGCCGAGAGGAGGAGAACTCTCACTAATTAGCGGCCAAAGAACCCCGATGATTAAAAAACTGCTGGAGCAGTCGCTGCAAGTGCCAACCGTCGTCGGCACCCGCCAATTCACGGATTGAATGCATGGCAAACGTCGGTGCGCCAATATCCAGGGTACGCACCCCAATCTCTGTCGCTGTGATGGGCCCAATCGTGCTACCGCAGGCCATGTCTGTGCGCACCACAAAGGATTGCAGCGGCACATCCGCCTCCTCGGCCAACAATCGCACCAGGCCGGCTGTTTCGCTATTAGTGGCATAGCGCTGATTGGCATTAATTTTAATGACCGGCCCCGCGTTCAGTTTGGGACCATGATTATCATCGTGCTTGTCAGCAAAGTTCGGGTGAACGCCATGAGCGTTGTCCGCCGAGATCATCATTGAGCGCTCAACCAGTCGGGCATAACCGGGCTGATCTCCGGCTAGTTGACGCAGCACAGTTTCCAGCAGCGGTCCCTGGGCGCCCGCGATCGACGAACTTCCCACTTCCTCGTGATCCGTACAAATCAGCAGACTGGAGCAACTCCCATCACTGGCCAGCAGCGACTGTAATCCAGTAAAGCAACTGAGCAGGTTATCCAGACGTGCGGAGGCGAGAAATTGTTGCTGGAGCCCTATCGGTGCGGCTGGCTGCGTGTCGTAGAAGCCAAGCTCGTAGTCCAGAACTCTGGCCACCTGCGCGTCTGGATGCTCAACCTCAATGCGCTGTTTTACTAGCTCGCGAAAGTCGGCTGACTCGCCGTCGTCAAACTGACACAGTATGGGCAGAATATCTGTCTGTGGATTGATAGAACGCGCTTTGTTGGCCTCTCGATCGAGGTGAATCGCCAAGCTGGGAATCACCGCGATGGGGTCACGAAAATCTATCAATGTTGACTTCAAGTTGCCGTCTGAACAGGCGTAGCTAACCCGCCCGGCCAACGACAGATCCCGGTCAAACCAGGGGTTCAGTAGAACACCACCATAGACTTCGACGCCCAGCTGGAAATAACCCTGGCGGGTCTTCTCTGGCGCGGGCTTTACCATTAGACAAGGGCTATCGGTATGGGCCCCGACCATTCGAACGCCCTCCAACGGGGACATTTCACTACCAATGATGAACGCGACCAGCGAACTGTCATTGCGGGTGACATAGTATTTCCCCGGGGCTGTCAGGTCAGTTTGCCCTTCTGCCAAGCGCGAAAAACCCGCGGTCGTGAGCGCCTCAATCATGTTCGATACGGCATGGAACGGTGTAGTAGAACGGGATAGAAATTCACACAGTTGCTGGTTGAATTGTTGTTGGGACATGGTGGTACCTCAAAAAAAGCCGCTGGATTACACCTGCGCGCAGATCAAGCCAGCCAAAGACCAAAGAGCACTAAGGCCAGCGCAATTCGATAGTATACAAAGGGCATCAGACCAACTCGATCTAAAAGACGAAGAAACAACGCAATACTGGCAAAGGCCACCACCGAGGCGGTGAATGCCGCAGCTCCCAGCAGTAACCAATCAACCGCAACGCCGGATCTGACAAGCTCTGTTGTTTTAAGCAAACCGGCGCCTGAAATGACGGGAATAGACAACAAAAAAGAAAAACGGGCCGCATCTGGACGACTTAACCCCAACAACAGCGCCGCCGTGATGGTAATACCCGACCGAGATACACCCGGCCAAGGCGCCAGCGCCTGGAACAAGCCGATAATGATCGCCAATGACAGAGTAATATCTTTAAATGTGCTGCGACCCTTGGTGTGTCGATCTGCGTAAGCCATGAGCAGCCCAAAGAGCAGCGTGGCCGCCGCTATCATCGGCAAATTTCGCAAGTATTGCTCAACAAACTCAACGGCCAAAAGTCCCATAAGACCCACTGGCACCGAGGCGAAGGCCAGGCATGCCAACAAGCGGCTATGCTCATTGGATTTCCGCTCTACTATCGCAGTAGTGCAGCCGCCGAGTAATAGCGAAAGATCTCTGCGGTAATAAACCACCACGGCAGCCAAAGTGCCCACATGCACGGCAACGTCAAACGCCAGACCCTGGTCCGGCCACTGCCAAATCAGAGAGGGAATAATCAGGTGCGCCGAACTGGAAATGGGCAGAAACTCGGTTAAACCTTGCAGTAATGCCAGCCAGAACGCCTGCACCCAGTCGATCATGATTTTTTGCCCTGCTGATCAAGCTTTTTCCAGCTGATTTCATCACGTACATACACCGGGCAGACCTCATGGGCCTGTTGTACCAGTCCTTGATCAAACGCTTTCATCGCCAGAGGAATCATATCGCGCGCGCGCGGTAAAACTTCTGCACCCACAACATGGATGTTGCTCCTTAGCGACTCGAGCATAGTCCCATGGAACTGACAACCGTCACCAATCGCTTGCCACTGCCCCTCCACCTCGGGCAGAGACAAGTGCTCGGGGGCACAGACTCCTGGACCAACCGTGGCTACGGGCAAGCCCTCGCTCAATTGAAAACATGCCCAATAAATTTCATTAACCTTGGCATCCAGTAGGCTCAGTACCGGCATATTTTCAGTGAGCAGATTCAAGCGTGCGGCAGTAACCACCTGGCAAGCCAGCGTAGATACTGGGATTGCGGGTAAGTTATTGCTGAATGCGAGGCCCTGAACAGCGCTAGCGGCAATTCGCAATCCGGTAAAAGAGCCAGGACCGCAGCCATAGGCGATTGCGTCCACACCCTGCTTTTTGAGATCGCCAGACGCGAATAGCTCGCGCAGCATCGCGGGTAATCGTCGATTGTGCTGTCTGGGAATTATCTCGTGGCGTTCATCAATTTTCCCATCCCGAAACACGGCAACCGAACAGGCGTCTGTTGCGGTGTCGATCGCTAAAATATTGCTCATTAAATTCCTGTCTTCGATACTGCGAAGGATACGTAATACCGAAAGCTTATTGAGTTCGCGGCACGTTTCTGAAATTATCCCACAGTGAGCGCAATGCAAACACCACTCCCGACAATTTGACTCAACGTCGCAACAGAGATCGCACATGAGTGACCCGTCCGAAAACATAACCGGTCTCATTCTTGCCGGCGGCAGAGGAACCCGGACTGGCGGTAAAGATAAGGGCTTGATCAAGTGGCACGGGCGTTCGCTGGTGGCGCACGTGGCAGAGCGAGTTGCACCTCAGGTATGCCATCTGATGCTCAGTTGCAACCGCAACACAGACATTTATCGCACCATTGTCAATGACACTGTGACCGATGAAAGAGCTGATTATCAGGGTCCGCTGGCCGGCATAGAGTCTGCCGCGTCTAAGCTGCAGACGGAATATTTACTGGTGACAGCCTGTGACACCCCGAAAGTGCCGCTGGATCTGGCACAACGCTTGTACTACTCCCTCGCCGAGACCAAAACATCAGCCAGCATTAGTGTGGCCTGGGATGGAGCGCGAAATCAGTATCTATGTGCTTTGATCGGGAGGGATGCCTTGGCTTCTCTTTCGACATACTTGAATCAGGGCGGACGGACAGTGCGGGAATGGTATGGAGATACAGGCTTCGTGACGGTGGATTTCTCCAGTCACTCTGCGGCTTTCGAGAACCTGAACAAACTGCAGTAAAAGGCCCCGCAGACTTAAGTCTGCGGGGTACCCGATTATCGCAAAACGCTACTTCTTCTTACGAGCTTTTGCCTTGGGCTTTGCTTTAGCTTTAGCTTTAGCTTTGGGCTTGGCTTTAGCTTTGGGCTTGGCTTTAGCTTTGGGCTTCGCTTTAGCTTTGGGCTTCGCTTTAGCTTTGGGCTTGGCCTTAGCTTTGGGCTTGGCTTTAGCTTTGGGCTTGGCCTTAGCTTTGGGCTTGGCTTTAGCTTTGGGCTTCGCTTTAGCTTTGGGCTTGGCCTTAGCTTTGGGCTTGGCCT
>JBALVI010000011.1:0-82520 GCA_036961205.1 Halioglobus sp. | reverse complement strand
AAATTATTTTGTCGTTGTGGAGAGACAGTAAGAATCGTTTCGGGGTTCGGCCCCATCCCGAAGTTCGGTTTCAAAAATCCGTTACCCTTCTTCAACTTACTGCCAGCTAGCTCGGTATAACCCACCAATAGTCTCGGCATAAGCTCGGTCTCAGCTCCCCGCCCTACCCCATCAGGAAAAGCCGTTAGCTTTCTTCGGCTTACTGCCCAACTTCCCCACACACCATCCGCCTCATAAGAGGGTGGTGTGTGGATGGAATTGTGATGCGGTGTGAATTTATAGTGAATTCATAGAGTTATGGAGGACACACCCTCCGACTATGGGGAGTGACTTATAGGCTGGAATCTGTGGGTGTGTTGCATAGTTTCAGTGATCCAGAGTTGCCTGATTATTGGGGAGGTTTGTGGGGTAGGGTTGTTGAGAATTCAGAATCAGTACTTGTGGATACCAGTTCCTCTTGCCACCCCTAATGGGTATAGCCGAGTTTTCCTCACCGACTACAATCAGTTAGGTAATAATGAGAAGAGCCCAATGACTAACAATAAACCATCCATTAATTCCGAACGCCTGTGGAGCCGCTTGATGCAAATGGCGGAGATAGGCGCCACTCCCGCAGGTGGCTGCAACCGGCAGGCATTGACAGACGAAGATGCCACCGGTCGCGAGTTGTTCATGTCCTGGGCGCGGGATGCCGGGTGCGAAGTCAGCCTGGATGCGATTGGCAATATTTTTGCACGTCGTGCTGGCCGTGAGACGAACTCCGCGCCTGTAATGACTGGCAGCCATCTGGATACGCAGCCAACCGGGGGTAAATTTGACGGTATTTATGGAGTTTTAGCGGGACTGGAAGTTCTCGATACTCTTAATGATTCCAACATTGAGACAGACCACCCCATTGACGTCGTGGTATGGACCAATGAGGAAGGCTCTCGCTTTGATACCGCGATGATGGGTTCTGCCGTATGGTCAGGAGCTATGGCTTTGGAGCAAGCTTATGAGCTGCGAGATCTCTCGGGCGCCAGTGTGCACTCCGAACTTGGTCGTATCGGTCACCTCGGGCCAAACACGCTTCGCCAGGCGGTACATGCGGCTTTCGAACTACATATCGAACAAGGCCCTATTCTCGAAGTAGAAGATCTGGAGGTAGGTATCGTAACCGGCGTTCAGCACATGTGCCGCTACCGAATCACTATTCGTGGCCAGGAGACCCATGCCGGCCCCTCGCCGATGCCCATGCGCCGTGACCCGATGATGGCGGTGGCAAAAATCCTCTCTGAACTGTATCAACTCGCCGACGATCACGCCCCTGGTGCAAGGGTCACCATTGGCTATATCAACGCCGAACCAGGTTCACCCAATACCGTGCCCGGAGAAGTGACTTTTACCGCTGACCTACGTCACCCTGAGGCAAACCAGTATGCAGCGATGTTGTCAGCCTGCGAAGAGTCAGTCAGGGGCGCATGCACTCAGTTTCTGCTCGATGGTGATGCCAACCGAGTGTGGGAAGCCCCGGGGGTAAGTTTCGATAGTGACTGTATTGAAGCGGTAAGAAAAGGGGTTGGCAATCGCGGCTATCGGGCGAAGGAGATGGTCTCGGGGGCCGGCCACGATGCTTGCAATATTGCATCCGTAGCACCCATTTCCATGATCTTTATTCCCTGCGAAAATGGCTTGAGCCACAATGAGGCGGAGAATATAACCGAGGCTCATGCGGCCGCCGGCGCTAACACATTGCTTGATGCCATAATGGAGCGCTGTCTTGCACACGCTGGATAAAACACCTGTTGTTATTGCAGCTGCCGCCACCGGTACCGCTGCAGTACTGGTCTTTGCGCTCTTACCTATATTAAGTGGCGCACTGGCTCGAAAATTTCAACTCGACGATGTACAAACCGGGCTCATCGCCACCTCCTACTTTTCGGTTTACGCGTTAATCGCCTTCAGTTCCAGTGCCTGGGTGAGGCGGTTCAATTGGAAAAGAACAGCGCTTTGTGGCTATACCGCGATGATCATCGGCCTGTTATCTTGCCTTGCAGCCGATTCCTTTGCACTATCCAGCGCCAGTCTTGCCATTGTGGGTGCAGGCGCGGGACTGCTGTTCCCCATTAGCCTCACCCTGGTTTCCGACATGGAGCACACCGACCGCACCTACGCAGTAAAACTGGCGGCGGAGCAACTGGTGCCAGCCGCTGTGTTATTTCTACTGTCCAGCAGCCTCTTTATCGGTTATGGGCTAAGCACGTTACTCATTGCACTTATCTCGGTAGTAGCGCTATGTCTGCTCCTATCGGCAGCACTGCCAAGCAAGGGTAATACGGCTAGACACACTGAAGCCGTGGGCGGCGGCAGCATCACACTGGCCATTATGAGTCTGGTCGCACTGACCCTCAATTTCTCCGGCTTTGCCGGTTTATGGGCTTTCCTGGAAGTCATTGCAGATGACCAGTCCTTTGGCCCGGCGTTCACTGCAACCTGGCTCGCTGTTGGCTTAATCACATCCGGCATAGGCCCTTTGGTCGCCGCAGTTCTTGCCGACCGCTGGGGCCGCCTCGCACCCATTGCCGGCTCAACATTCGTGGCATTGACTAGCTTGCTCTTGCTCACTGGCGCTGTTTCTAAAACAGACTATGCAACCGTGTTAATTTTACTTCCGATGGGAACCTATTTTGCAATCAGCTATATTTTTTCAGTGGTGGCAGAAGCTGACCACAACGGCAAGATGTCCGGGCAGATGTCTTTTGCCCTCGCTATTGCCGCTGGCGGTGGCCCCGCGATTTTTGGTCTTATCAGGGCCAGCGACGGTCCGGTAGTACTTGTCATGGGTTTACTCATGGCGGCAGGCGCAACCCTTATCATCTGGGTACACACCCAACTTCAACGCTTAAACACCGGAGCCAAGTCATGACAGACAACACTAGAACCGAGAGTGCAGCATTTTTAGAATACGCCATTGTACGTGTCGCGCTAGCAGCCGGCCTAACCCAGCAACATGCGACCTATATCGCGGATGCCATAGTATTTGCTCATCGTCAGGGCAAACTTAATCAAGGTCTGGGTGTATATGAATGTATCGATCTGGCACTCGCAGCCGGCGCCATGGATCCTACCGCCACCCCCGAACTAGTGAGTGAAGGTCCCGCCTTTGCAGTATACGACGGTAAACGATCCAGCGGCTACTACACTCTCAATCTAATGGCTCAAACTGCAATCGAGAAAGCAAAGGAAACCGGTATAGCCATAGTATTTGGAAGTAATCACAACGATGGTGGCAGTTTTGCCCGCTACGTACATTTAGCGTACGAAAATGACATGGTCGGCATCGCCTCTAATAACACCGTGCCATTGGCTGCACCCCTGGGCGGCATGGAAAACCTGCTGAGCTGCCCGCCCTTCGATGCCATTGTGCCCAGCGGAAATCAACCTCCAATTTGGGCGAGCCTCAAGTTTGGCGAATGGTATGACGCCGACATTTCTGAAGCAGTGATGCAAAAGCAGCCAATGAAGGGGAAGTGGTTAATCGACCCCGAAACGGGAGAGCTCGGCGATGACCCCACTCCCTACGCTAAACCTATTCCCGGCTATGGCCGCGTGTGGGACGCAAGCTGCGCCGGACAGATAGAAACCCCACGCACCTACGCGCTGAACCTGTGGAACGAGGCTATGACCGCAATCATCAACCCACTGGGAATAGCCAGCACTGAGCTGCCCACTATCGATGACTTTGCCCAAGGAGATGCTGCTCCGAGTGTAGGGGGCAGTTACTACCTGTGTATTAACCCCGGTCGCTTTGGCAGCATTGAGCAGGTAAAGAAAAAGTCCGACAACTTCATAGAGAAGGTGAAGAATGTGAAACCCCGCCCCGGACAGAATGTGCGCATTCCCGGGGAGACCGGCTATCGATCCCTCCAGGAAGGCCACACTCAGATTGAGGTACTGGAAAATCACTGGCAGCCATTTTTTGAAACAATTGCCGGCAAACATGGCCTGAGCGAAAAACAGATACGTCAGGATTACGAACAAGAGGCGAAACACTAGGATGAATACTCCAACCGCTTTTGATATTACGCACTACACCAAGGCAAGCCTTCGGATGGATGCCAAAATTCAGTACCAGGGAAAATCTGCTGCGGAAGTATTCAACATCATGGGTGACCCCGAGCGCATTACCGACTGGTACCTGCTGGCAAAAACCGTAAAGATGCATCCGAAAGGCGATGGTGAGGAGCAGAACTTCAATGTGGAATTTACCTTTTTCGGTGATGTCTTCGAGGAGATCCTTCATTGGGATCCCCCCCGCCGCTACGTCTATCTGGCCAAGGGTGATGACTTTCCGATAAAAGACTATGTCGCCTGTATCGAAATCGAACAGAGCAGCGCCGACAGCGGCACCATGAGTTGGAAAATTTATAGCGACGTCATAGAGGGAGAGCACTTCCAGCGCATACTTCCGGTTATGCTTCCTGCCATAAATCAGGCAAGCATGGAGAAGCTAAGCAAATTAATCGGCGGGATTTCCTGCCAGGTAGACAGCTACTTTGATTGAGGTGTGCCATGTTTTTTTCACTGCAGAATAAAAATGCATTTATCACAGGCGGCGCCAGCGGAATCGGCCTTGAAATTGCCAAACGATTCCGCCTCGCTGGTGCGAACGTAGTTATCGCCGACTTACAGGATGGCTCGGAGGTCGCCCGAGAAATTGGCGCTTATTACCTACAACTTGATGTGAGTAAATCGGAGCAGGTTAAAACTATTTTAGCCGCCGCCGTCGATACAATCGGCTTGTTAGACATACTCATAAATAACGCAGGAATCAACGGTAAAGATGGCGTCAGCATTGAGGACAGTGACGAAGCCCTGACCGAGAAACTGTTCGAGATAAATACCATGGGCGTATATTTCGGTCTCAAGCACGGCCCGAAATTTATGAACGATGGTGGCGCCATCATCAACACTGCTTCCCTGGGCGCGTCTCTGGTATTTCCCGGATCAGGCCCCTATTCTGCCAGCAAGGCCGCCGTGAGCAATTACACCACCATGGCGTGCGCAGAAATGGCGAGCCGGGGCATACGTGTTAACGCCGTGGCACCCTCATTTATCCGCACGCCTCTGGCAATGGATGATATTAAGTTATTCGAGAAGATCGGCCGCCGGGCCACTAATGCCCTGCGTATTGCCGAGCCCGAGGAAGTGGCCGCCGTGTATCACTTTCTCGCCAGCGATGATGCAAGCTATATAAACGGCCAAGTCATTAATGTAGACGGGGGTATGTCCATCGGCTTCACCGAGGCGATGGTCGAAATGATTACCGACAGTTGATCGACTAGGTTAGCCCCAACCAGTAATCTTGCAGTCCATCCGTTGCGCGCGGCTGTCGGCCAACAGACATAACAATTCGAAAAACAGCGCCGCCGCCACGTGACCACTCTTTCCATCCGTGTCACGATTTGGATTCATTTCCACCATATCCGCCCCAATAATATGCAGACCTCTGGCTCCATGAATAATATCCCGCACCTGCCTCGGTGTTAAACCAAATGGCTCGGGCCCGGTAGTCCCCATCATGTAGTTACTGTCCAAGCCATCCACATCGAAAGAAAAGTAAGTTTTTTCGTCACCCACCACTTCTCTTGCTTTGGCAATAACGTAGTCGGTTCCCTTGTCAAATACCTCGTCAGCAGTGATTACTGTCATTCCGGCATCATGTGCAAACTCCCATAGAAAATTTGACCTGCCACGAATGCCTATCTGCACCGTTCTTTGGGGATCGATAAAACCGTTGAGCACTGCCTGTCGAAAAATTGAGCCGTCGTTCACCTCATCACCACCCCAACTGGCCATGGTGTCGGAATGAGCGTCGATATGGATAACACCGAAGCTATCATTGTGAGCCTCGCTTAGACCCTTCAGACAGCCAAAGGTGGTTGTATGCTCGCCACCGCAATTTAATGTGTAACAACCGGCCTTGCCCAGTTCAAGAAACACTCGATAGATGTCATCCAGTCTGGTCTGTAAATCCGTAGACGACCACTCCACGTCACCGTAATCGATCACGCTACACTGCTCAAAGGGTATGTGTCCTGTGACATCGTTCATGGGGCCATAGTTGCGACTCCACTCGCGCACAGCTTTAGGGCCATGACGTGTGCCCGCAAGACCAATCGCACCTAAATCTAATGGACTACCCACCATGGCGATATCGACGCCAGCTGCGGTTTGCCTGTGCGGCGCTTGAAAAAATCCCGGGTGGGCAAGAAAACCTGTAGTATCAAGGTTATAGCCACTCTCTGCGGCACGCGAAAAAAAACCGGCGATCGCCTCATCGGCGAAATCAAAAGCCTCTCTATCTACCGATCGGTATTTCTGCAGTTGTTCTTCTGTCAGCTTAGCCACCTTTCCACTCCTGTATTATCGAAAAACTATTACAAGCCAGGCGGCATGCCACCGGCTACAGGCATCGCTATGCCAGTTACATAACGAGCCAGATCGCTAGCAAGATACACGACAGCATCGGCAACTTCGCTCGGTTGCGCCGAGCGGCCAAGAGGAATATTGGCCTCCTCCATGGCTTGTGCCTCCTCGGGCGTCACCTGGTACTTCTCTGCCAACAACGCCATGCTCTGCTCGTGCATCTGTGTAACGACCGAACCAGGGCACACTGCATTACAGCGAATACCATCGGCTGCAAACTGCATGGATATTTGTTTGGTCAGACCTACTGTGGCAAATTTGCTGGCGGTGTAGCAAGCCGGAATACTGTCCATGGCACCTAATCCTGCTAGAGACGCGATATTGACAATCACCCCGCCCTTGCCGCGCATGCCTGGTATCGCCGCCTGGCACATATTGGCGACGCCGCGCAGATTTACGTTCAAGCTGAGTTCCCAGTCACGCTCGGTCAGTTCAAGAAAATCAGATGAGCCAATACCGATACCGGCATTGTTCACCAGAATGTCGATACCGCCATATAGCTCGGTCACCGTGTTGATCAGCTGTCCTACCTGTTCGCGACTGGTTACATCGCATGCGAGCCCTCCGCTTTCCTCCAAACCGGCTGCACCTGCAATATCGGAGATTATGACCTGCGCTCCCTGTTGCCGAAACGCGTCCACAATCGCACGGCCGATGCCCTTGGGGTGAGCCGCACCCGTAACGATAGCTATTTTGTCACGCAATAAATCAGCCATTTTCTTTTTTCTCAATTATTTCCACGGCACTCAACAGCCACTTGGGAGCACTCTCAGCCGCCCCCACACCACCATAACTTAACAGTCCCTCTTCGACGAGATCGCCCGAGCGAATCGAGGTACACACCTGTGCCAGATCGTCGACAAATTTTTGCACATCCTTGTCCTCCATCACATCCAGTGTCAGGTGGATGGCTGGTGGGTTGTTGACTCCCAACAAGCGCCAGCCACATTGCTCCATTCCGCCAACGACCAACTCGATATTAAAATCATCGGCGGCGATCATCATTAGAGGACCATGTGTCTTCCATGTACGCAAACCCGGTATCGCTTCACACTGATCTGTTATGGTCTGTTTCAGTTTTAGTATCTGCCGCGTATTTTCAAGGTAGCCCTCACGACCCCAGAAATGCATCAGGGCCCAAATACCAGCAACGGGGCCCATCGGTCGACTACCGATAAAACTTTGCGATAAATACAGGCCGCAAGCCCATTCCGTAATCGGCATAAAGTGGTAGGCCTGTTCCGCCTGGGAACGCCACATAATAGTTGAGCAGGGCTTGGGGGCGTAACCGTACTTATGTAAATCACCCGAGATTGAGCGTACTCCCGGCACAGTGAAATCATATTCGGGAACGTCCTCCCCCAACTCGCGCATAAACGGGAGAATATATGCTCCTACGCAGGCATCTACGTGTAGCCACAAATCATGTTCCAAAGCCAACTCGCCAAAACGCGTAATCGGGTCCACATCGCCATACGGCCAGTTGGGTGCCGAACCTACGATTCCAATCGTATTCGGGCCGATGGCAGCCGCAAGCGCGTCGGTATCGGCGGTCAAATCCGAATTCTGGGGAACAGTTACTACTTTCAAATCGAGGTACTTGGCGGTCTTGTGAACTGTAGAATGGGTTGAATACGGTGCGACAATTTCTGGCTGGGTAATTTTGGGTTTGTGCTCTCTTGCCCAGGCCCGCATCGCATGCAAACCACAGAAATTGCTCTCCGTGCCGCCAGACGTGAAATTGGCACGCCCCTGTTCGCCACCGCGCACCATGCCTACGCAGATATCCAGCACCTCGTTTTCCATTTGTGCGGCGGCGGGTTCTTGAAAAGTAAAGAGACCATTCCAACCCAGAAACTCCATAAAGGACTCGTAAACCAACTTGCCCATTTCGTCGCGGCCCTGGAAAGCTGTACTGCTGAGCTTACCGCGTTCCGTTGGCGTCATCGCCGCTTTGAAAGTCTTAATTTGCTTCAGGATGTCGTCGCTGGACTTACCCTGCCGCGGCAATAGGTGGAGGTTACTCATCTCTTATACTCCTGAAATCATTCCAGCGACTTTTAGTTCCGCCGAAGTTTCGTTGATACTGTCATAGAGTATAGTTGCCACTTCCTGACAATGTGCCTGAGAAAACGTCAGTGGCGGAGACAACACGATAACGTTGCCCACTGGGCGAATAATCAATCCCCGATTGAGACAACGCTTAAATACTCTCTGAGCTGAGCCCACCGTGCTCTCGAAGCCCTGCTTTCTCTGCTTGTTGGCTACCAACTCTATGCCCACCATGTAGTGACTGCCACGTACATCACCGACAATAGGCAAGTCGCGTAAAACCTGCAACTGCTGCAGGAAAGATGGCCCAGTATCCCGTACATGCTGGCACAGGTTCTCGCGTTCAATTATTTCAATGTTCTTCAAAGCTGCCGCACAAGCAACCGCATGGCCACTGTAAGTAAAACCCAGGGTTAAGGCCCCGCCTTCAACCTGTGGGCGGCTTACTTCCGCGTAGATCTCGTCTGATATCAGGGTGGCGCCCAGAGGGATGTAACCGGAGCTTATACCTTTGGCGCTGACAATGATGTCAGGTTGGCAGTCATACAAAGTATCCGACACGAACCACTCACCAATCCGACCGAAGCCAGTGACAACCTCGTCGGCGATATACAGAATGTCATTCTCCTTGCAGACTTCCAGCATTCGCCGATGGTAGTTTTCGGGGGCCACCAATACTCCACCTGCACCCATTATCGGCTCGGCTATAAATGCCGCTATATTATCTGGGCCTAGCTGAGCAACTCTATCGGAAAACTCACGGACCAGGTAATCGCAATAGGTCCCCTCGTCCATTCCGTCAGGAGCGCGATACATATTCGCTGCCGACACATGGTGAATAATATCGTCGGCAATACTGTTAAACCCAATCTTGGTGCCAGCAATGCCGGTTAAGCTTGCGGAAAAATAGGTGGAACCGTGATAGCCATCTATACGGGAGATAATTTTCTTCTTCTGCGGCATACCACGCTGTTCGAAGAAGTAATGCGCCAGACGAACTGCAATATCGTTGGCAGTAGAACCGCCTGTACTGAAAAAGATATGATTGAGATTCTCCGGTGCCAGCTTTGCCAGTTTGCCAGCAAGTAATGCCGCTGGTTCATTAGTGCTATGACCAAAGGGGTTGTAGTACTGCATCTGCACGACCTGATCACGTATGGCATCAGCCATTTCTTCCCGCCCATGGCCTATATTGACGCACCAGAGGCCTGCGATGGCATCCAGATACTTTTGCCCCTGGGCATCTGTAACATGCACGCCTGAAGCGCCACTGATAATCTGGCTGCCCTCCTTCTCGAAAACTGAGAAATCGGTGTAGGGATGAATAAAGTGCTTTCGGTCCATTTCCCAGAGCTGCTGCGCCTGAGTCGGTGTGGGTATTATTCTATTTGCTTTCATTGGATTACTCTCGATACTAAGTCGACTGATGCCTATTAAGCACCAGCACCCATTTGACGCCCATCACCCTGAGTGGGTACAGTGAACCAACTCCATACAAGGGTGAGATATGCCTAGGTCAGTACTGGTAGAAAATGAGTGGCAACGGGCTCTGAGCGACATGATTGCCGCTCTATCAGCACCGGGGTTTTTTCCTGCACTCGCGCGTGGCTGCGAACTTGTATCGGGTTACCAGAGCACCTTAATTGTTTGGTTAAGCACGGCTCATAAGCCTATCAACCTGTATCATGACCTTCCTGAAGAACACGCGCTACCCTCTACCCAGCCGTGGTTTGACGGTGCTTATTTGCTGGACCCCTTCTATACGCTGTTTTGTGATAACGCCCCGGAGGGTATTTATCGCTTACGCGACCTGGCACCGGACAGCTTCTACGAAAGTGAGTATTTTCGCAGCTACTACGCACAAACTGGCCTCACTGATGAATGTGTCATGCTGGTCAATCTCGACGCTGACCACAGCTTGTTGATCTCTTTAGGGAATCGGGGTTTACCGGAAATAAGCACTGTGCAACTAGCCGACCTGCAGTTGGTCATGCCCGTACTGAATGCACTGTGTCGTAAACAACAATCGGCAGGTAACGGGGAGATTACGTTTTCTGCGCCGCTGGACAGGGCATTTAGAAATTTTGGCCGCGACCACCTAACCCCGCGAGAGTGCGAGGTCATTCAACTTACCCTCAAGGGACACTCAAACAAGTCCGTAGCCCTGCTATTGGATATTAGCGTGGACACTGTGAAAGTTTACAACAAGCGTTTTCACACTAAACTGGAGATATCCTCCCAGGCCGAGCTATTTTCGCTCTTCCTCGAAGCCATCTCCCTCGTACCTTTCGATGCGGATATTGACCCACTTACGCACTATTTTGAAATCACTAATGCTCTCTAGGTACTTCACACCCAAGGCATAAAAAAGGCCGCTCGTATCGCGACGGGCGGCCAAGACAAGTACTACTCTAGATCAAAAATTGTAGGACAAGGTCGCTCCATAGGTGCGCGGCGTGTTGTATAAATCGCCGGTAATTCCAAAGAACCCGACAATAAAGCTCTGCTCTAAATATTCTTCATTGGTCAGATTTTTACCCCAGACCGATACATCCCAGGTTCCGTCGCTGCTACCTAGACTAATACGACCATTGACCAGGGTGTATTCATCGGCGAGGCCCAGAGGATTGTTGGTCGCTTCCTTGTACATCTCATCACTGTATTTCATGTCTGCCTGGAAGGCCAGATTCATGCTATCGCCAACTTGCATGTCGTAGCGTGCGATGATGTTGTACTGCAACTCAGGAGCATTGGGTAGCTTATTGCCATCAAGCGCGGGGTCATCGAGTTCAGTGTCCAGAAAGCTAACACCACCCCGAAGACTCAGCCCTTCAATCGGCATCCAGTTCACGTCAACTTCCAGGCCCTTGATATCCGCCTGATCAGCATTGGTGAATGTCAGACCCAACTCGGTGGGAACCTGAGTTTGAATATCTGAGTAATCGTAGTAGAACACTGCACCGTTAAGCTGAAGTGATCCCTCGGCAAGGGTACCCTTAAAGCCCAGTTCATAGGAGATGATTTCTTCCGGATCCAATGGACCCATCTCCTCGGGGACAAAGGTAATGTCGGTAAAGACAATGCCACTTTTGAATCCGTTGCTAACGCTACCGTAAATCAGCCAGTCATCATTGGGGCGAAAATTTAGGCCCAGACGACCAGAAACGTTATCGTCATCAAAATCGATTTTATTGTCTGCGGTCAGCGGTAGTGGCCCGGTAAATTCTGGAGGCAGCCCAAAGCCACCCTCTTCGGGCGGTAAGTAAAGAATTACACTTTGATCCCAAGGGTTAAGGTCGGTAGTCCCACCCACAAAATCACGCTCTTCATAGGAATAACGCAAGCCAACATCAACGCTCCAGACATTGTTAAACGAGTATTCAACCTGCGAAAAAACCGCCATTGCTGTGGTTTCCTGGTAAGCATCTATAGCGTACAGGGTTGCCAGCGAGTCACTAGCGTTCGTGGTGTTAGATGAATCCACCTCATCGTAAGAATAGAACGCACCTGCAGTCCACTCGACTGTATCCGTCATCAAGGCGTAGCGAAATTCCTGAGAATATTGCTTAATGTCATCTTTGCGAGTGGCGTCAAAGTAGTGGTAACCCTTTAAACTACCAAATACCGAATCAGCGTAATCTCGATCGACCTCGGCATAGCTGCTTATTGAAGTCAGAGTCTGAGTATCGCTCAAGTCATAATCAAAACGACCCACCCAAAGCACGCTGTCTGTTTCGGTAGACGGCTGATCAATGTTGTCGGCATAGGTGGCCTCATCAAACTCTTGATTGGGGAAGGTTTCGAGGTCCACATTTAAAAATGTTTGATCAACTCCGAGTAAAACTGAAGCGCAGCTAAAATCCTGAACCGGATTACCGCTAGCGGCGGTTGGACAGGGGCTCACTAGATACGGATCATTGGAGTCAATGAATCCACGGTTTTTAAAAGGCTGGAATCCGGCGCTCTGGGAGCCTATGGATAAACTGGTATCGAAATTCAACTTGTCACCCGAGTAACGCAGAGCCAGACGACCGGCCTGCATATCGGAGCCGTCGAAGTCCTTGCCCAGTTTGTTGTCGACATAACTATCCGCCCGGTCAGATGCTTTTCCGCTTATGCGGTAAGCCCAATTGTCATTAAAGGCGTTACCATAAGCGCCTTCGGCCTCAAACAAACCGTAATCACCCGCTGTCACGCTAAGATAGCCACTGGGGTCAAAGTCCGGACGAGTGGTGAAGTAGTTAAGAGCGCCGGCATTTGTATTGCGGCCATAAAGCGTTCCCTGAGGCCCCTTCAAGACTTCGATACGCTCCATGTCAAAGGTACTGAAGTTCAACATTCCCGCTGACACCAGGAACACCTCATCCACATAGACACCGACACTGGGATTGTTGTTAGCATTAAAATCGTTCAAGCCGACACCGCGAATGGTAATAGCCGGGTTAGTACCACCCAGTGTTCCCTTGATATCGATATTGGTAGTGAAGGCCGCGACATCCATCGCATCATTCAGGCGAAGATCTTTTATATCTGTCCCGCCGAGAGCCGTCATAGTGACAGGCACATCATTGACTGACGCAGACTTCTTCTGAGCGGTTACCATCACTTCTTCAAGCACCTGTGCTTGCGTAAAGGGGACCTGGATCAGCGTAAGCACAGCTCCAGCGACAGAAGCCGCCAATAACTTTGAGTTGGTTTTTATCATGACATCCTACCTTTTTAAGTATTATCTGGGGTCAGATGTTATTACCTTTTCACTCTTACCGGGGTACCCCCTAATGGTTATCAAGGGGGGAAATTATTGGACTGTACCCACTAGAGAGTACATTTTTTGCTCTACCTCTGGCTTAATGCTGAAAACCTTGAAAAAATCAGTGTGGCCGCTAGCGCCGCACCAGCTGATACAGTAAGGAGTTCAGTATATCCTGCGGCTGTTATGAGCCACCCTCCTACAGCCGGGCCCAACATCGCACCACAGGCCTGCGCCGCAGGGATAAGGACAGCATAGCGACCATCATTATCCAGGCCGGCGACAATCCCCATCTGGTAGGCCAACACAAAATTCCACACAAACGATAGTACTGCGGCCAGAACCGCAAACTGCCCCCACCCGAACTCACGTTGAAAACCGTAACACACAGCGAAAAACCCAGCCGCAGCGAACCATAGTGGTAGCTTGCGGCCAAACCGATCAGCCATGCGAGTAACCAGTAATGCGCCTGCCAAACCGGCGAACATGGAGATCGCCAACCCGCTGCCAATGGCTTCCTCGCTCAGTCCATTGCGAGTGGCAAGCCGATCTACAAATGCCCATAGAGCTGACAGCGCGGCAAAGTGAAGCAACATGGCAAAAAGTGCCCAGCGCACGGGACTGCCGTCGCCTTGCGCCCCAGTGAAAGACTCACTGGCAACCGGCCGGGAAAGTGGTATCCACCGATACGATATGGCAAGAAAAGCAGCAACCATAGCAAGCACGGACAGCGTTCCCGTAAAACCCCAAATCGGGGTTACCAGAGGCGGAATAACTAACAGTAGTAAAGCCGCAACAATTTGCTGGACTACAAGAACCCAGGCAAAATTGCGATCTGCGTCTGCGGTTGAGGAGACTACCGCCACACCAAGAGCATATAACATGCCGCCACCAACGCCACTGATGGCAAAACACAAGGATAGAGTTAACTGGTTATTGGAGAAAATCGCCAGTAGTAAACCAACAACCATCAACAGATAGGCCACCAAACCCGCCACGCGCCAGTTAACGCGGTTCATCCAGAAAAACGCCGATGCGCCACTCAATAGATAAGTCGCAAAGTATGTGCTGGCCACCAGACCCGCCTGGCCTTCATCCAAGCCGCGATAATCGATTATTTGCCCTACCAGCATGGGCAGAACCAGAAATACAGCGGCGCCACACGCAGACATCATAGCTGCGCCAATAACTGGCTTCATTGGCATATCTTGCCCTGCTTTATCCATAGACGGCAAAACCTTCGCGGCTTATCGAGAACATCATAGTACAGTTGTTATGAACCTCGATGTGGAAGTAGAAATGCGAATTATTTTTTGGTTTCAACAGGCTGGTCTAATTTCGACCGCTCCCGACGCCAGTAAAACACACCAACCCCATACACCACATCACCTGTGTCGAGTACGTCGAGTACGACGGGTTGATCTTCAGTTTTTTACCCGGGGTATGCCCCCTTTTTCACCAGATCGAGCAATATATTTGCCTGTAGAATTTTTATGAGATTCTATAAAGCCGCGACCATCCTCCACCTGAAAACCACCAAACAACCCGTCGTCCCTGTCACCCCACCAACCCAGTTTCGGAAGCAGCTCGAAGTTCGATTTAGAAAAGCTGTTTCAAATCTTCGACTTACTGAAATTCAGTTCGGTATAGACAAGCACTAAGTTCGGATATCGTTCGGTCTCAGCCACCCTGCCCTACCCCATCAGAAAAACCCGTTAGCTTTCTTCGGCTTACTGCCCAGGTTCTCCACAGAGCATCCGACTCATAAGCGGACGGTGTGTGGATCAGATCAGGATGTGGAATAAATTTGTTACGTAATCATAGGGTTACGGGGGTTACACCCTCCGACTATGGGAGAAATGTTATAGACGGATATCTATTGGTGTGATGCATGGTGTTTGTCTGAGGCGAGTTAACGTGGGGTAGACCTTCTATATTTTTCAGCCCTGATCATGCCTGTAGTTACCTCGATTGATTTTCAATTATGGTCCAAAATAGGAAATGACAAGTGTATCGATGCGCGATACACTACAAGAATGATAAAGACGTTTAAAAACCGGGCGTTGAAGAAGCTTTACGAAAAAGGTGATCCGAGCAGAATCAAAGCGGATCATATTGAGC
The DNA here is from genome assembly GCA_036961205.1 of Halioglobus sp. Taxonomy (GTDB): domain Bacteria; phylum Pseudomonadota; class Gammaproteobacteria; order Pseudomonadales; family Halieaceae; genus CALJFL01. The sequence continues at coordinate 67,129 of JBALVI010000011.1, read as the reverse complement.
GAGTTGAAGATATTCTTTTCCGTTTGGATAACGCGATGCAGCCGTCAGATATGGACTTACCAGGTTGGAACCTGCACAAGTTGAGCGGCAAGCTAAGAGGGTTTTCAGCGGTTTGGGTGTCTGGTAATTTCCGCATCTGGTTTCGAATGAAAGACGGAGATGCATTCGATGTTGATTATGGCGATTACCATTGATCAATTGTGAAAGGAGTAACTGATATGGCTATGAGAAGACCACCACATCCTGGGCGACAGATTAAAACGGCGCTACAGGCTGCCGATATAAATATTACAGACGGTGCAGCTCATTTGGGCGTGACTCGTAACACGTTATCGCGTGTGATTAATGGGCTTGCGGGTATTTCACCTGATATGGCAATACGTTTGTCGAAAGCATTTGGCGGTAATGCTGATATTTGGGTGCGCATGCAGGCCAGTTATGATTTGTCTCAGGCAATGGAGCGTGAGAATGAGATTAATGTTAGCCCGCTGCGATACGCAAACATTTAGTGAGGTATCGACAAGTTGAAGTTTGCGGTCGCTGCGGTGGTTCTGCCAGAGTCATCGCTTGGGTATCGACAAGTGACTATGCTTCCCGCCAAGGGTTTATGCCAGTTTTTCGTCCCAATGAGTGCCGTTCTTCATCATCGTATTCAGGATAGTCAGCTGCTTGCGCATACAGGCCACCAGCGCTACTTTCTTGGGCTTCCCAGCGGCCACCAGGCGTTCGTACATGGCTTTGATCTTGGGGTCGTATCGAATCGCCGACCACATCGATATATACAACACCGTTAGGACTTTGCTGCGTCCTGTGCATGGCGAATTCGTAGTTCATTCATAAATGCAGACACTTAGGTTCCTGCCCGGGGCACCTCCCACCCTTCAACCCAATCTAGCCAATCCATCTGCCCACGCAGTTCGGTTGAAAAAGCATAAACCCGCCACCACTTCACAACCAAGCTCGGCCCCACCCCAAAGTTCGGTTTCAAAAACCAGTTACCCTTCTTCAACTTACTGCCACCCGGCTCGGCATAATCCACCACCAGTTTCGGTATAAGCTCGGTCTTAGCACCCCCGCCCTACCCCACCAGAAAAACCTGTTAGCTTTCTTCGGCTTACTGCCCAGGCACCCAACACGCCCGCCGACTCATAAGCGGTGGGAGTGTCTGTGATCCACAATTGACTGATGCGGACAAGTTTGGGGTGGAGTGGTTGAGAAATCTGGGAGTGGCTCGATTAAGTTAGGGGTGCGAGGTAGGTGGAGCTCAAGTTGGAGATTCGCCAGGTACAAGATTTCATTATTCGTAGTGGCTCCATAACCGAAGAACCTTAATTGATTTATCCTTTTCTAATACTTGGTAAACAAGCCTGTGTTGAATATTGATACGGCGAGAGTAAGCGCCCGAAAGATCGCCCACTAGTTTCTCGTAGGGTGGCGGATTTTGATAGGGATCGGCTTGAATAATGGCCAGTAACTCTTGAGCTTTATTTTTAAGCCCGGAAGAAGCAAGTTTTCGAGCATCCTTTTGGGATTGCTTTGTATAGTAAAGCTGCCACATTACCAATCCAGTTCTTGATCACAATCCTCTAAGCTGGTCGCCAACCCTTCTTGTATGGACTCCCTCATGCCGGGGACCGACAATAGGTGAAGAGTTTCGTTGATGGCATTCCAATCGTCCTCCGCCAACAGGACAGCATTGCCCCTTTTTCCTGTAATAACAATAGGTTGGTGCGTATCCGTGGTTTCGTCAATGAGGGCATAAAGTTTGGAGCGGGCCTCAGTTGCGTTGAATGTAGTCATAAATCACCTCCGACTCACAAAGCGTACGCCAATACGTACGTTTGGTCAATTTATTTTTAGGGTACTAACAAGGGGGTTCTGCCAAGTTAAGTATTTGAGTTGAAGGAAATCCAGTGGGTCGCCATCACGACACTGCCCCGCTCCATTCTGCAAACGCACTTATCCTGAGATTCCTGTAGTGCTCGGCTCCAACCAGATGACGGCCCAAATTGAAAAGGTTTCTGACAGCGGCATGGGTGCCCAGAAATCTCTGTGCCTGTCGGACTGATTTGAACTTCCGGGATGCCGGACCACGCATCCCTCGCTCCCTGACTCTGGTCATCTCATGCGATTGCTCGGCCCGATTATTCTCATATTGTTCAGTACTGTGGATCACATCGGACATTAACTCCCGGTGAGCAACACCATAACTACGCAGTTTGTCAGTCACAATCTTTCGGGGCTCGCCGCCCTGACTGCGTAATAACCGTTTAAGAAAGCGTTTAGCTGGCGCGTGGTAACAGCAGCGCCATCACGCTTCGCCCGCAGGAATACATCGACCACGTCGCCATCCTGGTCGACAGCTCTCCACAGGTAATGCCGCTTGCCGTTTATCTTCACAACGACTTCATCGATGTAAAAGGTGTCGCCGTAGCCTCCGTGTTTTCGCTTCAAACGGCGAGTAAAAATGGCTCCAAATTTGATGCACCAAAGTCGGATCGCTTCGCGACTAACTGTAATACCGCGCTCGGCTAGAAGATCTTCAATATCGCGGTGGCTGTTACCACGCGCCTCAGATTGTAGCGGTAGTAGAGCCAGACGGTGTAGGGGATTATATCTGGCGGGAATCTGTGACGTTTGTATGTATTCATCGCCAGATTCCACCAGCTTCAGTGAGTTTACTTGTCAGTACCCCTCCTAATAATGCGATTTAACTTTCAATTGAAATTCTAACGCCATGATCTTGAAGTGTGGCGAGGGCTATATCAATATCCTCATGACGTTCTGGAAAAGTTACCCCATGATGCATCCCTGAATTACCACCAATAGCCAAAGCGCGTTCAACTTGAATTACGCAGCCTAGCGCTGTTAGGTGAGTCTGGCCTTCATCATCCAACAGACTAGCGCGAACAGTTTTATATGAGCCGTCAGCTCCCTTACCTATAACGGTCACAAGGAGTTCGTGGGGGCCACCTTCGCCTGGATTATAGAGTAACGAATGTCTGAAATTTTTGAACATAGGTCTATTAATAATGCGCCAAAGTCCCGATCGAACCATAAACGATAACAAGCCGACAGTGCGCTTATCATCGTATGTAATGCGCGCTGAAACACTATTTGCACTAGAAGACATTGGCAATGTAAGTTGGTCAGGAGTATCAAAGCGGTAGGTATTAGTGCTAAAGCCGCTTTCGAACTCTACATGCTTGGGTTCAGTCATTGGCTTAACGGTTCTAATATTGCCACCATCAAGAACCTCATACGGTGTGCCAAGTTGATCGAGATATTCAATTGAATTAGGCCCAGCCTTATCTTTGAGTGAGTAAAGTATATCAATGTCTATCGTGTCAATAATTGAGAATTGCTCGGATACTTTTTTCGTCAATAGAGCTGCTGTACCAGCCATCCATGCGGAGGAAAATATGATTGGTTGAGTAATCTTTTCACCTGAAATAGCAATAATTGCCTTTTTGAGCTGCGCGGTCCAACGCGTAACATCAATGTAAGAAATATGATTACGAATGGTGTCTAACAAAACGTAGTTATTTGGATCATTGGTTGCAGTAACTACCGCCGCCAATTTTCCGGATAAGGGCGATATCTGACTAACCTTTGTTACATCCATTGCGATACCCTCAGCATAACCAAGAGTATCTGCAAACTGTTTTGCCTTGTTGAAATCACGCCCTGCAATTATTAAGGGAATTTTTGGATGTCGCTGCCTTAGAATCGACGCAATCTGCCTGCCGACAATGCCATAGCCGCCAACAATTAGTACTGCCTTTTTGTCTTGAAGATTACTCATAATATATATTCCAGTTTCTCTATTTAAATAATTAGGTCACTTGACCAAATCAGAATATAGGTCAGTTGACCTACTGTGTCAACTGCTATATATTTCCAGGCCAAAGGGAAGAATGAATAACCGAGAAGTAAATGAGTTCGAAAACTGAGCACATATTAAATTGCTCCATGGCAATTTTAAAAGAGTCGGGTGATCAAGGCTTAACTATGCGGCAGGTCGCTGCGGCAGCTGATATGAGGCTGAGTAATGTGCAGTATTATTTCAAAACTAAGGAGCTGCTTTTAGGGGCTTTACTGGAAGGCTTTTTAGTAGAGTATGCAGAGTCGATGCAAGTGTTTTCGTTTCCCGAACAGCAGGACTCAGAAAAAAAATTAAGTCTACTGGTCTTACATATTTTAAATGATATTGAGAGCAGTGATTGTGCTGTTGTGTTTAAAGAAATTTGGGCAATAGCGGAACGTAACAGCGCAGTAAAAAAAGCGGTAAATGAATATTACAAAAAGTTGCATGCGATGCTTTTTGAAGCATTAGAACAAACGGCGCCCGAGAATTGCCAGAGGCAGCAACTGGATAATGCGGTTGCTATTCTATTGCCCTTTATTGAAGGCTACTGCATCACGTCTTCCAATCTTAACGTTTCGACTAAAAAATTGTCCGAACAATTAGGCCACATGCTGTATAAACTTTTGAGCGAATCAGCGGATTAACAGAAAAAAAGATCAGTGACAAATTATTCTCATTTGCGGCTCAAGATAAGCCGCATTTGGGGATTGGCAAATTAACTTCGCCAGATCAGGGAAATGCCGGGCATTATGATCGCCCAGTTGAACGGACCTGCGGCAGGGCAGACGGTATTTCATATCATGCCACGGTTCCAGGGCCTGGAGTTCAAGCTACATGCCCGCGAGATGGAAGATTTCGCCGTACTGGAAGCTCATGCCGAGCGGATTCGAGCCTGTCTTACCTACGGCTGATAGAGGCCGCAGATAATCGGGACTGAGCTCGGCACCACCTCGAAGTTCGGTTCCAAAAACCCCTTACCCTTCTTCAACTTAGCGCCAACCAGCTCGGCATAATCCACGACCAGTTTCGGCATAAGCTCGGTCTTAGCACCCCTGCCCTACCCCATCAGCAAAACCCGTTAGCTTTCTTCGGCTTACTGCCCAGCGTCACCACAGACCACCCGCCTCATAATCGGACGGTGTGTCTTCAAAATCGTGGTGGGGAATTTACTTTTAGTAGAATCATAGAGTTGTGGAAGACACACCCTCGGTCTATGGCAGAGATGTCATTGGGTGGAAATCGGTTGCCTTTGTGAGTATCCATCCGCCGATTTGACAGCTTGAGGGAGTTAACTTGGCACCTCGTGAATCAGGCTGCCTCTCTCGCGGATGCTGCCTTATCCAGGTCATAAGTCACCTGCAGGTTCATCCAGAGTTTTGCTGATGTCCCAAGAGCGTCGGAGAGATCTAATGCCGCCCCTGCTGTTACGCCGCGTTTCCCGCGTATAAGTTCATTAAGTCGCGCCTTGGTCCATCCTATTTTCCTTGCAAACTCAGCCTGACTTAAACCTTGGGGCTGAAGAAACTCTTCGAGGAGTATCTCACCGGGATGGAAGGGATTTTTCGGTTGCTTAATCATTTCCTATACCTCTACCTATGGTAATCCAATATCTGAACATTTTGTGACTGCCCACCATTCCAGCGAAAAACCAGTCGCCATTGATCGTTGATCCGTATTGAATGAAACCCCTTCAAACTACCCTTCAGAGGGTAGCGACAAGTTAACTTTCTGAGATCAGAAGAATCCACACTCAGGCCTCAAGCAACCGCCCTACTCCACTCACCGAACGCACTTATCCTCAGATCCCGATAATGTTCCGCCCCGATCAAGTGCCTGCCCAAACTGAATAGATTTGATACAGCAGCATGTGCACCCAAAAACCGCTGAGCCTGCCTAACTGACATGCCCAGGGTAGCAGCGAACCTATTCGCTAGGATTAGGCCCGTAAAGACCAACACCCAGCTCTCCAGAAATATAGCGAATCGCTTTCATTCCTCGAACACTATTGCCTGATTCGTTTAAGGGTGGTGCGAAAGTAGCTATCGCGAATCGACCAGGCACTATGGCTACAATACCGCCACCAACACCGGTCTTGGCTGGCAGGCCGGCGCTATACATCCACTCTCCGGATTCATCATAAAAACCGGCTGTTGCCATAATCGCCAGGAGTTCGGGAACGTGCTCACTATCCAGAAGACGCTTACCGGTTGCCGGGTTAACCCCCTCATTGGCGAGCGTGGCGCCCATCATTGCGAGGTCTTTTGTATTAATGCCAACCGAACACTGCTTGGTATAAACACGTAAGGCCTCTTCGGGATCGCTGTACAAGCGCTCATAGCTGTAGAGCAAATTGGCTATGCCGCGGTTGCTAGAAGAAGATTCGTACTCAGAGGTATAAACCTCTTCGAGAACCTTCAAGTCGCGCGCTGCATATGCACTCATATTGTCCAGCACCTTCCCCCAGCGGTCTTCCTCGGATGAGGCATCAACCAGGCTTACCGCTGCAATAGCTCCAGCATTGACCATCGGGTTAACTGAGCGGGAGGGGTATATCTCCAGCGCTAATTTAGAATTGAATGCGAGCCCGGTTGGTTCGATGCCAATCTTTTCCCGTACTACTTTGGGGCCCTGTTGCTGCATGACAAACGCGGCAGTGAATGGCTTGGATACTGACTGGATCGAAAACTCATAGTCGAGTTCACCCGCAGAGTAGATGTCGCCTTCGCGGGTAATGATAACCACGCCGAACATGTCGCTGGGGACAGTGGCCAGAAAAGGAATATAGTCAGCGTTAGCGCCCTCCTTCACATCCTTGAATTGGGAATACGCATTGTCGACCACGCGCTGAAAGTCTTTGGCAGTGGGTTGGGCGGCGAAAGCTCCGGATATGGTAAAGAACAACAAGCCAATAACGGCTGTAAAGCGAGGTACAACAAACATTTTCATAGTGAACTCCGTTAAGTTAATAGCTACCCCTGTGCGTCATTGTCACAGGGTACGCGGGCGTTAATATTATCGGCCCTTCATGATATCGCCGGAATCAAAGTTAACCTTCAAGGAAAACTGTATTCGGTAGTCGTTGCCGGTCTCACCGTTGACATCCTCCCGATCACCCCAGCTGAACTCGGTACCCAAAAGCACATTGTCCCGCGGATAGTGCAACAGGTTTATCTGGGCGATCTGGCCCTTGGCAAACTCCGACTCATCTTGCCCCGCACTAACGTCAAGGTCAGTCATGGACCAGCCAACAGAGGTGGACCATTTGTCACTCCAGTAGTGGTCATAATAGGCGCTTATGCCCAAAAGCGGCACTGCTTCTGCCTCTGCCCTGGTGATATCCGGTGAGTCTGGGGCGATGTCGAGGCCGCCATCATTCATGTAGTTGCCAATACCCTCGCCGTACGCAACCTGAAGCTTCAGCACGTCCCTGCCCCAGGTTTTAAAGCCGGTACTTGCATTGATACCCCAGCCCAACTCGTGGTCCTTCTTTCCGGTATCCAAGCGTTCATAACCCAATTTTCGAAGCATGCCGGCAACCTGGTAGTGGCCAAAATCACCGTTATTACGGTAGCGAACGCTCAGGTCGGGTAGGTCGTTATAGGCCTGAAACAGGTCACCCGCTCCGGAGTCGATAGATTCACAATCGGCCGGCGGATTGGGGATTTCGCAGGCGTTTGCGTCGCGGAAACGACCCACACTCAGTGCGGTACCGGGATCCTCGAATGCGACGGAAAACTCGTCCTCACCCATGGGGAATGTATAGCGCGCCTGCTGGTTACGATAAAACACCATTCCCGTGGGTCCCCAGTAATCGAGGGTGTTGGGGAAAATATCAATATCCATAAAGTTGGACCAGGTCTGACCCATACCGAAGTTCTTATAGGTAGCCCATGCATGCCGGAGCCGCGGTGTGGTTTGCCCTTCGTCGCCCCCTACACCAAAGAGCTCAGCTTCTAGTATGTAGGTGATGTCGTCGCCATAGTTACCTTTTATGCCAAGCCTGGACTGGCGCACGCCGAATACGAACTCGCCATCACGACCGTAAGCGCCCTCCTCGGTCGGAATCGTGGTGACCCTCAGAGTATCATTCCAATTCGGGTCAACCCGCTTGAAGTCGTAAATCATATCTGCCATAACAAAGCCGTAGATATTTGCTGATAGCGAGTCGGGCGCGGCGCGGCTCGACTCTTCAACATTGGCAACAACAGCCTGCTCTTCTTCGGCTGGGGTGATCACTACTTCGCCAACCACGGCGGGCTGACCGGCTTTGAGTTGCTTGAGCTCGGCGTCCATAACCTCCAGCATCTGCCGTTGCTGCTCGAGCTGAGTTTCGAGCATCTGTATTCTCTCGGCATCTGTAGCCGCCTCAACCGAAAGCGTAAGCGTGGCCGCGATGACGGCAACGGGAAGCAAGCGTTTCTTAATCTTATACATTTCAAGCCCCAGAAATAATCTAACAATAAACATCATATTAGCAGTATAGGCCGTAGACGACTTATGTCTATGCTAGCCCCATAATTATGGCTTTCTGAAGATGTCGTCTCCAGAAACCACATTCATCGTATCGATCGGATCCCACGACCGGTTCTCAGCCGGTGCTGAGATATTGTTAATGGCATCGTCACCGCCATAAAAACAGGCTACACCGTTGTGTTACCGAGGCGGTGCGGTGTCTTAAATTGATTGTCTGTGCCTTTCAATAGCCCATGGACAAAGTAGGTAAAAATCGCGGTGGCAAAATAAAACAACACTACGCTCACAGCAATGAGCTCTACCGTGTCGTCAAGCTGGCTTACCTCAACAAACTTTGCGAGCAGAATCGCTGCAAAGGCGTACAACAACGAGGCTCGATGGCAGATATCAACATACGGGTGAGCCTGGGCATTCTCTGACGCGGCAATTTGCCTGTATTTCCAAATCCCGGTAAGTAGCCCTACCAGAAAAAAAATGCCTGCTGAGAGTATTGCTACACTTTCTGCTGTTTCCATTATGTTCTATCTTTTTAGAGTAGAGCTTTAGTTTACCTTCTTTTTGAATTGACGGGCCTGTCGAACCTGACATAATTTCGGCGGTAAAACGGGACAGGCCACAATTAGCCAATCAGACATGCAACGATAAACGTGGCCTGTCCCCAATAAACCACCCAATAAACCAATCATTAGAGAAAATCCACGTGACCCACAAACACCTAGAAGCCCTATGCGATTTAACCACCGAGTCTCATACCCGTATCCAGCGAGATTTTAAAACCATTAACCCTGTTGTGGGCGTGAGTCAAAAGTTGCGTACTAGTGGTATACCTGTAGATGCTATGACCATCGACTGCTTAAAAAGCGGTAAGCGTATTATCATTATTTTGCATGACCAACAGCCTGAGATATTACGCTATCAATTTACATTTAGAGATAAAGATCCTGCGGACGAGTTTGAGCAAATGGCTTTTTCTGAACTAAGCGAAGAGACGCTTTACAATTGGATGAAGGATTATTTTTCGTGACACTTTTACATCAAAGGAAATGACCATCTAGCCATCTGTCTTCCCGGTTAACACGACTAGCACCTCCTCGTCTAGCCCGCCTTTTGAAAGATAACTAGTACCGCTAGTATGTTTAACCAAAAACCCTTTCTCAGTATCCTTAATCTCATCAATATCTCCCCAATGCATACCTTGCTGGTGGTAGGTGCTATCAGTAAAAATCCCCTGATCATTAACCCGAACAACTACCTTGCTGCCTGCAGCGCGGCTGAGCATTTGGCGGTTAATCCACCAGCTGCGTTTATAACGAATAGATAATAGCTCGACAACGCCTAAGCAAAGTAAAAATGCGGCGACATAGATCTCGATGTCCATCGCATAAATAACACTAGCCATGAAAATAAGGCCTATGGCCTTGACGTAGGTTTTAACGCTGGCAGTGGTGTTGGCCGATTCATCGAAGCACTCGCTGAAGTAATCACGATTGAGCACGTAGTAGCTGCTATGCTCGGTACTGGCGTCTGCGTCGGTCATATTAGGGCTGCTGATAAAGGAGAGCGATTTTTACAAGTTGAGTTCTGCAATCGATTATATTCAGATCCAAAATTTCAAGCAACCGCCCTACTCCATCAGTGAATGTCGTCGTTGTCGATTGTAGAACACCTCGATATATTCAAATAAGATGCCTGGGAGTCGCAGAAGTTCGTTACCTATGCCAGATTGCCCGATTGGTCTGGGCCGAAGTGGTCGCTCTTGTTGCCTCCAGCCTAAGGATGATCGCTACGGGGAAATCGTCGCGATTGTCTGCCAGACCCGCAGTGGCGACACCTTGGAAGTGGCGCCTGCTGTGGGATGCACTGCGCGATCATCTGAAATACGATATTGGCAACCTGCCTTCAGTCGGCAAAGCCCTTTACGCTGGCACCGTGGCGATCAAGAAGGCCGCCGACCCGGCTATATCTCCGACGCTCAAGGGCATCAATGGCGATATACCACTGGCACCCTGGAACCGCGCCCTGTCCGTATCCAATGTGCCGGGGCCTCGCACTCGCTTCGAAGCCCAGGGCAACGTCGTTGAGGACCTCTACTCGGCGGGACCCTTAGTGGATGGAATGGGCCTGAATATCACGGTATGGAGTTACGCAGGCCATATGAACTTTTGAAATCTTAAAAAAACAGTCAGCATTGATTTTTTGTTGTTCTGTGCTAGAGTGCTAGCCATAGAGCCAACAGCGATCAACGAGAAACCTATGAACATTGCACAGAGCATCGATAACGAGCAAGCAAGCCCGACCATCAAAGGTAACTTTGAGGCTCAGGAACAGGAGTTCGATTACTGGGTTGACGACATTGTTGGCACCGTTCCCGCTGATTTAACCGGCTCGTTTTACCGTAACGGCCCGGGACGATTGAAACTTGGCGGTGAGGAGTTCTTACACTGGTTTGACGGCGACGGCATGATTGCCCGCACCACTTTTGTTGATGGCAAAGTCCACTTCGCCAACAAGTTCATCCGTACGCCCAAGTATGTTGCCGAAACCAAAGCCGGGGAAATGATCTACCGGGGTTTTGGTGGCACGCCGAAAGGCAAATTTTTCAGGCGTTTTTCCATGCCAGCCAACCCGGCTAACACCGGACTGATTATGCACGGCGGCAAATTTCTCGCGCTATGTGAAGGCGGACGACCCTTTGCAATAGAACCCGACACCCTTGATACCGAAGGTGAGTATTTCTACGATGGCGGCCTTGGCAAATCCAGTACTTTTAGCGCCCACGGCAAGAAAAACCCTCACACCGGTTATTACTATAACTTTGGTATGAAATTCGGCCCCAAACCCGGCTTTGATTTTTATAAAATTTCCCCCAGCGGGAAACTGGTCGACAAGGCTACTTTCTCTCTCGATCACATGCCGTTATTACACGATTTTGCCCTCAGCGAAAACTACGGTATTTTTATCCAGTCCTCAGTGGGTATGGGTGGTAATCCCCTGCCAATTTTACTCGGTGGATCGGTAGCCGATGTCATGAAGTTCGATAATACGCTACGCAACAAGATCATCATTATTGACCTGCATACTCTCAAGCTTGTCGAGGAGATAGAGATCGAACCGCTGGCCTCATTGCATTTTGGCAATGCCTACGAGAAAAACGGTGAGCTGCATTTCGATATAATCCAAACTCAGGAGTCAGCTTATAGCACGCCCACCCATAAAGCCGACGACCTGGATATTTTCTCACCGGATGTCGACTTCAAGGCTGGTGGCGGTCATTACATGCGATTTGTAGTCGACCTGCGGAATGGAACTGTCCAGAAGGACTGCATTACAGATGCCCTACTCGCTGAATTCCCGCAGTGGGACTGGACCCTTACCACCCGTGAGAACCGCTTTGCTGTGACCTGCGCCTACCCGGAAAACAGTCCCAAGACCTACTTTACCGGCATCCAGAAAATTGACCGCTTTACCGGTAAAGTTGAGGTTCATGACTTTGGCGCCTACCGCTTCACCGGTGAGCCTTTGATGGTAGCGAAGCCAAACGCCAAAAGTGACGATGACTTCTACATCATGTGTTATGTCTACAACGGTAACGAAGATAAAACAGAGGTGGTACTGATCGACAGCCAGGATTTCAGCGATGAAATAGCCGTTATCAAGCTCGGCCATCACATGCCGCAAGGTTTTCATGGGATGTTCACACCCAAAGTCTTTGTCTAGGAAACCTGAGAAATCCAGACCTGTGGTCTCAAGCAACCGCCCTATTCCATTCGATGCTGCTTGCCGTTGATCTTGACTAAGACTTCAAGGTTTTGGCGGGAAAATAAACGCCGGCATACTGCCTTATACCGGCGGTTGTAGCGCGATCAGGTCAGGGCAAGAAGATCACAATCAAGCTTGTCCAGCACCTTCTCAGCGGTGTTGGTGTTCATCAGTGCAGACAGACCACTGCGAGCAGAGTTACCAATCACCACAAGGTTAGCACCTAGCTCTTCAGCCTTTGCCACAATCACGTCATCCGGGTCGCCCATAGAGATGTGTACACGGCTCGCATCGACGCCGCAAGTACGGATCAATGTCCCCCTGTCCGGGCGTCCAGCAAGGTCCGAGTGGGCATTGATGAAATCAACGTCTGCATTTTCAGTGCCGATATACCGTTTACAGAAGCTGAGAACATTGTCGTTCAATTCGCCATAAACCTCTTTGTTCCCAGAGATATCTATCGCCGCCAATACCTTGCGATGATCGCGGTTAGCTTCGGACTTGACCAGTAGTACGGGGCAAGCACAGTCACGGATAAGGGTCCAGTCAGAGGTTTTATTCAGGCGACGTTGACCCTTGGAATGTCTGTGGGAGGACTTCAGCACAGCCTCACTGCCGTTGCGCTCCACTGCCTTGACCACGGCCTGGTACCAGTCCTTGTCCCACTCGACCTCAGTGCTCACAGCAATGCCCTTGTCCTGAAGTGGCTTAATCGCTTCGGCCAGCGTAGCTTCTTGGGCCGTGACAGCTTCCTGCTCGTCGACAATCGAGCTGGTATCACTATGGATGCAGGAGTAGACATGCACCTTGGAACCTTCGGCTTCTGCAATTACGGCTGCGCGGTTAAGGGCGGGCTGATCTGCTGTCGTGGGGTCGTAGACCACCAAAATATTGTCAATTTTCATTGTTTTCCTCAATTAAGTTTGTTGATCCCATCTGCAACCAATATTCTCTCTCGAGAGCGCTTGTTTAGCCAACGGATACGTGCGGTTCAGAGCGTAATCGGAGGGAACTTGATCCACATCAAGCGAGTGAGTGGCGGATTCGTCAGGGACAGCATCCAACTATGGGTATTGACTTGTAGACTAGCGTCTGTGGGTGGGTTGCAACTATGGGGACCTACGTATTTGATGCTATTCCAGGCGGCTATGCACGTGTTGTCCGTGGCCGAATTTGATCTAACAAATGCCTCCCAATTAATCGATTAGCTCGCACTGACCTGCGCAATACCAAACATCGATATCAGGAAAACCCGTTAGCATTCATCTTCCGTCACAAACTGACGAAGTAATTCAGGCCATTTCTCCAGGTCGGAATAACGCTCTGCCACCACCAACGTAGAATTTGGCAACCGCAAATGTAATTCTTGCGCGGTTGCCAAAGGATGGGCCGGGTCATCGGTCCATGCCAGTATTAGCGTGGGCATAGTTAGTGAAGCCAATAGTTCGGGCTCCGGCAGGTCGGTCTGGGAGGCTCCCGTAAAGAGGTTTTTCAGGGTGTTGCGGCTTTGAGATCTTATGCCAATAGAAATCGCTTCAGCAGCGTTCGGCTGCCCTTCCAGTAACCAGGGCGGCAGCATATTCGCCAGTCGGGAACCAAGAAGGCGGGCCAACAGTTTGCCGCCCAACAGGCCACCTATCTTCGACATTTTTCTGTACATAGAGGCCTGCGCCGCCCGAGTCTCCCAAGCAGTGGGCGGACACATGAGTACCAGCCCACTAATTCGATCAGGTGATTGCAGGGCTGCGTAAATGGATGTGGCGCAACCCATGGACTGACCCCCGGCGACAAAACGTTCAGCACCGTAATGATCCGCAACGCCGAACATATCGCGGGCCATTTCTGGCCAATGGTAGTCAGCCGTATTTGAGGATGTAGATGAACGGCCATGGCCGCGTGCGTCGTAGCGAATCAATCGCTGGTGCTCGGGAAACTGACCCCAGTCGAAAAAGCCGATTGCATCCTCAGTAGCCATAGAAAATGTCAACCCGTGGGACCACAGCAACACGCTGCCCTCTCCTCGAACTCGGGTGCATAAATCAACGCCCCTGATGGTAACGAAATTATCCATGGTGACCCCTGTAGAGCATTGTAAGGCCTGCCCCCTGATATTGGTGCAGGTTGGAATTCTCGTGCTTGAGGAAGCGTTTAATTTCCCTCGCTATATCGTCAGGGCGATCCTCTTGCAGAAAATGGTTGCCACCATCAATCACGCGGGTTTCCGCCTGTGGCAGTAAAGCCTGGATTCTGGCGAATGAGTCTGGGTCTGAATCAATGCCAAGTAGCGGGTCTTCGTTACCCCACAACAATAACGCAGGATTCCCTGCCCATCGTTGGGTAATGCCCTCTTCGATCTCTTCAAACAGACGTCCGTCCTGCCTTGCCTTTGAAAACAGGTTGAGCGTTGCATGGGTCCGACATTTACCTGCTTCACCCTCAAAGGGACTGCTGTAAGCGGCCAGTGACTCGTCAGATAATGAAACAGAGGTGAGCGCTTGCATTGCAACCCGAACCAGAGATGGGTAGACCCTCTCCAGTAGCGGCGTTGGCTGAGACACATATACTCTCATGAAATCCATGACCCAATCCATCGAGCCTTCCCAGGGCGGAGTCAATATTGTGTTCAAAACAAGTAGGTGGCTGACTCTATCTGAGACGCGCATCCCGGCGGCAGCTCCAATTGGCCCGCCCCAGTCATGGATCACCAGCGCCATATCATCAAGTTCCATTTTCTCTATAAAGGCTTGTAGTTGAGCGACCAGATAAAGCGGGCCAACCTCACCGCCATCCCCCGGGCAACTGGACTTTCCAAACCCAACATGTGTCATGGCAAGGCAACGAAACTCAGTGTCTTCGGCGCCACATAAGGCATGAATAATGTGCCTATATAGGAAAGCCGAACTCGGATAGCCGTGGATTAGCAGTATGGTCTTGCCCAGCGGGTTACCCTCGTCGTAATAGTGGATGCTATTACCGTTGGGAAGCTCAAGAAAACGGTCGCTTAAAGTAATCTCGGGACGGGATTGGGGCTCTCCATCACTACAGCCGAACAGCAGACCACATAAAATTGACATGCAAAGGACCGCATACCGACGCAGCAACGTAGCGTTCGAGAAACAACCCGCGAGAACTATAAACAACCGCAACAATGACTCTCCTGCAAAATGACTCTGACTCGGCCCGAACTTACAGGGATACATCGCGATAGTTGGGCCTCTGTAGCATGCCCCGCATGGCCTGGAACGTCTTGATGGGCCCTTCCAGAATAAACAGGTTCAGCAGCCAGTCAGGGAGTTTTCCGCCGGGATCGGCCATATACTCATGGGTAATCTCAACGCGTCCACCGGCCCTGGGAGTCAGTAGCCAGCTACCTTCCGCCACCTGCATACGAATCACACCGCTTTCCAGAGCCCGCGATTCCGGGTGATTTGTCATCTCGATTATCACCGAGTCGTGCTGTGAGAGCTGCGAACGCTTCAACTGGTTAACGTTGTCGCGGTCGGCTATAGGCCACGGCATGGCAATCAGGTTACGCACCCAGATCTCGTCGGGGCCGTCGGATTTGACGATCTCCGTGGACTCGACACCGTAAATCCACTCCGGTGTTGCCGCCGCATCCATGATGAGAGCGGCGACGCCGGCGGGTGTGCCTTCAACCTCCATTACCGTCTTTACCGCCTTCACCGGGGCATCCGCCACCATCTTCGTGTAGAGCGTAATGCCGTCCACCTCCTTGGCGAGAGCCCAGGCATCGGACTCCCCGGCTCGCAGAGGTAGCGTGTAAACGAGACAGAGGACGAGCATCGAAAAACGGTGGGCAAACATAAAAAGTACTTCTATTAACATTGAGTTTGAAACGGTGGATGATCCGCAGCCGCGATCTAGCCCGCTATTCTTACATCGAGCGGTTGAGATAGCCCCGACGCAGACGATAGGCCTGCGTCGCGGTCTATGGTGCAATCAGAGGGAACTTTAGCTGACTAATAGCCGAGTCCAATGCGCCCCCTTCACCCGCCACCTCCCTTTCTATCCAGTGCACGAACGATTCCTCATGCGTGACCATAGATTGCAGAACATCCTGATCTTCGTATGGCCCGGCATCTGCGATCTCCTGAAATCGGCCCACGTAGTGTTCAACCAGAGGTTTGAGCCCTACCAGAAATTCAAGCCAACCGTTGTCCTGATACGCTGCGACGAACCCCGCGACTTGTTCACCGCCTTCCTGACTCTCCACGAATCCGATTTCATACTTCTGCAAGAAAGGCCTTAGTCGTACTTTGGTTTCACTTTCCAATTGTAAAAACGTACCAAAGTGGTATTTCTCTCGTTCGTTTTTCGCCACGGCTATCAATGCCAAGAACGCTTTTTCACCAAGCACCTCACTCTGATAGAGCTCGTTAATACATGCGGGATATTCAAGACTGCTCATAGTCCAACTGCCTCCAGTAAATTCTGACCCTGATAAAAAATCGACAACTGTACCGTGTACTTTAAGTCGTTAGCCACTCCGTTTTTCGGAATGCTTTTGGCTCCACCAAGCGTTCACGCGCTCGCTGGCATTTTTCGCGATACTCTCGTAATACAGAGCATAGTCCAGACTGTGATAGTTGCCGCCCCAACTCAGCCCATCAAATGGACCAGGTTCTACTTCTTCAGTCCGTAAAACCCCATCCACACACTGCGCGGAAGCGATGCTCCGTACTGACCTCGCTGGAGCGCCCCATGTCAATCCAACTGGCTCGTCACGGCCAAACGAATATAGGTTGTATTCATTTTGCACAGGCATTGAGCCTGGGTTTTCGCGAGCGCTGACAGCCTCCTGATTATACTCCCACGACAACGGATTGACGCAGACCCATGGATCATTAGTGCGCACATAATGATCGCCAATCCAATTAGGAACGCTGCCTTCGATCTCAACGCCAGCACGCCAGGTATCAAAAGCGATGACACACTGTAGGTCAGTTGCTGCGCGGCAGATGTCGATGTTCTGGTAGTGTGAAACAAACAAACGCTCTTGTACTGTCCCCCCTATCAAATAGGCCGCGACAAGCCGTTGAGACAACGGGCTACCCTCGACTACCTGCTGTAATAGGCGTTGCCCGTGTAGCGTCCCCTGACTATGGGAGGCAATAATAAATGGGGCATCTTCGGGGATAGCTTGTAAGAAGCTTTCGAACGCCCTTTCCACATCAACATAGGCGAAATCAATGGCTGGGACCATAGTATCAAGGTCGCTTTCGAAATAAGTGGTAATCGACACTTCGCGGTAGTACGGCGCGAAAACCTCACAACATCCACTGAACGCTGAAGCTTGATTAGCAATCGTCCACTGTCTGTTCTCTTCGGTCGCGGTAGTTTTATCCAGGGACCCCATCCAATGATCGTTGCCTAAAAAGGCTGTCGGATGGATGAAGAACACATAAGCTGTTTCACCGGCATTGAGTGCGACTTGTTCACCTTCCGCCTTCCAATCTGTATTATCCACAATCTCGGAGTGTGCAAGCCAGTTGGATGCAAGCGAATAGTCAGGCGCGTCTTCCGCGTGACTGGCGTTAAAGGAATGATCAGGTGCTGGCATCGCAGCGATCATCATAAATCGCCCCAGTGTGCTGTCCATAAAAAGTGCTATACCGATACCGGCAGCAGATAGCAGGAGAGCCAAACCGACTGTAAAAGTCCTGCTCATTATACTTTTATCCTGTAACTATTTGTGTGAATGCTCTACCCGCTAAAAATTGTATCGGCCCTGCAAACCGACGATTCTTGGCTCCTCTATCCAGGCACCATAAATCCCTGCGCTTAACGGCGCATCGGTGGCGAAGGTGTAAGTGGTTTCATCAGTAAGATTGCGACCATATAACGCAATTTCCCAGGAGTCGTCACCTCCTGCCAGGGCTATACGTGCGTTAAGCTTAACGTAGCTGTCCTGCAGGGTATTCGGGTCCAAATCACCATCGAGGAAATACTCATCCTTGTATGCGCCACTAATATTAAAGCGGAACAGGAAGTTATCCCCCATCGCTTGTTCATAATTCGCGTATACAACACCGCTCCACTCAGGTGCATTGGGGCCTCGCTCCCCACTCAAGTCCTGGTTACAGACAATTCCAACCGCCGCTACCTGCTGGATAGTGCAAGGCCCGGTAGTGAAGTCGTCAAATTCTGAATCGAGATAGGCTAGAGAGCCTCCAACTTCCCACTCTTCACTCAGTGCAAACTGGCCTTCCATTTCCAGGCCCTGGCTTATCAATGCCGCGGCATTGTCCGCCACAAAGGTCAGGCCCCTGAAAGATGTCACTTGGAGATCCTCTATTTCTGTTCGAAACAATGTGGTGCTCAGGCGCGCTCGCCCATCCCAGAACGTGGTTTTTACCCCCAGCTCCCAAGCTTGCGCCTGCTCGTCTTCAAACTCCGTACCCGGTCCCGGCGTGCCGTCCGGTTTGGATGAATCACCTGAGGCGTTGAAGCCGCCAGATTTGTACCCTTCTACATACGAAATGTAAGTCATCGTGTCATCAGACATATGCCAACGCATGCGCACTGAAGGATCAAAATGGCTCTCATCGCGTTTAAGATTCTGGTTGTGTGGGTAAGCATTGGCGAGGCTCCAACTTACCGCGACCACGCCGGTGTTTTGAGCATCAAGCGCACCGGTAGGCACGCCATCGGAACCTATGACAACCGTCTGCTCGCCTGGAGCACCTACGCCCAATTGCACCTGCTTGATGGTCTTTTTACTGTCTTCGGACCAGCGTCCACCCACATCCAAAAACAGGGAATCAGACAGGTCGAATGTCAGTTCCCCGAAAATGGCCAGTGTGTCATTGTCATTTTTGTTGCTCACTCCTGAGTAAATATTGATTTGCTCGGCGCCAATAAGTAGTGAATTGGCTGGATCTAGCGAGGCCAACACCAGGCCGTTCCACGCACTGTTAACGCCCAGTGCAGACAGGGGGACCGGAGGCAGTAAGGGGGAAAGTTCATTCGCCGGTAGCTGACCAATTACCCCGCCCAGGCTGCCATCAAGTGTCGGGTTGGCATCGACCTGCAATTCCTGCTCCTCGTAATAGACCCCCGCAGTGAAGTTGTAGAAACCATCAAAATCACTCGCAATACGGAATTCCTGGCTAAACAGCTCCACATCCTCAGTACTGATTCCGCCGGCTACATTTCCAGAGTGAAAGTCCACATCATGCTGCTGCTCAAAATAAAAATCGCTATAGCCGGTAAGTGATGTGAGGGTAAGTTGATCGAGTTCCCAGTCAACACGCAATGAGGCCTGGTTCGACTCTGTCTCCTCTTCATCGTAGGGAGCCCAGTCGAGGTTGCCCGTCCAGGAATCATACTCTTTGCTCCCTGTTCCCGCGGTAAACCCGGGCGTCGCAAAGGCCGCAATAGCGCCTACTACTTGAGTCGTGATGAGCTGGGTATTCCCCGCCAATGTCTGGTCCAACAGAGTGGAATCCACCACCGGATTGGTCTGCTCTATGCCAATACTTTCCATTTCGGTACGTGACAGCTTTCCTGTGAAACGGAGTGTGTCGCTGGGCTGCCAGACCAGTGAGAGTCTGGCAACCGTGTCATCGCGCTGCGCCACGTCTCTGTCGATGTACACGTTGTCCACGTAGCCATCGCTTTCCTGGTAGCGAACAGCTAACCGCGCTGCAAAACTATCGGAAAGGCTTCCCGACAGTACGGCAGTACCCCTGGCCGTGCCATACTCCGGTTCAATATCGGCGATTAAATAGCCATTGAAGTCGTCTCCGGGAAGCGGGTTGGACGACTCCACTTTGATGGCACCCGCCACAGTGTTCTTACCAAACAGCAGGCTTTGAGGTCCTCGCAATACCTCAATCCGATCCAGGTCTACCAGTGATTGGGTAAACTGCCGACTGCGAGTCTGGTAAATGCCGTCTACATACATCCCGACTGACTGCTCAAAGCCCAGATTGCCACCCGAGCCAATACCACGAATATAAATACTGCTGGCCAGTGCCGATCGGCCGACCTGCAGGCCTGGCACCTGGGAACTAAGCTGCTCCAGATTGGTAATACCTTCATTGTCCATCGCCGCGCCGCTCACGACCGAAACCGCCACGGGCACATCCATCAGGCTCTCAGTCTTTTTTCTCGCCGTAACCAACACTTCCTCGAGAACCTGAGCGTGGACGAGGACTGAGTGCGTCGAGAAGATTTGAGCGGCGATTACGGCTATTGCCAGTTTAGTCTTATTCATCTTTCTCTCAATTATTAGTGCGATCATAAAGGTACGACCTCACACAAATTTTTACACACCAGTGCAGTGGTAGTCTTGTCCCACGATGCAAAAAACTTGTCAGTTCGATTGCTTTAGGCAATATGCTCGTTTTCGTTGCTCATATTTTTTTTAGTAAGACCAATATCACTGCCAGTAATGCCACCTCCATCCCCATCGCCAGTAGAGAGTAGCCACTAAAATCCTGATAATAAAATCCCAGGCCTACGCGTGGAATGGCCACTCCTGCAGCTACAAAAAACATCATGGTTAACGCAGCCCGCGTATTAGCATCATTGGCTGCGCCCCATAAACAAACGCTACCCAATGCTATATGCAGACCACCATAGATAACCTGCAGTTCAATGCGCCCGGTTATGCTCTGGGCACTGACACCAATCAGGCTCGTTAATAATTCAGGCTGGCAGAATTGCAGCGCACCCTGAGCGACAAACAGGGTACCCAGAACCGCCAGTACAACTCGACCAAAACTCATGCAGCCTGTTCTTCAGTCCTGTTTACCTTGGCATAGAGCTCTTCTTCCCAACGCTTCATTTGCCCCACATCTTCATGAGTAAATGTCAGCTTGTACCAGGGCATGAGGTATTCCAGTAACTTGGCAGCCAAACCACGCATAGGTCCGGGATTGATCCACATATACCAGAACAATTGGGCGTGATCGCGCAAGGTAATCTTGTAGTCCATACCGTTGGCAGTGACCTTTATTCCACCATAGAGCATGCCGATAATGGGCAGCGCTTTCCACGTGGTGTACAGGCGATGCCAATAATTATCACCGAAGAAATAGCGATATTGATCATGACTAACCGCGCCGTGCTCGGCCTCCTCCAAAAAGTGATACAGAAACAATCTATCCACTTCCGGGTGAAAGTCTTTACGTAATTTGTCGGACTTCAGGTAGACGTGCGCAAAAGAATACAGCGCGTGTTCTCCCACCGACACCACGCCCAGCATATCCTTGGGGCTAAGCCCATCAATTGCTTTAGCCACCTGGCCTTTAAAGTATGCCTGCATCGCATCGATGTCGTAGCCTTTGGTCTTTAAATGATCATTCAGAATGCGATGGTTAGCAGAGTGCTGTGCCTCCTGAGCTATCATATCCCGAACATCCTGTTCCAGCTTGGGGTCACCGTCGATAGTTTCCAGCGTGGGCAGCAGTGTTTTGATAAAAAAGCTTTCGATAGGAGTGGCCCCCGCCGAAAATCCGGCCCAGAGCATGCTTACCAACATACTGGGATGGTCGACAAATTTTGTCTCAACATCAGAAAATTGCCACTGCAGGTCTTTCCTGACCGTTAAATCGAAGGGCGTTTGTGACAGAGTTTCACCTTGGGTTCCGGTGTCTACAGATTGTCTCGTGCTCATAATCGTGATCTCTCTCGCCATATTGGCGCGTGGAAATATTGTTATATAAATATAAGTAATCCCTCATCATTTTTCTACTCGCATTGCCTGCGCGAACACCGAAGACGTGTAAGGCATTGAATACATGGGAAAATATTACCTAAACTGTGAAATCGAGCTAGCTTTCCTGACTACACATTTCAGCTTTTGGCAACAGAAACTGTTACGCAGGCAACGTAAGGTAGGCGAATTGCAGGCGTATAATTTGTTCGATCAGATCGGGTGATTCAAGTACGGTCGCACTTTCACTGGTGGCCAAACCCGCCGACGCTCCCACAATGACGCCAGCGGCAATTACCAGATCTTCGACAACGACTTCATCGCGGTGTGCTTCGAGAATCCGCACGACCGAAAGCACAAGCGTATCGTAGGCGGCCTTTCGCTTCTTGCGAAAGAGCCCGCCCAATAACGTCCCCAGCGCCTGAATTAGTGCTGGGTCCTGCTCAAGAGAAGTCAAGATTTGCAGTAGCAAGTGTTTCAGAGTCTCTCTTAATGAAGGCTGGATCATGCAGTTAGCCGCTGACTCCGTCAGCTTCAGGAGCACCTGATCGAGGATTTCTCCGTAGATATCTTCCTTGTCATCGAAGTACTGATAGACAGTTCCAACGCTATACCCTGCATGATCGGCGATTCTATTAGTTGTCGCTTTCTCAAAACCCTGATCGACTAAAACTTGATTCGCAGCGCTTAGAATAGTTTTGATTGTCTGCTTTGACCTTTCCTGTCTGCCTGATTTTTTCAAGACGCTATACCCTTAACTTTCACCACAATTTAAGTCCGCCACAGTAGAGGAGATCTATATGTCTACTATCGTGCGACTGTCGCTGACCAGTCAATGAAAACATTTTTCCGCGAATACTTTCCAAAAGGCATTCCTAAATATGGGATACTTTCACTAGAATAGAAATGGATTAGTGTTGAATCGGCCATGAAAATAATAATTGATAACCTTGTTCAGTGGGGCCCGGTGTTTTTTGGTGGCCTGATATTTGCACCCATGTGGTCTGCCGTACTGGATATCAGCCTACCGATTACCATGACAATTGGCCTGGTCTGGGGCTTTATCGCGATGCAACGGGGGCGCTGGCTATGAGCATGGAGCAAGAGCGCGCTATCGCACAAAAATATATCGGTGGTTTCCCATGGTTTATGGTGATCTGGGGCCTGGGTGGCTTTGCGCTATGGCTAGCCTTGTTCCCGTTGGTTCACCTGGGCTATCTGCCACTCTGGGCTGGATTTGCGTTGTCACTGCTTGCACAGTCCTACTGCTACCTGCCCAGTCACGAAGCGGAGCACGGTAATATTGGCCGGCCCAACACCCAATGGCGCTGGCTCAACGAGTTCATTGGTCATACTTCGATGTTCCCCATTCGGATTCCATACGAGCTGCATCGTGCCATTCACCTCAAGCACCATGCGTATACCAACGATGACCAGAAAGACCCTGACATCGGTATGCGCGCCGACAGCATATGGGGAGCTGCGTTCCAGTCTTGGCGCACCCGGCAGCCCGATAGTATGGGCGGACTGACACCAGAAGTACTGAATGACAATGCACAGAAAGATCAGCTGATCTGGCAGGGGTTTCTGATGACCCGCCTGTGGTGGTTATGCCTGCTGCTCTTGTGCTGGACCGGTTTCGCTCTGGAAGCCCTGATGCTGTGGTGGCTGCCGATGCAAATAGCCACGATTTATTCACAAATCATTCTGTCTTGGGCACCGCATCACCCGATGAAGGAAACGGGCCGTTACCGCGATACCCGCATCTGGAAATCACCCGTGGGCACCATCCTATCCTCGGGTATGGAATATCATTTTGTTCATCACTTGTTCCCCTCCATTCCCCTAAACAAGCATCCTGCCGCGTATCGTGAACTGAAACCGCTATTGCTTGAGGAAGGAATACGGATGGAAGGCGACCTATAGCACTATGCCGGTTCAGGAAGTGAGAAACCTGCAATCAACCCGGCATCAACCACATGGCTGGAACCATTCACATAGCAGGCCTCGTCCGATGCCAACCAAATGACCAGATTAGCAATATGCTCGGGTTGGGCGGGCTGCCCCCCAACATTGGGGATACTCGCGCTCAACACTGCCGCTTCCTCTTCACTGAACCCCTCCCGGGTCATCTCAGTGTCGACATAACCGGGGCAGATAGCGACCGAGCGAATATTTTCCCGCCCGTACTCCAGAGCCGTGGCCTTGGTCAAACCGAGTACTCCGTGTTTGGAAGCGGTATACGGTGATAGTGTTGCCATGCCCATATGTCCATCGATAGATGCGGTGTTAATGATTACACCAGCTCCGACCTTCTGCATCTCGGGGATAGCGTATTTGGAGCAATAGAAAACTCCGCTGAGATTGATGTCGATGACTCTTTGCCATTCTGCCAACGGCATATTGGCCGTATTGTGGCGATCGCCGCCGACGCCGGCGTTATTGAATATCACGTCCACCCGCCCATAAGCTTCGATGGCAGTGGCAATCATGGCCTCACAGGAGGCGGGGTCGCCCGTATTAACCGAAACTGCCAGGGCGCTGTCGCCTATGAGTAGTGCGGTTTCTTCGGCACCTGCCAAATTAATGTCGGCAACAAGGACTTTCGCTCCCTGCTCAGCAAACTGAATCGCCGATGCGCGGCCAATACCACCTGCGCCACCTGTAACAACCACCACCTTACCGTCAAACTTGCCCATAGCTTCTCACACTCCGTTTAATGTCCCGCGATTAGTGCCTCCAAAATACTCTCTGGTAAGAGCGAGCACTTGGCCCGGGGAGCAAGACACTTGTCCCAGGCTGCCCTATATTTACCTTGCCAGAAAAAAACTGCGGGCATGCATCCGGTTTAGAAAGACAAGCTATATTCTCCCTGTGACAATTACAGATTCCTCGCGACTGCTATGCTTGCTCCATTGGAATCGGCAAGAAGATTCGCTCATCCTATAGCCAGTAACAGATAACGGAGCTCCCTCATGTTCACCTTCGAAAAACTCGAGACCCCCATACTCGGCATTCGCGGCCTTGAAGCTGACCTGACCGAAGAAGAACAGGCAATACAGGAGGTCGCCCACCGATTTGCGGAGGAGGTAATGCGTCCCATCGGTGAACAGCTGGATAGAATGACGCCGGCTGAGGTTATAGCCGACGATTCTCCCCTGCACGAGTACATGACCAAAGTTCATGAGTCAGGCATTCTGGATCTCGGCGCTCTTGCTGAAATGGATAATCAGCAGAAATCGCGCATATTCCCCATCATTTTCGAGGAGCTTGGCTGGGGCGATTCCGGGCTGGCTATCGCCACACTGGCATCCAGCATTCCGGCCTTCGCCGCCCATACCTCCGGCGATGCCGAACTTATTGAGAAATTTGGCAGCGCTCCCGGCTGCTGGCTCGCCACCCAGCCTGACCGGGGCAGCGACCTGGTCGATATGGAGGGTTCTGAAGTCCATCCCGGTGCCACCCAATCCAAGGGGAACCTGAGTTGCAAGATCGATGGCGACGACGTGGTCATCACAGGCCAGTCATCCGCCTGGGTGTCCTTCGCTCCTCTAGCGCAAACAGCCTTGGCATACCTGCCCTGCGATAATGGCGAGGGGATTTACCACGAGAATGGCCGTGGTCTTAATCACGTCGCCATTTTTATCCCCCTTGACCTCCCCGGCGTGTCTCGCGGCAAGCCTCTGGACAAACTTGGGCAGCGTCCCCTGCCCCAGGGAGAAATCTTTTTTGATGAGGTCCGTGTGCCGAAGAAATATTGCCTGGCAACGGGAGACGCGGCTCTAAACAGTTTTGTCGGCACGCTCACTTTCGCTAACATGGAAATGGCGGCCACCTTTACCGGCGTGGCACGCGCCGCATTCGATCACGCGCTGGCCTATGTGCACGAACGCAAACAGGGCGGCGTACCCATTATCGAGCACCAGAGCGTTCAGCTGCGAACGTTCAACCTGTGGCAAAAAGTTGAAGCCGCCAGGGCGCTTACCCATAGAGTTTTCGATTACAACTACAGTAACAACGGGCCGCACCTCATGGCCTCGGTTACCAGCAAGACCTTTGTCACCGATACCGCCTTCGATGTCGCCAGCGAAGCACTACAGCTGTTTGGCGGAAATGGTCTAACCAAAGAATACCCTATGGAGAAGATCATGCGCGACGCTCGCGCTTCGATGATCGAGGATGGCGAGAACAACATTCTCAAATTGAAGGGAATGCGCTGGTTGAGCAGACATTTTATGGAAAACAATGAGCTGTAACATGAGATAACGGATCCCTACCCAGCCGGGACAGGCAAATCAAATATTAGCAACCGAAGAAAACGGATAAATATTATGTCAAAGAAACCAGTAGTAGTTTATGGCGCAAGTGGATACACAGGGCGCCTGGTGGCAGAGGCCCTGCGCAACTATCAAATCCCATTTATTGCCGCCGGTCGCAACAAGGCAAGGCTTGAAGAGGCCATGGCCCTGGTGCCGGGAATCGAAACAGCAGTTTATGAGGTCGTTGAAGTCAATCACGACCTGGAATCCCTCACCGAATTATTTTCCGGTAGCCAGGTAGTGTGCAATACCGTTGGCCCTTTCCACTATTTTGGCAAGCTCGTAGTAGAGGCCTGCGCCAAAGCCGATGTTCATTACCTGGACACCACCGGCGAAATACCTTTTATGGACGAAGTGTCCAAACAATTTGGTGACCAGTTTGAAGCCGCAGGAAAGGTACTCGCACCTTGCACTTCCTATATGTATACGCCTCTGGAGATCGCTGCCCATATTGCGCTGGAAACACCGGGAGTGGACACCCTTGAAGCCATCTGCAGTGCGACTGGCACACCCACCTACGGCTCCACCCAGACCATATTCGCCATGTTCCAGACCTCGGACCAGGCCTTCTATCTGGAAAACAACCAGCGCACTCCATGGCCTGCCGCCAAGGGCTATGAGGTGAGCGTGCCCGGCCTGATGATGAGCCAGCTGTCACACCCCTGGGGCGGCGGCTCGCTACCGCTGTACTTCGAGCACGACGCACGCATCAATAACTGCCGCCAGTTGACGGCGTTCACCAACCGGACACTGATGGAGCAGGTTGTTGCACTGCATGAAATGTATGAGAGTGATTTGAAGCAACTGCCGGAAGCCGAGCAACAGGAGAAGCTAAAAGCGATAGGCGAGAGTATTCAGCCAGGCATGCCGCCTAGGGAGAATCCGCTGATGCATCGAAATACGGATGTAGTCCACGGCCGCGGCGGCAATACCAGCAGCACCACAATCATCCGCAGTTTTATGCCTTACCTCATGACCGGTGTTGCCCAGGCTGCGACGGCCAATTACCTGATCAACGGCCACCAGCAGTCTGCGGGTTTCAGCTCTGCCTGCCAGGCCGTGGGCTACCGTGAACTGCTGGGCCAGTTTCAGAATTTTGGGCTCTGCGAGCTTGAAACCCTGTAAGGACGAATAAGACAATGCGTATTATTGAACACTTCGACAACGGCGCCCGCTTTTATCCAGACAACATCGCCTTTGTCGACGTAGGCAGTGAGGAACCGGGCATGCGCTACGCGCAAGCGCAACCGGTCACTCATGCCATCGCCGGCGCTATTCATCACCACGGCTTCAGCAATGGCGCACATGTAGGCGTATTGGCACCCAACTGCACGATCGCCTTTCTGGCACTGCTGGGGCTATTTCGCGCCAATTGTGTCTGGTTGCCGATAAACCCACGTAATACGGTGTCGGTTAACGCCGACCTGCTGGACCGCTTTGACGGTGAGCTATTGCTGTTTCACAGCAGCTACGCAGCCGAGGCTCAGAAGCTACAGCAACAGTGCCCCGATATTCGCCAGATAGTCTGTATCGACGGTGACTGTGGTGTTGGTACATCGCTGGATGATTGGTCCCGGGGGGCGGCAAAGACCTTTGCAGCACAAAACACAGAACAAGGGGATACATTCGCCATTTTCCCCACGGGAGGCACTACCGGAAAGTCGAAAGGTGTAGTGTTAACCCATACTAATATTGAAGCATTTTTCAACAATTTCTACTCTCACTTTAACTATCGCGATGACACTTGCCACCTGATCGTCGCACCCATGACCCACACTGCGGGTCTAACGGGCTGTCTGCACTTCGCCAGAGGCGGTACCAACGCCATCATGAACAGCACCAGACCCTCCGATATCGCCGATGCCATGGAGACCTACCAGGTTACGCATTTGTTCCTGCCACCGACGGTGCTCTACATGATGCTGGCGCTGCCGAACATCCGCGACCACGACTACAGCAATTTGCAGCATTTCCTGGTAGGCGCCGCACCGACCTCCCTGGACAAACTGAAGGAAGCTCTGGATATTTTCGGCCCGGTCATGACCGAGGCATTTGGGCAGTCCGAAGCCCCCGCCTCAATCGCGGCCAAGGCACCCTGGGATTACCTGGACGCGAATGGCGAGATCAACGAGCAACGCCTGCATTCAATAGGCCGGCCCTGTGTCTTTAATACCGTAATCATTCTCAGCGACGAGGGTGAGGAACAGCCAAGCGGTACTGCGGGTGAGATTTGCATACGCGGCGATCTTGTTTCCCCCGGCTATTATAAAAACCCCGAGGCGACCGCTGAAGTCCGGGAATTCGGCTGGCACCACACGGGTGATATTGGTGTGATGAGCGACGATGGCTATATCACCATCGTTGATCGCAAGAAAGACATGATCATTACCGGTGGATTCAACGTCTTCCCCAATGAGATTGAGCAGGTCATCAGCAAACACCCAGCGGTACAGGAGTGCGCGGTTATTGGCATACCCGATGATAAATGGGGCGAGGCAGTGAAGGCTGTGGTCCAGCTCAAACCCAATGAAGCCTGCGCTCACGATGAACTGTTGGCGCTGGTCAAATCCGAGCTGGGCAGCGTCAAGACCCCCAAAAGCATCGACTTTGTCGATCAGTTACCTCGAAGCCCGGTGGGCAAGGTGCTCAAAGCCGATATCCGCAAGCGCTATTGGGCCGGGCAGGCACGGGCGGTAAACTAACGCAACCCATACGGAACTACAGGGGTTCCCATTCCACGGGCAAAGCCATAAACTCATTCAGTCACAACGATAATGAGAATGAGGACAGATCCCCCAAAATGGTGAGTGATCACAACACGCCTTCCAACCCTTCTACTATTGCTGCGTATGCGTTCGCCATCGCCACAGCGCTGGAACAATCCGGCGTCGATCCACAGGGCATTTTTGACCGTTGCAACGTATCCCTGCAAACGACAACTGATCCCATGCTACGGCTGACAAATATTGAAATCAGCCGCCTGTTCAAAGCCGCCGTGGAGGCTACGGGTGACCCAACCTTTGGTCTACAAGTGGGCCAGAGTATGCACCCGGGAAACCTGCATGCCCTGGGTTACGCATTAATGGCTAGTACCTCGCTGCGGGATTACGCCCAGCGCCTTGTTAACTACTACAAGATCGTCTCGCAGAGCGCCAATATTCATATTGAGGAAAGGCCGGGTGAATTCAGGATAACTACCGCGGTAGGTGCACCGGATATTTGTTGGGAAACCCACGACGCCTTTAGCGCGCTGCTAATCCGGTTTATCCGCTTTATCTACAACCCGGATTTCGACCCGTTGCGAGTTGAACTGATGCGCCCCGAGCCGCCCAGCCATATTCAGGCCTATCAGGATTACTTTCAATGTGAGATTCTATTCGATAGCACCAACGTGGTTTTCGTCATCGACCCTGATCTCGTCGACAAACCGCTACCGGGCGCCAGCAAAGAGTTGGCCCAGATGCACGACCAGACCTCCATGCAGTATCTGGAACGCATGGATAAGCAGGATATTATCAATCGAGTACGCACCATGATCGTGGAGGAATTGTCTTCCAGTGCAATCACCAAGCAACGGGTAGCAGACAAATTATGCATGAGTTCCCGGAGCCTGCAAATGAAACTCGCTGCCAAGGATACCAGCTTTCAGGAAATACTAGACAGCACCCGGCATTCGCTGGCGCTGGGCTACATGGAACAGAGCGCCATCTCAATAACAGAGGCCGCGTACTTATTGGGCTTCTCGGATGTCAGTAACTTCACCCGCGCCT
Organism: Halioglobus sp.; assembly: GCA_036961205.1. GTDB lineage: Bacteria > Pseudomonadota > Gammaproteobacteria > Pseudomonadales > Halieaceae > CALJFL01. Next base: position 37,258 of record JBALVI010000011.1, on the reverse strand, counting down.
TCAAACGCTGGACGGGGAAATCACCGAGAGACCACAGACAATCCCTGGGCCTGGATCACTGAGTATTGAGGCTTACCACACCGCTGGCTAGAGATACCGCGGTATTCAGGCGACTCAGACCACCATCCACCACCAGACTGGTACCATTGATATAGCTCGCTTCGTCGGAAGCGAGAAATGCGACGACATTGGCGATATCTTCCGGGCTACCCAGGCGCCCTACCGGTTCCAACACAGCTAACATGGCGGACATTTGTGTAGCCGCGTCCTCACCATAGGCCAGGTTCAGAATCGGTGTCTCGATAAAACCCGGCAAGACTGCGTTGTGTCGTATGCCAGGCACCTGCACCGCACAGTCCTCTGAAAACTTCACTATCGCCCCTTTGGCCAATGCGTAGGGACAATAACCCTGCGCAGTCACCACTGCCGAGGCAGACGAAATATTAATCACCGAACCGTTGTCACTCTTGCGCAGCAGTGACGCCAGGTGTTTCACATAAAACACCGGACCGGTGAGCATGACATTCATCTGGGCATGGTATTCCTCCTCGAGTACCTCTTCAGGGTTTTTGGCAATGGTATAGCCGGCATTGTTAACCAGCACATCAAGCGCGTTAAATTCTGTCTTAACCCAGGCGGCCAGTTCGGCAATGGCAGAAGTGCTGCCCGCGTCGCTCACCCGTGTGTACAGCTCACCCGGCCCGTCCAACTCCATGGCATCCAGAGCTTCACGGTTGAGATCTGTGGCGATAACCGTCGCACCCTCAGATTTAAAACGCCTTGCTATACCCAGGCCAATGCCTGAAGCAGCACCGGTAACCAACACTTTTTTGTCACTGAAACGCATGATTAAACTCCCGCAAAAATTAAATGGTGTTCAGTTTCTCTTCAGTATATGTACGAAACCGGCACTACCCAGCCCGCCGTTATGCTGCAGGGCGACCCGTGCTCCCTCAACCTGCCGCGTACCGGCATCGCCGCGCAACTGCCAGGTAAGTTCGGTCAATTGAGCCAAGCCAGTAGCACCTAGAGGGTGTCCCTTGGCCAACAGCCCACCGGAGGGATTAACTACACAACCCCCGCCATAAGTATTCTGTCCCGAAGCCACAAACTCGTTGAGCTCATGCGTCTCGCACAGGCCCAGTGCGACATAGGTCGCCAGTTCGTTGGTCGCGAAACAATCGTGTAACTCGATGACGTCAACATCCTCCGGGCCAATGCCCGCATCCTCATAAGCCGAATTTGCAGCGTCGCGACTAAGAGCCTGAAACATGACATCGAGAACGTTGTCGGTGTTGAAGTACTCGCGCTTATCGCTGGACCAGCCCCTGCCGGCCAGACGTACATCACTGCGAATACCGTGGGATCTGGCAAACTCCGGTGTGCAGACAATAACTGCTGCCGCACCGCAACTGGGAGCACAGGCGTAGTTTTTACGCAGGTTTCGGAATAGTTTTGGCGTCGCCAGAATTTCCTCAACCGTGATTGGATCCCTGAATATAGCGTTGGGGTTGGCCGCCGCGTGCTGACGCGACTTTACACTCATGCTCGCAATGGTTTCCTCGCTCACACCACTGTTCAGCACGGCGTCCACCTGGGCACCGAACATGGCGATTGCTGGCGGCACCGCACGTTCTTCCTCGCTAAAATTCATGATTTCGGCGATAGCGTCCTCGTGCCGTTTCAGAGGGCTCACTTTCTGGGGAAATATCACGTCGATGGCACCAGGCTCCATTTCCTCGAATCCCAGCGCCATGGCGCACTCGGCATTACCGCTCTCCACGGCCTGTGTCGCTAGAGCGAAGGCCGAGGAGCCACTGGCACAATTATTGTTAACATTAAAAATTGGGATTCCATTGATATCGAGACGGTACAGGGCGGCCTGCCCCGCGCAGCTATCGCCATAGACGTAGCCGCAAAACGCCTGTTCGATTAAGGAAAAGGAGATACCCGCGTCGGCCAGAGCGGATCGCGCGGCATTCTCGCCCATTGCGTCATAGCTATCAGACTGCCCAGGCTTCTTGAATGGCACCATCCCCACACCGGCGATTACTATTTCAGAACTCATTACTCTCTACTCCACCTTGCCTGGCAATTACGCGACGGCTATTTTATTCGACTGTTTTATCCAACTACATAATAACTATACGAAGATTCCGGCTTCGATACTTGGCCTTAACAACACATTCCTTGTCATTTTAGTACGAAAAAAAGGCGTAACCGGCGAACCGGTTACGCCCCCTAAAAAAGTATTTAAAGCCTAGAAGTTATAGCGCGCCTGCAGACCTATAATCCTTGGCTCTTCCGCCCAGGCACCATATATACCAGCACTCAATGGGGCATCTACAACGAAGGAGTAAGTGGTCTCATCAGTCAAGTTTCGACCATACAGTGACAGCTCCCAGGTATCATTAGCCGAACTAATGCCTATGCGACCATTCACTTTTACGTAGCTCTCCTGCAAGGCGTTGGGATCCAGGTCGCCATCCAGAAAGTATGCATCTTTATAAGACGCATCAAACTTAAAACCGAATAACAGGTTTTCACCAATGGGCCGCTCATAACTTGCGTAGACAGTGCCACTCCACTCCGGGGCATTTGGGCCACGCTCACCGCTGAGATCCTGGGTACATTCGCCTACCGTAGCCGCTGCCTGGTAGACCGTACAGGGGGCACCCGTATAAGAATCGTATTCTGAATCGAGGTAGGCTAGCGAGCCACCGAGCTCCCAGTCTGAAGTGAGAGCTACCTGGGTTTCAAACTCGAGTCCCTGGCTGATCAAACTGGCGGCATTATTAACCAAAAAGGTGGCGCCCTGGAAAGATGTTACCTGCTGGTCGTCCAACTCTGTGCGAAACAGTGTGGTACTAAGGCGAGCGCGACCGTCCCACAGCGTGGTTTTGACACCCAGCTCCCAGGCTTCAGCTTCCTCGTCTTCAAACTCGGTTCCTTCTCCGGGAGTACCGTCGGGGTTGGCGGTATCACCGGAACTGTTAAACCCGCCAGACTTGTAACCCGTGGAGTACGAGGCATAGACCATCGTGTCGTCCAGGACATCCCAACGCAGACGAACCGAAGGATCGAAATGCTCTTCGTCTCGCTTCAGGTCATTCTGCTGGGGGTAAGTGGCAAGTAGCGACCACGCGGTGGCGACCAGTCCGGAATTTTGCGCATCAAGAGCGCCGGTCGGGGTGCCATCAGAGTTCCACACCAGGACATCTTGTCCGGGAGCACCTACCCCCAGACTGCCAGACTTGGCGGTTTCTTTAGTATCTTCCGAATAGCGACCACCGATGTCCAGAAACAGGTTGTCAGTCAGGTCAACGGTAAACTCCAGAAACACTGCCAAAGTATCTGTTTCAGTTTCATTGCGAGACGAGCGCCAAATCACGTCTTGCTCGGCACCAATTAGCGGTGCGGCCGCCGGGTTCAGTGCAGTAAAAACCTGCCCATTCCAAAGGCTGTTAATGCCGATATCGCTTAGAGGTATCGACGGCAGCGCGGGGCTCAGCGCACTCGCTGGCAATTGCCCAAATACGCCACCCAGGGTGCCATCAATATACGGTGTATTTTGTATGGTCAGGTCCTGCTGCTCGTAGTACACGCCGGCATTGAAATTAACTCGGCCCTCGAAACTACTGGCCAGTCGGAGTTCCTGGCTAAAGGTCTCAAGCTCTTCAAACTCGACACTGTGTACGGCGTTGCCAGGCTGAAAATCAACATCGTGATCTTGATCAAGATCGAAGTCTGTATAGCCGGTCAACGAGGTTACCGTGTAATTGCCAAGCTCCCATTCAAGCTGTAACGACAACTGATTAGACTCAGATTCCTCAGTATCAACAGGGATGAAATTCTGGTTACCGGTCCAGGACTCGTACTCCTTAGTGCCTGTCTCAGGTCCATAACCAGGCGTCGCAAACGCGGCGATAGAACCCATAACATCTGTGAGCGCCAACTGGTTACTGCCAAAACCCTGCAACAGCGATGGATCAGCCACATTATTAATCTGCTCTATGCCATCTGCATCTGACTCGGAATGGGAAAATTTGGTGGTTACCGCAAGAGTATCAGTGGGCTCCCACACCAGTGAGACACGAAATAGCGTATCTTCTTTCTGGGCGACGTCCTCATCAATGAGTACGTTTTCCACATAGCCATCTGATTCCTGATAACGGACTGCAATTCGCCCGGCCAAATTATCGGAGAGATCTCCGGATACCACAGCGGTGCCACGCGCGGTGCCATACTCGGGCTCGGCGTCGACACTAAAGTAGCCATTCGTTCCCTCACCAATGACGGGGTTGGCGGTTTCGACCTTGATTGCGCCCGCGATAGTGTTCTTACCAAACAAAAGGCTTTGCGGACCACGCAGAACTTCAACCCGGGCCAGGTCAACCATAGACTGCGTAAATTGGCGGCTACGTACCTGATATACGCCATCGACGTACATACCAGCGGATTGTTCAAAACCCTTGTTGATACCGGAGCCAATCCCCCGAATATAGATACTACTGGTCTGCGAGGCACGACCCAATTGTAGTCCGGGAACCTTCGTGGCCATCTGTTCAAGATTGGTGATACCTTCGCGGTCGAGATCACGACCAGAAACGACAGTAACGGCTACCGGCGCGTCCATCAGGCTTTCAGGTTTTTTTCTGGCCGTAACTATGACCTCCTCAAGCATTTGAGCATGCGAGGTTGCCGCTCCGACCGTAGCAAACTGGACAGCTGCAATTGCGAGTGCAAGCTTCTTCTTATTCATAGTGTTCACCTTATATTTTGGGGCTATATATTCAGTGCGCACTATATCCAAGCCTGCCAGGCTGTACTTGTCATGGCGAGTCACAGCTATTGTCTGCGCGAGCAAGATAAAGACCGGCCATACACGCTCCCCGTACAGATTGCTCGCAAAGACAACCAGAATGTAACGAGGGACAAAAAAGTCTTGCTCTAACCACTTACAATGGCTCGCAACTACTAATAAAAACTTCACTGTTCAAGCCAGGCCAAGCTGACAAAAAGATCTGATCACTACCTATCTGCCTTGATTCAAACACCTGCGCGGCAGAAGGCCTCTGCTTGAAAATACCGACTTTTAAACTAGTCTTACTAGACCTTGGACCACATTACTCTGGAGTAAAAATTTGATCAGGATGGGAGGTGCCGACGCGTTTATGCTCGCCTTTGAGACACCAAAGGCTTATATGCATACTTTTAAAGTGGGGATACTGGATCCGTCCACGGACCCTGATGGCTGGTCATTCGACAAATTTCATCAAGATATTGAAGACCGCCTCCACCTGATACCTCCATTTAGATGGAAATATGCGCCCGCCCCCCTGGGGATTAATCATCCCACGTGGATAGAGGACGAAGACTTCAATCTGGAATATCACGTACGCCATGTTGCCTGCCCCGCGCCGGGCGATCATCGGGCACTCTGCCGTTTTATGTCAGACGTCTATGCCTACCAACTGGATCGCAGTCGCCCACTGTGGATATGTTGGGTCGTCGAGGGACTGGAGAACGGCAAGGTCGCCGTCGTAACCATGCTGCATCATGCTTATGTCGATGGTGTCGGGGCGTCTCACGGGCTGGAGCAGATTTACCGCGACACGCCCGGTTTCGTAGTAGAGACAGTGCCACCCTGGAACCCCGCTCCAACGCCATCCTGGTTGTATAAGTTGTGGCGGGCTCTGGTAGATTGGCCAGGGGTAGTACTGGTCAACCTTCCAAAGGTAATTTCCGGGCTAAGGCAGAAAAAGGCACTGGAAAAGCAATACGAACAGGCCGGCAAACCAGCGCATCCCGCTCCGGCCATGATGAAGCAAACGCCAATCAACACCGTGCTTAGCCACGGGCGCACGTTTGTCTGTGAAAGCATACCTTTCGATGACTTCAAAACGGTCTCCAAGGGCCTGGGTGTAACCATCAACGATGTGTTCCTGTGCTGTGCTGCAGGGGCGATAAGGCAGTTGTTTCTGGACAAAAAGTATAATCCCGACCAAAGTCCGCTCATTGCTGGTACACCTTTTGCCGGCGAGCGAACCGAGGGTATGGAGGGCTTTGGAAATTTTGTAACCATGGACTATTGCTGGCTACATACGGATATCGCAGACCCACTCGAGCGCCTGCACGCAAGCCATAAGGCGGCAGCCGAGATGAAAGTGCATCTGCAGAAAATGGTGGCGATGAATGCTGACTTTGGCGCCATTATGAAAATCTTGCCTCCGTGGACCGTCAGAGCTCTGAGCTGGTGGCTACGGGAGAGAAAAAAAGGCAGCCTGAGCTTGTTTGCCAATGTGGCTTTATCGAACGTTCCGGGTCCACGCAAGCCCCTTTACCTTGATAAGTACAAATTGGATAACTGGTTTTCTACCGGCCAAATCACCGATGGCACCAGCCTGAATATGACCATGTGGAGCTATTGCAAAAATGTAAATCTGTGCATTCTGGCGGACCAAAAAGTTCTCCCGGACGGCTGGTTGTTGTTCGAGTATTTTGTCGCCGAATTGAACGCGCTGGTACTACTGGTTCCACAGACCGATGCAACACAAAAGAGTGAAATATGAGTAATATCAATCCCATGGATCTGGCATTTTTCCTGCTGGAGAACAGCTCCCGGCAAATGCACATGACCGCATTCCAGATGTTTAAGATACCGGCCCGGCAAACACATACTTTCCCGGCCAAGCTGCTCCGCACCTATCGCGACAGCAAAGTCGCTGCCCCCTTTAATCAAAAATTGAAGTGGCTTGGCAAGAATGTCGCGTCCTGGCAAAAAGTGAAGCCGGATATGAATTATCACGTACGGCATGTAGCAGTGCCTGCCCCCGGCACCGATAAACAATTTTACGAACTTATTTCGTTCCTCAATACGCCACTACTGGATCGTGCCCTGCCCCCCTGGGAGTGCTACATCATAGACGGCATTGAGGGTAACCGTTGCGCTGTAATGATTAAGGTACATCACGCACTCATAGACGGGGGCGCTGCGTTGAAGTTGTTCCGCAATGCGATGAACGATTCGCCTCAGGATAAATCGATACGCGCTATCTGGATGCCCTCTGATAAAAAATCCGCTAGAACAAAACGTAGCAAAGTCAGCGAATCTCAGGTGAAAAAATTGCTGCAAGGATTTAGCAAGCTACCTGCAAATATGTTGGGCGCCGGCAACGACATCGCCAGAATGGGCGCACAGGCGCTGCGCTTCAAACCCCGGGAGTCGGCGCTGCCTTTTGGCGCCCAAAAAACCCTGTTTAACAACATCGCGCAATCCTCGGCACGCCGTTACGGCAACTGCGAAATACCACTAGCTGATGTCAAAGCTATCGCTAAGACAACCGAAACCACAGTAAACGATGTGGTGACGGCAATTATCGACCATGCGCTACATCAGTACCTGCAGGAGCACAACTCTGGAATAAGCGTGCCGCTGGTCAGCCTGATGGCGATGTCTACTCGCAAGCCAGGGCAAAAGGCAACGGGGAATCAGGTAAGCGCTGAACTGGTGCCCATGGGAGAGCCAGCAGCCAGCGTTAAAGAACGGCTGCAACAGGTGCACGACTCGATCCAGAAAATAAAAGATAGAAGTCAAAAGCTACCGGATTCAGTGCGGCAATTTTACTCCATTTTCGTCTTTGGCAGTTCGGCGCTTGCCGATTTTGCCCCGGCTTTTGAGGCAATCCCCAATGCCAACCTGGTGATTTCAAACATGGTAGGCCCGCAAGAGCAGCTCTATACGGGTGGCGTCCCTATAGTCGCTTTTCAGGGGCTTCCCATAGTGCCACCCGGTGGCGGACTGAACGTGACCTTCGCCAGTTTTAACAAAAACATCTGTCTGGCAGTTGGCTCTGCGCCTGAAGCCGTTAACAACCCTTATGAGCTGATTCAACTGATGCAGCAAAGTTTCACTGACCTGCAAAAAGCGACCAACGGGACAGGGAAAGCGAAAAGAAAGCCGCAACTTAAGAGCAAACAAAACACAAGTCAGAAAACTCGGAGCAAAAAATGACTAATATTGGCGTAATGCTACAGCAAAGATCTGTCGTTTCCACTCACCTAGAAGCCTTCGTCGAACCTTCTACCAATGTCCGTGCAACTTACGCTGACCTGAACCGGCTGGCTAATCGCTGCGCAAGTGTATTGTCGGCGCAGGGATTAAAACAAGGGGATCGGGTAGCCCTATTGATGCACAACAGCATCGAATATGCAGCGCTATTTTATGGGGCAGCCAAATTAGGCCTTATTGTAATCCCGCTTAATACCCGTCTAACAGCCAGTGAATTATCCTTCATATTATCTGACAGTGGCACCAACATTCTGATTTTTGATCCTGAGTTCACCGACGTAGCGGAAGCCATAAAAGTCAGTGACGAACATCCCCTAACTATTACGTCATATTTGCAAACCAGGGACGGCACGTCAATGGCAGGAGCATCCCTGGAGTCCATGTTGGCCGAAGGCTCTGAAGAGGAACCCGAAATCGGCGGCGGTGATCAGGACAACCTGTTCATTATGTATACCTCGGGCACCACTGGATCGCCCAAGGGCGTGGTGCATACTCACGAATCGATTATGTGGGCGGGCCTGTGCTGGGCTAATACAGTTGACGCTCGCTACAAGGACCGCCTTTTACTGCCTCTGCCAATGTTCCATGTGGCTGCACTGACTGGCGTACTGTTTTGTGCAGTACGAGGAATAACACTTGTGTCGATGCCGGATTTTGACCCCTCAGAATTTTGGAAGCTCATCGTAGAAGAAAAAATATGTATCGGTGCCTCTGTGCCCGCTATTCTAAACTTTATGCGGCAGGTACCGGAGTTTGCTGAGCTCGATGCGCCGGATTTCCGCTTCTTTATTACCGGTGCCGCGCCAATGCCGGAAACCCTTACACGTATCTATAACGAGAAGAATATCGAAGTTATTCAGGGCTATGCACTCACAGAATCCGGTGGCGGCGGCTGCATGCTGATGAACGAAGATGCGCTAAGAAAAATAGGCTCTGCCGGCAAGCCCACCATGTTCACCGAACTGTGTATACGCGATACCCAGGGTAAGCGTTCCAGCGTCGGTACAGGCGAAATCCTGCTGCGCGGGCCCCACATGATGAAAGAATACTGGAACCGCCCCGATGCAACCGATGAAAGCTACGACGACGGCTGGTTCTGCACCGGCGACATCGCTGAAATCGATGATGAGGGCTTCATCACCATAAAAGATCGCATTAAGGACATGATTATTTCCGGCGGCGAGAACATCTACCCCGCAGAGGTCGAAAACGTCATTCTCGCGCACCCGGCGGTCACAGAAGTTGCAGTTATAGGGCTTCCGGACGAGAAATGGGGGGAAACAACCTGCGCGGTCATTGTAGCGGGCGAAGGTGACGTCGATGCCGAGGCGATAATCAGCTTCTGCGAGGAAAAGCTTTCACGGTATAAATTGCCCAGGAGGGTGGAGTTCGTCGAGAGCATCCCGCGAAACCCATCCGGTAAAATATTGAAACGTATACTGCGCGAGGATTTTATTTAGTAACGCACATGCGTAGTGGGCTGTGGGCTATAGCGCTTCTCGCTATAGGTACGCCCATAGGACATCCAACTGTCAGGCTCCTTGTCAGCGGCGATTAACCTGGCGCCGTTGACGGCCCCCGCTTACGTTGCTGCGCAAGCTTCCGCTGCTTTGTGTTGGCAGGCGCTGATAAGCACGGCGGCCAAAACCAATGAGGCAAGTAACGAGAAGCGTGGTCTGCCCACGATTACTACCGATTACGATTTGAATCACTCTCGTCAGAAACGGGGCCAATCGTCCAGGTGAACATCTGCGCGTAAAATTGACTTTGGAGAACCGACTATCAGTGGGTCTGCTCCTACAACAATATCAGACTCCTTTTCCGGGTAATCCAGCTTGCTGAGAAAGTGTTGCATGCAATTCAGTCTCGCTCGCTTCTTGTCGTCTGACTTTACAATAGTCCAGGGACTCGCCGCTGTATCGGTATGGAAAAACATGGATTCCTTAGCGCGGGTATATTCGTTCCACTTACCAACAGCCGCCTCGTCAACCGGGCTCAACTTCCACTGCTTTAGAGGATCCATTTTACGAGATTCAAATCTGGCGCGCTGCTCCTTCTTGGTGACGGAGAAGTAGTATTTGAACAACCTGATATCGGAGTTGACCAGCATGCGCTCGAATTCCGGACACTCCCTCATGAACTCGAGATACTCGAGCTGATTGCAAAATCCCATCACCCGCTCTACGCCAGCGCGGTTGTACCATGAGCGGTCCAGAAAAAGAATTTCGCCCCGTGTCGGCAAGTGTCCGATATACCGCTGAAAATACCATTGGCCCAGCTCGTGCTCGGTCGGTTTTTCGAGTGCCACCACCTTGGCGGCCCTTGGGTTAAGGTGTTCCATAAAGCGCTTGATGGCTCCACCCTTGCCAGCGGCGTCACGACCCTCGAAGATGACGACTATTTTTTGTCCAGTCATCTTTACCCAGTTTTGCACTTTCAGTAGCTCAATTTGTAGCTTCGCTTTTTCTTCGGTATAGGCACTCCGTGCGATACGGTCCGTATAGGGATATTTTCCTTCCCTGAATAGCTTGCCTATAGCACTCGGGTCGGCACGCATTTTTTTAACGATATCGGATGAGAACTCTCCGCCCAGATACTGCTCTTCCACTATCTGTTCAGATTCGTCTGTTTGTTTGACATCTGTAAGGTTGACGACTTCTTCAGTAGAGAATGCATTTTGCTCGGAACTCACTAATAACTCCTCGTAGATTCATGATTTATTTGGACAAAGGAGAAGTGTCTCATTTTGCAATATGGGATGGTTTGATCTGTGTCAGGGTACTAGCAAATTGCTAGAGAGCAGCAAATCGTCTTAGGGCAGAGATCAAGACATTAACTCTACCCGACGTACTCGACCCCTTTCAGCAACCGCAAGGCATTTGTAACGCGCTATTGGTGTCGAGTCCGTGGGCTGGGATGTGCTATGTGGCTATGCTGGAGTATTGGCTTGGACACTGGTCAAGTGACATCAAAAAGTAAAGCTGGGAGAAGCACTGTCGCGGATTACTTGAATTACCAATTCGCCAGGGACAGGTTCACGCGGTTGATGCTGCATGAGGAATACGGCTGTGGACACGCAATGCCGGGCTTAAGCTACCAGTATTTTTCCATAGGCAGCCAAGAGGCCAGTCTTGATTTAATCCGGGTCATGGTGCTGGTTTGCGGTTCGTGATCAACAATCTCGGGGTTACAGCCGGGGTTTTGCCGTGCCAGCGCAGATCGCGGGTATAGCCTGCATGTATAGTCCAGACATCGGTAGTCGCCAGGGAATTGGTGAGCGCCTTAATGCTAATAGACGATTCGAGATAAGGCGCCAGGCGGGCCAGCATGTCATCCATAACGGTGAAATAGGCCGACTCAACCAGCACTTCAGAGCGTGCTACCGACATTCACTGGGGCTTTGTCCAAAGTGCTTTTTGAAGGCTCGGGAAAAATGCGCCGGGCTGGAGAAGCCCACACTGTACGCAACTCTCTCAATGCTGTGTCCGGCATAAGCTGGGTCTTTTAGTAGCATCGCGCTTTTTTCGAGGCGCTTATTTAGAATCAACGAATGTATTGTTTCCGTCTCCCCCTGAAACAGCTTGTGCAGGTAACGAGTCGATATGTTTTGCGCCTCGGCTACTTGCTGATTTGACAGCTCGGAGTTACACAGATTGTTCTCGATATATTGCAGTATCCGACGTTTCAGCGAGTCGCGGACAATGGAGTTGTCGCCAATCTGATCCAACATTACCGAGGAACTGAAAGCCATGGCGATCATGTTGACCAGGTTTTCAGACAGTTCAACAGGTGCCTGTTGAACATTGCGAAGTTCTTTGGCGAGGGAAAATATGAAATTTCTTAGCACCGCCCCCAGCCCAGTCTGACCGGAGATTGGGATCGCGGTGTACTGCTCCGGATTCATCAGGTGCCGCGACAATATGTCCTTTGGCATTTGCACTATCAGTTGATGGAACCGTTCATTGAAGGTAAGTGTGTAGGGTTGGGTACTGTCGTACAGTGCGAAGCTTCCCGGCGTCAGCAGGGCTTCCCGACCATTTTGGCTAACCAAGCCCTGTTTTTCGATTTGAAAGCTGATAAGAAAATCCGCCTCTGTGGATTTCGATATCTGGCTCTTGGAGCGCTCCACCAATTGCGGGTTTGACATCACCTCCGAAAATTTCAAATTGCCAACCGCTACGCCCCCACGCAATTCGCCTAGAAAATCGCCTTCCGCAACACGTTCGCAGTCCAATTTGACAAATTCGTCACAGATGATTTCCCGCCAATAATCGAAGCGCTCCTCCACCTTGAGATCAGTTGTATTCTTCTTATAACCGTCTGAAATTAAAAAGCTCATTTTGATACTCAGGTAATTTAAACCCTGCGCCTTAGTTTACGCCTCTTTCACGCGATGCTCAAAAGCCCTCAGCATCTTCATGATTCGCCAGCCATAAGCTTTGCGCCGTACTCATCCTCGGTAATAACTCCGCCTTCAAGCTCCGCTTTGCCCTTATCCTGAGGAAGCAAGGAGTCCTGCAGAGCATCGATGCGTTTCCAGGCGGGAAAGGGTTGGGCGCCGTCGCTAGCAGGCACATAGGGTGAAGTTTCAACCCGCGTATGTTTATGGATATAGCGCGCACAGTTTAAGAATACTTTGTCAACGTGGGCCCGAACGATCAGGTTCGCGCCCGGATAACGCTGTAGCAGTTCATCGTCACCACTGATTGTAGCCGTGGCCTGAACCCGAATCCGGTTAGGCGTTTCGAAGTCGATGAACAAAAGGCCGATTTTCGCGGTATCAGAGATATTGCCCATGGACAGAAACATGCCATTGCCGTCGTAGTTCGGGAAAGCAATCGTCGAAGAATCCAACACCGTGACTATGCCCGGAGAGCCACCTTTATGCGATACAGTAGGACAGCCTTCGGCGTCCACCGTAGACAGAAAAAAGTAATCTCTGGATTCGATAAATGCGCGATGCATATCTTCCAGCTCATCACGCACTATCGCCTGTTCGACGGATGCCGCCAGTGGCTGGCTCTCGAACTGAGCCTGCATCGCCTTTTGCGACTCCGTGTAAAATGCCATCGGTGAACCTCTCTTGTTTTAAGTCCGTGCTAGTTGGGCGCCAGTAGCGCATAGACTAGCATCAGTATCATGGGATGTAACCCGCAGCGCTATCAGTTCTCAGCGAGCCGCTCCTTGTCCTCAATCCCCGAATCGTCCTCAGCGGGTTCAATTTCAAATACCTCCACCGGCATTTGAGGTGACCGGTTAAGCAGTAGCCGTGTCACATCTGGCCTGGAGTAATGTCCCACCGGATCCGCGAACGACTTGGCTACGGCGATGGCGCCTAAATCCAAATCTGCAAATAACAAACCTTCTTCAGCCTCGTCCAATTTCTCGCACATGGGGCTGCCATCAGGAGCGTATATCTGGGCGTGCCCACCGCCAACGTTAATCAGCGCGGCCTGGTCATCATTCTCCACCATCAAATCATACATCTCCTGGGAGATTACCCCGCAAGGCGCTAGCATGAAACACCCGCCCTCAGCTGCATAGGTCTGGGAGACTGCCTGGTTGAGCTCGGGGCCCAATGAGTAAGCCTGGGGCAAGCAACTGAATGATGGCCAGGCGGCAATATGTACCTGCTCGTGCATACTGTACATTGCATATTTTGTCAGGGGCTGTAAATGCTCCCAGCAGCAGAGCTGCCCAACACGCCCTATATCCGTATCGAAAACATCCAGGTGACTGCCATCGCCCTCGCCAAATATAGTTCTTTCCATATGGGTGGGCTTCAATTTTCTACGCGCCTGAATCAACTGCCCCTGATCGTCAAACAGGAACTGCGCAATGTAGAGCGAGCCGTAGTCTCGCTCACTGGCACCGACCGACACGAATATTGCGTTATCACGGGCCGCTTGCGCCAATCGCTTGAAAGGCTCACTGCCCACCACCAGGCAATTCTCATGGTATTGCTGAAAGTAGCGGATATTGTAGGGGGCTGCGGAGAGCCAGGTCCACCAGGGATAGCCGGGGAACCAGCATTCAGGAAACGCAACCAACTTGGCGCCTTCCTTGGCTGCGCTTTCAATCATGGCGATGCCCTTATCGACACAGCCTTCGAGGTCCATGAATACCGGGGCGGCCTGCACAACCGCTGCTTTAAATTGAATACTCATTTACTGCTCCTTATTCTTTAGACCACTGGGCGATTGTTAGAAACGGTACCGGAAGGTTACACCGTATTCTCGCGGTCGATTGTAATTCGCCTCATGAAAACCCAGCCCAAAATTCGAATCCCCGCTTTCTATATAACGTTCATCGGCCAGGTTCTTACCGAAGACTACAAAGTCCATGGACTCCCCCAGGGAAAAGCGGACAGATGCATTCACTACCTCTACCGATTCCTGAAACAGGAAGGGAGAATTCTGGGAATCGTTGTAGATGTCATCGGTGTAGGCGTAATCAACCCTGAAGGCCATTTCATTGGCATCCAACGGTAGAGTGTATTCGAGGCCAATATTGAAAGAATTTTCCGGCGTGTTAACCAGCTTGGCAGATTCGTCGATACTCAGCGACAACCCCTCTATGGGATTAATCTCATCGTACTCCGCATCGGTATAACCGTAGCCCATATCCAGCATCAGGTTATCCGTAAGGAGTGCAGTCAGCTCGATCTCGAGACCTTTGATATCCACCGTGCCTGCGTTGGCGGTAATCGGTCCGCCGAGATTGTCGAAGAATGTAACCTGCACATCCTCATAGTCGGAGAAAAACACCGCCGTGTTTACACGGACCCTGTCATCAAAACCCTGCCACTTTAGCCCGATTTCGTGGGTGTCTAACGTCTCTGGTTCGAAAGTGCGAACATCCGGCACAGACTCAACATAGCGCAATACAAAGCCACCGCTTTTAAAACCCTGGGAAAAACTGTAATAGAGTAGCGTACCGTCGGACAAAGTCGCATCCAAACCAAACTTGAAGTCCGTTTGTTCAAAGGTCTCGCTGGACGCACCGCTGCCGTCCCCAACCAGCGGCAGAAGCCCGGGCGCAAAAACCCCGTCCTCATTCACTGCGCCCGGAAAGAAAGGGTAACCGTTGCCATCTGCGTCCGCGCCTATGTATTGGGTGTACACAAAGCCCTTCTCGTCTTCGGTACGGCGCACCCCGCCAGTTACCGAAAATATGTCGGTTAAACTCCAGCTCGCCTGCAGGTAAATAGCCTCGCTTGTGTTATCGACATCAGCGTAGTTGCTAATGACCGCAGGGAAGCCGGCAGCGAAGTCAGGCGTCGGTAGAAAAACCGATACAAACACGTTATCCGTCCCCTCTTCTTCAAAATAGAAAAGGCCGGCGGCATACGTAAGCCGATCGTTAAAAGCCGTTCCAGTGATCTGCAATTCATGGCTGGTTTGCTCGTGCTCGTAATCCGGGTTATCCGTTTCAGTAATCGCGTTCGGGGAATTATCAGGATCCCTGGAGAATTCCCCCTCGGTTTCACGGTAGGCTGCCGTGTACTTGATATCGAAGTTTTCGCCGTGATAAGTGCTGGCCAAGGAGATGCCGTAGATATCCAGGTCGGTGCCAGACAAGCCGGTACCAAAGCTCTTATCATCCTCGCCGTCGGTGACATATTGCGCCAGGTCTTGCAGACCCAGGCCAACATCTCCGAATACAGCAAGTCCGTAGCCGGCGGTACCCGCGCCTGGCGTAAAACCGGCAATGGTTGAGCCAGCGCTGGCTTCATCAATTTGGGTGTTGTCGTAACTCAATTGGAAATCCCAGGACTCGCTGGGCTCAAAGACAATTGAGCCGCGGAAGGACAGTTTGTCTATATCGCCCAACTCATCGCCTATCAGCACCCGATCCACATAGCCATCACTTTGCTTACTCGACACCGCGAAAGTTGAAAGCAGCGTATCCCCTAGGGGAATATCGATCGAGGCTCGGACATTTTGTCGATCGTAGTTGCCAACACTCAACTCGACCTTGCCTTCCAGTTCATCGGCCGGCTTGCGTGAAATGATATTGAGTGCACCGCCAATGGTATTGCGGCCAAACAATGTACCCTGGGGGCCGCGCAAAACCTCGATACGCTCCACGTCGAGCACATCCAACACACCGCCGGCCGAACGAGATATATAGACTCCGTCTACATAGGTTCCAACACCTGGATCGGTCGTTAGGCTGAAATCGGTGTTGCCGATTCCACGAATAAAGACCACCGCACCGGACGATAGCCCGCTCACAGGCGAGGTCGTATCGAAGATCAGATTGGGAGTGAAATCCGCTAGCTGCGCGATGTTTTCGATGTTCTTGTCTTCGAGTGCAGCAGAGGTAAAGGCAGTTACCGCGATCGGCGTATCTTGCAGCCCCTCTTCACGCTTCTGCGCGGTAACGACAATTTCTTCTAATACCGCAGCGCCCACATTGAATGCGCTACTACCCATGAAAACAGAGCTCAAGATGGCTACCGCGATGGGTGTTCTTGGAAGGAATCTCGGTCCCGGTGTCGTTCTTCGTGAGTGATACATTGTTTTCCCCGTTTTCCAGCTGATCCAGATGACTTTCGTGTCATGTTGGAGCAACTGTAGCGCAACGTCGGATTCTCGCCCACGCACTGAAGGGAACAACGACTTGTCAATTAGGGAACTAACTTTTACTTGCCGGCACCTAACTGGCTATATTTCGGTTTAGGCGGGAAATTATTGAACCATGCAAATGAGTAGATACAAACGTTACCGCTTCTGCCAACATGGTCCCGCTAAAGTGATTTGATGAAATGATCCGCCCAAGGGAGTGTTTAATGTTTTACGGCTGGTATGTAGTCGCCGGAACTTTTGTCGCGCAAATGGCTGTGGTAGGGTTTTTCTCCTATTCGGTTAGCTTGCTGACGCCATTGATTCGAGAAGAATTTGGCGCCAGTCTGCAGGAGGTCATGTACAGCCTTACAGCCGGAATATTCGCCGGTATGGTTTTACAACCACTGGCCGGGATTATGCTGGACCGCTACCCGACGCGCTGGATCATGACGGGAGGCATAATCCTGCTTGCCGCAGGCCTATGGGTCCTGGCTCAAAGCACCAGTATTACGCAATATATAGTGATCTTTGGCCTGACTATGGCGTTGGCCAACGCATTTGCGGGTATTCCTGCAAGTCAGGTCAGTATTTCGCGATGGTTCACCTCCAGTCGGGGTAGAGCATTAGGAATTTCAGCCGTGGGTACTTCGGTCGGTGGCATCGTCGTCCCAGGCCTGATGGCTTGGTGGTTAGTCTCTTTGGGCTGGCGTGGGACTTTAGAAAACCTTGCGATATGTATCGTTCTGGTAGTCTTGCCCTTTGTGGTGCTGACAATACGTGGCAAGCCTGCCGATGTTGGCTTGCTACCTGAAGGAGGCAAGCCAGGTGCTGTCGCGCCTACCGGTATTCCCGAGCTCACGCTAAAAGATATCCTTCGCCATCCTGGATACTGGCAAATAGGCCTATCAATTGGCCTGTTGTTCAGTGTGTACATTTCCATTCTCAGTAACCTCGCACCCTATGCGACAGGCCTGGGTGTTAGTGCAGTTCAAGCTTCAAGTCTGATAATGACTGTCGCCGTTATGGGGCTAGTGGGGAAGCTGGTGTTTGGCATAGCTGCTGACAAAGCTAATTTAAAGATGGGTCTTGGGACAGCAATAGCACTACTTATTATTGGTCTACTGATCATGGCCAGTGAGCCGGGCTATCCGTTAATGCTACTCGCAGTTGGGGTGCTGGGTCTGGCATCAGGGGGCATGCTTCCCGTATGGGGTTTACTTATGGCGAAGGTCTTCGGCCTGGTCAGCTACGGTCGTGCAATGGGCCTGATGGGCCCGTTGATCTCTGTGCTGGTTATGCCCGGCTTCACAATCGCCGGTTGGCTGCACGGCATTACTGGTAGCTACCAGCTCTGTCTGTTGGTATTCGCTGCCGTACTCGTGCTGGCGATGCTAGCTATCGTGCCGCTCAAATTATCAGCGCCGGACAATCAAACAATCTAATCGCCGACAATCGCCACCGAACAGAAACATGGCCAAGTAGTCGTTCGCAGATTCGCTACTCGATCATTGTGACGCACACATGACCTTGACTATTCGACGCCTACTTTGACCACCGTCATGTCGTCCCAACCGAAGCCAATACCGTTATCTCCACCGAGGCAGACGGAAGTATCTGAGCCGCCGAAACCGTAAGAGATATCGCGGCCATTTAGTAACGGCCCGCCAAAGTCGAAAAGCAACCAGCACGAGTAAATTACCTTATACTGACCAGTCACGCAGGTGGAACCGACAAATGTGCTACTGCTGCCAAGGCAAATCAGTCTGTTTCCCCTCGTTCCCCAAGGAGAAGGTATCTTGAAAATTATCGTTGTACTGTGCGCTTTACTCGGATTATCGGTCTCGGCCGTGGCCGACCAGGGCTTTGATTTCGCGTCGTTCGAGTTTCCGGAAAACGGACGAATCGTCATACCTGTCGTCGAAGGCGAAACACTGAGTGGCGCTGCGGCAAACATCGATCGGCTAACGAAGGGCGCGCTCAGCATCGCGGCGACGGAAGCCACTTTCACCGGCGAAAGTGACACGTTTGTAACCCTGTTTGGCGTATCCCCTTACTCACGTATCGACCTCATTGGCATCGGTGCGGACTCCGCTGATCGCGTTGTCGCAGAGAACTTTGGTGGAACGGCATCAGCACTGATTGGGAATACGACAGGCGGAACTGTGCAGATTCTCTGGCCAGACGATATAGCGAACGCGGAGGCTACGGCCGCGAGCGTCGCCTTTGGCTACCGGCTTCGCAGTTACCGCTTCGATCGCCATCAGGCAAAAGAAGTTGACCGGGATACACTGCCTGTCGTTCGCCTGCTGAGCAACGATAATTCTCAGGAGAAGTACACTGAAGACCTGGCACATCTTGCTGACGGGGTTTTCCTGGCGCGAGATATGAGTTCCGAACCAGGCAATATCATTTATCCCCAGTCGTTCGTTGAACGGATCGAAGCACAGTTCGAAGGGCTCAAAAACGTTAACATTAAGGTGCTGGATGAAAAAGACCTGCAGCGCCTTGGCATGGGAGCACATTGGGGTGTGGGCAAAGGCTCGAGCAGGCCGCCCAGGCTGCTGATCGTCGAATACATGGCCGGCGCAGATAGCGCACCAATTGTGCTGGCCGGCAAGGGTATCACTTTCGATACCGGCGGAATTTCACTGAAAAAAAATGACGGCATGTGGAAGATGAAGGGCGATCTTGGCGGCGCCGGCGTCGTGACCGGCACTGTCCTCGCCGCCGCGCGTCGCGGTGCGCAGGTGAACGTCATCGCGCTGGCAGCACTTGCCGAGAATATGCCCTCGGGCACCGCCATCCGGCCAGGCGATGTTCTCACATCGATGTCTGGCATCACCATCGAGATCAGTTCTACCGATGCGGAGGGCCGGTTGGTTTTGTCGGATGCAGTACATTACGGTCAGGTGACCTACGAACCGGAGATACTGATCGACGTTGCGACCTTGACCGGATCCGTCCGTCGCGCGCTCGGTAACGAATACGCTGGCATATTCGGTCGCCATGATCAGCTTATCGCGCAGCTCACAGCCGCGGCCGAAGCTGCGGGCGAACCGGCCTGGCGCCTGCCGCTAGACGATTCGCATTTTAAGCAAATCGAGTCGAAGGTCGGCGATATCGTAAACGGCGGTGTTGGTGACCCTGGCGCAAGCGTCGGTGCAGCGTTCATAGGCGCGTTTGTCAATGAAGATCAGCGCTGGGCACACTTCGATATCGCGGGGGTCGACTACCTGGAGGAAGACCGGCCGACGATTCCAGCGGGTTACTCCGGGTGGGGTGTGCGGGCGCTAGACGAGTACCTACGCCGTCACCACCAGCGATAAAAGACACGTGAAACATTACCTATGCGGTAATGCCGCCGATCTGAATTAACACTTCAGCACCCCTAGGAGAGAGACATGCGTAGATGGTTAGTAGAGTCCTTTGGCAATCCCGCGGAAGTATGGCGTCTTCAGGAAGATGCAGATTCTTTCGACCCTGAGCCGGGTCAAATCAAGATAGAGGTTGAAGCGGCCGGACTGGGGCTGCCCGACGTACTAATGTGCAATAACAATTACCCCCTGACGCCCCCCCTACCCTTTACACCTTCGCAGGAAGCGGCAGGCAAGGTCGTTGCGGTAGGTTCCGACGTCGACAAGGCCTTAATCGGCACTCGCGTTCTCGGACCGACTCTGTTTCTGGCTCAGCGTGGAGGCCTTGCCCAGTCATGTTTGATGGATGCTGCCAGTGCCCTGCCAATTCCCGACGAAATGACAGGCGTAACTGCTGCCGGCTTTTTTATCCCCTACCAAACGGCCTGGGTGGGTCTGGTAAGACGGGCCAGAATAACCCCGCAAGACACCGTGCTGGTTCTGGGAGCCTCAGGTAGTTCAGGTGCCGCCGCCGTGGCGCTGGCCAAGGCCAAGGGCGCGCGTGTTATTGCCATTGCCGGTGGCGCCGAGAAGGCCGCTTTTTGTACGAGCATTGGTGCCGATGAGGTAATCGACAGAAAGCAGCAGGATATCACCGAGACAACACTGGAACTAACCGGCGGTAAGGGTGTGTCTTTAGTGTTTGATCCCGTGGGTGGCAAACCGGGGCGCGCCGCCTTCAAAGCAATGGCCTTTGAGGGGCGCTTTGTCGTCATCGGCTACGCTAGCGGAGAATGGGCGCACATTAGCCTGGTCGAAACTTTAATGAAAAACATTTCCCTTCTCGGTGCCATGCCCGTGGGCTATACGCCGCAGCAAGTGCTGGCAGCTCATGAAGATCTGATCAGCCACTGGCGTGACGGTTCTCTGAAGCTGGCGGCTCCACAGGTTTTCGATTTCGACAATGCCCGCAAAGCGGTAGAGCATATCGCAGCCGGTAAAGTTGAAGGTAAGGTAGTTGTGGCAATTTAAGTTCGGCATGGGAATAATTTTGAAGCACCAGGTCATTGATGCCGCTGATTATTTTTCCGCCATGTCCCGCAGTTCGGTTTTAAGAATTTTTCCAATATGACTGCGAGGTAGCTCCTCTATCTGGCGCAGCTCAGACAGTCGCTGTGTCTTGCCAAGGTCGGCGTTGGCAAGGACCAGCAACGCCTCAAGATCAACCTTCTTACCCTTGCCGGTTACAATAAACCCCAGCGGCGTTTCCCCCCATTGCTTTGACGGAATTCCAATAACGGCGGCGTCGACCACACCCGGTTGCCGCAGCAGTATTTCTTCCAGATCGCGCGGGTAGATATTGAAACCGCCGGAGATAATCATGTCCTTGCTACGCCCCATGAGGGTAATGAAACCTTCTTCATCGACGCTGCCTATATCACCCATACGTTGCCAGCGATCGCCGTTTTCGTCGTACCAGGTGGCCTCCTCAGTTTTCTTTGGCTGGTTCTGATAACCCGACATCATGGTTCGAGAGCGACCCACAAGCTCACCCATTTCACCCGGCGGCAACCGGTTCAGGTTTTCGTCGATGGTGATAACCTCGCTTCCACCCCAGGCCACACCGACAGTATGCAATTTATCCGGGTGCAGGTGCGCGAGCAGTAAGCAGACAACCCCTCCCTCCGTCATCGAGTAGATTTCGATCAGCTTCCCCGGCATTCGTTGCAGAACTTCCGCTTTCAGTTCAGCCGGAAACGGGGCACTGGTGCAGCTTTTATATTGCAGGCTGCTCAGGTCATACGTATCAAACCCTTCATAGTCCATCAAACGCTGGTACTGCACTGGCACCAGCATGGTGTGTGTAGCGCTGAGAGACTGGGCCAACTCCAGCCAGCCCTGACAGTCGAACTTTCGCATCAGCACGGCGGTGCCACCATAGGCCATGGTCACAAGAAACATGGCCAATGTCGTATTCGAGTAAAGAGGAGTGGAAAGCAGCGAGAGCTGCCCGGGCTTGCCGTAACCAGAAGCCTCGCCTACTGCCATCTGGTACCAGCGCATTTGGTGACTGTGAACGATACCTTTTGGTGTGCCGGTCGTGCCGCTGGAATAAATGATATTGAAAGGGTCGCCGGGATCCGCATCAGAGCCAAGCAGAAGCGTGCCTGGTGCTGCCATCCAGTCTGACATCAGCGGTGCATCCTCGGCGGGCTGGTCCATCATTATGTGTTTGAGTGGTGGTAACGCAACTCCACTGGCGGCGAGTTCAGCGCGCTTTGCGGTATCTATGAATAGATGATTTGCGCCACTATCTGTCATCATCGCGGTCAGCTGGGCGGGAGTTGCGGAGGTCGTTAGTGGCGCGGCACAACCTCCGGCAACAATCGTACCCAGGTAGGCAAGTGCATACTGAACCGTAGTCGTGCCAAGAATGACCACTGCCTGGCCCTGCTCCAGACCTTCGGCCTGTAATTGTGCCGCAATGCGATTAACCCTGGCCGCTGTTTCCGACCATGTGAGTTGCTCATCGCCCTCCCACAGCGCTACGCGCTCGGGCTGGTTGATCGCATGCGCATTAATCAGCTGCGAAAAACTGCCGAAGTCTTGCTCCAGATAAGAAATGGGGTCCAGGTGCATACTCATTACGCTTTCCGCCTATTTACCAGGTATCGTGTTGTTGGCTACACAGTAGACCTGAGCCTGGCGAATTGTTATTTCTCAAATAATATCACAAGGTTAGCCATTGTCAGGTTCTGACAAGTTAGACCCTCGAATCGGCGAAAACCAAGGGCAGTATTCATCGCCTGGTTCAAGTAGTTACAGTCGGTTAGCTTGGCCATGTCGTTTACCCACCTTATACTTTCAGGATTATAGAAATAGGTATCGAGCCCCCCACCGTGACCAGACTCCCCGGCATATTAGCAATACTCGCACTACTCACTGCCTGCAGCGATGACAGCAACATCACTGCTACTCCGCCGCCGCAGGAACCTATCTATCTTCCTATTGCGGCTGCCACTGTTGAAGATCCACCCGATGTAGGAACCATCAGCCTGCTGGCCAATAGCTTTGACCTGGCCGACGTCGGTTACGAGGCGCAGGAATATTTTGTGTCCGGCACTGCGTCCTCCTTCGTCAACCTGTCGGAACTCGGTGAGGACGGAATGTGGGACGTAGAGGCCGCGGACCAGGCTGACTACAAGACGCGGATTGTTGTACACCGCCCCATCGATCCCGCAGATTTCAGCGGCAGCGCCGTGGTGGAATGGCTCAACGTTACCTCGGGTTTCGATATCCCACCCAGTTGGGGTGCTGGCCACGTGGAACTGTATCGTAGTGGGCATGCATGGGTAGCAGTGTCTGCCCAATTTGTTGGCATAGAGGGAAGTGAAGGCGGTTTTCCGCTCTACCTGAAAGCGGTTAATCCCGAGCGCTATGGTTCACTGGTACATCCTGGCGACAGCTTTTCCTATGACATGTTTTCACAGATTTCCGAACTGCTGCGCAACCCCCAGGGCATTGACCCACTGAACGGACTGGATCCCGAATATGTGTGGGCAATGGGTGAATCCCAATCGGCCTTCCGTCTCACCACCTACGTTAACGCCGTACAACCACTCTACAACCCCTATGAAGGGTATATTGTCCACAGCCGTGGTGGCGCCGCTGCGCCGCTGTCACAAGCCCCCCAGGCAGACCTGCAACCGGAAGGTGGTATACGCATTCGTAGCGATATCAATGTACCGGTGCTTACCTTCCAGACTGAGACCGACATTTTTGTCCTGGGCTATATCGCGGCGCGACAAGATGACAGCGACAATTTCCGCTTGTGGGAAGTCCCAGGTACGGCGCATGCTGATATCTATACCATCATCACCGGGCGCGCCGATGCTAGCGGTGAAGCGCAGTACGCAGCGGTGTTGGAAGTAAGTTCCCTTCCCGGTTTTGCTAGCTGTACTCTGCCTTTCAACTCAGGCCCCATGCACTACCTTTACAACACAGCCATACGCGACCTGGACAACTGGGTTCGCGGTGGCGAAGGCCCGCCCAGTGCACCGCGTCTGGATGTGACGGACGACCAGGGTGATTTCATCAAGGACAGCCTGGGCAATGTCACTGGCGGCATTCGCAACCCCTACGTGGATGCTCCCAGTGCGATACTTTCGGGTTCAGGTAACGAGGGTGGCGGTTTCTGCCGCCTATTCGGTACCACCGAACTGTTTGGCGCGGCGCAGATGGCATCGCTGTATGTTGATGCGGCGGGCTTTACCGAGGCAGTGACCGAAGCCACCAACGCTGCAGTTGCAAGTGGCTTCCTGCTACAGATCGATGCTGATGCCATCATCGCCTGGGCGCCCGAGCAATGGGCACTTCAGCAGTAAAATCAGGTCCGGCTTCTCCGAGCATGCCTGTGTAACTGTTTATCTCCTAGAACAGTTCAAGAAGTTGATGCACAGCCATAATCTTAGCCGTACCACGGTTATTCTGTTGATAATTATCGACAGCTGGACCAGCATGATGGCGCTTCAGCACTCATTATATAAGGCCAGCGAGGAGCACGGCAGCAATCAGGCCTCGCCACCTGACAAACCCAACAGGAACTAGATCTATGCAGGATTTTAACGGGAAAATTGCAGTGGTCACCGGCGGTGCCGGTGGCATTGGCAAATCACTGGTGCGAGAACTTCTCAATGCGGGTGCCACTGTAGTGGTAGCCGACGTCGAACAGGGCGCGCTGGATAGTGCAGTAGAGGAGCTCAGCGCACTGGGTTCAGTCAGCGGAAGGATTGTTGATGTATCTTCACAGGAATCCGTGCACGCCCTCGCCGCGCACGTGTACAACACCTTTGGGGCTTGTCACCTGCTGTTCAATAATGCCGGTGTCGCTGCACCCTCGGCCAATGTCTGGGATACCACGGCCAATGACTGGACCTGGGTTTTTGGCGTGAATGTCATGGGCGTCATGCACGGCATTCAGAGTTTCGTGCCGCGCATGATTGAAGGCGGCGAGGAAGGCTACATCATTAACACCTCTTCAGGCGACGGCGGTGTCTCTCCCCTGCCCTACCAGTCTGTCTACGCCTCAAGCAAAGCTGCGGTGTCCTGCCTTACCGAATGCCTGTCGGCTCAACTTGAAGGCGAAGGCACCAAACTGGGCGCCTCGATTTTCTACCCGTCGGGCGGTATGCTGAAAACCGGTATCTGGAATCCGGATCGCAACCGCCCGGAGCAACTTACCCGAGAGAAACCGGGTATACCGGCGCCCAAGATAGAAGATTTTGCCAAGGTATTCGAAAAACACGGCATGAAAATGGAGTTTCAGGATCTGGATGAATTGGCGCGCTACTGTCTCGATGGTATTCGTGACAAACGCTTTGTCATCATGATCGGGCTGGAAAACAGCGAAGCCACCCTGCTCGATCGCGCCCAGCGCATCGGTCGCACAGAGCGGCCAATAGACTTCGAACCTATTCCCTCGTTTTAGGCGGGAATCGCCCAAACAGTGACTGTAGAAATTTCTGCGGTCATACTCACGCTCGGGGAACCAGTGATCACCACAATTAAACCAACTAACAACCTATAGGATATAACAATGAAACCTTTCCTTTTAGCTGCCGTTTTATTTCACACCTTGTTTGCTTTCGAGACTGCGCTTGCAGAGCCCGAATATACGCGGCTTGAGATGGAGATTGATGTCGAAAAATCAGCCAGCGAACTCTGGGCGGTTGTCGGCGGATATTGTGATATTCGCGTATGGGCAAATATTGAGTGCGAGATTACCTCCGGTGACGGCAACATAGGCACTGTTCGAGTGCTGCTGGGTGGAGCAGTCACCGAGATAATGGTTGCCCAGACAGATCTTTCTTATGGGTATGCTCAGCCTGTCAAAGAAGGACAGTTTTACGATATCTATCATGGTTTTATGGAAGCAAAGCCCGTTGATGAAAACAACTCGAAACTTTTGTACACCATAGTTTATGACCTATCAAACTTTTCTGACCAGGCTGCCAAAGATGCTGATATGGCACGACGCCGAGGCCAGTTTGAAAACGCGCTAATGGGCATTAAAACGTTGGCGGAAGGTAGCTAATTCACCGAATAAGTTGACTATTGGCTAGCTGGGTTGGGCCCACTGGCTAACCCAATGGAGCGAGGGCAAGCTGACGACTTTGAGCCACCAGACGACCCGTGTCGTCCCAGATCTCCCCGTCTTCTTCAAGCAGCCCGGCAGGAGGGCAATACTACCAGATAGCCCATGCATGCGAATCACCTACGCAATTGAGCTGCTCAAAACCCTCTAGCGGGGCAATACTGTTACTATTGCCGCGATGAAATATGCCCTCTCACTTTTGCTGATCGTTGCTATGTCCGTGCCGGCACTGGCAGAGCTGAGCCTTGCTGAACAGGGTCGTGCCTTCCTGGAAAAAAACCAGCACGCAGACGGGGTTAGCGTGACGTCGTCGGGGTTACAGTACAATATTCTGGAGCCGGGAAATGACAGAAACCCCACCAGCCGCAGCCGGGTAACCATAAATTACCAGGGCAAGCACATCGACAATTTGGTATTCGACAGCACCTTCAATGACGAACCATCGGTCTTGAGTCTGCGTAAAGCTATCAAGGGCTGGACCGAGGGGCTACAGCTCATAGGCGAAGGTGGGCGTATTGTGTTGTATGTGCCATCGCGACTGGCCTATGGTCGTAATGGGGCGCCACCAACCATCAAACGCAACGAAACCATAATTTTCATTATCGATCTCATCAAAGTACACGACTCATAATCGGTTGATCGCTGTTCTATCGCTAGGCTGAGAATATTTCATTAAATTGGCACCGAAAAACCTGCTATGCGTTGCGAATAGTGACGCCACCGTCGACCAACAGTGTGGCACCCGTGATAAAACTGGCCGCGGGTAGAACCAGGCTCAAAGTGGCATGTGCCACTTCTTCCGGATCAGCATAGCGTCGAAGAGCGGTGCGGCGATTTACAAAGGTTTGTTTGTCCTGCTCGGGAATAGCCTCCGTAATACCCGTTCGTATGGGGCCGGGGCAAACACAATTGACGGTGATGCCTTCCTTACCAAGATCGACCGCCATTGCTCGAGTCAGCCCCATAGCGGCATGTTTGGCTACCACATAGGCACTGTTGAAACGGGTGGCACCGTGGGCTTCTGTAGAGGCTACGTTTATGATCCGCGGGTTAGCCGAATTACGTAGACTGGGTAACGCGGCTCGAATCGCCCAGGCCTGTGCGGTCGCCATAACGGCTATCGAGGTATCCCAGGAGTTGGCATAGGCTTCCCCGTCAATTTCAGCTGGCAAGGCGAAGCCTGCGTTATTGACCAAAATATCGATTCCGCCAAAATGTGCGGCAATATTTTTGATCGCTTGCTCAACCGCGTCCCGATCTGAAAGATCGACTACAAGAGAATATACCTCGGCGCCAACGGCTCGCATCTCGGCCGCCACAGATTCCAGACCAGCCTCATTGATGTCGATGATTGCTACTTTGGCACCCTCGTCGGCGAACAAGTGGGCAGTCGCGCGTCCCATCCCACTGGCGGCGCCTGTCACAATAGCGACGTTGCCCTGAATGGAACGGCTGAGCTTGGTCAAGCGTGGCATGCATTTTCCTCTTTAGTTGGTAACTCGATTCAGATATCGCCAGTTAAGTTGCCAATACCTTGCTGTAAAATTCGACTGCCTTCTCCACATCTGGAACAGAAATTCCGATATGCGAAAATGTTCTTGGATAAGTACTCATAGTAGTTCCTTTAGTTGAAGCTAACTTAGTTTCCTCTTCCGCAGCGAATACTGAACCAGAGAGCGCCATGGCTCCCAATGCGCTAAGGGAGGAGACGTTAAATGTGCGTCTATCGATAGGCAAGAAAAATTCCTTTTTGTAGTGATGAATAGATGTCGTGATTAAGCCGAGTAGCGTTAGCAAACGGCCACTACATTGGCCGATAATAAACGGTACGAGTAATGTTAGCCATCTAGTAGCACCCTTTCAGCCCACAAAATGCCTGCTAGATTGTCCGCTATTTTCGAGACTGAGTCGGGGATTTTTCGGTATCCCGAAAAACAATAATCCTTTATCATCTACGACCCAATCTGATCGAAAAGGCTTACTCTTATGCGAAAACTCTATGGTATCTCTGGCTCTCGGGCCTTGCGTTCAATTTGGGCAATGGAAGAAGTCGGCGTTGAATACGAACAGGTTGCCACCAATTATGCGGCTGACGCTAAAGCGGCAGATTTTCTGGCGATTAACCCTAACGGTCGCATTCCCGCCCTCGTTGATGGCGACCTGGTTCTGTTCGAATCAATGGCTATTAACCTGTACCTGGCCAAAACCTATGGTGGCGACCTATATCCGGATAACCCCGCTGACGAGGCACGCGCAAACCAGTGGAGCGTCTGGGGAATCAGCGAAATAGAGCCCCTGCAAATGCAAATTGTAATCCAAAAATTATTTGTGCCAAAAGATAAAAGAGACGCAGCGGTTATTGCCGAAGCTGAAAAGAGCCTCGAACGCCCTCTGCAAGTGCTGGACGCGGCACTGTCCGAGCAGCCTTACCTCCTCGGCGATCAGTTCTCCATCGCAGATTTAAATGTTGCCGGTGTCATGCTGCTATTGAACATGGTCGCATTCGACTACTCCCAATTCACCCACGTTAAGCGCTGGGCAGACGACTGCTACGCACGACCCTCTCTGGCGGCGGCGCAGGCTAGAGAGTAAAACGAGGCTCGGCGCCGAGTACGTCAGGTTCGCCGAGAGCCAGTCGGGCTTCCCCACGGGGCAGCCCCTTTCCAGTAGTAACTCTTCAACTTCACGCAAACCGTTTCGGTATAGCCATCAACCAGGATCGGCAAAAGCCTGGTCTGAAAATCTCTGCCGTGCTGGCAGCGTGGATAGCGATGGTTCATTACATTAGCACCTGCAAATTTCATTCTATTCACGCTCGGGTTAGTATCTTGACAAGAATAAAATGGAAACACCGGTAACATAAATATGGCCGCAACATTCGTCCTGGCAGAAAATTCCAAAATTCGCTATGCCACCGGAGCGATGATGTATTTTGCTCAGGGGATTCCACAGGGTCTGCTGGCAATTGCGATACCCGCCTGGCTCGCCAGCCTAGGCGTCAGCGCTTCAGACATTGGCTCTTATCTCGCTGTGATCATATTGCCCTGGGCATTCAAGTTGGTCACAGGTCCGCTGATGGACCGCTTCGAGTTTCCGCCCATGGGGCGCCGCAGACCCTGGGTATTGGCGGCGCAGTTGGGGCTGTCGATATCCTTACTCTCCCTGACGCTAGTGGAAGACCCTGTTCAGCAAATGGGCTTACTGATGCTGGTTGGTGTGCTCATCAATTCGTTTGCGGCAACCCAGGATGTAGCCGTTGACGGCATGTGTATCGACCTCACACCGATCAGGGAGCAAGGGCGTCTTAATGCCTTCATGAGTTTTGGTAAGGCGATCGGTTGGGCAACAAGCGCAGCTGTTTCGGGCATGCTGCTGGTGACTCTAGGCCTGCAATTCACCGCCATTCTCGCAGCGGCCTTTACCGCTGCCCTGTTCTTCGCCTTTGTGTTTGTTATCGAACGCGAGGGCGAGCGCACCCTGCCCTGGGTTGCAGGCAAAGCGGCATCCGCATACCAACAGGGCAATTCATTCAAATCGGTTTTCAGTGGCCTCAATAAAGTACTGTGGACGCGCACTAGCGTGGTGGTCATGATGCTAATGTTCTTCGATGGACTCTGGAGCGGTTTCGGCAGTGCGCTAATGCCAATTGCGGCGATCAAGCTGTTCGGCTACACCACGCCACAATGGTCGCAGCTGGTCGCTGTGATGGGTTTAACAGGCGCTGTTTTGGCGTTAACGCTGGGCCCTGTGATCGACAAATTTGGCGCCAAACGCATGCTTTTCGTCACCATCTTCATGGTCGGGCTACACGCCTTAATTATCGCGCAGACGCAACATCTGTGGGAGAACACGCTCTACGTGCGAGTAATGCTTTCAATCTGGGTTATGATGCAGCCGATGGTTATGGTCTGTGTGCTAGCCTTGGCCATGGCAATTTGTTCCAGTACAATTTCCGCCACGCAGTTTGCAATTTATATGTCGACAGCCAATCTCGGTGCTGCTGTCGGATCCAAGCTCTATGGAACAGTAGCGGAAACTACCTCCTTTGAAGAAACCTACCTATTACTCAGCCTGCTGGTGCTGGGTGCCATGGTGGTACTGTCTTTCCATCGTCGCGAGCAACAGGACGACAAAAAATCGCAGGCCGTGAAGAAGGCCGTACCCAAACATACGCTGTCATTCGGCGGCGACTCCGTTACCTTCTGGTCAGGCGCCATGCGCTGCCCAAAATGCCGCGCTGACATGGAGCAGCAAGTGCATGACGATGTCGAGATCGACCGCTGCACGATTTGTAAGGGCCTGTGGTTCGACGCCGGTGAAATCGCGCTGCTGCAGAACAAAGAGGCCGCTGCCGCGATAGATACTGGCGACCAAAAAATCGGCAAGATGAATAACAAAAACAACAACTACCCATGCCCACGCTGTGCCGGAGAGATGGTGCACAGGGTTGACCCCAAACAAACTCACATCTGGTATGAGGAATGTAGCGCCTGCAAGGGCTCATTTTTCGATGCGGGTGAATTCGCCGACCTGTCGGATTTTACCATCTCAGATATCTTCAAACGCATCTACAAGCCGCAGCGCAATTGATTTCAAAAAGGCGAACCGTGCAGGAGTAATGTCCGGGACACACATTGGGGCTACGACATATTCCACACTATCACCCTAGTCCACCGCCAAAAACCCACCTGACTGGTGTTCCCAAAGACTGGCGTAAATGCCACCGTGCGCCAACAATTCGGCGTGGCTGCCTGCTTCGACGACACAGCCCGCCTCTAGCACCAGCAGACGGTCCATGGCCGCGATTGTCGACAGGCGGTGCGCAATAGCGATCACTGTCTTGTTTTGCATCAATGTCTGCAGGCTGTCCTGAATGGCTAACTCTACTTCAGAATCCAGCGCCGACGTGGCTTCATCAAGGATAAGCAGTGGCGCATCTTTTAAAATCACCCGGGCAATGGCGATGCGTTGACGTTGGCCGCCACTGAGTTTCACGCCCCGCTCACCTACTTGCGCATCTAATCCGCGCCGCCCCTTGTTATCTTCGAGATCTTGAATGAAATCCCAGGCTTGCGCCATGCGGGCGGCGGCCTCTACTTCATCATCGCTGGCAGTTTGACGGCCATAAAGGATGTTCTCGCGTACAGAACGATGCAGCAGCGAGGTATCTTGGGTGACCATGCCGATACTGGCGCGTAGACTTTCTTGATCGACGCTGGCGATATCTTGTCCGTCGATCAGAATCTTGCCGCCCTTGAGGTTATAAAAACGCAGTAGCAAATTGACGAGGGTCGATTTTCCCGCGCCGGAGCGGCCAACCAGACCTACTTTCTCGCCGGGCTTAATCACAAGATTGAGGTGGTCAAATACCGGGCGAGTATCGCTATAACGAAAACTCGCGTTCTCGAATCGAATTTCGCCCTGTGGGGTCGTCAGCGCCTGGGCGTCATCGCGGTCGGTGACGCTAATGGTACTAGACAGCGCATTGGTGCCATCCTTTACGGTGCCGATGTTTTCAAACAGATCAGAGACTTCCCACATTATCCATTCTGAGGTGCCATAGAGCCTTAGACAGAGTGCAATGGCAGCGGCAATCGCACCTGGACTGATTGCCCCCAGCGTCCACAAATAGGCCGCCATTGCGGTCACTCCGAGCAGCATCAATGTATTGTTGATGGCGACTGCGGTTTCCATCCATGTCACCAACCGCATTTGGGGATGTACCGTGCCCAAAAACTCTTCCATACCTTCACGTGCGTAACTGGATTCGCGGCGCGCGTGAGAGAACAGTTTTACGGTGGAAATATTAGTGTAGCTGTCGGCGATACGCCCGGTCATCATCGCCCGTGCATCCGCCTGCCGTTCTGACACATCTTGTAATCGCGGCAGTAGAATCGCCAAGATCGCTGAGTAGAAAATAAGCCAAACCAATAGCGGCATAGCGAGGCGCCAATCAATACTGCCAAACAGCACCAGCGTGCTAATGAAATAGACACCAACGTACACCAGGATATCCAGTAACTTGATAACCGTAGAGCGCACCGCTAAAGCCGTTTGCATGACTCGCGTGGCTATTCTTCCAGCGAATTCATCGTGAAAAAAGCTCAGGCTTTGCCGCAATAGATAACGATGCGCCTGCCACCTTACGATCATTGGAAAATTTCCCATCAAGGTCTGGTGCAATAACAGGGACTGCAAGATCACCAGCACGGGATAGGCCAGTATCGCGCACAACACGAGTAATAGCAGACGTTCACCACTGGGATCGATAGCCATATCGGGGGATTGATTAGCCAGCCAGTCAATCACTTTTCCCATCAATCCGAATAACGCGACCTCGACAATCGCAATGGCGGTGCTGAGGACGGCCATCAGCAACAGCCACGGCTCTAATCCGCGCGAGTAATGACGGCAAAATTGGTAGATTGACCCAGGTGAACGTTCTGGCGCATTACCAGGAAACGGGTTTATCAGGTTTTCGAAGAACTTGAAAATCATTGTTAGATCGTCGCGCTTTGTGGTCGGTATCTGCACAGGAGCGAGCCATACTCGCATGTGTCACCGAAACAGACTACCATTATCAAACTAACCGCCCTGCCCATTAATCATACGTCTCACAAATCACCAATCTACAGGAAACCCATGAATAGAAATCAGCAGCTGATCGGCCTATTGATGCTCTCAATGTTTTTACTCGCATCCTGCGGCAATGAGCCTGAACCTAAAGAGAATGAAACAACAAAAACTGAAGAGGTAACGCAGATCGTGAAAGAAATCGAAGAGGCATCAAAGCCAACAGTTCAAATTGACAAGTCCAATCCGAATTGGAAAGAAAATCTTGAGCTACCAACACTGTATAGTTTTGAACCGGGAAAAAACTACTACTGGGATATGCAGACTAACAAGGGTGAAATGACTTTTAAGCTTTACCATGAAAGTGCACCCATGCATGCCACTAGTACTATTTTTCTAACGGAATCGGGCTTCTATGATGATGTGGTTTTTCATCGAATCATCCCGGGCTTTATGGCTCAGGGTGGCGATCCAACCGGCACCGGCAGATCAGGTCCTGGCTATAAATATGACGGTGAGTTCGATGGCTCAACCAGCCATACCCGCTCAGGTCTGCTCAGTATGGCAAATGCCGGACCTGGCACGGATGGGAGTCAGTTCTTTATCACCTTTGTGCCGACTGCTTTTCTCGACGGCAAGCATACGATCTTTGGTGAGCTTGTGACCGGTGAAGCCACACTCAAGCAATTGGAAGAATTTGGCAGTCGTTCCGGTGCTACCAGCGAGCGTATCGTTATCGAGAAGGCTACGATTCGTATTGAATAGCATTGATACAACGACATGAGCGCCCGGAAATCCGGGCCAGGGTTTTGACAACTTACTATAGAAATTCGTCAATATCTGAAAACTGGCGTATGCAGATATCAGACATCTCTGGCCATGCGAAATTACCCGCCGGGTCGAGGTGTATAGTCGCCACTTTGGCACTTCGACCTGCCTGTAAGTCAAACAGATAGTCCCCCACCATCACCGCATCACTAGGTTGGGCCTGCCAGTCGTTGAGTAAATGATTGATGCCGTCAGGTGACGGTTTTGGTGTACAGGAGTCTCTATCTAACCGGTGCTGGATAGGGAAGAAATGGTCGATGCCGCAAGCATTCAATGTAGTTTCAACAACAGGCATGATGTTACGGGTAAGTAAACCCAATTTTGCACCCCGAACACGCAATTTTTCGAGAAGCTCTGGCACGCCAGGCATCAGCGTCGATTTGCCTGCGAAGTGACACTCAAGGTCATTCAGCTGTAGCCAAAGAGGAGCTGATTGCTCGTCTGGCATGGCATTTAATGCCTCCAAAATTGGTTCATTTGCCTTCAGCCCCAGTTCTTTACGCATATATTCAAAATCATGTGAGCTGGTAGTTAAGGTACCATCCATATCGAAGACCCAATGATTACGTTGATCTAAACGATGTACTTCCCACATTAATTTGTTGCCTGCATTGGTGTTATGCCATTCTAATGGAAACGCTAAAGGAATCGACATCACTAGTGCTATTTTGATCACTAAAAATTATGCATGAAGCACAAAACTCCATAAACTACCTTCCACCCCGGCCGACTGGAGCGACACAATGGCGGTACTAATCTTTCGTTTAAATGGTGTGTCTGAGGAGGAGGCACAGGATGTTCGCGATTTGTTGTCGGACAATGCACTGGAAAGCTATGAGACATCG
The DNA here is from genome assembly GCA_036961205.1 of Halioglobus sp. Classification (GTDB taxonomy): domain Bacteria; phylum Pseudomonadota; class Gammaproteobacteria; order Pseudomonadales; family Halieaceae; genus CALJFL01. Next base: position 2,864 of record JBALVI010000011.1, on the reverse strand, counting down.
GCAGGTCGGTGGGGTTTGTCGGTCGCAGCGCTGTGGTTAGCCAACGATAATGAAAAAATCAGGGCCCGTGAGCTTATCGACGCTTACCAACTTGAACGTCGGCGCTATTTTGAAGACCTAAAAATCGAAGCCCCGCCTGAAACGTTTAGTGACCGTTTCAAGCAAGCACCACTGAATGTGATCTTTTACAGTCTGCTGGCTGTAATAATTCTGTTTCTTTCCCTAGCACCTTTCATCAAGTTTTTGTCGGAGTAGTTGACAGCAGGCGCCGAGCTTATGGCTGGCGCAGGGCTCTTGTGAATGCATCTCAGGCCGAGTCTGGTAGAGATGTCATAGACCAGAGCCGTCGGGTGTGATCCATAGCTTCAGTAATCCAGCGTCGCCTGATGTTAAGGCGCAGCCCTACTCAATCTCGCCAGTCTCCAGACGCTTCTGGTAGATACCCTCGAGCTTATACAGAGCCTGCTGCAATTCGAAGAAGCCGTGCCAGTGCGCGTAGTCGGGGGCGCCCATCATGGCGCCCTGCCGAGCGCGACGCCCCTCGTGATGCCACAGGTGGTAGTAGACGATCTGAAACTCATCCTTCCATGGATTAGGCTTTAACAGATCTTTTTCCTTCAGCTCATTGAGCATCTTGGTGGCCGGCTGATAGTAAGCCTCGTTGTACAGGCGTACTGCCTTGTCACCCTGGGTGAAGAAGTTATTGGTATGCGTCGACGAATGGCAGTTGCTGCACACGGACTTCATTTTTTCTCTGCCTGCAGGGCCATCGCCCAACAAAGGGCTGAGCACGTCATCGGAACCACGTACCAAGGATTCCTTGGCCCACAGGTTCCAGTAGAGACGCTCGCTGACGTTATGCGTCACAGACAGTTCGCCAATACCGCTCATGTGGCAGGTAGCGCAGGTGGGACCGCGATAATCGCCGGGCTCCCAGGCATCCGGGGCGGAATCGAAAGTCCAATCATCGCCCTGGGTGTTGTAAAGATGTCCGTGCTTGGAGTTTTCGAAGATTTCGATATTCGGATGGTCAGGTCCCAGGTGGCAGGAGGCGCAGGCGTGGGGCTTGCGTGCCTCGGCGATATCGAACTTGTGCCTACTGTGACAGGCGGTGCAGCTGCCAGTGGCTCCGTCGGGGTAGATATTGCCCATGCCGTTGTTAGGCCAGGTTTCCGCTGTGGGCCGGTTATTCTCGTCCAGTTTGATTTCTGTGCCGTGACACTGCATACAACCGGTCTCTCCCGGCGCGCCTGACAGCTCGGGATGATTCCGGCCCTCGTGCACGATCTGCAGGGCATGCAGGTTGTCTTTGGGGATGAGCTGGTGATAGGCACGAAAATGTCCACTGGCGTCAAACTGCGCCTTGGCATCAACATGACAGCGACCACAAACCTTGGGCGAAACCAGTGGGGACACAAATACCGGGGTATCTTCTACGTTGGCATGCCGCATGGCATGGGGCGCGTCCTCCGCTACCTGGTGGCAATCGATGCATGAGATACCCGCATGGGCATGGCGGCTGTCTTTCCAATCAGCGACATGCCCCGGCGTGGTCTGCTGGTGGCAGGTGATACAGGCCTTGCCATCTGCTGACAGTCCCCGGTCAATTTTGAGGGTTTTTACACCCGCCAGGCTGATGGCGCTGGACTCGGCCAGCACCCAGGGGCAAAACACCATTAGCAGTACAATACAGCCGCTCTTTAGTAAGCGCTTCATGGTTTATCTCCCTCTTTTGATTTCTTCCAGCCCAATTCTTCAAGGTGATAACCCAGACGATTGTGCCCGACATTTTCGTGACAACTAACGCATTTTTGATCTGTTTCACCACTGAAATAACTTCGATGGGCTCGGAACGCCTTGCTGCTGCCCTCGGTTACCTCCTGCAGGTACTTGTGGCAGTTCAGGCAGCCGGAATCGTAGACGAACTCTTCACGGCGTTCACGAATGCCGTGCCAGTCGATCTCGTGCGGCTCTTTGATAAGCTCCATGGTCGGGTCCACGACGCCGTGTTTGGCTTTGACCCAGAAGTAATGCAGGGCGTTGTCGTGGGGAAGATGGCAGTCATTACAGGCGGCTCTAACACCGGCCGGGTTATTACCGCCGTGCGTGTCTTCCCTGTAGGCGCGGGCTATCGGTTCGTAGGCATGGCAACTGGTACAAAATTCATAGTCACCGGTCATATGGAAGGCGGTGTCCAATACAGCCCAGCTGGCAATCATGCCGACGCCAAGCCCACCCAGCACAATCAGGGTCAATAAGAAACGATTTTTGAAAAGACTCACTGGGATTTTTATCCACTTATTGTTGGCAACAGCGCAATACATACGCCACTAACACTGAGTATTTATAGCTTTATGATAGCAGATAGTTTGAAGCACAGAGCATAGGAACTGATATCAGATGGGGGGTGTTCCGAAAGCAAATACGGCTAGTTAAGTTGACAGCACCCTGATTATAAGTATTTATGAGGCGATTCCAGTAATTCCAGCTGTTAACCTGGCGATACCCGTCTGAAGTACACTGCTAACAATTTTATCAAATGAGGATTTTAAGCATGTCGCAAACCACTCTTTTTAATGCCTTAGTCGTTGAAGAAACGGCTGACAACACGTTCACTAAAAGTATCCGTCAGCGTGATATCAGCGAGCTGCCTGAAAACGAGCTGCTAATTGAGGTGCATTACTCTTCACTAAATTATAAAGATGCCATGTCTGCCAGTGGCAATAAACGTGTCAGTCAGAATTTCCCTCACACCCCAGGTATCGATGCAGCCGGCGTCGTGGTCAGTGATAAATCCGCTACATTCAAACCCGGTCAGCAGGTATTGGTTTTTGGTTATGATTTAGGCATGAATACCGCCGGTG
>JBALVI010000010.1:0-99329 GCA_036961205.1 Halioglobus sp. | reverse complement strand
GTCAGAGCCCTTATCTGATGTATGTTCAATCTTAAAGGGCTCCGACCCCTTATTCAGAGGCTTGAATTCAAGGGTGAAAGCGGACATTAGCGCTGACCGCATCTGATGCTCCACTAACCCACCAGCCGTGAGGTAATACCCCTGCGCTGAAACCTCCAGCCTCTTTACCGCAGCGCTGCGCGAATAGGGTCATTCAAACTCTTTTCCCTTTATGTCGCGCAGAGTCATGTGATTGACTCTTTCGAGCTGACATCGCACTCTAGCGTTATGTATGAATGGTTTGTATTTCTGCGCGGTCTTGCCCTAGGGTTGATTCTCGCACTGGTGTTCGCCTCGGTCATCTTGTACCGGCAGTATTACGTGGTGAAGGCGATGGCCGCCTTTTCACTCAGCATTTGTGGTTATCTACTGGCTCCGCTGCTGTATGGAAAAACGGATTTCTTCTATCTGGTGAGCGGTGTAGCAGATACCGTTCCGCTGATGTTTTTGCTGTTCACTCAGGCTCTATTTGCGGAGCATACGCGGCCAGCGCGCAACAGTTTATTGGCTGGCGCGCTCTATCTTTCGGCGGGTTACGCCGAGTCCTATTTGCCCTTAGTGAGTTCGCTCAGCGAAGAGTCGCTGTGGCCTGTGTGGCTTTTTTCCAGAGTGGTTATGGTCTGCATGTTGTCCTACTCGCTGTTCATCACGATGCGCCAATGGCGCGAAGACCTGGTCCAGCCTCGGCGTTTGCTGCGGCTCGTTGTCACCATTGTGGTCTGCACCTACATTCTGGTCGTGGTGGTGGTTGAGTCGGTACTCGGTTCGGGAACGGTCCCTTTGTGGGTTGAGGTGGCGAATTCGGTGGGCATTGTGACCTCTTGTCTCATCTTTACCTCGGGCTTGTTTTATCTGGGGCCTGGTGAGCTGAGCGCTGAGGTGATCCCGGTGTCTGTGCCGCAAGCTCTGCCGGTGGTCGACCAGCGTGAGCTTGACCGGATAGTAGCGGCGATGGAGCAAGAGCGTGTCTATAAGGATATGGAGCTGACCATTAGAAGTCTGGGTGCGGCGTTGACCATTCCCGAGCACCGCCTGCGGCAGCACATCAACCAACAGCTGGACTACCGGAACTTCAATGACTTCCTAAATCATTACCGAATCGAGGAGGCCAGTGCCCAGCTGCGTGACTCCGAGAATGCCCGCCTCCCGGTGTTGACCATTGCCATGGACGCCGGTTATCGCTCAATGACTACGTTTAATAAGGCCTTTCGAGCCAGACACGGACTAACCCCGATGGAATATAGGCAGAAACACCAGTCAATTTCCTAAAACTATGCCCGATTTCGGAATTGACCAGCATTATTGGCATTCGGTAAGTATTTGCGGGTGGGCTGCGCTGTACTACTCCCTCAATACAAAGGGAGCAGTGTTATGGAAGAGCTATTCGCATTTTGGCTAAAGGTTTACGCCATTGATGGCGCGCGCTATCTGTTTGGGGCGGGCACAGTTTCGTTTATCCTGCTGGTGGTGTTTCGTCGTTTCTCGGCGCGCCGCAAGATTCAGTCGCGTTCGGCACAGCCCAGTGATGTCCGCCGCGAGCTGTTTTACTCGATGATGACAGTCGGGATCTACGCAACGGTGGCTTTGGCGACAATTCGTCTCGAGCAAGCGGGGTTCCTGCACTATTACGACGACTGGGCTGAGTACCCCATGCTGTATAACCTACTGAGTTTGCCTCTGATACTGGTGTTGCACGACGCCTACTTCTACTGGGCGCACCGGCTGATGCACCACCGCAGGCTGTTCCGAGTATTCCACGCGGCACACCACAAATCTCGTACACCTACACCGTGGGCAGCCTATGCTTTCGCGCCAGGCGAGGCCTTCCTAATGGCTTTATTTGTGCCCCTGGCGGCATTCATCTTCCCCGTGCATGTCGCAGTGCTGGGTGCCTTCCTGCTCATCATGATCTTGAGAAACGCCGCGGGACATTCTGGGGTGGAGTATCATCCCCAGTCCTGGGTTGACGGGCCCTGGGACTTTCTCACATCAGTCACTCATCACGATCTGCACCACCAGCGAGTGCGCGGGAATTATGGCCTCTATTTCACCTGGTGGGATCGTTGGATGGGAACCGAATTCTCAGACTACAAAGAGTGCTTCCACGAAGCCGTAGGCCAAAAAGCACCAGCACCCGCAACTCCGGAACCAGTCCCCGCCCGCTAAAAAACCGGGCACGGACCACGGTTTCACAGCTCACAGGGTGAAATCGCGGCAGGCGCGCTACCGCGGATATAAGGCAGCCCTTGCTGACCCGAGTCTTACCGGTAGTAATCTACCCCCACCAGTTCAGCCATAGCGTCGTGATACTCCTCGCCTTGCAGGCAGTTCAGCCTGATCCACTCATCGTCAGAAACCTTGCTCCGGGCCGCGACCATTTCTTTTGCGTCCGGGCCGATCAGGTAGCGAAAGTGCGGTGTATCCGAATCGATAGCATGGGCGATCGCTTCGGCGACATCGCTGGGCATGGCGGGTCTCCCCAAACCGAATTCAAAGAACTTGCCCAGTCTCTCCATAGTCTTCTTGTAGGGCTCCTGCTCGATGTCCATGGGTTCAAACTTGGTCCAGATGGGGGTGAGAACGACACCGGGCTCTATCAGCGCGACTTTTACATTAAACTCTGCCATTTCAAAGGCCAGGGCCTCGCTTAAGCCCTCCATAGCGTATTTGGAGGCAGAGTAGTGCGCATGACAGCCCATAGGTACACGCCCTGCCAGAGAGCCTACGTTGACGATGCGGCCACTACCTTGCTTGCGCATTACCGGGGTAACTTCACGCAGTACGCTGACAGTGCCGAAGTAATTGGTCTCAAATATTTCCCGTGCGACTTCCAGTGGCGTTCTTTCTACCGCTTGACCGGCACCGACCCCGGCATTGTTCACCAGTGCGTCGATCCCACCTGTTTCGCTGACAATCGCTGTTACCGCGGCGGCAATGGTGTCAGGCTTGGTCAAATCAAGGGCAAGAATTTTTATCGGTAGATTCTCCTCGGCAATGGCTGCTTTGAGTTCAACAGCATTGTCGGGTGTGCGGGCCGTTGCATAAACCTGGTTGCCCTTGCGGGCCATGTGCAGGGCGGCCTCTTGGCCGATGCCGGAGTTGGCGCCGGTGACGAGAATGGTGGACATGGGGTTACCTCAGTCAGTGTGCTCGATTTCTACGCCTGGTTCTGTACTGTCCTGACGTTGCTTATAGTTGATACGGTACGGGCAGAGTATAAGGCATATAAACTGGCTGTTGAGAAAGGTTTTCCTCACTGACGCCGATAACTGAACTTGGCAAATGCGCGAAATACCCACGGGGCGACCTGATATTCGTCTTGGAATCAAGGGGTCAGATTCCTTGAATCAAGGGGTCAGATTCCTTGGCCAGCGCTTACGCCTGAACTATCGCACGGATCAAGGAATCTGACCCCTTGATTCCTCGGATGCGACAGAACCGTCAATACTCGTTCAACGGTTTCAGCAGTGTCAAAGTCAGTTGCGATAAGGCCATGGGTGGTTGCTAATGGTGTAGACTTGCCGCAACGACAGCGCCCGGTGATGAGGGGCACAAGGGGTGTATATGACAGCACGCGTAATTCAATGGTCGAGTGGTAATTTGGGTAAAGGAATCATTCAGAGTGTTGCCGAGCGCGCTGACATGGAACTCGCTGGTTTGTTCGTATACTCCCCGGAAAAGTCGGGCCGTGACGCGGGTGAGATTGCCGGAATCGAGCCGCTTGGCGTCCTTGCCAGTCAGGATCTGGATGGACTGGTGGCTACCGACGCCGATGTAGTCATTCACACGCCACTGCCGTCGCTGGTTTATGGAGATGACCCGGATGTGGATATGACGACCATCTGCCGACTGCTTGCCTCCGGCAAGAACGTGATAACCACAGTGGGCTATTTGTACCCCGCGGTTCATGGTCCAGAGGTCGTGGCAAGGCTTGAAGAGGCCTGTCGCGAAGGGAGCAGTACCTTTCACTCTACCGGACTGAATCCCGGCTGGTTAGGCGATCTATTGCCATTAACAATGTCAGCGTTATCCAGACGAATTGACCAGATTTATGTGCGCGAGATCACCAATTTCGCGTTTTATCCATCGCCGGAGGTAATGTTCGGAATGATGGGGTTCGGTAAAACAGATGAAGAGTTCTCCCGCACGGCCGCGCGGCATCAAAACTGGCTTACGGGTCTGTTTCGAGAGAATATTCAGTTGCTTGCCGATGGCCTCGGTGTCGAACTGGACGAGATTACTGATTCCAGGGAACTGGCTTATGCGCCAGCTGACTTGCAGCCTGCGGCCGGCCCTGTAAAGCGCGGTACGATAGCGGGGCAGCACTGGCAATGGGCGGGAGTCAAAGAGGGCCGTGAGCTTATTGTTCATGAGACCGTTTGGCGGATGCACGAGTCTGTGGCGCCAGATTGGCCCACGGGCGATAATTCAGTTGCGATTGAGGGTGAACCCCGCATGCATATCGACTTTGCAGCGTCGTGGATAGACGATGGCCTACTGGCTACCGGAATGCACGCGCTTAATGCCGTGCCCTATGTCATTGCTGCTGAGCCCGGAATTAAAACCTTGCTCGATCTGCCCTGGATGATGGGTCGTGGCCTGGTTAAAACTTGAATGGGAAACCCAGGTGCTATGCAAAGATGGCAAATCGGTGACGTTACCGTCACGAAAATTGTGGAACACGAGACCTGCGGCGGTGCCAGTTGGATTCTGCCAGATGCAGTAGCTGAGGTGTGCCGTGAGATAACCTGGCTAAAACCCGAATTCATGGACGAGGAAGGGGAGCTGAAGTTCAGTGTGCACGCTCTGGTGATAGAGGCGGGCGGCCGGACCATTGTCGTGGATACCTGTATCGGTAACGAGAAACAGCGTATGCCTTACAAAGATTGGCACCTGCTGCAAACGGCTTTTCTAGAGGATTTCGCCGCCGCCGGCTTCAACCCCGCCGCAGTTGACTGCGTTTTATGCACCCATTTACACGTGGATCACGTCGGCTGGAATACCATGCTGGTTGATGGGGAGTGGATTCCTACTTTCCCCAATGCGCGCTATCTGATTGCCAGAGACGAGTACGACTACTTCAGTCGAACGGATATCGAAGAGTTTAATCAGCGCGTGTTTAATGACTCGGTTGCGCCGGTGATGAGCGCCGGCCTGATGGATCTGGTGGAAACTGACTATCAAGTGTGCGATGAAGTGACCCTGATACCGACACTTGGTCATACACCGGGTCACGTTAGCATTCAGATACGCTCAGGTGGTGAGCAGGCATTGATTACCGGGGACTTTGTCCATCACCCATGCCAGATGGCGCGGCTCGATTGGGGCAGCGCTGCGGATATCGATGCCGAAGGCGCCGACGTTACCCGCCGACGGATTTTTGCCGAGTATGCCGACACTCCCACGCTCATAATAGGCACACACTTTGCCGGTGCGACAGCCGGTCATATTATTCGCGACGGAGCCGCTTACAGACTTAAGCCCCATCCGCGGGACTGAACGTGGGGGAGCATTGCGGCTTGCGCGAGACGCGTTTGTCGAGCGTGCTAAAAAATTTCGACCATGAAAAATTTCATGGTGACGATCCGATTAGTCTTATCCGAAATATTTCGGTAGGGCAGGGCGTTCAGCTGGCAGTGTGTGGTTCGTAGACAGGTAGCGTCGCACAGTCGGCCAGGTAAGATTCCAGCTCAGGCAAGGTGAATGGATTGCCTTGCTGGCGGATGTGGTGTTCTGCCTGGGACTGCCAAAGTGCTGCCTTGTAACCGTTGAAAGTAAGGCACTGGCCATTCCAGTGTGAAGCGGCGTCGCTGGCCAGCCACACCAGACCCAGTGCCACATCAGCGGGTTCACCAAAGCCCAGTTCGGCGGCGGTCTTGCCGCTTTGTTCGATGAGCGGTGCAGTCATGTCGGTGCGGGCGATCGGCCACATCGCATTGCAGCGAATATTGTACCGACTCAGTTCCTTGACGGCGGTGTACATCATTCCCATCAAGCCTGCTTTCGCCGCTGCATAATTGGTCTGGCCGAAATTCCCCACCAGGCCGGACGCCGACGTGATGTTGATGATATGGCCGCCGCTATCCTGTTCTCGCATGGATTTGGCTGCTTCACGCATGCAGATAAAAGGTGCTCTGAGGTCTATAGCAATCACCTCGTCGAAATCTTTGTCACTCATTTTCAGCAGAGTGCGATCACGCACAATACCTGCGTTATTGACCATAACGTCGATACCACCGAACTGGTCTATGCAGGTGCTTATGAGCGATTGGCAAATCGACGCATCGGCTACTGAACCGGCGACTGCGCACACCGGCGCGCCCAGATCCTCGATTTCTTTTTGAGTCGCTGCCAGAGCGCTCTCGTTAGTACCGTTGAGGACAATAGAGGCACCCTCTCTGGCTGCCGCGAGGGCGAACTCACGGCCCAGACTGCGAGAAGAACCTGAAATTACGATACGTTTGCCTTGCAGGCGTGACATGGGCGGACCTCGTCTAAAGCGTTTTATCGTTTGCGGTGGCCTTACCAGCCATCACTGTGCAGAATCCCGTCCAGGTCTAGTCTGGGTGCCTGTTTAAAGTCAGTACCCTTGGTGTAAGCGATGGGAATCAACGCGATCTGGGTGAAGTCCGCGGGAATGTCCAGCAGTGTTGCGACTTCCCGTTCGTAGGCGAGGTGCAGCGTAGTCCAGCATGTGCCAATGCCCCGTTCTCGGGCGGCGAGCATAAAGCTCCATGTAGCGGGAATTATTGACCCGTAAATACTGGCAATCGCTGCCTGTGGTAATCCTGGTGTATCAGGTCGCCCTGCGCAGCAGGGAATCAGCATGGCGGGGACCCTTGCCATATTGTCTGCGAGGTAGCGTGCGGAACTCAGCACGCGCTCCTGCGTTGGTGCCATGGAGGGGTCGTCCTGGTGTTGCCTGGTCGGCTGGTTCGGTCCGGCTTCATAGTCTTCAAATGATTTCAGGTAGAGTTCGGCGATCGCGGCTTTCTTGTCCGGGTCGGTGACCAGAATAAAGTGCCAACCCTGGGAATTTGAGCCCGAAGGGGCCTGTAGTGCGATATCCAGGCATTCGTGGATTTCTGCTATATCTACGGGTTTATCCAGGTCCAGACGCTTGCGAACAGCACGGGTAGTCGTCAGTACTTCGTCGGCGCTCAGGTTAAGGCGGGGCATAGTGAATCCTTTTAGTGTATCGGCTGAATCATGGGAGACGGTCGAGTCCGGGTCAGGTTGGAATGTCAGTCCAGCGTGATTTCTACCAGAACGAGTCTGGGAGCCGCCTTGGCGAGGCTGGCTTCTACGGGTTGTTTGCTGGCGTCGAGTTTTATGCCGTAAACGGTTGCATCCCTGGGTAGTGCCTTGAGAAAGCGCGTGACACCCTCGCGTAATTCATCGCTGTCACCTTCAAGCAGGTGTGCAGCTCCGCTAAGGGTGTCTTTGCCGATTTGCATCTCTACGGGCGCGTCCGCGTCGCGAAAGTTAATCCACCATCGCGTATTTTGGCTGGATAACAGTCGAACGGTATTGCCCTCGCGGGTGTAGCTCAGGGGCGTGCTCAGTTGCCGTCCGCTTTTTCGCCCGGTGAAATGCAGGATCCCGATATTCTTGCTTATTACTCCCTGAAGCGGTGACTTAAGCAAGCCGCGCATAGTCGGATTGACCAGGTACCGATAAAAAGCTGTTGTCAGTGTCATCGTCTGTTTGAATTTTCCTTATTGGCGGAGCTTGATAGTGGAAAATAAATCTACCGTACCGGGTTTTCGGCGTCACCCGAAACTTTCGGGGTCACCATGCCGGTGACCGGCGTCTAAATCCAAGCGTGGTCGAGGATATAATCGTATCGACGGCTAACGCAAGTGGTCTTTCGGTGTATCGCGCCCTGATTGGCTGCATTAGATGCGGATCGGGTCAGTATCGTAACAAGCGCCGTAACACCAGACGCCGGCCAGCACTCCAGTATTAAAACAGGGTGATCCGGACTACTGCCCGGAAGGGCGAAACTCTATGTGTAGTTCTTTTAGCGACCGCAAAAGATAGTGCGGGTGATAGCTGAACTCGTTCTTGCCCTCGGCAAACCACATCTCATCGACTTTATTGAGTAGCGCGGTAAATGACCAGAATAGCTCCCGCCTTGCCAAAGGTGCGCCCAGACAGTGATGCTTGCCCGACCCAAAGGCCATATGTCCGCCCGGATTCTTGCGCTCCAGGTCGATCTCATCAGCCCTGTCAAAGCGCCGGTCGTCACGATTAGCGGCTGCGTAGCGCACATTTATCAGGCTTCCTGCAGGAATCGTTACCCCGTCAATGGCGACGTCCTTTGCGGTCGCCCGCATCAGACTTTGCACGGGTGATTCGAGGCGCAGTACTTCCTCAAGAAAATTCTTGAGGTATCTATCCGGGTCAGATTTAAGCTGATCCCATATGTTCTTGTTTTCTATCAGCAGTTTCACGCCTGCCGAGATCGCGTTAGTGGTTGTTTCCGAGCCGCCGACAAAGGTGTCGGCCATCATTTCAGCGTGTAGTTCGTTATTGGTCATGGGGCGCCCCCATTCCTCGATGACTGTATTTACGAGTACGCTCAGAAGTGAGTCATTGGGCTTACGGCGTAACTGTTCAAAAATCGGCTGAAAATAGTGCTGGGCTTCAATCTCCCTGCGCACCGTATCCAGTTCCTCATCCGGGCTTTGCATCATGCTGATGCGTTCGAAGAAAGCTTCGGTCCAGCCTTTGATACGCCAGATGTCGGCCGCATCGGCGCCCATCTGGCGACCGATGATGAAAAGGGGCAGGGGAATGGCGAACTCCCGAACCCACTCGCAATGACCCTTCTCCAGAAAATCATCTATTAACTGGTAAGCCAGCATTTCTACTTCGCCGTCCAGTTCTTTTATCTTGCCTGGCCTGAAAGCCTCATTGAAAACGTTACGCAGGGCCTTGTGGTCCGGGTCGTCACGTCCCGCCAGAGTGGCAGCCGGCAGCCATCCCTCGTTTTCAAATAACTCGGTAACGGTTTTCTGGCGGGCCGTGGGCTCCGCGTTGCCGCCGTAGAGCGTGGTGCGATTGGTGAAACTTTTATGATCAGTCAGAACCCTGCGTACATCCTCGTACCTGCTGATAACATACATCCCGGTGTGGGGGCAGCGATAGGCAGGCGCATCGTCGCGCAACGACTTGTAGGCATCGTAAGGGCACTGCTGGATTGCAGCATCAAACAGGTTTACCGTCGGTTGTATGGGGTCGCTCATGGTGAATGTCACATTCTGTTGCTTGAGGCCAGACCGACACTGTGTGATATTCGAAACCTTCGTGTCAAGGGAGACAGACCATGGAAGCTGAAGTACAGGAACTGTTGGATAAAAAGGCGTGTGAGGAAGTACTCATGCGGTACGCCCGAACTCTGGACTGGCTGGATGCCGAGGGTCAGTCCAGTTGCTTCTGGCCGGATGCACAGGTGGACTACGGATTTTATTCCGGAGATGGGACGGGCTGGGTCGAATGTGTGATGGATGTGGAGAGTGCGTCAGAGCGCCGCTGGCATATGTCCGGGGGCCTGTTGATCCGAATCGAGGGCGCCACCGCTCATAGCGAGTGTTACGGGTTTACCGTGAGTATGTCCAAAGCTGAAGATGGCAGCTGCATCGACCATTTTTTTGGGGGGCGTTACCTCGATGAATTGGAGAAGCGGGGCGGAGAGTGGCGGATCTCCAAGCGGCGCTACGTTCTCGACTTTAATTATGAGCTACCTAATGGTCTGGAGGCAGTGGCCGCCAGTGGCTTCAACTTGCCTGTATTACAGATTCAGCGGCCGGGGCACGCGGATTACAGGGAGTTATAGAGCGCGCATTTATAGCGACTGGCGTGTAGATCGCTTTGGCGAGCGTGCAAGGCGTGCAAGGGGTCAGATTCCTCGTGCACGAATATGTATTGGTGAAGTTGGGGTTAGCGACCAATAAAGAGTGGGCCTTCGGGGAGGATAGTTTTTCTGGAGCGTATAGCGCTACTTGCCAGTCGAGCTGCGCAATTTACAGGACTTGGAAGGGTTAGGCGGCATAGAGCTCACAACCAGGACCAAGGAATCTGACCCCTTGATTCGCCGGTCGGTGAGTGTGGTGCGCGCTACTTGGCCGTCAACTCCAGCGCCTTGTCTTCATTGGCGCGCTTGATGAGATATTGCCGGATCGCCTCGGCGTCCTCGGCGGTAACGACGCGTTTGAACGACACCATCCCGTTATGCTTCAGAGCGCCGCCGACTACGATCTCGCGGATTGCTTCTTCGCTGGCGATAGCACCGGAATGCCGGAGATCAGGGTTGATCACGCCAGCGATTGCAGCATCGCCGTGGCAGCCTCCGCAATTCAGCCCGTAAAGTGCGCTGCCGCTGGCGACCTGGTCTTCGGTGCCCTTGAACGCTGGCGGATCGAGCACTCGCTCATTGAGCGGCGGCGGTTCTGGAAGAGTACCGTCAGCACCCAGCTTGAAAACCATCAGGCGGCTGATGTTGCGCGATGGACCCGAGACATTCGCGAGCACACCGGTGTTCATGTCCCACAAGCCGCCCCAGCCTACTAGAATCGCAACATACTGCTCTCCGTCTATCGCATAGCTCATAGGCGCAGCAATTATTCCGCTTTGTGCAGGGAAGGACCACAGTTGCTTGCCGGTATCGGCAGAGTAGGCACGGAACTCGCCGCCTGCGGTGCCCTGGAATACCAGATTACCGCCAGTCGCCAATGTTCCGCCGTTGGACGGTCCGGGATAGGGCACGCGCCATGCTTCCCTCTGCGTCACCGGGTCCCACGCCAGCAGCGCACCGGTGGTAGCTTTGCGGGCTTCAGCACGCGCTTCCTTGTTGGCGGGCATCGCAACCGTGCCAAAATCCAGGCCCATCTGGCCGCCCATTTCGGAACCGGTAAATTCCTCATCCGCCAGATAAGGCATAACGGTATTATTGATCGGAATATACATAAGGCCGGACTGCGGGCTGAAGCTCATCGGGTGCCATGTATGGCCGCCATAAATGCCGGGGGTGCCGAGGAATACCTCCCCAGTTAGCTCATACCGAGCCTCGGGCAGAATGTTTGGGCGGCCGGTTATGGGGTCAAGTCCGCTGGCCCAATTGACCGCCACGAAATTTTCGCCGGACAGGAATTCGCCTGTCTTGGCATCGAGTACATAAAAAAAGCCGTTCTTTGGCGCATGCATGACAACGCGGCGTGGCGCGCCATTCACTTCAATATCGCCGATTGTAATTTGAGCGTTCGAATCGTAGTCCCAGCGGTCTTCCGGCGTTTCCTGGAAATGCCATGCATAATCACCCGTATCGGCATCTACTGCGACAATGGAGGAGGTGTAGAGAGCGTCGCCAAGGCCGCGGTCGTTGGTCTTGGGGTTCCACGGTTCAGCGTTGCCGGTGCCGAAGTAGACGAGGTTGGTGCCGGGATCGAAGGTGATCGAATCCCATACGGTGCCGCCGCCGCCAAACTCCCACCAATCGCCGCCCCAGGTCTTGGCGGCTTTTTCCATGGCGTCATTTTCAAAGCCGTCAGCGGGATTGCCCGGTACGGTGTGAAAGCGCCAAATCTCGTTACCGGTCTGCGCATCGAATGCTGCGATGAAGCCGCGCGCACGGAATTCAGCGCCCGCGCTGCCTATCAGCACTTTGCCGTTCGCAATGCGCGGCGCGCCGCTAATGGCGTAACTTTCCTGATCGGGTACGATCAGCCTGGACCAGACTTCCTTACCTGTCTTGCTGTCGATCGCAATCAGGCGTCCGTCCAGTGCGCCTACATAGACCTTGTCTCCATATAGCGCGACGCCGCGGTTAACCGCATCACAGCAGACGCGACTCAGCGTTTCGCGCGGAACCTCTGGGTCGTATTCCCACTTCAGTGCACCTGTCTTGGCGTTATAGGCTTTCACCATGCTCCATGCGGTGGAGACATAGATCGTGCCGTCATGCATCAACGGCGTGGCTTCCTGCCCGCGCCCCGTGTCCAGATCTGAAAACCATGCGAGGCCAAGCTCGCCAACATTTTCCGTCGATATTTGCGTTAGCGGCGAAAAACGCTGTTCTTCGTAGCTACCGCCATAGGTCAGCCATTCGTCGTCGTTACCCTGTGCGAGCATCGCATCGGTCACACCTTTTTTTATATCTTCGGTGTCGAGCGATGATTGCTGCGGCGTGCCCGAACCGCAGGCGGCGAGCGAAAAAATGGCAAATGCGGCGAGTGTGCTGCGTATATTCAAGGCGATATCTCTTGTCAGTGCGCCTGTGCAGCGCATTTGCTTGTGTTTGTAGTCTGCGGCAGGTTTTGCGAATTGTCCATCGGTCGTCGTCGATCCACGATTTCCGACAAATCCCACCGTCCTGGCTTATGCTTTTCGGTTATCAATTCGCCCCTAAGGCCTTGATTTTGTTTTCATCCAACCAACAAGCGTGAACCCCGTAAGGCACGCGTTGTGGTATATGAAGTTTCGCCAGTTCTTCCATGGTGCTGGCATCAAGAATTAACAAGTAGGATTTTTCTTCATGGCTCAGTAGATCAATTAAGTAGCCATCATCTTCTGAGTTACTGTTTTCTTTAGGGACAAAAAGTGCTTCGCCTCCGCGGTAATCGCCGTAGTCAAAATACTTAACATCTTGTTCGTTGATAAGGTCATACTTCATCACGCCTTTACCCATAATGCCGCCTGCTCCACCTTCATCAAGGAGGTAGGCAAAGTGGCTGGGTTTGCCAATGTAGTCCGTGTTGTAACTAGGCCGTTCATAAAAATGATCAATCAAACAGCGTTGCTCAGTGACTTCACCTGTGTCGAGGTTAAGGCGGAACTTGTATAGCTTTGCGTCGGGTTCTTCTGCAGAGTGAATGGGGACGTTGGAGGGATAGGAATGAAATACCGGCGCAAATAACACAACATCGGTGCCACCATCGTCACGCTTTTCCTCCCAGCCGTTAATGGTGTGCCAAATGTGTCCAGGCTTATCTGTGGTGAACCACTGAATTTCATCGCCTTCCTGGTGATCGCGTTTGATAACGCCAAAACGCATTTTATGGTCAGCATCAAAGTAGAAGGTGCTGGCCCTTTCTTCCATTAAACCCTTGCCATCGAAACGCAGTGATAGATCAGGGAAAATCGAAAGATTTTCGGTGAGATAGCAGTCATGTAAAAACCCTATAGCAGGTTTTGCTACCATTAGTTCATGGTGTTTCTTAAGTTGTCCGGCGCTGAGTACATCATAGTGAATACGCCCGGTTTTTATCTCGGTGCTATAACTCACCCAATCACCAGTTACTGGGTCGACTTTGGGGTGTGCAGTAAAAGGTTCTTTTAATTGGCCGTCAAAATCTTCAAATGCTCCAGTGCCGTCAATAACCAGCTTGCCATTGTCTATGCGAGTATTCAGCTTGAACGGGAAGCTGGTTTCTTGCAGCGCGTAAAGTTCGCCGTGGTGATATTGAATAGCGGTGGTAGCTGCGCTGTTTTTAGTGTCTTCGATATTGGGTGCCAGGCCGCTCTTGCATTCAATAGCGGACAAAGCGATTTTACCCATGGCAGGTTTGCCACCGCCTGCTACATCTCCAAATTCAATATACAGCTCGCGTCCGGCTTCTTTTTCTGCCAGGTAGCGGGGTGTTTGTGTGTATTGATTGGTGTAGCTGGCTTTACCGTTTTCAATGCGCACCTGATGAATCATGCCAGCACCATTAAACATATGGTGGCGGCTGTCTTTGCGATCGAATGGGCTATTCGTGCCGTTGCGCAGATACAGACCGCTTAAATCGCTGGGTAGCTCTCCTTCAATAGTAAGCTCTGCATCTTTAAGCTCATTATGGATAGGGCAGTAGCCTATTTTGGCGTAGTCGCTGGCCCCGTTATAGGCGGGTAAGTTAAGGGCAGTGATAGCGCGCTGTCTTAAGCTGGCTAGTAGCGGTTTCAGTAATAGGTATCTTAGGGCCAGGTAAAAGGCGAACAGGCATAAGACCACCATCAGTAACGTTGACATATTTGCTCCGTAGTAGTGAAAGGCTGTCTTTCATTCTGGTCACTGGCTATGCCAGTAAGCCCCAGGCGGTTAATGGCTGACTCAGGCCTTGCGCTGCGCAAGCCACCAGTTGGCCAGTTCAATCGGAAACTCGGCAGCTTGCGTCTTGACCATATCTGACTCGTCTTCCGGAACTTCCTGAGTGTTGGTGGGCGGCAGGGGCGATGCCTGTGCTACCGGGTCTACGGTTTCAAGGTCTAACTCGGCGATGCAGTCGGCGAAGCGCGCCATCTGCCCCTCATGGTGATCGCTAGCCTGATGACGCCAGAATGCGAGGTTGTCGGCGAAGCTTAGCAGGCAGTAGTAATTGCCGGCCTTTCGGCCACGCCAGTATTCGTAACGCAGGATGCCTTGCTCATGGCCGTGAGTCTGGTTATACATGTAGGCCATCACCTCTTCGAACTCGGTTTCCTTGCCTGGGTGAATTTGGATCTTTGCCAACATAGTGCTCATGGATCATGTCTTCCGTAGTTGCCGGGTGGGGTTGCGCCCGGGTGCGTGCTTGAAGTTCTTGTTCAGGCTTTGGTGAATCTCAATGAAAGCGCCAGGGTACCTAGCATAATGCCGCTTTGGTGCTCGAAGCTGTTGCCAGGCGCATATTCCAGACTGCCCAGTCTGGTTAACAGGCGCTCCCAGGCGATGACTTGCTCCAGTCTCGAGATACCGGCGCCAGGGCATGTTCTGGGGCCCTGCGAAAAGCTCAGGTGATTGCCCAGAGCTTTGCGTTCAAGGTCTAGTTCATAGGGGCAGCTGTGTTGCTTGGGATCCACGTTGCCGGCGCCAAAGCGAATGTGTAGCACCGAGCCGGCAGGGACGGCGACGTCCTGGAACACCTCATCGCGAGTTGTCATCCGGGTGGACAGTCCCTGAGTTGGCGCGCGCAGACGCAGGCACTCTTCGGTAAACGCGCGTACCCGGTCAGGCTTCGTTTGTAATTTAGCGAACAACGACGGATCATCGCACAGTAACTGTGCACCTTCTTCCAGCGCGTATTGTGTGGTTTCCAGTCCACCCAACACCATCAGGTAGACTATGCCCGCAATCTCGGCATCGGTGAGCATCCGGTCAAGGGCCTGGTAGCGAGTACTAATCAGGCCGCTAATCATGTCGTCACCGGGATTGGCTCTCTTGCTTGCGACCATGTCGATCACGTATTCGCCGAAGCCCGCTACGCTCTCTGCCTGTCGCGCCGCGTCTGCTTCGCTGAGTTTGTTGAGGTGGCCCTGCCCGCAGACAAACCCAATCACCAGGGCGCTGCCCCAGGCCTCCAGTCGTGCTAAGTCTGCCAGCGGGAATCCGAGCACCCTGGCGATGATGATCTGGGGTAACGGTTTGGCAAACTCCTGGATAAACTCCACCGTGCCTTTACCATCGCCATCGTCCCGATCTATCCAGCTATCGATAAGCTCGTCGACGACGGTGGTTATCAATTCGCTATGACGTTTGGCGCCGGGCCCAACCCAGGGGTCGGTCAATTCCTTGCGATGTGCTCGCCACAATTCGATGGTCGGCCTAAGCGTGCGAGCCGACTCCAGCGCAATATCAAAGCGGGCAGGATCCTGCGGCGGTGGCTCACCGCGGTCTAGCATGGCCTGCATCTGCTCAACCCACAGACTCATCCTGGGAGTAAATCGCTGGGGGTCTTTTACCACCCGCTCAATGTCTTCGTGACGGGTGAGCACAAAGGCATCGCTATTACCGTCCAGCCCTTGCCCGGCCAACTTCAGAACCGGCGCCTGGGCATGCAGTATCGGATAGGCTTCATACCAGTGCTCCTGGGCTCCCGGGCCGAACAGGTCAACGTCGGTGAGGGACTTTGGGCAGCTTGCAGGGCCACTGTAATGATTGGGGGTTTTATTATTCATAAGCCTATTAGTTTAGATGATCTGGACGCCGTATAAAACAGGCCATACAGTCTGTTCTGCGACTATGAAATAGAATTTCAACAAGCGCACCCACCCGCAGCAACGATCGAGTCATTGCATCCACGTACTGTGGCGTTTGCTGAGTGCCGAGCGTGCGCACTCAAGAATTACATCACGGCGAGCCGCTTGTCGGGCTGAGTCGTATTTCCTTCTAGCGACATTCATTAAGGCTACCATGGCGCTTGACGATAAAAATGCTAACATATTTCAATTTTCAAGCACTAACGTTTCCGATATTGAGGCCGACTATGGACCCAGCGACTACAGCGTATTTGAAAGCACAAATTGACCTGGAATTTCAACGTTTTAAAGACAAAGGTTCGCCGCCAAAAGACTTTGCACCCCTAGCTGATATTCCTGCGGGGCGTTACATCGATGATGAATTTTATGAACTAGAGAAAGAGCACATCTGGTCTAAATCATGGTTATTAGCAGCTCACGCAGACGAACTGCCCGACGTTGGTAGCTATAGGCTCTGGGAAAGTAGTGGCACTCCCATACTCATTGTCCGTGGGCGCGACAACCAAATTCGGGCCTTCTACAACACCTGTACCCACCGCGGGGGCCCGCTGGTGCGTCAGGAGGCTGGTAAGGAAAAAGTCTTCGTGTGCAAATACCACTGTTGGGCTTTCAGTCTGGATGGAGCACTCAACCACATTCCGGATGAGCACGAGTTCATCGCCATCGACAAGTCTGAGCGTGGATTGATCCCTGTCCGTTGTGAACTCTTCGGTAATTGGATCTATATCAATCGGGACTCGGAGGCGATGCCGTTGACGGAGTTCCTGGGTCCACTCGTAAGCGAACTTAAGGACTTCGAACCCGACCAACTGAAGCTCGTTACCCGCTACCACTTTGACTTGAACTGTAACTGGAAGATCACGATGGACGCATTCCAGGAGGTTTATCATCTCAAAAACATTCACCCAGATACGGTGTATGCAAACCTCGATCACCGAGGTGCCTCCATGGCACTATTTCCGCAGGGCAGCTCGCGCATGATGGTGCCTGCAAAAACAGGCCGTGAGACGTTTACATCAATCCCTGCAGCATCCATGCTGGATGAAGGGGACCAACACGAAATGGTTCGAAGCGGGTCACTGTCATACAATATGTTTCCCAACATAGTGACACCGATTAGTGCTTCCGAATTTCCCTACCTTCAATTTTGGCCCACCTCAAAAAGCACGACTCGCTTCGAAGTGACCTTCTTTGGACGAGGTGATGACGTCGACAAGGACAGCGCCTATTGGCAAGAAAAAGTCGCCGGATTCAATGTTGTACTTAACGAGGACAACGAAAACTTGCCTTGGATTCAGCGCTCAATCGAATCGGGTGCTTTGAAAGGCGTCCCTCTGTCATACCAGGAAAGGCGCATCTACCATTTTCACGAATATGTCGATCAAGTCATCGGCATAGAGAACATTCCTGAACACCTGCGAGTTGTACCGAAACTTCAGCCGTTGCAAGAGGATGGAAAAGGGCAAAAGCTTAAGTGAATGTCGGTTTCATGATTGAATCCGTGCTCACCGAGTACGCCCTGCAGTTGATCCCGAATCTCTTGCTCATGTGTATCAAAACTCGTCGCGTATAGCTTACGGCGCGCCTTTAGAAGCAACGCACGACTGGTTTCAGTACCAGTTGGCTCCACGGACGGAACCCCCAGCATGAAGGCCACCATGTCCGTTCGTTTTACTCGATAGCCATAACACGGTAAGACTCTTTGCGCTGATTAATCTGCCAGTCCACCTCATCATCAACACGTTTACCCATTAATGCCTGCCCTAATGGAGTCGTAGGGGTGATGACCTGTATGGCCCCTTGCTCACTATCAATACTCAAGCCGCCAGCGGCAGGTCCAATCAGAAAGCGCCTTTGTTGTCCTTGATCATCTTCTATGCAGACCAGTGCGCCCAGTTGAATAGTGGCGCGCGCGTTAAAGGTGGGCCGTTGGAAATGCTGGTAGAGGGCTATTGATTGCTTGAGTTCGGCAATACGCATGGATTGTCCATGGGCGAGATAGGCGGCTTCCACAGCGAGGGTGTCATACTTATTGGCGGCAATATTTTCAGAATGGGTGGCACTGTCGTGCGCTTGCTGACTGGCAGCTACAGCAGTGCTGAGTTCGAGCTGTAGTTTCTGAACAATGGCGCTAACCAGATAATGCATAATGAGGGTTCGATAATTGGGCCAAGAACTGCAGTATCGCTTGCCGCAATAATTGATGCACGGCGTATTTGACTAATCAGAGGATATTGCCAAGTTAAGTCACCGATCCCGATAGAGTCGGCAGATCAATACATACGAGCGACACAGGTTCTCACCGGATATAATCAGCTATGCAGTCCGACTATACTTTCGCTTCAAGCTGAGTCTTAGCCGGGTTTCCCTGGTTCAGAGAAATTTTAATGCAAAAAACACACACGTTAATCATAGGTGGTGGGATCTCCGGCCTCTATGCCGCCTGGCGTTTACAGCAACAAGGTACTCCTTTCTTATTACTGGAAGCCAAATCGATCCTCGGTGGCAGAATCTCAAGTAAGCCGACTATGGTGGATCCAAAACTAGGTGTCGACCTTGGCCCAACCTGGTTTTGGCCGCATCAAATCAGAATGAAGCACTTGCTTGAGGAATTGAATCTAGGATGGTTTGAACAATATACTGCCGGCGAAGTGCTTTACCAAATACGGGCAGATCAAGCGCCGAGTCGCTCTGCAGGGTCGGGAGCTATGCGATCCTATCGCGTAGAAGGCGGTATGCAAAAACTAATCACTGCACTTTCTGATAGTTTGAAAACCTCTACGATCAAAACCGGATATGCCGTTTCACAAATTCAAAAAGTGGACGGGCAGTGGCGTATATTGGCACTGCAGGACGGCAATACACACACCTTTCAAGCTGAGCAACTTGTGCTTGCGGTACCACCCAGAATTATATCAAGCACCCTTGGTCCTGAAAGGTATCTTTCAGTAGAACTATGCAATGCACTTGGCAAAGAGCAAACATGGATGTCGGCCCAGGCCAAATTTGTAGCGGTATACAGCCAGCCTTTTTGGAGAAAGCAGGGCCTTGCGGGGCAGGCTTTCAGCCAAGTTGGCCCGCTGGTAGAAGTACACGACGCCTCTTCTATGCCCGACACGGGGCACGCCCTGTTTGGGTTTTTGGGGCTTCCCTGGGCATTGCGGGATCAGATGTCAGCAGAGCTACTTAAAGGCAAGTGTCTGGCGCAATTAGTACAGCTTTTTGGCCAGCAGGCCGCCAAGCCAGATGTGACCTATCTGACAGATTGGGCGGCAGATCATTGGGTAGCTACCGAGCAAGACCGCTCGGAATCGCCAAGGCACGCAGCGTTTTTTATTAAACAGTTTACACAGGAGCTTGGAGCCTTAAAGTTGCATCTGGTAGCTAGCGAATTTGCCCAGCTTGAAGCCGGTTATCTGGAAGGCGCACTCATGACCGTTGATCAGACGATTACACAGATGTAGGTCGATACTAGGGGCGATCAAATGAACAGGGTGGTAAGGTGGCCGCTGAATTCGGCGTGAGGTGCGGTATGATTCCACTAGTAAATTCAGCAGGCATCACAACAATGATTATGGCTTTAGGCAAGAAACCAGTGATGGCAGCTATTATTTTGTCATTGATCTCTTATGGCAGTGCTGCGGAAGGCGAATTTTGTGAGGTGATGGCGGAAAATTTGCTGCAAGACCCAATATTCGTTGAGCGAAATTCAGCGGGGCATCTCAAGTATTGGAAGAGTAGCCAGCATGCAGGAGAGCCTTCCTTTGAAGTGGTGATTGATGATGGGGAACTCACGATCAATAAGACAGGGACACAGCCCTGGTTTTACTTCAGGCAAAACGTCGCTGCCAAAAAGCTGGCTGGGAAAAAAATGGCACTTACCGCTGAGCTGAAGCTTAACATGCAGCATCCGCCGACGAGATCTGAGAATTTTGTTAGAGGTAATGGTCTAAATATAGCCGCTAGGTCGCAGGGGCGGAAGCTGCTTCTGCGCTCGATAATGGATCATGAGATTCGCAGCGGAAAGACTGATTGGTATCCAGTGCAAGTCGTGTTCAAAGTCCCTGGAAACAGCAGCACAGTGGATGTAGGCTTTGCGCACCAGGCTGATGGAACGTTCCAGGTGCGCAACCCGTCCTTTCAGCTAGTGGACGAGTCCAGTAAGCCCTGTGCCATTTCACCGAATGCTATCTTGGGTGTTCCGCGAGCGCCTTCAGGTCTGAGATAAAGCAAATTATGCAAGGGGTCATGCAAGGGGTCAGAGTCCTTGAAATAAACGACTCTGGGCTTCCAACCTAAAATTCTGACTGTTCAACTATCCGCTAATCTCGCATTACTCGAGTTCTTCGGATGAGGTAGAAGCGAGTATCCCCCGTGCCAGGCGTCATAGCAGATGCCCGGCAGGCTGAGTGCAGAGCGAAGCTTGACGAGTGTATCCCTGAATATGTGCCGGTGAAATTGAGATCATTGACCAATAAAGGCTGGGCCTTTTGGGAGGGATTTTTCCAGAGTGTAGTGCTGCTTGCCAATCGAGCTGCGCAATTTTCCGGATGGGGAGAGTTAGCTGATCTAGAGCTCGTAACCAGGACCAAGGAATCTGACCCCTTGATTTCTATCGCCTTGTTACGTGTTCTACCTCAAAACTATCGAAGTAATGAATAGAACTAAACTAAGAATAAATCCATTTCTTGGAATGCTAAACCAATATTTGTGAGCAAGAAGGATATAGATTATTGGGATGAAAATTAGCCCTACATTCAATACTACAGAATCTTGCAAATAGGCGGGATTCTCGAGAACCAACGAAATATAGAACAAACCAAATACGATTAGCCCTAAACTATGGCTCATATGAAATCCGACCATACCATTCCAAATACTCGTCTGATCAGTAACTATCGAATAGTTAGATTTAAGCTTTGCAAGAAGTGAATCATCCTTCGGTTCAAATTTGTTTGTAAAGGCGACTCCATGCCAATGAAGTGATCCCAATAATATGAAAATCAAGCATCCTAAGATCAAAAACACATCACTCATTCAATTTCATCCCTTAGTTTAATACTCTGAATTCTGTGAACTTGCACATAACAGTTTGCTGCATAGAAAGTTTCTCATGAAAAGCGGCGACCTGTGTTTTCGTGAAGCCTCGCTGTGAGTAACAAGTAGACGCTGTCCAGAGTCTATCCTAATGTCCCAAATGAGTCGAAAAGGGGCCATTAGCTCAAACTGGTTCAGCGCGTGAAAGCGAATACGGCAAAAGACTACCTTCGTCTAATAACGTGCTTTAGAAAAATTGCGTTACTATGCAAGCACAATACACTGATGGCGCTTCGAGCATGGATAACAAACATTACAATTGCACAATACATGGAGTTTAACATGCGAAAAACGCTATCTTTTTCCGCCGGGGTAACCCTTGCGATTATTGGCTTCAATTCTGCTCAAGCGCAGGATGACCTCATCTACGTTGCGGTTGAGCCCTGTCGGATTGCAGATACTCGAATTGCCAGCGAGGGCTTTATCAAAGCGAACACCAACCGCAACTTTCGCGTGGCAGGTACATCGGAGCAGTTGGCGGGGCAGGGCGGGAAAGTTGACTGCCTGAACCCTAAAGCGCAGAAACCTGTGGCTGTCGCTGCTTATATTATCGCAGTGCCAACCGATAGTTCCTCGGGCAGAGGAGCGCTGTCTGCCTATCCCTCGGACCAGGACATTCCGCCCGTTGGTTCAGGGACCACGGTCAATTTTGGTTCAGTGCCCATAGGCAATACTACGATTGTCACGGCCTGCAGCGCAGAGGATTGCCCCGTTGGTGGGGAACTGGGCATCATCGCAAGGAATTCTGACGAGAACGTGGTGATCGACGTGCAGGGGTATTTTTTCCCATCGGCACCGATCCCCGGATATCAAATCGTGCAGAACGCTTTTGCCACCGTCAACAGTAACAGCGTCATCGGCCAGGTGTTCTGTCCTGCCGGCAAGCAGGCTTTGGGTGGTGGTGGAACGGTGGCCGATCCGAGTTGGTTTATGGATAGTAGTGTCCCGCGTCCTGACGGCGGTGGCTGGGAGGTCCGCTACAGAAGTAGTGGAAGTACTTTCAGTGCCGCCGGCTCGACCTGGGTAGTCTGCGCGAACGCGAACTAATCCTTCGTTGAGTACTGGCAATCTCCCTGTATTCAGGTCAGCGCCGGATACCCAGCTTGCGTGCAAACCCTTCCGGTAGCGGGAACTGCTGGCCTCGATCCAATTCCTGCTGGAAACGGGCCATCTGTTCATCGTTGAAGCTGGTGCTGCGGCGCGTTTCAAGATCGATGTACATACCCAGGCATTCATTGGTAGCCGCCAGATAGCCTTCTTCTGCGTGGTACATACAATGGATGTAGTGCAGGCGCTTGTGATCGAAATCTGCCAGCTGGCTGGTTAGGCGGAGCTTATTGCCGCTCATGACTTCGCGGGTGAAGTCGATATTGGCGCCCAGGGTGAAAGTGGTCGTTCCCAGTGCGCGATTGTTAGCCACGCCAATGTTCATTGAGTCGTAGAACCGGTCAGTGGCGATATGATCGAAAGCGACCAGGTAATAGCCCATGTTCATGTGGCCGTTGAAGTCGATCCACTCTGGCTTCACTTCGGTGTAAGTAGTGAAAGGTTCCTTGTCTGGCATTGTAGAGTCACCATCCATAGCATCAAGCCGGGTCGACGATGGGTTCAGTCTCTACCTTTCTGATTCTCTCAAGAAAGGTTTCCGGAACGGCAATAACGCTTTTATTCTGATAATTGAAGAACAGGAGGGTGGTTGCCACGCGTGCCATCTCGCTACCTCTGGAAAGATTTGTGATTCGGTAAATTAGCTCGAAGCTCTTTTGCTTAAAGTTATCTGTCGCCAATTCAATTTTCAGTCGGTCACTGTACTGGGCCTCAGCAAGATACAGTACCTCTGAGTGCGCCATGATCAGTCCTGCATCCTCAAAGGCGGTGGCATCACTGTAGCCCAGATGTTTGATAAATCGCAGCTGAGCTTCCATGGCGATGGGTAGCACGCGATCCGCACCAAGATGGTTGACCGAGTTCACATCCGAATAGAGCACGTCGTACTCTGTGGAGAATATAAATTGCTGGGGTAGGGCTATCGTCTTCTTACTCATTGGTCTCTGTCTAATTGAGTGGCGGGGGCGTGAACGGCGATTATACAGATTAAACACGCTTCTACGCGCGTCTAAGGATATGACTTCAGCGTCGGATCGATCGGATAGTGTACGCAGTGAATGTCTAGTGTTAGGTCTGCGCCCCCTCAGCCCGCCACGCGACATTGGTTAACCGTCCTGTAAACCCTGTCGTAGATTGACCTGAAAAGCATAAACGATTACTCTCCTAAACGAACGTTCAGTCGGTAGAGTTAATGGAAGCCACCCAAAAGAAACTTCTTGGCATTTCAGCCGAGCTTTTTGCCGACCGCGGTTTCACCGGCGTGTCGATGCGCGAGATTTCTCGCAACGCGGGTATCACCCAGGCCGCGATATACCATCACTTCACCAGTAAGGAAGCGCTGTATATAGCCGCGGTGGAATACCTCTACGAAGGCCAGACGGTGGAACTGGTCAGCATGGCCAGCCAGCAGCAAGACCCCGAGTCGCAATTGGCGGTCACTGTGTCCAGTCTGCTTGAGTTGTTCGATAAACAAACCCAGTTTCGCCGCATCTATTTTCGTGAACTGCTCGATGGCGACCAGAAACGGTTGAAGCTATTGGCCGACGGTGTGTTTCCAGAGATCCACCAGTTCCTGATCGACTTAATGCAAGAGCTGGCACCGCATATGGACAGCCACCTGATGGTTCTCGACCTGACCGGGCTGATCTTTCACCACCTTGAAGCCAGGAAGTTGTCGGCGCAAATGGACACCGGGCGCGCCAAGCATCAGAAATTACCCTATCTGGCAGAGCATATCGTCGCCCTGCTACTCAATGGAGTACGAACACCGTGAAGTTACTATCGGCTTTAATCCTGTTTGTTTTTATCACTGCCTGTGGCGATTCAGCGCAGGAGGCGGCCCCACAGGCCCAGGAGAGGGTGACGTCTGTAGTAGTGGCGCAGCCGCGGCAGCGCGATATCGATGATGTATTAACGGCACTGGGTAGTGTTGAGAGCATCAATGACCCCACCGTCTCCGCACAAGCCTCGGGACAGGTGGAGCAGATTTTGGTGCGAGAGGGTGACCGGGTAGAGGCGGGTCAATTACTCGCCGCTCTGGACAGCACCCTGCATGCGATCGAGTCGGCCAAGGCCGCCGCAGAAGTTAGGCGCTACGGTGTGCTGGTAGACAACCAGGACAGTGAAGTGAAGCGCCTGCAACAGCTAACTGAAACCCAGTCCGTGTCCCGTGACAAGCTGGAAGACGAGCAGGCACAACTGGAAATACTGGCAGCGCAACGCGATATTGCCAACAAACAGTGGGAACAGCACCAGTACATGGAATCGAAAACGCGTATCGTAGCGCCGCTGGATGGGTTGGTCACTAGACGACATATCTCGCCCGGTGATTATGTTATCGCTGGCCAGCCCTTGTTCGATCTGGTCAGCGTGGATCGTTTGCGCGCCCGTATTGCCTTTCCTGAACAGGATGCTGCCCGTATAGCAGTGGGCAAGGAGGTGCAGCTGACAACCCCGGCGGCGCCCGGTGTGATGGCAATCGGTGAGGTGGCGGCGGTGAACCCCCAGATCAAGGTGCATAACCGCGCGGTAGAGATCAGCGTTGAATTTGATAACCCCGGAGGTTGGCTGCCCGGCGCCAGTACTGATGCCACCTTGGTGGTGGAGCGACGTGAGCAGGCCCTGACGGTGCCGCTGATGGCGATCGTCACCCGCGATGGTAGTCAGGTGGTGTTTGTGGTGGATGGTAGTCAGGCTCGCGCGACGCCTGTTACATCCGGTTGGCGCGAGGCGAGTTGGGTCGAAATTGTTAGCGGCATTACCGCGACTGACCAGATTGTGATTGAAGGTGCCGGTCTGCTCAGTGACGGCAGTCGTATCGAAGTGGATACCACTGCGCAGTGAATATTATCGAATTATTCGTTCGCCGACGGGTACTGGCCTATATGCTCAGTGCGGCATTACTGTTGTTTGGCTTTATCGGTCTGCGCGGCGTCGGCCTGGACCGACTGCCCAATGTGAATCCCCCGATGATCACCGTCACCACGGTGAACCCGGGCGCCAGTCCGGAAGTGATGGACGCCAGTGTCAGTTCAGTACTCGAATCGGCGGTCAATGCGGTGGCGGGTATTGAGCACATCCAGTCGGTGTCTACGCCGGGTGTATCGGAGGTGGTGGTTCAATTTGTATTCACCAAGAATCCGGATGTGGCTTTTAACGAGGTCCAGTCCAAGGTGAACCAGGTCATCAATGACCTGCCCCGCGAGGCGGAAACGCCCATCGTCGCGAAAATGGATATGAATGCCGAGCCCATCGTGTGGTTGGTACTTAAAGGTGATCGGGCGCTCAGCGAGCTGAACCAGATAGCGCGGACCCGGATTAAACGCCAGTTGGAAAACGTGAATGGCGTAGGTGGGGTTAGTATCGGTGGCGGCCGTGAACGCAAGATACGTGTCGACCTGGATCTATCGCGTATGGCGGCGCTAGGCATCACCGCCCAGGATGTGATGGCGGCCTTTACTCGTGAACACGTGCAGTTACCGGGTGGTTACCTGGTTGGCGGTATGCTGGAAAAACTGCTGTACCTGGATTTGGAGTTTCACAGCACCGCGGAGCTGGCCGACCTGGTGGTGATGTGGCGAGAGCAGGTGCCAGTGAAGTTGTCTGAGATTGCGGCGATCAGTGATGGCCTGGATGACAAGCGCAGTGTGTCCCGGTTCAACGGCGAAGACGCGCTGGCGATCGCCGTACGCAAGGTCAGAAATTCCAATACCGTGGCGATTGTCGATGAAATCAATGAGCGTCTGAACGAGGTGATTATCCCGTCCCTGCCCGATGGGGTGGAACTGGTGGTAGCCACCGATGCCTCTGGCATTATTTCCGGCACGGCCAATGCGCTCAAGAACCACATTTTGGAAGGCACGCTGTTGGCAGCGCTGGTGGTGTGGTTATTCCTGCTGAACCTGCCGGCCACCGCCATTATTACCACGGCAATTCCGGTGTCACTGGCGGGCGCGGTGGTGATGATGTTCTTTGGGGGGTATACCTTTAATATTATGACCCTCAGCGGCCTGTTGCTGTTGATCGGGGTGGTGGTCGATGACGCCATTGTGGTGCTGGAAAATATTCATCGCCATATCGAGGCCGGTGAAACCGATTATGAACAGGCGGCGATCGACGGCACCAATGAAGTGGTCTTTGCTGTACTGGCGGCGACCCTGACTCTGGTATGCATCTTTGCCACGGTAATTTTTATGCAAGGCATGATCGGTGTGTTCATGCGTTCCTTTGCGGTGGTGGTGTCGGTAGGGGTGGTGGCGTCGTTGTTTGTATCACTGAGTTTGACCCCGGCACTGTGCGCACGGTTTTTGAAGCAAGAGACGCGCGAACCAGGCTGGCTGGGCAAGCGTATTACCGGTTTCCACCAGGGCCTGGAAACACTCTACCGTCGGCTGTTGGGTTTTAGCCTGAGCCATCGTGTGATCGTGCTGGGTCTTACTGCAATGCTGGTCTGGTCTACCGGGTGGTTTATGGGGCAGCTTGGCAGTGAGTTTTTTCCCGGCGATGATGAATCGCGTTTCCTGGTCAAGTTGAAGACGCCGCTGGGATCCTCGATTGACTATATGGAAACAAAAATCGACCAGGTCGAATTGATACTGGCCGATGTGCCCGAGGTGCAACGGGTACTGAGTACGGTCGGCAGCGGCCAGGGCAGTGAGGTGAATCAAGCGACACTTAATGTGTTGCTGTCGGCGCAGACTGACCGCGATCGCTCACAGCAGGCGATCATGACCCAGGTGCGAACGTTGGTGCAGCGGGTAACCGGTGTCCAGGGCTTTGTTGGCGCTTATCCCATGTTTGGCTCTACTGGCGAACCCTTTGTTGCGTTTATTACCGGGCCGGATTTATACCGCGTGGCGGAGCTGGCGGGGGCGATGGAGCAGCGTCTGAAACAAATCCCGGACTTCGGCGATGTGCGCATGGAGCTGAAAATGGATAGGCCACAATTGTATTTTGATGTTGACCGCAATCGAGCCCAGGCACTTGGCATCAGCACCCAGCAGATCGGCGACACTGTGCGTGTACTGGCGGGTGGCGCGGATATCGCCAAATACAATACGCTGCCCGGCGACGGTGAGCGCTACGATGTGCGTCTGGCGGCCCGGCGCGACAGCATGCAACGGGCCCGCGACCTGGAGAACGTTTACCTGCAGGGTCCGGCGA
Source organism: Halioglobus sp. (assembly GCA_036961205.1). Lineage (GTDB taxonomy): Bacteria > Pseudomonadota > Gammaproteobacteria > Pseudomonadales > Halieaceae > CALJFL01. The sequence goes on along the minus strand of JBALVI010000010.1, from coordinate 71,927 downwards.
ATGAATTACTGCCCCTGGGTTCCGTGGTCGACATCAGGGAATCGTTGGGTCCGGCCAGTGTTAACCGCTTTGACCTGGCCTTCGCCGCTGAATTCAGCTCGACCCCGCAGATGGACCTGGGCCAGGCTGTGAGTGAGTTCGAGGCCCTGGGCGATGAACTACTGCCGCCGGGCTACCGCATTGCGCTGGCAGGCCAGGCCGAGGAACTGGGTAAATCGGTCACTGCCATCTTGTTCGTGTTCGCCACCGGCCTGATCCTGATCTACATGGTGCTGGCTAGCCAGTTCAATTCATTCCTGCAACCGGTGCTGGTGATGCTGGCCCAACCGCTGGCTATTGTCGGCGGCGTCATAGGGTTGTGGGTGGCGGGCCATACCCTGAATATTTATTCGATGATTGGTCTGGTGCTGTTGGTGGGGCTGGTATCAAAGAACTCCATCCTGCTGGTAGATTTGATCAACCGTTACCGCAATGACGGCATGGATACCGCAACTGCTATCCGGGAGGCCTGCCCGCGGCGGATGCGACCAGTGCTGATGACATCGTTAACCATTGTGCTGGCGATGTTGCCAGCTGCGGTCGGGGTGGGCGAGGGCGCTGGCCAGTACGGCCCGCTGGCGGTGGCGGTGATTGGCGGGGTGGTGAGTTCTACGCTATTGACGCTGCTGGTGGTGCCGGTGGCTTATTCCTTGATGGATAGATGGTTGGTGCGCCAATAGGTAACTCTCTGATCAGTGACTAACGGCGTGTAAACTGCAGCGGCATCTTTGAGGGTATTCTAAACAAGGATGGTGCCCATTCTATATCTTCATCGTTTAGTTGAAGATTGGTAAACCGACTGACCATTGAAGAAAGGGCTATTTCAGTATTAAGCCTGGCCAGGTGCGAACCCAGACAAAAATGGATGCCGCCACCAAACGAGCAATGTCTGCCCTCGTTGCGGGTGATATCAAAATTGTCAGGATTACTGAACACTGCAGGGTCGCGATTTCCAGCTATCAATACAGCCATCACGCGGTTGTCTTTAGGAATCATAATACCGCCAAACTCGGTATCTTCATGCAAAGTACGAATTGTAAGAGGCACTGAAGGCTCAAAACGCAGGCACTCCTCGATCGCAGAATCGAGTAATTCAGGTTGCTGGTATAACAGCTCCCATTGATCAGGAAATCTTGCAAAACAACGCATTGCATGGCCTATCAATCCTATGGTTGTTTCTAATCCGGCAATCAGCAGGCCAATACTGTTAAATACAAGCTCCTCTATATCCAGGCGATCGCCTTCTTCTTCCGCACTTACCAACGCCCCAAGAATATCCTCTGTCGGATTTTTTCGGCGCTCCTCTATTAACACCATCATATAGCCAATAAGGTTTTGCAGCGCTTCAGCCGCTTTTTCCTGCATTTCAGGATAAGCGCCGGCAGCGATCCGAAAGGTTGCCAACGAGACCCATTCAGACAGCAACTCTTTATCGCTAAAGGGCACACCTAACATGGCACAAATTGACGCAGCGGGGACAGGTAACGCCAACTGGGGGACTACATCAATCGTGGTGTCACTGGGGTCAATTTGCTCCAGCACCTGATCAATACTTTGCTGCACAAGCGGTCTAAGTGCAGTAAGTGCCGGCGGGGTAAAGGCCTTGCTGACCAGACGACGTATCCTGTCATGGTCAGGCGGGTCCATCTGCAGTATAAATCGGTTGGCATCGCTCTCTTCCCTTGTCATGCCCGCAACCAGGCCTTCGGAATCTCGCATGCCGGCGGGCGTGTGTTTAAGCAAACGCTGTATATCTTCGTAGCGAGTCAATCTCCACATCTCGTTTGGAGTGAGGTTTACTGGTGCGGTTTCTCTCAAATGTCGATAAAGCCCGTGAGGGTTCAGTTTGAAACCGGGCAAATCAGGATCTGCGCCAAACCAGCCTGCGTATTCAGGGATTGCTTGTGACATGGCATCTTGATCCGACATGGTTGCGTGTCCTGTGCGTTTTCTATTGTAGGGATAAGTGAAGCCAGCGAGTAAATTAGACTAGATGTAATGTTTTCTAAAGTCCACCAAACCTGAATGTTTGGGGCAGGCGGGGGATACGCGTCTGGGGCTACTGATACCAACAGAGCGCGCCGGAATTAACCAACCCGACGACTGACAACGGCCAACCATGGCTGCTCGGAGCGTGGTGCACCGGCGGGTCGATAGTAATGTTCCAGTACCTCGAAGCCGGCGGCCTCCAGATTAGCCAGTGACTCTTCAAACTCGATAAAATGACCATAGCGTTGATCAGACCAGCCCTCGCTATTGCCGCGCGGGTTCGATGAAAACAGAATCCCCTTCGGACGCAGCGTACTGTGCAGTTCCTTCAGAACCCGCGGCAGTTCCTGACCTGGAATGTGGAATAGCGAGGCATTGGCGAAGACGCCGTCGAAGGCCTCATCGGGCAAGTTCAGCGACAGGAACTGCTGATGCAGAACCGGACAGCCACTATTGGCCCGCGCCATGTCGCAAAAGGCTTCACTGCCGTCCAGACCGACCGGTCGATGATTCAGAGATTCGAAATAGGCCAGGTCGCGACCCGGGCCGCAGCCGAAATCCAGGATATCGAGCTCGCGCCCTTCAGGGAATTGACTGAGGAACTTGTCGTAGTTTTGAGTGACATCGTGATCCTTCGTCCCCAGCCAAAAAGATGAGGCATTGTTCTCATAATGTCCCACGGTGATGGTTTCGATCTTGGATAATTGCGACTTGGGAATTTTTTTTGGCATTGCGGACTGCTACCCGGCTACGTGCTTTGCTAAATACACTTTTGTAAGTTGTCGATAATGCCAGTCCCTAATCTTATTCACGCTGCGTCAGTTCCCCGGCCAGTTGGTTAAGCGCGCTAAAATCGGTTTTCCCGCTGCCTAGTTTGGGCACTTCCTCCACGCGGATCACCTGGCTTGGTAACATCATCGGAGCAACGCCTGCGGCAATCATTTTGTCGCGCAGTTCGTTTTCCAGATCGTTGCTGGTGACCAGCATAACGATTTTCTCTCCCTTTTTAGCGTCCGGCACAGCCGCTGCAGCAAGGTCTGCCTCCGAGTCCTCTTCGAGCACACTGCGTGCCGCTTCCTCTACCGCGCCCAGGCTCACCATTTCGCCGCCAATCTTGGCGAAACGCGAATAGCGATCAACGATCATCAAAAAACCCTCTGGAGAGATGTGACCCTTGTCACCCGTCACATACCAGCGCATGCCATCCTGCTCGAATATCACTTCACTGGTTTTCGCATCATCATTAAGGTAGCCCAGCATTACCTGGTTACCAGATATGAGAATCATGCCATCTTCGCCCAACGGCAGCTCTCGCCGGGTGTCGGGGTCAACGACTTTAAAGCTGGTGCCCGGTAACGGCATGCCCACACTGCCCTTAAGACCACCCACCTGGATTTTCCAGTCGCTGGTATCGACTGCATCCGGGACGTTGACACTGGCGACCGGGGTAGTCTCTGTAGCGCCGTAGCCTTCAAGAATGAATTTGTTGAACTTGAGCTGAAAATCCTGGCGCACTTTCTCCGGCAGCTTCTCGGCACCGGCCACCACGAAACGTAATGAATCCAGCATTACTGGCGCTACCTTGCGGTTGCGGGCATACAGGCTGAGAAACGTCGCTGTACCAAACAGTATGGTGGCGCGGTACTTGGCCACGGTCTGGGCAATACCCAGCACATCGGTAGGGTCAGGGTGACAGGCTACCGGCACGCCTTCTATCAAAGGCATAATCAGGGTGACCGTGAGTCCAAAGGCGTGAAATGGTGGCAGAGAGGCTATCACCACATCGTCAACCCGGGTGTTGAGCACGTCAGAAATTTGTTTGCAGTTAGATTGAATATTTCGGTGCGAAAGCACTACGCCCTTGGGCTTGCCCTCGCTGCCACTGGAGAAAAGAATGGCGGCTGGGTCTTCCAGCGTTGAGGGCACTCCCTTTAGCGCGTAAATCAGGCCGGCGGGCAACAGCTGTATTTGCAGTAGAGACAGGATCAGGCGCCATTTTGGAATAGCCTCCTTGATGTCCTCCATGTAGATGATTTCGGCGCCGGTCAGCATCGCAGAAAAATCAACACCGCGCGCATCCAGGCGGGCCTCAAATTGGCGCGAGGTAAATACCTGCTTAATACCCGCCTCGACAATTCCGGCATTGACTGCGGCAGGTGATGCACTGAAGTTGAGATTAACGGCAGCTCTACCCATGAGCATCACTGCCATGTTGGCGATCGAAGCTGCATTACTCGCGGGCAGCAACAGTCCAACGTTTTCCGCTACCGGGTCCAGATTCATAGCGCCGGAAAAAGCGAGTGTAGCAGCCCCAAAACGGCGTCTCGTCAGTTTTACTTCAGAGGCGTCCACTATGCATATGTCGCCAGGTTTGCGCTTGACCCTCTTCAGCCAGGCCAGAGGGAGCGGGTCGAGTGTCTTGGTATAAGACTCCCAGGCAGTGATCGACAGGTCGAAGACTTTCTGTTTCAGGTTACCTGCTCGCGTGTCCAATGGCAGGGGCTTGCCGAAAGCGACGATCAGGTCCCGGCGCAAGCTGGGTGAGCGCGAATCCCGCAGGCCCTCATCGGACCGGGAAAAGCGTGTGCCCCACAGCCCCCTAAGGTAGAAGGGTATGATGACGCCGTCTTCTACCGACTGTACTGCATTTTCAAAGTCGTTTAGAAACTCTCCAAGCTGACCGTTGCCGCTGATCCCGCGCTCCGGAAACATGCAAACAACTCGTCCCTGCTGTAATAGCTCGGTGACTCTGTCATTGCAGCCTTCTTCGCCCTGGGTCGAGATCGCCGCCGTACCTGTCAGACGGAAAAACAGTTTCATGAACCAATTATTGGAGACATCTCGCTGTAATACGAAGCGCACCTGTCTGGGACATGCGACCTGCACCATTGCCCAGTCCACCCAGGAAGTGTGATTACCAAGCAACAGTACTGCGCCTGAGCTGGGCAGGTTTTCAAAACCGAGTACCTCCAGTCGAAAGCGACGCTTGAGAATGGCCCGGGCGATGGTGCGGGTCAGTGAGTGTGGCAATTCTCGCACGCAGTAGCCGGCCCCAACTGCTGCCACCAGTGCCAAGGCGTAGAAGAGGCTGGCGGCATCCACGCCCTGCATATTTGCAACCACACCCAGGCCCAGTCCAATTAACATACCAATGGCCTGGAACCAGTTGCGTCCCGCGGAAATCGTGCCCAATTGTCCCGGTGGTGCCTGAAACTGGATTAATGCGTTGAGCGGCACCACGAACAGGCCGCCAAGAAAGCTGGTGGCCACCAGTGTCGCCGCCAGGCTTGGCATGCTTTCCAATGAGGGGGCCAATGCCAGTAATACGGCGATCCCCAGGGCACTGAATGGGATCAGGCCGATTTCAAGGTGGTTGCGGGAAATGCGTCCTGCCAGCAGCGCGCCTGACGCCAATCCCAGGCAGGAAAAGGTCAGAACAGCTGGGCCGTTCATGCCGTTGACGCTTATCGGCAACTGCCCGATCAGGGCGGGCATGGCTATGAGTATGATTTGAGCAATGGTCCAGAACGTCGCGAGTCCAACGACAGCTGAGCGTATCGAACGCTGCTGTCGCAGCAGCTTCAAGTTTTGCCGCAGGTAACGTAATTTCAGGTACTTTCGCGCATCAAAACGTGTGTCGCTGGCGACTTCTACGTGTTCCACCAGGCGAAAACTGAGTAACCAGGCCACGCCAGACAGCGCCACCAGAATCCAGCCTGCTGGAGCAACCGCAAGCAATACCTGGCCGCTGTTCAGCTCAGATGTTCCACTCAACCAGGCGGCACAAAACGAGGAGAGCAGTAGTGCACCTGCCAGCAAACCAATGACACTGGCAACCTGAATAACACTATTGGCGCGCGACAGGCCTGCATTGTCCACCAGTTCGCGAATATGGCTGTATTTTGCCGGGGAGAAGAACACATTCTGTACAGATAGCAACAGGGTCAGGGCGAATGCACCCCAAAACCAACCGAGGTAATAGCTGCCCGCGATAAGAACACTGGCAATCAAACCGGCCAGGCTTGCCCATCGCATAACAAGGGATTTCGGCAAGCGGTCGGTGAGGTAGCCCGCCGGGGAGAACATTAGCACCATTGGCAATATCACCAGGGCGTTGGCAAGTGCCGTTAGCGCCAACGGGTGTTGGCCGGTATAGCCTCGGGAAATTGCAGTGTAAATAACTGTCGAATGGCCCAGCGCGACCGCGGCCTGCAGCAAGACAACGGCGGTAAAAGGCATGAAACCGCGAATTTGAGTCACCGGCGTCATGTAAGTCTCCTGTAATCCATGCGCTATTGTAAAGTGCGTATGAAGAATAGGGTAGGGGGGGTTACTTCACGCTGAGGATGGCGTCTCTGCGAGCCTCAGTCTTCAACGGGTCAAAACCTGCCAGGACTTTCTAAATGCCCATATTACCGAGAGCGTTGATGACCTGTCTTATGCTGGCAGCTGTTTGGGGGTAACCTTCTTCCACTTCCTCTAACAGGATTTCTGCGGATTCTATAAGGCCGGGTGGAACCGGTTCAGCTGTATCAATGTCGTGTATGTAAGTTTGCAGTTGTTCCATTAATTGCTGCTGTTGCGTGCTGGTTTCATTATCCCCAAAACTGTCATGCAACTCACCGATCAGGGCTTTTAGATTTTCTACTGGCATAGTCTTACTCCGTTACAGTGGACTTGAATTACACACTCTCAGTATAAACCTGTCCCTGTTGAATTCCCAATTGAAGCGGCAATCAGTAATTCAAACAATCAGTGAAATGGTACTGCCAAGTAAAATCGCGCCAAGAGATAATTCAGGGATGAATACAGACCAACGCCACCAATTCCCGCATGATTTCAAAATGTCGTTTACTTGGCGGTCTGTGCCATTAGCCTTCGCCGTTTGTATCCACTAAGACTGCGATACCATCCTCATCCGCTCGTACCGGATATGTGGCCAGGGGAATGGAGGCTGGGCGGGACAGCGCACTGCCGTCACGTACATCAAACGCAGCACCGTGTAACGGACAGAGGATTCGGTTGCCCTTGAGCTTGCCTTCACACAACCTGGCATCGGCATGAGTACACAGGTTGTCTACTGCAAAGTACCCATCGGCGGTATGGCACAGCAGAACTTCGCGCCCCTGTACTTCCACACAAAGTGTTTTTCCCCTGGGAACATCCTGTTCCTGCGCTACTTTTTGATACAGCTTATCGTTCAAAAAATAATCCCTCCTAATCGTCCGGATTGCCAGACAGGAATTCATCCAGGGTCAGGTGTACACGGCGTATTCTCGCCTCCTGATAATTACCCAGTGTAAGCCCCGGTTTACGGCTGATCTTGAAACCCTGCTGTTGCTGTGCCAGGTTCGCTGTATCTTGATCGTAGACAGGTGCCAGCCAACCCAGTACTTCGGCCTCGGTATAGGACTGCTCCACAGTCAGTGACACCGGCTCCGGCGGTTCGGGATGCTCAGCGCCCTCTGCAAGGGGTTCCATGATCAGTATATCCAGAATACTGCTATCTACATCATTCCCGTTGGGGCGGAAACGATAAACCATAGGGACATTAATGCCGGCGAAGAAAAACATATTCGGGAACATATGGTACTCAATCGAGTCCAGCATCAGACTTTCACTGACGCTTGACATGTCGATACCCAGGGTCGCGCTAAAATGCTCGCGCAGCTTATCGGCAATGATACTGCGGGCTGTTTCGCCTTCCTCAATACCGGTGTGTTCAAGCCCGAAAACCCCGAGAAAATCCAGCTGCTCTTCCTCGGTCATGGCCGGCCTACGCCATTTGTCACCGGGATAATCGTCTAGCGACTGCGGGCTGTAGTTACCTATGTTGTGTAAAAAGCGACTGACATACTTGCCAAAAATATCGTACTGGGCGTTGCTGCCGTTGGGGGAGTCGTGTGTCTCAAAGTTATGATAGGCCTCCATGAATGCCTCCTGCGCGGCCTTCCAGTTGGCCGGCAGCGTCTTCTGTACATGGGCCTTGATGCGCCGACGTTCCAGTGGGAAGTGTTTGAAGTGTTCCGGCAATACGTCCAGGTAATCAGCCAGGGGCTTCGCATCCGGGTCAATATTGATAAATACGAAACCACCCCAGCGTTCACAACTAACTCGCTGCAGATTATGGGTTTCATTACAAACGTGGGGAAAATCCCAGCGTCCGGGAATATTGCGGATAGCCCCGTCGAGCTCCCATGACCATCCATGGAAAGGACAGGTAAAAGCAGCGCTGTATCCACTGCCCTCGGCGGCCAGCAGGCGCGTTCCCCGGTGAGTACAGGTATTGAGGAAAGCCTCGATGGTGTCTTCACCGGAGCGCACCACGATGACCGAGTACGGGCCGATATCGTATACGTAGTTGTCCCCTACATCAGGCAGGTGTTCCTCACGGCAGGCCCATTGCCAACTGCGCGCCCACATTTCGCGTATCTCTCGCTCAAAAAAATCAGCCGAGGTGTAACGCTCAAAGGGTATGTCTTCATCGCCGAGAAAATCGTAGCTATTTTCCAGCAATGGCTGGGGTGGTGGATGCCGGTCTGATGCCAGGGTATCTGCTACCGAGGGGCCGCTGGCGCGGGCCTCACCGGGTTTTGGTGGTGTAGTGTCCTGGGTCATGGGTTTGTCAGCTCTGTCCTGTAATCGCCTGTTTAGGCCGGTTGGGTAGACTTTGTCGCCCTTCTGATATTACAATCAGGATCGACTGTTTTTTATTATGTGCTTCTTTGGGAGGTCATTGCAAGCATTCACAATCACCAAACGGAAAATTGAGACCATAGCCCATGACGACAGAAACAGGTACAGCTGCAAACCCTGATCGGGTCGCAGACCAGCTCGCCATTCACGATATTCTCAGCCTGCACAGCCGGGGTCTTGATCGTCTGGACCAGGCTACCATCCAGGCCGCGTACTGGCCTGAGGCAGAGGTCGATTACGGCAGCTACAAAGGTGGGGCGCATAATTTCGCAGAGCTGGTAGTGGGGGCTCTTGCGGGTCAATATGAGCTCACCCGCCACTTACTGAGCAACACGCTGGTCGAGTTCACGGATAATATCGCATGCTCTGAATCCTGCGTAACCGCAGGCCACCTACTCTTGGGTGCACAGGAGGAGATGCTGTTCTATGGTCGTTATCTGGACAGGCTGGAAAAACGCAACGGTCAGTGGAAGATTATGCATCGACAGGTCGTCATAGACTGGAGCAAACGCATCCCGGTTGTCGATGAGCGCAGCAGTGAAGCTTTTGCCGATCTCGCCAAGGGCGCACATATCGATAACGACCCACTTTACCCTTTCCTTAAAGCACGATAACAGCGAGGTAAAACACTGTGAGCGAACGCCTGGAAGCTCTTCTGGACAAACAGGATATATACGAACTGTCCTGTAAATACATGCGCGGGCTGGACCGCCTCGATGAAAGCCTCTTGCAATCAGTCTTCTTCGAAGATGCCTGGTGTGATTACGGTTTTACCGAGGGCTCGGCCACCGAATTTGCTAAATACTGTGTCACCGCCCTGCAGGATCACGAGGCTAATCAGCACATGATCGGCAATGTTCTTATTGAACTGGAAGGCAACGAGGCATATGGCGAGGTTTACTTTCAGGCCTACCACAAGGTGAAAGGCGAGTCCGGCTTCGAGGACATCGTCATCGCCGGACGCTATCTGGACCGCTATGAGAAGCGCGACGGCATATGGAAATTCACCTACCGCAGCGAGCGCGTCGACTGGAGTCGTACCGAGCCCACCCAAGACAGCTATTTTGAGCTCGCGCCTGACTGCCTGCGCGGTGGTCGACAGGATGACGCGGTGTACCAGCGGGAAAACCGGCGGAAACTTTAGCGGATCAATACAACGGACAAATATCCCGGGCAAATTCAGGTCCGGGAACCGACCCAGTCACCTGCGCGTAGGTGTTGGCTCCGTTAACCGTTAATCCTTGTCCATACATCGATCAAGTTGCTCGTGAAAGTGCGATATTCTGCACTCGGCTTCAGACAACCAAAGCTCTTTAAAGCCGTCAGACTGCATGCCTTGCTGAGCGTGTTGTAGCAGGCTTAAATCCTGGTCTATGGTATCGGTCATGGTCTTGCGTCCGGCGATAACGTCGGAGTAGTCGAAGCTATCGTGAATGGGCCGGTCTTGCTTTTCTGTATCGGGCGCAGGATGTTGACTTTCTACCGTAGAGTCCAGTTTTTCCAAAGACAGCTTGTCGAGATAGCATTGGTTCGGGTCTGTCGGATGGGGGCGCATGCGGAGTAGCCAGCACATGTCGGTGCTATAGCTGAAGATGGTGTTTGGAAAGACGTTTGTTTGAATCACGTCTGAGAGTTCCTCGTCGGTAAATTGTTTGTAGTAGGGCAGGGACGATTCGCCCAGGGCTCGCTTGGCATCGCGAATAGCGGCTTGAACATCTTCAACCCGCCCCGTGTAGTCGCTCGCCGAAAGACCCAATGATGTGAGTTGCATCGAGAGTATGTCCGTAGGCGATTCGGGTATAGCGAAGCCAGTATCGGTAGTGCCTCCGGGCACACGCACTCGGCTGTGACCGCTGGGATAGAGATCATTGCTGGCGCTAGCGCAATCCACAAAGCGCCTGTGTTGCGGGTGTAAGTAGGGTACGTGGTAGAGTTCGCTGAAGTTGTCCTGCACCGCTTTCCAATTACAGTTGACCGAAACAGTCTGATCCAATGTCAGGGTCATAGTTTCAAATTGATAATGCGACATAATGGGGAGCATGTGCTCCAGATAATCCGTCAAACTTTCGCTATCGGAATCCAATACGATCCACACAAAGCCCAAGGCTACTTCGCAGCGCACTGGTTTTAGAGAAGTTTTATCGGCTGGTAGGCCCTGCTGAAACAATTCTTCCCCGGGGGCGAAGTTCAACGCTCCGTCCATGTTGTAGCGCCAGCTGTGATAGGGGCAGCGCACGGTGTCGGTGTGTCCGCAATGGCTGTCTACCAGGCGTAAACCCCGATGCTGGCAGACATTGTAAAAAGCACGAATTTCACCGTCCTCTGCACAGGTAAGCAGAATACTTTCCCTGCCGATATCGTAGACAACGTAGTCGCCGCTCTCGCGCAAATCACTGATATGTGCGGCCGCTTGCCAGTGCTTTGTCCAGACTGTCTCCCACTCCCGGTTCATCCAGGCTTGGCTGATGTAGCGTTGTTTGCTGACGTTATTGATGGACTTGTCTAGCCTGTGCTCTCGGGACTGCACTACAGGGATGGCGTCGTCCATATTGAAGTCTCTTGGCGTATATTGAGTTGGTGGCCATATGTTATGTGAAAGCGATTATCATTAAAAGGTATCACTAGTTAAGTCGTTGTAATTGATAGAACTCGCCATGCACAGCTAGATTCCTTTACAATACCGCGGTTCTACTTCTTATATTTGATTTGTGTATTTCTAAAAGGGGCACCCTATGGCAGTCGGCATCAACGCAACACTCATGGTAAAAGCGGAAAAGGCTTCCGAATTCGAGGAAACTTTCAAGGAACTCATGGCCATTGTTGGTGACCAGGAACCCGGCAACAATTACTACGATCTGTATCGCTCAAGAGACGAGGAAAACACCTACTTCGTAATGGAGCAGTATGTGGATCAGGCAGCACTAGACCTTCACGGCAAGTCCGACGAATTCAAAGTCGTTGCTGCCAAACTTGCCGGGTGCCTCGCGGGCGCACCAAGCATCAAGCTCTGCGACTCCGTATAGGCTGGAGCACCAACTCTACCCTCGATGACGCGCGGTAGCATCAGGACGCGATCGGGGGGCGCATCCGTAAATTTATGTAAAGACGCGACCTCGATTGAGTACTGCCTTGGGGTCCATAGCAATTTTTAGAGTCTTCATTAACGCTATTTCACTGTCGCTTCGAGACAGAGATAAATAGCAGTTAACACTCATAATCCATGGCCAGGATATCAGCGTTCGCAACCAGCTTTTTACCAACAGCGACATGGGCAGGATGGCTAATATAAGTTTGGAGAGCTTGTTGATCGGCCACTGTGACTATGATGCCGTGGGTAAAACCATTGGCGCGATCAGTTATATTTATTCCGCTACTAACACTTTGTATCTGTGAAATGACATTGGCCAAGCTGTGGACTTCTTGCAATAGATCGTCCATCTGTTGCTGACTACATGCATCTTTTTTCTTTAACCACACTATATGTTGAAGGGGCATAATTTCTTTCAAACACTGCTAGACATAAAAATTAAAGCCGCCGCTAAAGTATTAGCGACGGCCATTGGTGGCTAACGCAAGCTGGTCGCGTGCGTGCAAAGCCAAACACTCGCAGGCTTAGGCCTGCGCCTTTAACATACTCGACGCTAATAGCGTTGTGTCATTGGGGTTCGCGCTAGGAATCAACTCAACGCCAAAGGCTGCTGCCAGCTCTTTATACTCAATCCATGAGAGTACGGCAGAGACGGGCGTCCCTTTACCTTCATCGAAAATAAGGGGGCCGTAGACATTGGCTGTATAAATCAAATCTTCGTCAGTCAACCGCTGGGTCGCTTCGTGGCGAGCGCCTGAGGGTTCAAAGAACCATACGCCCGGACCGTATCCCTCTGGAGGCCCGGCACGATAACCAATCTGTCCGCTAAGAATCAAAAAATCACTGGCGCCAATGTGGGTGTGTCCCGACGCAACGCCATTTTGTCGCACGATCAATGAGATAACGCCATTGTCTTCACTAACCCGCAATAGTTTCAAACCAATCTCTGGCAGGCCAGGGTTAACCAGCCAGGGCACCTGCTTAGTGTCTACGAAGTGCGGATGATTGTAGTTTCCAGTATTTCCAGTTTCACCCGGCGCAGAGTCGACCAACTTTTGCGAATTTTGGCCAGCAATGGCAAGTGGCTCCGGACTATTTTTCAATTCCGCTGGGCGCTCCTGCATACACTCGGCAAGAGTGCTAGGCACCAGCGTCACACCATGCTGTATTGCCAGGCGCATTATATCAACGCTAGTCAGGAGGCAGGCTATCGCGTGCTGCTCATCTAAAAAAGCCACAGCACCATAGAAGTTTGCCAGAAACTCCGACTCTTCGTCAGCGCGCATTTCCGCGACCTTTGAATTCGCTGAAATATAGCCCCAAGTGCCAGGCGTCACCACGCTTTCCTGATCATCCTGTCTATAGGTAATTTGGCCAGATAATAATGTCAGATCCATGCCGCTTAGATAAACCGCAGCTGGCATTTTTGCACCAGCATCGAGTTTTACGATAACTGAATAGGAGCCCGTTTCGGCACTGGCTCTCATGGTTTTCAGCGACATCCCTGGCACTTCCGGGATCGCGATCCAGGGCAACAAATTGGTATCGACTCCGCCTTCTATACCGGTGGGATCGTACTCTGGATTATGTTGTTCTGTTGCTTGACTCATAGGTTCCCTCACTCGCACATATTTTTGGGTTTAGATTATTTCGTATCAAAAACTTAAACTAACTTTGTAAGCTTTAGGTAGTAGAGGGATACTACTAACATACCCCCGCGCCAAAATAAATCACCCTTTATTGCCCACAGTGTTTGCAATAATAATTTTGGCAAGGCCCCGTGCAGAGAGTATCTCTATCCAATAGCCATCGGGGTCTTTGATAAATGCCAATCCTTTCATTGAACCATCATCGGGCCGCTTCACATACTCTACTCCGAGTTCATCGAAGCGCTCACAGGCGGCGTAAACATCTGGCACCGTAATACCAATATGCCCAAAACCCTTTGGTTCGTCATTTCCCGAGTGATAACCGTCAAAATTTTCGTCTGTTTCTGTGCCCCAGTTATGCGTCAGCTCAATGGTGCCTATTTGACTGAATACCCAGGCAACCTTGTCCGGCCCGGCCGCTGGTGGTTCGCCAACCAGCGCATCCTGGTAAGCGAAAAAATAAAGTGAAAAGTCCATGCTGTCGAAGTCATATTGATCCAATAAGGTCATCCCCAATACATCGCGATAAAAAGGAATCGAAATCGCTGGATCTTTGATGCGCATCATCGTCTGCGTTAGCTTGTAATCTTGCGTATTAGGGTTTGTCATTATCTAGAGCCACTTATTATTCTTGATTCAACATATGCCGTGTTACATATTGATCTAGTAACAGATCATAACCTTATGTAACGGGTGGTTATCAGGTGTGTTATTAACTACTCTCGGGGGAGATGCGCGAACACACTGTTGGTTACGCCTCCGTCGACAACAATTTCATTGCCTGTTATGTACTGAGCTGCGTCAGAGTCTAAAAACAACACCGTATTGGTGATATCACTGGCGCCCCCTAACGAGCGTAACGGTACACCGCTGCTGCGTTTCTCACGCACTTTTGGATTTTCAAAAAACGTTTTCGACATTCCTGCATCGATAAATCCGGGGGCGATGGAGTTGACGCGAATACCCAGCGGGCCCCATTCAATTGACATTAATTGGGTCAAAGAGTGCAGCGCCGCCTTGGTGGCCGCATACAGACCACAGCCCGGCGAAGGGTGAATTCCGTTGACCGACGTTATATTGATTATGTGTCCCGACCCTCTGGCAATCATGCCTTTCGCAGCAACTCGTGAACACAGGCTTGGGCCCAATAGATTAGTTTCTATCACCTGAGTGTAATCTGAGACAGTCTGTTCATGCAGCGGGCCTATGCGAACGATGCCGGCATTATTGATCAACAGATCGGGAGCCTCACCGAACTCCGCAAAAGCCGCTTCGACTGCTTCACTATCACTAACACTCGCCACTAATGGTATTGCATTGCCAAGGCGGCTGGCGGTCGTTTCAGTTTGCTGCCTATCGAGATCCATAATGCCGACTTGATAGCCAGCTGCGACCAAGGCCGCGGCCATGTCTGCCCCCAACCCGCTGGCACCACCGGTTATAATTGCTCTTCTCATAGCTTTATCTCTGCCTGGGTCACAGGCTTGTCGTCAGTCATCATTGTTTATGGGCCAGGTCATAGGTCAAGATATCAGTGGAGTACTGCCCAGCTCGCCAGCCTGGTATGGACCAATCGCGGGGTAAAGGCTGGTCAGTATTGACGAGCTTGCCCGCCTTGAAGATCGCCCGAATATTATCTTTCTGTCCTAGCAAGCTAATATCTGCCTCAAGGTCTCCCTCAACCAATACCAGATCGGCAATATAGCCTTCCTCTATGCACCCCAATTCGTCTTGCAGGCCAAAAATACTCGCTCCTGCTCCGGTAGCGCAGGCAATAGCCTGAAGTGGAGTCAGGCCTAGATGCTCAACAAACAAACCCATCTCACGATAATGCCAGTCGCCGTAGGGCGTCACAGAAAAGCCACTCTCGCTGCCGCACATTAGCGGTACACCGGCATCATAGGCGCGGCGCAACATACCGGAGCTCTGCGCGATCTCATTGCTAAATATCTTTTGCAGTCCAGGATCTGAACCAATTTTATCGCCATGATCGATTAAGTTAGCCAAGAACGTGAACGTTGGTACCAGAGGGACGCCTTTGTCGACCACCACCTCTAGAGCCTCTTCGTCCATATAAGAGGCGTGTAATATCATGTCAAAACCGGCCAGAGCAGCGTCTCGTGTGCTGGAAGCATTGCGGCAGTGACCAACGACAGGAACCCCCAGGGCATGCGCCGTGTCACAAACAAGTCGCAGTTCGTCTAATGTCCAGGCCTGAATTTCGCCGTCGCCATGCATTGGCGTTTTACGCACGGGAAGTCCACTGACATGCACCTTGATCCAGTCACAGCCGGCTTTGACCTGGCAGCGAATTTCTCGAACGATTTCATCATTAGTTTGGACGATAACCGCATAACCCAGTTTGCCGCTATCGGGCAATAATCGACCGGCAGTGCCGCCCACACTGGTGATCAACACATTGCCTCCTGTGGCCATGCGAGGGCCTTCTACGACCCCAGCTTCCATCGCGTCTCGTAGATCAATACCAACATCGAATATGCAGTCGGCATCGAAAAAACTGGTGACCCCGGCCCGCAATACTCTTTGCGCGTTGACTGAGGCGACAATACTGGCAAGACCGGGTCGGCGATGGAAAAATAGCTCATCGTTGGACCTGGGCCGATCAAAGCTAATATGACAGTGAGCATCGATGAGGCCAGGAATAAGGGTGCAGCCAGAACCATCGATAATTGTAGTCGTCTCGGATGGTGCCGCAGTGGCTTTGTCGCCAAGGGCAACGATGCGATCCTGCTCGATAAGCACCGAAGTGGCAGTTTGCTGCCCCCCCGAGATTACTTTGGCATTGTTGATCAGATAAGACCGATTCATTGGTTTATTCTCTTTCAGTTATTGGCATTAAGTGTTGGCGGCAGTTGTCCTTCATTATTTTTTATAAGACTCTCGTATGGGTCTCTGCCAGGCACCATTTTGTAAATCCATAAACTTCGCTATCCAGTTATGGTAGTTCTGTACCGCCGGTTCGTTGCGACCAAACAGGAAATGATTATTCGCCCCTGAATCCAGGCCCGATTGTATGGAAAAGCCAATCCCGTAGTCTTCGTTTTGCACTGCCTTGAGGGTCAGCGCGCTAAAAGCTTCCGTCGCTTCGATTTGCTCTGCTGTTTCTGGCTTTTTGGCGACCAAAACAGTCTGGCGGGTGAGGGTGGTGGTCGGTGTTTCCCCGGGAAAAACCTGACTCACCAGACAGTGATCACCGAGAATTCCGGAGATAGAGAGATTTGGGAAGCCTGAATGGATCAATCGAATGTGCTCTTCTGGCTGCCATTGATCCCGCGGTTGACTGGCCAGGTCATGCAGAGACTTACGCCCAAAGGTGAGGCGCTGGTGAGGGCCATACGTATCCAGAACCAGTAGATTTCCAACCGTATACTTACCAACGGTTTCCCGATGTACCAGCTGATGATGATAAGCCTCCAAATAGCCATCCATCGTGACCTTCCAGCCAGGCCCCGCTATGTCTCGCTGCTCATGCATATGCCAGTTAGCGAGATCCAGGGTATCTAATTCATCGCCAAAGTCGCCCAGCCAGTCGTCGATATCAAACGCCTCGCCCAGGGTAAGAGAAACCCAGACAATACCTGACTTCTCCTCACAATGAAGTCTGGTCAGGCCATATTTGTCACTATCGATTTCGCCAAAAGTATTGCCACCGTATCGATCGACCAAATTGCCTTTATGGTCGTAGCTCCAGGCGTGATAAGGGCAGGTAATCCTCCGCCGACTGCCAGCCCCTTCTTCACACAGCTGGGCACCGCGATGGCTGCATACATTGAGCATGGCTCTAACGCGCATATCCTCACCACGAACAAGTAATAGAGGCACACCCAGCAGAGTCATTGCACGGTAGTTGCCGGCCTCTGGCAATTCAAGGCTAAGCGCTGCAGCCAGAGGTAGATGTTTGAAAACGCGCTCTATTTCAGCAGCATATCGGTCTGGGTCCCGATAGGCTGATAGAGGAATCTCCATTGTTGATTCAGCTTGATCGGTGGTTTTATCGGTAAAATGCGCTAACGCTCGATCCGCCAGCGCCATAAATTCGCTGCTCATTGCTATTCCCCGGCCTCAAACCGCTGCCAACTCTCCAGACTCTCGGGGAAATCTGCGGTATGCCAATCGCCGTCGATATAAACTCGATCAGTCTGATTAAGGCCCTCACTATATTTGGTCAATGGGACATAGTAGAAAAAGTTGATCTCTCGCCGACTAAAACGCCAGACGCCGTCCTCCCGGAGATAACTATCCTTGTACTTCATTGCCGCCAGGCTAACGACGCCATTTGGAGTCGTTTCCGCATGGCTGTATACCAGGCCGGTCGCGCGATCGACATTATCCGGGTCCATAGTTGCATGAACGTCATGAGTCCAGTGGAATCCGGGGCCGCGGGTTTTCAAGATGGCGGTAAACATTTCACGGATGGCGTCACGGCCTGTGGAGACCATGGACCCATTGGGGGAGCAAAAAACCGCATCCGTAGAGAACAAGTCAGCCAAAGTCGGGATGTCATGCTCGTCGCAGGCAATCGCATACGTCGAAGCCAGCGTTCTAATCGCTTGAAGCGACTCCAGGTGATCTAATCTGTGCAAGATACTTTCAAGTTCTGTCATTATATTTTTCCTATTGCTTAAGTCTAAAACTACGTCCCGGGGTGAAGTTAAAGCCCGAGTTAGTCGTCCTTAGCATATTCTATCTCATCTGTTTACAGTAGCTATGGTGTGTTAACGGGTGGTAGTAGAGGGTTGCTACTTTCCCTATTAATACAAGCATATAGGCAAAGTTGCATGGTTTAGGCGTTAAGGCTACTATCTTGGGTCAAATGCTTATCTTGGCGGGGACGTTCTGTGTGTGAAATATTCTTGAGAGGTGACGTAGCTTTATTTGGGAAGAAGTCCCGCTCTATGCGGATTGACGGTCATGTCACCAGTGTCTGTTTAGAGGTCATTTACTGGGACTTGCTAGACCGAATTTCCATCCAGCAAGATATGAAACTGTCACAGTTCATCTCGGAGCTTTATCGCGAAGCACTAGTCAAGACAGGCGGTGTAAGCAACTTGAGCTCTGTGTTGCGTGTAGCCTGCCTCAACTATCTCACCCATGAGCAGGCTGAGTTGGCTAATGAATTGTCTAATACGAAACAGGACCAGCCCGCAGCCATTCTCCGTAGCGCTTAGTCAGCGCCTCGCAAGCTGCATTCGCCCTCTGAATCAACCGGGAGGGTCCGCTTAATATCGATCAACCCCCCGCGCTTAAAAACATTCGCTACAGCTCTCCGCTGCACCAAGGTATCAGGCGATATTTTGCCTCTCTAGTCCATTCAAAATGTAATCCTCAGTAGTAGTAGTCTGTTACTACCACAAGCAAATGGCACATCGCTAGGATTAGTCGAGGCTCAACGGACTACCCTAGTGGTACCTCAGATATGCAGTTCTCACGAGGCCGTAATAATAGCGACACAAGCCCGTGAATTTGGTTGCTCCGTTAAATAAAAATAATCGATGTGAAATGAATAAGAGGGTAGTTCCGATCAATAAAAGCTACAAAAAAACCAAGCATTTGTTAGATTGCAGACACAGGGTTAGCTGGATGCCGCTTTTCCGGCATCACGCTGGCAGCTGATACGGCTCTGTAATGCGAAGAAGTTGTTGTTACTGCGCGTAAACGCAGTGAGAGCGTGCCGGAAATACCTGACTCAATTAAATAAGGTGCATTAAAATGACAAAAGACATATATGGTAATTTTGCTTTCCGACTCCTGGCGTTGCCCGCTGCCATTGGCCTATTGACCGCCGGCCCCTTCATGCACCAGGCGTACGCACAGGAATCCTCTTTAGTACTTGAAGAGATCCTTGTGACGGCGCGCAAGCGTCAGGAAAGTCTGCTTGATATCCCCGAGTCTGTTGTAGCGATATCTGGCGCAAATATTGAGCGTCAGAATATCAAGAGCCTGAATAAGATAGGGCTCACTGTACCCAACATGAACCTGTCAATGCGCGCGGATGGCTACCCGAATGTTTCAATTCGCGGGGTTGGTGCTTTCGGATTGACTCAGGGCGTGGGCTTTTATCTGGACGATGTGCAATTGTTTGGTGATGCTTCATCGCGATTTGGCGATTTAGACCGTATAGAGGTGCTCAAGGGGCCACAGGGTGTACTTTATGGCGGCAGCAATATTGGCGGCGCGGTCAAGTATGTCAGCGTGAGGCCTTCAACCGAAGCGCTCTCAGGTAAGGTCAAATTGCTTGCCGGAGAGCAAAGTATTGTCGATGGCGAAGGCAGCATCAATATCCCTCTTAGCGATAATTGGGCGGTCAGAGCCTTTGGCTTCGCCAGGAGCGACGACGGTTTTATGACCAACCCCAACAGCCCTGGACCTGTTTTTGGACAGCTTTCCAATCAGGATAAGGACGTTGGCGCATACGATGAGATCGGTGGACGAGTGGCGATAGCAGGAGATATCACTGACAACTTGTCACTTCTTGCCGCGGTACGCTATAACGAATATGACGGTCCAGTTAATAACTGGTCTCGCGAGTTAGGCCAACCGTCGAATATGAATTATTCCAAAAAGCTCGATACCAACACAAACCCTACGCATGAAAGAGATACGACTGGCGTGAATCTTGAACTGGTCTGGGAGTTGGATAACTTCGATGTCACCTCGATTACCTCTTACACCGATACCGACAGCACACGTATCACTGACGTCGATTTAACTCAATTATACTTTGTTAAGACCACGCGACCGGAAACCGTAGAGGTTATAACACAGGAATTTCGCTTGAGCTCTACAGGCGACGGCAACCTGAATTGGATTGCCGGCGTGTATGCGCGTGAGTTTGAAGAAACAATGAACTCCACACAGACTTTAGGCCCGCTTCCCGTGGGATCGGATGACCCGTCTTTCACTCTCGAAATTCCCTTCGAAACCAGAAAAGAGGACAAGAGTAATCTGGCCGCATTCGGCAATATTACCTACGACTGGAACGCCTGGGAGTTTGGCGCCGGCGTGCGTGTTGATCGCTGGGACTCAGAGGAAATAAATTACAACGTGGGTGCACCAGGCAACAGCCACCGTGCATCGCGCGAAGAAACCGAAGTGTTGCCGCGCTTGTCCATTACCCGAAATTTTGACAACGGTAGTATGGCTTACTTTACCGCCTCTGAGGGCTATGAGCCCGGCGGCTGGAATACGATTGCAGACGGCGCGCCACCGGTTTTCGACAAAAATGGTAACAAGACGCTCGCAGGCTTTGACCCCGAAGAGGCCACGCAATACGAGCTTGGTTGGAAGGGTGAACTTCTCGATGGCAGAGCATCCGCTACCGTGGCAATATTTTACAACGATTATGATGATCGCCAATTTGAGTTCATCGTACCTAACCCCAGTGGTGATGGCACCTTGGTTGAGGGCATCGTCAATGTAGGTGATTCTGAGCAAATGGGCATCGAATTTACCGGGGCGTTACAAGCTCATGAGTACGTTCTTTTAACCGCTGCTGCAGGCTATATCGATTCAGAGTGGGATAGCGGCACCATAAATCCAGATGGTGTAGATCTCAGCGGAGACGAACCACCAAACATCGTAGGCGAAAGTGCCAGTTTTACCACCAGCTTTAATATGCCGTTATCGAGCGGATTTAATCTCATAGCGGACCTGCAAATTAGCTACAACGGTGAAATGGAGGGCGGCTCGCCCGGGGGAAGTGTCACCAATCCCAGTTACACCGTGGCCGATATACAAATCGGGATGGTCAGTGACAATTGGGAGTTTATGGTCAATGTCGACAATCTCACTGACGAGGAGTACTACACGGATTTACAACCATTTCCAAACCTCGGAATAGATGGGCTGACCGGCGAGGGCCCTGCGGGCATCATTATCGGCACGCATGGGCACCCGCGGATTGTTACAGCAAGTGTTAGTTATTCATTCTAGTGCGTGATTAGAGGCTGGCATGGTGGTGGTTCGACAGGTTTTACCTGAAGGGCAACCACCATAGCCTGATATCAGAAAAAGTGGCTGAGTAGTGAGAGACAGCAAAGCGCCCTAACGGCGCAACTGCCAATCTTCGTTTGGCTGCTGCGTATACTCTGGCGCTTCTCCTTTGAGAAGCGCGATGATCCCGACAATCATATTGCCCAGCGCCACTTCAAGTGCATTGGCAGTCTTGCTTTCTTCGAGGCTTGAGTCGGCCGTCATTTTACCAGTCCAACGAATCCTGCAATGCGTTTCGTCAATAGGTGTCACACTGGCGACAACGATATAGTCCTGCATGCCAATAGGTTTGCCCTGCGTAAGTTCGTAGGAAAACATCCGCTGCTCGTCGTCGAAAGCGACCAGGCGATGCTGCACATAGCCCTGAGTAGACAGCTGTATATCTCTGATCGCACCAACCCCTTCGCCTTTCACACTGATGGTGCTTTTATCGCCGCCCGGGACCCATTTCAACACTCTGTCAAAGTGACGAATTTCCTCCCAGACTGCCTCGGCTGAAAGATCGGCATCACGGTGTACGTCAACTTCTATCATGCTATTCATTGCCTCGTTTGGTGGTCACATGCTAACTCTGGCAGAACATCAATCGGCCAGACTGTATTATCGATATTTAACTAGTGTCGTCTATTTAGGGTTTCTGTATGAGTGGTTTTTCTTTGCTACAACATGCGCAGAGGCAGTTGGCGTGCGTAAAATATGCCCCCCTTTGAAGCCCTTAATGGTGCCTATCGCGGCAATGCCCCAAGCTACCACCAGACCTGCAAAAGACAGCACCGCAGCCCATTCAAAGGCTGCCAAGCCGGTGTGTAGCGCTAGTTGTGTAGTGCCAGTCACGCAAGTGCCAACAGGGAAGGTAAAGGCCCACCAGGTTAAAGCAAAGGGCATTTTTTTTCGTAGCGCACGTAAGGTTAGCATCCCGGCCATGATCGACCAAAAAACCGCAAAACCCCAAATAGGCACGCCATAAAGAATCGCGAAGGTTTTCATGCCATTGGCGATTGGTTGATCAACGACCAGTAATGCGGCTGTACCTAACGCTCCTGCTGCGGTTATAGATTGGCCTAAAGGCCCCAGGATAATCCATAGCGTAGGCACTCTAGCGCCACCTGATGTACCTGAGTAGGCCAGGCGGCTCCAGATCAAGGTGATAATAATCATCGCCGCGACAAGGCTGATGCCAAACAATGCGTAGCAGCCGTATAACAGGGTTTGTTGTAGCTCTATGCCAGAAGCATAAGGGATAAGCATTGCGCCAATAGCCGCAGAAACCATCGGTGGTACCACGGGCATGAGCCAACCACCAAAAGCGGCGTCTTCGCGGACTTCAAAATGGGTAAACAAGCGATAAGGAATTATAATGGCTGCCGCTATACCGCCTAGCGTGCCCAGTATCCATAATGTCCAGGCGATGGTGATAGCGGTTTCTTGCGCCATCACATAATGACCCAGTAAAAGTGTACCGCCGGCAATCGTTAATAGCGCCATTGGTGGCGCGCCAAAAAATTGTGCCATAACAGGATCGTCAAACTGGCGTTTGATGACATGTGGCTTGAACACGGTTTGAAGGATTTTTAATATCAGTATTACTACCAACATCAACGAGGCAAGTAGCCATATGCCTAAGCCGACATAGTTTAAGTGTTCACCGAACAGCGGCAGGCCAACGGCAGCTGTGGCAGTAATGCCAGTGCCCATAACAGAGGCGAACCAATTGGGGCCAATCTCTTTGTCTAATTCCGGGGTCGCATTTTCAGGCAATGATAGCTACTCGTGATTAATGATGTCAGCGTGCTTATGCTGCGGTCACATACTTGCTGATATCCACATCATCTATCTGTGAAGCGGGTAAGAAGCGCTCAGCGTATTGCAGATAGACTTTATCGCGAATAAATAGCTCAAAGCAGTCCCTGTCTAGATGTTCGTCCTCTACCATCTTATGCAAAATATTAATTGCGACGCTGATCGGCTTGGCTTTCTTATAGGGTCGGTCAGAGGCGGTGAGTGCCTCGAATACGTCGGCGACCGCCAGAATCCGTTCAGGAATACTGAGCTGGTCCCCTGGTAGTTTTCTCGGATAGCCAGAGCCCCGCATGGTTTCATGGTGAGTCGATGCATAACGTGGCACGTTTTTTAGTTCTTCCGGAAAAGGCAAACTTTCCAGCATCTTTATAGTGCTGATCATATGCTCATTGATCTTGAAACGGTCTTCTGCAGTAAGCGTGCCTCGGGAGATCGATAGATTGTAGATCTCGCCGAGATTATAAAGTTTTTCTGGTACATCCATATTGATTTTGTACTCGGCCGGATAGTCCGTCGAACGGGTTCTTTCGATCATGTGTTCCGGGCGGTCTTGTAGCAGATGTTCGGTAACGGGCATGGCGGCTGTTTGCGCTGGCGGTGTTTTGAGCTCTTCTACGGGCGATAAGCCAATACGGTCATCGAAGTGCCGCTCCCAGGTACCTTCTGCGATCGACAGAAGCCTCTCCTGCTTTTGGGGGTCGAGGAACTCGCCACCCACGTTACACTCGGCAATAAACGCGTAGTCTTCCTGCAGTCTGGCGCGCTGAGCCGTTAGTTGCTCTTTTAGCGACTGCTCTTTGTCGGGATGGTCAATCAGCTCCTTCAAAAAGTCGATTTCTGCATCTCTCCAAAGCGCCTCATAGCGCATGCGTACCTCGTGAATGCGATTGTAGATTGTTTCCAGTTTGCTGCCCTTGTCTACAATATGCTCTGGCGTTGTGATTTTGCCGCAGTCGTGCAGCCACGCGGCTATCCGGTATTCTCGCCACTGGTCCTCACTATCCAATTTGAATTGATCGAAAGGGCTATCAGCGCTAGCAGACGCACGCTCCGCAAGCATCAGAGCAAGTTCGGGTACGCGTTCGCAATGGCCTCCTGTATAGGCCGACTTATCATCAATCGCTTGCGCGATAAGCTGTATGAAAGCATCCATCAACTCACGTTGCGCAATCTCATGGGCCTTGATCGCCTCCACCATTTCCACCATGGATTCTGACAACTGGTAGATTTCTTTAATGCTAGAGGGCACCCGTTGAACCTCATCATAAAGACGCTTTCTTACTTTGTAGTTTTCGCGGGCCAACTGTCTGATTGGACGTACAATGGGAGTAGCAAACGCCCACGTTAGTGGTAAAAGCAACAAGAGGAATCCGGCTGTGACCGCGCTGGACAGCTTAACTTTGTCCATGAATGGATCGATCACGGCTTCTTTGGGTACTAGCATTCCCAGAGACAGGGTACCTTGGACGAATGCGTCCAGATTCGCAGCATAGGCAAAGTATTCCCGGCCTTCGATTTCAACCTCCAGGAGCCTCTTCTGCATTGTTGGGTCACTCGCTGCATTGATGAAATCATCAGAGGGGACTGCCACTGTTTCCTGCGCAACCGTGCTTGCTTCATAGTTCAACCATTGATCGTCAAGGTACTGCCTTTGTTCAGGGCCAAGGGCTGCGATCGCTTTGTCTATGATACCGACCAACTGGGATTCACCGTGCTGGGCCATAATGTGCAGATTTTCCGGTACATCACCAGAGCCCATATCTATATCGATATTGTATTGAATGCCGGTGATGAAATAATGCTTCTGGAGGTATCGCAAGATCATATCACCGTCCATAGCGGCATCAACGCTTCCCTCCAACACTCGCTCTATGCCATCCAAGGTGTTTTTTGTTTCAATAATTTCTACGTCCGGAAAGCGCTTTTCCACCAACGGTATGATCGACCAACCAGAGGGAATAGCGACTTTGCGCCCCGATAACTCTGCCAAGCTGGTGATCGCAGGCGAGCCCTCGCGGGTAACGAGCGTCCAGGGGAGTTTCCCATAGCTACTCGTTGGTAGTCCCCACTCGGCGTATTCTTCGCTAAAACGCGCCGAGTGCAATAAGTCGATCTTTCCCTCTTTAAATTTCGTCACCAGGTCGGTCCAGGTGAGGCCTTGTTCAAACGTTATCTCCAGTCCTGTCATTGCGGCGACCATACGCATTACGTCGATAGAGTAGCCCTGCGGCTTGCCCTGCAATGTATAGTCTATGGGTGGCCAGTTCGCTTCATTGGATATGACCAATGGCGGTAATGAAGCGATATAGTCCTGTTCTTCCGTCGTCAGCGAAAAAGCGGGTATTGGTAGAGCCTTGCCTTCTTTTGCTTTTATGCTGGAGGCGATGATTTCTCCATCAGCTTTGTAAATAAATAGCTCGGATTCCGAAGAAATTTCCTGTTCTCGCAAAAATGCCGAGAGGGTATCAAGTGTCATATCGATACCTATGACCGAATCGGTGCCCGCGATCTGTTTCGACAAGGTTCTTCCAGGCACACCCAATTGTGCGAATAAATAAGGCGCCGACGCGTAGGACTTGTCCGCTTTCAATGCCTCGATATACCAGGGTCTGGCGGTTGCCAGAAAATCGGTGGGCTCGGTTCTAACAATCCTTGTCTTGAACGACGCATCCAGATACTCGAAGCGCCGGATCCGGTCGGTAGCAGCCCCATCGATGCTGATCACCACCCACTTGTCGCTGTGCGTAGCGCTAAGTGACTTACGCGCCGTCTGGCTTGAGTCCAGGTTTATTAGTTCAAAGAAGCTGCCATCTGCATGACCAAGGTAAATGCCGTAGTAAAGGGGGTTGCGTTTCATTACGCTAGCGAAAGTTGTCAGGTGCTTATCGGTTTGATCACGATTGGTTATTGTTGGATTGTCCGAGAGCAGCGTGATAACGGTAGCGTTCTGATCACCGATAGCGTCCCACTTGGTAACAATGGCAGAGGAAGCAGCGGTGTAGAGGTCTGTAGCTGCCTCTGAGGCCAGCGTGCGGCCAAAATAATACTGCAGCCCGATGGCTAAGGTCGCGGTGAGAGCCGTGGCCAGCATGAATACGCCAACGACAGTCACTCGAATGCCGACAGCAAATCGCTTTGATTCTGATTTCATTAATGCGTTAACCCGAGGTCTTTAAAGAGTAGTAACTAAAACATAATTCTGGGCGATGTCACTACTTTTAGTAAGCATAATAATTGCAAACCTTCGTTTCGGTGAAGATCCCAGCTTTCTTCAGCCGGTGCGCCCTCCAGAAGGATCGCACCAAAGCGTTATCCCTCCCCGAGTTGCTAGGGCGTATACCAAATTGGCGAGGTGTAAGCGCGCTCCTGGGTTGTCATAGGCACGTTGTCATCCATTTTTATACCAAAGCGCTTCGCTTCATACGCCGTCCAGCGTGGGGTTGGGATCTCAATTACCCGGGCATAATAGAAAGCCGATTCTTTTGTGTCGAAGTCCGGGTCCTTCCACACGGTGATGAGTTCCGGATCACCAATACTGTTAGCCCACGTTGCCTTCTCGACGTTCACCGTATTGCCAACCGGTGGCAGCTTGCCGTTGCGGTTAGGCTTGCGGTCGTCTGACCACACCACGTCGTAGACTTTTTCGTGGGTCTTACCCTTTTTGTCCATCCAGCCTTTCACTATCTGGATGCGATCCAGGTTGCCACTGTAGGGGTCTTTAGCCGCTGCTACGAGGAAGGAAGGCGCTTTTGATTCCGCCTTGCCCAGCTCGCCGCCCATGGGCACGCCTTTTTTATAGCCGGTGAAGGCCGGCACACGATTTTGAATGTCTTCGTCGGTGAATGACCAGCCGCCGAACAAGCGCACCGTCATCCGTGGGCCAGTGGTGGCGTACACTTCTTTGCGCTGCATAGCTTCGAAAATCGCCTCTCGCGTATTTTCGGTCGCCCACACGCCAGAATAGCCGGCGGCCGCCTGCTGCCAGCCCAGAATAGTGAGGTCAGGATCAAGCGGCGAGCTAATGACAGTATGCTCCCAGCGGTGAGGTTCGGGTTCAACACCTGAGTGCTTCCCGAAAAAATTTTCTTCCTCAACTGCGGTGAGAGAAGTGTGGGAGTCCGTGCCACCGGCCATGCCAAAGCGGTATGGGTTCACACCGAGGCTTTTCTTCAACTTCAAGCCAGTTTTGAGAGCTTCACGGGTGTACTCGAACTGGAACATTGAGTCCTCTTTCAGCTCGGTACCGTTGAGGTTGGCAGCGTCCCAGGTCTCATGGTCTGCAAATTCATCATCGGGGGAGAGAAACGGATGAGTCTCGCTGTCTCCTTTGATCTGGGTGACCTCTATCAACGGCTCCATACGTGCTCGCAGATCAGCCAGCTCTTTGGTCAGCGGACTGCCGTCAAAGTTGGTCACTGCGAACATGCGACCGTTGCTGAGGTTGCCATTGTGGGGAATCGACAACACCTGTGCGCCGCTTTCAGCAGAGAACTGCTCGAGCGCGCGCCACAAGTCTTCCGGGTTCTGGCTGTCAAACTGGGAAAAGGGAATTGTTTTGCGCGCCGTCTCTCCGTCGTCTTTGAAAACAACGTTACGGTGCAGGTTATTGCCACCCTGCGCAGTCCACTCATAGCCGATAAGCGCTGTAAAGCGGCCGGGGTCGTTGTATTTGTCTGCCAGTTCTGTGTAGGCCTCCCAGGCCTTGCGTGTGGCAGCGGGGTTGTTGATCGGAGGTTCTTTCTGGGACAGCGAGGCTACAATTTCCATGGCCGCTTCGAATATCTTGTCTGGATCTTGTGTCATCAACATGTCGTACCAACGCTGGCCCTTTTCTGACGCGAGAATATCCGGGTCACCCGCCAGAAGCTGTGGCATCAAGCCGTACATCTCTGCATGGTCAGTTAACACCAGAAAGTCGAGTGGCCTGGAGAGCCGAGCTCGAAGACCGTGAGTAGTGGTAACCTCTTCGCCTCGGGCGAAACGAAAAGCGTCTTCCTGACCAATTCTATTCATGGTGCCGGCATCTACCGATACTGCAGTATGGAGGTGAGTGTCCCCCCAGAGTAATTGCGTGGGAAAATCGCGCCCGACATATGGCGAGTAGTCTGACTGGCCAATATCCAGGACAATATTCTGCTTATTAGTAACGATTTTATCCTTGTCTGGGATAACATCAGAAGCCAACGCGGGTAGGCCTGTGAAAAGACCGAAAGCAATAGCGGTCAGCAGGTGTTTGCGTAGAATCATGGGAACAGACCTCTCCGTAGAATGCGAATGCTAAGAATAGTCTAGTTTCGCAAAAAATTCCCGTTGTTCGATTGTCACCTTGCCCCTGAATTTGGGCTGTTATGTTATGGTGCCTTCTTTTTTAATTTGGAAGCAAAAAAATGAGCGATATCATTACCACGGCTTCAGGCTTGAAGTATGAAATTCTGGAGAGCGGCGGCGGGGCAACTCCTGGACCAACCGATACCGTGAGCGCGCACTACCATGGAACATTTGAGGATGGCCGAGTCTTCGATAGTTCTGTCGAGCGTGGCCAGCCCATTGATTTGCCTGTGAACGGTGTTATTGCTGGCTGGACTGAAGCTTTACAGATGATGAAGGAAGGTGACAAGTGGCGACTGACTGTAACTCCCGAGCTTGGCTACGGAGCCAATGGCGCGGGACCGATTCCGGGCAATACAACTCTGATATTTGAAGTCGAGTTGATTGCTGTCCGCTAGAGATGATTACTAACCTCGCACCGCTGCAACGCGGCCCAGCGTTCTAGCTCCGTGACATATTTTGTTCCGAGAATTTGACGCAGCTATCCGGCGCAGACTGTGCCGACATCAGCCTACAGCTGCTCGGTTCCGGTGGGCCCGTTGGCATTTTCGAACGACTCTGATCGCTTTGATCTAAACTATTAGAGGCTATCTAAATGAAATCGCTTAGAAACATGATTCTTTTGATGCTTGTCCCGGTAGTGGTTTTATTTTTTGGCTGGATTTTTTGGTCGGCAGCAATTTAGTTTTCGAAAAGTCCTCACTTAATAGTGGCCTATGAGTTTTTAATTTTCAGGATATTGCATATAGAAATTGGACGGCTGGGCAGTGCCTAACGATAGCTGTCGGGTAAACTTTTCGGGGCGATGATTGGCTGCAAAAGAAAAAATTCCGCAGCTTCAAAACTACTATTCAAACACAAACCTTTGGCGTTAAACTGTACCAAATATCTCGGAGTACTCACCGTGAAAAAAAACATTCAAACCCTGCCAATCCTCGTCTGTCTGTGCATTTTTCTTACCGCCACCAGTGCGCGGGCTCTGCCAAAACCCGTTACCAGCGGGGCTGCACATGTCTACAGCACTAAGGGTAATTATCAGGATGTGAAGTCTGACCTCGTAGATGCTATCGAAGCTCAAGGCCTTGTGATTTCCTACACGGCTTACGCGGCCAGTATGCTGGCCCGTACGTCTGAAGCGATCGGCAGTTCAGCCAAAGCCTATGGGAACGCAGAGATTCTCCTGTTCTGCAAAGCCGGCCTCACCTATGAACTGACTATCGCAAATCCGCACAACCTTGTTCTATGCCCTTACAGCATTTCGATTTACACGCTGGTGGACGACCCGAATACAATCTATCTCAGTATTCGCAGGCCCGATCTCCAGGTGGCAGAATATGCACCCGTACACAGCCTGCTGGAAAGTATCATCGCCGATACGCTAGACTGGTAGTCAGGAAAATCCGGGTGCGTAATCACTGATGCCGGGGTTGGATTCCATGCCTTTTAACACGGGTGATTCGAGTTTTTTCATGGTGTAGGTTTTCTGATCACGCAGGTACTCCGCAACAACATCCCACACGGGGGCACCAGGGGATTGCGCCCCAACCGTAGCCCATCCGGACACACGATAACTCTTGCTGGCATTGACCGGTTTGCCGTTGGCGAGCGTCAAGCCGGTAATTCGGCTCCCCATGCTTGCCAATGGATCGCAGAGGTAGTTCAAACCACCGGTACGAACCATATCGCCACCCTGTTGATAATAGGGGTCGGGGTTGAATAGGTTGTCAGCGACACTTTCAAGAATGGTCTTCAGTTCCCCACCTTTCATATCTCGCACATAGGTTTCAGGGTAGGTCATGCAAGTCTGGTCAAGAAGGCGATCCATGGTGATAGCCTCACCGGGTAGAACGGAGGTTCCCCACCTGAACCCCGGTGAAAGGGCAATCTCCGCATCCAGTACTTCACGCATACCATCGCAAATCAATTGATCGAATGGTCCGTTAAAATTGCCGCGCCTGTACAGTAGCGAATCGGCCACCGCCAACTCCTCGTCGAGTTGTTTTTTGTAGGGAGCCCGCACGCCGTCGATATAGGATTGCATATCCTTATCTGCAGGCAGTAAATTGGAGTAAACCGGTAATAGCCTGTACCTGTAGCCCGACACACCCAACTTGCCAAAGCTGATATCGAGTACGCCCAAAAATTTTCCGTTTGAGCCGGCATTGGTTACAACCGTTTTACCACCGGGGTTACGGACCTCAACCGGTATGGGTACGCCATCGTGGGTGTGCCCTCCGAGGATAAAATCGATACCGGAAACACGACTGGCCAGCTTGATATCAACATCCATGCCATTGTGGGATAGCAGTACAACCGCATCCGGAGATTCATTGGCTCGAATATTGGCGACGAGTTCTGACAATTCCGCCTCGCGAATACCAAAAGTCCAATTGGGTATAAAGCGTTTGGGGTTAGCGATGGGCGTATAGGGAAATGCCTGTCCCACCACAGCCACCCGCCGACCGTTCAACACTTTCATGGTGTAGGGTTTGAATACATGGCCGGTGTCCTCGTCATAAACAGGCACACCATCAAATAGCGCTTCCTCCGTCGCCAGCGTGTTTTGTGAAACGAACTCACCCGTAAATTCTGCGGCGTTGGCCAAAATTTCCTTCTCTAGATAAGTGAATTCCCAGTGCCCGGTCATGACATCCACGCCCAGTTTGTTAGTCGCTCCGACCATATCCCTGCCGCGAGTCCACAACGCCGTACCGGAGCCCTGCCAGGTGTCGCCGCCGTCGAGCAGCAAGCTGGACCCATCGGCAACTTCACCACGCATTTTCTTTACCAGGGTACTCAAGTGGGCAAACCCGCCGACTCGCCCGTACTTTTCAGAGGCCTCGGTAAAATCCAGATAGGTCAGCGCGTGGGACATTTGTGGTGAAGTATCACCTATCGCAGCCAGCAGGTTTTTACCAACAAGATGTGGCACTCGCCCCTTGGCGGCTCCGATGCCCATATTGACATTCGGCTCACGAAAATGAATAGGTAATAACTGAGCATGGGTGTCGGTCATATGCAATAGACGGGCGCTGCCCGACGGTGCGAAGTCATAAAAGCTTTTTCCCGCGGCGGCGGCTGATAAGCCATAGCCGGCAATTCCGCTAGCGACGGCACCCTGCATTAGCAGTTCTATAAATTCTCTTCGATTCAATTGCCTGTCCTATAGTGTCTAAAGTGTTGGTACCCGTGCCTGCCAGGCCGTCTTTTCAGCTCGGGCCTGATCGAGGGATTTATTGGCCACCAGCAGGGCGCGTTGCGCCGTCGCCATCGCCGAGTCTGTCTGCCCCGCGGCAAGTTTCGATTTGGCCTGATCGATATAGGTTGCAGTTATCGTCCATCCATACCCCTCGGATCTAGCTTGTGACTGAGAGTGAACAGCCTGTTCAATGATTTTTGTTACATCATCAACCGAGGTGGCATGTGAGCCCTGTGAACACAGCATTGTGAGGAAAGACCCCAGTAATACATATCTCGCTTTTTTTCCGAAATTCAACATGCTGCTGCTTCCCATGTTATTTGCGTGATGCGGGGCCATTGAGCTCCATCCCGTTATTCATAAACGTCAAGAAGTACTCGAGGTTGCGGTAGCTTTCACTTTGATGCGCCAGTGGTTCAGCGCGAACCTGCTCGTTACACTCCCGAAACCGTTCGTGTAGCAAGCCCACTCTTTCCCATTTACCTCGATAAACAGGCCAGTGCGTGGTGTGACCAATCGCCGCGCTGAGTGTTTCCGCTCGCAAGTTCATGCCGGGATTTTGCACATGGCAAGAACTGCAAGCGAAGTTCAGTTGTCCGCGCCGCTTATAGTAATACTGTTTTCCGGCCGTGTACGCGGCCAAAGCTCTGTCATCATCCGGAACCACCACGTTGGTTAAGCTACCCCTGGATTCCATCGCGATGTAGGCAACGATGGAGGCCAGTGCTTCACCCGCATACTCCAGGGCCTTCAGGTCGTTTGCCACCCTACAGGCATTCAGCTTCTGCTCCAGCGTCTCCACTTCTCCGGTTTTCTGGTCAAAGCGTGGATAGTTCTGTTTTACGGCAGGCGCGCTTTCACCGAGGCAGTCAGCGTAACTTCCCCCATTTGGAAACACCTGGGAATATAGGTCTACCCCTTCATCTACAGCAATTTCATAGGGTGGAAACTCCTCCATTTCCAACCACTGCTCGCGCTTTTCCTCATTGAGTGCGTAAGCGCCATCTTTGTGTGCTTGTAAGTCAATGCTCGGGAAACGTTTGGTATACAGCGCCTTGAAGGCTGCAAGATCTTCATCGGGGCCCGCCAAAACAGGTGTGGCGATCAGCAGAGACAGGAAAACACCGGGTATCAAAAGCTTCATATGAAATCTCTTTGTTAAATCTATTTCAGAGTGGTTTCGCCACTGGATGTCTCACCGAGGTTATCCACCCAACCAACTTTAATCGAATCACCACTCTTGGCAGCCTTAACTTCGAAGGAGAAATACGGGTTTTTTGACACCGAAGCTCCCCAGTCTGCCACCAGGATTACTTCTCCGTTGTGCTCGCATGTCACCGTTTTAATGAAGTGTGCCGGAATGACATTGCCGGCCTCGTCCTTACGTGTACCGGTTTCCATCGGATGGGGCATGAGTGACTTGACGGCCGCCACGTCCCCTTTCAATTTGGCGCGTATCTTTACAGCTTTTGCCATGACTAATCTCCTAATATGTTTATGCTAACCGCCACATCCGCCGATGGTGACTTTTACATTTTTTGTTGCAGTGAATACGCCACTGTCGGTTTCCACCGCTGCGACAACGTCAGAGCTATTTCCCATTTTAATGCGCGTAGATATCGCTGGGGAGACATTGGGCGTCAGGTTGAAACGCGCCGACAGGGGGTTGGGGTTTTCGACGACCAATAGAGTAATACTCTTCACCCCTTCCATGGTGGTCGATACGGTGGCAGGGACTACCGCGCCATTTTCAGCGATATCAGGCACTTTCAGTGTGACCTTGTCAGACGCAGTGATGGACTTGTCCCCAAATAGGGCCTTCACGGCATTATCGTAAGCTGTGGCTTTAAATGCTGGCACGTTACGGGCAGCAAACAGGCGCATGGGCAGCAGGGCCATCGCGGTGAAGGCCATAAGACCCTGCACCATGCGGCGTCGTTTGTAGGTCGGTTTCATTGAATACTCCTCGTGGTCTCGGTCAGGTTTAAAGTGACAGCACATAATCGACCAGTTGGTCGAGTTGCTGTTCGGTTAAAATGTTGTGCGCCCCATAGGGCGGCATAATGGTATTGGGGTTACGGCTGCGGGGGTCGGCAATTTGTGCCCGCAGTACTGCGCGGTCCGGATAGCGGCTCTTCATCTGTATTAGAGGGGGGCCGGCATTGCCAGCAAGTTCGGCACCAACGACCATATGGCATGAGTAACAATTTCCCAGCTTGCGGTCGGAAGCAACCTGCTCGCCAGCCGCGATTGATTCGGGGCTCGCATGTGCGAGGGAGGGGAGCCCGCCCAACAAAGTCATGGCGGTCACACCTAGGCCGTGGAGGATCACCATCATAACTCTGGGCTGTCCGGTTCGATTTTTCACTGGCTGAGCTCCATTATGTAATCCACCGCCGCCTTGACCTCATCATCTGACAGTTGCACGAAGCCGCCCTTGGCCGGCATCATCCCCAACTCACCTTGATAGCCATTGATAGCGTGGTTGTACAGTACTTCAGTGCCCTGACTAACTCTGCCAGACCATTGAGCTGCGTTACCAATCGTCGGCGCACCGCCCAATCCTCTGTCGTGACACAGGGCGCAGCTTTGCAGATATACCACCGAGCCGGCGCTCGTCTGGGGAGTCTCCTCAAGTATAGTAGGGTCCGGGATATACTGGGGAGCTTCAGACATTATCGTAATTTTTTTCGGATCCCTGCAATTTTTCATGCAACGCGTGTTATGCACATCCGGTCGCGGATCGGGAACAAAATTTGCCTCGTTGGGCAGCTTGATTTCGGCCAGGTTCTGTTGCGTCAATACGAAATCATCTTCCACCAGCTCATTGAGATATAGCACGTAAGCCGTCACCGCATAGACCTCGTCATCACTGAGCGACTCAGGTTGGGTGAACGGCATTGCTCGGTGAATGTAATCCCACAAGGTACTCGTGTAGTTCCAGAAACTGCCCACGGTTTTTTGTGGGCGGGCATCCTGCAAGCTGCCCTCACCACCGGCCAGCACGGGGAACTGCCCCTCACCTTCGCCAAAGGAACCGTGGCATTCCGCGCATTGCTCCTCGTAGAGATACTCGCCATCTTCCACAGACCCACTGCCGGGAGGCAGGCCTTTTCCGTCAGGGCGCACATCGATATCCCAACCTGATATCTGCTCAGCAGTTGCCTGTTCGCCATAGCCGTAATAAGCCGCTTGCTTGGGTGTGTCTGCCGCAGCGGCGTTGAACCCGGTTAGCGCTAGTACAAACAACCCTGAAATAGCGCTAGGAAATCTGCACATTGCTCACACTCCCATTGCTGTTGACTCTCCAGGTATGGATCGCATTCTTGTGGTAGACCGACGAAGACCCCCGCACATCACGCAATTGACCATAGGTAGGCTGTACGTAGCCGGTCTCGTCAACGGCTCTACTTTGCACCAGCGCCGTGTTGCCATTCCAGTCCCACTCGACCCCAAACCGTGTCAGAGCGCGCGGCAATACCGAGCTGGTAAAGCGCGTAGGCCGCCAGGTAACGCCGCCGTCAAATGATACATCGACGTGTTTTATCTTTCCTCGACCGGACCAGGCAAGTCCTTCCACCCAGACTTTGCCGGGCTTACTCAATGGGTTTTCCGGGCAGGGGCTGGTGACAACGGAGTTACATTCTTGTACGTAGGTGAACTCGCGAGCTTTGCCATCGGGCATTAAGTCAGTGTACTTCGATGTTTCCTCGCGGTGATGCCAGGGTTTATCACCGATTTCGAGACGCCGCAGCCACTTGACACAGGTATTGCCCTCCCAACCAGGGTTGATCAACCGCACGGGGTAACCTTGTTCAGGTCGCAGGGCTTCGCCATTCTGCGCGTAGACGATAAGCGCATCGTCCATCGCCTTATCCATCGGGATACTGCGACTCATGTGGGAACCGTCGGCCCCCTCTGCCAGCACCCACCCCGCACCTTTTTGTACACCAACCTCCTGTAGCAGGGTAGACAGCAGCACGCCTGTCCATTCACAGCATGCGAGCATGCCATGGCTGAATTGCAGTCTGTCCATTTGTGCGCCTCGCCATTCCATTCCTCCATTGGCAGGACATTCCAGAAACCTGATCATACTGACGGACGGAAAGCGCATCAGATCATCCATCGAAAGGATAATCGGGCGGTCTACCATGCCGTGAATCATCAGCCTGTGGATGCCGGGATCAACGGCCGGAACACCGGCGTGATAGCGCTCGAAGACCACGCCACTGGGGGTAATAATACCCTTCAAATCTGCGAGGGGGGTAAAGCTGATGGAGGCAATCTTATCCGCCGTCAGCCATTCAACCGTTCGGCGTTTAACGTGAGCCTCAAATGGGGAAGGGGCCCCGTAGGGGTTGCTGACAACGCCGGGTCCCAGGCTCTTTGTCCAGGGGGGTACATCGGGTGGCGTTCCAGAGCCTGCAGAGGTAACATCCGTCGCGCTGGCAACGCCCGCTGCTCCAAGCATGATAATTCCCTGCTTGAGGAATTTTCTTCGTTCCAGGCCCGGTAGCTGCTCGCCCGATACCGCAATGGATTGCACCAGGGCATCGAGTTCCTGTTGTTTTGACATGCAAAATCCTTATTGTTTTCAAGGCTTCTCAATCACAGCTTATTAGTATATTATAAAATTCAAATATAAAGCAACTACCAATTTTTAGAGATCAGTTTATGGATTTGGAAAAAATGCAGAATTCAGCTCGGGCTGCAAGCGAGATGCTCAAATTACTCGGTCACGCGGACCGACTGATGGTGTTGTGCCAGTTAAAATTGGGCGAGCAGTCAGTAGGAGAGTTATCGGAAAGCGTCGGAATCAAGCAGTCTGCGCTGTCCCAGCACCTCGCACGCATGCGTCATATGGGCGTTGTCGAAAGCCGCCGTGATGCCCAGACCATCTATTACTCCATCGCGGGCGATAAAGTTACCCAGATTGTCTCACTGCTTTATGAGCTGTACTGCGCTGAGGATGAGTAAAAAATTAATGTGCGATTACAATGGATACTAATATTCAAATAAAAAAAGGCAGCGCTCAGAAGTACTCCATTTCCATGGTCTGGTACAGTCGGCCTGCATTTTTAACGGCCAGCTCCTCAAAGGTATCCAGATATTCGTAGGCCGATTGATCGATCGAGTATGCGTCGGAAAGGTCACCATCCTCATCGAGTATTCTCTCGATCTCGGTCCGCAGATACAGCAGGTATCCCAAGGTTTCCCGGTTCAGAGTATCAACATCGGTGGGTGCCCCGTGTCCTGGGATGATAATTTTGGGCTGCATCGCCGTCATTCGCTGAAAAGATTCTATCCAGCCGGCCACATCCGTGTCGGGGAAGATGCCCAGCAGGCGCTGGTGAAAGGCAATATCGCCGGCAATCAGGATATTGTCCTGTGGCAACCACACTGAAATATCCCCGGGTGAATGCGCTGCACCAAAGCGCAGCAGTTCTATTCGGGTACCACCAAGCTCTATAAGAAAGCGGTCGTCTGTTGCTGCACCAAAGCTTTGCGTGGGTATGCTTATGGTCGTCTTATCACCCTTTTCCCGCAGCAGCTCCTGCATGCGGCGCAGCGCGGCCTCTCCGTGGACCTCCATTTCGGCTATGGCATCCTCATGCGCAATAATCTCTACGCCCTTTTGTGTGGCCCAATAGCTGTTTCCGAGGAAGGCGTGACCCTGCCCATTTTCATTGACCACCCATTTCACCGGTTGCGCGGTGCGCTGTTTAATCTGCCGGTGTAGCGTCTCTGCCAGCATGTAGTTGTCGCCCCCATTGACCACCAATACACCACCGGTAGTGATGACGAACGACAGGTTATTGTTGTGCCCGCCATTCTCATAGCCGGGAGGCTTGGTTACACCCACTGCTACATATACGGAGTCCGACACCCGGGTTACTTCGAGTTGAAATGCAGATGCACTCTGGGCTCGCGTCGATAGGGCGGGCAATACAGCCGCCAAAATGAAAGCTAATAAGAGTATGTTGCCAAAAATCCGCTTGTTCATCGCTTGCTACCGCGTTATATTTGTTTAAAAGAATATTATAAAGTTCTAATATTCGAATGCAAACCCAAATCAGACGGAGAATAAGATGAGCGATAACCCCATCATCTCGTGGAAGGCGGCAGGTATTTCCCTTGGCCTGCTGCTTGTTCTCGCGACAGCCCTGGTCAAACCACTGGGTGTCTCGACGCAATTTGTAGTATCAGACGCGGCAATCGTACACCAACTCGCCCCTGAGTTTGCGGAAGCAAACACCTACTTGTCAAAATATGGTGAAAAAACCGATTGGGGAATTGGCTATGGCTGGATGCTTGTACTCGGCATGTTGGTCGGTGGCGCCGTTACCTCCACGCTCTTTCGGGGCAGACAGCCGGAAGCAGATAAGGGTTCTATGCCGACAATGTGGAAACAGAACTTCGGCGCCTCGATCGCGAAGCGGTACCTAGCGGCGTTTTTCGGTGGTGTACTACTTTTATTTGGCGCTCGCCTCGCCGGTGGATGTACCAGCGGGCACATGATTAGCGGCATATCCCAATTGGCCCTGAGTTCATTTATCTTCGGCATTGCCACGTTTGGCGCGGCGATTCTTATGGCTAAATTCCTCTACCGAAAGCGAGGTGTATGACAATGACTCTTTTCATAGGATTTGCAATCGGTTGTGCCTTCGGCGCAATTCTATACCTGGGTGGCGCTTCCAGCTATCGTAAGATTTTGGGCACGTTACTGCTCAAAGACATGGCGATTATAAAGCTAATGATGACAGCCATCGGCGTAGGTACATTGGGGATTTACCTTCTCGATATGGGTGGCTTGGCCAATATGAGCATCAAACCCGCCTACGTCTGGGGTGTCATTGCCGGCGGCGTTATCTTCGGCATCGGTTGGGCCGTCTCCGGCTATTGTCCGGGCACCTGTGTGGTCGGCGCGTCGGAAGGTAAAAAAGACGCTATATTTACTGTGGCGGGTGCATTTACTGGAGCTTTTTTGTTCTCTCTGGCATACCCCTATCTGGAAAATTTACTGATCAAGCCAGCCAATTTCGGCAAAGTGACTTTCGAGACCATGCTGGGAATTGACGGTATCTGGATTGCGCTTCCTTTTAGCGCGGCTTTGCTTTTTACCGCCTTCTTTGTGCTGAAGGACAACTACGAATAGCGTGTAATTCAAGTAGTCGACGGCAGTCCACACAATGCGCGATGAGGATTAATGGGGACGCATTTATTAGATGAAATCCGGACACGGATAAGATCTGCATTGCGGTCTGCAATAGCATCGAATGAATGCATCCCTATTGTTTAACCGACCTACCGACACCAACCTATAGGCAACTACGCATAGTCGACGCTCTAGCTATGACTAACAAAGAAACTGGTGGGTCCAGAGTGATTGGAATAATCGACCCGCTGAGTACGAGTCGGCTGGTGTGTGGTGAGGCTGGCCAGCAAGCTGAAGAAAGCTAAGGAGATTTTTTTGGTAAGGTGGGGCAGGGTGTCTGGCACCTGTGTTACCTCAAGTACAAGGCATAGGGGTTAGCCCCCGCCGCTTAATTTCTGACGCTGAGTAGAGGTAAGTTCCTGAAGATAGTCGAAGTCTCGATAGCTGATATTCAAGGCGGAACAAATTCGTTCCTGTGAGGTGCCAAGCTTGCAAAGAGTCCCGAATAAACCGAAATTCAAGTGGGCCAGACTTAGTGGATCCATCACATACCCTGAGTCTGTACAGGCGCGGCGTCGATAGGGCTGAGCTGAGGATGATGTGCTGTGTTGTGCCGTTAGGGTTTGCATGGTTTATCTCCTTGGGTTTGCGTGGATGTTTTTACTTACCAGGCCCATTGGTCTGAATATACCCGGCGTTTAATTATGTCTACATGAGATATAGCAAGTTGCGTGCCAGCCGAATGGGGTGGTAATTGCGGGATAGTTGCCTAATTTGGCGCTGCGAGAATAGCGTATTGCGAATGTTGCCGAAATCAGGTTGCAGAATGCAAAATCTTGAGAGTGGGGTTGCTAGGCGCAGTTGAGGTTCGCACTGTTGCAGTGTGGGTTTAGGCTCTCTGGTTTATGGGTCTTTTGATCCAGGAGAGAGCTCTTGTCGCGTATGACTGTAGGCGATGAAAACAATACAACCTAAAGCGCCGACAATTACTAATTGCACTACTCCCGCATCAACACCTGTAATGCCCCATGTTCCTATGCTCATCTTTAGGGTTCCGGTTATAGCCTCCTCGACTAAATCGAACAGGCGCCATATCAGCAACAGTAGCCATAGGAATAAAAGCGCAGCTCTTATTCTTCTAGCGGCAGCACCAGACACTTTTTCGATAACAGGCATAGTGACGCGGGGTCGATTATTTAGTGTCGGTTTGAATTTTCGGCGAGGGTTTTGACTGTTCTTCCATTTGCTCTGCCAAAGCGATGATACTATCGGTTTTTAGCTTCTCGAGCTCATTCAGCCACCCCGACGGTACTTCTTTGCCGGCGCGCAATTTGGCTTCTATCGCCCCGAGTGCATCGCCCACTGGCATGAGGCCTACGCTGCGGAAAATACTTGCCAGGCTATGCACATGGCGCTGTGTCGCGTCCCTATCGCCCTGTTTGTCGGCAGTTACCAGTTCATCCCAGCGCTGGGTAGCTTCGGTTCGCACTTTGCTGATTACAATCCGTAAGTTGTCACGCCCTATTTGTCGAATCAATTCATCTATGACACTTTGGGTCACAAGTTCAGTATCCACTGCGTTGCTCTCGTATTTCATGCTTTCGGCAGCTTCGTTTGAATGCGTTTTTTTATCTTTAGCGAGCCAGGTAGCTAGCGCTTTATGGAGTTCCTCCCGGACAATGGGTTTGGTCAGGTAATCATCCATTCCGATGTCAAGGCAGGCTGCTTTCTCTTTATCGTCTGTACGGGCCGTTAGGGCAACAATCGGCAGCAGGTCGCTGCCGGCGAAGGCGCGAATTTGCCGGGTGGCGTCCAGTCCATCGATGTCTGGCATGCTGATATCCATCAGTACGAGGTCGAATTGTTGTTGCCTCGCTGTGGCTACAGCGGCGCCACCACTGTCGACCTTGGTTACTTCAAGTCCCATTGATTCCAGGATCATGGAGCCCAGTAACAAATTGGTCTCATTGTCGTCTACCAACATGACCCTGCCTGTAAGTTCCACCGTGTCTGGTTCCTGTTGCGCCGGTGCGTTCTCGGATGGCGACTGGGTTTCGTGTGGCAGTGTTACTGGCAGTTCGAACCAGAACTTTGCCCCTTGACCTGGTGTGGATTTCACCATGACTTCCCCGCCCATGCTTCGAACATTACGCCTCACGATATCCAGGCCGAGCCCAGTGCCCTCGTCATATGCGCGGCGGTCAGTTTGCGCGGCAGTACGGTCCGGCTGAAAGCTCCAGAAAGGGTCGAAGATATGGGGTAAGTGGTCTTCCAGGATACCAATTCCTGTATCGATGACCTCCAGCCGCAGAATGCAATGGTCTTGTGCATGGTGCACAGGCAGCGCGCGGATAGTGATCGTGCCTGTGTCAGTAAACTTGATTGCATTGATGGCGAGATTTAACAAAGTTTGCCTTAAACGGGCGGGATTGCCATAACAGGTGTTTGGTAAGTCGGGTGAAATGTCGAGCTCAACCTGCAATGATTTCTCTTCCGCTTTGGCTACGACAATATCGATCGAGGAGCGGATCAAGTCTGGCCAGCTGAATAGTTCCTGGTCTCGATGGGGTGAGAGTTCCAGTTTAGATACGTTCAGTACATAATTGATCACCTGCATCAGATTTTCGGATGAACTTCGAGCAAGTCGAATGAGGTTGAACTGTTCGGGGCCCGTTGGGTGATGGTCCAGCAGCGACAGGGCGCTAACCACACCGTTTAACGGTGTTCGAATTTCATGACTCATTTGGGCAAAGAACTGTCTTTGCGCTTCCTGCGCCTCTTCCAGCTGTTGTTTGGCGGCCTTTAGATCTGTGTTCAGTTGTTCCAGGTCATCAACCATTTGTCTTTCTGTGGACATGAAGAACAACTGGTCCAGCTGGACATCCTGGGCTGAAAAGTCACTTAGGCCCAATTTGATTTCAGGACAATTTGTGTTGATCCAGAACAGCCACGGTGCTCCGCAGAAGCATAAAACATCCTGCTCCTGATACTGCGTGCGTAATAGCTGTCCCCTGATAGCGAATTTTCCATTCTTTGCCGTTAGCAGGCAAAGCGAGTCCAGGGCGTTGATTCCATCATTGAAGGTCGCTAGTGAAGCTGGTCGCAAGGTATCGAATATCTCTAGCAGTTTGGGTTTATGCTTTGTTTCAGGTAAGCACTTACTGAGTGTTTCGCTAGCGTAGATTAGGTTCATGGATTCGTCGATACACATCACAACAGAGAACAGGCTGTGCAAGTCCTTCCAGCAGATGTTCAGCGGCCGGTTCATGCAGCTAATATCTCTACTTCAAAAATGGTGTGTGCGCCATGATCTACTGCCACTTCGCTCTGCGATATGATGGTGAGCGTGCTGTTAAACCGTTTCGCGAGGCCCTTAAGTAGCCCCACAACAAAAGGCGTTAAGCCCTCCCGCTGACTCACATAGTGAATAAGATGGTGGCTTTCCTTGGTTTCGATAAAGAACTCAGGGGGAGTGTAGTTGAGGAAGGTACTGGTAATACGATCATGCAGGGCATTCATATTACCCAGAAATTCGATCATGTCCTGCCCCGTAGCATTGAGCAGCATGCCGTATGATTTGGTCGCGGTTTCCAATACCCAATATTCACCGAACATCTCAAGGCAGACTTCTACCGGCGCGCCCAGTACTTCCGCTGCGGCACCCGCCAGCGAGTAAGTAATACTGTCGTCATAGCTGCGCATGGTGAGAAAAGAATCTTCTGAAACACCAGAACTCGACAGCACCTTCTGCCACTGCTCCTCGCCGAACTGTTCGAGTATCATACTTTTTAGAGAATTATTTATTAAGCCGTACATGGCAAAATTTCCTTGCTGGTTGTGATCAGGCCTGCATTTTCTTCCAGGACTGCAATTTTCGGTAAAGGGTTGACGGTGCTACTTCAAGCAGTCCGGCAGCCTGGTTAATGTTGCCATCGCAAGAATCAATCGCCGCCTCCACAGTATTTTTTTCAGTGAGCCATAACGGTTCGATCTGCTGTCGGCGTGTCATATGCGCCTGTTGCGCCCCCGGTTCGCGCGGACTGGTAATCGAAGAAACTGTGGCCGTAAATGGCGTCTCATGCTCCAGGTTGCCGCTAATAACCAGATCGGGAAGCATGTGATAATCCACTGCTGTTCCTTCGTTGAGCACCACAACTTGCTGCATTGCGTTCTGCAGCTGGCGCACATTACCTGGCCAGGGGTAGCGACGAATGGCCTCGGCCGCATCCTCTGAAAAGCCGTCAAACTGCTTGCCTTCACGGTCGCTGAACTGCTGCAGGAAATGATTGGCGATCATTAGCACATCGGCCTCTCGTTCGCGCAATGGCGGCATCCGTACCGGTATAACATGCAGTCGATAAAAAAGGTCTTCACGAAAGCGCCCCTCGCGAACTTCTACCAACGGATCCCGATTGGTCGCGCATACAAAGCGCACATCCACCTGTTCCAATGTATTACTGCCCACCTTGCGGAAAGTTCCAGTTTGGATGAAGCGCAGCAGTTTTTTCTGCAAATCCAGGCTCATCTCGCAAATCTCATCCAGGAATAGAGTACCGCCATTGGCAACGCTGGCGGCGCCTTCGCGGTTGGTGCTGGCTCCAGTAAACGCACCCTTGACGTGTCCGAACAGCTCGCTTTCCATCAGTTCACCGGGTATGGCGCCGCAGTTGATGGCTATGAATTCGGCGTCGTGGCGCGGGCTTTGCTGGTGGATGGCTTCCGCGGCCAACTCCTTCCCTGTGCCGCTTTCCCCGACGATAAAGCCGGTGGCATCGCTGGCGGCCAGAGAATCGATAGTTTTGTACACTGATTGCATTGCCAGTGATTTACCAATGAAATTGCAGTAGTGATCTCGCTCAAGCTGTGCCAGTTTGTCGGCTCTTTTACCCAGTGTTAGTTGGGCGGCGGCGTTGTCCAATGTCACTCTAAGGCGGGCTGCATCAAATGGTTTGGTCAGGAAGTCGAATGCGCCTTTCTGGATTGCCTCCACCGCCATATCCGAGCTGCCGTGTGCGGTCATGATAATGATCTTGGGTGCGGGTTCCAGGGCAGCTGCTTCGTCCAGAAAGTCCATGCCATTGCCGTCTGGCAGTTCGATGTCCAGCAGAATAATATCCGGCTGGAAGGCCCCCAATGTTGCGTGCGCTGAGCCGAGCGTCTCAACGCATACTAGTTTGTAGTCGGTGTCTGCCAGATAGGCTTCATAGATGGCCGACAGCGAGATGCTGTCTTCCACCATGAGTACTTTTGCCTGTGTGTCCATAATGTTATCTCCGCTCTGCGCCCGTTGTTGAGCCTCAGGTTTGGTAAGGCTGCCTATCTAGTATCAAGTTGTATGCCATCTTTCTCAAAATGAAATGCAATTTGAAGAAATCGCGCAAGCTTCTGTTTTATATGTATATTTTAACGATAGAGGCTCTATTTCAGCTTTGCCTTACGTAGGTTCAGCATTGCCCTGTCAACCGCTCGTTTCTCTATAATGCAATATGCGAGGCAATACGCAAGGCAATATGCGAAAAATGATGCCGGAGCTGGCTCCTGGGCTTGCCCGACGATCGTCTATCGTTGTTACTTATAATGTTGGCCCTCAGCTGCGATGCTGGCCAGCAAGGTTATATCGTCAATAAAAATGACGCTTTCGCCCAGCCCGGTCATGCGGAACATTTGACGGGCATTGGCATCTGCCCCACTGACCATGATTGCACCGTCGCCACTTGTCTGGTGTGACGCAATGAGCGGTTCAAGTTCGGCGATCGCCGTACTTTCCAGTAGTGTTACATTGCGTAAATCGACAATACAGGTGCGGTCTCGAGCGGCGTGCAGTAGGCACTCCACGAAGCCGATCCCTGCCAATCCCTCGCCGTTGACCCGGCCGGACAGAAACATAAGCGCCGTATTGCTCATGACATAAC
This sequence comes from Halioglobus sp., assembly GCA_036961205.1. Taxonomy (GTDB): domain Bacteria; phylum Pseudomonadota; class Gammaproteobacteria; order Pseudomonadales; family Halieaceae; genus CALJFL01. The sequence goes on along the minus strand of JBALVI010000010.1, from coordinate 27,058 downwards.
TTTTACAGCCCGTCTCCTGTACGTTTTTGTCGAGCGGTGAATATGACAAGGTGCTAAGTGTGTTGCCATTATGGTTTTCGCCAACTACATCCATGATGCGACACGCGCCAAGCAGACGTTTAACCGCCTTTGGTAGTCCCAGTACTGAAATATCGCTCTGCGGGTCTGTCAGTAGCTGCGCAAGGCGAAAAAATTCCTGATGCCCGGCGATCTCAATATGTTTGACGTTGCTGAAGTCCAGTAGTCGCAGTGCCGTGCTGGCATGCTCTTGCTGCAACGAAGACACCAGTTTTTCCAGATAGCGGGCACTGACCAGACGCGGGAGTCGCACCGCAGCCAGTGATTGGTTACGAGAGGACCAGACAGATTGCCAGACAATGCTGGGTCCTTCGGTAGCGGGTGCGGGCCTGTAAAACACACTTTCTTTAGCGCGATAGTAAATAAGCGGGGCTGTCAGTACTGCGAGTTTTATCATCCCCGTTGCGTAGCGTCGCCACAACCGTTCGGGGTCCTGGGTAATCCGAAATAGCCACTCGAGATTGGATTTCTGCATCCAGCGGGGTGCGCGTTTGACTGTGCCGGTAATGAACTCGAAAGTGCCACCCACGCCAATAGCGACAGGCACCTGCAGTTTATGTCGATTGCGATTGAACCACAGCTCTTGCTTGGGATTGCCCAGTCCTACCAGCAATATGTCAGCATCAGAACTGTTAATATTTTTCAGCAGGGCCTGGTCATCTGCGGCGAAGTCCTTCAGGGCGGGGCCCTGGGTATTGACGAACGGCGCCGATGTGCCGGCGATTTTCAACGTGGGGTTTGCTAACTGCAAGGCATTGGCCGCTGCGGCCGCCAGTCCCTCAGCGCCTCCCAGCAGAAAAAGTGATAGCCCTTCTTTTGCTGCGCGCGCAGCCAGCGCCGGTGTCAGGTCTGAGCCAGCGACGCGTTGCTTGAGGGGCTTACCCACGATTTTGCTTAACCAGATAATAGGGAAGCCATCCGCTGTCACCATATCCGATGAGCGCAATACGTTCAGCAGTTCGGGATGGCGCGGCCGGGTAAACGCATACCCCAGCGAATTCACCAAGAAGTCGACGTTTAGCGTCGAAACCAGCTGAGTCCTTCCATTATAGTCTTTTGTCATCGCGACGATTCGGTCTACTGCGTCTTGCAGTGACAGGTTGTCGACGGGAATGCCCAGCGAGTTAAAGCAGTCCCGGGTTGACGGGTAGGTGATGGTGGCCATGTCAGATATCTCCATTAATAAGTATGTTTGCTATGTTGCGCTCTCTAAGTTTTGCCAGCTAATTGTCTAATCTTTCGGTCTAGAGAAGGAGGCCGGCGAGTATTGCGGACTGCATCAGTGATGAAATCCAGCTCTGTGCTTTCTCGGTACCATTCATGCGATCGACATCCAGTGGCACATAGATCCTGGCCCCTGGCATAACGGTTTTGCGCGCGATCCGCGATGAGGTCCGGCTCCCCTTGTAGTTGAGCACTTCCCCATTAGCCTGAATCACAAAGGTATCCTTGAGTCGGCCCAATACCGTATGACCACCGCTCAGTTCAACGTAGTCACCGATCTTTCGGTCTTCGTCATATAAGTGGGAAGTGGGTACATAAACCTGCCCCGACACCTGCACGTAGTCCGGTGTATGCGGTATGGTCAGGGTGTCGCCGTCTTCCAGTGCCAGTTGGTCACCCTTGCGGCATTCCACTACGCGTTCCAGGTTTATGACCATGCGGCCATTGGCTTCAGCGCTCTCCAGTTGGCGAATCGTCTTGATGTAATCCTGTCTGCCGGCCCAGTCATGGCTTGTTTTATCCCGGTTGTTGAACGAATGGGAAAGAGACAACTCGATCATCAGGTCGTCTAGTTGGTCCTGCAGTTCATCCAGAGTTTCCTGTTGCATGGCGCGTACCGATTCGCGGGTGAATTCGGAGCCAAAGATATAGGCTTCGGGCGTCAGGCCGTCAGCGCGTTGTAAAACTTCGCACAGTGTTTCACCTCGATTTATGGCATATACGCCTGGGCGCTGCACTTCGCCAAACAGCGTTACTGAGGCACGCTCTACCCAACCTGATTTCTCTGTAAAAGTTAGCTGGTCCATGGGCGCCAGGATAGGGTTAGTGTGTTCATCGACATAGAGTGCGAGTAATTCGTTGTTGTCAGTGACCTTTATTCTCCCGCTTGCGGCCTGCTTTGTGAGTTCGCAAAGCGACAGGAGTTTCAAGCTGTCCAGTGTTGTGTGCTTTACCTCATTGCTGCTGCTGGCATTGCGTTGTATGCGTGAGAGCTCGGCGGTCAAACCATAAGCCTTGCGGGTCAGGCCACGAGCTGCGCAGAGCAAGTCACTGGCGCGCATATCGTGCCCCAGTGGGTAGGTGCCCGAATGCAGCACCTCACCTTGTATTGCCACCAGGCGCTCATCCGCGCCATAACTGGCTTGTTGGCGCAGGCGGGTGATTTCACTGTTCAATAATTCTGAGCGGTCACTCCGATCGTCGAAGAAATACAGCCGATCTCCCGGCTCGATGGCGAGGTTAGCCGGTGCTGCTGGATCGACGAGGGCGGCGGCTATTTTGAATGGGACGGCCTCGATATCCCGCTCGGGATAACGGGTGCGTGCGATGACGCCATAGTACATTTCCGTGCCGGGCTGCAGTCCCCCGGACAGGGCGATAATATCAAGCAGACGGGCTCCTTCTTCTAGCGGTAACCTACCGGTGTAGCGCAGTGCTCCCCGAACTTCGATGACCCTGGCAGGACGATGATGAGTAGCCTGTATATCCAGTTCCCGGACAATGTCGTTCACTACCTGTTCGCGATCTTTGGCCAGATTAAATACCATGATTTGGTCGTGTGACTGCAGCTCAATATCACCTTGGCCACCGGTGCTCGTCAGTGCCTGCATGAGGTTGGCATAGACCACTTCGGTGCGCAGGGTTTTGAGGTTTTCTCTTTTGACGAGCACGAAATCCACGTCTGCACCCGGCAGGAGAACTTCGGCGCTGGGCACAATGTCGGAGATGCGCATACCCGGTCTGAATTGGAACCCGCCGGGACGTTTAACGTGACCCGACAGTAAAATTATGTCTTCCAATTCATCTTCCAGAGGCAAAATTCGCAGGAGATCTCCGGTTTGGACTGCAGTGCCCAGAATTGCTTGTTCGGGGCTGCGGGTGCTGGTGGTAGAAAAGTCGACCAGGGTGCGAATACCTGCTGCCTGTATTCGCTCAATATGTGAGTGCTGCAGTGACGCGGTCGGCAGTAGTCCGCCGGCCATCCCGATTATCTGCCCCACCGTCTTTTCGCCTTTTATCTCGTAGATAGCGGGGCGTTGTACCTCGCCTCCCACGTAGACGATAGGGCCGATGGGTGGAACGAAGATAGTGTCGTTGTGGTCCAGATAAGAGTCCTGGTTGATGCGCCCGTTCAATAGCAGGCCGTAGAGATCCAGGCTAGCGATACGCTCACCGCCCCTGATTAGTTCTATGTTGCGTAGTGTTCCGGTGGGTCGTACGCCACCGGTGGTTAGCAGCGCGTCTATCATGGTGGTGAGGCCGCCTACGGTGTAGACCCCAGGTTGAGTAACATCTCCGGCGAGTCGTATCTGGACAGTGCGCAGTTGCCCCATGGTTACCACCACTTTGGCACCGATTACCCGTCGTTCGAAACCTACAGTGATAAGCTGCTCTGCCTCGTCGAAGGTCATGCCGGCAACTTTAATAGGGCCGTACTCAGGTACGAGGATGTTGCCGTCGCGGGTTACGATTAGCTTGTATTCCACATTGCGCTTGCCGAAAAGCTGCACGATGATGTTGTCCGCGGGGCCTATCAGGTAGTTGGGTGGCACGGGAATGCCCGATGCCGAAGCAGGCGCGCTCTGCACCTGGTTAAATATGTCGTAGCCAAATTGCGTGAGGTCGGAATGCAGCACTTGTTCCTGTTGAGTTTCCTCAAGGTTCAGGGGGCCACTTTTCTCATCGGCTATCTGCTCGAGTCGGGATTCTTCTCTCTCAATGATGCCTACCGGTATCTGTATTGGCTCAGCCGGGTCCAGCACGGTCTCGTCCTGTCCTCGGGGTGCGGACTGTGCATAGCTTCTTGCCTGAATGGATTGCAGGGGTTCTACATAGGACAAGTAAGCGTCGTTGACGGCAATGGCTGGTGTGGACAGGACAACTGCTGCGATGCATAAGGAGATCAGGCTTGCGCTGAACTGGCGTGCTGCCACGAGTTTCTCAAGGGCGGCTCGCATGGTTGGGCGGTGTACGTTGCTCATAGCGCTGGCTCGGGAAAATTAATGAATACACTGTGTATTAGCAATACCGATGCCAACTTGTAAAAGTAATTAAATCTCAATTAAAACAATGGGTTATGGAGTTTTGTTTAAAGTCAGAAAGGCAAGTTTGCAAAATAATCCGCAAAATGCGGTAGTTTCAGTTTCGCAAAATGCGGAATTTCGGAAGTCGTAAGCTGCGATTGCCAATGAAGAGGCACTCATAGATTCTGGATATCGCGCTGGTCATTAGCTACTGGCCAGATACCGATCTAGCCAGGGAGGCGGGGCTATTGGCAGGGACAGCAGTGATTCGATGTCCGCAGTGTAGTGCCTGCGCAGTTGTTCCTGCAGGTCTTCAGGTAGCAGCATGTCATTGCCGTGGGTATTGCCGCTGCGCCGGATATTCCACTGCTCATACTGAAAGCGCAGGCGACCGCGGCGCGCGTCCGGCACGCTCTGCCACAATCTATACAAGATCTTGCGATTCCGCAGCCACTCCCGCACAGATTGCGGTATGCGCTTGTTGGAGCCACCGCCGCGGTGGATGACTTCACCCAGTGCCGGCGGGCGAAAGCCGGAGGGTAGTCCGATAAAATCCAATAGACGGTCCAGGGTAGCCGCTGGTTCTTTTTCCAGATCCTCTGTATACAGTACTAGTATTTGCTTGGGGTCAAAAGATGCAGTGAATTCAGTGAGGATGCGTCCGTACTCACTCCAGGCAACGTAGAAGTCAGCCTCTGACTCGTAGCCCCCGGTATGTTCTGGTGCCGGGAGTGTGCGCCCCCTTTGCAGTGCTTCTTCTGTAAGAAGTGCTTCAATGGACGCAGTGAACTCGCGATGCTCGGTATCTCGGCGGCGCCCCATCTGAAAGTGGGACCAGCTGCGCTCCATTGGGTCACGTAAAATAGCCACGAGCTTGACCTCGGGCATCAGTTCTTTAATGCGCGCCGGCACGTCGGGGTCTGACATGTATTGCGGGCTCGCCTTGGCCCACAGCTTGTTGTGTTGTTCGGCGCCAAATTGTTCATCCGCGAAAGCCTCCCAGCTCTCCTGGGAGCAATTCTGGCCGGTAAAGAACGGCACCTCCTTTTCCAGCGGCATAGCGATATCGGGATGGCTGCGAAGATGTTCAAACAGAGCGGTGGTGGCGCATTTCTGCGCACCGACAATCAGGAAGTCTAGTGGTTTCACGATGATTCTCTTGCTGGTTTCAGGAGGTTTATTGCCAGTAGATAGGAGGCAATATTTTTCAGGGCGATACTGCTGCTAAAGACTATTGCGAGTCCGATTGCGCCGTACTCCGGGCCAACCCAGGCGCTGCCGGCCAGTGCCGCGATCATGGCAATGATCAGCGTGTACATTTCCTTGGACGCGGCACCGGCCATGTTCATGAGCACGCCAGATAGGCCGGTCGCCGCATTGACCAAGTGTCCAGCGGCTAGTATGGCAAGGTATATTTGCAGATTACCGAAGTCCTCACCGAACAGTCCTGCCAGTGGTTCCGCTAGTGCTATCAGCAGTAGCGAGACTGGCAGGAACACAGCGGTGGAGATAAGTTGTGTGCGCCGCAGTAGGCCCAATAACGCTTGTGAATTGTCTTGGGCGGCGTAACGGGCGAATGAGGGTCCAAATACGGCGGCTAACAAGAGCAGTAGGGTGGTAATGACATTTATTAATTTATGGGCGACGGCAAAAACACCTATCTGCTCGGTATCCATGTAGAGCGGCATCACCAGAAAAGGTAAATGCATGAAACTGATACTGAGTACACCAGTACTCCATAGATAGAACAGGTCGCCACGCTCAACTTTTGATGGGGCGTGAGCGTCGCGAGTTTTGGTGGCTGACAGTGCAAGTCCTGCGATTTGCTGCTTGAGCCTGTGGCTTAACGCCACGGGCGTGATAACCAGGCTCAGTCCGAAAGTCATAACGAGGGTGAAAGTAACGACTGGATGTCCTGCTAGCCAGCAGTAGGCGCAGGCCAGCAGCAATGCCAGTGGTGAGGTCAGGCTCTCGATCGTTACCGCCGCCAAGGCAGCGCCGGTGGCTTTCAGTGATTCCGCATACAGTCGTACCAGAGAGAAAAGCGGCGCAGCAAGACCGGCGGCTATTAACAGCCAGCTATATTCGGTCCAGGTGGCGGTGTCTTGGCTGCGCGCCAAAAAGATAGCGGGTAAAGCGGCGAGCAGAGCCAGCGTAAGCCACAGCCGGAAAATTTTTCTGCGCGATTCGCGCAGGGTCTGCAATATTTGCTTCGGCTGTTGCTGCTCGTAACTAATGGACACTTGCCTCATTGCGCGAGTGGGCAGGCCAAGTCCCAACACTTCACCCGCTATGCATGTCCAGGATGTGAGCAGCTGCAGGGCGCCCAATGCGCCTGCGCCAGCCATCGTTCCCACGACCAATTGGGCGGCGAACTGAGCGAGAATGGCGCTGCCGCGGCTGGCCACCAGTTTGAGCGCGGGAAGGAGCTTGTTTACGAGATGCGCTAGTTTCTGTGTCCGCGCGCCAAGCTCTCCAGTGGTAGCCGCAATGACGCCCCCGGTGGTCTGATCAGCCTGCATGCAGCAGCCCTTGCTCTGTCTGTCTAGAGCTTATATTCCTTTTATCGTGCAAGCCGGATTCGATAGTGCGGTGCATCTGGATGAACAGCTGTCGCCAGGTATAGCGTTCAGTGATCAGTTCACGGGAGTTCTTTTGCAGGTGTAGCCACAATTCGGGGTCGTTCAAAAGCTGATTTATGTATGTTGCCATTTCTGCAGGTTCGTCGGCGATTAGCATGTGCGTACCGTGCTCAACATCAATACCTTCCGCACCAACACTGGTTGTTACGGTGGGCATACCTCTCGTCATAGAGTCCAGTACTTTGACTTTCATACCACTACCGAACGTGAGAGGTGCCACGGAAACGCGGCTGTTTTTATAAATCCCCTGAAGATCGGGAACGAAACCTCTCAGGGTTATACCTGCCCACTTGGCTGCTGCATCTTGCAGTCGCTGGTCCGGGCCCTTGCCGACAATATCTAGTTGTAAGTCCGGATGGCGCTCGACTAACTTCGGCCAGACCTGATCAATGAACCATAACAGTCCCTGGGAGTTAGGCTCCCATCCCAGAATTCCAACATACATAAGTTTTTTCTCGGTGTCGGCATACTGCAGCTCGGGCAGTTCGAGCTGCTGGTCGTCACCCAGGTGAAAGGTTTCATGCAGCTTGTCTTTGCACGCGCCTGCTTTAGCCAGCTCCAAGGCATCATTTGGAGCGGCAAAAGACAGGTCTGTATTGTTGGAAACCTGAGTTTCATACTTTTTTACTCGCCTAGATTCCATATAGGCTGCCGCACGCATTATTGGATTTCCCGGCAGTTGAGCGTAACGCTCCCACATCTTGAAATAGGCATTGTGTGCGTGATAAATAGCCAGCCCTTGGTAGTCGGTTGGCAGGTAGGGGTAAACCTCATAATGATCCAGGAAAACGACGTCCTGCTCGCTGGCTAAAGCCGCGATGTTGTTTTGTAATTGCACGTTGTAAGTGCGATGTACATTTAAGGGGATGCCTCGAAGATAGCTCAGGATGAGGTTGCCCGGTGTACGCGGTATGCTAACTTCCTGGTGCAAGTGGTGGGCGCAGGGTGAGATAGCATAAAACTCCTCGACGTACTGTGCATCCTCCATCTTGAGAGGGCAGGCCAGCGTCACCTCGTATTTTTCAGCCAGAGCGTGCAACAGTTTCAGGCTTTTAACTTTGCCGCCACTCTGGGCGGGATAGGGAAGTTCCGGAGTGATAAAGAGTAATTTTTTCATGTCGCTGGAGTCCGTATTAAAAGATCGATTTGATGTCTCTGGCTAAGCAGTCGGTCTACGAAGCTGCACAGACGTTTACAGCGCTTGACGTTGGGGGTGTAAGTGCAAGTGACAATGCTTAATTGTTCAGCAGTCATAATGTGTTTACCGCTCACGTCGTGGTCTGGTTTCTATTAGCCGATTGTTAGCAGGGACCGTGCCAATCGGCTCTTCCAGGGTCATGAAGTCATCTAACCTATTGAATTACCTAAATATATAATCATATTGAGTAATCCAATCTTGCATTGAGCGCGCTAAGCACACCAATAGCGCCGCTGTCTCTTAGAAAAAAACGCAAAATGCAATTGGATTTGCAAAACCGCTCTCCGCTGAACTCACTCACCTTGAAAATATACTGATAATTCATAGGCTTAGTGAGTTGGTACGGCGCTTGCTCAATGTTTCGTTGAATCAACTGTCAACCTAAAAGGATCAACGAAATGTCTGATGCGTGGAAAGAAGCTATAGCAGGTATGTCTAGCCGCGAAGGTGCCGGGGCTGGCTCACGGGTCATATCTGGGAGAGCATGCTATGAACTATTCAAGCGTTGCTTGGATCGCATTGGCACAGGTCTGGGCCTGCTCTTGCTGTCGCCATTTTTTGCGCTGCTGGCTATCCTGATTAAGCTGGAGTCTCCGGGGCCGGTGCTGTTTAGCCAGACCCGTATAGGGCTCGGTGGCTCGCCCTTTAAATGCTGGAAGCTGCGTTCGATGTATATAGACGCCGAGCAGCGTAAGCAAGAGTTGCTGGAACAGAACGAGATGGACGGCGGTACCACCTTCAAAATGAGGCGGGATCCTCGTGTCACCAGGGTAGGGCGCTTCATTCGCAAGGCATCTATCGATGAACTGCCGCAGCTGTGGAACGTGTTTGTTGGAGATATGTCGTTGGTCGGGCCAAGGCCACCCGTCCCTCGTGAAGTTGCACTGTATACCGCGCGCGAGCGGCAGCGGCTGTTCGTGAAGCCCGGGATTACATGTATCTGGCAGGTGTCCGGCAGAAGTGATATTCCGTTTCCCGAACAAGTACTACTGGATATTGAATATATCCAGAAGCGCTCTCTATGGATGGATATAAAGTTATTACTACGCACGCTGCCGGCGGTATTACTGGCGCGTGGTGCCTACTAGACTTGGATATTTTACAATATGACCCTGTTGATTCACTTGGGATGGCAGATACGCCAGGTGAGGTGCTCCCGGTGAGCTTCACATACGACCGTACACGGGTTGGAATCGTAGTTGATAGAAGGCAATGCAATTTCTGTCTATAGTTTGTATGGTATCTATATGTCCAAATAGTAATGGGGTTTATGGTGGTGAGCGCATTCAGGCAAGTTGTATACATTAGCCAGGCGACCGGAACTTTGACAGAAAGTGAGTTGAACGAACTGGTAGAAGTATCTCGCCGTAATAACAAAAAATACGGCATTACTGGTGCCTTGTTGTACCTTGAAAACGCTTTTATCCAAGCGATTGAAGGGGAAGATGCCGCCATTAGTGAGCTTCTGGGTAAGCTCACTGCGGATGCTCGTCACCGAAATATTAGAATTATTTCAGATAACCTAGCGCAGGTTCGCAATTTTCAAAACTGGTCGATGGGAATTGTTAAAGCAGTCGAGGTAGATCGGCCAGAAGTTTTGGAGGAGCTGCGACTGGCGTCCCCAACAAATGGTGGTTCAGAAGACAGAAGTAATATCATGCCAGTCTCCCCGACTTTTATGATGATGCGTCGCCTATATGACACCAGCAATGTGCTGCAAAGGGCACAAGGCCATTCGTCTTATTAATGCCTGGTGAGGGTACTAATGATAAGAAAAACCTAAGTCACCTAGTTATCGAAGATCTGCTGGCTAAACGGGATATCACTGCTAGTTACGAATACATCCGCCTCTGGTGCATCAAATTCGGACCGATATACACGCGAGGCCTCAGCTCAGTGGGGCAGGGTCAGAGGTCTGTGCTAGCACATGCTGCGGTCACTATTTTTGATCGCGTTAGAACACTAGGCTGAAAGCGATAGAAAAGCGATAGTCTTCACTGGATTGGGGTCCACTGAGTGACTGGTAAACGGGCTTGCCAAATTCGAGATCTACATAGCGGTGTGGGCCGAATGCGGGGACTCTCAGGCCTACCGACAGGCTGACCTGATCACCACCGAATAAACTTGGGTCCACTACCGGTGCTGGATAGGGGTAGGGCCCCGGAACAGCCAACGACGTATCTTCACCGTGAATATCTGCCCAATATCGATAGCTCAGCTTGACTGACGGCTGTACCCAACTCAATGTCGTCAGCCTCAGCCAGGTTGCTGCGCTCATGGTGTTTCCCAGACGGTAATCTCGGTTATTTTCCCCTAGACGTATTTTTCCAAAGAGATCTACACCCCAATTGAATGCTGTCTGATGGCCCAAGTAGGAAACGTAGTATGGTACATCGTAGGTGCCTGAACCGAGTTGCATAGTGTAGGGTAGCTGCTGCTTGCCGGGCGCTCGCGGGGTGTCGCCTTTTTCGTCAATCGAACCGGTGGGAAAGCTCACTCCCATTCCAGCTTGCCAGCGCCCCGTTATTGACTGGGAGAAGCGATAGTTTCCCAACAGAGCTATATCACCAATTCCGTCGGAAGAAATATTAAACTTACTGTAACCGGGAATAATACTAATATGGTCGGTGCTTTGCTTAATGTAGGGCATCGCTATAGATACAGAGAAGTTTGACTTAAAGCTATAACCTAGAATAATCGAGTGGATTTCCTGCGTAATATCCGTAGGTACCACTGGGAAGTTTTTGTTAGTCCGTGGTTCTTCACCCGGTGAAAACAGGACATCTTGAACGGGAATCCTGTTAGAGCCATCTAGATAATCCTTGAAGCGGGACTCATCGTAACTATAGCGGAAACTCCATGGTCGGGTAGGACGAATTTCTGATCCATCACTTCCACTAACATCCGCGGAAAGCAATTCGTCGATACTAAGGTCCAGCAGATCAGCGGGCACGGATTGCGCATTGACGCGAGTGCAAGCCACAAAAATACAAATAGAAATGCATGCATATGATCTGTGAATACGGCGATAGCGTTTTTTACATATAGGAAACATACTCGATACTCATCTTAGTAAATTTTTGCCCGTACTTCCCCGGCTTTATCCCACCCATTTGTCAAGCATCTGCGTTAGGTCTTCGATCTGTACTGGCTTGCTAAGGTAATCGTCCATTCCAGCCGCCAGAAAGCGCTCTCGATCACCACGCATTGCGCTGGCGCTAAATGCGACAATGGGAGTTGGCTGGTTCGTACCTATTGTGTCTTCCCACCGCCTAATTGCATCTGTCGCCTGTATCCCGCTGATTCCGGGCATTTGAATGTCCATGAGTATTAAATCAAAGGCATCGTTTTGGACCGCCTCAATAGCTGCAGTACCACTGTCTACTGCCACAGTATTGAGACCGAGAGTCTTCATGGTTTCGATCATAATGAATCGATTTACCTCGCTGTCGTCGACTATGAGAATCCGAGCTTGATAGCTTGGCCTCTCCTGCGACTGGACGGTGTCAGAGGACAATTCTTGCTGGCCTGCGTGCGGCCTGTCGCTCGCATTGCTGAATGTCTGGTGATGGGAGTCGAGTTCGAAAGGCAAGGTAAACCAGAAGCGCGATCCCTGACTATCACGACTTTCTACGCCAATTTCACCATCCAGCAATTCAACAATTTTTTTCGAAACAGACAGTCCAAGTCCTGTGCCGCCGAAGTTGCGCGTGGAAGACTCGTCTACTTGGGAAAAGTCTTCAAAAATAATTTTTTGTGATTCCTGGCGAATGCCAATTCCCGTGTCAATCACCTCGAATAGTAAGGAGGTAGAAGATGAAGTTAGACTTCTGGCTGAGATGTGGACTGTCACTGAGCCGGCAGTGGTAAATTTCAAGGCGTTGCCAATCAAGTTGATTAGTACCTGCCTTAATCGGCCTGTGTCACCTCTTAATTTTAAGGGGGTGCCAGGATCCAGGATTATTTTGAGCGCTAGGCCTTTGTCCCTTGCAGTCGGCTCGAATAGGTTCTGTAGGTGGATGATTGTTTCGTCCAATTCAAATTCGGAGATTTCCAGATCAACTTGTCCTGCTTCTATTCTGGACAAATCTAAAATATCGTTGATGATATGCAGTAACGAATTTGCGGAGTCATCTATCGTTTTAAAGTAGGTTCTGTTCTCCTCACTTTCTGGAGTTTGCAGTAAAAGTGAAGTCACGCCGAGTATCCCGTTCATCGGTGTTCGAATCTCATGACTCATGTTTGCAAGAAAAGCTGATTTTGCTGCCGTAGCAGATTCTAGTTTTCGGACCAGGCTCTCCCGCTCCTTGTCTCTTTCATCGATTATTCCCAGCATAAAGTTAAAGCCCTCAGCTAGTTCTCCTATCTCATCATTCGTTATGTGTTCTACGCGCCGTGAATAGTCTTTGGTTTCGGAGACGTCTTGAAATGCGCTGGCCAGGTTAGAGATTGGTGTTGTGACGGAGCGCTGAAGTCTGTTGGATAGTAGATAGGTGAGAACAAAAGAGAACGCGAGGCTGAACAGGGTCGCAGTTCCGTAAGCGTAGATTCTTTTATGGAGAGGAGTCAGATCAATTCTCACTTTTAGAGCCCCAAGCTGACTACCATCAAAAGTAATGGGTGAACTAAAATCTAAATATGTGTTTTGAAAATTTAACATTCGACCAAATTCGCTGGATTCACTTGTTTTGTATTTTGAAGTTATTTGATGGTCAGATAGCTCTTTTGCTTGAAGTGCGTGGTGCTTCGGATTTTCACTGGTGAAACTGCTAAAGCGAACGCCGCTATTCAGATATATCGTTGCTGCTACGATAGTGGGCTGCTCCGCAAGAGCTGAAAGCACTTCATTAGCTGAATTCGGGTCGTCGAAAGCTAGTGCAGCGCTAGCATTGAGGCCGACAATATTTGAAAGAATAGTGACGGACTGGATTATTTCCTGACGCTCTCTGATGTATTCAGTGACAATTATAGCTAGTGCCGCCAGACACAAAACAACCGCTGAGGTTGCCATAGAAATGGCTATAATTTTTTGCTTGAGTGACCGATTATTCAGCCATCGCATGGCGCGCACCTTCCATCTTTCCTGTCGATATTATTTCTGCTGATTTCATCAGCTTGGAGCTTGCTTTAAGTCCGTTTGCGGAAAGTGCTTCTCTGTTGATGACTATCTTCACCTTGCTTGAGTTTCGTTCTAGCTCGATTATTCCTCCGGCGCTTGCAAAACCTTTGGCATCACTTACTGTCAGAATTCCCATGCCGTTTGTTAGAGATAGAACAGGTAGTACAAAATGGCTGTTGCGTGAGTCAATAAAAATGTAGTCGCATTGCGTAGACTCTCTAGGCGTCAAAAGTACTGATACGTTCACTATCATTTTGGCTGCTTTCGGGGATGACAACAATTGCTCGAAAGTTGACATAGTGGGGGTATTTACATCAACAACACAAAATCTGATTGGTGGGTCATCCAGCTCTTTCGGCCACGTAATAAGCTGCAGAAAATAATAGATAAATGTAGCTTTAACAGCACTTTCGTCCAGTAACTGCGATTGCGATTGCGATTGCGATTGTGCTTGCGCAACTTCCAGCAGAAAAACACAGCTAAGAAGAAAGAAAGGCAGTCTGCGTCCCGCTCGAGAAAGCCATGCTGACGAATTAATCAAGCGATTTTCACGAGTCCGCCAGTAGAAGCGGATACTACGCCTGAAACAGTAAGCAGTAAGATGTCAGTATTTTGAGTTCTTACCGGGACGATCTTTGGAAGAGACAGGATAGATATTTTTCTTTGGGTTGTTTCGGTAGCCCGTAACTCTTTGAACGGCATCCTATGGCCATTCCGTCGCAATAGTAGGCCGACACGCTTCAAAAATAATGGTCCGAGCTCGGATGAATTTTGTGGCCGTCCTTTGTCGTCATGGTGACGTCCTCGTTGAAACATTATTTGCATCCTGCGATTCCCTTAATGGCTAAAGCATCTTTAGGTTGAGTCGTTCGTCCCACACCCCTTGTTAGCAATTGTCATGCCATGGGTTTCATATTGACGTGCGAAATGGGAAATTCCCTAAAAAGGCTGATTTTTAAGGATTAATTATGATTTGGATGCGCCCTTGCGCCTGGCTGCCGCGGCTATCGCGTACAACGGCTGCTGTGTAGTTGCAATATGCGTTTTATTTTGCGGCGCAAAAAGCAGTTCATCTTGGAACCATTACGGGACACAGCCGGCGAGGGTAGGGTAGATTGAAGCACCATCGATAGCGCCGCTGAATATCAAATTGCATACCTCCTACGGTGCTACTCAGTAACTGCTGGTCCCCTTCCTTCTCTTGCGAACACATTCCCAGGCGGAAATTCAAGATCTCGGAAGCTTGCATTTTGCGATTCTATTTGCATGTTCCGTCGTATCCACGATTCTCCTGAATCACCTATCTAATTGATTTATATACATAATACAGGGGCCACCCAGATTGGCATGCCGATTGCTGTGTATAAGACAAAATCATGAATATTTAATCGAGCGATACGCATGTGCCACACCAACAACGACAACTCGACACGCCAGCAAGGCGATTCAGGCCAGCATTACACGGTAAATCCCGGAGACTTCGAATGAAAACAATAGAAGCTATGAGCCACGATTCTCCCGCAGTGATGGAGCTGGATCTGATGCCCTACATCAACGCGCTGATCGATGCTCGTTGGAAACTGGTTATCGCCGCTCTGCTGTCCGCAGTGCTGGCGAGTGTCGTGGCCTATTCCAAACCCTACATGTTCCAGTCAACCATCAAGGTCAGCGTGGTCGATATTGAGGACCCCGGTGGAGTATCTCCTGATGACAGAATGGCCTCGGAAGTTCTCACTCTGGTCGAACACGGCTTCGTCATGGGCACGACTCGTGACAACTACAACGACGTAATGCTCGCTCGACTAAGGTCCCGGAATTTCACTATGAAGTTTATCGACGAGCATAACGTCTACCGCCATTTCTATCCCGAGCAGTGGCTAGAGAAGGAGCAACGCTGGGAGGCTGGTTTTACACCTGACCGCGGAGAGATTTTTACCCTATTTCGCGACGGGGTACGAAGTATTGTCCTCAATGAGGAAACCGACATACTCAGCGTTGGTATGAATTGGCCAGAGCCAACTGTGGCGCGGGACTGGGCGAACAACTACGTGCGGAGTTTTAACGAGTTTATCCGAGAGAGAACAATAAGGGACGTGCAGCGGAAGCAGGAATACCTGCAGAGTGAACTGCACAATTCCGATTTGCTGGAAATGCAGAAATCCATTTACCGCCTCATCGAAGCGCAGACAGCCATCGCCATGCTAGCCAACGCGCGTGAAGAGTATGCGCTGGAAATAATCGACCCTGCGGCAATTCCCTATCGCAGCTTCATGATGTCGCGGAAAATGAGAATCGCAATAGGAACGGTAGCTGGCACGCTGCTGGCGATTTTTGCCGTGCTAGCCAGCGTGCTTCTATCGGGCATGTTACAAAAAATTATTCTATATCGAGCGCATCACCAGGAAGTGGATACCAGCCCAGGCTTACCGAAATGATGATTTCGGGAATGCTTTCACCCGCAAAATATACCGAATTGTGGACGCTTGCTTCTGGCTCATGTGCACCCATTCCAATAATACTTTAAGAGAATATCTATGAGTTTAATGAACGAAAATGACCAGCTCGCTTTAGTTACCTGTTCTTACCGGCCCGACTTTGAACGCTGCGCCCGACTTTGTGCAAGCATTGATACATTCATCAGTCCTGAAGTAGCTCAGTTCATTGTCGTACCTGATCGGGACAGGGCACTCTTCGCCCAACTGGAATCAAGTGGCCGCACCGTAGTTAGTACTGAGGACGTGCTGCCAGCCCGATTCATACAGCTGCCACTGTTCAAGAAATGGTGGCTCGACAACGCGATGTGGCCTGTTCGGGGTTGGATGATGCAGCAAATTACGAAGTTGTGCGCTGACGTTGTTACAAACTGTGAAAATATTATTTTTGTAGATTCAGATATTGAATTTATAAGGCCGCTGCAACGCGAACGCTTTATTCGTGAAGGGGCGCTGCGCCTGCATAGAAAGCCTATGCATAAGAGTGATGGTGTACACCTTAGCTGGCACCATGGAGCTGCTGAGCTACTGGACCTTAATCGGCAGTACTTTGGTAGTGATTATATCGCGCCACTTGCTACATGGCGTCGTAGTAATCTCGTTCAAATGAAACGGCATATAGAGGATTGCCAGCAACGTCCATGGCATGAAGCCGTGGGCAGAAGGATGACAGTTTCGGAGTATACGCTTTACGGAGTTTTCGTAGAGCATGTTCTAGGAATTGAAAAATCTGGACATTTTCAGCAGGCGGATGACTTGTGCCACAGTCTTTGGTTCGAAGATGAAACTGAAAAATTTCTCGCTGAATTTGGCGAGAGCAATTGTCCTCAGGCGGTACTTCTTCAATCCAATATAGGGATGAGCCAAGCAGATGTAAGTTCTCTGATGGGCCAGTTGCGGCAAAACGTGGTTGCTTCCTAACTGATGAAATTTTTTATGGAGTACAAATATGACTGACACTTGCACCTATATCATCCTTCTTAACTGGAACGGCTGGAGAGATACCGTAGACTGCCTGGAGTCGGTTTTTCAGTCTCGAACTGCGCCTTTTCGTGTCGTCGTCTGTGATAATAATTCTAGCGATGGAAGTTTGGATAAAATCGCCAGCTGGGCCAGAGGTGAGATATCTGCCGAGGTGCCACACGATCCGCGCTTGCGATCATTCGTTGGCGCGACACCTCACCCGTTAGAGCACATGAGCATAACGGCCAGCGCTATTGATTCTGGGCCCATAAGTGATAGGGGCGAGCCACTAATATTGATAGACAACGAAGAGAATGGCGGATTTGCCGCGGGCAATAATGTTGGATTGCGCTATGCACTTAGCCAACCTGACATGTCTCATGCATGGATACTGAATAATGACACGCTGGTCGATCCTGATTGTTTGGCAAATATGCAGCGTCGGCTTCAGCGGGAAACTATTGATAAAGTTTGCGGTTCTATTATTCATTTTTTTGACAGTCCAGAGACGATTCAGGCCATTGGTGGGAATTGTTTCAGTACGCGTACAGGTATCGCATCAGAATCCGAGGGTCGGTTCATGCCAGAACACGAGTTAAAGGATTGTCATCTTATTGAGCAGAAAATTGATTATGTAAGTGGTTGCTCGATGCTTATTCCTCGAAGCCTTTTGCAGAGTGTTGGCTTACTCAATGAAGATTACTTTCTGTATTACGAGGAGATTGATTGGTTTACGCGAGCGGGGCACTGCATTCGACCTTGCATCGCGGTAGATGCGCACGTTTATCACCGCGAAGGTGGGTCCATAGGGTCACCCAGCTGGACGCAGACGACACCCTCTCTACTGGCGGATTTTCATGGTTTCAGAAGCAAGCATCTCTTTATGCGTAAACATCACCGGGGCAATTTGATTTGGTGCTACCTGCATAGCTTCGTGGAGGTCTTGAAAAGGCTTGTACGTGGCCAATTCCGCAATGCTCTCGTAGTACTGTCAGTTTTGTTTGGCGCAACCAGTTTCAGGCCGTAGAGTTTTTCTCAATGGAATCTGCATTAAAAGTCGATATGAAGTCCCACGCGGGCTATCGCCCCGTCAATCTTCAGTCCGTTTGTTGTATTTTACTCTTTATCGCCATCTTTGCCGGCTGCCAAGGGGGACGCTACTACATGGCGAATCGGTTACAGGAGCTGGGTGTCTTTAGTGCCATGGCACTTATGGTTCTGGGTTCGTGGCGAGCCTTTTTTCAGTTGGATACGGCTTCTTTGAAAGCCTGGGTTTTAAAACCCGTCTTTTTGATCTTTGGCATTATGATTATCAGTTCATTGGCTTTTTATGCCAATTATGGCGGTAATCCTCTGTATAGCTTCTTTTCTTCTCGCGAGTTCATGCTTGGGTTTGTAGGTCCGGGAACTTTTCTCCTGTGCAGGACAGGATTGCCGATTATTCTCGTAGAGAGGACTGTGCGCTTTGCACTCGTCTCCTTGATGTTAAATTACCTGATCTTTTATTTCACCCTTGACCTCAAATCGTTATTCTTCTCTACTGATCATACGCTTAGCAACCTTGTCACCTACGACGATTGGCGTGGATTTCGGTTGAAGCCGCCCCTATTTGCGATCATGGTTGGCCTGATGGCTGCCTTTATAGGCTTGGGCCAATCACGAAAGTTTCTGTCGTGGGCTATATCTCTGTCGGTTATGAGTATAGCCATCTATATATGGTCAATAGTGATGTTTCGCTCAACATTGGCTACGATGATTTTGGCAATGTGTCTTTACCCCCTCGTGTTTTCCTCCAAGAACAGGATTCCATTCCTACTTGTTTTATCGCCAATTTTGATTTTGTGTTTGCCTGTTGGTTTCGAATTGATGTTGGATGTTTTTCTTGGCTCGGATGGCGGTGGTTTACGCAAGAAATCATTTGAATTGGCTTTTGAGCAAATTCCTGGACATGTTTTCTTTGGAGCCGGTGAGGACAACGCTTACGGCGCCACTTATCAGGATATTGTCGCACCGTATTTTTTTCCGGACGATATAGGTTTGGTTGGGACGCTGTATAAATATGGCGCAGTGGGAGCGCTGCTTTATCTCTACATGCACTTAAAAATATGGAGACAGCTATGGACAGCAAATATTCAGTTTACTCAAGTTAACGGACGTATTAATCCGCTACTTTGGGCGATTTTCATGTGGTTAACCGCAATGGCATTCAATTTGGTGCTAAATCCCGGTCTTGCTTATGCTCAGGGGATCACCTTGGCATCTATTGGTTTAGCGCTTGCGTCCCTTCATTTACGTTGAGGTAGGTTGGGACTAATCCGCTATATTGAGGAGCACTAACAGGATGAATCGCATCCATCGATTATGAGTCGGCTGATGTGTGGTGAACCTGGGCAGTAAGCTGAAGAGCCGTAACAGGCTTTTGAAACCGAACTGCGAACCTCTGCCGAAACTCTAGCCCTTTTCAAGATTAAATTGATTAGCTTGTCAGTACACCTGTCAGTGCACTACTATTTGCTCTGAATAAAAAAGAGGCAAGGAGATCGCTCATGGGAGTCAGTCGCAGACAGTTCATCCAGGCTTCGCTTGCCGGAGCTGCGGTCACCACACTACCGGCCTGTAGCGGTGAAGGCGTTGAACTCGACACCAGCTTGCCCGTCGGCCCCTTCGGCGTCAGTTCCACCGCGGAGGAAGTTACCGCAGGCATGGACCTCAGCGGCAAAACAGCCTTGGTAACCGGCTGCAACTCCGGAGTCGGCTTCGAGACGATGCGGGTGTTGGCGATGCGCGGCGCCCACGTGATTGGCACCGGGCGTACCATGGAGAAAGCCATTAAGGCCTGCGAGAGTGTAGCGGGGCACACCACCCCGGTGGCTCTGGAACTCTCGAATTTCGATTCATGCGTCGCCTGCGCCGGACAAATCGGCGAACTGACGGACGCTCTGGATATCTCCATCCTCAATGCTGGTATTGGGGGCTTCTATGAGTTCGAGCTGATCAACGGTATCGAAAAAGTATTTGTAGTCAATTACCTCGGGCATGTGGTGCTGGCCACGAACCTGTTGCCATTGGTACAGGCGGCAGAAAGCGGCAGGATAGTGCACGTCGGCAGCCGCATGGGCTACATGGCCGCGCCCGAGGGTGGTATCGATTTCGACAACCTGCACGGTGAGGGAGAATACAGCGCAAGCGAGGCCTACGGTCGTTCGAAGTTGGCCAACGCTCTGTTCTCTCTCAAGTTGTCGCAGATGCTGGACCCCACCAAGACCACGTCCAATGTGATTCACCCGGGCTTCGTAAATACCAACATCGCCCGCAGTACTGACGGCATCATCGGCTTCCTTTACAACACCGTTGCCGACCCGTTTAAGAAGACCATTGCTGAAGGTGCTGCCACGCAGGTCTACGTCGCCACCAACTCGCTGATCGAGGGCGTAAGCGGCGCTTATTTCAAGGACTGCAATCCCTATAGGATCAACGCACCCAATCACATGTTTGACACTGCCTTGGCAGACCGTCTGTGGATGGAAACCCAGGTAATGCTGGACGGATACCTGCCGTTTGGGGCTTAGGATTTTCGCAATAACCAAGCTTTTGATGCTATCGAAAAATTACCAATTCGTCGCCCACAGGGGATTGCAGGACACGGGGTACAGTTTACTGAATTTCAGAGATATATTTGTCGATTTGACATCGCCTTCTATCTTTTGACCACACACATAGAAGTTCAGTAACAGCCTCCCTAGTGTTCTGTAGTTTAAGACGCTAAAACCCTTTTATATCATCATCCAGCTGTACACCAAAAGAGTTGAGTGCCATCGACACCATATTGTATTGCCCGCAAGTAAAGACCAGATCCATCATTTGCTGATCTGAATAGGCTTTTTTCAAGCCATTCCATGTTTCATCAGTTATAAATGCATCAGCATGCAATTCATCAGTTGCCTTGATCAATAAGCTGTCATGCTCCGACCAATCGGCATCGGGCCCTGCCTTAATTTTCTGAAACTCCTCATCAGTCAGACCGACTTGTTTTCCTATGACAACGTGTTGGCCCCATTCGTACTCGGCCTGGCAAAGCCAGCCAATCCGTAATATGGCTATCTCCCGTTCTCTAGGAGGTAGTGTGGATTTTCCTAGAATATGATTGGCGAAAACCATCCAGCGTTTTGCCAGTCCCTCGTGATTGGCCATCGTCCGAAAAATGTTGATGACACTTCCACGCATTTTTTGCCCGGACAGCGCCGCTTTTTGAGACGTGTTCCATTCATCTTCGTGAAGCGCGGGAATTCTGGGTTCTGATAATCTCATTTTGGTGGCCTCGGTTATTTTCTCTACTATAAAAAAGCATGCTCTTAAGCGCCATTGCTTATTAGCGTGATTTCATCTCACAAACACTGTGCATCATACCCATGGCCGCCAGCCTACGAGTCACTTCCTACCGTTGGTCGTAATACCGAAACAGTTTGCAGTAAGTTGAAGAATTGAAAAGGACTTTCGAAACAGGCATAGGCAATGGTAACGTACTCACTATTTAGGAATAAAAAATGAGCGACGACCTGAACTTTGTGACCGCCGAAGAGGCAGTAAAAAACATCAAGTCCGGCGAGCGTGTCTTTCTGCACAGCGCGGCCGCTACGCCGCAACTGCTGGTCGACGCACTCACTGCCAGAGGCGAGGAGTTGCGCGCCGTTGAACTGGTAAGCATACACACCGAGGGTTCTGCACCCTACCTGGACCGTCGTTACGAAGAGGCGTTTCATCTTAATACTTTTTTTGTCGGGGCCAATACACGCGAGGCGGTGGCCAATGGTATGGCTAGTTATGTGCCGGTATTTCTGAGCGAGATTCCCAATCTGTTTCGCTCTGGCATTATGCCGCTGGATGTCGCTCTGGTGCAGGTAAGCCCACCAGACAAACACGGTTACTGCTCTATTGGGGTGTCGGTGGATATTACCAACGCTGCCATCGAAACGGCGAAACATGTCATCGCCCAGGTCAACGTCAACATGCCTCGTGTGCACGGCAATGGGATCATTCATATCTCTGCGGTCGACGCGTTGGTCAGGCATGACAGTCCTATCTACGAACTGACGCCTCCCGCTCCATCACCGATTGATACCAGGATTGGCCGCTACATCGCTGAGATTGTGGAAGATGGCGCGACCTTACAAACCGGTATTGGCGGTATTCCGGACGCAGCTCTGCGCTCGCTGCGCGATCACAAAGATCTGGGCATGCACACCGAGATGTTTTCCGATGGGGCCATGGAGCTGGTGCAGTGCGGCGCTCTCACCGGCAGAAATAAAAAAAGGCAATGGGGAAAATTGGTTGGCGGATTTTGCATGGGGTCGCGGGCCCTCTATGACTTTGTCGATGACAATCCGATGATAGAGATGCGGGACATATCCTATGTTAACGACACCTCAATCATTCGCACCAATCCGAAGGTTACCGCTATCAACAGCGCTTTGGAGGTGGATCTCACCGGGCAGGTTTGCGCAGAGTCGTTGGGTAGCAACCAGTACTCAGGCGTGGGTGGCCAGATTGATTTTATCCGTGGGGCGGCGTTGTCCCCCGGCGGCAAGCCCATTATCGCGCTTAACTCCCAGACTAGTCGCGGCGCCAGCAAGATCGTTACACAACTCCAACCCGGCGCCATTGTCACCACCAGCAGGGCACATGTGCACTATATTGTGACCGAGTTCGGCGTGGCGTATCTATATGGCAAGAACCTGCGCCAACGGGCGTCAGCGCTGATCGCCGTAGCGCACCCCGACCACCGGGAACAGCTTGAGCGGGATGCGTTTAACAGCTTTCATCGACACTAGGGTGTCGGTGTAATGAACCACCATCGCCAGCGGCCGACTCGATACCAGGCCGCTTGTCACACACCGTTTCGACCTCGAGCAAATCGAGGAAGCCTACGACCTGTTTGCGAACCAGCGCGACGGAGTTCTCAAAGTCGCCATCACTACCTGAGACGGAATAACGGTCAGGATCAGTGCGTTTACTGAATGGAGTAGGGCGGTTGCTTGAAGCGAGTAGATCGGGATTGTTTGTTCCTGATTTTTAACTTGCCAGAACCCCGGTTGAGCTCGATACCGCGGTCTGTTGTTACCGCTATGGCGTAGTGTGAAGTATCATAGCGATGTTTTAACAACTCTTAAGTGGAACATCCATTTATGACACACCGTAAACCAGCTTCCAGTGGCAGTCTTGCCGCTGTCTTGATAGCTATGCTTTTGCTTTCGGCCTGTGCCTCGGTGGTTCGATCGCCTGTGCCACTGGCTCTGGCGGACCAGGCGAGCATTGTCGGCATCCCGGAGGCGCGGCAGTGGGGTGATGTAGCCTCAGAAAACTACCTCATCTTCCTGGGGTTGGACGACGAGAAGATTCGAGTAAAAGCACAGGCTATCTACCAACAGGAGCATCACTACCTGGCACTGTCGGGTGGTGGTGCGCGGGGCGCTTTTGGTGCCGGCCTGCTAGCCGGTTGGGCGCAACACGGCGACCGCCCAAAATTCACCATGGTAAGCGGTGTTAGCACCGGTGCGCTGATCGCACCGTATGCATTTCTGGGCGCAAAGTATGACCCCGTTATCAAGGAGATCTACGTCAAGCATTCCACCGACGATTTATTTCGCCGCCGCAATATATTCTCGATTATAGGCGGCGACTCGGTCACCAATGTGTCCGGATTCATCGCCCTGATCAAGCGCTACCTACCGGATAATCTTATCGATGAAATCGCTGTCCAGAATCGGCTTGGGCGGGAATTGTTTATCGGTACCACCAACCTCGACTCTGAGCGCCCGGTTACCTGGAATATTGGCGCCATCGCTAACAGCGACGACCCTGGCCGGTATGATTTGGTGAGGCAAGTCATTATGGCATCAGCCTCACTGCCGGTAGCATTTCCGCCGGTAATGATCCCGGTGATGGCTGGCGGTGCCCAGTACGATGAGATGCACGTGGATGGTGGCGTTGCCAACCAGGTGTTTGTTTATCCACTGGGCATAGACTGGTCTGTCGTTGCGGAAAAACTCAAAGTTGTTGGGCAGCCCAGACTCTATATTGTGCGCAACGCCAAGCTCAGTCCGGAGTGGAATATCACTGAGCGCAAAGCCGTTGCCATCGGCACTCGATCGCTGAACTCGCTGATGCGCACCCAGGGTCTAGGCGATCTGTACCGTATTTATACCGGCGCCGAGCGGGACGGCATCGATTTTAACCTGGCCTATATCCCCGATGATTTTGTCGACAAATCGGTGGAGCCGGTGGATACCACTACCATGCTGGAGCTTTATAACATCGGCCAGTCACTTGGCCGCACTGGCTACGCCTGGCGCAAAGTGCCGCCGGGTGCAAAGACGGTGGAGCCTGTGGCCGCTGCATCGATGGGGGAGCGCCCAGTTGCAGTGGCTCGGGGCGGCCATCCGCCGTAGGCTTTTTTACCTCAGTTTAGCGATAAGTTCCTGTCACAACTGAAGCGTCTTGGATGCTGAGTCACTGGGTCAGTAAACTGAAGCTCCTTTGCCAGTAACTGCAATGGTGCCAAGTAGTTATCTGCTGATAGGGGCTGCAATTGTGGGTAGTATTTGTCATTCAGTATGGGCCAGCCCAGGGCCTGCATGTGAAGGCGCAATTGGTGGGTTTTACCAGTAACGGGATTTAATTCAAATAACGCCTTCTGCGTAGATTGTTGTAAGCATCGAATCACAGAGTGGCTATTTGCTTCGCCCTCGGTCACACGCATGCGAAACTGCGGCTCGCACTGCACCATACGATTTTTAATTTCCCACTCCTGACCTATAAGATTTTCACCGTCACTAATTTTGGCAATTGCCTGATAGGTTTTGCGTACTTGTCGTGTTTCAAATAAATGATGATAACGATGGCGGGTGTCCGGGTTAATAGAGAATATGATCAGGCCGGCTGTAACTCTATCCAAGCGGTGCAACGCTTGTAAGGCCTCGATACCTGTGCTGCGTCGCAAGCGATTTTGTAAGCATTCATTCACATAAACGCCGCCGGGGGTTACGGCAAGAAAGTGGGGTTTATAGGCCACTAAAATATGCTTATCCTGAAATAGTATCGTTTCCTTGAAGGGGATGCTGGGCTCGCTTTCGACTTCCCTGTAGTAGTAGACCCGTAGCTGCGGTTGAAAGAGCGATTGTGCCGTTATCAGTGAGCCATCGTGGCAGTGTACCTTGCCATCGGCGATACGCTGCCGCCAAATCTGAGCATCAATATAGGGAAATTTTATAATCAGGTATTCCAGCACGGTGGCGACGCCGGGATTAGCCTGCGGCAAACTCAGTTTTGAGGGGTGCTCGGAAATTGCCATTCAGTGGCCCAAATACTTCACTATAGTATGAGCTTGATAGCGCCAGGCTGCTAGGCCCGTAGCTCAGGCAGCGACTCTCCTTCGACTACGAATTGCAGCGCGACGCCGTTATTGCACCAGCGCTGGCCGGTGGGCTTGGGGCCGTCGTCAAAGATATGACCCTGATGGCCGCCACAGCGCGCGCAGTGGTACTCGGTGCGCGGGAGTATCAATTTCCAGTCGCGTTTGGTGTCGACATTGGTCTCGATAGCCTCGAAAAAACTGGGCCAGCCAGTACCGCTGTCGAACTTGGCTGCCGAGGTGAACATGGGGAGGTAGCAGGCGGCACAAATGTAGGTGCCATCGCGCTTTTCATCGTTCAGCGCGCTCGTCCAGGGGCGTTCCGTGGCCTCCTCGAATAGCACCTTGTATTGCTGCGCGTCGAGCAATTCGCGCCACTCATCCTTAGTCTTGCTGATGGCTGGGAACGCACCGCTCATTGTTGTTGCTTCCGTCGTTGCGAATACCGTTCTGTTAACGGCAAGGCCAGCTGCAGAAAATAACGCCCCGGCAATGAATAATCGTCTATGCATGAAAAATGTCTCTACAAGGTCTGTGCTTTGTGTGACAGCGTGCTCGCCATTTAATTCCATTATCGATCAGTGGCACCCTTTGATGCAATTCCCCTGACGGCCGTGGGCATGGTAGCTAAGGTGGTAACTCGGGAGTAGTGCAAATACCCGGCGCAGCCATGTTCATATGGCTCGAGTTTCGCTATTATTTGTCCAAGAAGAACCCAGAGGAACTACACTGTGAAAATTCGCTACCTGATCGCCTCCTGCCTACTCGCATTCCCCGGCATCCTCCAGGCAAATGAAGATAACTCCTGGTGCCAGGGTTATGTCGTCCAGGCACTGGGGGAATTTCCTGTCCAAGGCCTGTCACGAGTCAACCTGTGGCTCGACTGGAGCGCAATTATCGAGGAGACGATAGCCTCAGGGAGCCTCGATAAAAATCAGTACCAGGCCGGTCGCGACGAGTTTTCCAGGCTGTATACTGCCGGCGACGCCAGCGGAATTATCAACACTTCCGAGGAGCACTGCGCACTGGGTCGAAATCCGGGCTGGGTCTGGTGGTGAACACTGCTTATCGAAAGCAAATTTGCCAGGAGTACACGGCGAACCGTGGACCCCGTCCCTGGAAAATTAGCAAACTACGTCGCTATATTGGCTTACTCAGTCAACTAGCTACGCATATTGACCACGTAACGTCCCACTACCTTGCTCTGCAGAAAACGATCTAAATATTCTGGCGTTTGTGCCAGAGTGATCTCTTCACAATAGTTATCCAGCTGTGGGAGCTTCATATCGGTGGCGACACGTTGCCAGATGTGTTGTTTGTCGGCCAGCGGAATATACACTGAATCAACTCCTAGTAATGATACGCCTCGAGTGATGAAGGGTATTACCGTGAGCGACAACTCAGGTGATGAGGCTAAGCCACACGATGCCACCGCGCCGCCGGATTTTAGCTGTTTGAGCAGGCTTGCCAGGTACTCACCGCCCAGGGTATCGATGGCATGAGCCCACAATTGTTTACCAACCGGTTTATCCTTAACTTCATTGACCACATCCCGGTGCAGCACTTCGCGTGCCCCTAATGCTTTTAAATGCTCACTTTGTTCAGGCTTGCCGGAAAAGGCCACTACGTCGTAGCCTAATTGCTTAAGGAGAGCCACGCTCATGCTGCCTACACCGCCCGTCGCGCCTGTTACTGCTACTGGGCCATCACCGGGTTTAGCGCCCAATTTCTCAAGTTTTTGGATACATAAGGCCGCCGTTAAGCCACCTGTTCCATACGTCATGGCTTCTTTAAGATTCAGGGTAGATGGACAGGCCACCGCCCAATTGGCTGGGATCGATATCATCTGGCCAAGACCACCGGCGGTATTCATGCCTAAATCATAACCAAAAACCAATACCTGCTGACCGGG
>JBALVI010000009.1:15614-106525 GCA_036961205.1 Halioglobus sp. | reverse complement strand
CAAAAAAATTAGTTCGAGTAGTTAGATAACTACGTATGTGTTTGATATAACTGAATTTTCATTCAGGGCAAGCTCCTTTTGCGGGCTTCGCCCCCCCGCGCTCTTGTCAGGAGGCTTATTAAATCTGCATACTGAAAACCTTGAAATACTGCTCTAGCTCACTGCTAGCGTGCACCCTTTTGCTGGCAAATCGGCTACCACTTACTCCAATGAACACTAAATCGATCCGCTTACTGGTAGCAACCTTACTACTTGCAGCCATAGCGCCCGTGCTTGCGGCCCCAAATGATTATAAAGAGGCGGTCCTGCAGGAGGTTTATACGTTCGCCAGCCACAATCGAATGAACCGGGATGCGCTTCACCGTGATGTTCATGCGGATTGCATAGTAGCCGTCACTTTGAATATTGCTATCAATGCCGATGGCTCTTTGCAGCAGGTCAATATCGTGGAGACTTCTACAGTTCCCGTGTTCGACCGGTATTCAAAATACGTGGTGGAGCAAGCGGCGCCTTTCCCCCCTCTCAGTGAATATCACTCCAGTACGCCCGACACCATAAACTTCGACCATGTCCTTCGGCTTGATGCACGGGTGTGGAATGACATGCAGCACTCCACCCAGCGGTGTAAGCCGCTTTAGCGAGGCAATTTGGGCAAGCGCTACAGTTCTCTGAAACTCTGTTTACAACCAAACCCCATGCGCTAAACTCGGTGTGAGCCAACGGCATCACATAGGCCCCGGCAAACCACACAGCCAACATCCGTATGGGATAACGATATGTCCAATGAACTCCAGGTGTACTGGGCCCCAGGCTGCTCAAGCTGCCTGCGCACCAAGGAATTCCTGAGCGGGCATGGACTTGCGTTCGAGTCGATTAACATCGTCGAGAATCCTGAAGCACTGGACGACCTGACACGCATTGGCTTTCGCAGTGTGCCGGTGGTCAGGCGTGGCGATGAAGCGGTGTTCTGCCAGGATTTACAGGACGTTGCCGATTTCGTGGGAGTTTTACTGGCCAAATCAGAACTGTCCGGCCAAGACTTTATCAACAGAATCGATTGTATATTGCAGGCGGCCACACGCTTTGTAGAGCAGCTATCGGAAGAACAACTCGCCGGGCATTTCCCGGGGCGCGACAGACCGTACAGGGACCTCGCCTACCACATCTACATGGTCGTACAGGGTTTCCTTGAATGTGTTGAAGGAGGCTCCCTGGAAATGGAAGCCTTCCTCAGAACAGCGCCGGAAGGTATGACCCGCGGCTCTCAAGTATCCGAAGCTGGCGAAGAAGTCAGAGAGTCACTGCTGCAGTGGTGGAACACTCAGAAACATAGCCTGCCGCCCAACGTGAGCACTTACTACGGGGAGCGAACAATGCTCAGCGTATTGGAACGCACCGCCTGGCACGCGGCTCAACACTGCAGGCAGCTGCAAGCTATTGTTGAGAACTTCGAGATCGAACCAGACGGGCCCCTGGGAGATGCGGAACTCGCGGGCCTGCCAATGCCGGAGCATATCTATGACGATGAGATAGATATGAATGACGCGAATATTGAAACCAAACCTATGTTGTTATAAGCCGCTAAAACTCAATAGGCTAATAGCCTACTTCGAGGCTCATCTCGCCACCCGCTCAATATGCAATTGGCGCAAAACTCCAGACTGAACTAGCTTTAATCCGTCACCCCAGAACCCTCAGAGGGGAAAGCTAATGCACAGACGCAACTTCTGTCGCGCGGCCCTGGCTAGCGCGGCGCTCGCTCCCATGCTTGGCAGCCGGGCCCTGGCTTCCGTCTATGCTGGCCTGATGTCGGTAGACCGGGATCTGGAAGCTGTAAGCCTTAGCGGCGCTGAACAGATACTGACCAAGAGCCACGTGCAGTCATTGGCAGACAGTCTGCGGGGTAATCTGCTGCTGCCTGGCAATGCCGGATACGAGTCGGCGCGCCACGTACTGAACCCCTCTATCAACAAACATCCCGCGCTTATCGTGCAACCCACCGGTCCTGCGGATATCGGCTACGCGGTCGATTTTGCGCGTGAGAATGCGCTGGTTGTTGCGGTTAAATGTGGGGGCCACAGTTACTCGGGTAAATCCACTTGTGAGGGGGGATTAATGATAGACCTCTCGACTTTCCGTGACGTGCGGGTGGATTTACCCAATCAGTCTGCTTTCGTGACCGGCGGCAGTCTGCTGGGCGAGCTCGATCACGAGTCGATGGCAGCGGGATTGGTCACAACGTCTGGCACCGTATCGCATACCGGCGTTGGCGGGCTCACCACCGGCGGCGGCTTCGGTCGAGTTGGGCGCCGCTTTGGCCTGGCGCTTGATAACGTCAAGTCGGTAGATGTTGTATCAGCCGACGGCCGGCTGCGACATGCCAGTGCTGAGGAGAATCCAGACCTTTATTGGGCAGTGCGCGGGGGTGGCGGCAACTTCGGGGTTGTCACTAACTTCGAGTTCCAACTGCACCCGATGGATCGTCAGGTTATAGGCGGCAACCTGGTGTACCCGATATCAAAATTACCGGAGCTGCTTGAGATCTACGCCGAGTACTCCCCCGGCTGCCCCGATGAGCTTTACTCCGACCTGATCGCGGTTTATCCCTACGGAGACAAACCCGGAGTGGCGCTGCTTAACGTGTGCTGGTCCGGGCCCGCCTCAAGCTACGAAAAAGCTATGCTGCCCTACAAGGCACTGGGGGAACCTCTGCAAAATGGGGTGGAAGCGATAGATTATGTCGCTCTACAACGCAGCGGCGATACCACCGACGCCAGGTCTTGGGCCTCCTACCAGAAGAGCGGTTTCATCGAGGGCTTCAAGCCCGGTCTGATTGATACTCTGCTGGACGGAATGGAGCCACACCCGGATCGTTCGACCATTCTGATCTTCCAGCACAGCGGCGGCGCTATCAACCAGGTGGCGCCGGACACCACCGCGTTTCCACATCGCTACGCCACCCACAATATGATTCCCATGGTGTCCTGGCGTCAGGATGCGCCACAGGATGAGCATGTGCGCTATATCAGGTCGCTTTGGTCACAGCTTCAACCGTTCACCCACGGGTTTTATACTGCAGAGGTCAACGATGGTCACGATGTGCGTGCCATGAACGGAAACTATCAGGATAACTACCCGAGGCTGGCTGGCATCAAAAAGCGTTATGATCCGCAGAATATCTTCCGGCTGAATGCCAACATCACGCCTGATTGAGAGATGGGATAGTTCGCCGACTCCTGGCGTAGACGCAGGCGGAACATTGAAGAAAGCCAAGACTTGATCTTAGTCAATAGAGAGCCCAGTAAACGTTCCCCGAAGCCCCTAAAAAGAAGTCGTCTGCTATACTTTATAGGTGGGTAGACTATGAATTACAGAAAGCATATGAGAGCTATCATGATGCTTTTTTGGCTGGTGAGCTCTGTATCTTACGGCCAGGAAACAGCATGGTTAATAGACGTGAAGGGTGCGATCGGGCCGGCTACGGCCGATCATCTGGTGCGCGGCCTGGGCTTGGCGCAGGACAGCGGCGCTGAGCTGGTCATTATGCGGATCGATACGCCTGGCGGACTCGATTCTGCAATGCGAGACATGATTAAAGCTATTCTGGCGTCTCCGGTCCCTGTAGTGGGCTATGTGGCGCCGGGCGGGGCTCGCGCCGCTAGTGCGGGCACTTATCTTCTGTATGCCTCCCATATTGCCGCCATGGCTCCGGGCACCAATCTCGGGGCGGCCACCCCGGTCCAGATTGGTGGGCCCACGCTGCCGCAGCTTCCCAGTGAGTCCCCTGAAGAAACCGGATCGAAAACGCCGACACCCGCTACCGCCATGGAACGTAAAATTATTAACGACGCGGTAGCCTATATACAAAGCCTGGCCCAACTACGTGGACGCAACGCAGAATGGGCGGAGAGCGCAGTACGCACAGGTGCCAGCCTCTCCGCCGAGGACGCCCTTGAGCTCGGCGTCATCAGCCTGTTAGTGGACTCCCAGCGTGCCCTGTTGCAACAACTCCACGGCCGCGATGTCACGGTGAATGGAGAACTTCAAACGCTAAATACGCAGGACCTTGCGATATACCTGCATCCCACAGACAGACGCAGCCAATTTCTGGCGGTGATTACCGATCCGAATGTCGCCTATATGCTGATGCTGATCGGAATCTACGGCTTGATCTTCGAGCTTTCCAACCCTGGTTTTGGCGTCCCCGGTGTTGTGGGTTCACTCTGTCTGATTGTGGCCCTCTACGCCTTCCAGGTATTACCCGTGAGTTATGCCGGCCTCGGCCTGATGGCATTGGGGATAGGCTTGATGGCGGCGGAAGCCTTCGCGCCCAGTTTCGGCATACTGGGCCTGGGCGGCATCATTGCCTTCGTGGTTGGGTCCATCATGCTGATGGATACAGAATTACCCGGGTACCAGATAGCCGCACCAATGATTATTGCTTTTGCTGTGTTCAGTGCCGGCTTGCTGGTATTTGCCCTGGGCCTGGTGTTGCGAGCGCGGCGACAACAGGTAGTAACCGGGCTGGATCACTTCCTGGGGCTGCACGCCAACGTGGAGGTTATGTACGGCGCCGAAGCCCGGGTAAGACTGGACGGAGAATTATGGCAAGTGCACTGCGACGCCCCGCTGACGATAAATGACAATATCACTGTTACCGGCGTTGATGGCGTAACGTTACAGGTAGTGAAAGACCAAGGAGAATGAAATGATATTCGACATAGAATATGCCGGCATAGTTATTGTGGTGATGGTCATCGTATTACTGATGTCCATGTTTCGGGTACTCAGGGAATACGAACGCGGCGTGATCTTCATGCTGGGCCGATTTTATAAGGTCAAGGGACCCGGACTGATCATCATCATCCCGATTCTGCAGCAGATGGAGCGGGTAGATTTGCGCACCGTGGTGATGGACGTGCCCACCCAGGACGTTATTTCCAGAGATAACGTGTCGGTGCAGGTTAATGCGGTCATCTACTTCAGGGTGCTGGACCCCGAGCGCGCCATTATCCAGGTTGAAAACTTTCTGGAAGCGACCAGTCAACTGTCACAGACCACACTGCGTTCCGTGCTGGGGCAGCACGAACTGGATGACATGCTGGCAGAGCGGGAGCAACTCAATGCCGATGTGCAGACCATCCTCGACAAACAAACGTCAGCCTGGGGTATCAAGGTTGCCAATGTGGAAATCAAACATGTCGACCTGAACGAAACCATGGTTCGAGCACTGGCCAAGCAGGCCGAGGCTGAACGAGAGCGCCGAGCGAAAGTTATTCACGCTCTGGGCGAAGCCGAAGCGGCGGAAAAACTGGCGGAGGCCGCGAAGATTCTGTCCAGCCAGGACCAGGCCATTCAACTGCGCTACCTGCAAACTTTGGTTGAAATTGCCGGCGACAAGAGCTCTACCCTGGTATTCCCGGTGCCAATAGACTTGATAGAAAAATTCAAAAGTTGAGCGGGGGTCAGCCTTAGTTCGGACGTAATTGGCCCAGCCATCATCGCCTGCGGTCTCCTTAAAGCTCAGGCAAAAATTGGGACCTGCCCCCGCTACCCACGTTAGATCATCTGCGGTCAGCAGATTTACCCCTGCGCCTAACTGAGATAGCTTGAGGTGAGATCGGCTCGCGCCTAATACATACTTTTATATGGCAAAATATACATATCAATGCTAGGGTTCGAATATGGCCAAGGATGGCTTCGAATGGAATTTAACGAAAGATCACCTGAACCAACTGAAGCATGGGGTGAGTTTTATTGAGGCCCAACAAGCGTTTCTAGATCCGCATCGAGTCATCGCGGAGGACCTATCTCACGGGAAATCAGAATCACGTTATTTTTGTTTTGGCTCATTCGCAGGCGGAATCTTGACGGTGAGGTTTACCTACAGAAACGGGAAAATACGGATTTTTGGCGCTGGATTTTGGAGGAAAGGGAAGAAGGTTTATGAGCAAAAAAATTCAATACACCGATGAACCCATGGGCAAGTTGCGTGTGGTCGAAGACTTTCTACCCTCACCTGAGCAATTGGCAGTTACCGAAGAATCGGTCAAGGTAACCATTACCCTCAGCAAGGAAAGTGTAGAGTTCTTCAAATCAGAAGCGCGCAAGCACAATACTCAGTACCAAAGAATGATACGTCGCCTGCTTGATGCTTACACCCAGGCTCATCGAGAGGAGTCGTAGAACAATAGTCCCCGCTAGAAGCCCAGACAAATCTTGCCGAAGTGGCCTTGTGACTCCTGCAAGCGAAAGGCCTCTGCCAGGTCGGCAAGATCAAACGTGCGGTCAATAACAGGCTGTATGCCATTGGTATTAATCGCCCGCACCATGTCTTTCTGATGGGTTCTTGAGCCCACGGTAATGCCGTTTATCACGGCGTTCTTTTGAAACAACTCTGCTGTGGGCACTTCGCCCTGAACGCCGGTTAGCACACCAATCATTGAGATATGGCCGCCAAAGGCGATCGCGCGTACGGATTGCGGCAAGGTGCCGGAACCGCCGACTTCAATGACAACGTCTACTCCCCTGCCCCCGGTGATTTCCTGGGTTCGGCTGCCCCACTTTTCATGTTCCTTGTAGTTGATCAATTGGTCAGCGCCAAGGGCTTTCAGTTTTTCGAGCTTGGCATCTGAGGACGAAGTAGCGATAACATGGCAACCGGCGGCTTTGGCAAACTGCAGCGCAAAAACAGAGACTCCACCGCTGCCCTGCACAAGTACGGTATCACCAGCTTTCACACGCGCCTCTACCATAAGCGCGCGCCAGGCTGTCGCGGCGGCACACGGCAGGGTTGCGGCCTGCTCGAAGGAATATTCGTCGGGCATGAGCGTGAACGCTGAAGAAGACATAGTCACAGTCTCTGCCGCAAAACCGTCTACGTTATCTCCCGGGACCCCAGCGAGTTTGCTCGGGTCGGTAGCGCGGCCATCATTCCAATTGGGGAAGAAGCAGCTCATCACTTTGTCGCCCACCTTGAACTCACTCACCCCCGAGCCAACCGCTTCCACCACGCCCGCGCCATCAGACATAGGTATTATTCCGTCGGCCGTCTCGATAAGGCCAACTGCGACTACATAGTCGTGAAAGTTAAGTGAGCTGGCGTGATTACGTATGCGAATCTCGCCGGAGTGTGGCTCTGTTGGCTCTATCTCTACCAACTGTAGATTTTCCAACCCACAGGGCTTGTTCAATTTCATTGCTCGCATTTCTTATTCCTTGGTAGTCAATTATTTGTTCGCTCAGTTTGTACGCAAGTATTGCCCGAGCCGATGCCAGAATGAAACAGTCGCCAGCAAGTTCTAATGATCTAAAATCTAGACCTTACCCCCACTGTCACAGCCCAGCACTTGCTGTAACCACCGGCTAATTTCCTGAATCTCCTCACGGCAGACCTCATGCCCCATTGGGTACTCACGCCATTCAACCGCGTACCCGGCATTCGTCAGACTCTCGAGTGCCGCTTTACCCATGGCAACCGGTAACACGGCGTCCTGCTGACCGTGGCACAGCAAAATCGGTATCTCAGCGTTCGCCTTAGCCGTTTCTGTGCCCAGACTATCCGTATCTGCCAGAAACGTAGACAGGGCAAGAATGCCTGCCAGACGCTTTGGGTAATGTAGAGCTGTATGAAAGGCCAGCACACCACCTTGGGAAAATCCAGCCAACAAAATACGTTCAGCCGGCGTGCCGCTATCAATTTCGTTCTGGATAAGATCATGAATCTGAGACACGGATTTCTTCATGCCCGGTAAATCGGCGGTGCCGCTCATACTGAAATCAAACCATGCCCGCGCGCGCTGCCCGCCAAACGCGGTAACTGCCATTTCCGGCGCATGTGGAAACACGAAACGCACAGGCAAGTTTGCAGGCAGATGAAGCTCGGGGACTATGGGTTCGAAATCGTGGCCGTCAGCGCCAAGGCCGTGGAGCCAGATAACTACGGCAACCGGATCTTTATCAGGGTTTAGTTCTACGGTGGGTAATGGTGCAGCTAGCATACATTGATCTCTTAATTCGGTTTACAAACTGGGCCAGCCCGCCACAGGGCTAAAAGCTAGACCTGACCCCGTGGTTTCTTAAAAGCTAGACCTGACCCCAAACGGCGCAGCATAGCATGTGTATTGCCGGGTGCAGCTGCATTGCCTACAGCTCTGGATCTGTAGGCCTAAACACCCTCGGCGAGGATATTGTCCACAATACATTCAATAGCAACAATGGTCTGATCACCCCAGTCATCAAACCCTACTATGCCCTGGACCGCGTGATGCTGGAGACTTAGAAAGCCGTGAACCAGCGCCCAGATACGAAGCGCTGCACGCTGCTTGTCGCTCTTAGGGGCGCCGGCCGGTAACAGCTTGGAGGCGAGTTCGACCAGACTGGTAAACGCCCTTAATCCTGCAGCCTGGGCTTCGGGGCCAGGCTCGTAGTCGGCATTAGTTTCCCCAAAAATCAGCCTGTAGGCTGCCTCATGGGCGCCTGCCACTTCCCGATAATTCTTCACCCCCCGCAGTACCGCAGTTTTTGGCTGGTCAATCTCACAGGCCGATGACATGGCCTCGTAGACCCGCTCAAAGCCTTCTACATACAACGCATCAAGTACACCCTGCTTACCTTTGAAATGGCTGTAGATACCGATGGTAGAGACTCCCGCCAGGCTGGCGATCGCGCGCACACTGAGGCCACTCGGGCCCTTTTCAAGTAGTAGCTCAGATGCAGCCTGTAAAATCTTCGACTTATTCGAAGCCATAGGAGTTTTCTCTGTTGACTTGCATAACATCGTTATACTAAGATATAACACTGTTATAGCCAAGGCGCTACAGGCCATTGTTTTTGTTGCCGGTGGAATACGCCAAACCCTAAGATTCGAAGGAGCAATTTTGTGATAGAAGAACTCAGTGCCGACTACATAATCGTGGGCAGCGGCGCCATTGGCATGGCATTCGCCGATATTCTGGTAACAGACTCCGACAAGACTATGATCATCATAGATAGCTACGCCAAGCCTGGCGGCCACTGGAACGTTGCCTATCCTTTCGTACAACTCCACCAACCGGCCGCGTTCTACGGCGTCAGCTCCAAGGAATTGAGTGGTGGACGCATCGAGCAGACAGGTCTCAATGCAGGCCTGGGTGAGCTTTCCAGCGGCGCCGAGGTCAGCGCCTATTACGACGATGTGATGCGCCACCAGTTTTTGCCGTCAGGGCGAGTGCAGTATTTCCCGATGTGCGATTACCTGGGTGACGGGCGCTTCGTCTCCAAGGCCAACGGCAAGGAATATCACGCCACCGCCAAGTGTAAAACGGTGGATGCTACCTTCCTCAAAACAACCGTGCCTTCAACCCATACACCGAATTTTTCGATAGACGATGGCGTCCGTTTTATGCCGCTCAATGACCTACCCAAGGTGACTACAGCGCCAGACGGTTACGTGGTGGTTGGAGCAGGCAAGACCGGTATAGACGCCTGTTTATGGCTGCTTGAACAAAATGTTGATCCCGCCAATATCACCTGGATTGTATCTCGCGAAGCCTGGCTTCTGGATCGCAAAAACACCCAAATGACGGAGGAGTTCTTCTTCAACACCATTGGCACACAGGCAGCGATGTTCGAAAATATCGCGGAATCCACATCGCCCGAAGACATGTTTGAGCGACTGGAAAAATGCGGATACTTCCTGCGTATTGATGAAAATGTAACCCCACAGATGTTTCATGCAGCGACAGTATCCAAACTTGAAATAGAAGAACTGCGGCGCATCAAAAACGTAGTTCGCCTGGGTCACGTTGAGTCTATTGGAACGCATGAAATTAAATTGGTGAAGGGATCGATAGCAACCACGCCCAATACTATTCATGTTGATTGCTCCGCTAGCGCAATAGTCGACCCTGGTGGCAAACCAGTTTTCCAAGGCGACCTGATCACGCCACAACTGGTCCGGCCATACCAGCCCGTATTCAGCGCAGCACTCATCGCCCACGTGGAGCTCAACTACGAGAGTGAAGAAGAGAAGAATCGTCTCAGTGGGCTCGTACCTTTGCCTAACGCCGACACCGACTTTATCTTTTTCACCGCGGCTGCCATGATAAATCAGTATCAGTGGTCTCAGGACAAGGCATTGCAGCAATGGATGGTAGGCAACCGGCTTGATGGCGCCAGTAGTCTGATCAGCAAAATTTCTCGAGAAGATACCGACAAGCAGGACGTTATTGAGCGATTAAAGAAAAGCGCACCGCTGGCGACTGCCAAGCTTTTTGAGTTACAAGAAGGTTTAACATTAAGCAGAGAATGGAGTTAAAAATGAACAGTGAATTTCAGGTAAAGAAGAGTGATCTTACGCAGCATCGCATCGTGCAAAGTGAAATTGCGCCACTCGAAGACGGTGAAGTCCGACTGAAGATTGATCAGTTCGCATTCACTGCCAACAACCTTACCTACGGCGCCACCGGCGATATACTCGGTTACTGGCATTTTTTCCCGCCCGCTGATAATGACGACGGCAGCTGGGGAATTCTTCCGGTATGGGCCTTCGCTGATGTGGTTGAGTCCAACTGCCCAGAGCTACCCGTGGGAGATCGCCTCTACGGCTACTTCCCGCCGGCAACTTTGCTAACCATGAAACCACAGCATGTTAGCGCTCACAATCTGATAGACGGTGCGGCGCATCGACAAGCTTTACCACCGCTGTATAACCGCTACAGCCGAGTACTGGCCGAGACCAACTACAATCCGGCCACAGACGCAGCGCGCATCCTGCTGGCACCCCTGCACATGACTTCCTTTTGCCTGTGGGACCAGCTTCAGGATCAGCAATGGTATGGCGCCGAGCAAGTAATAATTGTCAGCGCTTCGTCAAAGACCAGTCTCGGTCTTGCACATGGTTTGCATCACGATGGTACAGCGCCACTGGTGGTGGGTTTGACCTCTCCTGGCAATAGTGCGTTTGTTACTGCTTCAGGTCTGTACGATCAGGTTATCCCCTACTCCTCAATTCTTAGTGAAGTTAGCGAACGCCCCACCGTAGTAGTAGATATGGCGGGGAATGCTTCAGTACAGGCGGCGCTGGAGGAAAGGCTTGGCGACAATATGAAACACTACATCAATGTCGGGTTAACGCACTGGGAGGAACTGAACGCAGAGGACGCCTTCAGCCAAACCGAACAAGAGCCGAATCATGAGAGCTTCTTTGCACCCAGCTATATCCTCAAACGTTTAAAGGATTGGGGGCCGGGCGAATTTGATAAAAAGTCGAGCGCATTTGTCGCCGCCACGGCTGCAGCAACTTTTGAGTGGATGAATGTAGATGCACGGCAAGGATTGCCCGAACTAAGCACCGTTTATCCCGAAGTCTGTAACGGCTCGCTTTCCCCCGCTACGGGCTTAGTCATCAACATGTAGGTATTTAAAAATTCATACCTGCTGCGCAAGCGATGATGAATTATCGCTAGAGACCTGTAGGCAACTGGGGCAGTTGCCTACATCCCGCTCACACGGTTCCTATCAAAATAAACAAGGTAAAAACGCCAAATATTGCAGATAAAGGAGCAAACGCCCGTGGTATACCAATTATCAAACCCATAAGGAGGGTACCCACGAATGGCACTACCAAAGAGGGCAGGACCTCATTGCCTAGCATGAAGATGTTCACATAGGGGCCAATTAGAAAATAGACCAGCATGGATAGTGCCGACAGACGCCCCAGGCCCTGACTGTGTTCCAGAAAATCCAGATCAAGATCTCCCTCTGGTACCGGTAGCGCCATTTCCGTCGCCCCATACACGCAGATGGCACCGACGGTGAGGATACCGAAATCACTAAATTGCCAGGCATCAATATTACGAAACCCCCAACCTACCCACCAAAACTGCAGACTGTAGGTCATCACACAGATTGCCCACAGCGCAGTAGACCAATGAAACGTCACCTGCCGGTGAACACGGGTCAGCATCGCCACAGTGTGCAGCGCTCGGGTGATGGCGAGCCCGAGGATAATAGATATCGCTACGAAAACGTATTCGTGTTGAGTCATAATTTTTTTTATTCGCTCTGTTTCCAGACTGCAGTTTAACGAATATTGGGATTGAGGGTTAGCGGGTAATACAGCGGTCTATCTAGCAAGCTAGTCTGGCGGCAACAATAGAATATCTAGCCTATACTTTGAAACTTGCGACCAGGAATTCGCCGCGGGTAAGATCCCTCAAAATTGGGCTCATGTGGCGATAGTGCTATAACAGTAATCAAACAGGTAATAGGGGATGCTCCATGGCGACAAGCACTACGAGTAACGCTGCTCTCAACACGACTTTGAGTTCAACGCGGGTTAAGTCCATATTTGGCTCGATCATTGCCCTGTGTTTCGGTCTGTCTTTTTCTGCGACTGCTGAAGTACACCCATATGAACAGTGGGCCGAAGAGTTCGGCATCGACCTGGAAGTATCCTACGACGGCACCCGCCTGATGCAACTTCAGGGAAGCGAGTTCACCGCGACTGAACGCCGTGCGCCGGGGAAAATGTACTCCGAGGTTAAACTGGAAGGCATGACAACTGGCGTTATTCTGCGCGAAGACCTAAAAAAGAGTTACATCCTGATGCCGTCGATGGGCCTCTATATGGAAGAAACATTGGAGGGCGGCATGCTGCAAGCCTCCAATGGCATGAAATTTAAAAAAATCGAGAAGGTCGGATCTGAAACGGTAAACGGTCATCCGTCCACCAAGTTCAATACCGAATTTGAGGACAACGAAGGCTCGGGAGTTGGCGTCATATGGATCACTGACTCCGGAGTACCGATGAAAATGGATATGACCTATTCCAACAGCAAGTTTAAGGGGCAGACCATAAGCATGCAGTTCACCGAGCTCAATTTACGCGCGCAGGACCCCAAGTACTTTGAACTGCCTCCAGGCCTCAAACCAATGAGCATGGGTGGCTTGGGCAACCTCGGGGATTTAATGAAGATGGGCACTGCCGGGTCACAGGCCACTCCACCCCAAAGTACAGCGTCTCAAGACTCCGCCGTCTCAAAACCCTCAGCGAGCACGACCTCTGCCGATACGGCTATGGCCGATAAACAGCAGGCCTGCCTGCAGGCAGCGGCACAGCAAGCGGCCGAGAAAAAGGAACAGGAGAAGCAAACCAAGGGTTTCGGTCGCCTTATGGGCTCATTGGCACGCACCGCAAAGCGGTTTGGTCTAGCGGATCTGAGCGATATAACAAGAGGCCTCTATGATGCGGAAGCCACAGCCGATGATGCCGCAGTGATCGCGGAAGAGCTGGGAATTTCAGAAGACGATGTCGAACGCTGCCGTAATCCGGGATAGACCACCAGCTCTAGACTTGCACAAAAATCCGAAATCAACATCGCAGGAGCGCGAGCCAATGTTTATATCCGATAAGTTTTTTACGCGCAGCTCAGTGCGCCAAACGTTCGCATTGGCAATCGCTATATTTATAACCCTGGGCGCACTACTACCAATCAAGGCAGTAGCACAATGGTCGGCAAACCCGGGCGACACCGTGCGCAACGCCTTCGGACCGGCAAAGGGATTGAATGTCCCGGCTTGTCGCGGGGCGTGCGGCGCAGATTGTCCTTCTACCTGTGAGGAGTCCGTGCAATTCGAGTGCGCCGGCGGTGACAAATTATTGCGGGTGCAATCCTATAACTGTGGTACCCACCAAGGCTGCCGGGAACACGACGACTGCCTTGACAGTTGTTCACAGGAGCAGGCTGAGGGCTACGATTGTGCCACTGAATGCCACGCTGAGGCGGTGGGTAATTGGGGCCTGGATAAAGCCGGGTTTTGGGCTGCTGGCGGCGGCCCTTACGAGGGTGATCCCATTAGGTTCCAATACACCATGGAAGCACCCGGCGGCGCCGAGGCGACCTATCGCTGCCCCGACGGGGCGAGCCGACAATGCAGTGGCGGCGTTGGTAGTTGCCTGGCGGGAAATACGTTGGTAGAGCCCCAGTTCGAATCTTTCATCGGCGGTGGACCGCAAACGGTCAAAGTCTCAGGTTTCCGCTCCGGCATTGCCTGTATGGCAAACGGACATCCCACCTCCATTTGCCAGGACAGTGTCGATATCAACGTCACCGGTAAAGATCGCTGTGCTCAGGCCGACGGCGCGCAGCCCTGCACCTGGTACGGATTCGAACTCCATTACGACAACGCCAATCCCGGTGAACCTCTTTACTGCCAGTCGTCGGCTGCCAAAGAGGACTTTCTAGGGGGCGTAGTGGCCAGCGCGATCGAGGCCGCGCCCGGCGGTGTCGAGGGTGACCTGGGGAAACTGTTGGGTCAGTTTCAGCAAGGCCTGAACGATGGCAAATCGCTGGATCAAATATTTTCCGGAATTACTGTCACCACCGCCGATGGCAAAACATTGAGCGAACCGGAGCCTACAGAGGTGTTTCAAACTGCAGGCGTACCTAACGAAATCATCCTCAACGGCACCTCGGGGCATATACTGGTGCCTATATTCGAGCTCAAAGACGCCTCAGCCCCGGGAACCAGCGTGGAACACCAGATCATTTGTAGACAGGCAGGTCGGCCCGTTCTGGAAACTACCTTCAGCTTGCATTTCGCCGGCAGCTAGCATGCCCGAACAGGTAATCCTCTTGAGCCTGCCCCAACTGGCGGTGGCCTTCGTACCCGTGGCGATCACCTTGGTCATACTCTGGCGCTGGTCCATGGGTCCTGGCAATGCTCTATACGCATTGGGCCGTATGCTGGTGCAGCTGCTGTTGATCGGTTATGTGCTGGCCTGGATATTCGGCGCCACTTCCGGCTGGATGGTATTAATTGTATTGGCCATAATGCTGGCCGCGTCAAGCTGGATCGCCCTGCGCACAGTGCCTGAACAGCGAAGTAGATTACTGCTGGCATCGTTGCTGGGTGTTACCGTTGGTGGTGGTATTACTCTGGCGTTAGTCACGCAAGGAGTGCTGCGCCTGGACCCATGGTACCTGCCCCGCTATATGATTCCGCTCGCTGGCATGGCTTTCGCCAGCGCCCTGACCGCCGTCAGCCTGGCGGCAGAACGCCTGTTCGCAGAACTGGCCCATGGAGACAGCTGGCAGCAAGCACGCAAGGTCGCCTACCAAGCGGCGATGATTCCGGTGATTAATTCTCTGTTTGCGGTTGGCCTGGTATCACTGCCAGGGATGATGACTGGACAGATACTAGCTGGAGTGACCCCGCTGATCGCGGCGCGCTACCAAATCGTGGTGATGTGTATGATTTTTGCCGCTGCGGGTATTTCTACCGCAGTGTTTTTGGCTATATGTGGTAAGACCGTTGGTGAGGAGCTTCGAACCAAAAGAGAGTGAGCACTGCAAGTGAACCAGACCCATGGTTTGAATCCATGGGTCCGCTTCAACTAAGGTTCAAGCAACGCGATGCAGAGCACAGATCTTGTTGCCAGATGGATCACGCAGATAGGCCAGGTACAACTTGCCAGCAGCGCCCTCTCGAACTCCCGGTGCATCTTCACAAGTTGTTCCGCCATTCGCAATGCCCGCCGCATGCCAGGCATCAGCGACATCTGAATTGCTCGCTGCGAACCCTACGGTGCTGCCATTACCAACGGAGGCAGGCTCGCCATCAATAGGCTTGCTGATAGAAAATATGCCCTTGTCTGTGAACCAAAAACAACGCTCCTTG
Organism: Halioglobus sp.; assembly: GCA_036961205.1. GTDB lineage: Bacteria > Pseudomonadota > Gammaproteobacteria > Pseudomonadales > Halieaceae > CALJFL01. Next base: position 90,862 of record JBALVI010000009.1, on the reverse strand, counting down.
TCATCGATGACGCCGGGTTCATGGCCCATCGTGGCTAACACCGCGTCGTAAAACTTCTTTGATTCTTCAATATTGTTTGCACCGACCATGACGTGACTGAACATCCCGACTCTCCAATTTTAGATAACCTATGCCACCGTGTTGTGGCTGCGGCACATCATATACGATTTCCACTGGCACCAGCCAAGGATTCTTACCAGACGCTGCAAAAGGTGTTATTCGCTGACCGTGACAGCGCGCTCGCCATCCTGCCTGAGAATAACCAACAATAAGCTTCCCACCCTGACGCCAAACTTGGTCAGCACGGATTCATTGACCAGAACATCGGGCGAAACCAGATACATGCGGTCATCTACCCTTACATCCACAGTCGACTCTCCATAGGGAACTCTCAGTACATAGTCCAGGAATGCACTATTGCCAGCCAAACCCATAACTCCGCCACCTATAACGTCGCCGGCTGTTCCTATATAGCCGCCTTGCCCATCGGGTGAAAGTGTCCAGATACGCTGTTGGTTCTCGCCGTCATCAAATATGAAGTCTTCCACCAGAGTCCCTACACCCTCTTCCCATGACGCATCAATATCGGCGTTGAAGGTGCGGATCACCCGTCCCGCACGGTTCTTAACAACGCCGTGCGCGGTCAGATAGCCGGTGAAAAACGCATCCGGGCGCAGCTCCGGTCGGTTGTCACGATAATTATCGACAGTGACTGATGAGCAGCCTGTGACCACGGCCAGAGACATACATAAGGTGAATAATTTCCGCATATTGAGTCCAAAACAAGTTGTATTATAGATACGGCTAAACTTTTGCGGCGGATCTTCCCGAGATTATCCCAATGCGGTGATCCGTTTGCCCCTTTGCGCGTACATTAGGTCAAGAGTCCAACAGGAAAGAAACGGTCGAAAGTGCTTAAATCACTCGCCCCACAAAATCCCACCGCCCGCGTGCTAATCAATGGCCTGCTGTTCAACATCAGCTGGTTCGCAATTGTCGCCACGCATTCGAATACACTGGCACCCATCATTGCCGGTGTGCACCTGCTCATCCACTTTAAGCTCTTTGGCGCCAGACGAAATGAAGTGCTATTGATTGTGGGCATTACGCTGGCGGGACTACTACTCGACAAAATCATGTTTGCAGCAGGTATATTCACTGTCGCTGGCGTATCAGCCCCCTCACCCTGGTGGCTTAGCTGCCTTTGGCCGGTGCTGGCCACAACGCTCATGCACGCCTTCAGTCCATTACAGCAGCGCTTGATACTGGCTTCCATTGTGGGCGCTTTAGGGGGCACGGCTTCTTATCTGGGAGGCACCCGATTGTCCGACATTACTTTCGGCGACCCTGTTTTCGGACCAATGAGTATTGCGCTGATATGGGCTATCGCCTTTCCCGCGCTGTTGGCGACGGCAAGATGGATTTCCATGCGCGAGGTTCAAGGCGATGATATTTAGATTCATTTTATCACTGTCACTTCTACTGTCCCTGTCAGCAATCGCTATTGCTCAAACAGAAACCTCGTTTCATATAATAGGTGACGCCTATGATCGCAAGGAAGGACACCTGCTATATACGGAGAACCATTACTGCGCAGTGATGAACCAGCAATGTACCGTAGAGTATCGCGATGAACAGGGCATAACCTTCGCCAAAAAAGAGCTCAACTACAGCGCTAGCTCGCAGGCACCTTCAGTGGTGCTCACCGACTTTCGCAACGACTCAACCGTAGAAGTTCCTGCTGGTGATAGAGACGACCTTGTAGTAGATGCGGGCTTCGACAACTTTGTGCGTAGCGTATGGGTGCAACTTGAAGCTGGCACAGAGGTCAAATTCCCCTTTCTCGTTGTCGGGCTTAACGACCCTATCAACATGACGGCGCTGCGTACTGAATCAGACGCTTGTACCGATATGGAGCTCTGCCTGGAGGTCAATCTGGACTCCTGGTTTTTGCGTTTTCTGGTCGCTCCAATTGAGCTCTCATACTCATTGGAGGACAAACGACTGCTCCGTTTCAGCGGCACCAGTAATATTAAAGGGGACGAAGGCGAATCACTGAACGTTGATATTTTGTATCGCTACAACAACGAACTGCCGCTTAACGGCCTGGCGCAGCAAAGCCAAAAAAAAACCTATACATTTTGAACAATAAATTACTAAACGTGAGGATCGTCCATGACGGTATTACAAGCAACAGCTGAAGTAACTCGGCCGATAAACGAAGCTTTCGACTACGTGAGCGACTTCACGACAACGGTTGAATGGGACTCAACGGCCAAGAAGGCTACCAAAATGTCTCCGGGGCCTATAGCAGTTGGCACCAGGTTCGAAGTGGTTTGCGCACTGCCGGTGGGCAGCGTCACGATCATCTACCGCGTTGAAGAATTGCAAGACAACGCACTTGTCGTCCTCAGTGGCAAGAGTCGATTCTTCGATATAGAAGACAGAATTACTTTTACGGCTACGGAATCCGGCACAAAAATTGATTACCGTGCAGAGTTCTTCTTTAAGCCACTTATAAAGGCTGTTAGCGGAGCTGCTCAAAAAAGCCTGGACAATATGGGCCGAGAGTCGGTCGCCTCCCTTGGCCGAGCACTGAATGACGACTTCCCTTTGATCCTCAAGGACCAAAAGGCCTGTGCAAATTTGGCCACAGAACTACCACTGTTCACGCGACTGGGTTATCGGCGTGCCATGAAACAGTTTTCCCCCATGTCGGCTTCGGTGCGGAGCAAGCACATCGTCATTACCGGGGCCAACACCGGCTTAGGCTATGCAACTGCGTGCGAACTAGGGCGGCGCGGTGCACAGCTGACCCTCGTTATGCGCAACGAGGAGAAGGCCAAGGCAACCGTTGCCAAATTGCACAAGGAAACAGGAAACGACGCTATTCGCTATGAATTGGCCGACCTGAGTCTGATGGCGGACGTAGACGATCTGGTCAAGCGTCTGCGGAAACAAGGCAAGGCTATTGATGTTTTGATTAACAATGCCGGTGCGCTCTTTAACGACTGGGCCAAAACTGAGGAAAACATAGAGCAGAGCCATGCTCTCTTACTCCTCAGCCCCTATCGCCTGACCCTGGGCCTGAAGCCACTACTGGTTAAGGCGGGTAACTCGCGTGTGATCAATGTCGTGTCCGGCGGCATGTACAGCCAGCGACTGAGCCTAAGTGCACTGCACAACGAAGATGGCACTGACTATTCAGGCAGCATAGCGTATGCCAGACAAAAGCGAGCGCTGATGGCACTAACTCAGGAATGGGCTGCGGAATGGGCAGAACAAGGCATTGCAGTTAATGCCATGCACCCTGGTTGGGCAGATACTCCAGGGGTTCAAACGGCTTTGCCAGAATTTCGCGCGGTTACCCGCCGTGTGCTGCGCTCGTCTATGGAAGGGGCAGACACCATTGTCTGGATGGCCATGGCTAAGGAAGCCGGAGCGGCTCACGGCAAGTTGTTTCTTGATCGGGAAGCCAGGCCGCTACATCTGATGAAGAAGACCATTGAAAAAGATGGCGAGACTGATCGTCTGATGGAGTTTCTGGAAAGCGCCTAAGGCTGACCTGTAAAGTCGCATTTTTTGCTACTTTGGGGTTATTCCAAATGTTCGCCGTCCAGGTAAAACCAGCGGCCATCAATCTTCTCGAAGCGACTGACTTCGTGGAGCCGGTGGCCTCGCCCATTAACCTTGAAGCGAGCAACGAATTCCACTTTTCCTTCGGTATCTTGCGCCTGCCCCGCTTCGACACCCTTAATTCTTAATCCCAGCCATTGCTGTTTATCGTCCAGTCGCACCCTGGAAGGTCGAGTATCTGGATGCCAGGTTAAGAGTAGGTATGCTTCATTCTTTACTACAAAGCCGCTATAGCGACTGCGCATTAGCTGTTCTGCAGATTGTGCGAAAGCATCCCCCGCGTGCAACGGACCGCAGCACTCTTCATAGGGCTTGGTGATGCCACAGGGGCAGTGTTCAGTCATCTGAGCGTTTCAGCATAACAATCAAGAATAGCTTGGGTATCTGGCATACGCCCATATTAAGCAGACGGTTCTACGCTGACAAGACAACCCGCCTGATCGATGTTATTTGTCCGTGTTATGTGGACGTATTGCTTATAGATACGCTAACTTAACTGCTAAATTGTAACTACATACTATCGAGGTACAACACATGCGCTTCCTTACTCTGGCACTGATAATGATACTAGCCGCCTGCAGTAAACAGCAGCCGGCCTCCCCCAACGAAAAACCAGATCCAAAAGCTGCGGATTCTGTCGCCGCAGCATCGGTGAACTGGACCAAGCACGGTCTGACTGACAGCGAACAGCGCTTCTCACCGTTGAACCAGATTACTCAGGACAACGTCGACGAACTGGGATTGAGTTGGTCTTTTGATATGTATACCCGCCGGGGCGTGCAGGCCACGCCATTAATGGTGGATAACACCTTATACGTCTCAGGCAGTTGGTCTATGGTTTATGCGCTGGACGCAGTGACCGGCGAACTCAAATGGTTTTACGATCCCAAGGTTCCCCGAGCCACGCTCGCCAAGGGCTGCTGCGATGCTGTTAACCGCGGAGTTGCCTACACCGATGGTAAAATATATGTGGGCACATACGACGGGCGACTGGTGGCCTTGAATGCCGAAAGCGGTGAGGTGGTGTGGGAGACCTTAACCGTGGACCAAAGTCGGCCTTACACTATTACCGGCGCACCGCGTATTGCGGGCAACAATATTATCATCGGCAACGGCGGCGCCGAGCTGGGCGTTCGTGGCTATGTGACGGCCTACGACATCAATAGCGGCGAGCAAAGCTGGCGCTTCTATACCATCCCCGGTAACCCCGCAGACGGCTTCGAAAGCGACGCACTGGAAATGGCCGCCAAAACCTGGAACGGAGAATGGTGGGAGTGGGGCGGCGGCGGTACCGCATGGGATTCGATGGCCTACGATCCTGAACTAAATCTTTTTTATGTTGGCGTGGGCAACGGCTCACCGTGGAACCAAACACTTCGAAGCCCTGGAGGAGGCGATAATTTATTTCTATCCTCCATCGTGGCGCTGAATGCCAAGACCGGCGAATACGTATGGCATTACCAGACCACGCCAGGCGAGACCTGGGACTACACGGCCACTCAACACATCATGCTCGCCGACCTGAAAATCGATGGCGAGGATCGCAAAGTATTGATGCAGGCGCCCAAGAACGGGTTCTTCTATGTGCTTGACCGGGCCACAGGTGAGCTGTTGTCGGCAGAAAAATTCACCATCGCCACCTGGGCATCGCACGTCGATATGGAGACCGGTAGACCAGTAGAAACTGAAACGGCACGCCTGTTCGACGGCAAAAATATCCATATCCCCAGCAACGGTGGTGGCCACAACTGGCCACCCATGTCTTACAACCCGGACACCGGGCTGGTCTACATTCCCACTTTGGTATTCCCGGGTAACTTTCTGGCACCCACCCGTGATATAGATCGCCTGCCCAAACAGGGCACTTACAATACCGGCTTTGATCGCATGGCGTTGGTACCGCCAAACGACCCTGACATCGATGCGATACTAGACAGCCAGTTTACCGCCAAACTGATTGCATGGGACCCGATTGCGCAGAAAGAGGTATGGGCGCAGCAACCCGGTCGCCCTGCGGCCGCTGGCACGCTTTCTACGGCAGGTAATCTTGTATTCCAGGTTGTCGAAGACAAATTGATTGCCTATAACGCTGTCACCGGCGATGAACTATGGTCAAACCCAACCCAGACAATTGCAGGCGGGTCTCCAGTCACCTACGCCATCGACGGACAGCAATATATCGCAGTTGCTGTGGGTTTTGGCGGCGGCATAGGCGCAGAAGCGGGTGCCATATCGCATGCATGGAAAGCCAAGAACCGCTCCCGGGTACTGGTATTCAAACTCGGCGGCGAGCACAGCCTGCCCGCCTTGGTGGAAACGCCTGAACGGCCTATGGCACAACCGGAAGCGGTGACAGCGAACGCCGAGCAGGTACTTGCAGGACAAATCTTATACCAACGCCACTGCTCCTTCTGCCACGGCGATGGGCTGCGCAGCTCGGGCCTGGTACCGGACCTGCGCCATTCAACCGCCGCTATTCATGAACTCTGGCAAGACATACTGATTGGCGGCATATTGTCACCTCGCGGCATGGTGAGTTTTGACAAATATTTAAGCGCCGAAGACGCAGAGGGCATTCGCCAATATGTGCTTAGCGAAGCCAATAGAGTGTATAGCGCTCAATAGACTAACCACTCGGGTCGCGGTATTCCGGCCCGGGGTCACTCAGAGGAACTAAACATCCGTACCGGTTTCGAAGTCACCGTAGTATTTAGATCGACAACCCGCTGACCAGAGTACTGCCAACCGAGTTTTCCCATCTATTCGCAAACGGGGTTCGATATGATTGTAGATGCAATTGGTCAGGTATTGGCCCTGGCCAGCCTTACCGTCGTGGGACTACTGGTTAACCGGTTTACGCGGATCGACCTTACGCTGGCCTGCCTGCTAACAGGGTTTGTAACCGGTCTTACCCTGGGCTACGTCGATTTTGACACCGGTATCCGTGCCCATAACCTGCATGAAATTGTATTCTTCATCATTTTGCCGGTATTGATTTTCGAAGCGGCCTGGCACATCAAACTCACCCTGCTAAAGCGCTGGCTGCTACCGGTTTTACTGCTGGCCACTGCTGGGGTGCTGATCAGCACCTTTGTCACCGCGGGCCTGGTTTATGTCGGAATCGGATATCCAGACGCCTTCCCCTGGCTCGCCGCCCTGCTCACCGGGGCAATTCTGGCCGCTACTGACCCCATTGCGGTGATGTCCCAGTTACGCAGCTCGAATGCACCGGAGGATCTTGCCACCCTGTTCGAGGGCGAAAGTTTGTTCAACGACGCCTCGGCCATTGTCCTGTTTCTGATTATTATTGCTATCGCCACCCAAGCGGAGCACGGGCAGACCGGCTATCTCAGCTTTTTCGGTATGGTGTTCGTCGGCGGTATCGCTGTGGGACTGGTTGCGGGCTTACTCACCGCGGCAATTATTCGGATCATCGGCAGGCCGGAAGCGAGCCGGTTTATCTTGGTTTTCAGCGCATTTATCAGCTTTTACGCGGCCGAGCACCTACTTCATGTGTCCGGCATTATGGCGGTTATGATCGCGGCCATCGTCGCCAAACTTGCCCTCAAAGAAGTCGAAAATACCCTCACTCAGGGCATTACCGAAACCTGGGAATGGCTGGGGCTATTCCTCAACAATCTGCTGTTCGTCATCATGGGACTGGTTATCACCGTGAGTATGTTTACCGAGCAGTGGCTGGCCATGCTAATTGCTATCGTGGCCACCTTCATTGCACGGGTGATTGCGGTAGTAGGCGTGAGCTTGATGAGCGGCAGTTTGGGTAGGCCTGTGCCCCGCGGTTGGCAGATTCTACTGGTATGGGGAGGATTGCGCGGCGCGATTGCCATTGCACTGGTGCTGTCATTGCCCACCAGTCTGCCCTATTGGTGGCTGATACAGTCGATGGTTTTCGGCGTGGTGATGTTCAGTTTGCTAGTGCAGGGGACGACAAACAAGTTTCTTATTGAGCGCTACGCCCGCTCAGAATGAGCATTCGCAGAGTGCATGATGGCGGTATGTCACTCAGCCCGGGACATACCGGGCTGAGTGCTTACCTCTCTATCAGTTGGCGCTAACACCACCATTGCGTACCAGTGTGGTGGTGTAGACCCTTGGGGTATCACACGCCAGCACACCTTCCATCAGTTCGCGGCCTTTCAGCCAACCGCCACCGTTGGTGTAATCGTTGTGATCATTACCCCACTCCTCGTAGCTGGGATATCCCGCGACTACTTTGTAGTGGCCGTTGACATCAGCGGCACCAAACGCAGGCAGGAAAACCCAGAGACCAGACTCGGAACCTCGTGAGGTTAGATGGTCCGCCCAGGCACTGTGCACCGCCATAGCATCTTCCAGCGTAGTACCTTCCTCGGCAGTACAATCACTAAAAACAGTGACACTACTGCTGCCATTTTTGCCCGGCCAACCATCGCCCGCGGGCATCTTCATGTTTACAGATGACCAATAAGAGTGACTATCACAGGGAATAACCGCATCAAATGCCGCCTGATGCTCAGCGCCCTTGGAGTTCCAATTCTGGGTTACCTTGCCCATATCAGAGCCATTCGCGAAAGCACCCAACCAGCCAATATCGGCTTCAAAGTCACTGCCAGTGGCCATTGGGGTCAAAGTCCACGCTGAATAGGGGGCTTCGAAATTCTTGTCAGCCCACTTGTTCCACTTGCCAACCACCTTATCCAGATCTTTGGCCCCGGCACCATCAGCGTAATTGCACGTGTATATCTCCACCGCACCCACATTGGGGGCTTCATCACCATCCTGGGCTAGTGCAGTAGTGCTCAAACATACAGGCGCAAATAGCAGCACTGCAGCCCTAATAAGTTTAACTCTCATCGTTAACATCCTTTTATAGTTAGAAACCTCGGTTGCGCGCAGCTCTACCGCCACTTCGCTACGCTTTATAAAGCTAGTTGCTATTAGAAATTAAGCAAATTTTGCTAAGAATCATTGATTCTTAGCAAGCACCATTTTATGTCGAAATGAGATATTGAGAAAAGCGGTGCGGTGCCGCCAACGGCCGGCTTCTCAGTCAATGAGACAGCAGCGATAGCAGGGCCACTTTGCAGCCGGGCTGCTCTCTTTTATACGAAATTGGGCAATGCAATTCCCACCGTCTTCTGTTTACATAGCGTAAGCAACGTAATTACCAATCCACGGCGAATCATTCTCGTGGTCCAACTGGAGAAAAAGAATGAAAATATTGACTGTATTGGCTACCGCGTTAGTCCTTCTAAGCGCACAAATCCCGGCAGTTGCTGATCCCGATGATCGCCAGGATCGCCGACAGGAACGTGGCCGCTCGGATGAGCGTCAGGACAAGCGTGATTGTCGTCAGGAAGAGGGCCGCGTCGGGAAAGACAAGCGCGACTGCAAGCAGGAAGAAGTCCGGGACGGCGTTCGGGGCAATCGAGGCGACAATGACGACGACGATTAGGCCCGTTAACTAGCACCGGTCCGGCAGCCCCCCGAATTTATTCGGACAAATCAACGGAGAATATTATGAAGAACTTTTTAGTCGCGGCATGTGCAGCTGTCCTACTGGCAGTACCGCTTACCAGTTTCGCCCTGTTTGGTGGCGATAAAGATCCTGACAAAGAACGCGAAAAAATCCGGGAAACTCGCACAGAAATACTCGCCAAACTCTATGCGGAAAAGCCATCTGCCAAAAATGAGGTGCAAACCGCCAAGGGTTATGCCGTATTTTCCAGCGTCGGTGTTAACGTTTTTCTGGTGTCGACAGAGCGTGGCGACGGTGTTTTGCGTGACCATCGCAGCGGCAAAGATACGTATATGAAGATGTTTTCTGCCGGTGGTGGTGTTGGCATGGGCGTGAAGGACTTCAGCGCCGTATTTATTTTTACCACCGAGAAAGCGCTAGAAGACTTCCAAACCGAGGGCTGGGATTTCGCCGCCAAAGCGGATGCCAGCGCCGAATCTGAAGGCAAAGGTATGGGAACTGAGGCCGCCATCACCGTGGTGCCTGGTACCATTATCTACCAGCTGACGGCCGCTGGCCTGGCCTTACAGGCAACTTTGCAAGGGACCAAGTTCTGGGCTAATGAGGATCTGAACTAACCCCGCAAGGAAACCTGACTACACTGCGAGCGTGGGCGCCCTGCGCTTCCGCTCGCGTATTCGGCGGTTCCCAAGAGAACTTGCCGGCACTTACTTCCCCTTCTATAGTTATTTACCCCACCAATCCCCTCAGGCAATGGAGACTCTATGCGCCTCTTTACGGCTCTGTTCTTAGTTTTTACGCTAACCGCTCAGGCACAGACCTCAAAGCCAGCGTTTGGCCTCGAAGATGTCTTCGGTCTGAACTACGTTAGCAGCCCTCAGGTAAGCCCTGATGGTGATTTTGTCGTTTATAGCCACAATTTCATGGACATTATGGAGGATAGAAGACGATCCAATCTTTGGCGTATCGACAGCGATGGCAAAAATGCGAGACCGCTAACCACCGGCGCGGTAAATGATGGGAACGCACGTATATCACCCGACAGCCAGAGAATGGCATACGTGTCACAGGACGATACCGGTGCACAAATTTTTGTACGTTGGCTGAATGGGGGTGAAAACCAGCAACTCACGCGTCTGTCTCAATCGCCTTCTTCGCTCTCTTGGTCGCCTGACGGTAAATGGCTGGCCTTCACTATGCTGGTACCCGACAAACCAGAGTCCATGGGCTCAGTGCCAGCGTCGCCAAAAGGGGCTAATTGGGCCGATCCTCCCATTGTGATAAATCGGGCAGTCTATCGAGCGGACGGCCGCGGTTCACTGGTGCCAGGTTTTAACCACGTTTTCATCATCTCTACCGCCGGTGGGGTACCCAGACAGCTCACTTCTGGCGACTACAATCACTCTGGCAGTATCGCCTGGTCTGCGAATAGCGAGACGGTTTACTTCAGCGGGAACCGTTCAAAGAACTGGGAAGTAGAAGTACAAAATTCTGACATTTTCAGCATGCCGGCAGCGGGCGGCGTGATCACGGCCCTTACCAATAAAGATGGCCCTGATTATTCGGTCAGCGTATCGCCAGACGGCAAGCGTATGGCATGGAGAGGCTACACAGACAAACGTTTTAGCTACCAGCAACAGCACGTTTACGTTATGGATATCAATGGTGGAGAGCCCGTTGACCTGCTACCCAGTCTCGATCGCAGTATCAGCGACTACCAGTGGGCAGCGGACAGTCGCGGCCTGTACATCCAGTACGACGATCATGCCAAGACCAAGCTGGCCTATGTGACTCTGAACGGCAAACTGAAAGATATCACCAACCAGTTAGGCGGCCTGGCAATAAGCCGGCCTTATTCCGGCGGCCAATTCTCCGTGGGCGGTAACAACACCTTCGCCATTACTGAAGGTGATTTCTACTCTCCGGCTGAGCTCGCCATTGGCCGAGGAACAGACGCACCCACTCGTGTAACCGCGTTGAACAACAACCTGCTAGCTCATCGGCAGTTGGCGGCAATGGAAGAGATCTCAGTAAAATCCAGTGTCGACGGGCGTGATATTGAAGCGTGGATTGCTTTGCCACCGAATTTTGATCCAGCGCAAAAGTACCCCCTGCTGCTGGAAATCCACGGCGGCCCCCACACTGCCTACGGCCCGCACTTCGCAGCAGAAATTCAGCTGTTTGCCTCAGCCGGTTATGTCACCGTGTACGCCAACCCCAGAGGCTCTACCAGTTATGGCGCCGATTTCGCACTGACCATTCATCACAACTATCCATCGGAAGACTACGATGACCTGATGGATGTGGTTGATTCAGTGGCCTCACGCGCATACATAGACCAGGAACAGTTGTACGTCACCGGCGGTAGCGGCGGCGGTACGCTCACCGCGTGGATTGTAGGAAAAACAGACCGCTTCCGCGCGGCGGTGGTGGCCAAACCGGTAATCAACTGGCTCAGTTTTGTATTGAGCGCCGATTCTTCACCCTACTTCTCTCAGTATTGGTTCCCCGCTATGCCCTGGGAAGACCCTATGGATCATTGGCAGCGTTCCCCTCTATCCCTGGTGGGGCAAGTTAAGACTCCGACCATGCTGCTGGTAGGCGATGAAGATTTGCGTACGCCAAGCTGGGAATCGGAACAATACTATCAGGCTCTCAAGCTGCGCGGGATAGATACTGCTTTGGTTCGTATACCAGGGGCTTCCCACAGCATTGCCAATCGTCCCAGTCAGTTGATTGCCAAGGTCGCCGCCATTCTGGAATGGTTTGAACGGCATTCGGGTAAGGAGACAACAGACCAGGGGCTTTGAATCATGTAGATGATTATCCAAAGCAAAAAAAAGGCCGCGCATAGCGCGGCCTATCAAAAATCCCATCCCTGGGACCTAACCTTAACTAGTCGAGAGAACCTTCAACAATCCATCCTGCCCACCAGGCGTCCTGTGCTGAAGTACCCGGCTCAACCGCACCGACATAATCAGTTTGGTCAAAAACAAAACCTGAGCCGTTGTCGATAGCTATAATTTCCGGGGCAACCACATTAGCCGCACTGTCGGTAAGCGCATAAGCGTCATCAATCGTTACCGAATTGGCACCAGAGTTGATGTCAGTGTCGGCATCACGCTTGTCATAGAAGCCGTCAACACAATCGCCCAGCACATTCACCAGGGTGACATCCGAGCTGATTACCAGCGAGTCGTCTCCGTTAACATCGGCATCATCGATTCGAATACAGCCAGTATCAAAATCACGCACCGCTGAGTTATAGATTGCAGTGGTTAGTGCACCACGCAGTCGCATACCAGGCTGAGCGCCACTGCTGCTATCTACCGCATTGTTTACGTCACTGCCCAACACCAACACATTGGCAAGAACGGCCGTTGTTTCCGGCACGTACTCATCGTCGCTGGAGTTCGCCTCAATACCGCGCGGATCATTACTACCGGTGGGTACAGATTTGTTCGGATTCTTACGAACAATCGCGTACTGGATGTTACCCATATAGCCTTCGTCGAAGTCGATATCATCATCGTCGTTGTTGGTGAGTACCACGTAGCGCACATTCACCGTTCCACCAAACCATTCGATACCGTCATCGAGGTTGCCGTGAACCTGAATGTACTCAACGGTAGTACCGTGGCCTACGCCTTGCATAGTAAGTCCGTTGATTTCATTATTGGGTCCCGCCACCAGGCCGCCTTCAGCGATGCGCACATAGCGCAGCATTCCACTGTTGTCAGCCGGATCATTACCGCCGTAATTACCAACAACAGTGCCGCCCTCGCCCACAACATTACAGACCGTACCGCTGCCGAAACAGGCACCTGTGCCGCCCTGGCCATACTGTGGAGCGAAGCCCTGGATGATGATCCCGCCCCACTCACCTTCACCGTCAAGATCATCGTCGGTGAGACTGCTAAACGTAATTGGGCTAGCGGCCGAACCTACAGCCATTATTTTTGAACCACGAGTTACCAATAGTGAGCCAGTATCAAACGCGCGAACATTAACGCCGGCGCGAACGGTCAAAGTCACACCCGCATCGCGTATGGCCTGCACGTCTGCGTCATTGTCTACGGTCTTATTACCGTCGCCCACCAGCACCTCGCCGTCCAGCCGCCACTCGACGCCGTTGACCAAGGTGTAGTCTTCATCAACGGTGCCACTAATAGTGCAAACGCTCGCATCGGAGTCGCAGGACACGAAGCTGGCTTCGGCAACGGCTTCTGAGCCACCGACCGTGCCAGGCAGGGTCCAACCCTGCCACCAGGCGTCGCCCTGTGGATCGACCGCACCGATAAAGTCGGTTTGGTCAAAGACGAAGCCAGAGCCATTATTGACGGCATTGATCACCGGGGCTGAATCAAGCAGAGCCGCCGCTTCATTGATCGCCAACATTGCGTCATAGGTGATAGTTTGTGAGCTGACATTGTCCTCAGAGTCGGCTTCGCGCTTGGCGTAGAAGCCATCTTCACAATCACCAAGAATGTTTACCAGGGTAATGTTAGAAGAGATGATCAGTGAATCGTCGCCGTTAACGTCAGCATCATCGATGCGTACACAGCCACTGTCGAAGTCACCGACAGAACTATTGTATATGCTAGTGGTAACCGCTCCTCGCAAGCGCATGCCAGGTTGGCGTCCACTATCGGACTCCTCATTGTTCACCAAGGCACTACCAATAATACTTACGTTGGCGATGACAGCCTCGGTTTCTGGAACATATTCGTCATCACTGGAATTGGCTTCGATACCCCTGGGGTCGTTACTACCGGTAGGTGTGTCCTTATCCTTGGCCTTCTGGATAATCGCGTACTGAATGTTGCCCTGATAACCCTCGTCATAGTCTATGTCGTCATCATCGTTGCCGGTTAGTACCAGGTAGCGTGCATCGACGGTACCGCCAAACCACTCAACACCGTCATCGAGGTTATTGTGCACCTGCACATATTCGATGATTGTGCCGTGGCCAACACCCTGCAGAGTCAAACCGTTAATTTCGTTATTAGGACCAGCGACCAGGCCACCCTCGGCAATGCGTACGTAGCGGAAAACGCCGCTGTCGTCTGCCTGATCATTACCACCGTAAACTGAAATATCAGTACCGCCCTCGCCCTCTACGTTACAGACCTCGCCATTACCAAAGCAGGCACCTGTGCCGCCCTGACCATACTGCGGCGCGAATCCCTGAACGATCAAACCGCCCCACTCACCCAGGCCGTCGAAGTTATCGTCGAGACTACTGAAGGTAATAGGCGCGTTAGCTGTACCGTCGGCAATAAGCCGTGAGCCTCTTGTTACCAGCAAAGCGCCAGTATCAAAAGCTCGCACGTCGGTGCCAGGTTCTACCGTGAGCGTTACGCCTGCAGCTCTAACAGCATCAACGTCGGCGATGGTGTCGACTGTCTGATTACCATCGCCCACCGTTACAGTACCGTTCAAGCGCCATTCAACCGTATTGATCAAGGTGTAATCCTGATCGACATTGCCTTCCAGGTTACCCACCGAGCAATCATCATTGAAGCGGACGAAACCGGCCTCTTCAACCAGATCACAATCACCGTCGCCTGGTCCAGGGTCCGGCGGGTTAACCGGATCACCGCCATCCGGGGCTTCAATGTTTATGGTTACATCGTCCCCCTCACTACCGCTGCTACAACCGGTGATAAAGGCTATAGAGAGAAGGAACGTAACGATAAGCTCTTTCTTTAACATGATTAACTTCCTGATCGATTGATTATCTTTGCCAGTGGCGAGCATTACGCTCTCATTCCCGGCATCTAAACTGCGGTGTTACTTACCTGTCGTGCCGTGTTGTTAAAACTAGTGCTAAAACTCATACTTCAAACCCACACCAATTAATGTGCCCGTCTGAAAACTTTCAATCGTGCCGCCGTTCTGCGCGAACTCAACGTCCTCGTTGAACAGATTTTTCACCGAAGCCTCGAAGGTCAACGACTCACCAAAAAGCTTCTCATAGGTCAGATCGACGATAACGCGTCCAACCTCTTCCTCTGGCCCGGTGGCTTCACCACGACTGATGCGAAAGATTCGATCGTCAAAATAGTTAACCAGCAAAGTGAACTTTTGTTCGGTAGGATAATGGTCAAAGCCAAGCTGAAAGTTGGCCAACCACTCAGACTGTCCCTGCAGGACTCGCCCATTGGCTGATTCACCTTCGAGGCGCAGAGAGTCGTCAGACAACTCAACTTCGGAATCGATATAAGACAGGTTGCCGCCTACAAACAACAGGTAGTTGTCCTCATCGAAAAGATTCTTGTTCACGTCGATTTCAACACCCATCAGATCGGCACTGTCCTGGTTAACAAAAGTGATGCCACGCGCTGCCGACCCGGAGGCATCTGGCACGGCGCGTTCGATGGGCTGATCGATATCCTTCAGAAAAAGAGCCACCGAAATACTCTCGGAGTCAGAGAAGTAATATTCAGCGCGCACATCAAAGTTTTCTATGGTCGACACCAGCAGGTCCGGGTTACCGAAAATTGGGTCATCCGTTTCTGGATCGAAGGACTGGGACTCAGATCGCTCGATCAGGCCCGGGTAGGATACGGTTTCACTGTAGCCCGCCCGAAACTGCAACTCTTCAGTGAAACGCCAGGTGACGTTTAGTGCGGGGTACCAATCGTCGTGCTCCAGAGAGTTGGCAGCGTTTGCCTCATTGGGGTACTCGAGGTTCTGACTAAAATCCTCAAACCTGGCGCCCAGCAGAACACTCCAGTCGTTACCCAACTCTGTATTAGTGGTGAGGTAGTAGGCTTGAATTTCTTCCTTGGAGTCATAGGAATCAGTGTCGGTAGTATTCGCTGCCAGGCGTATACGATCCAGAGCGAAGTTGTAATACGGTAATACGTCCTCCTCCAGATCTTGATCGATTCCCAGGGATATATCGCGCAGGTCACCCAGGCGAACACCAAAGCGATATTGCTCCACCTCGCGATCCTTGTCGGACCATAAGATGCCAATCTTCACTTCAGTAAGGTTGTTGCTGCCCCAGTCAAAGGGAATGGCATAGTCGGCACCAAGGTCGATACTGTCCTCGGTAAGGTCAGACCAGCGTCGCTCGAATGCCGAGGTGGACAAGTTGTCATTAAAGTAGGTGTATTGACGCCGATCTGGCTCGTAGCGATCCGTGCGTGAATAGGCAATGCGCCAATCCAGTAACTGCGGGTTGCTGCCGATATCAAATTCATTGTGGCCAGTGAAGGACTGAGAAATAAACTCTCTTTCTACCCATTCGAGGATCGCCCGATCAACGCTATTACCTTCTCGTTGTTCTATGCCAGTTTCCTGCCGTGTAGTGTCATCGGAGCTGCGCAGAATAGTCGTCTTACTCAAAATTTCGTCTGCCGCGCCATATTCGTAACCTGCCATAAAGTAGCCGGTTAGCGCGGTCGTTTCCCGGGAGCGCATGTAGCTGCCCGTGGTGTCCAACGGATTACTCAGCTCAGCCTCACCACGATCTTCAGTGCTGCGATCATAGCTGGCAGCTGCGTAATAGCCCCACTCGTTGTCGCCCAAAGGAAGTCGGTCACCATAAACGATGGTGGCGGAGCCGTCGGGCAACGCCTCCTTGCTGGAGATGTTGTAGTCGTCCTGAAACTGCACGCCCAAGGTCGCCGCGTCCAGTTCAGAGGTGCAGCGAACCGGATCGATGGCCGGATCACAAATAGTAAGAG
Organism: Halioglobus sp.; assembly: GCA_036961205.1. GTDB lineage: Bacteria > Pseudomonadota > Gammaproteobacteria > Pseudomonadales > Halieaceae > CALJFL01. Next base: position 74,050 of record JBALVI010000009.1, on the reverse strand, counting down.
ATCGTCCGCCATTGGTTGCGTTGACGACATCGCGGGGCAGGTCACGCAGGCCGCTATCAAAGCCCAGCCAGTCATCATTGCTGCCGCGATACTTGATAATATCGTCGCCGGTAAAATCGGCGTTTGCCGCAAGCGAACCCGAAACTTCAAAAATGCGGTCATCGGGCAAACCCTTGGTCTCAATTTTGATAGAGCCGCCGGTGGTGGTCGCCAGTTGATCCGGGGTGTACGACTTTTGAATTTCGATACCGCCAAGAATGGCGGTTGGGAACAAGTCCAACTGCACATCCCGCCGCTGAGGGTCGGTACTGGGCATCAACAAACCATTAAGCGTGCTGGAAATATAGCGCCCGTCCAAGCCCCGAACGGTCGCGTACTTGCTGTCGGTTACAGCCACACCGGCGACACGATTCAGCGCGCCAGCAACATCGCCATCGCCAAATCGCTCCAACTGCTCAATATCAATTGCATTGACGATGGAAGTCGCATAACGCTCTACGCTGGCAGAATCCTCAACGGGGTTGAATACACCCAACACAAATACTTCTTCGATCTGAGTGCTACTGAAATCTTGATCAGGGCTAATGTCCAGCAGTGTGAACGTAGCGGTAACACCCAGGTCCGCCATCACTCGAACGTCCGAGGCAGTTGCCGATCTCAGCGACGACTCACTTACCTCAACGTCATACACCCCGCGCGGGACCTGTAGCTCGTAGATGCCGTCTGCATTAGTACGCGTGGAGATAGCGGTGCCAAGTAATGTCACCGAGGCATTGGCTACCGGAGCGCCATCAGGTCCATTTACCCGACCCGTTATATAGCCATTGGTCGCGGGGGTTTCTGGGCCGAAGTTATATACAGTAATCTCGGCTTCAGCGCCTTCTACATCAGTAAACGTGACGCTGACTTCGACTTCTTCGTTGGCCGCTGCGGAGAACTCAACAGCTAGCTGCTGTTCGCCGTTACCCAGAAAAAGCGTATGAGAGCCACTATCAACATTTGCACTAACACCACCCTGGCTGTCGGTTTCTCCCAGGGAAAGGTTATCCAGCTTAACGCCAATGCCAGTCAGTGGTGCGTCATTGTAGAACGCGCGAAGATAGAGATCCCCTGCCAGTGCCTGGAGTGAAAGCAGCGAAAGTAACGCTCCCATTGAAATGAAGGATTTCTTCATAGGTCGAATCAAACCACCCTAAAAAATAAGTACATACATTTTTGAGTGAAGGCCGCCGCGCCAAAAAAGACCGCGCAAGCCAACCGCGCCATCACTCTATTGGGGGCATCCTACTGCCCGCACATGACACTTAAATGATGCAAATATTTCATTATTGTTAAAGTTGAGGTCATTACATGACAGTGTGACTAGGCAGTTTTGAGGAACTCACTAGGAAGCGAAGAGGCACCGAACTGACGCAGAGTTAAAGCCTGCACCCAGTGCGCTAGCGCCAGGTATGGTTAAAGCATAGGAGGTGGAGTATTACGGATGGAGCGCCAGGATTAGAGTGTGTGGGTTACCGAACGGTAGCCGTCTGCGCATGATGCGCTGGCTACAAATTTTTCCAAACGCCGATTTACAGCATCAGTATCGTTGCCAGCAATTTCAAACATCAAACCATCGTAGTAGCCCAGCGCCTTGGAAAGGATATTGCCTCGCTCGTCCTCCTCAAATCCGTCCAGAACGTTATGAGTACGGACGCCGTAGTCGTCCTCAGAAAGATAGCCAAGGGATTGTTCGGCAAGAACACAGGCCATCTGCCGGGATGCCTGAAACTCTTCAGGCGCCAGAGACAGAGCCCACAGCGGCGCACTACTCATGAGTAGTGCAATACCTAACGCGCTTTTGAATGATGTTTTCATAAAATTTCTATACTGGACGCAGCGGTGCTAGTGCGTCTATCGGTGAATATAGATAGCGAAGGTAGCAAAGCTTCTTTACAACAATATGACAGCCATATTTCAACGATTGGTACTTGAGTGCGAAAAAGCCCCGTACACCACTACAGTCATGACCAAAGCTCCATGTGACATTTTTGTGACAGTTATATGAAATTGTGCAAAAGGGGGAGATAATAAAAGGCAGAAAGAGACAGGAGGAGACTTCATGGCCACGTTTTACACGCAAATCAACGCTTTGGCGCTGCTCGTGATGGTAATGGTGCCCAACGCTATGGCCGAAGCAGACCGCGACTGCCTGCTACAAGGTACCGTGCAGCAGCCCCGTGACGGGGAGTCAGGTAGCACTGAGGTCAAATTTCATTCAGTCGGCAAGTATGATGAAGATTCCAACTGTAGAATTCGGCGCGACAAGAAAATGGAGTTTAAGTTACCCGATGATCCCAGACTGCAAGATGCGCCAGACGGCAGTGAAGTAAAATATCGCTATCGCAGTAACAGTGAGCAGCAGAAAACTGAACTGATAAGCATCGGGACATAAATATTTTTTAGCCTCTATTGACCGAGCCCTACGAGGCCCAAGCCCGATTTCCCGTACATTTCTAGAAGATCTTCCCACGCTTCCTTACCATTTTTTTTACAACTGTAATTTAACTGTCACATTCTGGTTATTTAATAGCCTTTGAATCAGTTCTAAGAGTTGTAGGGCGATGAACGAACATACAGTACTAGTCGTCGACGACGAATCGGCCATCCGCGACATGCTGCGCATGGTGCTGGATATCGCCGGATTCGGTTTCACTGAAGCTGAGAATATCCAGGACGCCCATGTGCGAGTGCTGGAAGACAAGCCGGATATTATATTATTGGACTGGATGTTACCCGGTGGTAGCGGCATAGAGCTATTACGCCGTTTGAAGCGGGACGAACACACTCGAGATTTGCCAGTTATTATGCTGACCGCCAAAACCTCTGAAGACAATATTGTTCAGGGTCTGGATGTAGGCGCAGACGATTACATCACCAAGCCTTTTGCGCCCAGAGAGTTGGTCGCAAGAATAAAATCACTGTTGCGTCGCAGTGCAGTCGGGGAAAATGCCCAGCGTCTACAAATGGCGGAATTGGTGCTCGATCAGGAAAGCCACAGAATATTTTTGGGTGAGGAAGTTGTGGAAGCCGGACCCACAGAGTACAGACTATTGCGCTTTTTCATGTCTCATCCGGAGCGCGCCTACTCACGAGCCAATCTTCTCGATAGCGTATGGGGGGTAAACGTCTATGTAGAAGAGCGCACTGTAGATGTACACATACGGCGCCTGCGTATGGCCCTGAGAACGTCTACCCTGGACTACAGCCATCTTATCCAGACAGTTCGCGGAACCGGTTATCGCTTCTCATCCAGAGACTTGATGTCTGCAGACGCTGCTAATCTCAATACGCGGGCCGTCTAGACTCGGCGAGACCCCGATTAGCTCAGTAGCTAACGTCCATCAACTGCCACTGCGCGTTTCCAGCGTCCGGCTGCTGATAGTGATATCGAACTTTACTACCGGCAGGAACATTTTCTATCATCGCATTTTTAGGCTCTTTAAAATCCATCTTGCTGCGTTTTGTGAGTTTACAGCTTTCCGGGCCAGCAGCATCTTTGGCTGAGTGAAAGTCAATATAGACACTGGTCCCGTTCTCCACATCGCTTTTGCTCTTAACAGTACCCTCAACGATACAGTCCTGAGTGCTTCCGGCCATTGCGTTAACGGCCATCAGTAAAAACCCCAAACCTGCCACCATACCTGTTTTTAATTTCATAATTTCATCTCCTGTAGATCGTTTTCTGGCGTACAATCCTGCTGGTTTCGAAAGCCAGAAAAACAAGATTTTGTCACAAAGCTGCAACATTACTGCGCTAAGTCTTTGATTATATTAACCAGAGGCCTTGCTCCGGCGCTATCTTGCAACCAAATTGTCATAAATATTTCACACTGGCGTTTGTTACAATCGATGCCATTGACTAGCTGAGAACTAACTCTATGAAACGCATACTCTCGATATCGGCCCTGGTTATTTTCACTATGGTCGCCAGTACGCTCCTTCGGAACACGGCGTGGGCTGCTTTTAACTCAGTGGTGCCTATCTCTCAGGAGCTTGCTACCAGTATCGCCAGTAAGCTGTTTCCGGCAGGACTCGACCTGACTACTGGCAATCTGCTGATTACCGAGCCTGAAGTGGTTTTCGTTGACGGTGAGCGATTGGCCATAAAGGCGAGATTCCAAGCCTACGATCATCGCCCGGATCAAGGCATCGCGGTAAGCGAAATGGGGTGGGTGCAAATTTCAGGGGGACTGGATTTCGACCCCGTAACGCGGCAGATACTGCTTCACAACCCTAGCATTGACGCCCTGGACTTTGACCGCCAGAACGATGCGAGCGCCAGCTTCCGTGCAGATATCTCTGACAACTGGTCGGCTCAGATGACAAACCCCATGCGCGCAGACATTCCACCTCATCCTTATGTCGTTCTAATCAAAGACAATATCAATGATGTCAGCTACGACGGCCAAAACATTAACGTTGAGATTGTTTACGAGTGAGAGTGAGAGTGGGACTTGATCGCTGTTGATACCTGCTCAGGGATATTACAACTGCACGAGTTGTTATAATCGTAGAAAATCACCAAACTGCTGCCGGTTGCTGCGACCGCGCTGAACTGTTCGCTGTAAACGGTGTACTCCATCAACACTTTTTTGGGTCCGGTGATGGTTGCGTTGCAGCCGATATGAATCCGGTCTGGATAGCTCAGAGGCAGTTTAAAGTCGCATTGGGTAGTGGCCAGGATTGGCCCTAAATTTAGCGTCTCCTTAATTTTCAGCATGCCCGTTTTTACAAAATAGGCCATTCGCGCATCTTCGAAGTAGCGAAAGTACACGGTATTGTTAATGTGGCCGAAAGCGTCCGCGTCACCCCAGATAACATCCTGATAAAGGACTAGTGAACAGTCCTTTTCGAGTTGATTCATTTTCATTATTATCCTGTCTTATCAATAAATCTATTATGGGTCACAGCCCGACCAATGTGCGACTATAATTTACTGTCAGGAAATCTGCCGACATAAACTCATAGGGGGAGTACCGAAACACAATGACAACTTCAACCATGCGCAAGCTGCTGGCAATAGCAGTTCTGCTGAGCCCGCTGGCTCAATCAACCGAGCCAGCAGCCACGCCCTCGCCCGTTAGCGCAAGCGAAATCCACAGCCAGGCATTGGTAATTGACAGCCATTCGGATTTCCTCGATCGAAGCGCAATCGACGGCAGCGGCCTTGCTGATGATCCTCCCGGGGCGCAGACGACTCTGGGGAAGTTAGAGCAAGGCGGCGTGGACGCCCAGTTTTTCTCCATTTTTGTACCACCGGCCTTTGCCGACTACGGTTTTGCACGCAGGGGGAATGAGCTGATAGATCGTCTGGAACGCGAGGTGGCAGCCAACCACACTCGAATAGCCTCGGCCTATAGCACCGCGGATATTACGCAGCTCTCTGCAGATGGAAAAATCGCCGCTTTAATGGGAATCGAAAGCGGCCATGTTATCGAGAACGATCTTGATATGCTGGCGCACTTCTACAATCGGGGAGTGCGTTACATGACTCTTACCTGGTCCAACAGCAATGAGTGGGCAGACGCCTATGGTGGCGAAACGGTGCACGGCGGACTGACTGACTTCGGGGTCAAAGTAGTGCAGAAGATGAACGAGCTTGGCATGATGGTTGATATCAGCCACGTATCCGACGAAACATTTTGGGACGTAATGGCGGTTGCGAAATTACCGGTAATAGCGTCACACTCCAGCGCGCGCGCCCTAATGCCAAGTAAACGTAATATGAGCGACTCTATGATTGAGGCCGTCGCGAAAAATGGTGGTGTGATTCAGATAAATTTCTACAGCAGCTATGTTGACTCTCAATTCAACCAGGACTACAAGACTGCTCGAACTGCCGCCCATGCACAGTTCAAGGCCCTGGATAAAAAATACGCTGACAACCCCATTGAACTAGACGTGAAGAGCTGGTCCTTGCAGCTAGCACTGGAAAAGCAATTGAGCCCACCCCCGGCAAGCCGCGTTGTCGATCACATCGTGCACGTTATCGAGCTTGTGGGCGTAGACCACGTGGGTATGGGTACCGATTTTGACGGCATGGGCACACCGCCGGCCGGTCTGGAGCATATCGGAAAAATTTCTGCAGTGACCGAGGAATTGCTGCAACGGGGTTACAGCGAGGAAGACATCACTAAAGTATTGGGCGGTAACCTGTTGCGGGTCATGGCCGAAAATGAACGCCAGGCAGAACCCAGCGACTGATCAACTGCCCCTGGTAGACCCTGCTACCCCATCGGATACATTATCTCGCGGGTGACCGCATTGATTTTACGTATCGTTTCCGCGTCGAGCTCAAGATCTGCCGCCGCCAGGATATCGTCCAGTTGATCAACTGTGGTTGCCCCGACTATCGTAGAGGCGACAAAATCATGCTGCTTGCTCCATGCGGTCGCCAGAGTGATAACCGACATGCCTGCCTCATCGGCAATTTGCTGAAATCTTTTGGTAGAGGCGATGCTACGGTCATTAACGAAGCGCCCGGCCATTGCCTTCTGCCGCTTTTCCCCTTTCCCAAGATAGTGGCTAAAGCGCGCGCCTTCGGGTAATTGCCCATCGTTGTATTTGCCGGAAAGCACACCCCCAGCCAATGGCGAATAGGGAATGAGACTGACCTGTTCCTTAAGACATGCCTGGGCAAGTTCATCTTCAAAACGTCGATTGTTCAAACTGAAGTTATTCTGAATGGTTTCAAAGCGCGCGAGGCCATGTGACTCAGAAGCGGCCAGACTTTTCATCAACCCCCAGGTGGTTTCATTACTGCAGCCAAGCAAACGTACCTTGCCAGACTGCACCAACTCATCCAGTGCAAACATGGTTTCCTCATGCTGCATGTCGGGGTCCGGCCAGTGCGTCTGGTACAGGTCAACGTAATCGGTTTGCAGGCGCTTCAGGCTGCCCTCAACTGCCCTGATAATATGGTGCCGATCCAGCCCGGTTTTACCGGCGCGCTGAACCGCCTTGATCCAGATATGGCTGGGCCCGGCCACCTTCGTTGCCACAATAAGCGAATCCCGGTCCTTGGTTTTCATCCAGCGGCCAAAAATCTCTTCGGTGAGCCCTGCGTATTTCAGGTCAGGGGGTACCGGATACATTTCCGCGGTATCGTAAAAATCGATTCCGGCGTCATAAGCCCGGTCCAGAATCTCGAAGGACGCCTTCTCGTCCGCTTGAGCGCCGAAGGTCATGGTGCCCATGCATATCTCTGATACTACGATGCCGCTTTTGCCTAAACGTCTGCTTTTCATTACTTGTCCTGTTTAACGAATGAAGCCGCAAATACACGGCTGGTCGAACTTTAATCTGCTTTTGTTACCTGAAACCCTTGCCGCGGAAAATGCACCGCTACTTCGCCAACACGCTCATCGCTGCGCCGCAGTACAATTTCCTCTAACGATGACACCTGCAAACTGCCTGTCACCGGTTGAAAACCATAGTCGGTGGGGACTACGCTCACTGCATCTCCCACGGATAACCCATCGAGATCGGTCAGTGTGGTCTTTTGCAAATTCTCTGGAGATGCTTCAAGCGCAGTATCCAGCGCCTGAGTTCCACTGATTACGGTAGAGTTACCATGACCAAAGGCGCGCATACGTGCCAACCACTCCAGCACATTGGGATAGGGCGCAAAATCTTCCTGTAGCACCTCAACACGGTACACAAACCAGCAACAGTGATAAGTAGAAAAATCAGCGATGGTGGGCTCACTACCAAACAAAAACGGTGCGTGAGCGAGCTGCTGGTCGAGCTTGCGCAACTGGGAGAAAAAGGCGGGTATGGCGACGGACTGATCCATGGCCAAGGACCCAGCACCTTCGGTCAACTGAGCTCGATCCTTCATGAACGCGGCAGCCATGGCTGGATTATTGAATAGCTCACTGGTGGCCAGTGCCCTGGGCTGAAATACCATAGAGACGGCGAGCCGAAATAAATTGGAGTCCATCCACGCGGCCACAGCGGTACTGGCTGCCAGCGATTGCTCTGGATAGATTGTATTGTCCGGCGCCAGGCGATCAATCAAGCGTGCGATCAGTGCCGTATCGCAGTAAACGTCTGCACCAATCTGGAATATCGGTGTTCTCCGATAACCCCCGGAAAGTGGCATCAAGTCAGGTCTGGGCATAATGACCGGAATGTCTACCGACTGCCAAGCCAGATTTTTATAGCCTAGCAAGGCCCGGATTTTCTCTGAAAAAGGAGATCCGTCGTAGTGATGTAATATCATTGTTGTATCCTATTTTTTTATCAGGCCACTCTTACCAAGCGACCCCGTAGTCATCGCCGTAGTCACTGGCACCACCCCACATGGTGCCATTGGCCCGGTCAAAGTAGATAGCAGTAATGGGGCTGTAAGTGCGGTCAATGGTTTCAACAGAGTAGCCCATTTCCTGCAGTTTTTCGCGCACCTCAGGAGCCACCCTGGGTGTCAGCTGCAAACGCCCGGGTTCTGATTGGTGAGCGCCAAAGGAACTTTGCATCTGGTAGCTGGTGATATTGTGCGCCTCTGCGGCTTGCTGAACATTCATGTCGAACTCAACCATGTTGAGAAAAAACTGCAACAAATTCTGGTCCTGACTATCACCGCCCTGAACTGAAAACGCGATCAAAGGTTTGCCGTCGCGCAGAGCAATACTAGGAGTGAGCGTAGCCCTGGGTCGCTGTCCCGGTTGCACCACGTTATAAGGGTTCATCGATTCATCAAGAACAAAGCTTTGCATGCGTTGGCTTAGGCCAATGCCTGTCTCGCCGGCAATAAACGCGGGAATCCAGCCACCACTGGGGGTAATCGATACTACCCAACCCTCAGCGTCGGCAGCCTGTATCGATGTAGTGCCGGCCAGGAAGCTTTCATCCGAGCTCAGGACACCCGCTTGCTGAAAACCATCGGCGCCTTCCTTGGCATCTGTCGGTGGCGGCACTGCCTGCCAGTTATTCAACTGCTCCAGGAACGGGTTGCTGCCTGGCTGAAAGCCATAGGGATCTCCCGGGCTGATGTCTGCGTCATTACGCTGGTGATTGATCTGCGCACGCCGCTGGGCGGCATAGTCTTTCGATAACAAACCGGCTATCGGCTCTTCAGGTGGTATATAAGGATCACCGTAATAAAAATCCCTATCCGCAAACGCCAGATTCATCGACTGGTACAGCGTATGAATATATTCAAGTGAGTTGTAGCCCATCGCTTTCAGGTCGAAAGTCTCAAGTATATTCAACGCCTGCAACATCACCGGCCCCTGAACCCAGGTGGTGAGCTTGTAGACATCAATACCTTTGTACGATGTGGTCACCGGCTCTTCAATATGTACCTGCCAGTTATCGAGATCTTCCAGCGTGATCAAACCGCCGTACTCCTTAGAACTGCGCACCAACTCGCGGGCTATATCGCCGCGATAAAAGCGGTCGTAAGCCGCGTAGATTGCCTGTTTGCGATTTTTACCCTCGGCCAAAGCAGTGGCCTCCGCGTCGACCAATTTTCTCAGGGTGGCCAACAAGTTACTCTGCCGAAAAATCTCGCCAGCGACTGGCGCAGCACGGGAATTAGGGTCTTCCGGGTTCAGATGAGGCAGAAATACATCGCTGGAATAGTGCCAACGTGAAATCACCTCCCTACGCTTCTCCATATTGTCGGCCTGCACGCCTTCAATGGGATAGCCAGCGGCCATGGCAATTGACGGAGCAAGCACTTCAGCGAGACTAAGGCGCCCATACTCGGCGAGCATCACCATCAAACCGCCAGGCGTACCAGGGGTCACCGCGGCCAGCGGGCCATATTCAGGCGGGTAGGCCATTCCCTGCTCCCGAAAAAACTCAGCTGTTGCACCTGTTGGCGCCACCCCAAGGGCATTGATGCCTTTGACCTCGCCGGTATTCGGATTGTAAATCAGCGCTTGGGTTTCGCCGCCCCAGCCCAGGGTATCCCACATGGTAGAGGTCGCACCCAGCATCGCACAGGCTGCATCAACAGCATTGCCGCCGCGGCTGAATATCATTGCACCAGCGGTTGCAGCCAGAGGTTTACCGGTCACTGCCACCCAATGCTTGCCGTGTAACACGGGTTTGGCGGTTTTTTCATCTGCAGCCGCAAGCGGCTGCAGCGTGATACAAACAGCCAAGCCAAGCACCGCGGATGAAACCCAACCGCTAGACCGCCTACATTGTAGTAACAGATTCATTGCCAAAAACTCATGCGGATAGTGAGCTTGCAAGCATAACTCCCCTGCTAATCCTTTTCGACCTTCACGGGGGCGAGCACCGCAAACGCCCAGCCCGCCTTGGTATATGGCGCCAGAAAGTCAGTGATTTTGCCAATAAAGGGCGGCAGTGAACTGGGCCGGCGGTAACGCTTGCCAGGCATCATCACAAAAGCCTTGGCGGCCCGCCGCTTACCGCCCAGATAATAGTGCGTGCTTGGTCGCTTTTGCAGATTCTTTACCCACAGGGATCGGTCGCCCCGTAGCGTGCTAATAAACACATAGCCGCCCAAACGCGTCGCTGCCAGAGGCATCCGTCTCTTCACACCGCTTTTAAAGCCCACCGTTTCCAGAACGATAAGCCCACCGGGAACAAAACGGGGAGAGCCTATGCCTTTGCGCACGGCTGGCTCGATCACCCTGTTGAGCATGCGGAAAAACTCGCGTTCCAGTTTTTGTTTATCCAAAGCCATATATCTACCTACCCGCTGATTTAAAGTTCGAAGATGCGCCGCCACCAGAAAAGTCATAGGGTGAGCCCATCAGGGACTCTTAAACTACACCAATTCAGGTAAACTGCCCAACATGTGCCGGCTCAATTTCCAATCTCACCGATCCCCAACAATCCCGCAGGATGGTGATCTATGTGGATAACCACTCCATACCGCCATCTCGGCTCGGTGGACATCTCTGCGCTCTCGGAGCAGATACTTTCCTTACCGGAACAGACCTGGCAAGCGGACGAAAAGTTACGTCGCGACCTGGCCTTTTATCGCGAAACCAATTCGATATTTCTAAAATCAATTCCAGCAAAATCCTTTAACGAAATCGCCGCGCTAAGACCTTTGAAGGACTCGGATATAACACTGCAGAGCGGCTGGGAGTCGCTGCACGAGCAAGTACAACCCATTTTGGACAGCGTGGTTTCGCTTTTAGGCGCGGGAGGTATTGTCACCCGTATACAGTTTGCCCGCATGCGACCGAACAGCAAAATCATGCCGCATATAGACCAATCTATGATGCTGGTCGCCGCTCACAGGGTTCACGTACCACTAACCACTAACAGCGGAATTCGATTCGACATCGATGGACACAATGTGCAGTTTGCCGTGGGCGAGATCTACGAATTTAACAATCGCGTGGTCCACAGCGTCGCCAACGAGGGCGATACGGATCGGATTCATTTGATCATCGACTACCTACCTGCAGAGATTAACAGCCCGAAAGTGATGACTGCAGGCTTCGACAAAAGACGTAAGCAGCGCATGGTTAATAGCGCTAGCCCGCCGCCCCCACCCCGACTGGACTATCCGCTACCAACCGTTATCGCCACTTCGGTGATACGCGGTGCGCACAAAGACGAAAGTCACGGCGGGGTTTATCTTATCGACCTGCAATCTGAGGAGATTGAGCAAGTTCTGGATTGGGACACCTGCGATATCAGCTGGGAGGGCCGGGGCTGGGATAGAGGTCTGCGAGGTGTCGCCGTTTATGGCGATCAGGTGTTTATTGCCGCCAGCGACGAGCTGTTTTGCTACGACCGGGATTTCAACCAACTGGCATCCTGGCGTAATCCCTATCTCCGTCACGCCCATGAGATTTGTCTTTACGAAGACTCGCTATTGATAACCTCGACTGGGTTCGATGCCGTGCTTCAGTTCAATCTCAAGTCTCGCGAATTTGACCAAGGCTGGTGTGTAAGACCTCGCAACAAAGATACGTTACACCTGCAGAACTTCAATCCCAGGGCCGGCAACGGACCGGCTGCCGGTAACGCGATCCACCTGAATAATGTGTCTCGCGACGCATCTGGACTGTATCTGAGCGGGCGCGGGCTACCGTTTTTACTGCATATAGACGAACAGAATTTGAAGCCTTACCGCAAGCTGCCTCCTGGCATACACAATGCAATGAAATATGGTGGCGGCGCACTGTACAACGATACGAACTCAGATTTGCTCAGCTTTGAATCCGACGATGCGTTTTGTTATCTCGACGTCCCGCAATACCCTGTAGAGACCTTGTTAAATACCGAGCTTGGGGACGAGAAATTAGCCAGGCAGGGTTTCGGCCGTGGCCTGTGTACCTACCGTGAAGACATCGTCATTGCTGGTTCATCGCCCTCGACAGTGACTGTGTGGGATCTGCAGGCGCGCGCGGCGATTAAATCGGTGAACATCTCCATGGACATCCGCAACGCCATTCATGGACTTACCCTCTGGAACCTTTCACGCTGAACAGCCAGGTTGGCCGCAATCATCGATGGCGTAAAGCGTCGTTGCAGGGCAGCGGAGTGCTTCCCGTCATAGACTACAAGCCCATGTATTACATCACTTTTTTACTCTTCCGATCTTAACGTCGCCGGTAATATTGCCCAATGTAGCCATATTCTGCGTGCCAGCCCTAATGGTATCGTGCACGGGTGATTTTTGTACAGTCAGGTAGCCGCGCCCATCAAGAGGCAAGCACCAGATTTTTTCTACAGCAAACGAACAAAAGGTAATAGGGATAATGACCAAGAACCGTATTTTCAAGCTGAGCGCCATATCGGCGGCAGTAGCATCTACGCTGATACCGGTGCAGGTACAGGCGCAACTCGAAGAAGTGATTGTCACGGCGACACGCCGTGCGGAGAGCATCCAGGACATTCCATTGAACATTTCCGCGCTTGGCGGCGGCACTATCAAGGAACAGGGCCTGTCCAGCCTCGGTGAAGCCATGCAATGGGTACCTGGTATTCATGTGATCGACCAGGGCTCCAGAGCAGCCGACCGCATCATTGTTCGCGGCTTGAGCGCTAGCTCGGTGGACCCGGCTTTCGGTAATGCGAGCGGTGGCACGGTGGCCACCTATGTCGGTGAGATTCCCGTCTATGTAGACCTGAAGCTGAACGATATGGAACGAATTGAGGTGCTGCTTGGGCCCCAGGGAACGTTGTATGGTGCAGGCGCGCTGGGTGGTGCCATACGCTATATCCCCAACAAGCCCCAATTTGAAGAAACAGATATCGAAATTCGCGGTGATTTGTACCAAATCTCCGAAGCGGATGACCTCAGCACAGACATGGGCTTCACGCTGAACTTACCGGTGGGCGATACCCTTGCCTTCCGCGTGAACGTGGATTACCTAGAAGACTCGGGCTTTATTGACTACATCTACACTGTTCGCGAACCAGGGGTGTCCAACCCCGATCCCGACTTCAGCAATCGCGATGATGTAAACGCTAATCTTCGCGCCGTTGATGATGTGAACGACGAAGAAACCCTTTCTGCCCGTGCAGCTCTGCGCTGGAACCCCACCGACTGGCTGGATGGCACACTCACCTACTACTACCAGAACCAGGACGCTGGCGGCAGAACCATCAACGGTCGCGATTCCTTGAATACCGGGAAGTACGAATCGGCCTACCGCTTTGTTGAGCCCAGTGAACGTGAAAATACGCTAATCGCACTCGAGCTTACAGCAGACCTCGGCTTTGCCGAACTGACGTCGGCCACCGGATTCTCGGAATATGAAGAGTCCGGGAGCAGAGACCAGACCGACCTCCTGATCACCCTTGAATACAGCTACGAGGCATTCCCTTCATTCGCTGCTTTCACCCAGGAAGACACTGACGAGGAACGTTTTAACCAGGAGTTTCGTCTGGTATCGACCGGCGATGGCCCTATTAGCTGGATTGCGGGTGCTTTTTATAACACCTTCGACATCGATAGTGCTGACTCCAGCGAGTTCACTCCCGGCTTTGGCGACTGGGCAGTCGACAATTTTGGGGGTATTGCGTCTCGTCCCGATCAACTCGAATATTTCTCGGTGGATATACAGGAAACTACCGAGTGGGCATTTTATGGTGAGCTGAGCTACGAGATCACCGATCGTTGGGACATTACCCTCGGTGGACGATATTATGACTACGAGTTCGAATCCAAGTCCGCGACCTTCTTCCCGATGTTCGAAGCCCTGTTCGGGAGCGGGGATATAGGCCCAATCACAGTCAGCGATGCGGATTTCGATTCCACCTCACAGGCGGATGATGGCACCCTGTTCAAGTTCAACACGTCCTATGACTTCACTGAGGACATGATGGCTTACTTCACCTATTCAGAAGGATTCAGGCTGGGTGCAGGTAATGGTATCGGCTTGTGCCCGGACCCCATTCCACCCGGACAGGGTTTGTGTGCGCTACCTGATGAGTTTGAGTATGTCCCCGACGAAACAAAGAACTACGAGTTAGGGCTTCGTTCAACCTGGCTGGATCAAAGACTGACCTTTAATGGCGCGGTGTACTACATCGAGTGGAGCGACCCGCAGCTCGATTCAGTCACTGAAAATGCTGGAGTCAGCATTACCATCAACGGTGATGGTGCCGAATCCACCGGGGTAGAGTTCTCATTTAACTGGCTGATGACCGACAACTTCTCGGTACGGGGCAGCTACTCGTATAGTAAAGCAGAACTTACCGACCTTGCCCCTGGCCTGATGCAGACCTCACCGGGAGCAGGCTTCGCGACTATAAATGTGGATGGAGAGGACGGTGACAGGCTCCCGGGTTCGCCAGAGCAACAGGGTAGTGTTTACGCGACTTACCTGCTGCCCATGGGCGATATGGACATGTCCTTCAACTACGGTATCTCGGCAATAAGCGATGTTCTCACCAAGACCGGTGGCAGGGCTAACGCTTACACACTGTCGGGCTTCGCGATCCACAACCTGTCAGTAGCACTACGGGCCGACGCATGGGACGTTAGCCTCTACGCCGACAACCTGTTGGACAAGTACGCTGAAACAGGCGTGAGACAGGATCCGTCGTACAACCAAACGGTTTCGGACATCAATGGCGATGACGTTAACACGCGAAGGTTTGGTACCAACGTACTGCGCCCGCTCACCGTCGGTTTGCGTGCGACCTATCGTTTCGATATGTAGTTGGTGAAGCTGTAGATAAAGGGATGCTCAGGCATCCCTTTTTTTATGGCTGGGCGCAAGCCTCGGGAACTGCGATAATTTTCCCTCAGTTAGTTACCCGCAGATGAGAAAGTTATGTCGAGTCAAGCGACTCACAGCAAAGACTTAAACGACGCGCACACTGCCCTGGCGAATGAGCAGTATGAGCGCGCTCACGCCTTAGCTATGGCGGTATTGAAGCAAGATCCGCGTGCAGCAGACGCCTATTTCATTATGGCTCTGATCAGCTATCGGCATAAAAATATTGCGAAAGCCGAGGATATTATCCAGCGCGCCCTGGGCTTCGATGCAGATAATACAGACTACCTGTTGTTTCAGGCTCAATGCCTGCTAGAACTTAATAAGCAGGAGAAGGCCAAGGCTGTCGTAGCCGGGCTAAGGGATAAGAAACTCAAAACCGCACACCAAAACGATACGCTGGGTGTCCTTCATTCCCGACTGGGACAACACAAGAGCGCCCTGCCCCGATTTACGTTGGCTTGCGAACTGGAACCAGATTCGGTCAGCTACCGCTATAATCTGGCGTCTTGCCTGCAGTTTTCTGGGCAATTTGACCAAGCTGAAGCTGCCTACGAGAGTGCGATTGAACTCGATCCGAATAATTATCGCAGCCATTCTTCTCTGTCGCAGCTGCGCAAGATGAATAGCAAAGATAACCACATAGGGCGTTTGAAAGCGCTCTGGCCAAGTCTGGGAGAAGATTCGGATGCACGTTTGCATATAGGCCACGCGCTGGCCAAGGAACATGAAGACCTGGCAGACTACGGGCTGTCATTCGAGTATCTGCAACAGGCTAAAGCGAAGAAGCTCGAGAAAATGGAAGATCAATCGGAAAGTAATCACCGCTTATTCGCGCACCTGCGTGAGCTTCCTTTAAGGTTGGAAAAGGCATCTCAATCCAATTGCGAATCCGATGAACCGATTTTCATCGTCGGCATGCCGCGAACTGGCACAACCCTTGTTGAACGAATACTGTCCAGCCACTCACTGGTGGAATCTGCCGGGGAGCTGGCGAACTTTTCCCTGCTGGTAAAACGGCAACTGCAAACGGCATCAAACTGGGTTCTGGATGCAGAAACAATCGAGGCGTCACCGCGCCTGGACTTCACCAAACTGGGCAATGACTATATCGAGTCCACTCGCCATCTTACCGGCGATAGCGCACATTTTATCGACAAGATGCCGCTGAACTTTATGTATGCACCATTGATCGCCAGAGCGCTGCCTAAAGCAAAAATTATCTGCCTGCGCCGCAATCCCATGGACACCTGCCTAAGCAATTATCGTCAGTTGTTTTCAACCAGTTTCTCTTATTACAACTACGCGTACAGTCTGAAAAATACGGCCGAGTTTTACGTTCAATTTCACCAATTGATGGATCACTACGCAGCAACCCTGGGAGAGAGCTTCTTTCAGATCCACTATGAATCTGTGGTGGCTGAGCCGGAAACCCAGACGCGACAATTACTAGCGCACTGCGGCTTACCCTGGGAACCCCAATGCCTGGAATTTCACAGCAATACCGCCCCGGTAGCCACCGCCAGTTCAGTACAGGTCAGGGAAAAATTGTATACGCGAGCGGTAGATAGATGGCGTCATTACGAGCCCTGGCTAGGTGAGCTCAGGGCCGTGTTTGAGGCAAACAGTATTTCCTACGAGTAGCTGCGCTTGGCGCTTCTCCCCAAGCGCTGAAACTTGGACTCTCCTAGGTCAAGGATTCAAGCATTTCCTTCTCAAAGGGCAGAAGCTCCGAGGAGTGCCCCTCTTTCACTGTATTGGCCCAGTCCGGGTTGGCAATTAACGCCCGCCCTACCGCTACCAGATCAAATTGATCGGCATCCATACGACGCAGCAATTCATCAAGGCTGGCAGGCTCTGCCTCCTTGAACGTGGTTTCCCCGGGCGCTGGGATAAAGTCAGCGCTCAGACCTACACTGCCGACGGTAATGGCTGGCTTGCCGGTGATCTTTTGTGTCCAGCCCGCAAGATTCAGATCACTTCCTTCGAACTCGGTCTCCCAGAAGCGGCGAGCTGAGCAATGGAAAATATCGACCCCCGCTTCACTGAGAGGCAGCAGGATGCGTTCAAGTTCCTCAGGCGTCTGCGCCAGACGAGCGGCGTAGTCCTGCTGCTTCCACTGTGAGTAACGTAGCAGAATGGTAAATTCAGGCCCGACAGCCTCACGCACTGCTGTGATCACTTCAACAGCAAAGCGATTGCGATTCTCGATGCTGCCACCGTATTCATCGTCTCGCTGATTGGTACCTTCCCAGAAAAACTGGTCGACGAGATAACCGTGGGCGCCGTGTATTTCAACCGCGTCAAAGCCCAGGTCCTTGGCATGGGCAGCACCACGAGCAAACGCCTGGACTACATCATCGATATCCTGCTTTGACATAATGTGGCGATTCACCTTGCCCGGCATATTCATGCCAGAAGGCGTGTAGCCGTTTACCTCACCTTCAGGTGGAGTGCCAGCACGACGCATGCCGCCACAGTGCCATAGTTGCGGGGCAATCTTGCCACCCTCCGCATGGACCGCCTCAACGACCTTGCGCCAGCCCTCAAGCCGCTCTTCGCCGTGGAAATAAGGTACATCGGGGTAGCCGCTGGCGGCGATGTGATCAATACAGGTGCCCTCGGTAATAATCAGCCCGGTGCCACCAGCAGCACGGCGGCGGTAGTATTCAGCAACGTCGTCGCCAGGCACATTGTTGGGCGACAGGTTGCGGGTCATGGGCGCCATCACAATACGATTGGCCAGACTTAAGTTGCCCAAGGTAAACGGTTGGAAAAGCACACTATTGTCAGTCATTAATTACTCCAGTAAGTAGCAACAGCGCAGTCGAGACTTTGACTGCGCCAACAGGTAAAAAAACAAGGCGGTATTATTCCTCAAGCACCAGAGTTTCGCCAATCTGATTTGCCACAATTTCGTCCTCACAGAAGGGGAAGCGAATCCATTCCTTGCTCGAATAGAGCTTGGTCTGATCCGCAAAATGAGGGGACTCGGGGTCGGTGGACTGAGATGGGACCAGAATAACGTCGGCGATTGGGCACACAGTTTCATCCCAGGTTACCGCTTGTATATACGAGTTACCGCCGTTCGGGTTGATATAGCCGCCTTCTGACAAACCGACACCGATAGCACCATAAACTCCCGCGTTGCCATCGCCACCGTGAATTGGCACATTTTCAGCGTTGCGTTGCAGATACTGTACCTCGCCCCAGGGTGCATCCAGAGATACGCCGGCTGTGGTCAATCTGTCGATCGCGTAGCTTAGTCCGGATATCACCCTGCCATGATTGGCGGGGATTTCCAGATCGATGCCTGCCGGTGTATTCACCGGGTCATCAGGATTGAAATCGACTAACCAGAACTCATCACTTTCTACGACACCTTGAAAGCCAGCGAATTCCTCGCGTATGGCACGCCAGAACTCTGTAAACACCTGCATGCCACGGCTGTCCAGGTCAGCCTTTCTGTCCCAGTCGGCTAATACCTCGCACGCCGACTGAACATCGACAGCGGCTTCGGTAGCACACACTCCAAGGACATCATCCAACACCAGATCAGCGCCATAGACCCGATTTAGATACATCATGTCTTTTAGATTCTCGAGCGTGAACAATGGACTGTCGTCCAGCCCATCGCTCGCCGTCTTACGCTGGGCTACCATCTGATGACCAAGGCGGGTACGCAGAAATTGCTGTAAACCTTCATATCCCAACGGCCCCATAATAGTCGGGAACCCTTCCAGAGGATTATTGGCATCACTAAGCCAGTAACTATTGTTGCTGTTACTGGCATAGTCGGTGGTCTGAAGCTGCGGTAGCTTACCGCTGCTATAGAGATTGCTGCCTGCAGGCGCTTCCGGATCGTCGCCCCACTCGCAGCCAGAATCGGAGCCATCCAGAGTGATAATTATGTTAGTCGTCGCTGTCGCCAGCAACGGGCCGACGATACCTTTGACACAGGTATCCAGCTGCTCCTGAGTAATAAATGGAACCGCCGATACCTCGCCATAAAATGCCTGACCATGACGATCGGCGGCAAGATCGTGGAAAACAGGGTTGCCAATGATATTCAGAGATTCGCGATAGTCCTCAATGTTGGTTTGCTGTGCTTTCTCAATCCACTGCTGAACACTGCGCACGCCAGTAAATAGATTGGCATCGCGAAAGGACAACACCGTACCGGTGAACATTGGCCAGCCATTGAGCAAGGGCTCAAGACCGCCCAGGTTAACGATGGGACCGAAATGCGAGCTGTAAACCGTAAAAGATCGGTCCTCAAGCGAACCATCTTCCAGCTTGACCTTGATGGTGATCTCTTCGGCGTTGATCTCACGCCATTCACCATCAAACTCGTATTCCAGTGGGTTATCCGGATTGAGCTTAAGCTCGTAAAGGCTGAAGCGATTGGCAAATGAGACCGTGTGAGTCCAGGCTAAATCCTGATTGAAACCAATACCGATAAAAGGAAAGCCCTGCAGCGAAGCGCCCGCGACGTCGTATTCCCCAGGCAGAGTAAGATGCGCCATGTACCAGGCGCCGTCACCAAACCAGGGTTGATGGGGGTTGCCCAGTAACATGCCACTGCCATCCTGAGTCGCATCGCGACCGAGCACCAGGCCATTGCTGCCCAGCTCGGTACTGCTCAATTCAGCCGCCATCTCCGCCAGACCGGGCGATCTTGCAATCTGTGCAGTGTTGACGGTCGACGCTGCCAGTTGCCCGTCCGGCCCGCTCACCGACAATATCGCATCCTGAAAAATCCCCTGGGTAGAACTGCCACGCAAGGCCTGCCTGCGCAGATACAGGGCTAAATCAACCACATCGATAGGTGCAACCCAATCGGCCCCACGGCAGCCGAAGTCTCCTTCAGGCAGATTGTCGACTCCGGTTTCGTCCAGATAGCGATTTAGGCCCGCGACGTAACCTTCAGAGAGATCTTTGGCGTACTGCGGCAGCTGATCAAAAAACTGCTCCTTGAACTCTGCTTTGTCCCCATTGATAAATCGCAGCAGGAAATCTGAATTAGTGCTGCCCTCTTCTTCGCCGAAGGCTTCGGCGGAGCGGCCGGTAGTGATAATAATCTCACGCATTACCACACAAAAATTATCCTGAGCGTAGGCGTAACCAAAGCCATATCCCAGACTGCCCCAATCATCTGCTTTAATATGTGGAATACCGTATTCGGTGCGCCTGACCTCAGCAGAATAGGTCAGTGTAGGTTCTGGAGGCTCTACCACAGGTGAGCTCGATCGATTGTTCGAGTCGCCACAGGCGGTAAGGGTGAGCACAGATAACAAAGCAAGAGTACAAATTTTAAGCATTCCAAACACGTCCTGATTAATATTTTTATAGGGTATCAACTACTACGAAAAAACGTCTGTGAATGATGTACGTAGTTGAACCAATCCGGGATCAAAATGATGTTAAAATAGATACCCTGCTTGGCATAAGAAACTCCGGAGTAAATCATGAAGGGTGCCCTCTCCCCGCTAGTCATTTTGGCAGTGTTAATCGGTCTTTTCTTTACGTTCGCTCCCGGCATGTTCGAGTCCTCAATGAACAAAGTACTGCCCGTTGATTTTCGCCAGCCAACGCCGGCCGCCATCAAACTCCATGAGTCGCTACAGATCGGAGACTTACACGCTGACAGCACCTTATGGCAGCGTGACCTGTTAGAACGTGGTAACCGCGGCCAAGTGGATATACCGCGCTTGCGGGAAGGTAATGTGGCCCTCCAGGTTTTCACCACCGTCACCAAGTCTCCCCTGGGTTTGAACGCCGAACGAAATTCGGCTGATGCGCTGGACACAATTACCATCCTGGCAATCGCCCAGCGCTGGCCCATGGCTACCTGGAATAGTCGGAAGCAGCGCGCCATTCACCAGGCATCAGTGCTACACGAGCTTGCTGCACGTGCTCCTGAAGAATTCAGTTTGATTCTGGATAGGAGCGACCTGACCAGTCTACTGGCCACCCGTGCCTCAGGCAGCCAAATAATAGGCGGTATTATTGGCACCGAAGGTTCGCACGCACTGGACGGAGAATTGACCGCTATCGACGAACTGTTTGACGCGGGTTTTCGGGTGATGAGCTTGCAGCATTTTTTCGATAACAAGTTGGGTGGCTCACTGCACGGACTCAGCGGTGACGGACTCACTGAATTTGGTCGCAATGCGGTTGATAGAATGATCGAAAAGGAAATCATTATCGATGTGGCCCATTCTTCACCTGCGGTAGTGAGCGAGGTTCTCGCACGAAGTAGTCGACCATTAATTGTCAGCCACACCGGATTTTATGGTCACTGCCAAAGCCCACGAAACATCAACGATGAACTGATGCAGGAAATCGCCGCAGCTGGTGGCTTGATGGGGGTAGGCTATTGGGATTTAGCGGTCTGCGAAACCAGCGTCGCCAGTATTGTCAGTGCGATCCGCTACGGCATAGATTTGGTGGGCGAAGATCACGTAGCGCTGGGCTCCGACTTCGACGGCACTGTCACCACGCCGCTTGATACATCACAACTGATACATCTGACCACCGAAATGCTGGCTCAAAATTTTACCGAAACCGAAATTCGGAAAGTGATGGGTGAGAATATACTGCGATTCATGGCCCAAAACCTCCCGGCGAAATGAGTTCTTTGAATAGTTACAGCCGCCTCAACCTTTTAAAAGTAAATTTTCCCACTCCGGGTAATAGCAATTGACCCTGAACGCAGAAACCCCGAACATAGCGCTCTGCGATAAACGCAGGCAATCAGGACAAACGCGAACCACGCTTATGACGATGCATTTTAAACAGGAAACAACGCTGCAACGACACGTTTACATTAACGTGCCGTCGACGTGCCTGTATGCAGGTAGCGTAGTTTGAGGATGCTCTGATTAGTTAAGAATTTAACGTAAAGGCCTCCGAGAACCCAGTTCCGGAGGCCTTTTTTCTTGCCAGAAGATTTTCCTCCATGAACCGGGTACTCGGCTGCAACAAGGTGAGTACCGTGAACCGGTCATTAGAAAAAAACATTACCGCCATCTACGTGATGGGCTTCTTTCACAGCTTTATGGTTGTGATACCGATATTCGTGCCATTGCTGCAGGGCTACGGTCTGTCTATGAGTCAGGTATTGCAAACTCAGGCCGCCTTCGCGCTAACTATTGCCTTGTGTGAGGTGCCGTCCGGTTACATTGCAGACATCTGGGGACGACGCAATGCGGTACTGGTAGGCTCCGCGCTTAATGCCGTGGGATTTTTCTCGCTGTTCTGGGCCGATACTTTCGTAGAGTTTCTGGTTTACGAAATGATACTCGGCGTAGGCTTCAGTCTTATCTCGGGCGCTGACCTTGCCTTGCTTTACGACACCGAGGTTTACCTGCAGAAAAATGGTAAGCCCGGTGGCGCTGGCGCGGGCAAATCACTGAGCCGACTGATATCCATAGAGGCGGCTGCATCTGGCGTTGCTGGCATTGTCGCCAGCTGGCTGTTACTGGTCTCCATGGATTGGGTCGTGTGGGTACAGGCGGTCACCGGACTGGCGCCGTTTATTATCGGCCTTAGCCTGGTTGAGGTTCCGCGACCAGCCGCTGAGGTCGACCATCGCGGCAACGCCCGGAAAATTGTGGGCCTGCTGTTGTTCGGTAAGCCGGTAGTATTGTGGACAGCCTTCGCCATCGCAGTGTTTGGATTACTGGCGGTGCACGTGTTCTGGATTTACCAGAAGTACTGGGATATTCAGGGCGTACCGCTGACCAGCTTCGGCTACATTTGGGCGGCTTTCGCGCTGACCGTGAGCTTGGGTGCGCGCTATGCAGCGTCTCTGGAAAAGTTCTTCGGGACACGCCGCCTGCTGGTGTTGGTCGCTATACTGCCGCTGGCTGGCTTGCTGGGCATGGCACTGGGTAGCGGTTGGATCGGGGTAATGTTTGGGTTCGCGGTGCAAGTGTCACGAGGCATTAGTATGACGTTGCTCTATGACGCTTTGAATCGGAGAGTTCCCGGTGATTTTAGAGCGACGGTGAATTCTATGGTCAGCCTGGGAGTAAGAGCGATCTTTATTGTCTCCGGTCCTACGCTGGGCTTCGCCCTGGATCATTACGGCATGGTTCCAACGCTGTTCGGCCTGTTGCTGATCTTTACACCGCTGATGCTTCTGGTACTGGTGCCCTTGTTGTCGCGCATCAAGCGGGAGCAGAGGGATATCGAGTTGGAGACTGTGCCTAGTTGTTGATTAGCTTTCTAGACACCTGGGTTGAGATCTCAGCCCAGGTGTTTAAGCATTAGCTCACGCACATTGACACGCGCTTGCAGTCGACTGGCCAGCATAAACATGCCGCCAACCTTGCGGTGAAAATACACTGCCTCTATGGGCGGTGCTCGCCAAAAATCGCGGTAGTCGGTTATCGACTCACCGAGCTTTGACAGGCGAGCCGGCATATCCGAGTTGCCGAAATCGTACTCGCCATCAAACCGCAGCGGCTCCAGAGCGATCATAAACAGGTCTAAAACCAATTCGCGATAGTCAGAATCCTCATCACCCATGGAATAGCCCAGTTTATCTGCGGCCTTCGCCAGGCGGTCCCTATTTTCCGAAATCGCTGCTTTCGCCAGACTCGTATAGTCTTTTACAAACTGCGCTTTGAACTTACGGGTAGCGCCAAAATCCAGCAGCACAACTTCACCAGTACTGGCTCGATATTGGTAGTTGGCAAAATTGGGGTCGGTTTGCACCATTCTCAACTCAAATAATTCAGTGAGCATTAAATCCAACAGTGCCGACATCACCCTATCGCGCTCTTCCTGCGACTGATCTGCCAGGCTTTCGATAGGCTGACCGCTCTCGTAAGACATCGCAAGGACATTCCTGTGGGTGAGCGCCGGCAGTAACCTGGGGACCACGAAGCGCTTGTCGTCGGTCAGGAACTGCGCAAAAATCTGCAGATACTCAGCCTCTTTGAGATAGTCTGCCTCATCCTTGAGTTGCAGCTTGGCATCGTTCAGCAACGGTGCAAGATCGATACCTTTGGGGATAAGACCTGAAATCCGCAACACCGTGGATATATTGTCTACGTCATTGTCGATGCTATCCGCTACCCCCGGATACTGCACTTTTAACACGATGTCTGAGCCATCGGGAGAAGTAGTTCTATGGACCTGGCCAATAGACGCCGCTGCAATTGGATTGACGTCAAAGCCGTAGAACATCTCTTCCCAGTCTTCTCCATAGGCTTGCACCAGCGAGGCGCGCAGTTGCTTTATTGGCATGGTGCGGGCATCTGAACGCAGCCGCGCCAATATATCGGTGAGTTCTTTGGGTAAAAGATCACCGGTATCCATGGATAGAATCTGGCCAAGCTTCATCGCCGCGCCGCGCATATCAGCCAACTGATCCGTTACCCTTTTGGCGTTACCCGGGGTCAGTAGCAGGTCGCGCGCCCGCAGGCGCTTACCCGCGCGCAGCTGGCGGGTACCTTCCGCCAACATGCCACCGGCAACACCGCTGGCCAGTTTGGCCACCCTGGCAAAACGGCTGGCCCGTCCAGTCGGCACCGCCTTACTCGATCTAGCTTTGTCCACTTTCTCGTCGCCGGAGTCACCGTCTTTTTTGGTTGCCATCTATTGTCCCTGACGCCACTGTTCAATGTGGCGATGCGCTATGTCATGGCCATTGAATTCGGCATTGAGCACCGAGATAAAAGTAAATACGCCAGTTAGCTTGCGGGCGATCATTGCAAATTCTCGGGAGGGAGCAGTGAAGTCCAGAGTGGCCGCAGACGCTGCCGCCTTTTTGCCAACACGGCGTATCAGACGTGAACTGCCCCAACAGTAGTCGCCCTTGTCATTCAGGTACTGCGAGGGCAAATCTTCAGGTGCTCGCAGTGGCTCCAACAGTTCAAGACAAAAGTCGCTGAAACTGTTTTTAGCGAGTTCACTGTTGTGCTCTTGCAGACAGCCCAGGCCAATCAAACTTGCCACCAACAGGGTCCTGTCGCCAGACTGACCGGCGGCGATGGTATTGCCCAGATGTAATAGAAAATTGTCATCGCAGCTGAGGATGGAGCCGAAGTCGAGCAGCACGATGTCGTCACTGCGCTCAGAGCTGCGAATCAGGTAATTACCAAAATTGGGGTCAGTTTGCAGCACACCCCATTGATAAAGCTCATTGAAAAACAACTCGAGCATGGCGCTGCCCAGCGCGTTGCGCCTGGCCTGCGACAACCCGGCTACCTCAGGCTGCGTTACCAGGTGGCCCGAGACATATTCCATAGCGAGCACGGTACCGCAGCAGTATCTCGGGTAGCGCCTGGGTACATGATAGGTGACACGATAACGACCCAAGGTCGAGTCAGTATCTGTGGCAAACCCGCTCACCTTATCGCCCATTTCTGCTTCGCGGTGGTAGTCTATCTCCTGATGTAACTGCTCGCGCATTGCCGCCAGCCATTCATCGAGATCACGGCCGGCCTTTACCCAGCGCGCCAGAATTAGCATATTCACCACGGTATCGAAATCCGAGTCGATGACTTCGGCGAGGCCCGGGTACTGAACCTTCAGGCAGATCTGCTCGCCGGTGGCGATAATTTTGGCGCGGTGAACCTGCGACAACGATGCTGCAGCGATTGCCTGGTGCTCTATCTGCAGTTCATCCATGCGATCGCCAAGCACTGATCTGAGCTCAGATTCAATGTCGGCATAAGGCAGTGGTTGGGTCTGGGATTCAAGTTGATGCAGGGCTTCGGTGAGTACCGGCGGCAGAAAGTGCTCACCTAATAAGGCCAACATCTGACCGATTTTCACGTAAGTGCCTTTCAGGCGACCCAGTTCTGCGACAAACCGGTGAGCCTCGCGGCGCACGAAAGGTGAACTGAGTGGTTCGCCCTCGGTTCCTCTGAGCTTCTTGACAGCGCCGTCGAGCGCAAAGGCACCCCCGGCACGTAAACCTGCCAGAGATACTGAGAGTGTCCTGCCCAACTTACTCCGCTTGATACCTGTTCGTTTACTCATCGATCCTCGGCATGGCGGGTGTTACGCCGCAATGTTGTCCAGCAACAGACTCGCCAAGCGCTTGCGATGATGGCGTGCGTCGCCATATTGCTGCTGAGTCCATTGGGCACGGCGGATATAGAGTTGGGCATCACATTCATAGGTAAACCCCATGCCGCCGTGAAACTGTACAGCGCGGTCACCGGCGTAAAGCAGTGTTTCTGTGGCTTTGGCTTTCGCCATGCGACAGGCTATTTCGGCATCTCGATCAAGAGGGGTATCAGTCACTAAGGTCGCAGCGTGGTAAAGCAGAGACCGGGAGGAATCCACGTCGCATAGAATGTCTACGCTGGGATGTTTCAACGCCTGATATGAACCGATTAGTTTGCCAAATTGCTTGCGGGTTTTGAGGTAATCAACCACGGTATCGAGACAGCTGGCGGAACTGCCAGTGGCTTCCGCTGCGGTGAGTAGCGCCCCCAACAAATTCGCGTTACGGATGGCTTCTGCAATTGTCGGACCCGTGAGCAGATGATCCGCAGGTACTGTTATACCACTAAAATCGACGCTGGCCGCGCGCTTGGTTTGATCAATTATGGTGTGTTCTATAATCGCCGCTTCGGGAATCAGCGCGCGCGGGACTACTGCCAGAGCAGGCTCGCCATCGTGTAGCACAGTTACCACAAAAACCTGGGCAGCAGTGGCATCCGGCACAAACATTTTTTGGCCACTGAGCAAACCGTCAGCATCGACGCTACAGGTAATCGCCTCATTACCCCAGTCCATAGACTCAAGTTGTGCAATCGTAGCCGGGGCACCCTCGACAATCGACGGCAGCCATTGTTCAGCGAGGGATGAGTCACCCGCTCGCAGAATCAATTGTGCAGCCAATGTAGTACTGACAAGCGGAGTGCCCAACATGGAACGGCCCATACTCTCTACTACAGGCACTACCGTAGCAACGCCCAAGCCGGAGCCGCCATACTGCTCTGGGATAGAGATACCCAGCCATCCCAGGTCGACCATTTCCTGCCAGATCGCAGCGTCATAACCTGTCTCTGATTCCAGTTGTTCTCTTACCCGTGAGATGGGGGACTTGTCCTTACAAAACTCACGAGCCACATCCATTAGCATGGCCTGCTCTTCGCTGAAGCTCAGCGCTGTATTCCCGATAACTGACATAGCTGTATTCCTTACTTCGGTAAGCCGAGAATGTGCTCGGCAATTATATTGGACTGCACCTGACTGGTACCGCCACCAATGGTGGCTGAAAAACTATTAAAATAAGCTCGCTGCCAGAAACCGCCCTGGCGTGCCTGATCATCACCAACATACAGGCTGCCGGCAGCGCCCTGCATGCTAATCGCAGACTGTCGCATGCGTCGCGAATGCTCACTCATCCTCAGTTTGCTGGACAGTGGTAAAGAGTGTGGATAATCGGTGGTCAGTGCTCCAATGGCTGCGCGCTTATCGCCCAGGGCCAGAGCTTTCTCTTCCATAATCAGCTTCACCAACTCGTCGCGGGCAACGGCGTCTTCCAATACAGGTTGGCCGTCTCTGCTGACGTCACTCAATTGACTGATCATGTCGTCAATCACAATACGAATAAAAGCCATACCGCCGGCACTACCAGCCTCGGCGCCGCGCTCATACTGTAGTGTTTGCATGGCCACTTTCCAGCCCTGCCCTTCTTCGCCCATGATGCAATCTGCGGGAATACGGGCGTCGGTGAAAAAGGTTTCGGTGAAACCGTACTCGCCGGTGATTTTACGGATGGGGCGCGGATCAATACCGTCAACCTTCATCGGTGACAGGAAGAACGACAGACCGTCATATTTCCGCTCGGTATTAGGGTTGGTGCGCGCCAGCAGAATCATATACTCGGCGTAGTTACCCATAGTGGTCCAGATTTTCGTGCCATTGACCACATATTCGTCACCATCTCGCACTGCACGGACCTGGGCGTTACCCAGGTCTGAACCGTGGTCGGGCTCGGAGAAGCCCTGACACCAGATATCTTCTCCACTCAGAATCCCTTTAAGATATTTCTCCTTCTGCTCCTGAGTGCCTATGTCATTGATCAACGGGCCGGCCCAGCCCAGGCCTATGATATTGAAGCAGATAGGGACCGCATTCCTGCGCATTTCGGTGTCGACAATATTCTGAAAAACCGGATCGACACTGCCGCCGCCAAATTCCTTAGGCCAGGCCATTCCCAGATAACCGGCAGACCATACTTTATGTTGCCATTCACGCAAAAAGTCCAGTTGCTGCTCAGTGCCAACTTCCATGAAGGTTTGCGGCAGCAAGAATCCGGGGTCGGCAGGATTGTTATCCTTCATCCACGCTGATACCTGCGTGCGAAAATCGTTCCGTTCCTGTTGTGTTGTACTCACTAATTCACTCCAGTGTCTGTTATCAAATAAGACTCAATAAATATTAGAATAAGGAAGGGTTGGTTGCTGCCCCGGGCTCTCGTACCGCATCGGCACGCTGGAACGCAGCACGCTCAGCTAAACGTTCAAGATAATTTTTTGTCTGCGGTTTATAGGCGCCATCCAACTTCAAAACTCGCCCTAGATACAAGGCATAGCCGACCGCGATATCGGCAATGGTAAATCGGTTGTCTACCAGATAATCATGATCTTCCAGGTGAGCATCCAGTCTGCGCAGTCGCGAGATAAACCATTTGGCATAATCGTCTGCCACCTCTTTCTTCGACTCCGTTGGCTCAAGTACCGTATAGCGCAGCACAATGGTCTGTGGGAACGTCAGGGTTGCATCGGAATGATGTAACCAATTCAGATAGTTGCCATATTCGGGGTGGTCTGGCTGGAGCCCAAAATCGTAACGCTGATAGCGATCGACCAGGTACTGACAGATTCCCGCCGATTCCGTCATGGTGACATCACCATCAACGAAATAGGGCACGGTACCTAGACTATTTTCTCCCAGATATTCCCGCTCGAACATACGCGGCGGAAACGGCATCGCGTGCAACTCGTAATCCAGGCCCATCTCCTCCAACGCCCATAGTGGCCGCAACGATCTAGATCCCGCACAGTGCCATAATTTCATCTTTATACTCCGTACTGGCGGGCCGCAAGGTCCCGCATAATTTCTTCCGAACCGCCGCCGATGGCATTCACCCGCACTTCGCGATAAATTCTTTCAACACGATTACCGCGCATGTAACCGATACCACCTAGAATTTGCATGGCCTCACGGGCGCAATACTCCATGGTTTCACTCGCCTGCACCTTCAGCAGCGCAATGTCACCCGGATTGGGGTTGCCTGCCTCGATGGATTCGTAACAAATACGAATATAAGCCTGTGTAGCATTCAGCTTCTGTTTCATCTGGGCGATTTTGTGACGAATCACCTGGTGATCGGCCAGCCGTTTACCAAATGTTTTACGTTCCTGCGCCCAGGCGACGGCTTCTTCCAGGCAGACCCTGGCCAGCGCTTCCATAGACGCCGCCATGGCCATACGCTCGCCATTAAAATTAGTCATGATCACCAGGAAGCCTTGATTCTCTTCGCCAATCAAGTTCTCTACCGGCACTCGAACATTATCAAAATAAAGGGTCGCGGTGTCTGAAGCCCACCAACCTTGCTTGCGATCCAGAGAAGTGCGGGAAAAGCCCTCCGCGTCAGTCGGAATAAGCAGCATAGAGACACCTCTGCCTCCCTCCCCACCGGTACGCACCGCGGTGGACACCCAATTGGCACGCATGCCACCGGTAATGTAGGTTTTGGAACCATTGACCACGTAATGATCACCATCGCGCACCGCCGTGGTGGCGAGATTGGCAACATCCGATCCACCGCCAGGCTCAGTAATGCCCAGTGCAATATGCTTGGTACCGGCGAGTACAGGCGGAGCAATAGCCTCTTTCATCGCCTCAGAGCCCCAGTTAATGACTGGCGGCAGACCGATGCCGTGCACCATTAAACTGGCCTGAACACCGCCTACTCCTACCCGGGCCAATTCCTCGTTAGCAATCCAGCCGTGCCAGGAGTCGATGCCCTCGAGGGTACCGCCATAGGCTTCCGGATAGCCCATGCCCAGCAGACCCACTGCTGCGGCTTTCGGCCACAATGCCATAGGCATTTCTCCGGCTTCATCCCACTCTTCAGCAAATGGCATAATTTCGGCATCAATAAAACGACGCAAGTGCGTACGCCATTCGTCGTGTTCAGGCGTTATATTCGGGTTAGGCAGACGAGCGCTGTCAAAGTCCAGCGACATGGGCTTGGGCTCCATTTGAATCTTGAGTATGTAAAATAACCACCAAGTATAGCCAAAATGAACAGCGGTAGTAAGGCGAGCTGAGTTTAAATTGCCAGCCCCGCTGCCAGTACCTTGGCTCTGCGCACTGCCTGCTAGAGAGACATATCCAGATAGTCGAGCTTACCCAGCGGAACACCTTGTTGGCGGAGAATGTCGTAAAGCGTGGTGGCGTGAAAATAGAAATTGGGTACGGAGAAGCTCAGCATGAAATTTGTGGCCTCATAGGGGATCTCGCGATCGCCCAGCTTGAATACCAGCTGTCCATCAGCCAGACCATTCACCACTTCGGGAGTCAACTGTGCCATTCCTTCCTCCGCCTCCGATAGTACCCGAGACAGACCTGCGTAATTTAGCCCAGGGATACCAGGCGGAGGTGTAAACACGCCACTTTCCAACGCCTTTAATGCACCAAGGGAATGATGTGCCGTGCTAGTGACCTGGTAGTGCAGTGGCAACATGTCCTCAACGAGGCGACACTCCATCAAAGTATCAGGGTCGATACCCTGCTCCTGGCAGTGCGCCTCACCTTTGGCAAGCACTGCAATTGAGCCTTTGATTATGCGTCTATAGGAAGCGACCGTTACATCGTAGAGTGAAATACTCATTTACATATTCTCCTGTTGCCAATTGTGACTGCTAAAACGTGCATCATTAGACACCCAACTATCATCCCATTCCACCCCAGGCGCGAGGCATGGCCATATTTAGCCGTTCCATGCCGCCGTTTACGGCAAGAATATCACCGGTAACATAGCTCGCTGCGGGGGAACACAAATAGAGAGCTCCCAGAGCAATATCCTCGACCTCGCCCAGGCGGGCCATGGGTGTCAGTTCAATCATCGTTTGCTCTATTTCATCGGTAAGTATCGTATTCAAGGCATCGGTTTTGGTCGAGCCCACGGCAATAGCATTGACGCGAACTTTGGGGGCAAAATCTTGGGCCAGCTCGCGAGTCAGATAAGACAGGGCAGCCTTGGCGGTGCCATAGGCAGCGAAGCAGGGTGTAGGTCGATGACCGGCGACCGATGAGATGTTCAATATCGCGCCATTGGCACCACACTCAACCATCAGCGGCGCGCAAATACGGGACAACTCGAAAGCGCTGGTCACGTTGAACCGAAACGCGGCTTCGAAATCTCTGGCACTGGTGTTCGCCACCGGTTTTGGTGGGAAGCCTCCAGCATTATTTACCAGCAGATCCAGACGACCGAATTCCTTCAGGGCGAGATCCGCGAGATTTTGTAATTGTTCGAAATCCAGCACATCGGTGGGCACCACGAGTGCACGGCGACCAAAACTCTCAACCTGCTTAGCGACACGCTCAAGATCCGATTGAGTCCTGGCCGCCAGTACAATGTCGGCACCAGCCTCGGCAAAAGTTTGCGCAATCGCTGCGCCTATACCCTTGCCAGCGCCGGTAACGATCGCGACTTGCCCGTCGAGCCGGAATTTGTCCATCAATGCCATATCAGTCTCCAGACGCCGCGCGAACAATCACTATCGAACACCCGCTCTATAATCCAGAGGCGGAGAGCGATCACCCAACAGGGCCTCATATTTAAAGTCAGCACCGCGCTTTTGCTCGAATTCTTGCCGTGCCGCAACCAGCGTCTCCGGCTGCTGAAATAAGTCTGCTGCAGTCAGGGCCAGAGTCTTTGCCGCCACCATCATGCCTTTTACCCCAATCGAGGTTCCGCCGGCGGCAATCGCCTGCCAGGTGTGCGCTTTGGTGCCAGGCACCCAGGTCGCGGCACGCATTTCAAAGGTGGGCACCAACCAACTGACATCTCCTACATCGGTAGAACCCATATTCTGTTCGAAAACCATGGGCTCGATACGCTGCTCCTGCCCTGAAAGGTCCTGACGTAAATTCAGCGATTCGGTCACTTTGGCCGCGAAGTCGCGCTCTGCTGCGTCATAAGTGACTCCGCCTACCCGCGACAGGTTCTTATGCGAGACCTTGGCCAGCGTTTCATTGGGCAGAACACTGTGATTGCCATGGATTACCTCGGAGGTCACCGTTGTGCCTGTCCCTAACGCCGCGGCGTCGGCTGTTTGCATGACTCGCGCCCAAAGACCCTTCAGGATTTCTGCATCCGGATGCCGCACGTAATAGAACACCTCGGCAAAGTCCGGAACTACATTCGGCGCAGAGCCGCCACTGGTAATAACGTAGTGAATACGGGTTTCCTGCGGTACATGCTCGCGGAGTAAATTGGTCATGAAGTTCATCGCTTCTACACCATCCAGTGCTGACCTACCCCGCTCAGGTGCAATGGCTGCGTGAGAAGACACCCCGTGAAATCTAAACTTAGCCGATTTATTGGCCAGGGTGGAGCTGGGGGAGGCACGATTAATATCAGAGGGATGCCACGCCAAAATCGCGTCAGCATCGGAAAATAAACCGGCTCTGGCGATATACACTTTGCCAGACCCACCCTCTTCTGCTGGCGTACCGTATAGCCGCAATGTGCCGGCTACACCATTGGCTTCCATCCACTGCTTCACCGCTATGGCCGCCGCTGTCGAGCCTGCGCCGAACAGATGATGACCGCAGGCGTGACCTGTTGTTTTCCCCTCTGGAATTTCCCGGACGGGGCTGGCAGATTGTGAAATACCAGGCAGCGCATCAAACTCGGCGAGCATACCGATAACCGGCTGACCGCTGCCGTAGCTA
Source organism: Halioglobus sp. (assembly GCA_036961205.1). Taxonomy (GTDB): domain Bacteria; phylum Pseudomonadota; class Gammaproteobacteria; order Pseudomonadales; family Halieaceae; genus CALJFL01. Next base: position 40,889 of record JBALVI010000009.1, on the reverse strand, counting down.
GCAACAAAAGCCGTAGGAATCCCCGCCACGCCCGATTTTATCGAAAAACCCTCTGCTGCCAGGGTGGCCTGCAGGAGCGCGGAGCTCTCGGTTTCGAGATAACCCAGTTCTGCCTTGTCCCAAATGGCTAATGCCAACTTCCCGTATTTATCGGTGGAGCTATCGAGATAGCTGATCATGGCTTCTGTGTTTGACGCCAGCGCCCCATTGGTTATCGTTAGCACGGCCATTGTCAGCAGTGAAATAAGTACAGTTCTCATGAAAATCTCCATAGCCCGGCGAAGGGCTCACTTTACCACCAGCAGAGGCTGGAAACCCTTCAATATGCATAAAGCCAGACTAAGGCTCTAAACCATAGAGTCGAATATTAATCGCCAAAAACATTCCAAATTATTGCTTTGCAGTCATCCCGGGCTTGGCAAGCCACCACCACATCCTTATATTGGCAGCACTATGAAATATACCAACACTGAAAAATTTGATCACGGCGAACAGCCCAAAATCGGCGTACTGATAACCAACCTGGGAACGCCCAGCGCACCCGAGAAAGGTGCGCTGCGCCGCTATTTGAAGCAATTCCTGTCAGACCCAAGGGTGGTTGAGGTGCCGCGCCTGCTCTGGTGGCTAATACTGAATGGCGTGATTCTCAATATTAGACCATCGCGCTCCGCAGCCTCCTATCGCAAGATATGGACCGAACAGGGCTCGCCCTTAATGGTGCATACCCAGGCTCAAGCCGTCGCCCTGCAGGCTGATCTCACTCAGAAGCTGGGCACAGATGTTATTGTCGATTTTGCCATGCGCTACGCTCAGCCCTCTATCGACTCGGCCCTGGACTCGCTACTGCAACGCGGGATTCGCCATTTGCTGATTTTGCCACTTTACCCCCAGTACAGCGGCGCCACGACTGCATCTACCTTTGACGCGGTGGCTGCGGATTTCACTCGCCGACGGTGGCTGCCTGATCTACGGTTTGTTGCTCAATATCACGACTACCCCGCATATATTGAAGCGCTCGCTAAAAAAGTTCACGACCATTGGAATGAGCACGGGCGCGCTGATAAATTGATTTTTTCCTACCATGGTGAACCCCAAAGCTACCTGGACAAAGGCGACCCTTATCACTGCCATTGCCATAAGACCTCAAGATTACTAGCTCAGGCACTCGAGCTTAACGAAGATGAACACATGACCTGCTTTCAATCACGCTTTGGCCGCGAGCCCTGGCTGCAGCCCTACCTGGATGAGACATTGAAGGCGATGCCGGAGAAAGGGGTTAAATCCGTGCAGATAGTCTGTCCGGGATTCTCAGCGGACTGTCTGGAGACCATCGAAGAAATTGGCGAGGAGAATCGGGACTACTTTCTCGAGGCGGGGGGCGAGCGCTTTGAATACATTCCGTGCCTGAACGCAGAACCCGAGCACATTGATGCTCTTTCACAGCTGGTTATTGAAAATCTTCAGGGCTGGATTCCAAAGGTTAGTGAACCGCAGCTGACTAAGACCTTAGCGACCGAAATGGGTGCACAACAGTAGTCGGCGGTATCAGACCCAACGCCTGACGCGCTGACAATAGCTGTTGTATTCATCGCCAAAGAGATCCCGGAGCATTACTTCCTCAGGCCGAATAAAACGCATCTCGATAATGACCATAAAGACGGGCGGTACAATTAAAGCTGTACTGGCTCCCACTGTCACGGCACATCCTAGCAGCACCAGCGCCATGGCAAGATACATCGGGTTGCGGGTAAATCGAAAGACACCCGTGGTAACCAGAGCGGATACATTTTTAAAAGGCACAAGGTCAGTGCCGGCCTTTTTGAACAACCCACCTGCCACCACCAACATTGCCAGCCCAATGAGAATTAACAAGGCGCCAACAACCTGACCCGCAGTGCTGGTATAACGCGCGCCAGGAAGAGTTTCGTTGAATACAAATATCAACACGATGCCAAAGACCAACCACATAGGCGGATAAATAATTCGCTTTACCATAACGCCTGAACTCCCTTGTTAGTGTCCCGCCATATGAACTGAGGCCGGTTCCAGACCCCCGATTCCGTAGGCCAGGATAATACCGAGTAAAAAAGCGAGGGTAAGCTTACCCCGGTCGTGACTGTGAAAATGCACCTCAGGCAGCAGGTCACTGAGAGCAATACAAATAAAGGCACCTGCGGAAAAAGCCAGAGCGGCAGAGACCACGTAATCCCGGCTATCCCCCAGCAGGTCCACGCCAAAGTAAAACAACAGCGCACCAAGCGGGCACATAAAAGCAAAAGCAATATTCGCGGTACGCCTGGCGCCCTCGCTCCAGCCGCCAGCCTGCATAATTGTGGTAATTGACATGGCATCCAGTGGCTTGTGCAACAAAATAGCGAGAAACACACCGACACCGAGCAAACCAGCAGTCGTCGCATCAGTGGCGTGGGTTTGCAACACGGCACCGAGTGCGACCCCGTCGATCAGGGTATGCAGACCCAGGCCAAGGGAGATACCCACCCAACTTAAACTGTGCACCGATGTGCCATTTTCGTGGCTATGGCCGTGACCATGTTCGTGATGATGCTCTTCCTCGCCACTGAAATCATGCTGGTGGAAATGAAACATACGCAGCAATAACAGCATGACAATCAGGCCAATCATCAGCCACCAGACCGCGGCATCTGCGCCGGCGGTGCTATGCTGTAGCGCGATGCTATGGGGTAACAGGCGATAAAACGCCACACCCAGCATAAGACCGGAAACAAAACTCATAATCACCTGGGTGCGCGTGTGCGTCATCCGCACCAAGCCAGGCAGTAAGCCGCCCAACAGTGAAAACAGCGCGATCGCGATGCAGTAGAGAACGAGCAGTAGCGCGGGAGAAACCGCCATCAAATAATCAGCCTGAAGTCGTGAAGGCGGCGATTATTCCACATTGAGGGTTTTTTTGTAATTCAAATACTGGGCAACTCAAGCCAGCGCTGCGTAGACCAGCGATAAGCCCAGCACTATTGATACCGACAGCCACAGCCGCATTTGCCAAACTGAGACCCTGCCAAGCCTGTCAGCCAAAGCATCGACCACCGCAGGCGGTAAGGTAACCAGCAACAAACCCGCCAGAGCAAACAACCACCCCAGCAGGCCAACCGCCTGGGAATATTGCACTGCCGGTGCCGCCGCGATTAACGCCGCCCCCAATAAGAACCGCAGGAGTGCCGCTCCGTAGAGCCAGCGGCTGCGGAATACCTTGTCTATGAGAAACTCGGATTTTCCGGGGTTAAACCAAAGATAGAAGCCTGAGATAACAATAATTACTCCCAGAGCCAGAACAAACTGTGACACACGCTCTCCTCATTCCTAGACGCGCACAGAAGGTAGCCCATACTCGATCCGCATACCAGCAGGGCGTAAGTCTTTCGAGAGTAGCCACAGACCATTGACAGCCAAACTAATGACTATTAGTTTGGCTTCACACGCTCGCATCCACAGGCCTCGCATGTCCCTGTACGAACCCATTGCATCCAACGACTCCCGCCGGCACCTGCAATTGCGCAGCCCGGTCAATCTGGAGCCTACCGGCACGCTGATCTGTGCCAACGCCGAGGACGTGACCAGCGCCATTAGGCTGGCACGAAAGACCCAGCCCGGCTGGGCGGCAACCCCCATGAAAGACCGCGCGAAAATTATGCAGCGCGCGCTGCGGCTGGTGCTCGAACGTCAGGACGAGATTATCGACACCGTAGTGGGTGAAACCGGTAAAGCACGCACCGACGCCATGAGCATGGAAATTTTCGCGGTTGCCGACTCCCTGTGCTACTACGCCAAGAATGCCGAGAAATTTCTAAGGCCGCGCAAGCGCAAGGTACACGGCGTGTTGGGCATCGCCAAGCAATTGAAAATCATCTACAAACCGCTGGGTGTGGTAGGTCTGATCACCCCCTGGAACGCGCCTTTCGTACTGCTGATGAACCAGGCGGTTCAAGCCATTCTTGCCGGCAACACGGTGGTAGCCAAAGGCTCGGAGGTCACCCCCTACTCGGCGAAGCTGGCGGAGACTATCCTGCGCGATGCCGGCCTGCCTGAGGGCGTTTTACAGGTACTTTTGGGTGATGGTGATACCGGCGCAGCCATCGTCAACGGCGATATAGACAAGGTGTCGTTCACCGGTAGCGTGGCCACTGGCCGTATTATCGCCCAGAGCTGCGCAAGCCGCCTTATTCCCTGCACCCTGGAACTGGGTGGCAATGACGCCATGATCGTTTGCGCCGATGCCGACCTGGATCGTGCCGCTGATGGCGCCTGGCTGGGGTCCTGCATGAATACCGGGCACTATTGTTGCGGTACCGAAAGGGTCTATGTGGTCGACCAGGTCTATGAGGATTTTCTGCAACGGGTTATGGCGCGGGGGAAGTTGCTGAAACAAGGCCCACAGTTGGGCTGGGCGGAGGACGTTGGCGCTGTATTTTGGGACCGACAGATGTCGATTATTGAGGCTCATGTTGAAGACGCACGCGCCAAAGGAGCCAATATCCTGATCGGCGGACGACGAAACCCCGACTTACCCGGCCTGTACTATGAGCCCACCCTGATCACCGGCGTCACTCATGACATGGACATAATGCAGCACGAGACATTTGGTCCCATCCTGTGCGTTCAGAAAGTTGACAGTGAGGAAGAGGCGCTGGCGTTGGCTAACGATTCTGAATTCGGGCTCAACGGTAATATCTGGACCAGTGACAAGGCCAAAGGCTACCGTCTGGCCAGCACTCTCGAGACCGGCTCCTGCAGTATCAACGATATGGCGGTGAGCTACGGCATACCCGAGGCGCCTTTCGGCGGCGTCAAAAATTCTGGGCTAGGACAGGTCAACGGGAAAAAGGGCCTGCGGGGCTATTGCCATGAGATGCCCATAGTCATAGACCGATTTGGTGGCAAAATGCCCAATGCATACCCTTACTCCGCCGAAAACGCGCAAGGTATGAAAAAGCTGATGGACTTTATTTGGGTGAAAACCCCTTTGGGGCGCTGGCTGAGCTAGCCGGTGTCGTCACCAGGCACTCACACAAGCACTAAATTATCCCGGTGGATAAGTTCAGCATCTCCACCGTATCCCAGAATGCCTTCTACCGCCGCCGAGGCAACGCCCTGTATCTGTGAGGTTTCTACAGCGCTGTAATTAACCAGCCCGCGGGCAATTTCACGCCCCTCACGATTCCGGCAGGACACCATGTCGCCGCGTTTAAACTCACCGCTGACGCCGCAAACACCTACCGGCAGAAGACTGCGCCCTGATTCCCGCAGCACCCGCACCGCGCCATCGTCGAGCTCTAGACTGCCCTGTACCTGCACCATACTGGCCAGCCACTGCTTACGAGCATTTTCCGGCCTTTTCCCGGTGCGCAGCCAGGTACCTATATTCTCCCCCGCGGCCACCGCCCCAATGACACCTTCAACCCGACCGCTGGCAATGACCGTTTCGGTGCCAGAGCGCGCGGCAAGGCGTGCTGCTCGCAGTTTGGTGACCATACCACCGCGTCCGAGACTGCCACCTTCGCCAGCCATGGCTTCCAACTCCGGAGCATTAACGTCACTGGTTTCCACCAGAGTCGCATCGGGATTACTTCGAGGGTCAGTCGTGAAAAGGCCCACCTGGTCGGTGAGCAGCATCAACGCGTCGGCATCAATGAGATTGGCTACCAGCGCCGCTAGCGTATCGTTGTCGCCAAAGCGGATTTCGTCCGTCACCACCGTATCGTTTTCGTTGACCACCGGAATCACACCAAAGCCCAGCAAGCTTTTTAGTGTACCCCTGGCGTTAAGATAGCGATCACGGGCAATCACATCGTCGTGACCCAACAGCACCTGTGCGGTGACAATACCGTGGCGCTTAAACGCAGCTTCGTAGCTCTGTACCAGACCAGATTGTCCTACCGCAGCCGCTGCCTGGATATCATGGAGAGCCGTGGGTCTGCTGCTCCAGCCGAGACGGGCGACACCCGCCGCTACCGCGCCACTGGACACCAAAACCACTTCGATACCGCGCTCGCGCAGGGAACTCAGCTGATCCACGAGCGATCCAATCATAGCTGCATCCAGTCCACGTCCATCATCGGTAAGCAAGGCACTGCCGACCTTAACGACCCAGCGCCTGGCGGCTGCAACTTCAGTTCGCTCAGACATGCTGCTTCCTAGGGGACGTATTCGACTTCGACGTCATAATCATCATCGTCGTCATCATCTGAATCCTGCGCCTGAGCGGCGACACGATACTGGGTACGCAGAAGCTCAATACGCTCTCTGGCCTCCAGCTGCATTTGCGACTGCAACTCAAACTCTTCTGCCGCCAGTTCCGGGTCAGACGCTTCGGCCTCAGAAACTTTTTCCAACAACATCATCATGTCCTGACACAGCCGCTTTGTACCCTGAGCACTGATCGCAGCGGTCTCGTAGACAGGGCCATCCCACTCAAGTGCCGCCAACACTGCCGCCCGACGTTCAGCGAGTTGCTCTGCATCTATGAGGTCAGTTTTATTGAGTACCAGCCAGCGAGGCCTGGCTGCGAGCGTGGGGCTAAAGCGATGTAACTCACGGACAATCGCCAGCGCGGCATCCGCAGGCTCTACCCCGTCGTAAGGGGCCATATCAATGATGTGCAACAATATTCGATTGCGGGTCAAATGCTTAAGAAACCGAATCCCCAGACCAGCGCCGTCGGAAGCGCCTTCTATCAACCCCGGTATGTCGGCAATCACGAAACTGCGATGAGAGTCCACCTTAACCACGCCCAGGTTAGGTACCAGCGTGGTAAAGGGGTAGTCGGCAACTTTAGGGGTGGCAGCTGACACGGCGCGAATGAGGGTGGATTTACCGGCATTGGGTAAGCCCAGTAAGCCTACATCCGCCAATACTTTCAGTTCCAGCTTTAGATCCCGAAGCTCACCGTCGGAGCCCGCGGTGAACTGCCGCGGTGCCCGGTTGGTACTGGATTTAAACCGCGTGTTACCCAGGCCGTGAAAGCCACCACGCGCAACCATAATTTGCTGCCCGGTCACCGACAGATCGCCCAGTATCTCTTGGCTGTCTTCATCGATAATGGTGGTCCCCACAGGCACTGTAAGAATCAGGTCGTCACCGCTCCTGCCAGTACAATTCTGCCCGCGACCACCCTCACCACTCTCGGCCCGGTAGCTACGAACAAAGCGATAATCGACCATGGTGTTGAGCCCGATATCGGCTTCAATGATCACACTACCGCCGTCCCCACCGTCACCCCCATCAGGGCCACCTTTGGCGATGTATTTTTCACGGCGAAAGCTCATGGCACCGTTGCCACCTCTTCCGGCGAATACTTTGATACTTGCTTCGTCTACAAACTTCATAACTGCCTATTCTACCCGCTATTCGAACACGTTTCGGTAATTGATTCTGTTGACTGTTAAGGGTGCCCTAAGACTTCATCGCGCTCGCGTATGAGCTTTCTCTGGATCCGTTTGGCTGAGACGGTCCCTGGCGGGATAGTCTTTTTCAGTCGCTCCACGATATTCGCTTGGTGAAAAAGACTATCCCGCCAGGGACCTCGGCATTTATCAGTCCCATAAAATAAAATAAATCCGGGGAGACTGGGTCTATGGCGTCTGGTTTTTGTCCGCAGTCGGGTCGCGCGATTCGATGCAAGGTGCCGGGCGAGAGAAAGCTTTTCACCAAGCGAATATCGTGGAGCGACTGAAAAGCTTTCTCTCGCCCGGTACCGTTAGCCGGAACCAACCTCCAGCCAAGCTACCTACCAGAGAGCTTTGGTAATCTGCAATAAACAAAAAAAAGCCCCGTCAATGACGAGGCTTTGTCTGTGCTTTGCGGTTAACCGCTGTTCAGGCGCTCACTACCTTAACAAACTTGCGACCTTGCGGGCCTTTAACCAAAAACTCTACCTTACCGCCGCTAGTAGCAAACAAAGTGTGATCCTTGCCGATACCAACATTTTCACCAGCGTGGAAACGAGTACCGCGCTGACGCACGATAATGTTGCCTGCTTTAACAGTCTCGCCGCCGAAGCGCTTAACGCCTAGACGCTTGCTCTGTGAATCGCGACCGTTACGAGTACTACCGCCTGCTTTCTTATGTGCCATTGTCGTTTCCCTCTATCTAAGCCGTGATGCCGGTAATTTTCACTTCGGTAAACCACTGACGGTGGCCGGTTTCCCTACGATAGTGCTTACGGCGATTAAACTTAATAATCTTGATCTTCTTGTGACGCCCCTGGGCAATCACTTCGGCGGTAACTTTACTGCCAGCAAGAAGAGGAGTACCAATTTTGACATCATCGCCACCGATCATCAGAACCTTGTCAAATTCTATGCTCTCACCGGTCGCGGCTTCAATTTTTTCGAGTTTAAGGGTTTCACCCTCAATTACACGGTGCTGCTTACCACCGCTTTCAATTACTGCGTACATTGCTTTCTCCGTTTAATTAGCCTGCTCGCTTTCTGAAAAAACCCTTTAAAATCAAGGGGGCAGAGCTCGGCACAAACAGTTTATAAATACCTCACAGGCGCCGAATCCGGGCACTATGGGGGTCGAGGGCGGCGATTTTACTGAATCCACCCCCCCGGAGCAAGGTTTATTTCTCCAGTAAAGACAAGGGCTTAGGGTGTTCCGGAAGATTCACACTGATACAACCCTCGCCGCTTGACACCAGAAGGGTGGAACCCTAGCATGCGCTGGCGCTCAGCCACTACACCCCTTCGTCTATGCAAGATATCCGCAATACTGTCGCCAGCGAGTTCGAGCAGGTTAATCAACTGATTATTGAGCAGTTGGAATCTGACGTGGACATGGTAGAGAACATCGGCCACTACATCGTTGATGCTGGCGGCAAACGCCTCAGGCCGCTGTTAGTCTTGCTCAGCGCGGCCGCTCTGGGCCCATGTAAGGCGCAGCACATCCGCTTTGCCGCGGTCATCGAATTTATCCATACGGCAACTTTGCTGCACGACGATGTTGTAGACATATCCTCACTCCGGCGCGGTCGACCCACAGCCAACGCGGAATTCGGTAATGCGCCTAGCGTTCTGGTCGGCGACTTTCTCTACACCCGCGCATTTCAGCTCATGGTGGATTTGCAGGACATGAGACTGCTACGCCATATGGCAGATACCACCAATATCATCGCCGAGGGCGAAGTACTGCAATTGGTCCGTGCCGGGGACGCCAATACCACGGAAGAGCAGTATCTCGACGTAATCACGCGAAAAACCGCGGTTCTATTTGCCGCCGCCTGCTATGGCGCCGCCCTGCTCCACGGTTGCGACGAAAAAACCTGTGACACTATGCGCGAATTCGGCCTCAACCTGGGCATTGCGTTCCAGATTGTCGATGACCTGCTGGATTACGAGGGCGACCCCGCTGAAATGGGCAAGAATGTTGGTGATGACCTCACCGAAGGCAAGCCGACTCTTCCCCTCATCTATATCCTCAGGGAAGGCAGCGATGCGCAACAAGATTTAGTACGCAACGCCATCACTAACAAAACGGCGGCGCAGCTTGCTGAAATCCTGTCTGCAGCGGAAAGCTGTGGTGCTCTGACCTACGCTCGCGACACAGCCAGGAACTACCATGATCTTGCGCTGCAGTGCCTTGATCATCTGCCCGCCGGGCCGGTGCATGATGCTCTGCGGAAGCTGACGGGAATCTCTATCAACCGCAATCACTGACGGTGCCCTTTCAATTGCACCGTTAGAACGCCCTACCTATACTTAAGCGGTCTTCTTTCCGGGTTCCGCCTATGCAAACTCCAACACTGTTATCCCAATACCCTGCATTCCAAAAGCTACAAGCGTTGGCGCCAGACAAATCCCAGCTGAATGTGGCCACCCTACTGTCGAACTCACCCGATAGAGCGCAGTCCTATACAGCTGAGGCCGCCGGCCTACATCTTGATTACTCGAAACACCTGGTGGACGACGAGGCGCGCGCGGCGCTACTGGAACTTGCTCAGCAGGCTGATCTTGCGGGCCGCGCGCGGGCATTACTTGCCGGCGAACCGATTAATAACACCGAAGGCCGTGCAGCTTTGCACAGTCTGCTACGCGCTACCGCCAACTCAGCCCAAACCGAGAAATTGGCAGAGGTCGTGAATGTACGGAGCCGAATGAAAACCCTCGCGGACAGGCTCAACAGTGGCTCGCACATGGGCTATTCGGGCCAACCGATTACCGATGTAGTCAACATTGGCATTGGTGGTTCCGATCTGGGGCCACGCCTGGTCACCGAAGCCTTGCGTCCCTTTCAGGGTCTGGTGGCCTGTCATTATGTTGCCAATGTAGACCCCGCCGATTTGCAAAATACGCTGGTGCAATTAGACCCAACGACTACTTTGTTCATTATCTGCTCCAAATCCTTTCGCACTGAAGAAACCCTGACCAATGGTCTTGCCGCCAGAGAGTGGTTGCTGATGGCGGGCGCCAACGATGACGACCTGGACAAACACTTCCTGGCTATCACCACGAACCTGCCCGCGGCAGCACAGTTTGGGATTCCCAAGGACAATTGCCTGCCGCTTTGGGATTGGGTCGGTGGTCGCTATTCAGTGTGGTCAGCGGTTGGCCTCAGTTGCGCTATTGCAGTGGGCTGGGAGAACTTTGAAGCTTTCCTGGCGGGCGCCCGCGCCATGGACGAACACTTTTTGGAGGCTCCCCCGGAAAAGAATCTGCCAATGTTAATGAGCCTGCTGGAAGTCTGGTGTACCAACGGTCTGGGCGCGGGCAACCATGTGGTATTGCCCTACGACCAAAGCTTGCAAAAACTGCCCGACTTTCTGCAGCAGTTGACTATGGAGAGCAATGGCAAACGGGTCTCCAGCGCAGGTCAGTCGCTAGATTACCAAACCGGGCCGGTGCTCTGGGGCTCCGCTGGTACCATGGGGCAGCACTCATTTCATCAGTTGCTACATCAAGGCACATTAATGTGCCCAACGGACTTCATTTTACCGCTCACCACCCATACTGGCATGTCCGCTCAGCACCAGAGACTGGTGGCCAACTGTCTGGCACAGAGTCGCACTATGATGGTGGGTCGCAGCGAACCAGAGGCTCTGGACGCCCTGGCGGGCCGAGGTGTAGCGCACGATGAAGCGGTACGTCTGGCGCCGCATATGGTCATGCCAGGCAATCGCCCCAACAGTGTCATTACTATGGCGAGCCTGACCCCTGCCACCCTGGGAGCGTTGTTGGCGCTGTATGAGCACCGTACCTACTGCAGTGGTCAACTATGGGGGATTAATCCCTTTGACCAATGGGGAGTAGAGCTAGGCAAAGAAATAGGCGAGGAAATTCTTGGTGAGCTGGCAGTGGAGAGCGACGGGATCAATATGGATTCCGCCACTCTGCGCCTGATGAAAGCCTGGCGCATGGCGCGGTAAGAACTAACCCCCGATTAAAGCCAGCAGCTCTTTCGTACGCTTTTCCATCAAAGCAGGATCGGCGCGACTTTCAACATTGAGTCTAACAACGGGCTCTGTATTGGACATTCTGAGATTAAAGCGCCAGTCGCTAAATTCCATACTCAGACCGTCCACATGTTCCGTAGCCAGGGCCTGACTGCCATAAGCGGCCTCCGCGGCGGCCAACACCGCTGACGGATCGTCGATAGTTCGATTTATTTCTCCACTGCAGGGATAAGCGGCCATCCGTTCTGCCACCATCTCAGTCAGGCTGGTCTTGCGACTGGACATTAATCCGGCCACCAATAGCCAGGGGATCATGCCGCTGTCACAGTAGGCAAAGTCACGAAAGTAATGGTGAGCACTCATTTCGCCACCGTAAACCGCGTTCTCTTTGCGCATCCTTTCCTTAATGAACGCGTGACCGGTTTTGCTTTGTACTGCCCTACCCCCTGAGGCCTCGGTGATGGCGATGGTATTCCAGGTGAGTCGCGGGTCATGTACTACGCTGGCGCCCGGATTACTCTGTAGAAAGGCTTCAGCCAGAAGGCCCACCAGATAATATCCTTCCACAAATTCGCCCGAGCTGTCGAAGAAAAAGCAGCGATCAAAGTCACCGTCCCATGCGATACCAAGATCCGCACCGTGTTCACGCACTGCCGCTATCGTTGGGGCCCGGTTGTCCACCAAAAGCGGGTTAGGTACGCCGTTGGGGAAATTACCGTCTGGCTCATGATGCAACTTAATAAATTCAAACGGCAGATGCGACTCCAGTAAATCAACCACTCTACCTGCACCGCCATTGCCCGCATTGACCACTATCTTCAGAGGTCGAAGCTCGGCGGTGTTAACGTAACCTAACAAGTGCTGCACGTAGGCTGCCGAAGTATCCAGACTGTGTAACTGGCCCCTTTGGGCCGCTGCTTCAAATTCGTTTTGCTCTGCCAGGGCCTGAATATCAAATAGCCCAGTGTCCCCTGAGATTGGCTTGGACTCTTCCCGCACAAACTTCATGCCATTGTAGTCTTTGGGATTGTGGCTAGCGGTAACCGCTATACCGCCGTCCATCTCTGCATGGGAGGTGGCGAAATAGATTTCCTCGGTACCACACAGACCGATATCGTAGACATCGACCCCCTGCTCCAGCAGTCCGTCTATGACAGCCGCCTTGATCGATTCACTACTGAGGCGAATGTCATGGCCAATCACCACTTTTCGTGGTTTAACCACGGCAGCGTAGGCACGACCAATACGCCTGGCGATATCTTCATTCAACTGATCGGGGATGCGGCCACGAACGTCATAAGCTTTAAAACATGTAATTTTTTCCACAGATTTTCCGCCTACTCTTGTCCGTACAGGTTTTCGTATACAAAGTTCGTTGCTTCTACGAAGCCGGGTACGCTGCCACAATCAAAACGCCGGCCTTTAAATTTGTAGGCCATAACGCAGCCGTTACGGGCCTGAGTCTGCAGCGCGTCGGTCAGTTGAATTTCACCATTGGCACCAGGCTCGGTCTCTCGAAGAATATCGAAGATATCGGGCGTCAGAATGTAGCGGCCGATAATTGCCAGATTCGACGGTGCGGCATCAGCGTCGGGCTTCTCCACCATCTCATTAACCTGATAGATATTGTCCTTCAGTTTTTCGCCGGCAATAACTCCATACTTGTGCACCTCATCCATCGGAACTTCCTGAATGGCCACGATTGAACAACGGAATTGTCGATACAGTGCCTCCATCTGGCTTAATACACCAGGGCCTTCATTCAGGCACAGATCATCGGAGAGCAAAACGCCAAAAGGTTCGTTACCGATCAGAGATTCACCGGTAAGAATCGCATGACCCAAGCCCTTCATCTCCCGCTGGCGCACCATGGTGAAGATGCCTTTATCCAATACTCCACGAATACTATCGAGGTGCACTTCTTTACTGGTTCCGGATATCTGATGTTCAAGTTCATAGCTGATATCAAAATGATCGGTAATCGAACGTTTACCGCGACCGGTAACCATGGCACAGGTGGTCATGCCAGCATCAATGGCCTCCTCCACGCCGTATTGAACCAAAGGTTTGTTCACAATAGGCAACATTTCCTTGGGCATACTTTTAGTCGCCGGTAGAAATCGTGTGCCATAGCCGGCCACCGGGAAAAGGCATTTTTTGATCATTGGTTAAGCTCCTTGCTCTTTGGAATCACCCGCTTCACTGCGGCCATAAACATCTTCAAAGCGCACAATATCATCCTCGCCCAGATAGGTTCCCGATTGCACTTCAATCAGTTCCAGTGGTATTCGCCCGGGGTTGGCCAGGCGGTGTTTGTGGCCAAGGGGAATGTACGTCGACTCATCTTCACGCAGCATGAAGACCTTGTCTTCGCAGGTCACCTCGGCAGTACCGGCGACCACAATCCAGTGCTCAGCGCGGTGATGGTGCTTCTGGAGTGACAGCTGGTGCCCCGGCTCAACGACAATGCGTTTAACCTGGAAGCGGTCGGCTACCACCAGCGATTCGTAGCTTCCCCAGGGACGAAATACGCGCTGATGTAAATTCGCTTCTTCTCGCCCTAAGCTCTTCAGCCGGCTGACTATCTTTTTGACGTCCTGAACCCTGCCACGATCTGCCACCAGCACTGCATCTGAAGTTTCTACAATTACCAGATTTTCAACCCCAAGCGCCGCCACCAGTCGGTCATCACTGCGGATAAAACTGTTACTACAATCTTCAGTGAGCACATCGCCCTGAATAACATTGCCAGCGGGGTCTCTGGCGGACACATCCCATAGCGCCGACCAGGCGCCCACGTCACTCCAGCCGCAATCCAAAGCTGTAACTGCACCGTGAACAGTCTTCTCCATCACTGCATAGTCGATGCTATCGCTGGGGCTGGCCAAAAAGTGCCCCGGGGCTGGTCTCAGGAAGTCCATATCAAGACTTGCATCCGCCATCGCCGCCCGACAGTGCTCCAATATTAGCGGAGCGTGTTCTTGTAATTCTTCCAGATAAGTGGAAGCGCGGAACAAAAACATACCGCTATTCCACAGGTACTCGCCACTATCGAGATAGGCTTGGGCAGTGACCAGATCCGGCTTCTCGACAAAGCACTCCAGATCGAACTGCGTATCGCCACGGGACTTGCCACATTTTATGTAGCCGTAGCCAGTTTCCGGCGATGTTGGTACCACCCCAAAAGTCACCAAACGGCCTTCTGCGACCAGGTTCAAAGTTTTCTCAGCCGCGGTGATAAATGCAGCGATGTCCTGTATGTGGTGATCTGCGGGCAACACCAATAGCTGGGCCTCGGGATCTTCTGCCAGTGCCTTGAGGGCCGCCAGAGCAACGGCAGGGGCCGTGTTCCGACCCTCGGGCTCGAGAATTATGGCGCCTGACTGCATGTCAATCTGCCGCAACTGCTCTGCTACCAGAAATCGATGCGCCTCATTACATACTACGATAGGCGGCCCTACCTCCAGCGCAGCACTTCTCTGCAGCGTTTCCTGTAACATTGACAGTTCACCCAGCAGCGGCAAAAACTGTTTAGGATGAAGTTCTCTGGAAACAGGCCAAAGGCGACTTCCCACGCCGCCGGAAAGTATCACTGGTATTAGCATTTTTTATCCACAAGGTTATTGACTGGTCTGGCATCGGTATAAGCCAACTGGCACCACAGAGCCATTTTTTCACCTGAACATGTTATCTGAGCAAGCCAATATTGACCAGTATCCCGGCTGCCTCTTTCTGATCTGGATACTGGACTTGTGCACCGCAGGCATTAGAATGACACCCACAATGCCCCTGTTGCTGGGGGCGCCGCACACCGCACTTCCAGATGCCCCGGAGACAACTGCAAAGTGCCATCACTGGAATTCCTATGACTGCAAAAAGCGCGTTCACCAAAGAAGATCTGATTGCCTGCGGCAACGGTGAACTTTTTGGTCCAGGCAACGCACAACTGCCAACCGAAAATATGCTGATGTTGGACCGCATCACCCACATCGCCTCTGAAGGCGGCAATCACGGCAAGGGGCAAATCGTCGCAGAGCTGGATATCAATCCGGACCTCTGGTTTTTTGATTGCCATTTCCCGGGCGATCCGGTGATGCCCGGTTGCCTGGGCCTGGACGCTATGTGGCAGTTGGTTGGGTTTTTCCTGGGTTGGAGAGGCAATCCCGGTCGCGGTCGTGCCCTGGGTTGTGGCGGAGTGAAGTTTACCGGGGAGATTGTTCCAACTGCGTCGAAAGTGGTCTACAACATTCATATCAAGCGCGTTATCGAGCGCAAGTTGATTATGGGCATTGCTGACGGCACTGTTTCGGTAGACGGTAGAGAGATCTATACAGCGGAAGGCCTTCGGGTCGGACTGTTTCAAACAACGGAGTCTTTTTGATTCATGACCAGACGAGTAGTCATAACCGGCCTTGGCATCGTATCCTGCCTTGGCAATGATGCAGCCAGTGTAAACAGCTCTTTATTTGAAGGACGCTCAGGCATTAGCCTGCGTCAGGAGCACATCGACATGGGTATGCGATCCCATATTGCTGGTGCCCCAAACATTGATACCAAAGAGCTGATTGATCGCAAACAACTACGATTTATGGGCGATGCCGCGGCCTACGCCTATATTTCAATGCAACAAGCCATTGCCGATGCAGGGTTGGATGATTCCGATGTTTCCAATGTACGCACAGGTATTATCGCCGGTTCTGGTGGAGCATCCTCTGCCAGTCAGACTGAAGCTGCCGACATTCTAAGAGATCGTGGCCTGCGCCGGGTTGGCCCCTACCGGGTTACCCAAACCATGGGCAGTACTGTGTCAGCCTGCCTGGCAACCCCCTTTAAAATCAAAGGCGTCAATTACTCCATATCTTCGGCCTGCTCAACCAGTGCGCACTGTATAGGCAACGGGATGGAACAGATTCAGCTCAACAAGCAAGATATTGTATTTGCCGGTGGCGGCGAAGAATTGCATTGGACTCTCAGCAGTCTGTTTGACGCAATGGGGGCTCTTTCTACCAAGTACAATGACACTCCGGAGCGGGCCTCACGTGCCTACGACGCTGATCGCGATGGCTTTGTTATCGCCGGCGGTGGCGGCATGCTGGTACTGGAAGAGCTAGAACACGCCAAGGCGCGCGGCGCAAAAATTTACGCGGAATTGGTAGGCTACGGAGCCACTTCTGACGGCTACGATATGGTTTCTCCCTCTGGTGAAGGCGCCGTGCGTTGCATGCAACAGGCACTGGCCACCGTAGAAGGCCCGGTGGATTACATTAACGCCCACGGCACCAGCACCCCCGCTGGTGACATGCAGGAGTTGAAGGCAGTGCGCGCCGCCTATGAAGATCTGGATCACATTCCAGTGGTTGGCTCCACCAAGTCCCTTTCCGGGCATTCTTTGGGTGCTGCCGGTGTCCAGGAAGCGATCTACTCACTGCTGATGCAGCAAAATAATTTCATCGCGGCCTCGGCCAATATCGAGAATCTCGATCCAGAAGCGGAGGGACTGCCAATCGCGGTAACTCGCCACGATGACGTTGATCTGCAGCGCGTGATGTCAAACAGCTTCGGCTTTGGCGGCACTAATGCGTCATTGGTGTTTCAGAAATATACTGATTGACCCACCGGGGCGTCGTCGGGCGCCCTGTATTCCTCATCTATAGCACCTGTGGTGAAACCTGCTCGCTGAATCTCTAGTGGGCGCGCCCTTCTGTCGTTGAATTCATGCTTAAGAGCGATAGCGCCTATTTTTTTACTTCACCGGGCAGGCGGACGCAAGTTTGCCATCATTTCCGGCTGCTGCGGAACTCGACCAATTTTGCTATGCAAAATTTGGGACTCGAACAGTCCTCGCAGAAAGCTCCTCCAATGATGGCAAACTTAAGCGCGTCCTGATTGCCTGCCCGGTGAAGTAAAAAAATAGGCGCACCAACCACCGAGGTATTAGGCGGTCAGCAAATCCAGCAGCTGCACTTCAACAAAATCTCCCAGCGCCACCGTTTTTCCGACGGGAATAACCGCCAGGGCATTGGAGTGGGAAACCGAGCTAAGGACACCGGAGCTCTGGTTGGAAAATCGGTTGGCAAGCAAGCCGTCATCGCTATTACTCAGGGTGACGCGCAGGTATTCCTGGCGACCGCCCGCTCTGTCAACCGTGAATCCCGCGCGGGCCATCAAGGGTGGCAACGCCGCTTCTTGCACGCCCTGAAGTTTACGGAGAAAGGGTTTGGCAATAAGACTGAAGGTCACGAATACCGAGCTGGGATTACCCGGAAGACCGAGGAAAGGAGTATCTCCAATACGACCAAAGGCTAGAGGTTTTCCGGGCTTTATCGCCAACTTCCAAAGTTCTAGCTGGCCCAGATTTTCTACCTGTTGTTTGACGTGATCTTCCTCGCCTACTGACACTCCGCCCGAGGTAATCACGCAATCTGCTTTTGCTGCCGCATCCTGCAGCGCATCTGCGGTCGCCTGCGCGTCGTCAGGAACGATCCCACAATCGACCACCTCCATATTCATGGATCGTAGCAATCCCGCCAAGGTGTAGCGGTTGGAATTGTAGAGTTGCCCTTCAGCCAAAGATCCCGAGCCAGGTTCAACCAGTTCGTCGCCGGTCGATAAAATAGCAACACGCAGTGGCCGATGAACTGTGACCGAAGCACAACCGATGGATGCCAACAGTCCGAGATCCTGGGGCCGCAGTACCCTGCCCGATTGGAGCACTCGACTGCCGGTAGCGATATCCTGTCCTGCGGGGCGAATGTGCTCCCCTGGTTTCGGACGCGTATTGATCACTACGCACTCATCACCAGCGGTACAATCTTCCTGCATCACAACTGCATCGGCTCCCAGAGGCACATTGGCGCCGGTGAAAATCCTGGCCGCCGTTCCCGGGGTCAATCTTTGCGCCACACTACCGGCTGGAATTCGTTGCGATAAGGGCAGTGGATCGGGGCTTAAGTCTGCGATTCGTATTGCGTAACCGTCCATGGCGCTATTATCAGCGCCCGGCACGTTGATGGCAGAATGGTAATCAGAGGCGAGCACATGACCCAGAGACTCAATGAGTGGTAACTCCACGGTATCGGTAACAGAGAGAGCAGTCGCCAGAATCTGCTCCAGCGCCTCTTCTACCGGTAACAACCTGCTCATTGCTGGGCAGTCCGCGCCTTCAGTACACCAACAAAGTTACAGGGTCGATGAGTACTGTCCAGTTGCTCGCGGATAACGCCATTCCAGGCGGTGCGACAAGCCCCCGTAGAACCGGGCATGCAAAAGATTACAGTGTTATTCGCGAAACCGGCCACTGCCCGTGACTGCACCGTGGACGATCCAATTTCCTCGTAGGACAGAGCACGAAACACCTCACCAAAGCCTTCTACAGCCTTGTCGAACAGCGGCGATACCGCTTCCGGGGTAGAGTCACGACCGGAAAAACCGGTGCCGCCGGTGACTAGCGCAACATCGACATCAGGGTCTGCTATCCAGGCCGAGATACAAGCGCGGATTCGGTAGATGTCATCAATAACAATCTGCTTGGCCGCCAGGTGGTGACCAGATTCCCTGAGCGCCTCTACCAGGTAACCACCTGAGGTGTCGTCGTCCTCGACGCGGGTATCAGATACGGTTAATACGGCGATATTGAGAGGACTCATTTCAGTATCAGTGGCTTTACTCATGGTGTCTAATCCTGGTGCTGCAGTTCAAAGTAGTGCTTAACGGCGTCGGTAACAAACCCGCGCCAAGGAACCTGCTTAATGGCAAAAGTGTTGAGAATCCGACTGCATTCAAGCGTGCGATTCAAGGATTCTCGAGGCTCCTCATCCGCAGCAAGTTGCGCCGACGCCCCCTCTAACGGCGAGAACTGAGACGCACTGGCTAGCAAGGCCTCGGCAAATTCATAGCAATGCGTAGGGTCTGAGCTGGCGTAGTTATATACCCCCCAGGCATCAGCTCCGGTACTGACCTGGTCAATAATTGCCGCTATCACTCGCGCGGCATCACCAGAATCTACCGGACAACCGGTAAGGCTATTGTCGACGCTGAGTGTTCCGCCAGCGCCCAATTGCTCCAGTACGTAAGTCAGGGAGTTTACGCCCCGCGCTGAAAATATCGGACCTAGCCGTAATATCAGGTGGCCGTCACAGGTATCTTTTACGAGCGATTCAGCCCGACACAGTAGCTGCCCAATAGTTTCCTGATTATCAGGTTGATCAAATTCGGTGTAGGGACGTCCCTGAGTCCCGGCGTAGACTCTGGCATTGGACAGATAGAGATAGCGAATATCACTGCGCTGACAGGCCTTCGCAAGCCAGTGGCAACGCTCTATATCCAGCTCATGAATTTCTTCACCGCTGTCCAAAGCAGAAATGATGCGGGCATCAATGATGATCTCGCAGCTCGCACGCCTGGCCGCCTTCTTGGCCTGGCGCTCGCTTTTCCAGCGACAAGCCGACGATGACAGAGGGACCAGTTCATGGCGCCCCCAGCGCAACAGAAACGATTGCAGAGCCAGCCCCACGGGGGTATCTGCACCAATTAGAAGAACTCGCACAACGAAGCTCCCTTATCGCCAGCAATGGACAAACGCAGAGGCAACCCGCTAAAAAGGAATGTCGTCGTCAAAATCACCGAAATCTGCAGGCGCTGTGGCCGCTGGCGCGGCGCTCGCGGCGCCACCTCCGCCCTGGCTCGGAGCACTACGAGGGGGGGAGTTTTGCTGGGGAGGAGAGTTCTGCTGCGCTTGCTGGGAGCCTCCGCCACCCTGCCCCTGATTCTGACCGGCGTTGCGGCTGTCGAGCATTTGCATCTCACTCGCCACTATCTCGGTGGTGTACTTATCCTGACCAGACTGATCCTGCCACTTGCGAGTACGCAGTGCACCTTCAAGATAGACCTTGGAACCTTTACGCAGGTATTCCCCGGCGATTTCAGCAAGGCGGTTGAAAAATACAATGCGGTGCCACTCGGTACGCTCCTGTGGCTGACCCGTCTGTTTATCTTTCCAGGTCTCCGAAGTGGCGACGGTAATATTCGTTACCGCACCGCCGGATGGCATATAGCGAGTCTCCGGATCATTACCCAGATTGCCTACTAAAATTACTTTATTCACGCCCCGTGAAGCCATAAAACCCCCCTTATTTGAGCGAATATCATTATTGAAATTGACCAAGGACTATAGCAATCTCGCTGTCCAAATGCGACAGCATTGTCGACCAAACTACGCGGATATGAATCGGATGAGCCTCAGGCGCCTTCACTGGCAATTTCGGGCTCAGCACTGGCAACGGTCAGAGGTCGACCTGTTACACAAAGCAGGAGCCATACAAGCCCAAGCCCACTACCCAAAGCCAGTACTGCGCCAAAACCAAACTGCTGCAAGGCAAGACCTCCTGCCGCGCCACCGGCAAATGCGCCGAGAAACTGGCAGGTGGAATAGGCTCCCATTGCGGTGCCACGCCCCTGAACGGAAATACGCTTGCTGACCAACGACGGCAAACTGGCTTCCAGGTAATTGAAGCCAACGAAAAACAGCCACAGACTAAAATAGAAAAGCGCTGAAGATGAGCTAAACCAGAACCCCAACAATCCAAGCAGCACCAGTAAGATTGCCGCGGGAAATACCTGATTCAGCCTACCTCCGCGTTCGGCCAACCGCATCAACGGCAGCATGCCCAGCACGGATAAAAGCAGGACAGGCAAGTAGATTTGCCAGTGATCTTCTCGCACCAATGCGAATTTGTCCTGCAGTAACTGTGGCACGACAAGGAAGCTGGCCATCAGAATAAAGTGCAGCGTAAACACTCCGTAATCAAGCTTGAGCAGTACCGCATCTTTCAATGCTCGACCTACATAGCGCCCGCGGGGGCCGGTTTCAGAAGTCGAAGACAGAGGCTCTGGAGTTGGGACAGTTAGCAAAACAACTGCAATGCCTACAAGAGCCAGCAGTGCAGTGAGATAAAACACACCGGACAAGCCGGCAATGCCCGCCACCACCGGACCAAGTACCAGGGCCAGCGCAAATGACGCGCCAATACTGGCGCCTATAATTGCCATCGCCTTGGTGCGCTGCTCTTCGCTGGTTAAATCAGCGACCAGGGCCATGACAGCACTGGCGATGGCACCCGCGCCTTGCAAAAAACGGCCAAAAACCAATCCCGATGCAGTATCGGCGTTTGCCGCGACAAGGCTACCGAGGCCAAAAACCAGCAAGCCGCCAACAATGACCGGCTTGCGCCCCACGCGATCCGACAACCAGCCCAAAGGAATCTGCAGTAAGGCCTGGCTCAGCCCATAGACGCCCAGCGCCAGCCCCAACATCAGTGGCGTGGCGCCCGTCAGGTCCGAGGTGTAGAGAGCGAGTAGCGGCAGGACCATAAACAGTCCGAGCATGCGGATGCTATAGAGCAAGGCCAGCGAACCGACACTGCGTCGCTCCAGCTTTGTCATGGGATTTTCGGTAATCACGGGGGCTTTTTTCTGAAAATACCTACGAATTCTAACAGCTTCCTACAGCTGGAGCATCCGAGCTGCGAAATAGTGCGTAATAAACGTGATGGTTTTTGCAAGGCAGGATAGCCTGAGCATATACTGTCAGGTTCGGGTTCAACGTTGTAACAGGAGTAAAATGAAGACTATTCAGGTCCGCGGGGCACGCACCCACAACCTCAAGAATATCGATCTGGACATCCCGCGGGACAAACTGGTGGTAATCACCGGACTGTCCGGTTCGGGAAAATCTTCACTGGCCTTCGATACGCTCTATGCGGAAGGCCAGCGCCGCTATGTGGAATCGCTTTCTACCTATGCCAGGCAATTCCTGTCGATGATGGAAAAACCCGATATGGACCACATCGAAGGCCTTTCGCCCGCCATCTCCATCGAACAAAAATCGACTTCCCACAATCCGCGCTCTACCGTTGGCACCATTACCGAAATTTACGACTATCTACGACTGCTTTATGCCAGAGTTGGAGAGCCCCGCTGCCCCGAACACGACGTGAATCTCGCTGCACAGACCGTCAGCCAGATGGTCGATATGGTGCTGGCAATGCCAGAGGGTAGCAAACTGATGTTGCTCGCCCCGGTAGTACGTGAACGCAAGGGCGAACACCTACACGTTTTTGAGGAGTTGCGAGCCTCTGGTTTTGTACGCGCACGTATCGACGGTATCGTCACTGATCTGGACGATCTCCCTGAACTCGACAAGAAGAAGAAACACCGTATAGAAGTTGTAGTTGATCGATTTAAGGTCAGAGAGGATCTGGGTCTACGCCTGGCAGAATCATTCGAAACAGCCCTGGGTTTAACCGATGGTTTGGCGTCAATCAGTTACATGGATACTGACAGCAAAGAAGAGGACATTATGTTCTCGGCGCGCTTCGCCTGTCCCCAGTGTGGTCACAGTATCGACGAACTGGAGCCGCGGCTGTTCTCATTTAACAATCCAGCGGGCGCCTGCAGCGGCTGCGACGGCCTGGGAGTCAAACAGTATTTCGACGAGACCCGCATAGTCTTGCACCCGGAAGCCAGTCTGGCAGAGGGCGCTATTCGCGGCTGGGACCGTCGCAATGTGTACTACTTCCATATGCTCAACTCGTTGGCCGAGCACTACGGCTTTGATATAGACGAGCCGTTCGAAAATTTGGACAAGAAACATCGCAAGATCATTCTCCAGGGAAGCGGCAAGCAAGAGATTGCCTTTGCCTATGTGAATGATCGGGGCGACGTCTTCCAGCGAACCCATGCTTTTGAAGGGATTCTTCCCAACATGGAGCGCCGCTACCGGGACACCGATTCCCAGTCTGTGCGAGACGACCTGACCAAGTTCCTGGCCACCGCACCGTGCCCGGATTGTGAGGGTACTCGCCTGCGCAAAGACGCGCGACATGTCTTTGTCGACAACCGCAATCTACCCAGCATCACCTCCATGTCCGTGGGCGAAGCGCAGGACTACTTCGAAAACCTCAAACTGGAAGGCCGTGCAGGAGAAATCGCCGATAAAATCCTCAAAGAGCTTCGCGCACGCTACCGTTTCCTGGTTGATGTCGGCTTGAACTACCTGGCCCTGAACCGAAGCGCTGAAACTCTTTCCGGTGGCGAAGCCCAAAGGATTCGCCTCGCTTCGCAAATCGGTGCCGGCCTGGTGGGTGTTATGTACATTCTCGACGAGCCCTCTATTGGGCTACACCAGCGAGATAACGAGCGACTACTCAGTACACTCAGGCATCTGCGGGACATTGGTAATACCGTACTGGTGGTAGAACACGACGAAGAAGCCATCCGCATGGCAGACCACATCATCGACATCGGCCCTGGCGCCGGTGTACACGGTGGCCAAATCGTTGCCGAGGGCAAGATCGAGGATATTCTAAACAATGAAAACTCCCTTACCGGGGCCTACTTATCCGGTAAACGTCGTATAGAGATTCCCATTAAACGGGTCGCCAATAACGGCAAGCGACAGCTGACTCTCACCGGAGCCCAAGGCAACAACCTGCAATCCGTGGATCTGCAAATCCCCGTGGGCCTGCTCACCTGCATAACCGGGGTCTCCGGATCCGGCAAATCGACTCTGATAAACGGCACCCTCTACCCGCTAGCCGCGACCGAGCTAAACGGCGCGACCACCCTGACGGCTGCGGCCCACAGTGAAATTTCTGGCCTGGACCACGTCGACAAATGCATTGATATCGACCAAAGCCCCATTGGCCGCACACCACGATCCAACCCCGCTACGTATACCGGCATTTTCACTCCGGTACGCGAACTGTTTGCCGGTACCCAGGAGGCCCGCTCAAGAGGCTATAAACCCGGCCGATTCAGCTTTAACGTCAAGGGAGGTCGCTGTGAGGCTTGCCAGGGCGATGGCGTAACCAAAGTTGAAATGCACTTCCTTCCCGACATCTACGTACCCTGTGACGTCTGCAAGAGCAAACGCTACAACCGTGAGACCCTTGAAATACGCTACAAGGGCAAGAATATTCACGAAGTGCTGGATATGACGGTAGAAGACGCCCTGATCTTTTTCGAGCCCGTACCGGCTATAGCCCGCAAGCTGCAAACACTCACCGACGTGGGCCTGACCTACGTGCGCCTGGGTCAGGCGGCGACCACCCTCTCTGGCGGAGAAGCACAGCGAGTCAAACTGGCCAAAGAACTCTCGAAGCGGGATACAGGTAGCACCCTGTATATTCTCGACGAGCCGACAACCGGCCTGCACTTCGAAGATATCCGGCAGCTCCTGGAGGTCTTGCATCGATTGCGCGATCACGGCAATACCGTGGTTATCATCGAGCACAACCTCGACGTCATCAAAACAGCGGATTGGGTGGTAGACCTGGGACCAGAGGGTGGCAGTGGCGGTGGTCAGATCATCGCGACCGGTACTCCCGAAGACGTAGCCAAAGTTAAAAAGTCGTTTACCGGGCAGTTTTTGGCGCCGATGTTGAAAAGGAAGTCTTCGAAGAAAGCGGCTTAGTTTTTACACTTCGCGTTTCGCCACCGGGCTGATCTCTGCACTTCGACAATCCTATTTCCTGCCTTCGTTTCTCTCAAGAGATCTTGTTTATATCTCGGCAGCCAAAAATTAGCACCGAGGACCTGAGCCGGTTAAGGCATTGCGGAACTATAAAGTCGAGCGCCGAAGGAGTGGCGCGAGACAGCGAAGCGCTTTAAGGCTCGCAACCGACTGAGGGCAGCCCGGAGGGCCGCCGACGTGGAGCAATGTCTTAACCGGGTCTGGGCCGGCGCTCTATAGAATGGATGTCCAAACCAGTATGAGCTAGACCGCAGAGGAGGGCCGGAGCCGGTTAAGGCATTGCGGAACTATAAAGTCGAGCGCCGAAGGAGTGGCGCGA
>JBALVI010000009.1:0-15514 GCA_036961205.1 Halioglobus sp. | reverse complement strand
GGGCAGCCCGGAGGGCCGCCGACGTGGAGCAATGTCTTAACCGGGTCTGGGCCGGTGCCACAGTAGAATGCCTCTGAAACGAGACCGAGCCCTGGGTAAAACATTCAGGCACAAAAAAGCCGGGAACATGCCCGGCTTCTAGGATCTAGCAAACAACCAGGATTCTAATCCTCGTCATCCTCATGTACTTCAGCCGCGGGGCGATCCACCAGCTCAACATAAGCCATAGGTGCCTTGTCGCCTGTACGGTAGCCGCACTTGAGGATACGGATGTAACCTCCAGGACGCTCCAGGTAGCGAGGACCTAGCTCAGTGAACAACTTGCCCACTGTTTCCTTGCTACGCGTGCGGTCGAATGCCAGACGGCGGTTAGCCACACTGTCCTTCTTCGCAAGCGTAATCAAAGGCTCCGCATGGCCGCGCAACTCCTTGGCCTTGGCCAGGGTAGTCTTGATCAGTTCGTGCTCTACCAACGATACAGTCATGTTCCGGAACATAGCCTTGCGGTGCGAGCTATTCCTGTTTAACTGACGTCCACTGTGACGATGACGCATTTTTAAAGTCCTATTCTTACCGTGCTATGTCAGCACTATCAACCGGTTCCGGGGTGGGCTTAAACGCTCAACACCCGATCGTCGTTTTTGAGACTAGCAGGCGGCCAGTTATCCAGGCGCATGCCCAGAGACAACCCACGGGACGCCAATACGTCCTTGATCTCAGTCAGTGATTTCTTACCCAGGTTCGGGGTTTTCAGCAGCTCAACTTCTGTGCGCTGTACAAGATCACCGATGTAGTAAATATTCTCTGCCTTGAGGCAATTTGCAGATCGAACAGTCAGTTCCAAATCATCGACTGGACGCAGCAAGATTGGATCAACTTCGTCTTCCTCTGCAACAGATTCAGATTCGCTATCGCTCTCCAGGTCAACAAATACTGCCAGCTGCTGCTGCAGGATAGTTGCTGCCCGACGAATTCCTTCCTCAGGATCAAGGGTGCCGTTGGTTTCCAGATCCAGAACCAGCTTATCAAGGTCGGTACGCTGCTCTACACGTGCTGACTCAACCACGTACGATACGCGGTGAATAGGTGAAAACGTCGCGTCAAGTTGTAAGCGGCCTATAGAGCGCGTCTCTTCTTCCGGATTCTCACGAGAATCGGCAGGAGAGTAGCCACGGCCTCTAGCAACGGTCAGCTTCATGCTGATCTCAGACTTACCGTTGAGGTTACAGATCACGTGCTCGGGATTACGTATCTCAATATCGTGATCAACCTGGATATCGCCGGCAGTGACTGCACCAGAACCTTTCTTGCTCAGGGTCAGCTCTGCTTCGTCCTTACCGTTCATCACCAGGGCAACGCCCTTTAAGTTCAGCAGGATTTCAATGACGTCTTCCTGAACGCCTTCGATCGCGCTGTACTCGTGAAGAACACCGTCTATTTCCACCTCAGTGATAGCGCAGCCTGGCATGGAAGACAGCAGGATACGACGCAAGGCATTACCCAGAGTGTGGCCAAAGCCTCGCTCGAGGGGTTCCAGGGTTACCTGAGCACGCGTACTGCTCTTTTCATCAACGTTGATAACACGTGGGGTCAAAAATTCGTTTACTGCACTCTGCATTATGGCACCTATAACTAAATGTTAGTCCGTGGGCGGATTACTTGGAGTAGAGCTCAACAATCAAGTTTTCATTGATCTCTGAGGTCAGGTCCTGACGGTCTGGAACCGCCTTGAATACGCCTTCCAACTTTTCATTGTTCACATCTATCCACTCGGGCTCACCGCGCTGAGCGGCCAGGGCCAGGGCAGACTGCACACGCAGTTGCTTTTTGGCTTTTTCACGCAGGGATACAATATCCCCTGCCTTCACCTGATAAGAGGCCACATTGACGACGATACCGTTTACCAGAATGGCTTTATGAGAAACCATCTGCCGTGCTTCGGAGCGAGTTGAGCCAAAGCCTATGCGGTACACGACATTGTCGAGACGACTTTCCAACAGCTGCAGCAAGTTCTCACCAGTTGCACCTTTGAGACGCGCTGCCTCTTTATAGTAATTGCGGAACTGCTTCTCCAACACGCCATAGATACGACGTACTTTCTGCTTCTCGCGAAGCTGGACACCGTAATCCGACAGGCGACCACGACGGGCGCCGTGTTGGCCAGGAGCCGCTTCAGCTTTACACTTGCTTTCCAGTGAACGCACACCGCTCTTCAGGAACAGATCTGTTCCTTCACGACGGGAGAGCTTGCACTTAGGTCCAATATATCGAGCCATGTCAATTCTTCCTTTGAGCGCTATACGCGACGTTTTTTGGGTGGACGACAGCCGTTATGCGGAATAGGCGTAACGTCTGTAATGTTGCTGATGGCATAGCCACAGGAGTTAAGCGCACGAACAGCAGATTCGCGGCCAGGCCCTGGGCCCTTAACCAGCACATCCAAATTCTTGAGGCCGTATTCTTTGGCCGCTTCACCAGCGCGTTCTGCTGCTACTTGCGCGGCAAAAGGTGTACTTTTACGAGATCCGCGAAAACCTGAACCACCTGCAGTAGCCCAGCTCAGAGTATTGCCCTGGCGGTCGGTAATAGTGATGATCGTGTTGTTGAAAGACGCGTGTATGTGCGCGATGCCATCGACAACAGTCTTGGTAATCTTCTTACGAGTGGTTTTAGCACCTGGCTTAGCCATAATCTATTCCTACTTTTAATATCAACACTGCACAGCGGTGCAGCTACACTAAAAAGGACTCGTGACGGGGAACGAGTCCCTATCGGCGAATCGGTTTACGCGGACCTTTACGAGTGCGTGCATTCGTCTTGGTACGCTGGCCGCGAAGCGGCAGCCCACGACGGTGGCGCAAGCCACGGTTGCAGCCCAGGTCCATCAGACGCTTTATGTTCATGGAAACTTCGCGACGCAAGTCGCCTTCCACGTTCATTTCGCTCACTTTCGTGCGCAAAGCATCCATCTGCTCTTCTGTTAACTGAGCGATCTTTTCGCTTTCAGCCACCCCAGTGTCAGCGCAAAGACGCCTAGCCTGCGAACGACCTACACCGAAGATGTATGTCAAAGCGATAACAGCATGCTTGTTATCGGGTATGTTGACGCCGGCAATACGAGCCATGCAACTTTCTCCAATTCCTAAATGTTTCGCTTGTTCCGCGACTTTTGTCTGCAATCCCCTGATTTTCATCAAATTGGGAGATGGCCAACAAACGGCGCAGCATTCTAGCGATTTCGTTATTAAAAATCAATCGCCCGAGGGCGCTAAATCAACCCTGGCGCTGCTTATGGCGGGGATCTGTATCACAGATTACCCGTACCACACCTTTGCGACGGACGACTTTGCAATTCCTGCAAATTCTCTTTACCGATGCACGTACTTTCATGTCTAACTCTCCGTGAGCCTGTAGCGTATCCTGCCAGGTGCAATTATTGCGCCTTGCCAGATCCGCCATAGTTCTTCAAATTGGCCTTTTTCATCACCGAATCATACTGGTGTGACATCAAGTGGCTCTGCACCTGGGCCATAAAATCCATTACTACTACAACCACAATCAACAATGAGGTGCCGCCCAGATAAAACGGGACATTCCACATCACCACCAAAAACTGCGGCATAAGACAAACCAGCGCAATGTAGGCTGAGCCAAACACTGTCAATCTGGTCAGCACACCGTCAATGTAATTGGCAGTTTGCTGCCCTGGGCGAATTCCCGGTACAAACGCACCAGATCGCTTCAGGTTGTCGGCGACTTCTACCGGGTTAAACATCAACGCCGTATAAAAGAAGCAGAAAAATACGACAAACACCGTGAACAATAAAATGTTCAGGGGTTGCCCGGGTCCGATCGCTACCGCCATGTCCTGTAACCAATCAGCGGAGCCGGCCGAACCAAACCACTGCGCCAACGACGCAGGAAACAATAATATGCTGCTGGCAAAAATCGCCGGTATAACACCCGCCATATTGACCTTCAGGGGCAAATGAGAGCTCTGCGCCTGGTACATCTTGCGTCCTTGTTGACGCTTGGCATAGTTCACCGTAATGCGGCGCTGGCCACGCTCGATGAACACGATCATATAAATGACCCCAATCGCCAGAGTCAGAATAAACAGCAGGACCAGAATATTGAGCTCACCCTGTCGTGCCTGTTCCAGAGACTGACCTATCGCCGAGGGTAATCCCGCCACGATGCCGGCGAAGATCAACAGTGAAATACCGTTGCCCACGCCCTTTTCCGTAATCTGTTCACCGAGCCACATCATAAAGACAGCGCCGGTTACCAGGGAGGTTATGGCAATCACATAAAACAGTAGTGATGTGTCATACGACATCCCTTGATTGGCCATACCCACGGTCATGCCGGTGCCTTGAACGAGGGCCAGCACTACTGTCAGGTAGCGCGTGTACTGGCTGATCTTACGACGGCCAGATTCGCCCTCTTTCTTTAACGCTTCCAGCTGTGGAGTAACCGCCGACATAAGCTGCATGATGATCGATGCAGATATATAGGGCATGATACCGAGCGCTAGTATGCTCATGCGCTCCAACGCACCGCCGGAAAACATGTTAGCCAGACCAAGAATCGTACCCTGGTTCTGGTTAAACAAAGCCGCCAGCTGGTTCGGATCTATACCGGGCACGGGAATATGCGTGCCGATGCGGTAAACGATTATTGCCAGTACAACAAAACGAAGGCGAGCAAAAAGCTCGCCAAGGCCTGCCTTGTTGGCTGAGGGCAGCTGACCTGTTGCCATCTAGTCCTCTACTTTCCCGCCAGCCTGCTCAATAGCCTCACGTGCACCCTTGGTGACCGCCAGACCCTTTACAGTAACTGCTTTGTTCAATTCACCGGACAGGAAAACTCGCGCACGTGTCACGCTATCCTTGACCAGGTCTGCCGCCTTAAGAGCCGCAAGATCTACGACATCACCATCTACCAGCGCCAACTCAGCCACCCGAATCTGGGCATTAGAACGGGCCATACGCGAGGTGAAGCCGTACTTGGGAAGACGCTTCTGCAAAGGCATTTGACCACCCTCGAAGCCAGGTCTAACTGAACCACCTGAACGAGCTTTCTGACCCTTATGGCCACGACCCGCTGTTTTACCGTAGCCACTGCCTATGCCACGACCGACACGCTTGGCGTTTTTCTTAGAGCCCGCTGCCGGACTCAAGGAGTTCAGTCTCATAACATCTGACATGATTTAGTCCTCAACCCTGACGAGATAATGTACTTTATTGATCATGCCGCGCGTGGATGGTGTGTCTTCCACTTCAACGGTGTGACCGATTCGACGCAAGCCAAGCCCTGCAACACATGCCCGATGGTTCTTCAGGCGACCAGTGCTGCTCTTTATTTGCGTTACTTTAATCATTGCTTTAGCCATGACGTAGCCAACTCACTCTTTAATTCAGTATTTCTTCGACAGACTTGCCACGCTTAGCGGCTACATCTTCTGGCGAAGCCATGTCGCGCAGTCCGTTGAACGTCGCACGTACAACGTTGACAGGATTAGTCGACCCATAGCACTTGGCGAGCACATTGTGTACGCCAGCAATTTCCAATACGGCACGCATCGCGCCGCCGGCAATAACACCGGTACCCTCGGAAGCGGGCTGCATATAAACCTTGGATGCACCGTGGCTAGCTTTCACCGGATATTGAATGGTGCCGTTATCCAGTTCCACAGTAATCATGTTACGACGGGCAGCTTCCATAGCCTTCTGTATAGCGACAGGCACTTCACGCGCCTTACCGCGACCGAAGCCCACTTTGCCTTTGCCATCGCCTACAACAGTCAGGGCTGTGAATCCGAATATGCGGCCACCCTTGACTACTTTCGCAACGCGGTTGACCTGAACCAGTTTCTCCTGGAGATCGTCCTGTTGCTGCTTTCTTTGATCATTAAAAGCCATAGTTATACCCTAGAAGTCCAGTCCACTTTCACGAGCAGCGTCGGCCAGAGCCTTGACACGTCCGTGGTACTTATAACCGCCGCGGTCAAAAGCGACTTTCTCAATGCCCGCCAGCTTGGCGCGTTCTGCAACCAATTTTCCAACTGCAGCTGCGGCATCGATGTTGCCAGTCTTGCCACCGCGCAGATCGCCGTCGAGCGTAGACGCGCTAGCCAAAACCTTATCGCCAGCAGGTGCTATCACCTGGGCGTAGATGTGACGCGGAGTACGGTGCACGCTCAAGCGATTAACGCCAAGCTCACGCATACGGGCACGAGCGCGACGTGCGCGACGTAACCTTGAATCATTCTTTGCACTCATCTCAACTTACCTACTTTTTCTTGGCTTCTTTACGACGGACATACTCATCCGCGTAGCGAATACCCTTGCCCTTGTAAGGCTCTGGTGGGCGGAAGCTGCGGATTTCCGCGGCGGCCTGGCCAACAGCCTGCTTATCGATACCTTTAACAACGATTTCAGTCTGGCTTGGACTCTCGGCGCTAACGCCCTCGGGCAACTTATAGTCAACCGGGTGAGAAAGACCAACGGTCAGGTTAACGGAGCTACCGGTTGCCTTGGCTCGATAACCGACGCCATTAAGTACCAGTTTCTTCTCCCAACCTTCGCTGACGCCTTTAACCATATTGTTTACCAGCGCACGGGTCGTGCCCGCCATGGCGCGTGAAGCGTTGCTGTCGTAAGCAATGGTTAGAACGTTGTCATCCTGGCTCACTTGCACACCGTCCACGAGGGACAATGCGAGAGTACCTTTACTGCCTTTGATAGTGAGATCACGGCCTTCGACCTTGAACTCTACACCGCTGGGCAGTGATACCGGATTATTTGCGACTCTAGACATGTCGTTTGCTCTTCAATTCAATAAACGTTAAAAAACGGTGCAGAGCACTTCGCCACCGATGCCAGCGGCTCGCGCTGCTCGGTCTGTCATCACACCCTTAGAGGTGGAAATGATTGCTACACCCAGGCCATTGCGAACAGAAGGCACCCCGTCCTTACCCGCGTAGTTACGCAGACCTGGACGACTGGAGCGATCAATTTCAGCAATTACTGGCTTGCCCTTAAAATACTTGAGTTCAATCGACAAACGTGGCTTGCCGGTATCGTCTGACGCAGTAAATTCAGCGATATAACCCTCTTCCTTCAAAACACTGGCAACGGCGGCCTTAAGCTTGGAGCCCGGCATCTCGACGCCAGTCTTGCCGGCCATCTGTGCGTTGCGAATACGTGTCAGCATATCTGCCATTGGATCTTGCATACTCATTGTGTAATTCTCTCCTGGACTCTACGGGTCCGTTACCAGCTGGCCTTAACCAGGCCAGGTACGTCACCGCGCATAGCGGCTTCGCGCAATTTGTTACGGCAAAGGCCAAACTTACGATAAACCCCATGAGGGCGGCCAGTAATCGCACAACGACGGCGCTGACGAACCGGACTCGCATCACGTGGCAGCTTCTGCCATGCAACCTGAGCTTCCCACTTCTCTTCGTCGGACACATTGGCGTCCTGAAGAATCGCTTTCAGTGCGGCACGCTTTGCAGCGTACTTCGCAACCATCTGAGTGCGTTTCTTCTCACGCGCAATCATCGATTTCTTAGCCATTTATATAGAGCCTCTTAGCTTTTCAGGGGGAAGTTGAATGCACGCAGCAGAGCGCGGCCTTCATCATCCGTACGAGCCGAAGTGGTAATGGTGATATCCATGCCGCGCAATGCGTCCACTTTGTCGTAATCAATTTCAGGGAAAATAATTTGTTCGGTCACACCCATCGCAAAGTTACCGCGGCCATCAAAGGACTTCGGGCTAACACCGCGGAAGTCACGTACCCGCGGAATGGCGATACTGATCAGACGCTCCAGAAACTCGTACATACGATCTGAGCGTAATGTCACTTTGCAACCAATCGGCCAACCGTCTCTCACTTTAAAGCCCGCGATTGACTTGCGCGCCTTGGTAACAACGGCTTTTTGCCCTGCAATTTTTTCCATATCACCAACAGCGTTCTCAAGGACTTTCTTATCGCCCAGCGCTTCACCAACACCCATATTGAGTGTGATTTTGGTAATACGAGGAACTTGCATCACATTGTCCAGGCCCAATTCTTCTTTGAGCTGAGCTGCAAGTTCGTTTTTGAATTTATCTTTCAACGTTGCCATGTTTTCTACCTGTTAACTCTGCGTCCCAAGGGAAGCTTAAGAGTCAATCGCCTCGCCATTGGATTTGAAGATACGAATTTTAGTATCCCCTTCCACCTTGAATCCCACACGATCAGCTTTGCTGGTCTGAGGATTAAAAATCGCGACATTCGAAAGCTGAATTGGTGCTTCCTTCTCCACGATGCCACCAGCTACACCCGCTTGCGGGTTGGGCTTGGTGTGCTTCTTAATCATATTGATGCCGCCAACCAGCAAGCGGTTGTTATCCATCACTTTGCGAACCTTGCCGCGCTTACCCTTGTCCTTTCCGGCCAGGATAATTACTTCGTCATCGCCTTTAATCTTCAACATCTCTTTTCCTCTCCCCGTAATCCGGACTAGATAACTTCCGGCGCCAGAGAAATAATCTTCATAAACTTTTCGCCGCGCAGTTCGCGAGTTACCGGCCCAAATATACGAGTTCCGATCGGCGCGTTCTGAGCGTTCAAAAGTACCGCAGCGTTATCGTCAAACTTAATCAACGAACCGTCAGCACGACGAACACCCTTGCGAGTACGTACAACCACGGCTGTCATCACCTGGCCTTTCTTAACCTTGCCGCGAGGTATAGCTTCCTTGACGGTTACCTTAATAAGGTCTCCAACACGAGCATAACGACGCTTGGATCCACCCAACACTTTGATACACATAACGCGACGTGCACCACTGTTGTCTGCGACTTCCAAATACGACTGTGTCTGAATCATTTCCTACTCCACACTGCGGCCGAAGCCACTAAACCTGCGCTTAAACTTGCGCGGCGCTTTCAACAACTTCGACCAAATTCCAGGTTTTACTCTTGGAAAGTGGACGACATTCAGCAACAGTAACGGTATCGCCAATTGCACACTCATTCTTCTCATCGTGAGCATGTATCTTGGAAGACCTGGTAATGTATTTGCCGTACACCTCGTGCTTTACCCGACGCTCGAGCAAAACAGTAATGGTCTTATCCATCTTGTCACTGACAACCCTTCCGGTTGCAGTACGTGTTCTATTTTCTGCAGCTGACATAGTTTAGTTACCCGCCTTTTCGTTCAGCACAGTCTTGCAGCGTGCGATGTCACGTTGGTTTACCTGAAGCAAATGCGACTGCCCCAGTTGACCAGTAGACTTCTGCATGCGCAGCTTGAACTGCTCTTCACGCAAGCTGAGTAACTGCTTGTTCAGGTCCTCAGCGGACTTTTCACGCAATTCAGTAGCTTTCATTACATCACCGACCGTTTAACAAATGTTGTAGCAACGGGTATTTTGGCTGAAGCAAGTGCAAATGCTTCACGCGCAAGCTCCTCTGACACACCCTGTACTTCATAGAGAACCGTGCCAGGCTGAACCAGTGCTACCCAATACTCA
The DNA here is from genome assembly GCA_036961205.1 of Halioglobus sp. Classification (GTDB taxonomy): domain Bacteria; phylum Pseudomonadota; class Gammaproteobacteria; order Pseudomonadales; family Halieaceae; genus CALJFL01. Next base: position 5,985 of record JBALVI010000009.1, on the reverse strand, counting down.
ACGTTACCCTTACCTTTACCCTGACGTACTTCCAGAGGCTTGCCTGTTATCGGCTTGTCCGGGAAAACACGTATCCAAATCTTTCCGCCACGCTTTATGTGACGTGTCATCGCGCGACGAGCGGCCTCTATCTGGCGCGCCGTGATGCGACCCCGGCCAGTAGCCTTGAGGCCATATTCGCCAAAGCTCACTTTGCTGCCGCGATGAGCCAGACCACGATTGCGGCCCTTATGTGTCTTGCGAAATTTTGTACGCTTTGGTTGTAGCATCTGCGTAACCCTTAATTAGTTGCTGTTTTCTTAGCGCCGTCGGTCTGCTCATTCGCGCCGATGACTTCGCCTTTGAAAATCCATACTTTCACACCGATGATGCCGTAGGTAGTGACGGCCTCATAGGTTGCATAATCGATATCGGCACGCAATGTGTGCAACGGCACACGTCCTTCGCGATACCACTCACTTCGAGCAATTTCAGCACCACCCAAGCGACCACCAACCTGCACTTTGATGCCTTCAGCACCCTGGCGCATGGCGTTTTGAACAACGCGCTTCATAGCACGGCGGAACATAACCCGGCGCTCTAACTGCTGAGCGACGTTCTGAGCAACCAATTTGGCGTCCAGATCAGGCTTGCGAATTTCTTCAATGTTGATGTGCACTGGCACACCCATTTTCTCGGTCAGGATCTTGCGCAGCTTATCTACATCCTCACCCTTTTTACCGATCACGATGCCTGGACGGGCCGTGTGTATAGTGATCCGTGCTGTCTGCGCTGGGCGCTCAATAACAATCCGACTTACAGAAGCCTGATCTAGAGATTTCTCTATATAAGCGCGAACTGCCAAGTCAGTGATTAGCTGCTGGGGGTAGTTCTTGCTATCGGCATACCATACTGAGGTATGTTCTTTAACAATACCTAAGCGGATACCGATTGGATGTACTTTCTGACCCATGTGGTCTTCTCCTAAACTAGCCTTCGCCGTCTGCGACTTTGACTGTTATATGACAGCTGCGCTTCAAAATACGATCTGCGCGGCCCTTGGCACGGGGGCGTAGACGCTTCATTGTCATCCCTTCATCAACAAAGATGCTGGATACCTTAAGCTCATCTACGTCAGCGCCTTCATTGTTTTCAGCGTTGGCAATCGCAGAATCAAGAATTTTCTTGACGAGCTGAGCTGCCTTCTTGTTGCTGAATTCCAGCACGTTCAACGCTTCTTCAACCTGCAGTCCACGCACCTGGTCAGCGACCAGACGAGCTTTCTGAGCTGAGATACGAGCGCCTTTTAGCTTTGCTGCAACTTCCATTCTATAAACCTCGCTTAGCCAACGCCTAGCGTTTGACTTTCTTGTCCACAATATGGCCCTTGAACGTGCGGGTCATAGCAAATTCACCCAGCTTGTGTCCAACCATGTCTTCGTTGACCATTACTGGCACATGCTGACGACCATTATGAACAGCTATAGTCAGGCCAACCATGTCAGGTGCAACCATTGAACGGCGCGACCAGGTCTTGATCGGACGCCTATCGTTTTTCTCAATCGCTGCTTCAACTTTCTTCATCAGATGAAGGTCTATAAAAGGACCTTTTTTCAGTGAACGCGGCACAATGTATTTCCTCTAGATCTCGTTAACCCGAATCGCGATTATTTCTTACCACGACGGCGGACAATCAAATTATCAGTACGCTTGTTCTTGCGTGTCTTGTAGCCTTTAGTAGGCGTACCCCATGGACTAACCGGATGACGACCACCCGAAGTACGGCCTTCACCACCACCATGCGGGTGATCAACCGGGTTCATCGCTACACCACGAACCGTGGGGCGAACACCGCGCCAACGTGCGGCACCGGCTTTACCCAACTTACGCAGGCTGTGCTCAGAATTAGAGACTTCGCCAAGCGTTGCACGACAATCAGCCAGAACCTTGCGCATCTCACCAGAGCGAAGACGTAAAGTCGCGTACTGGCCTTCACGTGCCACTAGCTGAACCGATGCACCGGCGGACCGTGCTATCTGCGCACCCTTACCAGGCTTGAGCTCTATGCCGTGGATTACCGAGCCAACCGGGATGTTGCGGATTGGCAGGCAATTACCGGTCTTGATCGGAGCCGCAGCACCCGATTGCAGTACGTCGTCAGCCTTAACGCCTTTAGGGGCGATAATGTAACGTCGCTCACCGTCGGCGAACAATAACAGTGCAATGTGCGCTGTTCTGTTGGGATCATACTCAATGCGCTCTACCTTGGCTGGAATTCCATCCTTGGTGCGCTTGAAATCAATTATGCGATAGTGCTGCTTGTGACCACCACCAATATGCCTAGTAGTAATCCGACCATTGTTGTTGCGGCCACCGTTGCGGGTTTGCTGCTCCAGTAAGGGCTTGTAAGGCTCGCCTTTGTGCAGACCATCGGTGACGACACGTACAACGTGACGGCGACCCGGTGACGTCGGCTTACTTTTTAAAATTGCCATTCCTACGCTACTCCCTACTCAGCCGATGCAAAGTCGATGTCTTGACCCTGCGCCAGGCGAACGTATGCTTTTTTCCAGGTCGACTTGGCACTGAAACCGTTACGGTTGCGCTTAACCTTCCCTTTAACTCTCAAGGTAGAAACGTTTTCCACCTTAACCTTGAATAACTGCTCAACCGACTTCTTGATCTCGGACTTGTTAGCATCCAAAGCCACTCTAAACACGTACTGGTTGCTCGCGTCGGCGACAATAGCCGCTTTCTCAGAAACGTGCGGACCTACCAGTATTTGAAATATACGCTCCTGGTTCATCCCAACATCTCCTCAAATTTCTTCACCGCAGCAACAGTAACCATTACCTTGTCGTAAGCGATCAGGCTGACCGGATCAATGCCGTCTACGTCACGTACATCAACTTTGTGCAGATTACGCGCCGCCAAGTACAGGTTTTCGCCGACTTCGTCACCGATAATCAATACATTGTCGAGACCAAACTCACCTAACTGCTTAGTCAGCAATTTAGTTTTTGGCTCTTCCAAATCGAGGCTTTCGACCACAATCAGACGATCCTGGCGTGCCAGCTCCGACATAATGGACTGCAGCGCCGCTCGGTACATCTTGCGATTAACCTTCTGGGAGTGATCCTGCGGCTGAGCCGCGAAGGTCACACCACCACTGCGCCATATTGGCGAGCGAATGGTTCCAGCACGAGCACGACCTGTACCCTTTTGACGCCACGGCTTCTTACCACCGCCGCGTACGGCTGCACGATTCTTCTGCGCGCGAGTTCCCTGGCGCGCTCCTGCCATATAAGCGGTAACAACCTGATGAACCAGGTCTTCGTTATATTCGCGAGCGAAAGCAACATCTGAAACGGATACTGTGCCCGCTTCTGCGCTACCTGACTTTATTACACTTAATTCCACGTTAGAGACCCCCTAACCTTAAGCCTTGACCGCGGGACGTACAAAAACGTCTCCGCCAGGTGCACCGGGGACGGCGCCCTTGATAAGCAATAAATTGCGCTCAGTGTCTACACGGACGATTTCCAGTCCCTGGGTGGTATGGTTTTCGGAACCCATATGACCAGACATCTTCTTGCCCTTGAATACACGACCGGGTGTCTGGCACTGGCCGATGGATCCGTTAGAACGGTGCGACAATGAGTTACCGTGTGTTGCATCCTGCATGGTGAAGTTCCAACGCTTAATACCGCCCTGGAAACCCTTACCTTTAGACTTGCCGGCAACATCGACCTTCTGGCCTGCCTCGAAACGCTCTACAGTTAGCTCAGAACCAACCTCGGGAGACTCATCGTCATCACCCAGGCGAAATTCCCACAAACCACGACCCGCTTCGACGCCCGCTTTCGCGAACTGTCCCGCTGCTGATTTACTCACTTTTGCGGCCTTACGGTTTCCCGCTGTGACCTGAATAGCACGGTAGCCATCGCTATCGAGCTCTTTGACTTGAGTAACGCGGTTTGGAGTCACCTCCACTACGGTTACGGGTATTGATGCGCCGTCTTCGGTAAAAACACGAGTCATACCGGACTTGCGGCCGACTAATCCAATAGTCATTTTGTTAACCTCTCAGTGTACGGGGCTGAACCCTCTATGGCCGCCCCACAATATCTCTAGTGCCGGGCGTTACACGCTCACAGATTTTGCTGCGAGCTGATCTTGCTACGAATGGTCGTTAGCCAAGACTTATCTGTACTTCCACACCTGCTGCCAGGTCCAACTTCATCAGAGCGTCTACGGTCTTCTCTGTAGGCTCTACGATGTCTAACAGACGCTTGTGTGTACGAATCTCGTACTGGTCACGTGCGTCCTTATTTACGTGCGGTGATACCAACACGGTGTACTTTTCCTTCCTGGTAGGAAGGGGGATAGGACCTTTGACTTGGGCACCTGTGCGGCGCGCAGTTTCTACAATCTCCTGAGTAGATGTATCTATCAGACGATGATCAAAAGCCTTAAGGCGAATACGAATGCGTTGACTCTGCACCTAACCTATCTCCAAACGAATAAAAAACCAGAGGCCCGCAATGGGACCCCCCGAAAAAGGAAAACGAATTCTAATGATCGACCCATGGACTGTCAAGGTGATTCGCCAATTAATTGATGCCCACCGGCTCATCACAATTTAGAGCCTTGAGGGGCTACGATCAATTGCCTCGCTTGCAAATCTGCTACAACGTCGACGCGGCGCAGTGTGCCACACTCTATAACCAAACGTTATTAAGAGTTATTGTTATTATTCCATTGTCTAGGTGTTTGTCATTGCTCGTCTGGACCTAATATCCACAACAGTGGCAAACTATGGCATTGCAATGACTGAGGACAGACAATGGAAGACCGCGAAGACACGCACTCCGTATTATTGGGCTACCTACTTTGGATATTCGGCTTCATGGGTGCCCATCGCTTCTATTACGGGCGGCAAATTACCGGGGTAATCTGGTTCTTTACACTGGGACTGTTTTTCATTGGCTGGATTATTGACCTGTTTCTGATACCCGCGATGGCCAGAGAGTCCGAAAGACGCTACGTGTCAGGCCCGGTAGATTACGACTTGGCCTGGATACTGCTGACATTTCTCGGTATTTTCGGCATCCATCGCTTCTATATGGGTAAAATCATTACCGGTATCCTCTACTTGCTCACCGGGGGATTCTTTCTCATTGGTATTCTCTACGACTTTCTCACGCTCAATGAGCAGCTTTCTGACGTTAACAGCGACTACTAGTCCATCGGGGGAAGATTGGCACTCTCGGGCTTGGTCGGATAAGGGCTGCCGAAAAAATCAGGTCGCGCTTAGCGGAATCAACGCATTCGGGGGGTTCTGCGAGCACTGTCTGAGTCCCGAAAAATTGCACAGCAATTTTTGGTCGAGTTGCGCAGCAGCCGAATGCGTTGATGGAGCTGCGGCCTTTTCGGCAGCCCTTATCCGACCAAGCCCTGACCTGGCACAGTCTTAATCCTTATGATCAGAAGACGCTGATCGCTCAAGGAGACAAAAAAAAGCCCGGCGTTGCCAGGCTTAATATTTCGATAATGTAGGAGACAGGTTTAAACCTGCCCCCGACTGCTACGCAGCCGTTACTCGAAGATCTTGGCGACTACGCCAGCACCTACAGTTCGGCCGCCTTCGCGAATCGCGAAACGCAGGCCTTCTTCCATCGCTATCGGTGCAATCAACGTCGCAACCATCTGCACGTTGTCGCCAGGCATAACCATCTCAACACCTTCAGGCAGCTCACACGCGCCAGTCACGTCCGTAGTACGGAAGTAAAACTGTGGACGGTAGCCCTTGAAGAATGGTGTATGACGGCCACCTTCGTCTTTAGACAGGATGTAAACCTCTGCCTCAAACTTGGTGTGCGGGTTTACTGAACCGGGCTTAGCCAGAACCTGACCACGCTCAACTTCTTCACGCTTGGTACCACGCAGCAGAACACCAACGTTCTCGCCTGCACGACCTTCGTCAAGCAACTTGCGGAACATCTC
>JBALVI010000008.1:0-107550 GCA_036961205.1 Halioglobus sp. | reverse complement strand
CGCCGGGCTAGAATGAGTCGAAAGAAGACTTTCAAAACATTGTAGACCATAGTCCGCTTATAGGTGTGATCTCAACCGGTCAACGCAACACACGCGTTAAATCTAGCAGCTGGTGTTTCATAATCCAAGGTTTTCCTCGGTCGCTCATTTAGCTCCCTGGCAATCCAGTTCAGTTCCTTTTGTGAATGGGTCGATAGATCGGTTCCTTTCGGAAGATAGTCACGTAGTAAACGGTTGGTGTTTTCATTCGAGCCACGCTGCCACGGACTCTGCGGATCGCAGAAGTAGACCTGTATATCGGTTTCCAGAGTAAACCTCTGATGCTGCGCCATCTCCGTACCACGGTCCCAGGTCAACGACTTGTATAGTTCGCTGGGCAGCTCATGTGCTTGGTTGATAAGCGCTGTCACAACGGTCTCTGTTCGCTTGTTCTCCAGCTTCGCCAACATGACGTAGCGGGAATGCCTCTCAACCAATGTTGCAATACAGGTCTTGTTTGTGCCTTCAATCAAGTCTCCTTCCCAGTGACCTGGCACAGCTCTGTCCTCAACTGAAGCGGGTCTTTCGCGGATAGAAACAGCATTGGGCATACCGCCTGGACCATTGCTTTTTAAGGTAGAGGTTCTGGCGCGGCGAATACTCCGTTTGGAACGCAAGTACGCTTGAAGCTCTTTTTTTAAAGCGCCTCGTGCTTGAATGAACAGACTGCGATAAATAGTTTCGTGTGACACCTGATTCCACTCATCACCCGGGCACTCTATCTTGAGCCACCCAGCAATTTGCTCTGGTGACCACTTCCGCAGCAGTTTCATTTCGACTTTGCGGCACAGTGGTCGGTTCTGAACCAGTTTACAGACTTTGGGCCTTTGCGATCTATCCCATGCACTTCGGTCTGCGCTAGTTGCTCGGTAGGCGTAAACGCCGCCATTACGTTTCACTTCCCTGCTCACAGTGGACGGCGCTCGACCCAACTGGACAGCGATTGCACGGATTGATAAGCCCGATACAAGGCCACGAGAGATTTCCTCGCGCTCCGCTAGGCTGAGCGCCTGTGGAGATCGTCTCCGCTCACGAGGCCGAATACCGCCTGTTCGAGCCAGTAGATTGTGAATCGAGGATGAAGGCCGATCAAAAGACCGGCCAATTGATTTTACAGAATCACCTAGCTGATAGCGGTCCCAGATATAGGATTGCATGTCTTCGGTGTACTTGAGACGAGTTCGACGAGCCATGTTGCAACACTCCACTTTTCATATAATGATAGTAGTGTGTTGCGTTGACCGGTTGAAATCGCACCTCATAGCGGACTAAATTTAGCTGAGATCTCGACCGGGATCTAGCCTCTTGATTACCAGTATTGGACGTTCATGTGGCGTCCCTTTTGCTTGAATTTTTAGAGTGCACTCGGTAGGACAGAAGATAGATATTTTTCGCTGCCATGGCACCAGCCAATTAGCAGTCGCGCACCATTTCCCATATGTATCTCGTATAAATTCGGCGTTATTCTTTGTGCTTCGACAGCGATGCAGAATGCGTCAAAGTCGTCTCGCCACTTTTCAACTGGACTGAAAGATTGCACTAGCATCACAGCGACTGGTGCATGGAATTCCTGAGCAGTCAGTGCCGCTGAAACTGTCCTATGCAGAAGCTGGTAGCGAATATTGTCAGGTACCGGGTTTGAGCAGCCAAGCTGTTCTTGAAGATATGTAAGCCTTTCCTGTTGGCCAGCGGAAGCACCACGCCTTTTTTCGCCTACGGTCGGTCCAAAGGGTTCATCAACTTTGGCTTCAACTCCAAGAATTACCAAGCCAGACTCATTTCTCGTTACTGCGAGAATGTCTGTCTGCGATGGTCTGTCCCCTCCAGGCAGGTCCGTCTCCCATTCCGGAACCGCTAGGACTAACTCCAAATTGACAAGCGCATCATCTTCGGATGAATCCAATACGTTCAATATATCTTCAGGAAGATTTGGGAAACTATCCTCCCAACACGCTGCTGCGGACATGGCCGAGCGACCTGACTTCCAATGTAAGTCAGGTTTGGCTAGTAGTTTTTGCCAGTCCGAGCCTGATGATGTGGGAATAAATATTCGCTTCATCGTACCTCCCTGTCCATCGAAACCGAATTCTCTGTTTTCACAGGCGCCCATTTGGGTTCAAAAGTTAGCCCTAGGGGTATTGTAGACCACTAGTCCGCTGTTAGGCGAAAGCGGACGTTATAGGGCCCGAATCGGCCCTGAAGGGAAAATTTCCGCTTTCACCTCAGAGCTGCCCTTCACTGGCAGTTGAACTAGGACTTCATTTCTAGTCCCAGCCTTTCGTTTTCGCGCCGGAACATCTCACGAATCTTGGCTCCGTCAGAAGGCGCTTCTTCAAGAGTTTCTGGATTCCACTGACTTCGCGTCGTATCAAAGAAATCGCCGCCATAGATGTGAATACCGCCGGTGAAGCGTTGCAATGGATTTGTAACCGAATGGAGCGCGTCCTCAGGTAGCATAGCGGTATCTTTTACGAATAGGGCATCTGCACCAAACGCCTTGATTCCCTCAGGTGTCCTTTTCCAAAATATGTTGTCTTCACGGCCGGTATAGATTCCGATGTTTGCCCACATCAGGTGATCATGGGGCATGAGGTTCATCTGTGGGGTCCAGCTGGCAGCAAATATCGTTAATCTTGGGGAGCTTAGAAGTACATTAAGTCCCGCCCTGTCAGGATCGCCTAGTGCCGCTAAAACGGTGTCGGGTGTAGAAACCGCTCTGGCAAGTATTTCATTGACGGCGACTTGAGCGTCAGCCTCGTCGTTTGCGGCGATGCAGTCCGCGACAAATCGGTCGATATCCATCCTCTGACTCCCCGTTGACGTAGTTCGTTTTGTGTCCGAAAAGGCTGAAATTGGAGACAATAGCTGAGCGGATATTGCCACCGCACCGGCAACAATTGTGCGTCGTTGAAGATTGATCTTTGAATCTCTAGCGTCAGTCATTCTTAGCTCCTCGCCAGCGTCCGCTTTGAGTCGAAGCAAGCCCTCAGTGCATTCTAGACCAAAAGCCCGCTTGTAGGCGAAAGTGCACTTAAGCCGCGCTATCCTTCCAATTGATTTTCGGTCTATCCTTGGTTGAACTTGATAACGAGGAGTTAGACCATGAAATTGCAAGACTTGGCATCAGTAGCAGAAATCGTGGGTGGAATCGCCGTAGTAGTTTCGCTGATTTACGTCGGCATTCAGGTTAACGAAAGCACCTCCGCAATAAGATCTGCGGCTGCAAGTGACGCAACAACAACTATGCAATCCTGGTACGTCGAAATGGGAACTAACCGGCAGGCCAGCGATATCTGGTTCAATGCGATGACAAGCGCGGAACCCCTCCCTGCCCGCGATGAATTCCAGTTTCTGATGTCGATGCATGTTGCCATATTGGGTATGCAGAACAGCTACCTCCTCGTCAAGGAAGGTACTTTGGACGCTGAGTTTCGTGAAGGGGTCACCTCAGCGATAGTGGCGGTAAAAGATCTTCCCGGTATGGGCCGCTATTGGAGGCAAAGAAGGGGCTTTTTCCACACTGAATTCGCAGAATATGTTGATGGGCTATTGGCTCAAGATGCTATCGAAACCCTCGATATTTACAAGACATTAGGCGTAGCGGCGGATCACTAAATTGAAGCCGAACTATTGAGTTTCACGCCGTTGTCCGCATGAAGCTGATATTCATAACAGCGAATTTATGGCACTGCGAACGACCGCTAATAGGCGAAAGCGGACGTTCGGAAGCATCAGGATAGACTTGGCTAAACGTCCGCGTTTTGCCAACTGCGGACCTGTCGCTGATGGTCATCAACTTGGCGCTCTCTGCCATCCTCCTATCACAAGCAACTCACTATTATGTGTACATAGACATTGAGTTAACTGAACTTGAAAGGAGATGATTATGTACAAGATTATTTTGGCAGTTGCACTTGTGATCGCCGCGGGCTCTTCTGGCGCCTTCGATACAGCTGACGGGATGGTCGAAGTTGCAGCTGGTAGTGACCAAATGAATAAGATTGATACGTTGATCCAAGAGTCTTCATAATGGAACATCATATCCAGCCAGATGGCGCTCACAGTCACGCTATTGGCGGCTGGGGCCACCCCCCAGACCGAGATTATCCCCTAATCTAACCGCATCAATTAAACCAATAGGGATTAAGCGCCATGAGCATTCAGGTAGACAGCGATCAACGCGACAATGACCCCAGTCTCGATCAGGTACGAGAGATGATTAAGCAGGGTGTTACTGAGATTAGTGACGCAGATTACAGGTCAGTTGCGATGCCATGCCAACCGTTTGATAAGCCAGCAGCAGCACCGGTTGATGAGCCAGCAGTACCTGCTGTGCATTAAGGGAGTTATTGGAATGAAGCGCTTATTAAAGGAGATGGCGTAATGAAAGTATCAACTGTATGTCTAGGGTTCATAGCTGCCTGCGGTCTGGTTACGTCAATGCAGTCGAGGGCTGACACCGCTGGTGCTGGTGGAACATTATATCCAGCCAACCAGCCAGATGGCGTTCATGGCCATGCGGCTGGCGTTAACGGACATGTCTGGATACGTTCGGGGGCGGTGGCCGAGACGCCGGACCGTCATGTCCACCCGTAGCTACCAATTCTAATTTTTCCGTTATGTTCAATAATTTGCACATCAGAAAGGCGTAGCTTTGCGCTGTAGTGTTTCGCTTTTACCGGGCGCAGTGTTGGTGTAGTTACTCAGTGTAGGTATCGCCACAAGATACTCGATAGGAAAGACAAGGTTCTCGGTATCGCTGCTCAGGTCGATGGCCAGTGGCTGATCTATGGTCAGCCATGAACCACAGGCTTCACCCGGGTCGCAGATAAACAGGTCATTGTCGAGGTCGGTGCCGGCGATGACCTGGTAGCGGCCGCCCGGGATGGAGCTAAAATTAAAGCTGTAGCGACCGTTGATTGCCCGGGTCGCGGTCTCTGCCGCAACGACGTCGTTATCGATGTCATAAAGCAATATGTAAACCAAACCCAGATCTGACTCGGTGGTACCGCCAACGCTTACCAGTACTTCAATATCCAGCGAGTTGGCAGTGGACCGGGCACTGAGTGTGGCCGCGTAGCTGCCTGGCTCCAGACCCTGGCGATCGACAGTAACCTGGTAACTACCCAGACCGTTGGCATCGACTGCACTCGAGCTTACCGATAACCAGGGCTGGGAAACGCTAACCTCCTGCAGGTCCAGATCGCCCTCCCCCCGGTTGCGCAAGCTAATAGTCAAGGTATCGAGGCCTGCGCCAAAGTTCAGCACACTGGTGCTGGCCGCAAGGCCGGGTTGCGTAGCGGGTGTGCCACCAATGGCAGACAGTGCTGCAGTAACTGCGCTCTGCGCATTTATAAGTCCATGGCCGTACAAGTCGTCGCGCCCGGCACTGCCCAGATCATCCGTCAATTCTCCCGATTCCAGCAGCGCATCGATATCTGCCGCTGTCAGCTCGGGGTTGACCGATTTCATTAGCGCCATTACACCGGCAACGTGTGGTGCCGCCATAGAGGTCCCTGACAGGAACACGTACGCAAAACCGCTGGCAGATCGGCCCGTACTGAGTACGCCGTCGGGGTAACCGTCTCCGTTGAGGTCGGCACTGTTGTTACCGCCAGGTGCCGCAATGTCGATACGGCTGCCACGATTGGAGTAGCTGGCCAGGCTTGCCTGAGCATCGACTGCACTCACCGAAATAACCTTGTCATAGGCAGCTGGATAACTCGCCCGCGTACTGCCCTCGTTGCCAGCTGCCGCGACTACGATCACCCCGGCTTCATGAACCTCTCGAAACAGTGCCTGGCTCAACTGGCTGAAGGATTCACCGCCAAGGCTGAGATTGATGACATCGGCACGCTGAGGCGGCACTGTGCCAGAGTCGTTGGCCAGCCCAGCGGCATAACGTACCGCCTGACTTACGTCGTAGGATGAGCCGCCGCCACTGCCGCCTAGCGCTCGCAGAGGCATGATACGAGCACCGTAAGCCACCCCTGCAACGCCAATACCATTGTTACCCGCCGCCGCCACTGTGCCACCGACATGTGAGCCGTGAAAACTACTGGCTCCGGGTTCAACGCCATTGCCCGGATCCTCAGGATTGGGGTCGATGCCATCGCCATCACCTGAAACCAGCGGGTTGCGGACGAAGTCATACCCAGGGACCAATTGCCCCTGCAGGTCTGGGTGCGCAGACAGGATGCCAGTATCGATGATTGCCACCACTACATCTGCGACGCCAGTGCTGGTATCCCATGCCGCTGGCAGATTGATCAGTGGATAGTGCCACTGCACAGACAGCGCCTCGTCGTTAGTTGAGGCGTAGGTCGAGACTCTGTAATTGGGTTCTGCATGGAGCACGTGTGGCTCACGGCGCAGCGACTTCACGGTCATCAGTGTTTCCCACTGAACTCTAAGTACATCGTTTGCAAAAGCACTGCGCCGCTGCCTGGCGTTGCCCAGGCCGCGGGCGAGCTGGATGGACTCTTGCACCGACTGTCTCATTGCCAATAAGCGGGCCCGGCCTGGACCACCACCCTGGCGACGCAGGCCCATGCGCTGCCGTAAATCGCGTTGCTGTCCGGCAGCGACGGTACCGTCTTGTTCGCGGTACTCCACCACCGCCTCCCAGGGGATAATATTGGCGTAACGCTCAACACCGAGTTGTTGACCGCGTGAGCCGATTGCCAGCGTATAGCTGGTGGCACCCTCGAAAGCGAATACATTAACGATATACGTGCCATCGGCAGTAACCGTTATGGACTCCAGTTCGCCGGTATCAACTGAAAAGTCGATTACGTTGCCCTGCAAGTCGAGGACATAAAGATCGGCGTCGGCCAGTTGATAATCTGCCACCAGCATCGTCACTGCCTGACCGGCGATTAGATCAAGCCGATAGTAATCGTCAATATCCCCGGCAACGGTCGAGCGGCCGACAGCGCCGGTACCGGGTTGGTTGACGTAGCCGCCAAGGGTGGTCGGGCTGACCAGCGGCTGTGCCGTGCCGATCGAGTCATTGGCGGCCAGCGGGTTGCTCGGATCATTGGTATCGCCGTCCAGAGTCTGGCTGGTTGAGGTGATGACTTCACCGGCTACGATATAACGTAGCGAGGGATCAGTGCCGGCCACGACGACCGTTGCGGACGCGACGTCACTAGCACCCTCGTTATCAGTGACGGTCAGGGTAAAGACGAGCTCAGCGCCCTGAGGTAGATCTGGCGCGGTAAAGCTGGTCTGTGGATTGTCGGTAGCCGCCAAGATTACTACCGGCCCGGCAGTCTGCTGCCATTGCCAGCTGTCTATACTGCCATCCGGATCGCTGCTGCTGGTGCCGTCCAGTATTACCTCGGCGAATCCACTGACGGTTTGCGCGCCGCCGGCGTTGGCGATCGGTGCTTGATTGGAAGGTGCGGGGTTAGCGCCGCTACTGCCGCCGCTACTGCTCCCTCCACCGCAGCCCACGAGCAGCAGCATAAGCGCAGCAATCCAGGCTTTATTGTATGTGAGTATACGCATTGCCGATTTCTCGACTGTCTTTCAGTAAGCAAACGATAACAGATTTGCCAGTTAGAGCTAGGGCTACCCTAGGACCCCGAAGCGATCCAGGCCCCAAGCGTCTGGCGCTCCTCTTCGGTCATCTCGGTTTTATTCATAAAGGGCATATCAGGTGAGTCAATGGATCTGGCCTGAATACGCGGTGCCCAACGTTTTATATCGTCCAGGGTATCCAGCATCACGCCACCGGGCGCCATGGTAAACATATCATCTGTGGCCGTTGCGGAATGACAACTGACGCAGCGGCTTTGAATAATACTCACCACTTCGGCGTCCGACACAGTCTTCTGGACCTGCCCTGGCGCTGCCGATTTTGGTGCCACTACGATCGCCAGGATCAACGTAGCAAACGCCGTACCAATCAAAATCATCGGCCGGTTAACCTTCTTGTGGGCCAGCACAAAATACTGCCTGGCCACCGCGGTAATGGCCATGATCACCAGCAGTATCAGCCAATTATGTGAGCTGGCATAGGTCATGGGATAGTGGTTACTGATCATAATGAACAGCAGAGGAAGAGTCAGATACGTGTTATGGGTAGAGTGCAGCTTAGCCCGTGCACCCCAGGCGGGATCGGGCGCCTCCCCTTTTTCAATCGCCGCGACCAGTGCGCGCTGCGAAGGCATGATTACCCTAAATACGTTACCGACCATTATGGTGCCGATAATAGCGCCCATATGAATATAGGCACCGCGACCGCTAAACAAATGTGCCAGCGAATAGGACGCAGCAACTGCGGCGAGAACCAAAATCGCGCCTATAACATAGGCATTCTTGCCCAGTGGACTGCGGCACAACAACTCGTAAAATATCCAGCTGCCAGCAAGGTAGGCCACACCAATACCAATCGCCTGTAGCTGGGTCAGATCTGCCACTCGTTTGTCGATCAGGTAGGCGTCAGCGCCCAGGTAATAAATGACTGTCAGCAACACCATGCCGGTCAACCAGGTGGTGTACGCCTCCCACTTGAACCAGTGGAGATGGGCAGGCATCTGCTCCGGAGCCAGCGAATATTTCGCCACCTCGTAGATGCCACCGCCATGAATGGCCCATAAATCACCTTTAATCCCTTTTTCCTCTTTCCAGCGCGGGGGCTTTTCCAGACTGTTATCCAGCCACACGAAATAGAACGAGGCTCCTATCCACGCGATGCCGGTTATCAAGTGCAGCCAGCGGAATATCAGCTGAACCCAGTCGAGAATGTAACTTTCCGTCATAGTTTTTCCATATCCTGATCCCGGTCATGCACTCTCACGCCAGCCGAGTAGGTCGCTTTGATTGTTCGGTCATCGCCAAGCGTGGCGATGACAAAAAGTAGTTCGAATAAGTCTTTACAGTGCGCCAGGCGAAACTTCATAAAAGGGGTAGGCGCCTTATCGAGGACTATGAAATCGGCCTCTTTTCCGCTCTCAAAGTTGCCGATAAGGTCATCCATATCCAGCGCCCTCGCCCCGCCAAGGGTGGCCAGGTAAAACGCTTTAAACGGTGTCAGCTTCTCACCCCGCAGCTGCAACACCTTATATGCCTCAGCCATGGTTTGTATCAGCGAGAAACTGGTACCGCCGCCTACATCAGTACCCAAACCAACACCTATATCATGCGCTACCGCCCGTTTTAGATTGAATAACCCGCTACCGAGGAACAAGTTGGAGCTTGGGCAAAATGCAATATTGGATTGCGTTTCAGACAGTCGCGACCACTCTTCATCATTCAGGTGAATGCAGTGGGCGAATACGCTGCGCCGGCCTAACAAGCCGGCCTCATCATAGCTATGCAAATAGTGATCGCAGTGCGGGAACAGCTCCTCTACCCACACCACCTCGTCAGCATTCTCTGACATATGTGTATGTAGATAAACGCCGGGGTGCTCCTGCAACAACTGCCCTGCCTTTTTTAATTGCTCTGGCGTGGACGTGGGCGCAAAGCGAGGGGTCACCGCATACCGCAGGCGACCACGATCGTGCCACTTCTCTATCAGCTCTTTGCTGTCCTTATAGGAACTGTCTGGTGAATCCAGCAGGTAATCAGGCGCATTTCTGTCCATCATGACCTTGCCTGCAATCATCCGCAGGTTGCGCGCCTCACAGGCCTCAAAAAAAGATTCAACCGATTCTTTATGCACAGTACCAAACACCAGTGCGGTGGTTGTTCCGTTGCGCAACAGCTCGTCAAGAAAGCGCTCGGCAATCTCGCGAGCATAGTCGAGGTCTGAGAAGCGGTGTTCGACTGGGAATGTGTAGGTGTTCAGCCACTCCAACAACTGCTCGCCATAAGACGCAATCATCTCAGTTTGTGGGTAATGTATATGTGTGTCGACAAAGCCGGGGATAATAAGAGCGTCAGGATATTCCTGCACAGGAACTCCCGGGTCCAACCCTGCCAGTGTCTCTTCAGCCGGCCCTACGCGCTGTATTTTGCCTTCCGACACCAGTAGAACACCGTCTTCAAAGTATTCGTAACTGGCATCCGGGTCGACCTTATCCGGATCATCGAGAAAGTGGAGGATACTGGCGCGATAAGCTTGCACTAGCTGGTCTCCCGATCCCGAGTGTCGGACGCTGCGCGCACATAGATTTCTGTATCGGGGTCAATTTCCACCTCGTCGCAGTTATTTCCTTCGCCGCTGCGGTCCACCACCAGAAAATCGTTAACCGCGTTCAATCCAAGGCAATAGTGATGCCAGGTACCCCGACCATAGTTGACGCCCTGATCCGGGCCAGCCAGAAAAGCACGCATCAGCGCCGGGTTAAATTCGCCGGCGGGGGCCACCACCACCACATAGGGATTACCAGTCAAGGGCATAAACGCCTGACTACCCAGCGGGTGACGTTCCATTATCTTAATTCTGAAGGGGAGTTCAACAGGCTGACTATGAAATAGACTGATGACGCCACGACCTCCGCCTGATTCAACATCCACGTTAGCTAGAGCGTGGTGCCGCTCCGTCATGCCATAGTTGATCGGGATAATCTGATCGGCGGCGCCAAGCTCAACAATCTCGCCGAAGTCTGCGAACGCGGCCTTGCTCAGTGGTTCCAATATCAAGTTCATGAGCTTTTCCTAGCTACCGCGATAAGTCGAATAGCCAAAAGGCGCTAGCAGCAGCGGAATATGATAGTGCTGACCATCACCTCCAATATTGAAAACCACCTCAGCCCAGGGGTAAAAAACGGGGCATCCAATGGCCTCAAAATAGCTACTAATGGCAAAGTGTATCCGGTAGGTGCCGGCCTCCAGAACCTGATCAGGCGGGCAAAGCGCCGGTGCGCGCCCGTCACTATTAGTCTGGTCACTGCCCACTTCCTGCCAGTCACCGTCCACGTGTCTGAACAGAGTAATAGCTACCCCGGCGGCCGGGCTGCCCAGCGCCGTATCAAGGATGTGGGTGGTGATCTGACTCATAGTAATTTCTCCAGTCGCAAGTGGAATATTTTTCTCTGCTCTTCCGCTGCGTTTAACAATTCCTGTTCGCGGCTATTAGGTAACCTGGCTTGCAGCAAGGCTAACATTTCGGCGGCACTTTTCCCGCTGGCGCAGACGATGAAGATAAAGCCGAATTTTTCTTCATAGGCCGTATTGCCTTCTGCCAGCGCGTTAATAATTTGGTCACTGGCGCTATCCACCGATGCCTGTTCGCCGGCAGCAAGCGCCTTGGTGTTTGCATACTTGGCTTTTAGAGAACCCACGTCACCAATCTTCGGATGCCCATCAAAAGACTGTAGATAATCTTTTTCCACCAGTCCTTGCCAAGCGATGTCTGCGGCAATATGTAAGACTTCACTGCTCGCGAATGGCCTACCCTGCGCAAGCCGTTTTATCCAGGTTTCACTGGTGCAACATTGCCGCAACAGTTGAGACGCCTCCGTAGTATCGGCATCATTTAGTGACGCCAGGCTCAAAGAGCAGCTTCCCAGTCAGGACTGCCGAAAATTCTCAACCGACTAACACCACCATCGGGAAATATATTAAGCCGTACGTGGGTAAACTGCTGCTCTGGTTTTGACAAAATCTGCTTGATAAATAAATGCACCTGATCTGCCCGCAAAGGTGTTTCAGCAATTACGGTTTGCCAGCTAAGATCCTCCGGCTGCAAATCCATGCTCTCTGCATAGGTCGCTTCCAGGCTGAAACGATCTGGAAAGTTACCCTTGAAATGCGCGGTATCCAAAATCACTTTACGGATACTGCCAGGCACCCCAAATTTGACAATGCACCAGTCATGATCGGCATCGCGCCGGCGGCGAGTCTCCCAGCCATCACCCATATTGGCCCCCTGCTCAGGCATCAGCAGATTGCTGGGCGAGCTGTAAAACTCGTCACTGCACTGCTGTCCACGACCGCCAACCATCACACTGACCAGGTCTACCAATTCTCCCTCAACATAGTTTTCTCTCAGCTGTTTCGCACTACCCCAGGCACGGAGCCTGGCAACGCCGCCGTCGGGAAATATCTTCAGCCGTAAATGGGTACATGGCTGCCGGCTGTTCACGGCAAATATATTATGCGCGTCGGCAGTTGTAGCGCTTTTTGGAAGTATCTCAAACCATTCGACATCCTCGCTGAGGTCACCATCCACCCAGGCGCCTTCCAAAGAGGCATATTCGGGGGCATTACCGGTAAAATGCGTCGTTTCTATATCCACACCATTGATAATTCCCGGGATGCCCAGTCGCAACATACACCAGTCATGATCGACACCCGACTCATCGCGAGCGTGGCGTCCAAAGCTGCGGCGTGACTCCCAGCCATCCATCCACTGGCCAGTGGCTACAAAGTGTCCCTGGCGGAATATGGGGTCGCTTTGTTTGACCAGGTTTTCGCACTCAGCAAACCATTCATCAGAACAGGTAAGCGCCCTGCCACCTACACGCTCGCTCACCAGATCGGTGTGGTTGCGCCCATAATTTTCGTTGCTATCGCTCATTGCGCAATATCACCTTTCTTAAGTAGTGGCCGCCCATGAGGCGTGCCGACGATGTCCCCGCCGGCGAATATTTCCGTACCCCTTAGTAGTGTTCTCTCAACTACGCCGATAACCTCGCGGCCCTCATAAGGCGTAATTTTATGCTTATACTTGATGATCTCGGCACAGATCGTGAATACAGCACTGTCATCAAAGACTACCAGGTCGGCATCGTAACCGGGCGCTATGCGGCCCTTCCTGCCCTGCATACCGGCGAAGAGCGCTGGCCGTGTGGCCATCCAGTCCACAACTTCTGCCAGGGAGAAACCGCGCTCCCGCGCCTCCGTCCAAATCAACGGCAGGCCAAACTGCAAGGAGGATATACCACCCCAGGCTTTTTCCAAATCACCACTGTCCAGGTGTTTCAACTGCGGCGTACAGGGCGAGTGATCAGAGACGACAAATTCGATAGCACCCTGCGCCAAGCCTTGCCAGAGAGCAGTTCTATTTTCATCTTCGCGAATGGGCGGACAGCATTTATACAGCGTTTTTCCGTCGGGACACGCTTCGGCAAACAGGGTCAGGTAATGCGGGCAGGTCTCGGCGGTTATATCAATCCCGGCAGCTCTGGCCTGCTCGATAGCGGGTAGCGCCTCGGCGCTGGATAAATGCACAATGTGGAGATGTGGCATGTGTCCCGCCGCTTTAGCTTCCGCCGCCAATTCGATCACCATGTCTATCGCGTCGTTCTCCCAACTGCGCGGCCGCGAAGCCAGAAAACTTTGATAGCTGCTACCGATTTCAGCCGGTGGCGTATCGTTCCGATCCAATTCCGCGTGAATAAGATAGGGGACATTATGTGAAGCAATAATGGGTAAAGCTCTGCGAATATGGGTTTCATCTACCTGGGGAAAATCATCAATACCGGAGTGGATAGTGAAGGACTTCACACCCAAAACACCCGCATGTAACAACGCATCGAGATCATCCAGGCTGTCGGGTACAACGCCACCCCAGAAACCGCAATCCACCCATAGCTGATCGCCTAGCGCGTCGAGCTTCTGCTGCAGTGCACCGACACTGGTAGTAACCGGTGTACAGTTCAACGGCATATCAACCACCGTGGTAATGCCACCAGCGGCCGCCGATTGAGTGGCTGTATTAAACCCCTCCCAGTCGGTACGGCCCGGCTCGTTAATGTGGACATGGGTATCGACCAGCCCGGGCATCAACACCTTATTGCCCAGATCTTCGACCGGACATGCCGGTGTCTCATCGTATGCCAGCACCGCAGCGATTTTTTCGTCGGCTATTACGACAGTGGCCGCTATCTCACCACCATCGGAGATGACTCGTCGACTGCGCAAGGCATAGGGCGCAAAACTACTCATACGGACTCATTATCTTTTAACTGTTCCATCACCGGCTGCAGTTCAGCTCTGGTGGGACCTTGCTGTACAGGGCGATTCACGGAGATTTTATTCTGAATGCCAATCAACTCACCGGCCACAGACACCGCAACCTCAATAGGACGTTTACCCGGCACCTGGTCCAGCCCGATCGGGCAGTGGACCGCGCTGTAGAACTCTTCGCTGTAACCCTGATGCTGCAACCTCATTTGGAATCGACGCCACTTGGTCTGGGAACCAATCATGCCGACATAAGCCGCATCCTGTCGCTTCAGGGCGGCACACAAAATCTCATAATCAAGCTGGTGGTTATGCGTCATGATCAGAAAATAACTACCCGCAGGCATGCTCTGGACCTCTGCCGCCGGTTCATCGCTGCGGATTATGTCAACGCCTGCCTCCGCAGTGTCTGCTTCGCCATTTTGCCGACTGTCCACCCAGCGCAGACGACAGGGAAGCTGCTTCAATATAGGTACCAATGCACTGCCAACGTGGCCGGCACCGAAAAGCATAATATCCATACGACTGGCCTTAAAACTTTCGAACAGGACGCTGGTGCTACCGCCACAACATTGACCCAGGCTGGGTCCCAGCGGGAAATACTCCAGACGTTGCTCCTCGTGTTCCTCGCTGAGCATTGCGGCCGCGGTTGCTGCCGTCTGATATTCCAGGTGGCCGCCACCGATGGTGCCAAAACACTCCCCGGCCGAGAAAACCATTTTTGTGCCGCTGTCGCGCGGCGTCGATCCGCGAACGCCGAGCACAGTAACCAGAACATAATCTTCTCCGGCCTGCTGCAATCGCTTGGCGGCATTCGCCCAGTGAGTGTTGGTATTGAGGCTACTCATGAAGACGCTTGCCGTTGTCGTGCCTTGAGTTCTTCACAGGCCCTCAAAACGCGCTCAGGCGTTGCCGGCGCATCGAGTCGCGGACTGTGGCGATAGTCAGCAACACTGCAGATAGCGTCGCGTAGTGCAGACCATACCGATATTGCCAGCATCAGCGGTGGTTCGCCCACCGCTTTGGAGTGAAAGATAGTCGCCTCTACATTTGGGCTGTCGGGCAGCAATTCGACATTAAAAATTGGCGGCGTATCGCCTATAGCGGGAATCTTATAACTGGCTGGATTGGAGGTCTGCAGTCGACCATCGTCTCCCCAAATCAGTTCTTCGGTAGTCAGCCATCCCATGCCCTGGATAAAGCCCCCTTCGATCTGGCCTATATCAAGCGCGGGATTGATGGACTGACCCACGTCCTGACAAATATCAACTTGCAACACTTTGTATTCGCCAGTCAGTGTATCGATGACAACCTCCGATACAGCTGCACCATAGGCAAAGTAAAAGAATGGCCTGCCCTGTGCTGTCTCACGATCATAGTGAATTTTAGGTGTGCGGTAGAATCCGGTAGCAGACAGTGGCACCCGATTACTGTAAGCCAACTGCACTAACTCAGAGAAGCTGAGTGTGTGCTCCCCCACCGTGATCTGGCCGTCGGCGAAATGGACTTCGCTGGACTCTGCGCCGAAGTGTTGCGCGGCAAACTCCGTCAGACGACTCTTGATTTTACGGGCGGCATCACGCGCTGCCATACCATTGAGGTCGGTACCTGAGGAAGCTGCCGTAGGCGAGGTATTGGGCACCTTGTCTGTACGAGTAGAAGTACAGCTAATATTTTCCAGGGCAACCTGTAGTTCGTTCGCCACGATCTGGGCCACCTTGGTATAAAGGCCCTGCCCCATCTCCGTACCACCGTGGTTCAACTGAATACTGCCGTCGGTGTACACGTGTATAAGCGCGCCGGCCTGATTCAGGTGCTGCACGGTAAATGAGATACCAAATTTAATCGGGGTCAGTGCCAGCCCGCGCTTAAGAATGGCACTACCGCTGTTATACGTGCGGATCTCCTCGCGACGCGCCTGATAGTTGGAAGTTTGCTCAAGCCGCGCGACCACAGGCTCGATCAGATGCTGCTCCAACTGCTGGCCGTAGTGCGTTGTATCCCGTCCGCCTTCTTCACGGTAGAAATTCTGACGGCGCACCGCCAAGGGATCCAGCCCCGTGGCCGTGGCAATCTGTTCAATTACATTCTCTATAGCCAGCATACCCTGGGGGCCACCAAAACCCCGGAATGCTGTGTGTGACACGGTATTGGTTTTTACCCGATGGCCACAGATGTGCGCTGCCGGCAGGTAGTACGCGTTGTCGGCATGAAACATCGCCCGATCTACAATCGCATCTGAGAGGTCTGGCGACATACCGCATTCTCCGGAAAGCTCGAGATCAAGCCCTAGAATCTGTCCGGTATCATCGAAACCCACTTCGTAACGACTCAGGAACGGATGGCGTTTTCCGGTAGCGGTCATATCATCCGCCCGTGCCAACCTGATTTTTACTGGTCTTCCTGTTTTGCTGGCCAGCACAGCAGCGATGCAAGCCCACTGATTCGCATTGGTTTCCTTACCGCCAAACGCTCCGCCCATACGCCGTACATCAACCGTGACTTTATTCATCGGTATATTCAGTACTTCAGCGACCAGTTTCTGGCCCTCGGACGGATGCTGCGTGGAGGTATATACCAGCATGCCGCCATCTTCCTGAGGTATGCACATGGAGGCTTGGCCTTCCAGGTACATCTGTTCCTGGCCACCGCTGAAGAATTCTCCGCGCAGCTTCAACGGCGCTTGTTCAATCGCCGTGGGGGCGTCACCACGTTGCTGGGTATGGCTGGGACGAACATAGCTGTCATTCGCCAAACCCTGCTCGATACGAATATCGGCCTCCAACGGCGCATAGTCGGCTATTGCCAGTCGCGCGGCTTTACGTGCCAAATCCTGGCTAGTGGCGGCGACAGCAAATAGTACCTGTCCGTAAAACTCGACGGCATCTCCCACCATCAGCGGATCTCCCGGAAATACCGGGCCTATATCTTTGTGGCCCGGGACATCGTCGGCGGTAATCACTGCCTGCACACCTGGAGCCACACGGACTTTATCCAGATTCAGACTGAGCAGACGAGCGTGAGCGACGGTGCTGAGACCGACATAGGCATAGAGCACATCGGCCGGCGCGCCCAGATCATCGGTGTACCGCGCGGCGCCGCTGACATGCAGGTGGGCGCTTTCATGTTTGGTCGCTTGGCCGGGACCCTGTATCACCCCTTCATCTGCGTCGGCAGTGATTGTCGGTAAGCTACGCATAGTGGGTCACCCGTAGCTGTGAGGTTTTTCCTGTGTGCGCCATAAATAGCCTTTGCAGCAGGTTTCGCGCTACCTGCATGCGATAGTCCGCACTGGCCCGAAAGTCATCAATAGGACTGAAATCTTTTTCTAGCGCTGCCATGGCTGAATCAATGGTGTCTTGTTGCCACGGTTGTCCGACCAGGGCTAGCTCGCACTGAATGGCACGTCGCGGAATCTCTGCCATCCCACCGAACGCGATGGCCGCCGAGCTGACCCGACCTTTCTCAATTCTCAAATTGAAAGCGCCACACACAGCAGAAATATCATCCTCCAGGCGCTTGCTGATTTTGTAAGTCTGAAACCAGTCAGTGTCCGCGGGCTTGGGGATGAGGATCTGTTCGATAAACTCTCCAGCCTGCAGTGCCGTCACCTTATAGCTGATATAAAACTCGGCCACCGGAATCACCCGGCTAACATCACCGCGACGCAATACCAGACTGGCATCCAGAGCAAGTAGTGCCGGTGGCATATCGCCTATCGGGGAAGCATTGGCAACGTTGCCGCCTAGCGTGCCCTGATTGCGTATCTGCAATGAACCCAATCTCTCCAGCAGCTCAGCCAGGTCAGGCCAGTGCTTTAGTAAAACGTTCTTGCAATCACTGAAGCTCACCGCCGCGCCAATATGCAAATCGTGGCCGTCATCGCTGCACTCCAGAAGCTCAGGAACCTGGCCCGTAAAAATCAGCGTATCAATCTCCTTCAAACCCTGGGTGATCTCCAGCGCGAGATCGGTTGCACCGGCGACCAGTCGCCCCTCAGGATACTCCAGCAGCGCTGTAGACAAACTCGCAAGCGAGCGAGGCGCCAGGTAACGCCGACCACTGCCCTGCAATTCTATAGCGTCTGCGGAGCCAGCAATTCGATTAAGCTCTACTATCGTCTGCGCCTGCTGATCACTGAATGAATCCTTTCCGCTGGGCTCATACATCTGCACAGCAGCATCAATGATGGGGCGATAGCCTGTACATCGACAAAGGTTCCCACCAAGGGATTCGAGGATCTCATCCCGTTGCGGGTTATCGTGGGTCTTGAGATGGGCAAACATCGACATAACAAATCCCGGCGTACAAAAACCACATTGCGACCCGTGCTCATCAACCATAGCTTGCTGAACCGGATGCAGCGCCTGCCCTTGTTGCAGGTGCTCAACGGTGATTAGTTGCAGGCCGTGGAGATTTCCCAACGGGGTGATGCAGGAATTAATAGCACGGTAACGCATTTCGCCTTGATGTATCTCACCCGTAACCACTGTGCAGGCGCCGCAGTCTCCTGAGGCGCAGCCCTCTTTGGTACCGGTTAGACCCAACGTATCCCGAATATATGCGAGCGCCGAGGTGTTCGGGTCAACATTCTCAACCTGATGTCCTTCCGCATTGAGCAGGAATCGAATCACTTGGATCACTCCATAAAGGCGAATTTGGCGACAAAGATAGCAGCGAGAAACCAGGCGCCGAGGCTGACTTCGCTAGTTCTGGCACTAATGACTTTGATCGCGACATAGCTGATAAAGCCGACAGCAATGCCGTTGGCAATGGAGAAAGAAAGCGGAATCATTATTATGGTAAGGAGAGCCGGAATCAATTCAGTGGCATCGTCCCAGTCAAGATCGCGCATACCGCTCATCATAAGTAGCGCAACGTAAACCAGCGCGCCTGAGGTGGCAAAGGCCGGAACCATGCCTGCCAGTGGCGAGAAGAATGTGGCCATTAAAAACAGGAACCCGACCGTTATCGCCGTCAGACCGGTACGCCCGCCTGCGGCCACTCCCGCTGCACTTTCTACATAGCTGGTAACCGGTGCACACCCCAAAAAAGCACCCATTACACTGGAAGAGCTGTCGGCTTTAAGGGCCTTGTCCAGATTATTAATATTACCCTGCTCGTCCACCAAATTGGCACGAGTGGCCACGCCCAGCAGGGTGCCGGCGGTATCAAACAGGTTGACGAATAATATGGCGATAATCACGCTGATCATGGCGACATCGAAAGCACCTGCCAAATCCATTTGCAGGAATGTAGGTGCAATACTGGGCGGGCTGGATACCAGGCCGTTATAGTGTACCTCTCCCATGATTAGCCCTAGCACCGTAATCGACAGAACGCCGATCAGTATAGCACCGGGTAACTGCCTTACCGACAAGGCAGCGATAACAACAAACCCTATTGCAGCCAACATGGGCTGCGGTTGGCTGAGATCTCCCAGCGTAAGGATAGTCGCGGGATTGGCTACGATAATGCCGCCACTCTTAAGACCGATGAAGCCAATAAACAGACCTACGCCACAGCCCATGGCGATTCTAAGATCCCGGGGGATGCTGCGCAGCATCCACGCCCGCAACGGAGTTACACTCATGATCACGAACAAGACCCCGGCCAGAAATACCGCGCCCAACGCTATCTGCCAGCTGTAGCCCATCTCGCCAACGACGGTATAGGTAAAAAATGCATTGAGGCCCATACCCGGTGCCAGCCCGATGGGCCAGTTGGCATAAAGACCCATAAAAATACAGGCCAGGGCCGCCGCCAGGCAGGTCGCTGTGAAACTGGCGCCCTGGTCCATGCCCGCCGATGCCATCATCTGGGGATTTACAAAGATGATATAAGCCATGGTGATGAAGGTGGTCAGACCAGCCAATAGCTCAGTGGAAACTCGAGTGTTGTGCTCGGACAGCTTGAAGAGCCGCTCAAGTATGCTGTGCATACGATCTATTCCTTCAGTTAGAGGTGTTTCGCGACCAGCTTACTAGCCTGACGGCGCTGCTCAGCTTTCAATTCTTCGATATCCAAATCGACGATGGCTCCATCAATAACGCGCCACTCTCCCGCAATCATGACTCGGTCAGCACGCTGGGCGTTACACAACAGCAGCGCGGCCAACGGATCGTGGCTGCCAGCAAAGGACAGCTCATCCAGCTTGAAGAGTGCCAGATCAGCTTGCTTTCCAGCGGCGATTTGACCGATGTCATCACGACCCAGGACAGCTGCTGAGCCGGAGGTGGCCCAGCGCAAGGCATCAAAGTGCGTGACAGCGGCAGAGCCATATCGTAAGCGCTGCAAATAAAGAGCCAGCCTGGTCTCGGCGATCATATTGCTGGCGTCGTTGGACGCGGAGCCGTCCACAGCCAAGCCGACCTTGACGCCGGCAGCTTCAAGCTCGAGATTGCGGCATATACCTGAACCCAACATCATATTGGACCCGGGACAATGTGCCACGCCAACTCCGGCAGCACCCAGTCTGGATATTTCTTCCTCATTAAAATGAATACCGTGAGCAAGCCAGGTATTCTCGTCCAGCCAACCTACCCGTTCCAGGTAGTCCACGGTTCGACAACCAAAGGTCTGCTGGCAAAAACTCTCCTCATCCAGCGTCTCCGCGAGGTGAGTATGTAGTCTTACATTATGTTTTCGAGCGAGTAGCGCGGTGTCACGCATAAGCGACTCGGTGACTGAAAATGGCGAGCACGGAGCCAGTGCTATCTGCACGAAGGCACCCTCTCCCGCATCATGGTAGCGCTCGATCAACCGTTCTGAGTCGCACAGGATAGTATCGTCGGCCTGCACGGTAGATTGAGGCGGCAATCCACCATCGTCTTCACCCAGTGACATTGAGCCTCGGGTCAGGGTCACCCGGGAACCGATGCTTTCCCGGGCCCGCACCTGAGCATCGATGGCCTCTTCCATCCCTGCGGGAAACAAATAGTGATGATCCGCTGAGGTGGTACAACCCGATAGCAACAGTTCAGCGAGTGCAACCTGAGTTGCGCTGTAAAGCATGTCCGGCTGCAGCGATGCCCAAACAGGGTAAAGGCTCTTGAGCCAATCGAACAGTTCCTTATTGAGGGCATGCGGGAAAGCGCGGGTCAGTGTTTGATAGAAGTGATGATGCGTATTAATAAGCCCGGGCAACAATACATGCTCGCGGGCATCAAAAACCAGATCCACTGGCTGACTGGGCTGCTGCCCACTGCCTAAAACCTCAACAATAACGCCACCGGCTACGACTACCCCGCCGTCGGCAGATTCTTCGGCGGCCGTAAAGCACGCCAGAGGATCCCGAAGCCAGACGCGTTGCTCAGTTTTCACTCTGCGTTTCCTGATCATGGAGTTCAGGCAGTATCACACTGAGTAACATTGCTGTCAGCCCCGCCGTGGCTGCGGCTGAACTAAAAATGTTTTGCACCAACGGAGGCGTTTGGGCGAAAACGTCAGGTACCAGCGCCAGGCCCAAGCCCAGGCCTAGCGAAACCGCAATGATAATTACCTTTCTGCGATCTATATGCTCGGTGGCAAGGATCTTGATGCCCGCTACGGCCACCGTACCAAACATCACCAGAGTTGCGCCGCCCAGCACCGGCTTGGGAATCTGTTGCAGAATGTCGCCAACACCCTGGAACAACCCAAGGAAAACCAGAATAGCCGCGATATAAAGACCAATATATCTGCTCGCGATGCCGGTGAGCTGAATCACACCGGTATTCTGGCTAAACGTTGTATTGGGGAAGGAGTTTAGTACGGCGGCGATCATTGAGTTGATGCCGTCTCCCAGGACGCCACTCTTGATCCGCTGAATGTAACTTTCACCGGCAATCGGTTGGCCTGAAATTACGCAGTTGGCGGTGATGTCGCCTGTCGTCTCTACTGAACTGATGATATAGATCACCGCCAGCGGGATAAAGGCAGCAAACTGAAAGTCAAATCCATACTTGAAAGGTATTGGCACACTCAGAGTCGCCGACGGTGCAAGGTCACCGGGAGCGAGCATGCCGGTTAAAGCTGCGGCCACGAAACCGACAATCAACCCGACTACGATAGAAGACAGACGCACCCAGTTGTTGCTGGAAATGTTCATCAGAACGATTACGGCGATCACGAAAAAGCCAAGCATCAGATTCGCCGGACTGCCAAAATCCGGAGCGTTCAAGCCACCGGCCAAATCCGTCATGCCCACCTTGATCAGACTGATACCGATACTGGTGATGACTATCCCGGTCACCAGTGGCGTCACTATTTTTCTTAGTCGGGGAATGAATTGGCTCAGGCCCATCTGTATAAATGAGCCGACAAAGCACAAGCCGGTTATCAGTGCGATGATTTGCTCGGGGCCACCGCCGGCATCCCGGGCCATAAAGCCGGCACTTAAGATAGCGCCAAGAAACGCGAAACTGGTGCCCTGTACGCAAAGCATTCCGGCGCCAATTCCAAAGGGCTTATAAGCTTGCACGAAGGTGCCAATACCGGATGCTATCAGCGCCATGCTAATCAGATAGGGTAGTTGTTCCTGTAGGCCAAGGATATTGCCAATGATAAGTGTGGGCGTGACGATACCAACAAAGGACGCAAGCAAGTGCTGGATTGCTGCGAATATCGACTCCAGGACAGGTGGCCTGTCATCTAGACGATAGATCAGTTCCGAAGACGCATCACTACTCATCCACCATTATCCCTGTGCCCAATCGCCAAAAAGTACACTGTCATTTAGAAACACTCTCCGTCCCGCGATGATATTACGTTGCCACTGTAGAATTGCCTAATTTTGTTGAGTGGCCCAGGCCCCCGCTAACAAAAAAAGCCCAGAACGAGTCTGGGCATAAGCTATGAGACCCGCTTAGCTTTGAAGAACTAGAAATTATATCTTACGCGGGCCGTGTACTGACGCGGCGGCACGTATTGCAAGCCGGTTTCATTAACGCCGAAGACGTCGGTCATTGATGAGTTTATTCCATCCTCGTCCAACACGTTCAGGGCCATCAGGTCGATACCCCACACTGCGCTATCAGAGTCATATGACACCCGCAAATTTACGATATCGTAAGAACCGACATCATCTACTTCGGGGTTGTTGAATACCCGCTGCTCAAACTCACCGCGATAAGTGTATTGCACGCTGGCACCAATAGCACCGCCGGCATCCAATTCGTCTTCGTAAGATAAGGTTATATCGCCGGTCACTCCCGGTGTTTTGGCCAACTCATTGCCATTCAGATCTTGCAGAAACCCTGCCACATCGCGATTGGCGCCATGGATTTCCTCTTTAGCAGGGGTAACACCGTCTGCCAGAAATACGTCTTCAATTAGCAGGCGATTATCGAGAGCCAGGTAGTCTTCGGATACTTCGGACTCCGAGAAACCCAGCTTCGCATCAAGGGTAAATTTATCGCCGATCAGGGCGGTAAACTCCACCTCCAGTCCATATATTTCAGATGCCGGAATATTGGCTACGCCACTGCCAAACTCATTAAAATCCGTCGCCTGAAATTGCAGGTTAGTGTAGTCGTAATAGAACGCGGCAACGTTGGTTCGAACTCGACTGTCCATAAATTCTGACTTAAAGCCAAGCTCATAGGCATCGATAGTTTCGTCTTCAAACGCCGACTTCACCAGCGCATCGGCGCCTTCGGAGAAGGTCAAATTACTGCCGCCTGGCTTCAGGCCGCGAGTGTATGAAACGTAGACCAGAGTATCGTCACTGCTATCCCATTCGAGTGCTACTCTACCGGTAATATCTTCGGTTGTTGGGTTAATAAAAGCTGGTGGCAATTGGAAGAAGTTGGATACGGTACTTTCCACCTCATCTTCGGTATAACGCAGCCCGGTAATCACGCGCACAGTATCAGAAAGGGGAATAGTGGTTTGGCCGTAAAATGACAATGACTCGCGCTGCGGGTTTGAGTCTGAGATAAAGCCTCGATCTCCCCCGAACACGGCAGGAAAGGCCGGAACATAACCATTCAACTGACCATCGCGTCCTGCATCAAGCTCTTCCCGGATGGTAATTTCGATATCAGTGTCGAGATAAAACATACCAACTATCCAATCCACTTTACCCCAAAGCGGTTCGTTGGAAATAATATTGAACTCCTGAGTAATGGTTTCCTGGACATTTTGCTCTGGTAGAAAAGCGGAAATCTGAATTTCAGGGTTAGTAATAAAAGAGTGGCGATCATTATCCCGTAACACAGTAATGTCATCTTTCTGGTAACTGGTTAAAGACTTTATGGTGGCAAAATCGGCGTCATATTCAATCGTCAGACCGTATATCTCGGACTCCAGATCATAAGAAGAAAGCGTATCTTGCGACAATTTACGTTCGCCTGGGGTCGGGTCATCAATGCCTTTGATGCCAGCTCCGTTCGACTCGCCAGTAAAATACTGTCCCAGAAAGCGAAAACTAAGACTGTCAGTCGGTGCGAATAACCAATCAGTTCGTATGGACAGGTTATCCCGATCATCCATATCCTCACCCTGAATATTTACGGTAGGGTCGCTAAGACTAGGACCGTTGTAAACATTATCTGTGTACCCGTCCTGTTGCAGCCAATTGGCTGAGGTACGCATGGCCAGCGTGTCAGTAAATGGAACATTCACTGTTGCTCGCGCATTCACCAGATCATAGCTGCCCACGGTTAAATCGGCTTTACCGGAAAACTCTTCAAAGTTGGGTTTGACACTGATCACGTTGATAGCGCCACCGGTAGAATTTTGTCCGAAAAGCGTACCCTGCGGACCTCGTAATATTTCGATTCGCTCTACGTCAATGAAATCGGTTTGCAGGGCATAGGGTGATGCGATATAGATGCCGTCCATGTGGTAGGACACAGAGGGGTTAGCGGTAGCATTCTGATTGGCTTCATTACCAACGCCACGAATAGAAATAATGGTTTTAAAGCCTTCGTTTTTGGACACTGTGACGCCAGGGGCGATGGCACTTAGGTCGACAAAAGACGTAACATTTTTATTGTCCATGTCACGTGATGTAATCGCAGTTACTGCCTGTGACAAATCCTGCAAACTTTCACTGCGCTTTTCCGCCGTTACCACTATTTCTTCAATGGACCTCTGTTCGGCACTCACCGATTGCACCGCCATACTCGACACGGCTGCTCCAATTGCCGCTGACATTGCGGTAGTAAGGTATTTTCTTTGAATCATGATGTGGCCTCTATGAAAACATTGGTGGAGTTGAGATTTTACGAAAATTCGAAATTCAATCAGATACGGTCACTGCTGAGCAATAATTGGGCCAACACTTGGTTACGTTGGTAGATATTTTACATTCACCGGTTATTACATTGATCTTCACGGCGGTAAAGAGAGGCCTAAACTATCGGTGTATGGTAAAAACACTGTTGAACCGCTCAATTGTGCGTACTTTTGATGCATAAACCGGGTAAGCGTATCTATTCGGTGCATCCTCTCAGCTTGTCTACATCATTACCAGACCGCAGGTGCAAAGTAATCTACTTGTTACTCAAGGAGAGAAGCGATAGCGACGCTCGTAAATCGAGTTGAATCCGGGATATGATTTATCGCTTGGGAAAATCACATCAATCAGGAAGGATTCGAATTCAAAATGGACAAGAGTGACTACGCCGCTGAAGATTCAACGACTCGAAGAAATTTTTTGGGCAAAACAGGTGCCACGTTCGTGGGGCTGGCCCTGACCTCGCCACTCATAGCCAAGGAACCGCAACCGGCGGGAGATTTGCCACAGCCTCCCGGGAGCGACCCAACCACAGAGCAGATGGTGCGCAACCTCCGCCGCGCCAACAAAGTCGCCGCGCGCGCACTCGAGCAAGGTCATCACCCCTTCGGCGCGATCCTGGTAGCGGCCGATAATGAGACGGTACTTCTGGAACAAGGCAACATTGATGCTGTAAATCATGCTGAATCGACGCTCGCGCGACTCGCCGCGGAGCAATTCACCGAGGAGGAACGTTGGACTATGACCTTATACACCACAGCTGAGCCTTGCGTGATGTGCGCAGGAACACAGTACTGGGCAAATATTGGCCGCATGGTATACGGGATGTCCGAACGGCAACTGCTGGACATGACGGGCAGCAGTGCTGAGAACCCAACCCTGGACGTGCCCAGCCGGTATGTGTTTTCCCGCGGGCAGAAAGCGATACGGGTCTGGGGGCCCATCGACGAGGTGGTCGATGAGATTGCCGAGCTCCACCGTAGCTTCTGGAGTTAGACTAAAGACTCTGTAGTGTAATGATCTAAAGATTGCGCTGATGTCGAGGCACCAAGTCTAGTGAAGGCGATGCCTGATAACGAGCGTTGCGGCGGTCAAACCTACTGTGGCGATTAGCAGTAGCGGCCAGATATGCGGCCAAGCATCAGCAAAGCCCATGCCTTTGAGAAAGGAACCCTGCACGATAATCAGAAAATGCTTCATAGGACTGAGCTCAGCAACATACTGAAGCCACTGAGGCATGTTTTCAACCGGGGTGGCAAACCCCGATATCAGGATGATTGGAATCGTGCAAAAGAACAGGCCTAGAAATGCTTGCTGCTGGGTCTCGGAAAATGCGGAAATCATCAGACCTAGCCCCAGCACCGAGACCGTGAAAACAAGCATCGAGGCATACAGCACAAGGAAACTGCCCTCAAACGGTACCCTGAAACCCAATATCGCTAACAGCAGAATCACGGTACCAATAGTCAGGCCTGCGATCATCGCAGGAATGGCTTTACTGACGGTAATCTCCACTGGGCCAGCGGGCGATACCAGCAGCTGGTCAAACGTCCCAAGTTCTCTCTCTCTGGCTATAGACAGCGCCGATAACATCAGTGTGAACATCATCGATATCATCCCCACCATACCGGGAACCATAAACCAGCGATACTCCAGGTTGGGGTTAAACCAGTGCTGGATCGCAGGTGTGGGCATTTTTGAAGTAGCACCCGTACCTACCAACATTTCAAGGCTCAGTTGTGAGCTTATCTGTGACACATAACCCAGTGTCACCTGGGCGGCATTGGCTCTGCGTCCATCTGCTATCACTTGAAATTCCGGGTCCAGGCCGCTTGCCGCCTGACGGGAAAATCCCGTGGGGAAATGCATCGCAAGAAGTACTGACTTGCTGTCGATAAGCTCTCCCAGGCCGGTGATGCTGTCGACATAAATAATCCTATCGACGAACTCTGCCACCTCCATTCTCGCCACCAGTTCATGAGACAGTCGACCCATATCCTCGTTATACACAGCGACATTTATATTCCGGACTTCCAGGGTTGCCGCGAGACCAAACACCAGCACCTGCATAATCGGCATCGCAAATAGCATCCCGCGGGTCGTTGGATCCCGCCAGAAGACCAGCAACTCCTTGAGAATTGTCGACAGCAGCCTGGCACCCATTAATCCAGCCTCTTGCGGGATTTAAGCGTGGTAATACCGAAAAATACCGCAGCAATAAGGAGCATGCCGGCCATATCACGCAGCAGTAGCGGCCAGACATCGCCGGCCAGAAAAACGGTCTGCAGGCTAGATACGAAATACCTGGCCGGTAGCACCTGAGTAATTATCTGAATGAATTGAGGCATGCTTTTTATTTCGAACAAAAATCCGGAGAGCAGAAACGCGGGTAAAAATCCGGTGATCAAGGCGATCTCTATGGCGGCAAACTGGCTTTTAGCAAGTGTAGAAATCAACAAGCCCTGCCCAAGTGCAGGCAACAAAAAAACCGCACTGAGAAGCAACATGGTAGACACTGAGCCGGTCAACGGAATGCCAAAAAGAAACACGGACATCAGCAGGCACCCAACGCAGGCCATCATCCCCAGCACAAAGTAAGGCAGCATTTTACTGACGACAATTTCCGACATGGACACCGGAGTGGCCATCAGGGCTTCCATGGTGCCCCGCTCCCACTCACGCGACATGACCAACGCTGTCAGCATAGTGCCAATAAGCGTCATCACAATGGCGATGGCCCCAGGTA
Organism: Halioglobus sp.; assembly: GCA_036961205.1. Taxonomy (GTDB): domain Bacteria; phylum Pseudomonadota; class Gammaproteobacteria; order Pseudomonadales; family Halieaceae; genus CALJFL01. Next base: position 79,681 of record JBALVI010000008.1, on the reverse strand, counting down.
CCAGAATACGCTTGCTATCAAGCTCCGGGTTAAACCAGACGCGTGATTGCACCTTAATAGAAGCCGGAGCGACGCCCTCAGAAATATCAGCTAACCAGCCGGCGAACGCGCCCTGCAGATAAGCGGCACTAAAATTCGCCGTGTTCGGGTTGGAGGCATCGGTGATGATTTGAATCAGGCCGTCGCCCTCGCCACGCAAAACACGAGCCTGAAAGTCAGCCGGGATGACCACAAAAGCCCTTATTTTTCCACTGTTGATGCCCTGCTCCACCTGTCGCCTATGCCTGGCCGGCTGAACTTTCAAATACGGCGTGGCTGAGAACGCGTTGGCAAGTGAGCGCGAGTACGCATCATCACTCTCCATGACAACGGCAACGGGTACCTCATCGATATCGAGTGAAACGGCAAAACCAAAAAGAAACAATAAAATGGGCGGCAACACAAAAGCGATCAACAAGGCAGACGGATCGCGCAACACTTGCAGTGACTCTTTATAAGTCATGGCACCAACACGCTTGAAAATGCCAGCAATCCTACTCATGCGGCGCCGTCCTGACTGGCTTGGTCCTGAGCGGCATTTTGCCGCTCCACCAGACGGATAAAGGCAGCCTCCATAGTAGGTTCTGGCATATCGATGCTGGCCGCACTGGCTTTTAAGGCATCAGGGGTATCCAGAGCAATTAACTGGCCACGATTAACCAGAGCTACCCGGTCACAATACTCGGCTTCATCCATGAAATGGGTGGTGACCATCACGGTAACGCCCTTGCTTACCAATCCCGTGATATGGGTCCAAAACTCTCGTCGGGTGAGCGGATCTACACCCGATGTTGGCTCATCCAGAAACAATACCCGTGGGCGATGCATCAGCGCACAGGCCAGAGCCAAGCGCTGCTTGAAGCCCAGGGGTATTTCGTCAGGAGATGTGTTCAGGTAAGGCGTCAATTCGAATACCTCCACCATCTCCTCCACACGGTTGCGCCGCGACCCGCCCGACAAACCGTAAACGCCAGCAAAGAAATTGAGGTTTTGAACCACTGTCATCAAACCGTAGAGCGAAAACTTCTGGGCCATGTAGCCCAGCTGCATTTTGGCGTCTGCGCCGGAGTTGCGCAGATCGAGACCGGCTACCGTCGCAGTTCCGGCACTGGGTTTGAGCAGGCCACACAGCATTTTGAAGGTCGTTGACTTACCCGCGCCATTGGGACCCAGCAAGCCCAGAATCTCTCCCTGTGGCACATCAAAACTCACATTATCGGCAGCGGTAAAATCGCCAAACCGCTTGCTGAGATTATGACAACTGACCATAACCTCATTACTGGTAGGCAGCACCTCCATCCTTGCGGCAATAGCAGAGTCGCCACCGGGTCCACCGCCCAATAAATCAATGAAAGCATCTTCGAAACGCGATGAAACCGGGACTACCTCAGCGCTATATTGATCGGCGATAGTTCTCAAATACTCCGGCCCGCTGCCCTCGGCTAATACCAGTCGAACTGCCGCACCCTGTATCACCCCGTCCCTGACCTGGGGCATCGCCAGCGCCTGGACCAGAGCCTGCCGCCGATTACCTTGTATATTACGCAACTGAAAACTTCTTCCTTCCAATCGCGATGTGAGTGCTTGCGGCACACCGCCAAACACCACCTTGCCCTGATCCAGTAACAGTACATCCTGGCAGCTTTCGGCCTCATCGAGATAGGCAGTCGACCAGACTACCGCCATCCCTTCGTCCACCAGTTCCTGCACCATCTGCCAGAGGTCCTGCCTGGACACCGGATCAACACCAACGCTGGGTTCATCCAGTAACAGCACTCGGGGCTTCGCGATCAGCGCGCAAGCCAGTCCCAGCTTTTGCTTCATTCCGCCCGATAGAGCACCGGCCAGGCGCCGGGTAAAGGGCTTGAGGCCAGTAAATTCCAACAGCCGCTGAAAAATGATCTCCCGTTCAGACCGGGGTAGATTACGCAGGCGCGCATAGAGCTGCAGATTCTCAAATACGGTGAGATCTTCATAAAGGCCAAAGCGTTGTGGCATATAGCCACAGAATTCATGGATGTTATCCGCCTGTAAAACCGTGTCGTTACCACACACGGTGAGGCTGCCTTCAGTGGGGACCATCAGCCCCGCCATCAATCTCATTAGTGTGGTCTTGCCAGCACCATCCGGGCCGACCAATCCGGTCAGGCGACCACCCTTGATGTCTACGTTGATGCCATCCAGTGCACGCACCGTACCGAAGTACTTGTGCAAACCCGCTATGTGAATATCGTTATTCACCGGTAGGCTCAGGCCGCCGGCACCTGAACCGTCACCGGCATGCCCTGCCGCAAGGCGGTATCGGGATTACTGACTACAATCCTCAATCGGTACACCAGGTCGGTACGTAGTTCAGGTGTTTCTACCGACTTCGGAGTGAACTCGGCACGCGGTGACACAAATCCAACCTGGCCACGGTACTGTTTATCACTGGAATCGGTGGTAACAATCACTTCTGTACCGGGTACCACCTGGCCCATGGAGACCTCGCTAACATAGGCCCTCACATAAATGGTCTCCGTCAGCGACAAACTGTAAACCGGGGCACCCACGGGCAGAATAGAACCGGGCTCTCTGGCCCGCGTCAGAATGATTCCGGGGCTGGGGGCTCGCAATTGCGTATCGTCGACCTTGCTCCTGGCCAACTCTATGTGCGCTGAGGCCGCTGCTAATGCCGCCTCTCCCGCCGCAATATCCTCGCGGCGCGCACCTTCGATAGCCAGACCGAGTGCTTCCTGATTGGCGCGAATCCGGGCAGCGGCTTGATCCCGTAGGGCGACCGCATTGTCCAACAAGCGCTCACTGCTGAGATCCTTCTTCACCAACTCCTGCTGCCGCTGGAATTCATGGTCGGCATTTTCATAAATCGCGCGGGCCTCCGCCACCATTGCCCTGGCCTGTTCGATCTCCTGACTGCGAGAGCCCGCCTGAAGTCGCTGCAAATGCGCGCGGGCTGCGGCGAGATTGGCATCCGCCAGTGCCAGGCCATCCTCCAGCGGCCCCGCATCCAGGGACGCCAGTATATCCCCCGCAGCTATCGTATCGCCCTCTTCGAAATGCATTTCCTGCAAGCGCCCAGCCACACGGAAGCCCAGTTGCACTTCGCGGATATCGACGTTGCCGTACAGGGTTAAATCGCCACCACTTTCAACTCGGGGCCAGTAGGTGTATGCGGCCCAAACAACAGCCGCAATAACGACCAGAGCTATGATTGGCTTTTTCATGGGGGGCTTACCTCTGTGGAAAACTGCCTTTCAAGGCTGTGACGCAACTGCTGGCGAATTAAAGCTTGCTCTGATGAGCCCAACTCCGACCACTGCATATGTCGCGCGGTAGTGCCGCGCGCAATCAAAAATATTAGCACCTGACCGAGGGTCATTTCTGCCCGCACCTTGCAAGCATCCGAGTTCTCGTCCATGCCACTGCCAATGGCCACAAGATGCGTCACCAATCCCAGCATTTTCCCCACGAAAAAATCCCAGATCAGATCAAATGCCTCAGTGGGGTCCTGCTGTTCACGCAGGATAATACGAGCCCAACTTTCTGATTCTGGCCTGGCCATGACCTCGAGAAGCCCATCCAGGATTTGACAAAGCAACGGCACCACCAACTCGCGTTGCCCAGCGCTCCCCGCCGGCAGCGCCTGTATGGCGGTAGTCACCTGTTTGGCAATGGGGCCAAGTACCTGCCGCATCTCAACGCCTATGTACTCAAACACCGCGAGATAGAGGCCTTTTTTACCTCCGAAATGGTAGCTGATCAGGGCCTGGTTAGCGCCAGCCCGATCGGCAATAGCGCGGGTACTGGCCGCATCATAACCAGCACGTCCGAATACCTCGATGGCAGAGCGGATAAGAGTATCCCGAGTTTTACCTGAGCGGGATTCGGAGTTTTTGGCAGTCATAGCCCATTTTAATCAAGTGATTAAATTAATCAAGTGATTAAAATGTAGTAATAACGGGACAGACCACGTTTTAAGTTACCCAACAGCGCCGGTCAATAGTTGAAGAACAGGGAAACGTGGTCCGTCCTAATTTTTCTCTCCATTTTTCTAGGGCAGCGTGCGCACCGGGTGAGACGTAGCAACGTCGTTGGCCTTGCCGCTGGCGTGACAGATCGTGCACTGCTCAACTACCTCGCCATCATCGACTGCCTGCTGGCTAGCATCAAAGCTGCCGCCGTTGGAAGTCATGTGAGCCTTGGCCACCTGATCATCGTGACAACTGGCGCAGGCCGCAGTCGCCGGAGTAGTGACCCGGTCATCGGCCGGGTCCTCGCGATCGTCACCGGTATCCACCGTGGTTGCCAGTACCGAGTCAGCCAGTGGTAACAGATAACCATCCTCGGTATGGCAGGCCAGGCAATTGCCGATGTTGCCAGGGTAATGCACGGTGTCCTCGTCATACACGTAGGTGGTGAATCCACGGAAGCCAACAATTTGCAGGGGATTTTCGCGGATGCCTGCGGCATGTATGCCGTGTACCATGGTGGTGAAGTTGATTGACTCCTCCTGCTTGCCATCGGTTGGTGGACTTGCTGCCACTTTGCGCACGTCACGATCGGTATTACGCGGGTTATGGCAGGTGACGCAGCTATCGATATTGTCCGCACGATTGTTACCGTGCAGTACCAGTGAACTGTGGCAGGCATTGCATTGTTGTATGGTGACAGCCTGACGGCGCGGGCTAGCTGAGCCGTCAACTTCATCGATTGAGAAAAACGCGGCGACATCACCTACGGGTACCGCATCCGGCTCTCCGTCTTCGTTGTAGTCAACGCCAGGATGGCCCTCAATCGTTGCAGCACCGCTGCCGCTGGCGCGTATACCAGGGGCCTCGCTACCATCGGGAACCGACTGCGACAGGGTCAGGCTATAGCTGCCATCGCCGTTACTGGTGGCGGCTCCGCCAAGGGCGCCAGTGGAGACCGAGCTGGCGTTTTCGCTGTTGTTACCCGTGTTGTTATAGTCGCCTGTATTCCACGCCATTTTGACGTTGAGTGAGCTTTGAGCATTGGTCCAGACAGGGTCATTGTCAATATCATAGTCTTCGCCGGTCAGGGGGTTGCTGACTTTGAAAGTGACCACCGGTGTCTCTCCAGGGGCTGTGCTATCTACCGCGATTATCTCGGCCTGGAATGCCTCCCGTGCCTGATCAAAGGCGATTCGGTGACTTTCCTCGGGACTGCCTGCCCGGCCACCGACGCCATGGCAGCTGGCACAACGACTGTCATCGGGCTGACCTCCAGCGTGCTTCTCAAAATCCAGCTGGTCGTGACAGCTGCCGCAGCTGGCCCGGGTCGGGTACTCATTCCAGTTATCCCCCTGATTAGTTAATACCAGGTCTTCTCTGTCGCCTCCCGTGCCTGTGCCGGCATGGCAGTTCACACAGTTGCGTATGTCCTGCGGGTAGTGAATGTTGGAATAGTCGTGCTTGGTGTCCCGGAAACCATAGATAGCGTACTCACCGCCGGCCTGCACGCTGGGCAGATTGGCGCCCATGTGAATCTTGTGAATCATTACCTTCATGTCAACGGTATTGGCACTGTTGGCATCCGTAGAGCCGGTGTTGTGGCAGGTTACGCAGTACTGCACCTCGACCCGACCACCCCCGTGAAAGGCCAGCTTGTCGTGGCAGCGGTTACAGTTTGGAGTAGCCGAAATGTCCATGTTGAAGACATTGTCGGTGGCGCCCGTGTCCGGTATCCAATCGTAGATTGGGTTGGCGGTATCTCCGCCGCCGCCGAACTGGATGGCCACCCGATTAGTGCGGTCAGATTCAACGGCAAGGTTCAGTCCCTCGCTATCAGCCTGCTCGAGGATGTCGGTAGGCAGCCTGTAGATATCAGTTGCGAAGCGGTACACATAGGTTCCGTTCTGGTTGTTAGTGAACTCTCCGTTTGATTCGGTAGTAGCCTGCAGGCGTGCTTCGGTGCCTTCACCGACAGACCCGGCCTGTTCAATTCTATTGATATAGGACTGCCAGGTGCCTGTCAGGTTGCCTAGTGGGCTGCCCTGCAGCTTGGCGATGATGAACCGAACGTTGTCTGCTTCCAGATCAATGATGCCTGTATTGTTCTCATCACTCAGCTGAAACTCGACCACCGCGCGACCATCTTCGGGCAGCGTAACCTTGTTGATCAAGACGAACAGATTCTCCACCTCGGCATAGGGTGCCGGATTGGGTGCCGGAATCTCGGGCTCGGGCGGCGGGACTGATCCGCCAGGGGGTGCAGGGCCAGGGTCAACGCCCGGTGCCCGGTCGCCGCCGCCACCGCCGCCACCGCAGGCGACCAGCAGGCCAATAAGGCCAGCCGCTATCCAGTTATGCATGCCTGTAGCCATGGTTCTTTTCTCCCGGGTCCTATTGCCAGCGGTACAACACTGACGCGCCCATGTAGTGAATCGTTTCATTGGGATTGCGCTCGCCAAAGGTGAGCACCTTACCCACCGTATCGGCATGCACGTCCTGCCACGCCCAGTCGTCGCTGTCGTAGCGCAGGTATTGATACTCGACCTTGAGCGAGAGCGTCTCGCGCATATGCCAGGTTCCGATCAGACCGAGTTGATGCTGGCGCGTCGCCACGTCCGGCAAATCCTCAGGGTCCAGGTCGGCTGCACCAAAGGTCTTGAAGTCTTGTGCCGCATTGGTGTCGATAAAACTGTAGTCCGCCTCAAGCTCAAGATCCTCACGCAGTTGCCATGTCGCATTGGCGCCCAGCGACAGACTGTCGTCCTCGGATTCCAGGTCCCAGTTGCGGGTCGGGTCACTGGCTTGAGGTAGTGGCGGGTAGAGGGCAAAGGCGTTCTTTTCCTGACCGCCGCGGAAGGCGCGACTGCTTTGACTGGACTGGTAACGATCGACCCCACCGTAAAGGCTTAAGGTCAGGTCATCACCCGCGGCGTAGCTGGCGCTGGCATTCACGCGTTGCCAATCGCTGTCGGTGAGTCCCAGCTCACTCTTGTCGTAGTCGTCCTCGCGCCACAGTAAATTGAGATTGAGGCTCCAGCCGCCAACCGGCAAGTAGCTGAAGTCCAACTTAACCTCGCTGCGCTCCCGGTTGGACAGGTAAAACTGGCTAAGCTCAGGGTGGTTGAGGTAACGCTGGCTGTCCGGCGTCGCATTGATTAACTCGGCATCCAGTAACGCGTAATAGGACTGGCCCCATTCATAGGTATCGGCGGCCCGGTTGTAGAACGCCAATTCCAGGTTGCCTTGCAGAGATTGCCAGGGGCGGAAACGGAAACCACCGGTGATTCGGGTTTCCTCGGTCTCCTGGACGGCGGCGTTTTCACGCTCGATCTGCTCGCCTTCAATTTTCAGGCGCAGGCGACTACTTTTTGGCAGTCGATAGCTCAGTTCAAGGCCGGCAGTTTGCGATTGCAGATCGTCGCTGGTGTTGTATACGGTCAGCGCCGCGCGCGACTGGTCGCCGCCATCACCCGGCACATAGCGATAACCGTCGCGTGGCTTGTCGTAGTTCCTGTCGCGCAGTCGGTAGGATGCCTTGGCGGTCAGCTTAGGCAGTGGCCGCAGCACCAGATCGCCGTTAAAGGTCGTTGTCGCCACTTCGCCGCCCAGATTACTCCGGGGCAATGGTTCGCCAATGTTGAGTTGCGGGTTGACCGTGTAATCGAGAAAGTCCTGGTCCTGCTCACTGACCGCATAACTGCCATCGAACTGGAGGCGCGCTGTCGATGAGAACAGGTACGTGCCAGTCAGCCGGGCGCTGCCATGAGTGTTGTCGGGCGCCACGCCCAGGCCTCCGCTGCCGGCAGGGTAACGTACCCTGCTACCGTAGGAACTGAAGGGATTCTGCCAACTCAGTAAATCATCCTTATTATCGAAATCAGACCAGGCCAGGCGGCCGTCGAGATTGAGGCTGTTGCTGCTGTAGGTCAGGCCCAGGTCGAGCTCGGTGGTACGGTAGTCCACCGGTGCAGGCAACAGCGCTGCATCGCCGGCGGAGGCGTCTATATAAATTGCCCCGCCAATGTCGCCAGTACCCTGCTTGTCCTCGTAACTGACCGAACCCTCGAGCTGCCAGTTGTCCGCTAACGCAGCGGATATAGCCAGTGAGTAACGGTCACGTCCCAGCTCCCGGTCAAACTGCTGACTGCTGGTCTGCAGGCTGCTGAAGTCGGAGGTATACAGCCCACTTACCCAGTCCGCAGGCAGAGTCAGATTGTCTTTGCCCCTGAATGGGGTGCTGCCACTATTGTTGCGTACCTGCAGCTGCGAGTCGAAAGCGGCAGTCACGCGCAATTTGTCATACATGCCCCAGGTGATCTTGCCTTCACGGGTATCGAGGCCCAGGTCAGTCAGCGAGGCCTGCCAATAGCTGTCCGCGTTGCTGAAGCTGTTCCAGTTGAAGTCGCCTATCAGGGTGGCGCCGTCTTCGTGCAGGCCGTTGTACTGGCCGAACATGAAATTGTCATCGCTGATGTAGCCCAGACCAAGTTCCAGGCTGCCGGTGTACTCTGTTTGCCAACGGGTCGTCAGCGGTCGTGTCTCTTTTGTCAGTGCCGCGAAGGGATCTTCGGATTGAGCGAGGGCACTACTAACAACAAGCGCCAGCGGCGCGATCAGCAGCCCTGGAACGGCAGCTCTCACCGGGTCAGCCTTGCGCCTGAGGGGTGGTTAGAGCCGTGTACCTGGCTATGACAGTTCAGGCAATTCTTGCCCAGCACGTTCTGATTGGCACTACCCCCGGGCAGGCCCTCGGCGCCATAGGGCAGGCTGGGATGAAACGCGGCCGCATGGCATTGCTGGCACATGGCCGGTCCGCGGGCCTTCAATAATTGTGGGTGTACCGAACCATGCGGACGGTGGCAGAGGGAGCAGTCTTCAGCGGCCGGCGGATGCTCCCACAGAAAGGGCCCCCGCTTTTCCTGATGGCAGCTGAAGCAGTTGTCGTTGACCGATACCTGATGCAATTCGCTGCCGGTACTGGCGCCATGTGGGTTATGACAGTCGGTGCAGCTTGTCTTCCCCTCAGTTATGGGGTGGCGAGAGGGCAACTGGGTTTCAGCCCGTACCCGTGTGTGACAATCCATGCACATTTCAGTGGACTGCTCCCTGGCCAGTGCCGGGTCCTGTTGTACGTGGCTGTTGTGGCAACTGTCGCAGGCCAGCCCCTCTGTCTCATGCTCGCTGCCAGCCCAGAGCAGCTGCTTGCCGTTGTCGTGACAAGACTGGCAACGGGTGTTGCGCGTGTCTGCGGCAGCTGGCCAATTCGGGCCGTAACTAACAGATGGAGCCACCTCGGTAGGTGCTGCCATATGATCGGCGCTGTCGCCATGGCAAGCGGAGCAAGCGGCGTTGCCGCCACCATTGAGTTGTCCGTGCGCCGTATTGAAAACTGCGTGGACCGCGCTATCGGAGCTGCCGGTATGGCAACTGAGACACTGCAACTGGGCGGTATGCATGTCCTCTTCGGCCAGCACCGTGGCGGCCCCGCACACCAGCGCGATGGTCAACAAAAACGATTTGTATCTGTTGCCCATCACCAAACTACCGCGCCTTAAAATCGGTTTCATCGCCACTAAGACTGAGTGTCATTGGTAGCGACACCCAGTGCTTGGCCCCGGGGTTATCGGGACCATGCAGAGCTATGCCCAGGCTGTATTTACCATCCGACGTGAAGGTCTTGGCGCCCGCTTGACCGACAAGGGCACGGCGCAACTCGACCTGCCAACGGCCGTCGTCGAAGTTTGCTGTAACTTGCAGCCGCCCGTCGCTATGCCAATCGATACCTGCCAGCAAGGTCGCGGTGCTAGCGGCAGGCTGCGCGCCCAGGGTGACACGCCAAAGTTCAGCAAATACACCCTCGCGTACAAGCTCGGCCAGCTCATCGGCACTGCGAGTGATCGCCGGGTTGCCAACGCTGCGTTGTTGCGAGCGCGATGCCCACAGGTACTTCTCGACTTGTTGGCCCTGGTCACGGGTCATATCTGGCATATCACTGTGACAGGCGGCGAAACAACTACCGCGGCGCACGGTTTGGTCGCCATCGTCTCCCCACATAATAGAAATGCCGACATCGTCGGCCGAACCGTCCCATGACAAAGCGAGGACAAGCGCTTCTTTGTCTATTTTGAAGCCAACATCGACCTGACGACTCGCCGGCGCAAAATCTCCGGCAAGCGATTCACCCAAGCTGACCTCGTCACCCCGGTGACATTGCTGACAGTTGGTGCCCTGACGCAGCGGCTGGGCACCGGGATGCTCGCTGATCAACCAATCGCTGTCGGACTGTCCGGGGTAAAACAGGGTGACCTGACGACTGCGAGCAGGCACCGGTATCAGTGGTGGTACATCTTTGGCGGAAGCGTGGGCAACACTCTGGTGGCAATCGAGGCAGGTTCGATCCTGCTTGACCATGACCTTGTGATAGCTCTTGGCCTTCTCAGTCACCTGGGCGCTAGCGGACATGTCCACCAAATCGTGACAGTTACGGCAGCCCTGCGAACGATTGTCGAGCATGCTGGACAGGGCTGAGCGGTCATCATGGGGATTATGGCAGCTGGTACAGGCGGGATTGTCCGCCAGTTGTTCGTGGATTCCATGGATGCCATCTTTCTGGTCTTTGTGGCAAACCGTGCACACCTCCAACTGGCCAGCAGCACTAACGATCTTATCTTCGGCAACATGGGCGTCATGGCAACTTACACAGGTGACGCCGCTCTCCATGTGCAATGCATCGCGCCAATGCTTTGCCACGTTATCCTCATGGCAGGCCAGGCAGGTTTCGTCCTGGGCGGCAGCGGCGGCCGTCCAGCGAGGGCCAAAGCTCACTGTCGGTTGTGCCTGGGTAGGCGACTTGGTGTGCGGCACGCTGGCACCGTGACAGGATTCGCAGCCCGCCTGGTTCATTGGTGTACCGTCATGCCCGTTATTACCGTGGGCACCGAATAGCATAGGGTGGACCGGGGAGTCCGGACCGAAGTCATGACAGCCCAGGCAACTTTCACCATTGCTGCCAGCGCCCTGGGCCAGCTTCGGTGTTACACCAGACAAGCCGCACGCCATAACTAGTAACAATAGCCAGCCAACACGGTATTTCGCCATAATTCCCCCCCCCTTTTGTCCCGCTATCTACGTCAGTAATGCAGCGAAACATTGCCCGAGTTCTCCGGGTGCGCTATGCCTGCATGGCAATCGATACAGGTTTTACCGTTGTTAAACATCGCCTGGTGATATTCCTGTGCCTTTGCCGTCTGTGCGGCTAGCAGCATTCTGTCAGTCTGGTGGCAGTTGCGACATTCTTGCGAATCATTCGCCTGTAGCCGCGCAATTTCTCGCGCCTTCATCTTGGGTGCGTGAGCACGGTATTTTTCCGGTGTATCGATAATCCCCATCAGGGTTCCCCAGACTTCCCGCGAGGCCTCTATCTTGCGAATCATTTTGGGGACGAACTCTTTCGGCACATGGCAGTCGGAGCAGCTCGCTGCGATGCCCGCTTTGTTGCCATAATGGCCAGTCTTTTGGAGCTGGGCGAAGGGGTTAACCTCCATTTCGTGGCAACTGGTGCAGAACTCTTCCGTGTTAGTGGCGTGCATCGTGGCATCGAAGGCCAGAATGCCAGCAACACCCGCGACCAGACCGATTGCGAGCAAACTCAGGACAGATCGGGTGGGCGACGGTTGAAGAAGGCTTTTCAGCCATTTAGTTAGACGCGACAATGCAAGGCTTCCCTAAATCCATGGGGTTCGTGATGATATTACGATAGTTGACTGCTTCGCGTATGGCAAACCGGTAACTTGACCCGGATCAATAGAAATCAGGGTATCCAAAATCACCCCCAGCAGGAAAAGACTGGTGAACTGACGGGTGTGGCCGAAAGCATGAGCTGAAAACCAGAGCGGCCACTGGATCAAGCGCCTGCCATGCTCCGAGTGGAGCTTTGGCATTCGGTCCAGTGCACGGCCCCACATCGCGATATCTACAATTTAAATTTTCGTGCCGCGTCGGCTTGTTGCCTTAGTCCGATCGCGAGCATCAGGCAGAGATTCAATCGGTTGGCAGATGGTGCGGTTAGCCAATGGGTGTAATCGCTTGTTCATGCAGTGTGCCCTTTCTAGTTTACCTGGCGATCCAGACCTTTCCACCAGGGCTTACGCAGTTCAGTTTTCAGGACCTTACCGGCGCCAGAAAGCGGCATAGGCTCTGTTCTGAAGCTGATGCTCTTGGGCACTTTGTAGCCGGCGATTTGTTGGCGACAATGGGTGATCAGGTCTTCTTCGGTTACGCGCTGGTCAGGGTGAAGAAGCACAATCGCATGCACCGCTTCACCCCATTCTTCGTGAGGTATGCCGATAACAGCCACGTCCAGCACGGCTTCGTGGGTGATCGCCGCATTTTCCACCTCGGTAGTGAAAACGTTCTCGCCACCGGTGACCACCATGTCCTTTACCCTGTCGACTATATACAGATAGCCCTGCTCATCCAGCACGCCGGCATCACCTGTGAATACCCAGCCGTCCTGCAATGCCAGGGCTGTTTCTTCAGGATTGTTCCAATAACCCAGCATAGTATGAGGCCCGCGCACCGCCACCTCTCCGGTTGAGCCCTGGGGGCAGTCTCGCCCATCCTCACCGACAATACGCAAATCGGATACCGGGATTGGTCTACCCGCGGATCGCAGTAACTTGCCACCGCGAAGATGATCTTCGACTGACAGCAGGGTCGCTACCGGCGCAAGTTCCGTCTGACCGTAAGCCTGTACCAGCCCAATGTGCGGCCACAGCGCCATAAACTGCTCCAGCGTGGCCTGCGGCATTGGCGAGGCCCCGTAGATAACCCGATCAACACCCGCGAGGTCAAAAGAATCGGCATCCGGATGGCTTAATAACATCTTGATCATTGACGGCACTATCAGCGTATGGGTAACCCCCTCCTCCTCAAGAATCTGTAAAACCCTACCCGGCTCAAAAGCAGGCAAGATCGTGTTACAAGCGCAGCTGAGCGTCGCGCCCATGGATGCCGCAAAATCGGCAATGTGAAACATGGGGGCGGCGTGCAAGTAGTTACTTTCTCTGGCCATGGCAAACTGGGAGAGTGTACCCAGGGCGCTGCTATACAAAGCACCATGAGACAACATAACGCCCTTGGGGAATCCAGTGGTGCCACCCGTATAAAAAATACCTGCCATGTCGTCGCCAGAGCGTGTTGAGGCGGCTATTGGATCGTTGGCAGAAATCAGCTCTTCGTAAGACCGGGCCCAACCGGGGCACTCGCCATCCCCCATATAGATCGCGCTTTCGAGACAGTCAAGTTCAGCTAACAAGCGTTCCGCCTGATCGGTAAATGCATCGTCGAATAGCAGAATACGACACGCCCCATCTCCCAGAGCATACTTGTTTTCCGGTAACGCCCAACGCGTATTAAGTGGCACAACACAACCACTGGCCCAGGTAATAGCAAATATTGATTCGTAATAGCGGTCGCTGTTGAGACTGAGTATTGCCGTGCGCTCGCCTTCGGCAAGCCCAATAAACTGCAGCGCCGACGCCAGACAGCCTACGCGGTCAGCCAGCTCGCGCCATAACACAGTTCTGCCATTACAGCGTGTCGCTACACCTTCCGGATTAAGGCGCGCTGCCCTCTCGATCATTGCATGCAGTGACACAACTCGTCTCCCTATGAACGTTCTGGCTTTTTAAATGGTCAGCAGAGTAGCGCCAAGCGATAGCGCTACGCCTGCCCTCGCGCCTGTTTTTCGCGTTCCAGACGGACTTTATCGCTGGCCAGACGCTCTCCAAGCTCTGCTTCATCGACAGTGCCAGCCATGTGTCGCTCGGCAAGCCCTGAGTTGTACATAATGAGCTTCTCGGGGGTAACAGCGAGAACAATGCGTAGCGGCGAATCCAGCAGACTATAGAACGCCGCGGCACCTTCAGGACTGTTCGGGCTCAATTTGCTAGACAAGGCGGTATACATCCACTTCTTGGTCACGTCATCATCGAAAAACTCACCACGACCCTTGAATGTGATGGCGCCGCTTGGCAATGACGGATCACTGCCTTCGGGATAGCCGGCACTGCTAACATTTACCGATACCCTGTTGTCCCGGCGGATAGCTGCAGCCCTATGTCTCTGGGCCGTAAAAGTGAGCCAGATCTTACCGTCATGCCAGACGAACGCGTGAGTAACTCCTACGGGCCAGCCGTCCTTTGTCGCCCACATTAATACACCTTCCACGGAATGGGCCATCAGTTGTTCCGTTTCTTCCTCGCTAAACGGATAAATAGATACCATTTCGTGATCTTTGGTTTGAACGTTCGCCATGGTTAGTTCCTTCTCGTTTCGGGGTGACAATTGTAGATTACTATCGACCAAACTGCACCGCGTTTTCTGCTGTTCGTGCACTGTAGCTTGCGACTGCTCAGAAGCTCAAAGAGAGCGTGACGCTGATGGCAATAAAGTACTTATTCGAAGCATCTCTTCTGTGCGAAAACAATCTGGATGGTCGAGGAAATGAAACAGCATATCAAAACTGTCGAACCCCCAAAAAAGCTCACCATCGACGACAATTGTGGGCACTCCGAATACTTTTTGCTCCAGAGCCAGAGCCCCGTTCTCCTGCAGCTCTCTCTTTACGTCGGGGGATGCAATTTTTTCTCGGGCAGCGGTTTCGCCGCCCGCAAAATCCAGGGCGCCAACTATTGCGGAAAATCCGGCAGGATTATCTGGCCGATGACCGTCGACCCAGATACTACGAAATATACTATCTATCGCCTCACGGGTATTACCGACCGCAAGGGACAGACGTAGCGCAGATAATGGGTTAAACGGATGAGCGTCAGGCATTTTGAATGGAATCGAAAACTGCTGGGCCATGCTATAGGTCTGTCGATATGTATGTGTGCGCTTGGCCTCAATTTCCGCGGGTCCTTTCTGTCCCCAATGGTCTAGCAGGCCGGCGAAAAGAACCGGGCGATAGCTAAGATCCAGACGGCTAGATTGCTGTGGAGTTAAGTTCTGAAGGCGATGCCATAGAAGATAAGCGTAAGGAGAGATGAAATCAAAATAGAAGGTTGCTTGCCTGGGTTGTCCCATAAGATGACTCCTGGTGTGTCGTAGACCGCGTACATTGATCGTCGTATGCCGACGATAATAGTGCACATCGACTGGCATCGTTCTTTGTTATTAATATTTGAATCTGATACTGTCCACGAACTTAATTAGGGAGAAATGTATGCCAACTATAGTCGCGGGTTCCGTGGAAATATCAGCCGAAAATCGCGATCGCGCGCTTAGCGAAGCCGCACAACTAATGTCTGACACACGCAGCGAAAAAGGCTGTCGTCATTATGTATGGTCAGCTGATCCAACATCCGAGACACGCATTTACATTTATGAGTACTGGGACAACACGGAAGATTTTGCAGTGCATCTCTCCAGCCCCTACTACTCCAAAATGTTAGCACATATGGGCAGCTTTGCTGTCCACAATGTTGAAGTGAACAAATACAGCATTGACCGTCAACAACCAGTTTACGATCCGCAAGGAAAAGCTAGAGCCGATTTTTTTGACGATTGATCAGTTCCCTACGCCAACTTTTAGCACAACAAAAATGACCCCAGGCCTGGGGTCATTTTTTGCCTGGTGAGTCGGCATATTCTTCCGCTGACCCTACAGACTATGCTGCAGACGCCCCGACTTTTTTGTCAAACTGAATCGGCAATGATTCCAGACCCCGGAACATCAAACTCGAAATATAGCCTGGTGTCTCTGCACCTTCTGCAAGTCGAATATTATCCATACGCCGCAGCACTTGCCTAAACGCACACACCTGCTCCTTACGAGACAACATCATACCGATACAGGTGTGAACGCCTCTACTAAAGGCCAAATGAGGCACCTCATACTTACGCTCAACATCTAAAGCGTTGGGGTTTGGGAAATACTTGGGATCACGATTAGCGGCCGAAAACATCAGCAATAACATACTGTCCTTGGGGATAGCTACGCCATTAAGCTCGGTATCCTCAACTGCTTTGCGCCACATGCCTTTGGTTGGAGACTGCAGTCTTACCAATTCTTCAACTAACGCGGGTATCAAGCTTTCGTCCGCTCGCACCTTGGCCATTTGATCCGGATTTTGCATTAAGGTAAGCAAGCCACCGGCCAACATATGAGTGGTTGTGGCATTACCAGCCACAAGTATTTGCTGCGCGACACATAATATTTCAGCATCGCTTAATGGGCTTTCGTCGTCCGCTGTGGCTTGAACCAATGCTGTCAGCATATCGTCGCGTGGATTCTTCTTGCGCTCCAGAAGGCGCTCCATCATATAGTGCTGAAACTCCACGACCATATTGGCGCGCGCCACTTGCTCTTCAACGCTAAGGTCACTACCAATCAATTCAATGAATGCGTCTGACCAAGCTTTCACTTTGGGGATATCGGCTTCATCAATGCCCAACTGTTGCGCAATAATGCTACACGGCAAAGGAACAGCGAACTGCTTAACGTAATCGATCTGACCGTCATCAATGAAGCTGTCTATGATGCCATCAACAACACCAACGATATGCTCCTCCATTTGATCAACTCGTGGCGCGGTGAATGCACGATTTACCAATTTACGAAAACGGGTATGTTCGGGTGGATCGTTCGTTAACAAGGTTGGCAGCTGAGGCCAGCCTTTCTTGTAAATCTCTGCGCACTCTGGAACATGAATTGAAGTGCCCAATATTGCCTCATCATTTTTGCTAGAGAATAGCAGCGGCTGCATCAGTGCTTCTTTAACAAGGTCATAGCTCAACACAAAGGTCATGTCTTGACCCGGCACTTTGTAGACCGGAGCGTGCTGCCTGGCTACATCAAAAGCAGCGAACGGTTCACTTAATGTCGCCGGGTCAAAAAAATCCAACGACTGCATATCCACTTTCATCAACTCACCTTTCTGCTTCTAATACACGAGCCGATTATAATAACATGCAGCAATACAAAAAATCAGTTCTGTCTGTTTTTTAGTGGGGTAATTATCGAGTCGATGGGCGAATGCTTGTCCTATGCGGGTCATACCCGTAACAATCGACGGGCGTTATCGGTGAGCACCGTCAACCACGCTTCGTCGTGGTTTAGTTCATGCTGATCCCAGCCCGCGAAGTTAGTGCCTAGCAACATATGCTGCTCGCCCAATA
The DNA here is from genome assembly GCA_036961205.1 of Halioglobus sp. GTDB lineage: Bacteria > Pseudomonadota > Gammaproteobacteria > Pseudomonadales > Halieaceae > CALJFL01. The sequence continues at coordinate 62,489 of JBALVI010000008.1, read as the reverse complement.
CGGACACTACAAAATCTAACACGCGCTGGTCGTGCACATGATCGTCAAACCAAAGCCGTGATAGATATTCCTCGAAAGCGCCATCAGGACGCAAATAATCGGGCGACCATGGTCTACGCATACCAGCCTGATTGAGACGACCAAGGAGCATGGGCACAGCCCCGCCGGCGTGGCTGAAGCACACATCTAACTCAGGATGCCGATGTAGAACCCCACCGTAGATTAGTGTCGCAACACCTATAGACTCCTGCCCGGCAAACCCCGTTAACAAATCCAGGTCGTGTTGCTTCAAATTGGCATCACCGACCGGGCCGTCAATTCCTGCAGGAGCCGGATGAATAAATAAAGGGACGTTCAGCTGGACCAGCTTTTCATACAATGGGTCAAGCTCAGGACTGTCCAGGGGTTTTCCAAAATCGGTACCAATGTAGGCGCCGAGCATACCCAGTTCGTTTACAGCGCGCTCCAGTTCACTGCACGCCTCACCGACATCCTGCATGGGCAATGCCGCAACAGCCGCCAGGCGCTGAGGATACTGGAGCGCCCTGGCATGCAACGCATTATTATGGGCATAGCAAAACTCAACAGCTTCTCTTGCTGGAATAAAATGGAAATAAGTGAGCGGATTTGGAGACAAAACCTGAAAATCTATACCGGCTTTATCCATAGCCTGAATGCGCAGGTCGATATCCATGAAGGTACTGCCCTGATACCTCACTCCATCTAATTGGTAGTCGCCGATTCGGAACCAGGGCTTATCCGTATCCTGCGCCCCCAACTCCGGGCCATAGGCACCAGCAGCCCCCATGCTTTCAGCGAGAACTGCATGGGCGTGAATATCTATATTTTTGGCGTTTGCCAGCGCCGTTTTTGTTGTTGTCATCACTTTTTCTTCCTTAGAAAGTTTGTGCAGCGCCGCCGTCTACCGCCAGCGCGGTACCGGTAACAAAACTCGCACCAGCAGACGCCAAAAATAAAACAGCGTTTGCTATTTCTTCGGGCTGCCCCATCCGTCCCATCGGAATGCTGTTGGTTATTGTTTGCTTCACTTGCTCTGCGCTGGTATTCGCCGCAGTGGCCTTTGCGTCAAGTAAACCAGTGACGCGATTCGTCTCGGTCCAGCCCGGGCACACGGTATTCACCAAAATGCCGTGCGGCGCCAATTCAGTAGACAGAGTTTTAGCCCAGCCAAGCACAGCAAGACGCAAACTATTTGAGAGCAACATATTCGCCATGGGTTGCTTCACCGACACAGATGAAACATTGACTATGCGCCCCCAACCAGCAGCTTTCATTCCGGGTAATACCAAATTGGTCAATCGGACTGCGGACTGCACCGTTAACTCAAACCCTTGCTGCCATTGCTGGTCGCTGATTGAGTCATGTCCGCCTGCAGGAGGCCCGCCCGCATTATTAATCAGTATGTCGATGGCCCCCCAGGTCGACTGAACCGTTTGCACAGCGTTTGCCAAAGCCGCCGGCACACTTACATCGGCCTCAATAGCCAGAACCTCGCGACCGTCGACCGCTTGCAGTTCTTGCTGCGTTTGTCGCAAGGACTCAGCATTGCGTGCGCAAATGGCTACTCTTGCGCCTTCGGCCTGAAAACCCAGGGCAATCGCTTTGCCCAGACCCTGGCTGCCCGCGCTAACAAACACTATTTTATTTTCAATACCTAAATCCATTGTTGGAGCTCCATCAATCTTCAGGTGCAAGTACTAGCTTCATACCGTCAAGGCTGGAGTCCAGCTTGATCTGGCAACTTAATCTTGAACGCTGCTCGTCGAAGTACTCACTGCCTTGCAAAAGCATTTCTTCGATTCCATCTCTGGGCGGGGTCTTTTCCATCCATTCAGGTTCTATATAAATATGACAGGTAGCGCAGCTCGCGCAGCCGCCACATGCAGCCTCTATGTCTTGATCAGCGTCGTATAAGACCTGCATTATATTGTCTTGATCTGCTCGCGATTCCACAGCAAGCTCTGTGCCTGAGCGATCAGTCACACTGATACTGATAAGATTTCCTACCGCCATTCTCCTACCTCATTAATTTTTTGGTCGAACCAGTTTAATACTCAAGCGTTTAGCAAGCCTAGACCAAAGCCACCGTCAACGTCGACAATTGCACCGGTTGTCCATTGTGCGCGAATTAAATATTCAGCCGCCTCGGCAATTTCTTCCTCAGTACCAATACGACCTAGCGCATGTAAATCAGACATACCTTCCAGACGCTTCTTCGCAGCTTTATCGTCAAACAATCCTGCACGTTGATTGATTTCGGTAAATACCGCTCCAGGAAGAATACAGTTCACGCGAATCTTTTTGGGTCCCAGTTCTGCTGCCAGTACACGCGACAAACCCTGCACCGCCGCCTTACTGGCGGCATAAGGCGAGGCCCCTGGAATAGCGCGACGCGTATGGGTAGAACCAAGAAAAATAATAGCACCCTGTGTTTTTTCCAAATGCGGAACGGCGAGGCCCGATAGCATCATGCCTGCAATAACATTCGAATGAAAAATCTCCAGCAATTGCTCTTCTTTCAATTCTTCAATAGGCCCCCGGTACATATTGCCTGCATTGTTGATCAACGCGAATAAGCCATTACCATGTTGAACCGCAGCATCAACGATGCGCTGCCTATCGACGGCAACAGTAATATCACCCTGAACCGCCAGACAACTAGAACCCAGCTCCTTGGCAACCGCATCAATTTTCTCTTGCCGACGCCCACAAATAGTCACCTTGGCACCACAACGTACAAAGTGTAGCGCGGCACCACGACCCAAACCCGACCCGCCGCCGGTTATTAAAATAGATGCATTTTCCAGTGACCTCATTCGACTCCCCTGTCGTAATTATCCAGTAAATTAGCTAGCGCTTTTGAAAATTCTGTAACGGAGTGCGAAATCCAGCCCGATAAGATTATTTTGTTAGCCACCAGCTTGATTACTCTCTAGGAAGCTGTGAGAGAACGCTATTAATAACTCCTCCGTCAACTACCAGTTGCTGACCGCTGATATAACTGGCGCCCTCGGAATCCAGAAAAAGAATGGCTTGAGAGATATCATTGGGCGTACCTAAACGTTGAGTGGGCACACCATTGCTTCTCGCCTCTCGAACTTTGGGGTTTGCATAGATTGGTTTCGACATGCCGCCATCGATAAACCCCGGAGCAATGGCGTTAACACGCACACCACGTGGGCCCCACTCTATTGCCATTAATTGCGTAAGATTGGCCAAGCCAGCTTTAGTAGCGCCGTAGGTCCCGGTTCCGGGTGCGGGGTGCACACCATTAATCGATGTGATGTTTATAATATGGCCCGAGCCCTGCTCAAGCATTCTGATACCGGCTTCACGCGAGCAAATACAACTGCCGACTAAATTAACATTGATCACGGCCAGGAAGTCGTCAACTGATTGTTCGTCCATCGACCCGAAACGAACAATGCCTGCATTGTTGACCAGTAAGTCTGGTGTATCACCAAATTGGTCAAAAGCCTGCTTCACTGACTCTGGGTCACGCACATCAGCATGCAGTCCAACGGCGTTTTCCAGTTGGGCTGCTACCTCGATTGCATCAGCTTCATTAAAATCTAGTACTCCTACTTTGTAGCCCGCTTCAGACAATGCCCGGGCAATATCGGCTCCCAGGCCATTACCGGCACCAGTAACAATAGCTTTTTTCATCATTATCCTTCGTTGTTTTCAAGTGTGCGTTAACAGAACCGGATAGCTTGCCCAATTTTTGCGTTCAGTATTGGAGTCCATGGATGGTGGCTTGGTCAGGTCTGGTTGTGCGCCCACGTCGAACAAGCGCTGAACCAGGCTGGTCACGATACCGTAGTGATGTTCATCAGGGTCAGTATTGGCTTTGGGCACCGCACCGCCAGCCAAATCGCGACCAAAACAAGTATGTAGGCCTATTCCGAACGTTAAGCCATACGGCGGGTAACGCCCTGTTATGCTCCGATGCGGGTTGTACTGAGCGGCATCCTCGCCAAAAATATCGGTGTCCATATTCGCCGCTTGAAGATCGACCACGACAGCACCTTGCTCTTTAACATCGATACCGTTGGGCAGAGACATTGGGCATGCGGCTGTTCGCCAGGCCGCCGGGCTGGCAGGGTGCAAACGCATGCTTTCATGCACGCAGCGTTGCATAAATAAACGGTCTTCCAATATGCGGGATTTATCTTCCGGGTGTGCTTGCAACCAACTGTATATTTCGTGAAAAGCATGCACGGTTGAATTACCAGAACTGTGAAAACCCGCTTGCAGAAAAAATCCGGTTTCGCGCCGCATCAGTGCATCATCCATGCCTAGCGCGTCGCGGTTTTGCAGCAGCACAGTCAGAATATCCCGCGGCAGCTGGTCCTCGCTTAGCTCGCCTAGCTCAAATTGTTGCAGTGCGTACTCACGGCGCGCTTTCGATGGTTGAAAAAACTCCAGGTCAAACTGCTCTAGCGCCTGCTCAACCTCAGTACATACCTCAGCCTTATCGCGCGTTGAATGAAACAGCGTTGCACCTTCTGAAAACTTTCGCACCAACGCCATTAGCCGCTCAGTTTCTTCGACCCGACCGGTCGGCCTATCGATGCCTGCAAAGTCTGCGCTTAGATTTATATTGACCCGATGCGCGAAATCAAACAACTCCATATGGCCTTCGCGCAGATACGGTTCCAGCGTCATCTCGAGGGTTTTCGGATAGACCTCTTTCAGGTAATAACGAGCAAAATCTTTTCGAAACAACTTCAATTCGTTGCTGCGGCGTAAAGCATGCTCATCGCCATGAAGTACCAGCAATACGCTATCCATCAGCACAGTACACTCGCTGTACATTGACTGGACAAGATTTCGATCGCACATGGCGTCGAATGCATCGGTATAACGCTCAACGCGCGAAACGTCTCTCATTTTAGCCAATATCCGTGAACTGCAATGGATAAATCTCCCAAACATCGCGCAGGGTATTCGCTTGCTTTCTGGGGGGCTGATCGGGGTCAGGCGACGCACCGCGTCGCAGCATTTCTCTGAGGATCAGAGTAATTGTGCCGTATTGATGGTTTTCGGGGTCGTATTCTGCGTCTGTTTTCAAAAGCGTGCCGGCAACCAAATTCATCCCCAAACAGACATGAATTCCACCGCCAAAGGATAAGCCCGCTGGACTGGTCCTCGCGACTCGATCACGGAAAGGGTTGTACTCGGCCGCGTCGACACCAAAAACATCCTTATCACGGTTGGCCGCCTGCAAGTCCAGAACAATGTCGTCTCCTACCCGCAGCTCTTTGCCTTCGGTCAGCGTAACCTCCTGGTCAGTCTCACGCCATCCCTCCGGGCTAGCGGGGTGCAAGCGCATGCTCTCAAGAACAAATTTTTGCAGTGTAAGCGGGTCGTCGCTCAAGCTGGTAGCTTCACCGTCGTTGCGCTCAAACCAGGTGAATACTTCGTGTATAGCATGAGTCATCGTATGCACAGAGGTGTGAGCGCTAGCCAGATAGAAAAATGCCACCTCCCGCATCATCAACTCATCAGGCATTTTTAGTTTTTCATCGTTAGTCATTAGCACAGTGAGAATGTCGCGCGGCAAATCACTTTCTTCTATCGCACCCGCTTTGAACTGTTCAATTAGCGCTTCTCTGCGCGACTTTGCAGGTATAAAAAAGTCGTTCTGGAATTTGCTTAAGGCCGCACGGATTTCTTCCTTGACTGGCTCTTTGTCTCCCTGATACTGGCCCAGGGTGGCAGCGAGACCAAGCTGCGAAAGAAGTTGATGAAGGGTGTCAGCCTCTTCGTCGCTGTTGTCCTGTCTATCAATACCAGCGAAGGCCAAGGCAACATTTAGCATGATGCGATAGCCAAGATCCCTAAAATCCATTTTTTCTTTCAACAAATAACGCTCAATCGCACCGTGCATCAAACGCGGAAACACTTCGGCCTCATACTGGCGGAAGAAATTGCGGCGAAATAAACGACTTTCAATACTTCGCCGTGTTCGGTGCTCGTCGCCATGCAAATCCACCAATACCTTGTCGAACAGTATTCCGCCTTCGTTATACAAGGCCTGCTTCAACTCTGGCCGTCGATAAGCCTCTTCAACTTCACGAAATCCGGTAATACGATGGGTAGTCAACTCGAATATCCTCTTTGCTTATCGATTGAGTAAGGATCATTTATTGAACGCTACTGCCTGCGTCAATGCTGATCAAATAAGCCGTTGGCGCAGTGGAGTTGGGGTTGTGCGTCTAACATGGTCTACGAACCCATTCTAGATGAACAGAATACGCCCAACTTGTCTAAAAATGCAGTGAAACAGCGCCCTACAGTGCAGCTATTGCAATCGATCGTATAAATCGGTTCTCAGGCGGTGTTATACTTATTTTTTTACAATAATAGCGCCCTAACATACACCGTCATTATGCCTCGGTAAACCTCATATCATGGAGTTAAAGCCAAAATGCTGACCATTAACGTGAATGGTGAAAAGCACCAAGTTGACGCCACGCCCGACACCCCTCTGCTGTGGGTTCTTAGAGACAATCTTAACCTTACCGGCACTAAATTTGGCTGCGGAATTGCCCAATGCGGCGCCTGTACCGTACACATAGATGGCGCCCCCGTCCGCTCCTGTATTACACCGGTTTCAAGCCTTGGCGACCAACATGTCAAAACCATTGAATCACTGGCAAGTGACGCTACTTACCACCCGGTTCAACAGGCCTGGTTAGACCGCGATGTAGCGCAATGTGGCTACTGCCAGTCTGGACAAATTATGACTGCAGTTGCGCTACTGAAGGACAATACTGCCCCCTCCGATGAAGACATAGATACCGCTATGGCCGGCAATGTTTGCCGCTGCGGGACCTATGTTCGAATTCGCGAAGCGATCAAGCTGGCAGCGACCAACATGAAGCAGGAGAGCTAGAATGTCTGACTCCGCCACAGATCAATCGCGTAGATCTTTTCTCAAGGCCAGTGGGGTAGCGACAGGCAGCTTCCTGTTCGGCTTTCACTTACCGTCACATGGCCGCGCAGCGGACGCTACGTTGGCGAGTGGGCCGATGCTGGCCAACACATTCATTCGTATCTCGCCAGATAACACCATTGGCATATTGGTCAATCATGCTGAATTTGGCAATGGAGCGTACACGGCACTACCCATGCTGGCAGCAGAAGAACTGGATTTTGATTGGAGCAAAGTTGTTGTTGAAGACGCGCCGATCGCACCAGAGTATTTTCACAGCCAGTACGGCGAATATCTCACCGGTGGCAGTACCTCCACTGGAAGTTCCTGGGTGCCCATGCGAACCGCGGCAGCAAAAACGCGGGTCATGCTGCTTCGTGCGGCGTCACAGCATTGGTCTGTAGGCATTGATTCTCTGAGCACTGAAGATGGCTATGTGCTACATGATTCCAGTAAGCGCATGATCAGCTATGGCGAACTGCTGCCCGTTATTCGCAGCCATAAGATCAAAGCACCCGAGAGCATTACACTGAAACCCAGCTCTGAATTCACAGTGCTGGGTACTGACGTAAAGCGCCTGGAAGGCCCAGAAAAAGTGACTGGCACCGCCATCTTTGGCATAGATTTCCGATTGCCCGGGCAATTATTTGCATCAGCCGCCCGACCACCAATTTATGGCGGCAGCGTAAAGTCCTTCAACCCCAGTGAGGCATTGAAGGTTAAAGGCGTTAAAAAAGTTAAGCAGATCAGCGCTGGTGTTGTGGTGCTTGCTGACACCTACTGGAATGCCAGAAAAGGCCGCGATGCGCTACAAATCGAATGGCACGATGGCCCATTTACTGACCTGTCTTCCGAAAAGTTTTATGCCGAATACCGCGAAACGTCCAAGCAACCGGGCTTGGTGGCAGAAGACAAGGGAGACGCTATTAAGGCGCTGCAATCGGCGAGCAAAACAATAGAATCTGTTTATGAAGTCCCCTATCTCGCGCATGCGGCCATGGAGCCCCTGAGCTGCACCGCTCTGGTAGCTGACGACCGCTGCGATGTTTGGGTAGGAACCCAATATCAAGGTAACGACCAAACCGTGGTGGCCAACTTGCTAGGCTTACCTAAAGACGCCGTAACTATCAATCGTCAACTTATCGGTGGCAGCTTTGGCCGCCGTAGCAGCACTACTGGCGACTATGTTGCCGATTCAGTAGAGACAGCTCGCGGCGAAGACGTGCCAGTGCAATTGATCTGGTCACGTGAGGAAGACATGCATGCGCACTTCTTCCGCCCATTATTCGTACATCGAATCAAAGCGGGTTTGGACGACAAAGGCATGCCAATCGCATGGCATCAAGTTGCGGTAGGCCAGTCGATCATGCAAAACACTATCCAGGAAGCAAAATACATGGCCAACGGCCTGGATGCGTATTCCGTAGATGGCCTGGTTAACCAGGATTATGCGATTGCCAATCATCGAATTGAATCACACAACCCGGAGAAGCTCGGAATTGTGCCCCTTTGGTGGCGCTCCGTAGCCCAAACCCATACCACTTTTGCCTACGAGTGTTTTCTGGATGAATTGGCCGACCTAGGTGGTAAGGACCCATTCGAGCTTCGCCTGGAGCTTTGCAAGGACGCGCCGAGAATGCACAATTTACTGGTCCTACTTGGCGAGAAGGCTGAACTGAACAAACCACTACCCGAAGGCCGTTTCCGTGGCATGGCCTCGCACCAGGCCTTTGGAACCTATATCGCCGAAGTAGTGGAATTGAGCGTCAAAGATAACGGGGACTACACTATAGAACGTGTGTGCTGTGTGGTTGACTGTGGCTTTGCAGTTAATCCGATGAATGTAGAAGCGCAAATTCAGGGTGGAATCGCTTACGGCCTGACTGCGGCGGCCATGGGCGAAATTGTGCTTGTGGGAGGCAAAGTCCAACAGAGCAACTTCCACGACTACAAGCCGCTTCGAATAGCCCAAATGCCAGCGATAGATGTGCATATATTGAACAGTGGCGAGACTGCCACCGGTGTTGGTGAACCGCCTACAGCCCTTATTGCACCAGCACTGGGTAATGCACTGTTCGCAGCCACGGGTAAGCGCTTACGTACTTTGCCATTTTCAAAACACGGTTTCAATCTAGTTTAACAAGGCGATGACAAGAGGCGCTTTTGGTATGCACCCACTACTGGCTACCTTACGAAACAACGACGCTTGTGAGCAAACTCAGTCCGTACAAAATCATGGCGCGGTGATCAGCAACACTTTCTTCCGTATGCATTTGGAATCTGCGCAAACCAGCGCATTCAAAGCGGAATTTCGAACACTGGATCTTGGTCCATTAAAACTATTCGCCTGCCACACCAATGCACCGCTAGTTGGTGTGCGCACCTACACCGACATTGTCAATGACGCTAACCAAAACCACTGTCTGATTTACCTGCCCGTAGAAATGTCAGGTGGTGAATCCAGCTGGCACTACCAGGGCGGCAAGGAATCCCGTGGCGGCGAACGAATTATTACCATGGTGGATGGCTGTAAGGATTACCGTGTTCATCGACCAGAATTTCTGGGCATTACCTTGATTGTCCCACACGCCCTACTACAGTCACGCTTGGCCAAAATACAGCCCTATTGCATCGTGCCGCACGACGCCTCGGTCGGCAGCTTTGCACTGGCCTGGGATTTCATCATGTCGGTATGGTTTAACCAGAACACACTTGGAGAGCAGACCAAGCTTGCCAGTGCAAACACGATAGTCGAGTTGCTGGCACATGCGTTTGAATCGGAAGGCCAAACCCGGATGCCTGGTGATAGCAGCGTTCGTGTGGCCTATCTTCATAAGGCCATTGATTACATCGATGCACATTTAGCTGACCGATGTATACGACCCGAAGATGTCGCCCAGCATCTGGGTATTAAGAAGCGCTACCTGTACGATATTTTTGCCGAGAACGATAAGTCGCTGCACACACTTGTACGCGATAAGCGCCTGGAGCGATGCCACTCGACCTTAAAAGACATCAGTATGTCTACTCTGTCCATCACCGAAATAGCCTTTCGCTGGGGCTTTTCCAGCAACGCGCATTTCAGTCGAGTATTCAAGAAAAAATATGGCGTGGCACCACGCGTCTACCGGCAGGCGATCACGGCTGCCTCCGTTTCAAAATAATTAGGATTTTCAATGCCTGAAAACGAACTCAGCCGCGGTTGGCGACTAATATTTGCCTCCTGCATGGGCGTTATTTGCAGCTCGATCGTGCTTCCCTACTACACTATTGGCGCCCTGGTCGTACCTATTACTGAAGAGTTCGGGTGGACGCGCGCAGAGTTTCAGATGGCTATTCTTTTTAGTTCGGGCCTTGGCGCACTAACTTCGCCAGTTATTGGCTGGTTAATTGATCGCTATGGCGCGCGCCGCTTGGCGATACCAGGATTGGCAGGACTGAGTGTAGGATTTGTTATTGCCGCTTGCATGAATGGCGAGCTATGGATGCTGTACCTGGCCTACGCAAGCATGGCGGTACTGGGCGCAGGCACTATTCCGGTGACATGGACACGCGCGATAGCAACGAATTTTTTCAACCGCCGGGGTTTGGCGCTGGGCTTGACGCTCACCGGTACGGGCATCTGCGCAGTCGCCGCACCTCACTATACAGTTTGGCTAACTGAAAATTATGGCTGGCGCGTTGCCTATGCCGGCATTGCGTTGTTACCTATATTTCTGGCTGGGCCAATTGTATTTCTGATGTTTAAGCCAGTTGAGGGCGTGGCGGGAAGAGATGAAGGCAATGAATGGCAATCAGAAATCGATTCGGGCCTAAGCTTTGGCGAGGCGATGAGGAGTTACCGCTTTTGGGTGTTGGCGGTTTCTATCCTGCTAGCTTATATGGGATTTTCCGGTATCGGCACCAATTTGTTTCCTTCATTGACTGATGACGGCTTCTCGTCGTCTGACGCGGCCACGGTTCAAAGTATTTACGGCGGCTCAATTGTGATTGGTCGCGTGGTCGTCGGCTATTTAGTCGATCGATTTTGGGCGCCGGGAGTAGCGGCGTTTGCGCTGGCGTTACCGACTGTAGGGGCACTAATATTCTTTGGAGCACCCAGTTTTTATGTGGCGGCGGCAGCCAGCTTTCTTATCGGTTTTGCCGCTGGTGCCGAGCTGGACCTGATGTCATTTCTTGCGGCAAAATACTTTGGCCTAAGACATTATGCAAAAATTTATGCGGTGCTTTATTCGACTCTTGCAGTTTGCTCCGGTACGGCACCTATGTTGTTTGCGATGGTATACGACAGAACCAACAGCTATGATTTCAGCTTTCTGGTGGCATCAATCCTGTTCGCTTTATCAACTGTTATGGTGTTATTTCTTGGCCGGTATCCAGATGATTTTCCATCACACCCACAAGACCTATAGTTCCATTCCAGACCTTGATGCAGCCAAAGACCCTGTTTATTGCTGCACCAATAACTCAACATCTCCTTAGTAATTCTTAACACTTAATGTGTGAATAGCTTCAGCCTGCACGGATACCTCCATCAACGAAGTACTCCGAGCCATTGCAGTAAGATGCCGCATCGGAAAGTAAGAAACACAACATACCTGAAATATCTTCAGGCTGTGCGTAACGACCCAGCGGATTCGTACTACAAACTAATTCCGAATACGCCTCCTCTCCCAAGCCAGAGTTCACGGCAATACGCTTGGCCATGTCAGTGTCAACCATACCAGGGTGAACCGTGTTGACCCTGATATTAGTGCCCGCCAGCTCAAGGGCAGCCGTACGCATAATACCGACCACCGCGTGCTTGCTGGTGATGTACCCCGACAGCTTGGGGGCGCCCCTGACGCCTGCGAAAGAAGAGGTGATAATAATACTGCCGCCGGTTTCATTCATTGCCGGAATCACATATTTCATACCCAACCAAACGCCTTTTACATTGACGTCTAACACCCTCTCGAAATCTTCCACCGGATAATCAACAATGTTGTGGGAGGGCCCCTCGATGCCTGCGTTGTTGAGAAAGCCGTCAATGACGCCGTAGCGTTGCGTGGCCGCCTTTACGTAAGCCTCTACCTGATCGGCCTGACTAACGTCGGCTGCCAATGCAATAGCAGAGCCAGGCAACGGCGCCAGTTCAGCAATCAACGCTTCGATGGGTTCAATCTGGAGATCAACCAATGACAAATTGGCACCCGCCGCTGCCAATTCACGAGCCACCGCCGAACCGATACCCCCGGCCGCGCCGGTGATCAAATAATGCCTGCCCTGAAAGTCTGCTGTATTCATTAATAATCCCACCCCAAGTCGACCCGTTTAATTATTCTTCACTGGCGTATGTAGCCAGCTTACCAACCGTATTTATCTATTTCGTATTGCAGTAAAAAACACTGTCTAACAGCAATAAATAAGTCGGGCGATAGTCTACCCGCATGGCTCCCAGACAATCAATAAGAATCAGTTCAAACTGTTTTTTTGCATGAACTATGCTAGTGTAATTTTGCATAATAATGGGCAGCCGGGAAAGACTTTATGGACAATAAAACAAGCAGAAAAACCGCTCTGGTAACCGGTGCCGCCAGCGGCATAGGCAAGGGGATTGCACAAGGACTGCACGCGCAGGGCTATGCAGTCGTGTTGGCCGATATTCAGGATGATGCGGGCGAAGCATTGGCCGAAAGTCTGGGCGGTCACGCCACCTACCGGCACCTCGATGTAACCAGTGAGGAACAGTGGGACAGCGTGCTCGCGGAAATCGCCAGTGAGCAGTCCCTGGAAGTGGTGATCAACAACGCCGGCATAGGTTCTATGGCCAACATTGAGGAAACCGACCTGGCCCTGTGGCAGTCAGTATTCGCGGTTAACAGCACCGGCGTGTTTCTGGGATGTCGCAAGGCCATTGCCTACATGAATCGGGACCGCGACTGCAGCATTATTAATGTATCCTCAGCGTTGGGTAAAAAGGCACTTTCCGGCACGTGCGCCTATAGCGCTACCAAAGCGGCGGTGATTAGTCTTACCGAAAGTACCGCCCTGCACTGCGCCGAACAGGGCTACCGGATTCGCTGTAATGCCATACTGCCGGGATTCATCGAAACGCCACTAGTGCTGGAGTCAATCGCGTCCGATGAAGATCCCGAGGCGCTGGAAGCCTTCTTTACCGGGCTTCACCCGGTGGGGCGTATTGGCCGGATCGAAGAAGTGGCCAGCGCGGTTTGTTACCTGGTCAGCCCGGGTGCCTCGTTCGTGACGGGTATCGCGATGCCAGTCGACGGCGGCATGACACTGTAAGCAAATTTTAGTTAGCGGGAGTAAACGAATATGGCTATCGTCATTGCAGGGTTTCTTAAGGTCCCCGAGGACAAGCTGGATTATCTTCTGCAGGCAGGCAGGGAACTAGTACTGGCCTCCAGAGCTGAGCCGGGCTGCAAGGCTTATGTCTGGAGCTCAATCTCAGCGGAGCCTGGCATCATACAAGTGCACGAGCACTGGCAAGACGAGGCCAGCCTGACCGCGCATTTCGCAGGCCCCGCCTATCTAGGCACGCTCAAACTGCTGGCAGAGATGGGAGAAATCGAGGCAGACTTCAACAAGTTCAGGGTCGATGCGATCGAAGCCATCTTCGACGATGAAGGCAACCCCAGAGCGGACTTCTTCACTGCCTGAACCAAACGTACTATTAGTTAGCTAGGAATTACATGAACGAGACAGGTAAAGAGTTGGTGGCGAAGTTTTATCAGGCGCTGGCCGACATGGATGTCGAGGCATTCCTGTCACTCCAGCAGGACGACGTTGTTTACAATGTGCACGGCAACACTCCCGTTTCTGGTCACTTCGCCGGCAAAGACTTTCTACAGAATGTGGTGGCGCCGCAGGTATTCGGCAACCTGCAAGTTGACACTTTTCGTTTCGCTACCAAGTGGAAAGTCATGTGTGCCGATGAAGAACGGGTGGTCGCTTTTATGGAGGCCGATGGCTATGCGGTCAATGGTGAGCGCTACAATCAGTGCTACTGCCACGTTTTCGGTTTCAGGGACGGCAAGATCGCCCAGGTATTTGAGTTCTTCGACTCAGCCCTGGCCCAGCGCGCGCTGTTTGATAATCCGTTGACCAAGCCCGAAACACCACCTGAGCAACCTTTCCAGTTCTGACCACGATCTATAAAGTGCAGACACAAAAAAGGCGCCTTACGGCGCCTTTTTTAGTTCTGCTGCAAGTACTAGAACTTGTACTGCACCTCAGCACCGAAGTAGCGAGGACGGTTCATGGTACCGAAGGTCCACAGGCCACCGGCTCCGGGGGCGATATTTGTGGTGTAGATAGGGCTGCTGCTGCTGGCCGTTGAATCGTAGCCGCCGCCTACATCAAGCGTGTGCATCAGGTACGACTCATCAGTCAGGTTCTTACCGAAAATCGAAATGCGCCAGTTATCTGTCTCATAGTTAATGGAGCCGTCAAGAATACCGTATGAATCAACCAGACACGGATCAGATGAGAAATGCTTGGGACCGCCAGAGTTGCCGCAGTTCCAGGCGTCATCCTTCCAACGATAGTTTAACGCGCCTACGAGAAAGTGTCCGTTGGACAGCGGGAACTCATACAGTGCGCCAATGGCATAGTTGAGCTCGGGCGCCTTACGAAGATCAAAGCCTGATTTATCGACCGGATTGCCTGAAGGAGCAGTTACGGTGTAGTCATCATACTCCGCGTCCAGATAGCCAAGGTTGGCATTAAGGGTCAAACCCGCCAATGCTATCCAGACCACCTCGAACTCTGCACCACTCAGGGTAGCACCCGCGGCATTCTGTACCACTGTTAGCGTAACAGCCCCATCGGTACCTGGAAGTACCACGTCTTCCTGCTTGTCTTGATAGTCCGTGGTGAAAATCGCACCATTGAACTGCAGCGTATTGTCCAGCCAGGTGGTTTTAAAGCCCAGCTCCCAGCTTTCAACGGTCTCTGGATCGTAGGGACCAGCGGTGCTGTTCGAGGTTGCACGACCATTAAAGCCGCCAGAACGGAAACCTTCGGTATAAGACAAGAAGACCAGGCCTGCATCTATGTCGTAACTAAGGCCGGCCTTGGGCGAAAATTCACTCCAATCCTGTTTGCCGTCCAATGTGGCCTGCTGCCCCGTTGCCGGGTCAGTAAAATTATTATTGACGAATTCCGAGGCATACCCAGGGCAGTTACCCCACGCCTTCTGTATATCCTTCGCGTTGCCATCGAAATCAATGAACTGCGGATCGCCATCTGTGGTCGGCACAGTGAACATCTGACAGTACGTCTTTTCCTCGTCTGTATACCGGCCGCCTAACGTCAATGTCATGCGATCAGTAATATTCCAGTCCACCTGACCAAAAAAAGCGGTGTTCTCTGTTTCATGCAGGGTACGCGGAGAATCATTAAAGCCGGCCAAGGGGTTAGTGCCGTTGGTGGGATCAAAGCCCGCGAAGAAAAATGTATTCTGCCAGGCGTCGTATTCACTCTCCCAATAGAAGCCGCCGAAAGTGGTACTGCCCCAGGAAAAATCAGACTCAAGCCGTAGCTCTAAAGACTGCTGCTCCTCAGTCTGTGGACGTGAAACTCGGAAGGCGTCGAAGGAGAAGCCATCAAATTCCTGCAATGATGTTTCCTCCATTTCACGATCACCATAAACCAGTACCAACTTATGCGCATCTCCGATTTCCCAGCTGGCGTTGATGGTATAGGACTCTACTTCTACGCTGGCATCCTGGCTGCTCGATGTATAGGTATCGCGATGAAAATCCTCGTCCTTTTTATTGGCACACTGGCCTGCGGTGAAAAAATCATCCGTGGGTAAACCGAGTAAAGTTGCCGATGAAAATAACTCATTGCCCTCAGTTAGGCAGGTAACAGGCCTCACCGGCGTATCGTCATCGATATCGTCATAGATAAAATGCACCGAGACGCTATCAGTAGGCTCCCACAGAGCCGCAAAGCTCCACATCTGCAAGTCTGAACCGCCCTCATCCTTGTTACGGGTCTTGTTGTCGAAATAGTCACCGCCGCTGGAGTCCATGGCGGTCAGCTTGGTCGAGATATTGGCAAAGGCCGGGAAATCTATGGTGCCCTTGTAATCCTGCTGATCATCTTCAGCAAAGGTTGCCGACACCTTGCCACCCCACTCGCCGGTGGGCTTGTTGCGGATCACGTGGATCAAGCCACCAATGGTATTGCGTCCAAACAGCGTGCCCTGCGGACCACGCAGGACCTCAATACGTTCCGCATCCCAGGTATTGAGCAGAGCGCCCGTGGAGGTCGCCAGATAGATGCCGTCCTGGTAAACAGCAACCGCGGGATCAAAGCTCTTCTCTACATCGTTGAGCTGCATGCCACGAATAGAGATGGCTGCTGTACCGTTACCCAGGATTGGGTCAATGATCAGATTCGGCGCCATACCTGCCAGATCAGAGATATCACGGGCGAACATTTTCTCGATGGCTTTGGCGTCAATAGCCGAAACCGAAATCGCGACGTCTTGCATATTTTTTTCGCGTTTTTCCGCAGTGACTATAACTTCTTCCAGCTGTGCAGAGATGGTGCGCTGCGCATGGGCATTGGTCGCAAAAGCAACGGCCGCAACCATGGGTAGCAGAGCCATACGGGACATTTTCTTAGACATAAAATCACCTTAGTCACTATTTATTATTTACGGGTTCATTTAACCCCTACTTCTATTATATATAAGGATTTATTTCAACCTTATTTTGGCCCAAATGTACGTACATCCGGCTCACCACAGGATACAACATGCATTTTTTTAAACGATAGGCCAACCATTATTTGAGTGACACTCAAATAATGGTTTCTACGCAGGTGAATATAAGGCCGAACTAAATAAGGCCGGGGGCGCACACCGCTATGCTGCGAGCGGCATAGTCACCGCTTGCGCCTCTATGGGTATCAAACCGTTGCTATTAACCTATTCGAATTTGGTCAGCACCTTGCACTGACTACTGGGCGTGCGCAGGGCTTCAAAAGCGGCAGGCATTTGATCCAGGTTTACCACGTCGGTGATCATCGCAGTCGCGTCAATTCGACCTTGGGCAAGCATGGCAATAACAGTTTCGAAGTCATCCCGGGTATAAGCTATGGCAAACTGCAACCGCAGTTCCTTGACCAAGGCCTGCAGGGGAATAAAACTGTCGGGCTGCTCGCACACGCCAACCGGAATAATACGGCCGCGGCGCGGCGCCATATCGATACATTCCTGCAACAGGCCAGGTGCGCCCACACATTCGAAAATAACGTCCGGCGCGGCGCCACTGGCGTCCGTGAACTGCTCGCCCAACGTCTCTCCTGGGGTTAGGGTCCCGGTGGCGCCCAGGCTGGTAGCCAGGGCAATACGCTGCTCGGCGAACTCGGAGACCAACACATCCCGGGCCCCGAAAAACCTGCACCACAGCGCAACAGCGAGGCCGACCGGACCCCCACCAATGATCAGCGCGCGATCGCCCGCCTTGAAATCCGCCACCCGTACCGCGTGTAACCCCACTGCCAGAGGTTCGATGAGAGCAGCACTTTCCATGGCCAATTCATCAGGCAGCTTGAGGGTCTCACTGGCACCGGTTTTTACGTACTCAGCGAAGCCACCCGGGCTATCTATCCCGGTAAGTTTGACCTGCAGACATTCGAAGGGACGCCCGGCCATGCACACTGCACAACTGCCACAACCGAGAAAAGGCAACGAGGTGACCCGGTCGCCGACTTGCCATCGGTCGCGCAGAGCAGAGCCCGTCTCTACCACGTGGCCGCAGAATTCATGCCCCAGGATAGAGTCGCAGGGCACCGCAAAAGCGCCCTCCCGGGTGGAGTGAAGATCGGTTCCGCAGATACCACAGTAACTCACCTTCACCACCAGCTCAGTTGCCTCCGGTGTCGGATCCGCAACGGTTTCGACCACTAGCGGTTGACCCACCTGTTTAAACACGGCTGCTTTCATTGTACTTCCTCTTTATATTGTTGTTTTGCCCAGCTGTGGGCCTCATCACTGGACACCCAATCGATTGCGTTACGCAGTAATGATCGGTAGTTCTCATCGGCCCAGACAGAGGCGTCATCTCCACCTTGCAGGTAGACGATAGGGCTATTGCGGTAATGTTTCACCCAGGCCACCAGGCCTGACCCCGGCGGATGAGTCCAACCCTCGCCACAGTGCATCCTTCCGTTAACTGCCATGTTAGCGGAATAAAAATTCTTTGCTTCAAATCCGTAATCACTGGCCAGCAGGGGAATCACCTCCTGCTCAAAAACCGGGCATAGATAGAGTTCATCGGTCATCTGAAAATGCGCAGGCAGACCTGCGGTGACCGGGTGAGCGCCCAACACCTGTATCTTGTGTTGAACGCTGTGCCGGTAGCCTGAATCAGGGTAATCGCGATCACGTAACCGCGCCGGTCGATAGTGAAACCGGCCACCCACAATCTCGGCATACTCTGGCCAGTCAGGCCAGGCCGCCAGTGAATGGTGTAAGTAAACCATTCCCATTCCAGCTTCCAACAGGGCCAGGTAGCGCTCCATAACGTCCGGCTCTGGAGCTAGCGACCGCGCCGGGTCAGACTCCGTAGTAAAGTCGACCCCGGGCATGTCGTAACACACGCAGGCATCATAGTCAGACGCCAGTTCCGGGCCCAACAATCTCTGCGCAGCCGGTTGCTCAACCAGGCTCCAATTGTATGCTTCAAAACTGTCAAAGGCGCTGGCGATAGCATTACGGTCGTACGGGTGGCCACGAGCGACGACCAGGAGCTTCTTTTCAGCGGCGTAATTGACTATACCCATGGCTGGAGCCCGCTCTTCGCGGGAGGCTGGAAGACTGAAGGGGACCAACACTAACCCAGCCAAAAAATACAGTCAATATTGTTTATTTATTGAAGATTACCAGCCCACCTGTGCTAGACTCTTGCCCTCAATTTTCATCTTTTCGAACCTGTTAAATAAGGGGCACATCATGGATTTAGGACTCAAGGGCAAGAAGGCTATCATCACCGGTGGCAGTAGAGGCATAGGCCGGGCTATCGCCAACTTAATGGTAGCTGAGGGAGTCGATGTGGCGATATGCGCACGCAATAGCGAAGAAGTGGAATCCGCTGTCGCCGCGCTGTCAGAATCGGGAGGTGGCAAGGTCATTGGGGCCGCTGTTGACGTCGCTGACAAAGAGGCACTGCAGGGCTGGATCACCAGCGCCGCCGAGGAGCTGGGCGGCATTGATATTCTGGTGCCCAACGTCAGCGCTGGTGGCGGGCAAATGGGTGACGACGGCTGGAAACTTAATTTTGAGGTTGACCTGCTAGGAACTACCCGCACTATCGAGGCAGCGATGCCTTCGCTGGAAGCTTCGGATGCCGGCTCCATTGTGATCATCAGTAGCACAGCGGCGGTGGAAGACTTCATGGGGCCAGGACCTTACAACGCCATCAAAGCCGCACTCGTTGTCCATGGTGCCGGCTTGAGTCAGGCACTTGCCTCTAGTGGCATCCGGGTAAATTGTGTGTCGCCAGGGCCGATCTTTATTGAAGGCGGCGGCTGGGATTACATCAAGAACAACATGGTCGATTTTTACGACATCACAATGGCCAACCAGCCCAGCGGGCGCATGGGCACCGCCGATGAGGTTGCCAACGCTGTCGCCTTCCTGGCGAGTCCAGCGGCAAGTTGGGTTACCGGGGTCAACCTGGTAGTCGACGGCGGTTTCACCAAGCGCGTTCAACTGTAGCGGCGCCAGATGCCCGATTCAGCAGAGGATACAACTGTCGTGGATAAAAGCGATCGCCTGGATGTCTACCTGGTAGCAGGTGGCAAGTACCACAACATCGACTACGCTCGCCTGGAACTATTGAAGTTGATGGCCGAGCAGCCCAGATTGAAGATTCAGGTGGGCTCAGACTACAGCCAGATTGATGAAATATGCGCGGCGGACTTCATTATCTCCTATACCTGCGACGTCATGCCCACAGACCAGCAAACCGTGCGTCTGTGTGAATCGGTCGCCGCCGGTCAGAAATGGTTTGCACTGCACGGCACCAACAGCATTCTGCGCTTTCTGGATGACGGCCGGGTCAACAGCCCGCGGGACAATACCCCGTTTATGGAATTACTGGGCAGCCAGTTTATTTCTCATCCCCCCATCGAAGCCTACGAGGTCCAGGTAAGTGATGCTGAACACCCCCTGGTGAAGGGCATCCCCTCCTTTAGCGTGGACGATGAGCTATACCTGTCCGAGCATCACGGCGAGCAGCATATGCTGTTGCATACCTACTTCAACGGCGTCACCGAAGATTTCGTCGACAGCGACTGGCAGAGTGACGAGCCGCGCTCCTGCATGTACCTGCACCCCTATGGGAAAGGCCAGGTACTGTACCTGACTCTGGGCCACTGCCGCGGCAAGTACGACATGCAACCAATTATGGCTGAATACCCGGAGCCTGAATTCGGGGCCTGGGCAACCGACGAGTACTACGAGTTACTGCGGCGTGGTATTTGTTGGGCCATGGGCACACTATAGGCATTCACCATGAACCTCGAATTCACTACCGACGAGCTGGCCTTTCAGACTGAAGTGCAGGAATTTCTCGGTTCGGCATTGCCCGAGCATATCCGCGAGGCCGCTGAGCGCACACCCACGGTGTTCGTTGATAAAGACATTGCCATGGAATGGCAGGCGATCCTGGTCGACAAGGGCTGGGCTGTGCCAAGCTGGCCGGTAGAATGGGGCGGCGTTACGTGGTCGCCCACCAAGCGCTACATCTTCAATATGGAATGTTACCGCGCGGGGGCTCCTATGCTGATCCCCCTGGGGTTGGGTATGTTGGCGCCAGTGTTGCTGGCCTTCGGTACCGACGCGCAGCGTGAGGAATACCTGCCAAAGATGCTCAGCGGTGAGCACTACTGGTGCCAGGGTTACTCCGAACCGGGTTCAGGTTCTGACCTGGCCAGCCTCAAGTTAAAAGCAGACAACAAAGGTGATCACTATCTGGTCAACGGCAGCAAACTCTGGCAGACACATGCACAGTTTGCGGACCACATTTTTTGCCTGGTGCGCACCGACCGCAGCGGCAAACCACAGCAAGGCATCAGTTTTCTGCTTATAGCCATGGATACCCCGGGAGTCACGGTCGAACCCATCATCACCATGGCCGGAGACCACGAGGTCAACCAGGTCTTCTTCGAAAACGTAAAGGTACCGGCAGCCAACCTGGTCGGCGAAGAAGGCAAAGGCTGGAGCTACGCCAAGTACCTGCTAGAGTTTGAGCGCGGCGGCGGCATGTCGGCCCATTCTCGCGAACAGGACCTGAATCACCTGAAATCCATAGTGGCGAAGATGACAGCTGAAAACCCCGATTTCAACGGTGACGGGGTGATAACCCGCGAGATTTCGCGCCTCGAAATCGACATCAAAGCACTGGAAATGACCGAATTGCGCACTCTGGCGAAGCTGGCCGATGGTGGCAACCCCGGCGCTGAATCCTCCATCCTGAAAATGACCACGGTAGAGATTGAGCAGCGCACCCACCAACTCGCCATGGAAGTAATTGGTTACCATGGCCTGGCCGCGGAGCCGGTGGCATTAGTCGCGGCAGAACAAAATGCGGTAGGCCCGGATTATGCTGCTCCCGTAGTACCGACCTATTTAAACAGCCGTGCCGCCTCAATTTTTGGCGGCTCCCAGGAAGTTCAACGCAATATCATCGCCAAAGCGGTGCTGGGTCTATAGCACGATGCAAGCACAAGAATTGAATCAAGAAGCAAAAGTTTTGCTTGATCTGGTAGCACGCAAAACAACCAGCCTCGCCGATCATGTGATGGAACTGGATGTCTCCGAGTATGCAAACCCGGGGCAGTTCAAGCGTGAATGCCTGGAGCTGTTTCGCAACCATGCTCAGTTCGTCGGTGCCAGCAGCCTATTGCCAAACCCCGGCGACTACTACGCCTTTGACGATACCGGGATACCGATCATCGTGACACGCAAAGCGGATGGCAGCCTCGGCGCCTACGTGAACGCCTGCTCCCACCGCGGCGCACCGTTGGGCGACGGACTGGGTCAGGCAAATAAAAAACGCCTGCTTTCTTGTCCCTACCACGGTTGGGCCTATGACCTGGACGGTAAACTGATAGGCGTCCCCTTTGGAGACCAGGGATTCACCGGGATGAATCGCGAAACGCGAGGCCTACGCCCGCTGGATGTGCAGGAAAAACACGGCATGATTTTCGTCATGCCCAACCCGGAGTTGAACTTTGACATCGACGAGGTCCTCGCCGGGATCGGATCGCAGTTCAGTGGCTTTGGGTTTGATAACCACCATTTCCTGGGTGTAAAACGGGTGGAAACGGCTATTTCATGGAAGTTGAACATGGACACCTTCCACGAGTTTTACCACTTCGATACCTTACATCCCGAGACCATAGCGCTGACTGCCTATAACAATGTTTGTCACTATCAGCAGTTCGGCCGCAATCACTTTATGAGCTCGCCCTCGCGGCAGATACATGACCTGGAACAGCAAGACGAGGACCAGTGGCAGCCAAGAGAGCATATGTCCTTTGTCTCCTATATCTTTCCCAACACTGTAATCTTCGTGGTGGGAGATCACTTCCAGACCTGGCGGGTATACCCTGTCGATCAGCAGCACTCCGTTGTCTACCACAGTATGTATGTGCCTAAGGCTCCGCAGACTGAAGAGGAGGAAGCTGAATACCAGGCCTATTTCCAAATGATTAACGATGTTGCGGTGACCGAGGACTACGCCCTGGTCGAAAAAATGCAACGCGGCGTCAACGCCGGGATCGAACGCACCATGATGATTGGTCGCAACGAACCGGGCGTACAAAACATGCACCGCCAAATAAACGACTTATTATCACCCCCTACCGCAGTCCAGCTGTAGGAGTAACCCGGGAGAAGCACCTTGAGCCTAGACAAAGACAGTCTGTTGCGGGCGTACCGCCAGATGAAAACTATCCGCGAGTTCGAAGATCGAGCCAACGCAGAAATTATGAACGGACAGATTCCGGGTTTTACCCATCTGTACGCCGGCCAAGAGGCCAATGCAGTCGGTGTCTGTGAACACCTGTCCGGTCGCGACAGCATTATCAGCACCCACCGCGGGCACGGCCATTGCATCGCGCGTGGTGCAGATGTGATCGGCATGATGAATGAGTTGTTTGGTACGGCCAACGGGCTTTGTAAAGGCAAGGGCGGCAGCATGCACATCGCCGACATCGACAAAGGCATCCTGGGCGCCAATGGCATTGTCGCCGGTGGACCGCCGATCTCAGTCGGCGCGGCCCTGGCGAGTAAAATCAGAGGCTCGGGAGAGGTTTCGGTATCATTTTCGGGAGACGGTTCGGTCAACCAGGGAACCTGCCTGGAGGCCATGAACATGGCCGTAGTGTTAAAGGTCCCAGCGGTCTTTGTGATCGAGAACAATTACTACTCCGAACAGACCGGTATCAGTTACGCGGTCGGCACCGACGACCTGAAAGCCCGCACCGAGTCCTTTGGCTTTCCGGTATTCGTCGCCGATGGCTCTGATTTTTTTGCCGTGCACGAAGCTGCAGGCAAGGCTATCGAACACGCCCGCTCAGGTAATGGCCCGGCGGGAATCTTTTGCGAAATGGGCCGTTTTTATGGCCACTTCGTTGGTGATCCGCAGGGCTATCGCAGCCCAGGCGAAGTCAAAGATCTACGTCAGAATTCCTGTTGCCTGAAGAACTTTCGGGCCAGCGTGGCAGAATCCGGTGCAGTCGACATTGCTGACCTCGATATCATTGACGAGGAAGTTCTCGCCCTGGTCGAAGAATCAGTGATCTCCGCCAAAGCCGGACCACGACCCAATCCCGCCGAAGTAGATACCGACGTCTACGTAAACTACCGAACATAGGAGCAAAGTAATGTCAGTCAAGACTATGCGTGAAGCGTTGACCGAGGCGATCCAACAGGAAATGGAGCGCGATGAAACGGTGTTTGTTATCGGCGAGGATGTGGCCGGTTGTAATGGCAGCGTGGGCAAGATCGGCAGTGTCGGGGGCGTGTTTGGCGTCACCACAGGGATCTACGATAAATTCGGCCCGCTGCGTTGTATCGATACACCCATTTCTGAATCAGCTATCGTTGGTGCCGCTGCGGGTGCCGCGCTAAGCGGCATGCGTCCTGTCGCCGAAATCATGTTTGCCGATTTCATCGGTGTGTGCATGGACCAGATTTTCAACCAAATGGGTAAGTTTCGCTATATGTTCGGAGGCAAGACCAAGTGCCCCGCAGTGATACGTTTTGCCACCGGCGGTGGCTTCAGCGCTGCGGCACAACATTCACAAACCATGTATCAGGTAATGACCGCATTTCCCGGACTCAAAGTGGTGGTACCGTCCAACGCTTACGATGCCAAAGGACTGCTCATTCAGGCTATACGCGATGACGACCCGGTGCTATTTTTCGAACCCAAGGCGCTGTATCAGGAATCTTGCGAGGTTCCCGATGAACCCTATACCATCAACTTTGGCGAGGCAGCCATGCCTCGTGAAGGCGATGACGTCACCGTAGTCGCCTTCGGTCAGATGGTAGGCAGAGCTGCTAAAGCTATCGACTCCCTGGCGGCCGAGGGAATAACCTGCGACCTTATCGATCCTCGCACCACCTCGCCCCTGGATACCGAAACTATTCTGGAAAGCGTAGAGGCCACAGGCAGGCTGGTAGTGGTTGATGAATCACCACCGCGTTGCGGCTTAACAGCAGATATTGCCGGACTTGCAGCAGATAAGGCTTTTCATTCTCTTAAAGCCCCGATCAAGCAGGTTTGCGCACCCCACAGCCCAGTGCCGTTTTCACCGGAACTGGAAGCGGAATATCTGCCCTCGGTAGAGAAGATCGTCGCTGCCATTCGGGCAACGCTAGCATGAGTGGAATATATCCCATCGCCGTACCCAAATGGGGAATCGAGATGGTCGAGGGCACCATCACTACCTGGAACAAAGCGGTAGGCGAAACCGTCAGCAAAGATGACGAAGTGTTCGAGATGGAGTCAGACAAGATCGTCAATGTCTGGGAGTCGCCCGTAGACGGAGTCTTGCGCCGCGTTCTGGTTGAAGAAGGTGAAGCCAAGGAAGTGGGAGGACTACTTGGCATTATTGCCGCCGCGGACGTGGACGACGGCGAGATCGACGCCTTCATTGAAAGCTTTGCCGGCAACGAGCCGGCCGCGAACACGTCGGCACCGGCTGTGGAGCCTACAGTGGCTGCACCGCCTCCTGCAACTACAGCACCAGCATCAACAGTGGCGCCCAGCGGTGACGGCTCACGCAGGGTCAACCCGGTGATACGCCGCCTGGCCCAGGAACTCGGCGTCGATCTTGATACCGTGGTCGGAAGCGGTCGCAACGGACGTCTCACCAAAGAAGATATCGAGGCCGCCGCTACCGCAGCCCCCCAAGGGCAGGCTAGCGCTGAACCGGTTCGAGACGACGTGGAGATAACCACCCTCAGCGCTACTCGCAAGACCATAGGCAAGCGTCTGACCCAGGCCAAGCAGGATATCCCGCACTTTTACCTGGGTATAGAACTCGAAATCGATGGCCTTTTGGCGCACCGAGCCAAGCTGAATAAGGATAGCGAGCAGCGTGTCTCGATCAATGATCTACTGGTCTGGTGCGTGGCCCGGGCACTGATGAAAGAGCCCAAGGTTAACGTCAACCTGGTGGATGACCAGATACACCAATTCAAACAAGCAAACGTGTCTATCGCTTTGGCCACCGAGGACGGTTTGTACCCGGTTACTCTGCGCGCAGCGGATAGACTTTCACCCGCGCAAATCGCCGCAGCGACGGCGGCAGCGGCAGAGCGCGCTGCAACGGGAAAACTCACCCGGGAAGATCTCACGGGCGGCTCGTTCACAGTCTCTAATCTGGGTATGTACGGTGTAGACTCGTTTACGGCGATCGTCAATCCACCCATGGGCGCTATCCTGGCGGTGGGACGCGGTCAGCAGAAAGTGGTAGTCAGGGACGGGGATACAGCCGTGGCAAATGTAATCAGCGCCACCTTGTCCTGCGATCATAGGGTGATCGATGGAGCGGTGGGGGCGAAATTCCTGGCGGCATTGAAAGCGGAGCTTACGGCGCTATAGCTAGTGTTTTAGTGCTCCACTAACCGGACCAGCTGCTTGCCCATGTTGTCGCCGTTAAACAATCCCATCAGTGCGTCCGGCATGTGTTCAAAACCGTCGATTATCGTTTCGCGGTGTTTTAGCTTGCCGGCGCGCAGATGCTGCGACAACACTTTAGCTGCCTCGGGAAACCGTGAGTGATAATCGGGGGCGATAAACCCTTCCATTCGCGCCCGGCGAAATACCAGGTTGAAATAGTTTTTCGGCCCGGGGATTTCGCCGGTTGCGTTGTAACGGGATATACCGCCACAGAGCACGACCCGAGCGTTGTCTGCCAGGTTATTGAGGGCAATATCCAGGATCTCGCCGCCTACATTGTCATAGTAGACATTGACGCCGTCGGGGCACAGCTCCCGGACTTTTGCTGCCACGTCATCTGTTTTATAATTGATAGCCGCATCAAAACCCAAATCACCCGTGAGCCAGTCGCATTTTTTCGGGCTGCCGGCGATACCCACGACCCGGCACCCTTCAAGTTTAGCCAGCTGGCCAGCCACCGAACCAGTGGCACCAGCGGCACCGGAAACTAATACCGTATCACCGGCTATGGGTCGGCCGATATCCAACATACCGAAGTAGGCCGTCATCCCCGTCACTCCCAAAACACCCATCGCTGCGGGAAGGTCAACTCCGTCGGGAAGTATCTGCACCGGTATATTTTTGCCATTGGTGACCACGTGCTCCTGCCAGCCAAAACCGCCGCTAACCAGAGTTCCCACCGGTAACTCGGGTCGACTGGACTCGATAACTCTACCGGTACCGTAACCCCTCATTACATCACCCAGTTCCAGTGGCGCTACATAATCCGCCCGATTTACCATCCAGCCTTTCATCGCTGGCTCAACCGCGAGGTACATCGTCTGGATAAGAGCTTCACCTTGACCGGCTACTGGCATAGCGCTTTCAACCAGACTGAAATCGCTGTGTTGGATATCTCCCACTGGACGGGCATGGAGCAGAATCTGTCGGTTCATAATTTGAATCTCAATGGTTTTGACGCAATTGGGCGCGTAGGCGATCTTTCCTGACTTTGCCGCTGGGAGTGCGGGGCAGGTCTTCGACCACGATGACGCGTTCCGGGAATTTTTGCCGGGCCAGGCCCTGCTCCTCGGTGAAAGCCGCGACTTCAACCTCGGACAGTAGTTCACCGGTGTTGTGCAAGATCAGGTAGACGCATACGCCCTCACCCAGCCGTTCGTGGGGCATAGCGACTACGGCCGCCTCTTTCACCAGAGGATGGTGGTGCAGACAATCTTCGATCTCCTTGGCGCTGATATTTTCACCACCGCGGATAATGATGTCCTTTTTGCGGTCGGTTATCAGAATGGCTCCGTCTGGAGTCCTATGACCGATATCCCCGGTCAGGAAAAAGCCATCATTGGTGTGTGCTTCGGCATTCTGCTCAGCATCGGCGTAGCCGAGAAACATGCCGGCGCCGCGCGCTGAAATTTCACCGTCCTGCCCGTCGGGTAACTCCACGCCATCGTCGTCGACGATTCGCACCTCGTAACCATAGGGTTGACCGTCCGTGGTGGCGGCAAGCTGCGGATTGTCCAGCCATCCCAGGGTAATAATGGGCGCCTCGGTACTGCCGTAGACTCGGACCGTGCGGCAGTTATCCAGTAACTCATAGGCACGCAACACCAACTGGGGCGGTACCGCTGCGCCACCGCAGGAGAACTGACGCATGGTGGGCAGACCGTCGCCGCGGCGTTCGGCGGCGTCCAGTAATTCCTGTAAAAAGGGCGTAGCGCCTACCGTCATGGTGCCACCGACCCGATGGATAAAATCAATGCAGGCATCGGCGTCCCAGCGCTCCATCAGCGCGGAACTACCCGCACGAAGGAAAGGCATTCCTATACCGCTGCCGTAGCCGGTGATATGGGTAATCGGCGATGGCATAATCATCACATCAGCCGCCGTCGCACCCGAATGCTCGGCCGAATTGTCCGTAATCCGGGTCAGGGTGTTGTGGCTGTGCAAAACCGCCTTGGGAAATCCGGTGGTACCGGAGGTATATAAACGGCACTTTACCGAGTTCGGATCGACAGGCGGCAATTGCGATTCGACTACCTGTTCCCGATCGACAAGGTCCTCGTACCTGACGGTATCGGGATAGTCTTGCTGCGCACGCAAGGTCACCACGAAATCGAGATCGGGCAGCTCCGGACGCAGATCAGCCACCATGGTGACGTAGTCGATACTGCGGTACTGGCTGGGAATGAACAATACCCGGGAGCGAGCGTCTTTGAGGATAAAGCGCAATTCAGCATCGCGGTATATTGGTACGATTGGATTGACCACCAACCCCAGGGCAGCGGCTGCGATATCGATGGCCGCGCCCTCGCGCCAGTTGGGGAACTGAAAGCTGAGGACATCACCAGGTTGCAAGCCCATTTCCTGCAGGGCTGAAATCAGCCGTCGCGCCTCGTTGGCGATCGCCCCATAGGTGGCATCGGGCTCATTTTCGAGATAGATGGCAACGTCTTCGGGTTGCTCACGGGCCTTCTTGAAGGCTTCGATTGCGACCGTGGTATCCCGCCATAAGGCACCGTCCCGCGCCAAGCGGTCGTCGCTTAATACTGTGGTCATGAGTCCTTCAGGTACTTGTCCAGCGTCTGGTGGAAATGCCGAATGCGGATTTCCTGATAGTTAGCCAGGTTGACCATACCGGTCTTGGACGCTTTCATGCCTTTTTGTACCTGCGGCAGATTGGCGCCATCCTGATCGAAGATCTTCGCCAGGGACTCGCCCATCACGTCGGCTGCGTTGGAGAAGGGCTCGTCTGCGCCAAGACGCACAGTGGCAGCATCTTGGGGTCGTTCTGCACCCTCCGGAAACGGGTTGAGCAGAAAAATGTCCATGATACAGCTTTCGTGATCATCGCCATTGGGGCGATGACGGTAGGTTAACGCGGTATGATAGCCGGCCCAGGGCGCGAAATTGGGAAACACGAAGTAAAGAATGGAGTCCATCATTTCCGCTTCGGTGGCGAATTTTTTCAGGTCCCTGCCGCTCATTTCGCTAAAAATTTCATAGTTTAATTCGGCCACATGATGTCGCGCAGACAGATGGCCCTCTACCTGATTTTCCGGTGCTATCTCACCCTCTAAACCCAGCATGGTGTTGACGGAATCCTGCTCGGAGTACATATCCGCATGGCTGGGATTGATGGTGGCATAGGTGGTAATGGTGCGGCTGATATGATCACCCCAGACATCGTACTGGGAATTATCGATACCCTGGTAGGACATGATTTGGGGATGGGTGCTGATCGCGTGGTAGGACTCAATAAACGCTTCCACCGCCGCCTTCCAATTGACGTTAATTACCTTTTCCACGTGCATCGCGATGTGGCGATTCTCGGTAGGCCAGCGCTTGAAGTGCTCCGGGAGAATGCCCATGTACTCTTCCAACGATTTGGCGTCGTCATCAAAGTTGACGAACACCCAACCTCCCCAGGTGTCCAGGCGCACACCGGGCAGTGAAAATTCGTCCTTTTTAATATGAGGAAAATCCCATTTACAGGGCATGTCGCGGAACTCGCCGGAAAGCTCCCAGGTAAATCCGTGGTAGGGGCAGCGCAGCTCGGTAGCATTCTTGCCCGCGCCACGCTTCAGCGCCCTCCCGCGGTGTAGGCAGGAATTGTGATGTGCCTTCAGCTCACCATCCTGGGTCCGGGTAATGATGACTGACCGGTCCACGATATCGTAGACGAAATAATCTCCGGCTTTGGCCACCTGGGATTCGCGGCAGGCCATCTGCCAGGTCTTGCTCCACACCTTCTCTACTTCGAGATCGTGGAACTCCCTGCTAGTCCAGCGTTCGATGGGCAGCTCATCCGAACCCAAATAGGGCGCGGACTCCGAACGCAGTGCGTCGGGTACCTCATTGGTTTCCTTGTCCAGCAAGTCCTGGTAGGAGTACGCGGGGCTTCTCGCCTCTATCTCCACCTCGGTCAGGGGTATTTTCTCAATCATATTCTTTTCCATCCTGTTGTTACTCGTGCGAGCCAATCAACCTGACAAGCTAGCGTTGCAATATTGTTACCGCACTAATGCCGGGGGCTCCGTAAACGTGGGTGTAACCGACTTTCGGGTCACCAGGTACCTGGCGGGCCCCAGCGGTGCCCCGCAATTGCACCACATTTTCATGAACCTGGCGCAAGCCAGAGGCACCGATAGGCTCTCCGTTGGCCAGGCATCCACCATCAGTGTTTACCGGCAGGCGGCCGTTGATCATGGTCTCACCGTGCGCCAGCATGTGCTCCTGTTCACCGTGTTCGCAAAAGCCGTTTTCAGCCATGTGCATGATTTCTGCACCCGACTCGGTATCCTGTAACTGAGCTACGTCGACGTCGCCGGGACCAATCCCGGCCAGCTCAAACGCAGCTCTTGAAGCATCGACAGTCGGTCCCGCAATATGTTCAAGCGCCTGGGACGGTGCGAACACCTCGAAGGATCCGTAGCGGCGCGAACGCAACGCTGCCGCCTTGATATACACTGGCCGGTCACAATACTGTTCGGCCCGGTCAGCACGACACAGTACCAGCGCCACGCCACCTTCCCCTGGCGAACAGAACATGTACTTGGTGAGGGGGTCGTTGACCATTACGGAGTTCTTGATTTCATCAAGTTCGATGGGCGTTTTTCGCCATGCGTTGGGATTCATCGAACCGTTGATAAAGGCCTTCTCTGCGACCCGCGCCAAGGCATCGGAGGTCACTCCGTAGTCGTTCATGTACTTCTGGATTTTCATAGCGAAAAATTGGGTGGTCATCATCATGCCCATTTCGCCATACCACATACCGAGGCCCAGATCCGCGGGGTCGGCGTTGAACGCGCCCCGATCGTGCTTATCAAATCCGACTACCAGCCCGAGATCGGACACCCCCGATTTTATAGCCTGCACCGCTGATATCAGAGAACTGCCACCCGTCGCGCAACCGTTGGCAACGTTGGTGAAAGGTAATCCGGTCAAGCCCAATTCGTTCACCAGGGCGTCGGCGCTGCCCGCGCTGAAGCTGCCACCGTAGGCGAATTCCATGTCGGCCCATTCCACCCCTGCATCCTTGAGTGCCGAACGCACGGCAAACGCTCCCTGCTGGAGGCCATTACGCTCGGGGGTACGGCCAAAGGGGTGAATACCAATGCCTACTATTGCTACGTCCATAGTTGATCTCTATGTAGTTGATCTTTGTAAGGTGAATCTATACCGGGCTGAAAGCAAAACCGATCACTTCGGTGCCATCTTCGTCTGTGCGGTAGGTGTCGAACACCACCTTCATTTCCATGCCGATCTTCAACTTGTCCGGGTCATTCTCGGTCAGTCGCCCCTCGACCCTGACCCCACCGGGCAATTCAACATAACCCACGCCATAGGGCTGGAAGGTTTCCTGTGACTCATCGCTGTTGTAGGGTGACTTTGGCATAAAGCGCTGTACCGTCCAGGTCCACAGCGTACCGCGTTCGGGTAACCTTTCGACCTCGACTTCCTGGCTGCAGCAGGCACTGCAACCGGTCTGGGCCGGAAAAGCTGCACGGCCACAATCCTGACAACGTGAACAAAGCAGCGCGGGCTCTGGATCTGGCCAACTGAACAGGCCTGGTGCGATTGGTCGCGCGGATAGCGTCATAGGTAACGTCCGATTATACGAATAGCGTGAAATATTAGCAGGCCTGAGACCTAAAAAACAGTACGATCTGTTTCTTTTTTGAGACGGAATAAAAGGCCTGGCGGGGAGTTATGCGCCCTACCCTCGTGGATCTCGTCAAGCTCGCGCCATGGCGCCGCCATCCACCGCCAAACCGTGCCCGGTTATGAAATCAGCTTCTCGTGAAGCCAGGAATTTGATGGCTTTAGCAATATCCTCAGGCTGTCCCCAGCGCCCCAACGCACTTTTGTTTTCCCAGAATGACTTGAACTCCGGGTCTTGCTCCACCTGGTTCCGGGTAATGCCTGTGACGATGGCACCGGGCAAGATGTAGTTGACCGTAGTACCGTCCTTACCAACTTCAAGCGCGAGACTCTTGCTCAGCCCTGCCACCCCGTGTTTGGACGCGGTATAGGCCCCCAGGCCCTCATTGCCAAGCAACGCGGACACAGACGCGATATTGATAATTCGACCCGCCTCGCTGAGGCGTAGTAGCGGCAGCACTGCCTTGCTAAGCCGGAACATAGCCCGGAGATTGACGGCCATGACGCTATCCCAGGTTTCGTCATCGGTGTCCTCCAACATCGCCACCGGACAGATACCCGCATTATTAACCAGTACGTCGAGGCCACCCATGCAGGCTTGCGCTGCAGCGACTATGGCTGCCGGAGCACCCTTCCCGCCAACGTCCTCGGCCCTGGTATACAGGCCTGCGCTGGCCAGCGAGTCCAGTCCTGTGGGCTCGAGATCGACGGCGAGCACCTTTGCACCCGCCGCATGGAAGGCCAACGCGGTCGCACGTCCGATACCATCACCGGCGCCGGTAACGACGACTGAGTAGCCGCTGAAGTCAGTCATAGAAATCACCTATATTCACACGCGGAAATTTATCGGGACGATAGTTCCAGCTTTTCAAGAGCTCTGCGAAAGCACTGGACGGCACAGCCAACAATAAATACAATCTAGCTTGCTTTTTTTAGTATCGACCGAACGGGGCCCTAATTGCAAGTTAACGGCTAAGTGATGTTAATCAGGCATGCATGCTGAACAAACTTTGCTATGCACGAAGCCAGCGCCAACAGCAGTCGTCAGCTTATCATTGATTTCGAGCCACAGGGCTTGGCTGGCATGACGGGGCAAATTGCGATCCCCATTCCCATATTTTTAAACCCGCTCAAAGGAGCATAGAGCCATGAGCAAACCCTTCAGGTTCGGCCTGCAAAGCTTCAATGCCAAATCGCCCGCTGAATGGCGAGAACGTATTCGCAAGACCGAAGACCTGGGTTACTCCTCCTTTCACCTCGCCGATCACATCATCGGTCCAGGACCGGCCATCGAGGCCGCTGCCCACCCGCCACAATTGTTGGCGGCAGTGCCGGCAATCGCCATGGCTCTGGAGATGACAGATACGCTAAAAGTAGGCTGCAGGGTTTTCTGCATGGATTACCGGCATCCGGTGGTATTGGCCAAGGAGGCTGCCACCATGGACTACCTGTCCGATGGCCGCCTGGAACTGGGTCTGGGCGCCGGCTGGATCCAGTCTGAATACGATGCCATTGGCATACCCTTTGACGACTTTCCCACCCGGGCCCGCCGCTTCGAAGAGGTCGTGAAGAGCGTAAAAGCCTTTATGGCCGGCGAACCGCTGGAAATTGACGGCGAGTGGGTCAAGTGGTCCGACTTTAGCGGCATCCCCGTACGCGCCAAATGCCCGCCAATCATGATAGGCGGCGGTAGCAGAGGCATCATGCGTATCGCCGGTCGCGAAGCAGATATCGTAAGCTTCAACTTTAACAACCGGACTGGCGCCCTGGGTCGCGAAGGTGCGCTCTCCGGCTTTGCCGAAGAAACTATAAAGAAACGCCGCTGGATTGAAGAAGCTGCGGGCGACCGTTTTGACGAGATAGAATTGGAGATAGGTGCCTACCTGACCATTGTCACCGACCACCAACAGCCCACTGTCGATTCTGTGGCGGGGATGATGGGGCTGGATCCGGAATCTCTACTGGCCAGCCCCCACACTCTTATAGGCAGCGTCGACTACATATGTGATGAACTGCAGCGCCGTCGAGAAACCTATGGCATCTCTTACATCACTGTACTGGACGACGGCGAAAACAATATGGTCGAACAATTTGCGCCCGTCGTAGCACGTCTGGCTGGAAACTAATAGAAACAAAAGGGAACACAATGGCGACCGTAGCAACAAAAGAACGAAACAAACCGGGCTGGCAGGCTAAAAAGAGCGCCATGACCCGTGGCGCTATTCTCGACGCTGCCATAAGTTGTTATGTCACGCTGGGCTATGCAGAGACCACGACGGCAAAAATTGCGGATAAGGCTCAGGTATCCCGGGGCGCCATGCTGCACCACTTTCCCTCGAAAACGGAACTGGTACAGGCATCGGTAGAGCATCTGCACGATAAGATGATCGCTCTGTACGAGCGCACCATCAAGCGCGTTACTCGAGACCTCGATCTGGATGAACGCAACCGCCGCGGGCTACAAGGCTACTGGAAATTCCTGAAATCAGATCTATACACTGCGCACCATGAACTGTGCGTCGCGGGACGCACAGACAAGGAACTCAGGTCGATTCTGCAGGCTTCCATGAAAAAATACGACGAGCAGCGCATGAAAACCAATAGTGAGTTGTTCCCGGAATGGGCTAGCCGGGGGGAGCTCTATGATCTCGCCATGGAAATCACCAAGTTCCTGATGGAAGGCATGGCCAATTCAGATATTGTGCGCCCGCGGGAAAAGTCGGTGAAGCGCATGCTGGAATACCTCGGTGATCGTCTCGAGGAGGTCTTCCACGAAGGCGACGACGACGATACTGCCATTTACCGGCATTCTTCCGGCAAGTAAAACACCGCACGCATACAAGTTGCCGTGGTGGTCACTCTAGCTGCGGTATCTGTGGCCAATTGCCCGCCCAAATTCTCAGGGACGGCTAGTTAGCCATAAAAAATCGTCTACAAATCTCCGTAGCGCTGCAGATGATGTTCACTATCGCCAAACAGCGTATTAAGGAGCAACAGCCGTTTGAAATAGTGACTAACACCCAGCTCATCGGTCATCCCGATTCCGCCATGTAGCTGCACCGCCTGCTGGGACACAAAGCGGCCGCTCTCACCGATCTTGACCTTTAGTCCACACGCTGCCTTGAGCAAATCCGGTCGCGATTCAGCGCGGGCAATAGCGGCGTAATACAGTAGTGAGCGCAGATTTTCGCAGAGCAAATACATATCCGCCATGCGGTGCTGCAATGCCTGGAACTTCGATATCGGCTGCCCAAACTGCTCCCGAATTTTGGTGTAGGACACCGTATCGGCCAGCAACGCATCCATCGCACCCAGGGCTTCAGCCCCCATAGCGACTATCGCCTCGGCGACGATGTCTTCGATTAGAGGTAAGGCATGGTCGATCTCTCCCACTAGCTGATCAGCACCCACTCTTACGTTATCAAAAGTCAGGTTAGCGCCCTTACTGCCATCTACCAGCGGAAAACTGCGCCTGGAGATTCCGTCACTACTGGCGGGCACAACAAACAGGCTAATACCGGTATTGTCGCGCCGATCTCCGCTGGTACGCGCCACGACCAACAGTTGATCCGCAATGTGGCCGTTTAGTACAGCGACCTTGTGGCCGTTGAGAACAAAGTCGTCACCATCGCGGACGGCGCCCAGGTCAACGTTGGCGAGATCATAGCGGCTCTCGGCCTCGGTGAAGGCGAAAGCCCACTGGCTGCTACCAGCCATCAACTCGGGCAGAAACACGCTACGCATTTCGGCACTTGCGTGACGCAGAAAGCCACCGCAAATGACTACATTAACCAGGTAGGGTTCCGCCACCAACCCGCGCCCAAATTCCTCCATCAGCACCATGGTGTCGATGGCTGAGCCGTCGAAGCCGCCATCTTCTTCGGCAAAGGGCAGCGACAACCAACCCAACTCAGCGAACTGAGCCCAATTGTCCGCGCTGAACCCGGTTTCGGTGTCACGCAAATTGCGACGACGCTCTACGCCGCAATTATCCTGCACAAACCGCTGCACACTTTGCTGCAGTAGCGTCTGTTCCTCGCTAAGGGATAAATCCATAGATCAGTTCTCGATTAAAGATGTGAGTCGGGGTTTAACAACGCGATGGCCTGCAGGGGGTAACGCCAGGTTAACCTGGCAATACCTTATTGCAGTTATGCGCTGACCTTAACCACCGTCTTGCCAAAATTATTACCGGCAAACAGGTCACTGAAGGCAATTCCGCACTGCTCTACCCCTTGATACATTTGCTCATGGCTTTTCAACTGCCCAGACGCCAACCACTCAGACAACTGCTGCCGTGCTTCTGGATAACGATCAACCTGAGTATGGGTCAGAAAGCCTTGCAGCGTCGCACACTGAGTGACCAACTGAAATAAATTGCCCGGCCCACCGCCAGATCCACCGGCAGAATAATCTGCCACCGCACCGCAAAAGGGAATGCGCGCGCCCACTGCAATATGATTCAGTACAACTTCCAGTAAAGGCCCACCAACATTGTCAAAATAGACATCAATTCCGTTGGGACAGGCTCGCTCCAACTGCGCTTCAAGATCGTCAGATTTGTAATTGATTGCAGCGTCATAACCCAACTCATCAACCAGACGCTTACATTTCTCATCGCTGCCCGCAAATCCAACAACGCGAGCCTGCATAATTTTTGCTATCTGACCGGCTATGGACCCAACTGCGCCGCCGGCTGCAGAGATGAGCACGGTTTCTCCCGGCTGAGGTTTGCCGATATCCGTTAATCCAAAGTAGGCCGACATGCCGGTATCACCCAGCACCCCCATATGATAACTAAGCGGTTGTTGATCATCGTCTATGGTTACCAACCAGTCGGAATCGTCGACCAGTGAGTACTCCTCCCAGGCCAGGCGCGCCATCAGCAGCCGTCCTACTTCTATTTTTTCATTGCGTGACTCGACAACCTTTCCCAGGACCAGACCCATGACCGCCTGCCCCAAAGGCATCGCCGGCAACACATCATCGCCAGAGTCCTCGTCCATCCAGTTTCTGAATCCAGCATCCAGCGAGACATAGAGATTCTTTACCAGCGCCTGCCCCTCGGACAACGCCACCGTCTCAGACTCAACCACCGCGAAATCGCTGGGCTGGGGCTTACCTTTGGGTCTTTTTGCGAGAGTTACCTGAGTATTTTTCACTGCATCGAGCCTCTGTTCATAGGGATTGCAACTTAGCGCCGTCAATAGATCGTTCACCAGTACCTGATGGCACGGCGCGACATGATCAAACGAATATCAACAAATAGCAAACAGTTCAGATTGTTTTTTTAGCAATTCCTTGCTTAAGATTACACGGCGGTGTAACTTTCAGCAAGGCTCAGATTCGTCGGCATGATTTCCAGTGATCAAAAACCGCGGCCCATATTCATCACCACGCCAGCGGGACCGCCGACCGCGGGTTCTTCGCGTTGCCGGGGCAAGCGTAAACAACTGATGCAAACGCAGTTGAATGCGTTGCTGGACGGGTTGGCTAGGGCAATACCCCCCTAAAAATTCTGGATTTTAATGTGGGTCATCATCTCCAGTAGCGCCCTACCGAATGATTTAGATATCGCTTAATAAAAAAGGAAGTGACCATGACTGAACAAGTTACCAACTACGACGATGTAAAGCAGTACCGACTCGACCCGGAGCGGGAGCAGGAATTACTGCGCAGCGGTGGTGAATGTACTTTTATCTGGGCTAACAAGGCAGGTCATCCTATCGGTGTGATTACAGCCTATGTTGCCGCAAAGGGCAAAATATGGATGACCGCCACTAAGGAGCGGGTGCGTATCAAGGCAATCGCTCGCGACGGACGCTCATCTATAGTTATCACCAGTAAGGGAACATCCATGGGTGGTGGCAAGACCGTGACCTACAAGGGCCACACTGTCATCCACGACGACCCTGAAACAAAACAATGGATGTACGGCTTACTGGCGCAAGGCATGGCAGCAGCAGAACGTCTCGATGATCGCAATGAATTCACCAAGGGCATCGACCCCGACATGTTTGTTCGCTTCCTGGATACACCCGAGAGAATTGTTCTGGAATTTACCTCTGAGATGTCTATCCCCTTTGATGGAGATAAGATGGCCCAGGGTACTGCAAAGGCTTATGCTGAGTTTGCACAGGACGACGCGAAAGACAGCTAGTCTTGGCGATGCTATGGAGCCAGACGGCTCCGTTACCAAAAGAGATGTGCAATGGCGATTTCCGGACTGGTTCATGTAAACATTAACTGCAGTGATTTTGACCGCTCAAAGGTATTCTACGAAGGCCTTGGCTTTCGAGAATTCTACTCGGTCCCTGAAACCAACACGCCGGAAATTGCCGCTGCAGTGGGCATGCCACCTTATCGAGTAAAGGGTGCGTTGATGATGTTGGAAGACGCTACTGGCTCACCGTTGCCTTTCACAATAGACCTGCTTGAATGGCTGGATCCCAGGGATGAGGAGCCGCCCTACCCTCATCTCTATCATTACGGGATTGCTCGTATTGCTCTTAGCACAACCGACCTGGATGGCGACATGGCTAAGTTAAAAGCTCTAGGTGCTGAATTTATTTCCGAGCCGGTGCAGATGCCCCCTTCTACCGGCAGTAACGCCCGCTTTGTCTGTTTTAAGGATCCGGACGGGACGGTGCTTGAACTGGTTGAAAATGCGACCCCGCGAGTTTTGATGAAGAACTGACCCCTATACACAGTCAACGCATAGGGATCGACACCCCTGCTTTCTCCAGGCGCGAGAGGTGCTCTCCTAGATAAGCCAGCTAAAAGCGACGTATACTACCGGGCAATAAAAAGACTTCCCCTTAGGAATAAATAGATGAAGCTAGTTCTCGCTACACTAATGTTACTGTCCATTGCGGCCTCTGCGGAGGAGTATGCTCCGTCGCTGAATCAATCCGGCGCCGACAATCTGTACTGGGGTGACCTGCACGTACACAGCAATAATTCACCCGATGCCTTCGCCTTTGGTAACAAGCGGCTATCTCCGGATGAGGCCCTGAAGTTTGCCCGCGGCGACCAGGTGACAGCCAGCAACGGCATGAAGGTGCAGCTGCGCCGTCCGCTGGATTTTTTACTGGTGGCTGATCACGCAGAATTTATAGGTATATTCCCGAGGCTGGTCAATCGCGACCCTGATTTGCTCGCTACAAAACTAGGTAGCCAATGGCGACAGATACTGGACGAATCCGGCGACATCGGCTCCATTATTCAGGAGTGGCTGGTGCGTATTCAAAACCCTGCATACCAACAAGAGCTCTCGGAAGAATTTCGGGTAGAGGTATGGAAAGACGTCGCTGCAGCAGCCGAGCGAAATAACCGGCCTGGCACTTTTACCGCGTTTGTCGGCTACGAGTGGACCTCGATGATTAAGGGCAACAACCTGCACCGGGTGGTGGTATACCGCGACGGTGCCGAGCGCGCCACCAAACTGCCGCCTTTTTCCGCGCTGGATAGCCTGGACCCGGAAAAGTTGTGGCAGGCATTCGATCTCTACCGTGAGGCCACGGGTGGAGATGTCATGGCAATTCCACACAATGGCAACATATCCAACGGTATGATGTTTGCGGA
Source organism: Halioglobus sp. (assembly GCA_036961205.1). Lineage (GTDB taxonomy): Bacteria > Pseudomonadota > Gammaproteobacteria > Pseudomonadales > Halieaceae > CALJFL01. The sequence continues at coordinate 23,069 of JBALVI010000008.1, read as the reverse complement.
GAAGGACCTGGCTGGCAATCCCATTGATCGCCAATATGCGGAAGCGAGGGCGCGTGCCGAGCCCTTGTATGAGGTTACCCAGGTTAAGGGCGACAGCGAAACGCACCCTTTCTTGTCACCGGATGATGAATTTGCGGATTTTGAAACCTGGGACGATGACAATATTGGCCGCAGTGAGGCGAAGACAAACTCCATGCTCAAGCACGAGTACGCGCGCTCGGCGCTGCAGCTTGGTCTGCAACTGCAGGCGAGCGCGGGTGCCAATCCCTACCAGTTTGGACTGATTGGCAGCACCGACAGTCATACCTCGCTGGCCACCGCAGACGACAATAATTTCTGGGGTAAATTCCTCGATTCCGAGCCCAGCGCCGAGCGCATGCAGAACAAGATGGGCGGCACGCTATGGTACAACTGGAAACTGGCAGCGTCGGGATATGCTGCGGTATGGGCACGCGAAAATACCCGGGAGGCGCTCTTCGACGCCATGAGACGCAAGGAGGTGTACGCCACCACCGGCCCCAGAATCGCGCTACGTTTTTTTGGTGGTTGGGAGTTCGATGAAAGTGACCTGCACTCACCCGACATGGCCGACCATGGCTACGACGAAGGTGTCCCCATGGGCGGCGAGCTGAGCTCAGCACCCGGGAGTTCCGCACCCCGATTTATGGTGCAGGCATTGAAAGATCCCGATGGCGCCAACCTCGACCGGGTCCAGATAGTCAAGGGCTGGCTTGAGGCCTCAGGCAAGACCAGGGAAACCGTTTACCATGTGGCGCTGTCCGATGGCCGTCAGGTTGATGCGAAAACAGGGCGCGCACCTTCGCTGGCTTCGACCGTGGACCTGGAATCTTCGAGTTACAGCAACTCTATTGGCGCTGTGAGTTTAACCGCGCTATGGCAGGACCCGGATTTTGACCCGGCACAACGGGCTTTTTACTACGTACGCGTAATAGAGATACCGACCCCGCGCTGGACTGCTTATGATACGCGCTACTTTAATAAAGAAACGGAATCCGAAATCCCCATGGTGACCCGGGAGCGGGTGTACAGCTCACCGATCTGGTATGAGCCCTGAAAGTCAGCCTGAATGACCAGGAAGTTTTGAAGACATTGCCAAAGCAGTCCACAGGTAACCAAACGCAGCAAGCACGGCTGCTACTGAACACACGCTTATGAGAGCGTAGTTGAGTGACATGGCACCGTAAGCAGGTGCCAGCGCATCACTTAGTACACCTATAAGGAGGGGACCAAGCGCAAGGCCTAAAAGGCTATTTACCAGCAGAGCGAAAGAAACCCCCAAAGCTCTCTGTCCCGACCCAACAGAAGACTGCAATAGCGACAGAGTAGCCCCTTGTGGAACCATGAACATAGCGTAAGTCAAAGCAAAGAGACCAAGAAATTCCCACAGAGTTTGCGACGACAAACACAGCTTTAGAGTAAAGACTGACATCACGATGAAAATCGCGGGCATCCATGCTCTCCATCGCTCATCTCTTTTGACCAATGCATCGTTTAGAAAACCACCAATAATGGGGCCCGGTATACCACCCAAAATATAGGTAGCTCCCAAATACAAACCAACTTTCCCTAAAGAAACATCAAAGTTTCTTAACATGATCGGTGCCAGCCAGATGGCCATTGAATATCCAACCATGGTCAACATGGCAAATGAAATACTCACTCGAACATAAACCTTATTGCTAGCAAGGGACTTTAAGGTTCGTCTCAGGTCAGTTGCCTGCTTGGAGGCATGGTCACCGCTATCGTAACGGCCTCTAGGTGGCTCTTTCACGGTGAAGAACAACAACACACCGAGGAGCACCCCGGGTATCCCCAGGGCAAGAAAGGTAAGCCGCCAGCCTATTGCTTCGCCTAGCAAACCTCCAACGATAAGTCCTCCACCCGTCCCCAGCACTGCGCCTGTTATGTAAACACCCATGGCGCGCGCACGCTCTTCAGGCTTAAAATAATCTGCAATAATCGAATATATAGGGGGACTGCCTCCAGCTTCTCCCACGCCCACGCCCAAGCGCGCAAAGAATAGACTAACGAATCCCGTAGCCGCTCCACACAGTGCAGTCATCCCACTCCAGATCACCAGGGACGCCGCGAGAATGTTTTTCCTGTTGGAGATATCTGCAAATCGAGCTATAGGAATGCTCATAAGGGCGTAAAACAGAGCGAACGCCAAACCAGCCAACAGGCCTAGCTGGGTATCTGACATATGAAACTCAGATTTAATATCCTCAAGCAAAATCGACATAATTAGCCGATCAGCAATGCTGAGCATGGACGTAAGAGTTAAAACAATCAGCACGTAGTAGCGGTAGTTTTTACCCATTTAAAATCACCAGGCGAGTTTAAGAATTGCAGACTGCTGCAAGTGAGTGTTCCCTCTATAGCGGGCCGACTGGATATTATCGATTCGAATCACTTGTCAGTCGGATGCCAAGGCGGCATGTAGCGTATAGTCAGTTCCAGGCAGGCTCCCCGTCACTAGTAAAATTCATCAACTAGCACCTTGCCAAAAAAAATCACCATCGGAACTGGGTCGCGATCTAATATACATTGCCAACCAGACATTAACCAATGAACCATGATTCAACATCCATTTGGAGTGGCGCCCGGTTACAGTCAGCGCAGCATGGCTAACTGCATGCCATCGCCTCAAGCCTTTGTGTGGCTAATCTATTAAACAGAATTCGACAACGATGCTAAAGTGATAAGCACTCGCCAGTAACGGAGCCAATGTGGGCCGCCAAACTGGTAGAGATCTACTATTTCTTTAAGGTGTACAAAGAGAAAATATGGAAAATTTTTCCGACATCCGCGTTGAGTATCCTGAGAATGGCATCGCGAGGATTATGTTTGCGCGCGCCAAAACCAACAACAGCACCCGCCCTGAAGGACTTGCAGAGTTCTGCACAGCTATGGACGAACTTAACGCCGATGAAAATGTGCGGGTGATCATACTTGCAGCCGATGGCAGGCATTTTTCAGCGGGTGCCGATATAGATTTTCTCAATAAGTTGACGGATATGAGCCCGGGGCAGATCAAGGAACAGGTGTATACGCATTTCCAGGGTGCAGCGAGACGCATCTGGAATTGCCCCAAACCGACACTTGCGCTAATTAATGGAGCAGCGGTTTCGGTAGGCTGCGAACTGGCGGCTGCCTGCGATTTTCGAATTGCGGACAGCAATGCGTCTTTTTTGGAAGTATGGATAAAGTTCGGAATCATCCCCCCCTTAGGAGGACTCTTTCTCCTACCGCGCATCGTTGGGTTAGGGCGCGCCATGAACATGTGTCTGCGCGGCATTCCGATGCTGGCTGAAGAGGCGCTGAACGCCGGCTTGGTAAGCGAAGTTGTGCTCCCCGAAAACCTGCAGGAACGTGGACTTGTAATCGCCCGGGAACTTGCCACCTTATCTCCATCGGCCTACGAAGTGATCAAGGAGTCGATGCATCGTGCGCTGTCCAGTGACATGGACTCAGAATGGACCGCCAATCTTCCCAATCAGGCGCTGCTCTTATCTAGCGAAGACTTTGAAACGCGACTAAGGGCGGTTCAGAAGAAAAGGCCGTAGTAATAGCTAACTTATACCCCCGATTTGTCACCAGCGAAGGAACGCGGCAAAGTTTGCTTTTGACTTACGAGTTTCTCGACTCCGCGCAACGCTGAGCGTACTCCTCTACGAAAGGATAATTGGGTTTACCGTTCGGAGAGCGGTTCAGCGATTCAATCGCGTATATCTGCCTGGGAACTTTGTAATCTGCCAGCCGGTCGGCAACAAAGGCCCGCACACTTTCAAAGTCCACCGTATCGGTGCCTAATTCCGGGCCTTCTACCACCGCCACAACCTGCTTGCCAAATCGCGGGTGGGGTATCCCTACCACCAAAGCATCCATGACGGTGGGGTGTTCCAGCAAAACCCGTTCCACCTCTACGGTATAAACCTTCTCACCACCGGTATTGATTACAGTACTGTCTCGGCCAAGCAATACCAGCATCCCATCTTCTCGCACGGTGCAACGATCGCCAGTTCGGACATAGCGCTTCCCTGCAATGGTGACAAACGTTTTGTTCGTTTGCTCAGGCGCGTTGTAGTAGCCCACCGGTAAATAGCCGGATGTGTAGACGATACCTACTGTGTCACTGCCGGGAGCCACTTCGGCGAGCTCGTCATCAAATACGATGGTACCTTTGGTGGGACGAAAGACACCGGACTCACCCGTCGCCATGGCATAGCCGGATGTTTCACTGGAACCGAGGGAATCAATCAACATCAGCTTGGACTGATGTTTCATCAGGCGGCTGCGACAGCTTTCAGAAAGTGCCGTTCCGGAAGACATGACCATCCTGACCGAGTCAAACATGCCTTCTTCCACCCGTTTGTCCAGCGCATCCAACAGCGGGAGAGCAAACGCATCGCCTACAATGACGAGGCTCGCGACCTGCCAGCGTTTTACCGCATCCAGAGTTTTATCAGCATCAAAGCGCTCCCCGCCAAGGGTGACCACGGCAGTACCCTGGGCCACCAGCATTATGGCCATCAACAAGCCTGTACCATGCATCAGGGGGCTGAGGATCAGGATTGGACCGCCTTCTGGTAAACGCTGCACATTGACAACGTGTGCAGCCATGTCCTGCGGGTGATCCTTCAATTCTAATGGCGCCAGCGCCAGGCCAGTGGCAATACCCTGCTTGCGCCAGATATCCTCGTGCCGCCACTGCACGCCCTTGGGCAAGCCCGTGGTACCTCCAGTGGCGATTAGAAACAAATCATCGCTTGACGTACGGCGGCTAAACTCCTCCTGTGGATAGTCGTAAAGCTCCGCCAATACCAGCGGCGCATCACCACCCACCTGGACCATCAAGCATGGCTGCGTAATCTGATCCCGTATCTGCTCCACGCGTTCGGCGAACTCGGAATCGAAAATCAATACGCGGACGTCAAGGCTATTACAAAGATCGACAAGCTCTTTATCACGGTAGCGATAATTAATGTTCAAATGCGACATACCAGCGAGACTTGAACCCTCAAACACCTCCATGTAGGCGTTTGAGTTGCGCATGTAATGGCCTACGTGTGAGCCCGGCTCAAGGTCCTGATCAACCAGCCAAGCGCCAATCCCACATGCCCGACGGCGTAGCTCAGCATAAGTAATAACTTCATTTTCGTGTATCAGGGCCGGCCTTTCAGCGAGCGGGCCATCGGCTAGTAGATAGGCTGCCTCGGCAACATTCCAGCAACTCATGTGATGCTGGCCTGCAGGCCGCGCGCAAGGTGCAGAGGGTCTGCATACCCTGGAGAGTCGTGGCGCTGCATTCCCCCCTGCTGGAAAATGATAAATACACGGGGACCCCGGGCGGCATTTCGGTAAGCATGTGCCGATTCAAACTTCATATTTCTCATCATTTTCCCTACATATACAGGATGTACTGATTTTTTATTCTACTCCGCCCCGGCCGGCAGGGACAACTCTAACCCCCGTTACCGAATGTGCTCACTGAGTACAAACGGACGGTCAAAGCGGGGCCCATACTGGATTACATCGAAGATGTCGGCCTGTATGGATATGAGCAGCGGGCACTCATGTATTATGTCCGGTTTTTTGACAAAATTTGAATTTAATTAAACTTTTATCAAATGCCATTGGAACAGGGAATTTCTTTTTAAACAAGTTTGACGGTTTTATTCAATGCTGCTATCGTCCCCCTATAATACGAAAGTCAACCGACCTATCCCTTCGCACCGCAGAGCGTGGCTAGCAACTGGTTGACCCTTGAAAGTTAGCTATTAAACGATTGCATCTTGCAAAAGCCTGACATAGTGAGAAAGACCAAAAATCAGACCCTGAATATCAAATTCCCAAAACATCGATCCCTAAAGCTATAAAACTAACAAACTGTAGAGGAAAGGCACTAATGACAAACCCAATCAAGATATCGAAGCCCAGGACAGCCAGGCATCTGCTCGCCGGTGCCTGTTCGGCAGCACTGGTTTCAACCATGGTAAGCACCGGCTCCTATGCGCAGGACGAAAGCTCTTTTGCGCTGGAGGAAGTGATTGTTACTGCCCGAAAGCGTGACGAGTCTCTGCAGGATACTCCAGTGGCTGTATCGGCCCTGACCAAAGAATTGAAAGAGGCCAGCTTACGGCGTATCGAAGATGTGCAAGATTTTGCGCCTAACGTCTATATTCGGCGTACCCCGGGTATTGCCAGTGGTGCGGCTATCAGTATTCGTGGTGTTAATTCATCTGAATCTGATAAAAGTTTCGACCCCGCTATCGGTGTGGTGATGGACGGTATGTTTCTGGGCACATCCAGCGGCGTATTGCTGCAGAACTTTGACATCAAGCGAATCGAAATACTGCGTGGCCCCCAGGGAACCCTGTTTGGTAAAAATACCACGGGCGGCGTACTCAACATCATCCGCGGTGATGTCACCATGGAGTGGGGCGCAGATATAAGTGCGACATTCGATGAAAACGGGCGCGAAGATTTCAAGGGTGTTGTCAACGTACCGATCATCGATGAGAAGCTGGGTGTGAAGCTGTTTGGCGCCCAGATCAAGAGTGACGGCTTCGTCAAAAATACAACGCTCAATCAAGATGTCGGCGGCGACGATATGCTCAACTATGGTTTTGCTGCACTGTGGCGGCCAACCGAGAATTTTGATCTTAAATTTCATTACGAAAGGCTTAACGATGAGAGTGATCAGGGCGCTTATGTTAACGTCAATCAGCCAAACGAGCTTAACTGTGCGGTCTATGGATCTTGCGAGTCAAATACCTCGGACAACGCGGATAGAAACTCAGCTGACGGCTTAAACGACAGTGACAACGAATACGATAGCTATATCGCCACGGCTAATTATCAGCTGGGTGATTTTCTCTTCACCTATATCGGCAGCAGCCGTGACATGGACGAGGACAATAACCAGCACTTCGACGGCTCGTCGGCCCCGTTGCTTTCCATGCGGTTCTACAACGACTGGGAGCAGGAAAGCCATGAGCTTCGTGTTGCCTCTAGCTTTGGTGAAAACTTCGACTTTATCCTGGGTGCCTACTTGTGGGACGTAGACTATGAGCAGCGTTGGGATGTGGCTCAGTTGCACTATACCCTTGACCTGATTGGTGCCCTCACTGGCGTGCCTGGGGGCGCGGGTCTTACACCAAGCACACTCAGCAGTAATGGCCAGGTCCAGAGCACCGAATCTAAATCGGTATTTGGCCAGGCTGATTGGCGCTTTGCGGAGAAGTGGACGCTGACTTTAGGCGCTCGCTGGACGGAGGAAGAGAAGGACTTCACCGGTGGTAATCAGGCGCTTTTCTGGGATCCAGCCGCCGGTGATAGCGTTCCTATTAACCCCAATGAACCCGTAAACCAGGGCGATAAATGGGATGATGTAACGCCTAAGGTAGGCCTGAGTTGGGATGCCTCAGACGACATGATGGTTTACGGCTCTTATACCGAGGGTTTCAAGAGCGGCGGATTCTTTGGACGGCAGTCTGACTTTAACCTTGACGTCAGCTACGAGCCTGAATTTGTGGAAACCTGGGAAGCGGGCCTTAAGAGCACATGGATAGATGGTCGTATGACCTTCAACCCGGTGTTTTTCTACAGCGAATATAGCGACAAGCAGGAACAGTATTTCGTCCCGATAGACCTGAGCAACGTTGCCTCGCTGGTCGCTAATGCAGCGGGAATGGAGATTTATGGTTTAGAGCTTGAGCTTGAGTTTCAGATAACCGAAGCCTGGAACGTTCGTGCCAACTACGGTTATCTCGATGCGGAATATGACGGCTTTGTTGCAGATATTAACGGCGACGGCGTTGCCACCGATAACGATGATTTTAGGCCTATCAACACACCCGAGAATACGTTTGGCGTGGCAACGACGTACATTTGGGACATGGGGAATGGTAGTTTGTCTGGTAATGTGGGATATCACTGGCGCGACAAAATTGAAACGATACTCGCCCCGGATGCTTTAGGAGATCCAAGTGTGAATGATGTCCTGGGTAGCCAGGACAGCCTTGAAAACCTCAGCGCCAACCTGAGTTATACATGGAACGATCGCTATAAGGTTGCAGTTTTCGGTCGCAACCTCACGGATGATACGCAAAGAGCAGTCTCCCGAATTGGTGGCTTAACTACGCGTGGTTGGTGGAACGAAGGTCGTACCTACGGTATGGAGTTGTCCGCCTCTTTCTAAGCCCACCGAACTTCAGCGCAGTCCAGTCGTTTCGATCTGGATTGCGCTGATATCTTTCCAAGCAAGAGAAGTAGTACTAAAAACTTAAGTTCTGCAGATCACAGAAACCCGGCATTTGCGTTCAAGTAACTGCCCTGCTTCATAACCGCCCTACTTCATTAAGTCCTGCAAGTACCAACTTGAAAAACTCCTCGCAAGTCGCAGCTCGACAACGGACGCTCCGCCTGTGCGCCTGGCATCGAGGTCTCCATTTGGGGGGTTTATCTTGTAAGCTGGTGAAGGCGATGGCTGATGATGAGCGTGACGACCGTCCAACCCACTGAAGGAATTAGCAGTAATGGCCTGATGGCCAGCCCGATCAACATTGGTCTGGGTTATAGGAAGACGGAATCGACCTCGCCGTGGTACCCGCTTCCTTACTCGGGTTAATCCAACTGCAAAGGAGGCGCCATTTTCGCGGCTTCTGTGGACAGTATTTCCAAGGTCATTTTTGAAAGTTTCCAGCCAGAATCCGGCAGGTATATCGCCGTTGAGATATAGGTTCCCAACACTCGTTCCAAGGTGCCATCCTTATTCACGTGCGTTGCCTGTACATAACTGCGCATGGTGGCCGCACCGCCCTGTCCTTTCTCATCTGGCAGGCTTTGAATCTCAACCACCTGACTACCGATCATATGCTGGGCATTACTTAGTGGCACAAAGGTTGTTTTAACCAGCTCCAGCCAAACCATCGGGCCTTCTAATGTCAGCTGATCCAGGACGCCCATCTCGGCATCTTCTGTAAAAATTGCCTGATAGATTGCTACAACCTTGGCTTCATTTCCGGCACTGTCCGCTGCAATCATGTCGGTTGCCTGAGCGTAGCGTCGTTGCAATACGGCAATATCTTGCTTGGCAGTCCATTCCGCTGCCACTTGAGATGCCGGCATACTCGACTCAGCAGACACCGTCGAGACTTGTAATAAGAGAGTGATAGCAATGGCCAAGCCACTGCATCTCAAAAATTGCTGTCTTATCATTATTCGCTTCCTTCCTTGAGGCCCAACACGACCAGCGCGTTACCCGGGATGTGTGAATTGAATCCGTACCCTGCGTTAACATACATTAAACCATGGGCCACCAAAATACCGCCACCGCTAAAGGCTCCGCCTGTGGCAGTCGCACCAGACACTGTTTGATACTCCCCCAACATATTGCGTTCCCACAATACCCGACCGTCTTCACGCGCATGGATGCGTAAGCGGCCATCAAGATAACCTGCCACGACAGCGCCGGGAATCGCAGCGATGGCCTGGGATATTCCTGGCGAACAATATTGAGTGTCGCCACAAACGTCAGGAGAAGGTGCCGACCACAGCCTGGAACCGTCGACTGCATTCAGCGCATGGACACCTGGTTCAGCAGCGCGATTGCTGTTGTAACGGGTATCGTCAGCGGCAACTATTTGATCATTGATCGGCACATAAATCACATTATCTTGCGCGGCAATCCCGAAATGCACACCGCCTTGGATACCACCGCGGCCAATCGGGGTTTTCCACAGAGTTTCACCTGAATCCGGGTCAATCCCTACTACATCCCCCGACTTTTGCCCGGCAACGACAATGTCTTTGCTGTCCCCTAGCTTAATCAGTATAGGGTTGGCACCAAAGTCGTAATCCGGTCCATTTTCCTCTGGGCAGTTGGCGTTATTGATTCCAGGAATACCGACGAAACAGGAGGCGTTCCAGGCATCACCTGAGGTTTGCTGGCTAACCCAAAGCTTCTTTCCAGAATCCAGATCATAAGCGATGATGGCGTCAGAGTTACCATCGGCAGGTGATGAATAGTTTTCTCCAGTGCCTACATAAAGCCTGTTACGCTTTACATCAATAGTAGGAGCGGACCAGATCGGCGCACCAGACGGCGCCATAACTGCTGTGCCTACAGACGTTTTACCGGCAGCTACTGCTGGCGTATCCAAGGTCCGGGATTTCCAAATAACAGCACCGGTCGCAGGATCAAGCGCCATCACAGCACCTTGAAAAGTGCAGCACTCGTATTGCGGATTGATCGCAGAAACGACCTCCAGAGACGATACGCTGACGAACAGGCGATTATCGAAATAGGTTGGCGTACCCGTTAGAGTTGCGTCGCGATGTTCGTCAGCTTTTATGCGCCAACGTAATTCACCTGATTTTGCATCCAGGGCATAAACACTGGCCAGCATATCACCAAAAAACAGGGTTGCTTCAACCTCGGTGTCACCGGCGTTCCAAGGCGTGATGGCGATACCGGTGCGCACCTCGGCACTGGCCTGGAAGGACCAGCGCAGACAACCCGTTTTGGCATCCAGCGCCCAAACCGTGCCATCCTGACTGCCCACATAGATTGCGCCACCACCATAAACAGGTTGGGACCGCCCCTGGAATGCATTCGGATAGGCAAACGTCCATTTGACCTCCAACTCGCCGACATTGTCGGCAGTCAAACCGCCGGTCGCCGCCGGTTGAAAGCGGGTATTGCGCTCGTCCACACCCCATCCCCGGGACACTGGTGGCAACTTGGGATCGAAACTATGCTCGGCATCACACGCGGGAGGCATGGGTTGTTCCTGAATATCGCTTAAGCGTTGGCCGGTCAGATACTCTGCAATGGCTTCCCGATCAACAGCCTCAATATCAGCTGCCTGGGACATCATGATGCCCTCATTCATGGCTCTAAGAATGCCTTTTGGCCCCAAACTAGTGATCATCGGACGACTGGGAGCCTTATAAAAAGGCTGGTCGTGACATGCTGCACATTTAGCTTGATAGAGTGCTGCACCGGGATGGGAGTCTTCTGACGCCGCCGGTAGCATTGCGCTCTTGACTGATTCAAGGTGAGAAAAGGATTCGGCGCTTTCGCCATTATCCTTTTGCTGTGTGCATGACGCACTCAAGATTAGCGTTAACAAAGCGACCAGCAGAGATATCACTGGCTTGGCTAAAACTTTAGGCATAGCTATTTTTCCTGCGAGCAATTGCACTTGCGGATAACGTCAAACTGAAGCGGCAATCAAAAACGGGACGTTCAACCTCCAAGCTTTATCCCTAATGAAATAAACCTGAAAATATTAACGTCCCGGTTTTTGGTTAATCGCTACCAGGGATTTCGAGATCTAACTTTATCGTCGAAGTGTCGACTGCAGGCATTTTTATGTCCAGTGCAGGGCATTCTTCTGGCTGAGGCTGCAGTGGTCGTGGAGTAATACCACCCACTAATTCTAGGAACACGCCGTCTGGATCGATTGCATGCACAATCGCTGTGTCGTCTTCCGCAGTACCTGTGCAGCATGGTGCGACCTCAGAGAGGAACTTAACGCCCTGACCTTTAAGGATCTTCACAGCGCGTTCAATATCCGGAGTCAACAACGCGATTCGATTGATACCAATATGATTAATGGGAGGTGCATAAGAGGGTTCGGGGTTGAAAGGTTCAACCCATTGTATTAAACGCAGCACATGTCGGTCACCCACCCCAAGAGCGATATCGGCGCCTTTGAACTGAAAAGGCTGATCGAGTCCATAAGCACGAGCTTCTTCAAGAGAACCCGTGGTCTGATGCATGCGCTTGACCTGGGTATAACCAAACTTTCGGTAGAATTCTAGTGATGCCTCTAGGTCGCTGACGTTGATTCCAATATAAGGCATCGCGATGAGATGCATATCTGCCTCTTCGTCACCATGAGGCGGCGCAGTTTCCATCAGCTTATAGAGCACCCCATCCGGGTCGCGGAAGAACACGAATTGATCACCAGGAATGCCATAAGGTTCAGACAGAAAATCCGTCCCAAGCGTTTTCAGATAAGCAACATCACTTTCCAGATTGGCGGTCAGTAGTGCAGCGTAGGCCATGCCAAGATGGTTGGGCAGCTCATAAGGCGGCTCACCATTAAATGGGGTTTTGAATTGTAGTAAGTCGATATTAGCCGTGTTGAGACTGTTAGGTAACGAGATAACCTCGCCTTTAACAAGCTCATACTGACAGATGTCGAACATCCCCAATGCGCGCGCCATCAGGTGCGTATTGCTTAGAGGGAAGCCGCCCATGCCCTCGGTATAGCCTAGTTTGCGATAAAAGGCCCGGGACCTATCGAAATCCCGTGTGTGCGTTGCAAAGTGAAAACGGGAAGTGAGACCGATATCCAGATCAGGTGAGACCGCGGTGGCTGCCGTGACGTCAGTGGTCTGCGGCTGGGGTGGGCTCGATGATACTGTGGCACATGAAATCAAAAGTATGGAAGCTGCAAGGGCAATGGCCGGTTTCAAACTATTTCTCCTCTCGAATATTATTGTTCGTCTGCACGATATTCCGATTCAACGTAAGTCGCCAGTCACCGGCCCCGCAGCGCGAGCTTATTCGGGATTAATCCGAATAAGCTGAACACCCTTGTTTTGACCACTGTAAATGCGGCTCATTGCCTCAAGCGTATTGTCTAGCCCATCGAGTACATCAATTTGGTATTTCAGAGTTCCCGCCAACACCATTGGTTGTAGTTCCTCGAGCATCGCACCGGTTAGATGCGGATAGTCTTTTACCAAAAATCCCTGTAATCGCGCGCTACGATTCACCAGCGACATCAATGCACTAGTGCGCTGGGTTGTATCTTTATTGTAACTGGAGATCAGACCGCACAGTGCAATTTGGGCTCCATCGTTTATTCGGTCAAGACAGGCGTCCATAATTTCGCCGCCTACGTTTTCGAATACGGCATCAATGCCCTCTGGCGCCAGCTCATCGAGTCGCTTGGCGACGTCTTCTGATTTGTAATCGATGGCGGCGTCAATGCCACATTCGTCTACCAGCCACGCGCACTTGTCCGCGCCACCGGCGATACCAATAACCTTGCTACCGCGGTTCTTGGCGATCTGGCAGGCAATGGAGCCAACACTGCCGGCCGCGGCAGAGACTACCAGCGTTCTACCCGGCTGAGGATTACAGATATCAGTAATACCGCAATACGCCGTAAGACCCTGTACATCCAGTACCGTACGATAAAGCTCCAACGGAATATCGGGATGAGGCTCCAGCTTTTGCAAGGCTTCCGCCGCCGCCACACTCCACAGCTGCCATCCTCCCATGCCATTCACATAGCTTCCCACTGGCAAATCCGGCGAATCAGATTCCGTTACGACGCCAAGCGTTATACCGAGCATTACCTCACCCAGGGCAGCAGGCGGGAAATAGCTTTCCTTTTCGTTCATCCACAACCGCATAGACGGCGGAACCAGCATGTATAGGTTCTTGACCAACACTTCGCCCGGGCCAGGCACAGGAATCGGGGAGCTGGTTACTTCAAAATCAGCGCGCTTGGCTTCGCCCTCTGGTCGCGCGATCAATTTCCACTGTATATTGTCCGAGTTCATATTTTTCACCGATTCAAAAGAATGTATTTTTAATGCAAGTTCTACGGAAAAGCTCAAGGCACCCGCCTGACACCGCGACGGTATCATAGCCTACGATCTACAGTGTTCAAACAAAAATGGGAACGCTTTTATTTTATCAAATTAAAATCGCGGCGAATCTATTTTTTGGTCACTTTCCCGCCGAAAATAGAGGCGTCTCTATATCTTAAACCGTCGCTTCTTTATTTAATTCGCGGCATCTCGCAATGTGTTGCATCCTTGTGTATCTTTGGTATTGCCTTGGCAATCGGATAATAATAATGCCCAATACTATACAACTTTGTTTGACTCATAGAGCAACCAACACCCTGCTTTTAGTTGCTCTGAGCATTGCTCTAGCAGCATTTCCCGCTCTGGCGCGGGCGGAAGCCGAGGCACCAAGCGGTATGTCCTCAACGGATGAAATGCGGTCGGTGTCCGGCGAATTGGGCGAGCGCTCCAGTCTTCCCGGCGCAGAGCTGTTTACCAAGCACTGTGCAAACTGCCATAACGGCCAGGTCTATAAGGCACCACATACTACCTGGCTGGAGATGATGCCCGCTCGCAGCATCTACCGGGCGATGGACGGAGGCATCATGAGTGCCCAGGCAGCGAGTTTGTCTGAGGTTGAAAGGGTTCATGTTGTTGAGTACCTGTTGCAGGAGCGGTTCACTAACGCCAGTCTGGCTGCCAACTACAATATGTGCGAGGGCGAGGCCGCAGCCTTTGCGCCCTTTAACGCAAGCGAGTTGACCGGCTGGGGCCGGGATACTTCGCGGTTTGTTCCGGATAGCGTCGCACAATTAGCGGTAGCGGATATTCCCCGTCTGAAAATGAAATGGAGTTTTGGTTTTCCCGGCGCCATGAGGGCGCGCTCCCAGCCTACTGTGGCTATGGGCGCCATCTTCGTCGGCAGTCAGGATGGCACTGTCTATGCACTCGATTTGCAGACAGGCTGTGTGCGCTGGGCCTACGAGGCCAGCGCTGAAGTTCGCACGGGCATCACGCTTGGACAGCACGAAGGCGATCCGGCCACGGTTTACTTTGGCGACATTATCGCCAATGTTTATGCGGTGGATGCGACCACGGGTGAGCTGCGTTGGAAAATCGCCGCTGATGACCACCACAGCGCCACATTGACCGGGACGCCCGCCTACCACGAGGGCAATGTCTACGTACCAGTCTCGTCGCTGGAGGTCATAGCAGCAGCCAATCCGGATTACGAGTGCTGCAGTTTTCGCGGCAAGGTCATAGCGCTAGACGGGGCCGACGGCAGCACCCGGTGGGAGAGCTATTCCATCCCACAGGAGCCGGCAGTCACTGGAAAAACCGCCATAGGTACCGCTATCCTCTCCCCTTCGGGTGGCCCAGTGTGGACCAGCCCAACTATCGATGCTGCCAATAATATTCTGTACTTTGGTACCGGAGAGAATTATTCCTCTCCCGCAGATGATAATAGTGACGCCATAGTCGCTGTGCGACTGGACACCGGCGAGCGGATTTGGCGCCACCAGGTGTTTGCCGGCGATGCCTGGAATGTCGCCTGCATGATGGCGGATAACCCTAATTGCCCGAAGGAAGATGGGCCAGATTTCGACCAGGGCTCCAGCCCACTACTGGTCCAGCTGGGCGGAGGCAAGACCCTGCTGGTGGCAGGTCATAAGGATGGTTCAGTGTTGGGTTACGACCCCAATGGTAAAGTTGAACCGCTGTGGAAAGTTCGTGTTGGTCGCGGCAGTATTCAGGGTGGCGTTCACTTCGGTATGGCCGCCGAGGGCACGCGCATCTATGCACCGATCAACGATATGAATGACACGCGTAATGGCGACATTCTTGACCCTGAGGCCGCCAGGCCCGGGGTGCACGCTATTGATGCTGTCACCGGGAAAGTGCTGTGGAGCCATGTCCAGAAGAATGTATGTGACAAGAAGCTGGAGTTCTGCGACCCCGGTGTATCGGCGCCAGTAACAGCGATACCCGGGGCTGTGATTGCCGGTCACCTGGACGGTTATATACGCATCTACGACGGCGAGACCGGCAAGGTACTTCTGGAATACGACACCGCCCAGGCGGTGACAACGGTGAATGGTGTGCCTGCAACTGGCGGGAGCATGAGTGGTGCCGGGCCGACCGTGGCCCAGGGGCATGTGATCAGTAATTCAGGCTACGGACTGTATTCCCACGAGCCGGGGAATATCATGGTGGTGTTGTCAGTAGACGGCAAGTAATACCCGGATCAGTCGCTCTAGTAGTCCAGGATTATGGCTCCATCCGGGTAAATTCGGCCCTATATTTCTATTTAAACCAGCTCACTGGCAAGCAAGTCAAGGGTCGCCTCGGCGACACCTTCCCCTGTAGGTACCAGCGCGGCATTGAAGTCAGTGACGCCAGCATCACGAAGTCGGGCGATTCCGGCACGCACAGTGGCCTCGTCACCAATCAGCGCAACATCAGCGGGTCCCTCCGCGCCCTCGCGATCAAGCATGGCACGATAGGAGGGCAACATTCCGTAAACTTTCAGACTCTTGGCAATGATCTCGCGCGCACCATCAACGTCATTGGTGACCGCGACGGGCAAACCGGCAACAATGCGCGGCGCGGGTTTGCCTGCGGCCTCGGCCGCCTTGCTGATGACAGGTACAATGTGTGATTCCAGGGTTTTGGGACCGGTAACCCAGGTCGAAGTGCCATCGGCGAAAGTGCCTGCGATTTCCAGCATCTTCGGTCCCAGTGCCGCAACCAGCAGCGGTACAGGAGTCGCATTGGGGACATCAAGCTTCAATTTGCTAGAGTACTGTTGCCCCTGAAAATCGACAGCCTCGCCCTTGAGTAGGGGAGCGATGATTTGAAGATACTCGTTCATGTGCGCGGCGGGTTTGGCGTAAGACATACCGAGCATGTCTTCAATCACCGCTTTGTGAGAAAGGCCAATACCCAGAGTGAAGCGGCCATCGCAGGCAACGCTGGTGGTAACAGCCTGCTGAGCCAAGGCGGTGGGGTGGCGAGGATAGGTGGGCGTAACGGCGGTGCCAAATTCTATTCTCGAAGTTTCCCAGCCGCAGATTGCCAGCGTGCTGACCGCGTCCAGCCCGAAAATATTTGCCAGCCAGATCGTGTCGAAACCTCGTAGTTCTGCGTCTTTAGAAAAATTGACGATATCTTTGAGGGTGTTGCCAGCGGCTGCGGTGGCAC
The DNA here is from genome assembly GCA_036961205.1 of Halioglobus sp. Classification (GTDB taxonomy): domain Bacteria; phylum Pseudomonadota; class Gammaproteobacteria; order Pseudomonadales; family Halieaceae; genus CALJFL01. The sequence goes on along the minus strand of JBALVI010000008.1, from coordinate 6,248 downwards.
CCGCAAATAATCCAATACGCATAGGATTCTCCTAAAGTTGGTTAATAGCGTGCTTGGCTGTCAGCGATTATTCTAGCTGACAGCCAGTCGCAGTTTAGCGATCAATAACGGCTCAATAACATGTCACGTTGCCACAGTAATTCTTTTGGCATCCGCTCCCATAGTTTCAGAAATAATGCTTGATGGCCCAGAGCCTGGGATTTTAACGCTTCGCCATCGACTTTCATTAGCTCGTTCCAATCATCTTCAGTGAAGTCCAAACCTTCCCAATCAAGATCCTTATAACTAGGCATCCACCCAAGTGGGGTTTCCTGAGCCTGCGCCAGGCCATTAACGCGCTCGACAATCCATTTCAGTACTCGCGCATTTTCGCCAAAACCTGGCCACAACCACTTGCCCTGCTCATCTTTACGGAACCAATTCACATGGAAAATGCGTGGCGGCTCATTAATGCTTTTGCCCACTTTCAACCAGTGACGGAAATAGTCACCCATGTGATAACCACAGAAAGGCAGCATCGCAAAAGGATCTTGGCGCATGCTGCCCACCGCACCTTCGGCGGCCGCGGTTTGCTCGGAGCCAACAGTAGCGCCCAGGTAAACACCGTGCTGCCAGTTGAAGCTCTGGAAGACCAGAGGAATGGTGGTCATACGGCGCCCGCCGAAAATCATTGCGCCAACTTCTACACCCTCCGGATTTTCCCAATCAGGATCGATAACCGGGCAATTTCTAGCCGGCGCGGTAAACCTTGCGTTAGGGTGTGAAGAAAGTGTTTCGTCGGCTGGTGTCCAGTCATTACCCTTCCAATCAATCAAATGCGCAGGCGCCTCTTTGGTCATGCCCTCCCACCAAATATCACCTTCATCCGTCAGTGCTACGTTGGTAAAAATGGTATCGCAGGCGCAGGACGCCATTGCCATTGGGTTGGTATCCATACCGGTTCCGGGGGCAACACCAAAGAACCCGGCTTCCGGATTGATGGCACGTAATTTACCGTTAGCGTCTGGCTTGATCCACGCTATGTCGTCACCGATGCAAGAAATTTCCCAGCCCTGCTTTTGCAATTCAGGTGGCGGAATCAACATAGCAAAATTGGTTTTACCGCACGCACTGGGAAAGGCTGCAGTGACGTAGGTTTTCTTGCCAGACGGGTCTTTCACACCCAACACCAGCATGTGTTCGGCTAACCAGCCTTCGTCGCGAGCAATAGTACTGGCAATGCGCAGGGCAAAGCATTTTTTACCCAACAGCGCATTGCCGCCATAACCGGAGCCAAAGCTGAGAATTGTTTTCTCTTCAGGGAGATGAGCAATATACGTATTCTCTGGATTACAGGGCCAGCTGACGTCGTCTTCCTCGGACCGTATAGGCTGGCCGACGGTGTGTACACAGCGCACATAATCTGTGCTCTCACCCAGCACTTCCAATACCTTTGGCGAGACTCTGGCCATAATCCGCATATTGGCAACCGCGTAGGCGGAGTCAGTGATTTGAATACCAATTTTTCCGATAGGTGAACCGATAGGCCCCATGCTGAATGGAATGATGTACAGAGTACGACCACGCATGGCGCCATCCGACAGCTCATTCATCTTATGCTTCATTTCCTCAGGCGCCATCCAGTTATTGGTGGGTCCGGCATCGCCTTCGGCAACAGAGCATATGAAGGTACGACTTTCAACGCGCGCAACATCTCGCGGGTCAGAGCGAAACAAATGGCTATTTGGACGTAATTCTTCGTTGAGCTTTACGCAGTCACCCCGGCTAACCATCATTTCCATCATGGCTGCAGCCTCTTCTGCGGAGCCATCGACCCAGTGCACACGGTCAGGCTGCAGCAAAGTCACCATACGCTCAACCCAGCGCTGAATGTCTTTGTTAGAGGTAAGCGGAGTGTCGCGCAAAGGGTAGTTACATAGAGGGGCGACTGTTTGGCCTTCTGTGGCTGTATTCATATTATTATTACCTATCGCAGTATTTGTTAAGAAAACCTGCATTCAAAGTTGGTGCGAACACCAGACTAGACTATGGAGTTGCAGCTGCCCTACTGGCATCACGAATTTCATAAACAGCTTCGCTGTAATCCAAGGCATGCAGGTGAATCAGATATTGACCTTTAAACGTGCCTACCGACATATTATCGGTGTTGTACTCAACACGCAGACGCAAATAATAGGTTTTCCCGGCCTCAAGTTCTTGCGTGTATTTGGCTTCTCCCTGATTCCAGTCGGATATGGGACTTAAGCCGGTAGCCAGGAAGTCACGTCGACCTGGCTCTAACTCCGCCACGAGGAACTCGTTGTAGCGCAATACACCCAAGCTTGCGCCATCTACCTGTATATCGGGGTAGCTGTAGCGCATGGGTTTTTTGCCGGGATTAGTGGCCTTGGAGCGATAGACATAAACCAATGCCTTGCTGGGGTCACTGAGTGTTTGCTCAACAAAGTACGGTGTTGAGCTACAAGCCCCTATCGACAGCAAGACAAGAGCTGCGAGCCATAATCGAGTTGTGGTCATTTTGATCCGACGTATTCCAGCTTACATTGCCGAGAATCATACCCGAAGATCGCGCCAATACCCATGCTAGCAGCGAACTGACGGCCGCAAAAAAACCACGCGGGGATTTAGTCGATTTGCCGCCAGATAATGGCTAGAGCTATTCACATCGCTCAAAAAGTGCCGCTATACCCTGACCACCACCAATACACAGAGTCGCTACGGCGTAGCGCCCGCCAATACGCTGTAATTCGTACAGCGCCTTCACGGTAATCACCGCTCCTGTAGCACCAATGGGATGACCGAGGCTAATACCTGAGCCATTCGGATTGACCTTCTCTGGATCCAGGCCTAATTCGCGGGTAACTGAGAGAGCCTGCGCAGCAAAAGCTTCGTTGGCTTCCCACAGGTCGATTTCTTCAATACTCACCCCCGTTTTCGCCAGCAATTGACGCACTGCAGGTGCGGGACCAATACCCATGATGGCCGGATCAACAGCCGCAATAGAATAGCCCAACATACGCGCCATTGGCTTCAAACCTCGAGCTTCAGCTGCTGAACGCTCCATCAATACCAAAGCTGCAGCACCGTCGTTAATGCCAGAGGCATTGCCCGCGGTGACACTGCCGTCTTTTTTGAACGCAGGGCGCAGACCACTCATGCTGGCAGCATCGCAGTCAAACCGCACATGCTCATCCTGCTCAAACACTGTCACGCCTTTGCGGGTTTTCAGTTCGATGGGGAGAATCTGCCCTTCAAAACGATTTTCCTCGATAGCGCGCTGGGCACGGCGATGACTCTCTACAGCCAACTCGTCCTGTTCTTCACGCGTGAGATTGTATTTATCCGCCAGGTTTTCTGCCGTTATACCCATATGCGTATCGCCAATGGGGCAGGTCAAAGCGCCCATCATGGGATCGACCATTTTGCCATCGCCCATTTTGGCGCCGAAGCGCGCATCGGGTAGCCAGTAAGGTGCCCGGCTCATAGACTCGGCGCCGGCAGCGACAACAGCATCACAGTCACCCAGCAAGATCATCTGCGCAGCAGAAACTACTGCCTGCAGACCGGAGCCACAAAGACGGTTTACCGTGAGTGCGGGTGTTTCTATGGTCAAACCCCCGTTGAGGGCGGCCACGCGGCCCATGTACATGTCGCGGCGGTCACTGTGCACGACGGAACCGACCACACAATGGCCAATATCGCTGGCCTCCAGTCCAGAGCGGCTCAACGCCTCGGCAATTACCTTGCCCGCCAGCTCCGTAGGTGGAATGTCTTTCAGACTGCCGCCAAAATCGGCGACTGCGGTGCGCACTCCACTCAGGACAACAACTTCTCTCTCACTCATGCCAAAATTCCTTCGTAACTTAAAATTTATCCAACTATTAATTCAAAAAGGAGCCCGTTAAAACACCATTTCAGGTACATCGCCCGGGACAACCAACTCGCCTTCCGTAAGGTTTACGATTTCTTCAACGCTCACACCGGGCGCCCGTTCACGCAATACGTATTTACCATCTTCTATGTCCAGTAAGGCAAGGTCGGTAAGCACGCGCTTAATACAGCCTTTACCTGTGAGCGGCAACGTGCATTGCGAGAGTAACTTGGATTGCCCCGACTTTGAAGCATGCGTCATGGTAACGATAATATTGTCGGCACCGGCCACCAAATCCATTGCACCCCCCATCCCCTTGATTAATTTCCCGGGGATCATATACGAGGCGATATTGCCCTGACAATCCACCTCAAAGGCCCCCAGTACCGTTAGATCGACATGACCACCGCGAATCATGGCGAATGAGTCAGCCGACGAAAATAGAGACGCACCGTCAATCATGGTAACGGTCTGCTTGCCGGCGTTTATCAGGTCGGCATCCACCTCTTCATCCAGCGGGAACTGCCCCATACCCAGCAGGCCGTTTTCTGACTGCAGCATCACCTCTATACCGGCGGGAATGTAGTTGGCCGCCAGGGTGGGGATACCAATCCCGAGATTGACGTAGTAGCCGTCCTGAAATTCCTGGGCTACGCGTTGAGCTAGTTGTTCGCGGGTCAAAGCCATGTCGAATCCTCCTTATGCGCTGCGCACAGTGCGCTGTTCGATCGTTTTTTCAAACGTGCCCACGATGAGGCGGTTAACATAGATACCCGGCAAGTGAATCTCATCCGGGTCCAGTTGCCCCACCTCGACAATTTCCTCCACCTCAACGACAGCAACCTTGCCGGCGGTAATCGCCATAGGGTTGAAGTTGCGCGCGGTCTTGCGGAACATCAAATTGCCGTATCGATCCGCTTTCCACGCTTTGGCAATGGCGAAGTCGCCATAAAGGGCCTCTTCCAGGATGTAATGTCTGCCATTGAATTCGCGTACTTCCTTGCCCTCACCCACAGGCGTTCCGTAGCCAGTCGCGGTATAGAAAGCCGGGATTCCAGCACCGCCGGCGCGCATTTTCTCAGCCAGCGTGCCCTGCGGGGTGAGCTCTACTTCTAACTCACCGCTCATCATCTGAGCTTCGAACAGTGCGTTTTCACCCACATAGGAAGCGATCATCTTCTTGATCTGCTTGTCTTCCAGCAGTAGACCCAGCCCAGCGCCGTCGACACCGGCATTATTGGAAGCAACGGTAAGGCCTTTGGTACCTCGGCGTTTAATTTCCTTGATCAGGTTTTCCGGTATTCCGCACAGACCAAAACCCCCGGCAAGGATCGTCATATTATCTTCAAGGCCAGCGAGGGCCTCCTCGTAACTGCTTACCACCTTGTCAAATCCGGACACAGCGTACTCCTGCTCTTTATTATGAGATTGCTTATTGCGTGGATATTAATTGAACAGAGTGCAAGAAATCATTATATTTAACAAATTGTATTTTTTGATTAATTGATAAATAAATTTTACTAATGACCATACCCATCAATCAAGTCATTGCGTTTAGTACCGTAGCCCGCACCGGTAGCTTCGCCGAGGCGGCGATTCAGTTACACGTCTCGCAGCCGGCGCTTAGCATCGCGATTAAAAACCTTGAAGGAGCGCTTGGCGGTAAGCTGCTCGCGCGTACTACTCGCTCCGTGGCGTTGACACCTGAAGGCAAAGCCTTTTATCCGGTCGCGCGGCGCTTGTTGGCGGACTGGGATCAATCCCTACAAGACGTGCGCAACCACTTCGCACTGCGTCGCGGTAAGCTGGATATCGCCGCCATGCCCACCTATACCAGCAACCTGCTGCCACAGATACTCGCCGAATTTCACCGGGAATACCCTGACATCAATGTAACGGTGCACGATGTAGTTGCTGAGAATGTGGTCGAAATGGTAAGAGAGGGGCGGTGTGAGCTGGGGGTAACCTTCAAGCCCGAGGACGCCCCAGACCTTCACTTTCAATCTCTTTTCAAAGATCGTTTTGTTGCCATTCTCCCAGCCACACATCCACTGCTGCTCAAACCAAAATTGCGGTGGGCTGATTTACTTGCATACCCACATATCAGCCTACAACGCCCCGCGGGAACAAGGGCGCTCATTGACCAGGCATTGGCGGAAAAAGCGTTGGTACTCACGCCCGCATTTGAATCTCATCAATTGGTCAGTATCGGGCGCATGGTTAGCGAAGGACTGGGGTTGAGCGTAGTACCCAGTACCAGTCGCGGGCAGATGGAAGAGATGGGCCTGCAATGTCGCGCTATTTCTTCGCCGGTAATCACTCATCAGCTGGGTATAATCACGCGCCGGCAGCAGCAGCTATCAGTGGCAGCGCAGGC
>JBALVI010000021.1:0-13960 GCA_036961205.1 Halioglobus sp. | reverse complement strand
CTTCCTAAGTTGAATAAATTGGATACCGCTGCGTGGACACCCAAGAAACGTTGAGTCTGCTTCACTGACTTGAACCTTCGGAATGCCGCACCACGCATCCCTCGCTCTCGAACCCTGGTCGCCTCATGGGATTGCTCTGCCCGATTATTCTCATACTGCTCAGTACTGTGGGTCGTCTCGGGCATCAACTCACGATGAGCAACACCATAGCTGCGCAATTTGTCCGTCACGATCTTCCTGGGCTCGTCGCCGCTGGAGTGAAGTAATCGCTTGAAGAAGCGCTTCGCAGTAGCGCCATCACGCTTAGCCTGTAGATACACATGTACGACCTCACCATCCTGGTCGACAGCCCGCCACAGATAATGCTGCTTGCCGTTGATCTGAATGTTCCGGCACACCGGCGAATACTTCATCGACGTAAAACGTGTCACCGTAGCCTCGATGCTTTCGTTTCAATCTTCTGGTGTATAGGGCACCGAATTTAATACACCACAACCGGATCGCTTCGCGGCTGACAGAGATGCCTCGTTCAGCTAGCAGGTCTTCGATGTCTCGATGACTGTTACCACGCGCCTCAGATTGAAGCGATAGTAAAGCCAAACGGCATAACTGATGATGTCGGGTGGGAATTGGTGACGTTTGTAAGTATTCATAGGCTGATTATACCGATATCAGCGATTTAACTTGGCATTACAGTTACAATCAGTGCCTGCTACAATCAATATGAGGAGAAAGACCAATGTATCTTTATGTAGAAATGTGGAACGCTAAACCTGAGTGGCTCGGCCTGAGTGATACAGAGAGACAGGCCTTCATGGGTAACGTTGATGCGTGGCTCGGGTCGATTATGGATCCCGAGACCTGCTCTGTCTACGGCGCTTGTGCCAACGACGGCGACACGGCGCCGCGCGCGCAATTCAGCTATCTGGTTGTGTGGTCACTGAAGGATAAGTCTTACGTCAAGACCGTCGCGGATGGTACGTCCCGTGTGGGTTGGTATAAATACTTCGACCAGGTCAATATTGGCGGAGAAAAAATTACCGCAGACGAGCTGGTCGGAAAACTGATGGAGCTCTAAACACTACAATCACCCAGAAGGGAAATGAGCCATGTATCTGTACGTTGAAACCTGGAGCCCCAAACCCGAATGGCTCGCTCTATCGGCCGAGGAACGAGTTGAGTTTATTGAGCGAATTCAGATCCTCCTCGGCGATCTTGCCAGTGATAACCTCCAACTATTGGGATGTGCAATTAGTGATGACGACATGCATCTACATGGCGGCTATCAATACGTCGCTGTGTGGCGCGCCTCAGATCGGCAACAGGTGGCTCGAATAGAAGAAGGAACGGAGCGAAATGGCTGGCACAACTATTTTGAGCAGGTGAATCACGGCAGTTCAGAAGTCGGCCCAGAAGCTGTGTTGGGCCACATGCTGAACATTTAGACTTTCCTGGAGTGCTAAATTGGCGTCGTCATCCAATGTCACAACCTGGCTTGAACGAATCGGGCTCGCAAAGTACGCCCCCTCATTCGCCGAACACGAAATCGATTTGGAGATACTACCCGAGCTAAGCGACGCCGATTTGAAAGATATTGGCCTACCACTGGGCCCACGCCGAAAAGTTCAATCCGCATTAGCCGAGCAGCAGCGACAACCTGCCCTCCCCAATTCTCCGGACGTCGCTGAGCGACGGCATCTCACCGTAATGTTTGCCGATCTCGTTGGGTCCTCCGAGATGTCAGCGAAAATGGACCCAGAAGACTTACGCGACGTCATGCTGGGTTTTCAGGATGTAAGTAAACAAGCCGTGGAAAAGTTCCAGGGTTTCGTGGCTCGCTATATGGGTGACGGAATACTTGCCTATTTTGGCTATCCACAAGCAAACGAGCACGACCCGGAACGCAGTGTTCGTGCGGGTCTGGAGCTTGTACGAATGACCGCATCCCTCAATGCTCGCCTGGGTCTTAAGAAAGGCGTGAGCCTGAGCGTTCGTGTCGGTATCGCAACTGGCCCAGTGGTGGTGGGAGACCTCATTGGGGAGGCCGCGAGCGCAGAACGTTCGGTCGTTGGCGAAACTCCCAATATTGCCGCGCGTATACAGGCTGCAGCACCTGTTAACGGTGTACTCATTGGCCAAAACACTTTCAAGCTGCTGGGCGATCAATTCGAATCAGAGGCATTGGGCGCAAGGGAGCTCAAAGGGTTTGCCAAACCGATGCAGCTGTATCAAATCAGATCTGCACGCCACATAGAAAGCCGGTTTAAAGCGACCCGGTCAAACGCGCAGGTTCGATTTGTTGGCCGGGAAAAAGAGCTGGAGAAACTACAGGAAAGCTGGTCTCTGGCCTGTGAATCCAACGGCGGCGGACGACTGTTGAGCGGAGAAGCGGGGGTTGGAAAATCGCGATTCCTGCAGGAATTCCTAAACAGGGTTGCGTCGGCAGCACCTATCACCATCCATTATCAATGTTCTCCGTTTCACACCAACACGGCATTTTATCCAATTACAGAGCATTTCACAGCAAGAGCCCAACTTCAACAGGGTGATTCTGCGGCGATAATTCGGGAAAAACTGGCTAGCACCATCCGCACAACCTCACGACCCTATGAAGAGTCGCTACAGCTTTTCGCCTCTCTTCTGTCTGTGGATATTGGTGGAACTCCACTCCCGAAATTGACGGGAGATCCAGCCCGCTTACTGACCTCTATACATAAGATGCTTGTCGAGCAAATTCTTGCAGCTTCAGAATCTGGCCCGGTGCTGCTGATCTTCGAAGATGTGCACTGGATGGACCCAACCTCAGCGGATTTGGTCGTGCGCCTTGCACGGGCATGCGGGGGCCAGCGAGTTTTAATGCTGGTAACTTCCCGCCCCCATGGCGTGGTCGAGCAGACCATCGGCGCGGCCTTGCAATCGATCGAGTTAGAGGGACTTAGTGAGGAAGAGACAGAGACACTGGTTCGAAGCGTACCCAAAGGCAGCTCACTCACACCATCAGCACTCCGGGCAGTGGTCGAGCGCACAGATGGCATACCGCTATTCATCGAAGAGCTAACCAAGTTAGTGTTGGAGCGGGAGAATACCGAAAGCGGTTCTGGCGAAAGTATTCCAAACACGCTTGTCGATTCGCTAACAGAGCGCCTTGACAGGCTCGGCTCTGCAAAGGAGTTGGCCCAGATTGGCGCCACCATCGGCCGGGAATTCTCTCATGCGCTGATGATCAGAATAGATAAACGCAGCGAAGACATACAGCAAGAAGACATTGAACGACTCATAGCTGCTGATTTGGTTCAGAGAATTTCCTCACAGGACGGACCTGCCTATCGCTTCAAGCACGCACTGGTTCAGGATGCGGCCTACGCCACACTCCTCCACGCCACGCGCCGTGAACACCACAGCAAAATTGCGGATGCTATTTTGGAGGATTTTTCTAATACCGCGCGCAATAGCCCTGAACTGCTGGCCCATCACCTCAGCCAAGCCGCCCGACCGTCAGAAGCGGTAGAATACTGGCAACTTGCTGGGACACTTGCAACCAATCGTTCGGCGAATACAGAGGCTATTAATCACCTCTCCCGTGGTATAACCGCATTGCATAGCATGCCGTCGGTGGACAGCGATCAACTGCGCAAGGAACTTGAGCTTCAGATCGCCCTCGGGGCCCCTCTCGTGGCTGCCCGGGGATACGCGAGCGAGGAATTGTCGAGCGCGTATTCTAGAGCTCTGGAAATTGGTTCGCAGCTTGACGGGGGCATCGCAAACTTTCGTGTACTGTGGGGCCTGAGCTCGTTCTATCTCGTACGCGGTCAACTCCCCAAAGCAATGAGCCTCCAGCTCGAATGCCTGAACCTGGCTGAACGTGATAATAATAGCGGAGATATTATCCAGGCAACGAGTTGGCTCGGCACTATTTTATTTTACCGCAGTGAGTACCAGGAAGCAGCCAGTCTATTACACCGGGGACTGGAATTATATGAACGCGACTTCTCGCATCGGGACTCTAATCGGTATGGCCTCGACCCGGCCGTTCTGGCGCGCGTTCATCTTGCCTGGCTCTACTGGCTAACGGGAAAAACACAGGAAGCGCTTACACTGGACGAAGAAACACTTTCGTTTGCTGAAGGCCTTAATCACCCTTTGAGCTATGCTCATGCTTTGATTTTCTCAGTAGTTTTGCACTTTTTCCACGGAAACTACACGGCAGCCCTCAGCGCCGCCGACCGCCTGCTCACGCTGTCGAGAAAACGTGAGTATCCACATTATGTTGCCTACGCAGAGTGTATGCGCGGTGCGTTACGTGCCACACTCGGTTCCGTCGAGCAAGGCATCGAGGAGATGAAAGCAGGTCTGAAAGCTCGCCGCGACACCGGCGCAGAACTAGTGCGGCCGATGCTCTTGACACTGCAGGCTAATATATTAGCAACTGCAGGATTGTATGCGCAAAGTCTCGAAGCACTGGACGAAGCCGATGAAATCGTCGCACTCAATGGCGAACACTGGCATGAGAGTGAAACGAAGCGCATACGCGGTATTGCTCTACACAAGCAGTTGCCCGCCAGTGACAAGGCTCTCGAGCATTTAACGGAGGCGGTAGAATGTTCGCGAGACGTCGGGGCAAAAAGCTTTGAAATCCGGGCGCTTACGAGCCTTATAGAATTGCAACGTGAACGAAGTGATAGCGAAGCAGAACAGCGGCAAAGCTGTCAGCGCCTATCGACCCTCCTGAGCGAAATCCCACAAGATGATTCCTCAATCGATTATTGCCGATCGAGAGATCTCCTTTCATCTCAGGGTGTCGGTTAAAGCCTCTATTTTCAGCTCAGTTCGTGCTCTTCCCAAATCTGGTGGACACATGATTTCACGGTCTCAGTGAGGACGGCCCCAAGCGTTGGTATAAAGTTCCCGTCAGCAGTATTCGTAATCCAGGGATCTTGGGTTGTAGAGATGATAAATGTCACCGATGATCCTGCCTTCCAGTCGAGCATGAGTCGATTCGCATAATGTTCAACAAATGGTTCGCCATAGTCGCTCGCAGCAAAGCTCGACTGGGTGACAAACATCGGTTTTGTAGGAACCTCGCCAGAATTCTTTTGATCGAACTCCTGTAAGCTGAGCCGTCGAAATACCTCCATATTAAGTGCATTGCACAGGTCGATATCACGATTGACACTGCCGTCCGGCAATTTCAGGTTAAAGGAATAGGTAATGATGATTTGGTCCGAGCCCATTTCACGAAAGAGGTTCCAGGCGTCGGCATTGGATGCAAAATACTCCTCCAACTCTTCATTTGAGCGAGGTACAAATTCATTGCCGATATATTCTATCTGCTTTTTGAGCTCATAGTCGGACTGACCTGCCCGTTCCGCTGGTGGGCGCTGCACGGTGCGCACGATGAAAGGTAGATCCTCTTCACGTTCGGCAAGGGTCAGCACTTCTGCATACAGGCGCTTACTGTTCCAGAAACATTTCCCCAGTATCTTGCCATAACCAGAGGCATCAGTACTGATAACACGGTGACTCAAGTATACACCCGCTGCAGCTGCTCCAGGCTTGGAGCCTTCGACACCGTAAACACCAACAGTTGGATCGATTCCGCCGTGATAGACAACTGGAGCCGTAAAGGCAACCAGGTCCCTCTGGGCGCCGTTGCGATAGCAAAGGGCGCCTGCGGGGTAGGGTATGTAGCCTCCTTTGTGGGGGTCGACCGTGATGGAATCCGCATGGGAAAATGCCTCGTACTGGCGACGCAGGTAGGGGCTCATCGTCATGGCCGGAGTGCGCTCGAGGCATCCGGGAGAGAATTCAACATCTGCTCCTTCATTGCGCAACATCGAAGCGAAATAACCGCCCCAGGCAGCGTCCAGATGCAGCTCAAACTCCAGGCCACGTTGACGATACTCTTCGCGTATCTTGACTATCTCATCCAGCGGGTCAACGGCACTCTCTTCGGTCGTTCCCATAACGGCAACAACTTGCAAAACCGGGCGCTTTTCTGCCAGGCACGCGTCGAGTTTCTTCCGCAGGTGGACTGTGTCCATGCGGCAATCCAGATCGACATGAACACTTTCTAAGGTATCGGACCCTAGCCCGATCAGAGCGGCGGCCTTTGGCCATGAGTAATGCATGGTCGACGGTGCCATAATCACCGGCGGTTGCAGAGATAAATCCGGCATAAATTTTTGGTAGAACTGCGCAATCCCCTTGGTTTGGACGTTGTAGGGCTGCATCGCATCTTTCAGTACGGTGGCCGCGATGCCGTAATCTGCTTGGATTCTGGGGGACAGGGACAATACGTCATCAATCCGAAGGTTCAGGAGAGCCCAGGAATCGAGGTCTACAAGACGTTCACTATCTCGTCCGTTCGCCAGCATAACCGTGAGATCGCGCGCTGCAGCCAAAGAGGGCTCCTGCTGCAAGGCTTGAGCAAGTGTTACCGGCAAGAATTTTAAATTCCGAGAGGACCACATGCTCTCTGTATTGGCAACTGAACCGTCGCAAGTGATATGGCCCCATGGCTTAATACTGCCTTTTTTGGCTTCTTCTGGCGTCGGAACTTTAAATCCAAGCATATTACATAGATCGTCGCCTACCTGCATTTCAAGAAAGGTTGTGACGGGTGACGCTTCTACCGCCACATTGTTCTGGTTATATAACATCGCGGCAAAATAGCCTACTGCCGCGGGCATGGTGATATCCCAGTACATATGAGACTGGTTTCGATAGCTGGCGAGCGGAATAGACCCTCTAAGCTCATTGAGCATTGCGTTGAGGTGGCCTTTAAATGCCTCAATAGACAATTTGTAGTCCGTGGAATCCTTGATCTGCTCAGTCACGAACACGGGGTCCTCGGGGAAATAGTCCTTTCTGTCCTGGCAATGAGCAGCAATCGATCGCGTCACCAAGTCAGTGAACACGGCTTCATTCTCCCCTTTGGGGCCGAGAAACCAGGCCGCCAGTGAATTCGTCCCGGACTCTTGCAAGTCAAAGTCACGGCTGCGCTCAAAATACCGCTCTACATTCTGCGCAAATACCTGCGCACGTTTTGGGTCTGGCATGAGGTTTTCCTTATGAGGTTTTAACGGCCCTGTTGCACTTCCACAGGCTGTTTCCAATGGGGCGGAAAGAACACAGGTGATGCTGCGTAGGGAAAGTTCGTGCTCAGCTTTTGTGGATTTTCAGCCGGGAACTGGTATTTATCTTCATCGTAAGCCAGGAAGGGGTTGATTGCAGCGATAGTCCAATAGACAGCATCTTCTACAAGGTCACGCCCATTTGGATAACCCATTGTCCTGGACGGGTCATACCCCAACACATCGGGCAGAAATACACCGAGAAGTCGCTCCACCTCCTTTTCGTCAGTTTGCACCTGCTCAAGGCGATACTGAAACATTTTGCGGTAATTCGCCACGTCGTTGACCGGCTTCGTGGCATTGTAAATCTGCTTGGGAACATCCTGTGGAGGGTCTTTGGGGTCCATGGGTGGCTTAACACCAGGGTCCATATACTTATTTCTCCAGGGGTAGCTGTTCAAATTCCGCCCAGGAGGGGAATTTGGCGTGAAGATCGCCGTGATAGACGCACGGCCACAGCGATCCACCTGCTCACCTTTATAGGCCGATGTTCCCCAGGCCGAGAATGCCTTTCCTTTTAACTCCGGAATTTCAACCGCAATTACTGTCATATTGGTGGGGCCAAAAGTATTTGCTGCGCTGCCATCACTGGGCAAGTTGTCGCCACTCAGCGCGAAACGCAGATCGAGTGCGGCGGGAGACTCAACGGAGCGAAAATCGAAGAAAAATGGGTCCTGTCGAGGTCCGACGAAGAACAACTCCTCATTCCTTCCCTTAATAACTTTCACTGGCCCTCCGGCAACGCTGGATTTACCGATGGCCACTGTCTGCGTGTGGAGTCCATCCTCGGACTCATTGGTTTCCGCGTCAGCACCAGTCGCCTTACGCAGAATCACACCCTGCTCGGGCCCACTGCCTATAATTGAAATTTTGTAAGCGATATCGGCTTTGTAGTCGCCGTCAGTGTCTATCTTGAACTGGTAGAGGGCGTGCTCATCAAGTTGCAAATCGCGTGTTGAGGCGATCTGGTTGGTCAGGGGGTTGAATGTCATCAGAAAAACTGGAGAGCCCGTCTGGGCCCCGGTCCACAAGAAAAAATCGCCGATATCCCACATGGGGTGTACGTCCATGTAACTAGAATCAAGGTGATCAGAGGCGCGTACTACTGAGACCAATGACAAAATAACCAGGCACAAAATTACTTTCATTTTTTTCCTCTCTCTTTTTATTTTTAGGAAGAGCGCAGAGGCAATTGTGTAATACGCAACTGCCCCTTGTGCTCATACCTGACTGCCACAACACAATATAGACTATAGAGTTCTTTTTTGTACAATTTTCGATGCCTGCACTGGCCCCTGCCTCGCTGGTGTCATTTCAGACGACACGCAGAATGCCACTGCCATCAAGCCCTTCGGGTACTCTGCCCTTTTTTTCTGCTACTATTACTTCAAGCACTAAAAAGCTCGAAGACAAAGGCATCATAATGGGAAGCGTCATTGCTAACGCACTTCGTTCGGCAACCACCTGTATGGCGTGTATATTTTTTCAGCCATCATTGCCGGCCCACGCCTACGATTTGCCTCCGGTTAACTTGGGACTGACCGGTATAATGGATGGCGGCGCACCCGCAGGACCCGGTTGGTATTTCCAGCAATACATTCAGCATTATGGACAGGGCACCCTACTCGACGGTAACGGCGACGAACTGCAATTACCAACTGAAGATTTCACCTTCGAAAAACACAAGGTGGAGGTTACATCGGCCCTCACACAATTGGTGTTCCAGAGTGACAAACCCTTGCTCGGTGGGAAGTGGGGCGTGGATTTTATTTTACCCAGCGTACTTAACTTTGATGTCGACCCCGATGACAGTCTAGCCCTGCAAGCTAATAGTGGCGGGCTGGGAGACATCCTCATCGGCCCGTTCATACAATGGGGCCCGGTCATGGGTCCCAAAGGGCCCCGCTTCATGCACCGCATCGAGATGGAAATGATCTTCCCGACCGGCAAGTACAGCGATCGCTATGAGCTGAATCCAGGTAGTAATCACTTTAGCTTTAACCCCTACTGGGCGGGCACCTACTTCCTGCGACCGCGATGGACCACCTCTTGGCGTTTGCATTATCTCTGGAACGATAAGAACAAAGATCCGTCGATGCGTACACGTGCAGCAATACAAATGTCCAACTCCGACCTGCCAGTTGACGACATCCGCGCGGGACAGGCAGTCCACGCAAATCTCACCAGTAGTTATGAGGTTATCCCGAAGAGACTACGCTTGGGAATTGGCGGTTACGCCCTCCGTCAAATCACTGACACCGAAGTCGATGGTGAAGATGTGAAAGGGCGGCGTGAGCGCGTCTACGCCGTGGGCCCTGTGGGCGTGTATCACTTTTCCCAGGATACGCACCTGTTTCTTAATGCATACCACGAATTTGGCACGGAAAACCGCAGCGAAGGGGACAGGTTTGTACTGCGTGTGGTGCATCACTTCTGATCATCTAAAACTGCAGGCGACCTCACCCCGAGCGCGGCCCAATCTACCCGGGAAGACTCGGCCCTACACCGGGCTTGTATTTGGACCTGGTGAGTAATCTCTAATGTTTGGATGGAGGTATACTCCTCCAGTCCATACAGGCTGAACTCCACGCCTATACCCGACTGTTTGACACCCCCAAACGGGGCATCCGGTTGAATCGCCCCATGGTCATTCACCCATGCAGACCCGCATTCGAGACGCTGCGCAAGCTCCGCCGCCCTGGCAGCATCACTGGACCACACAGACCCACCCAAGCCCTTGTCGAGGCGGTTTGCTCGCTCAATAACCTCATCAATATCGGTGTATTTGATAATAGGTACTATCGGACCAAACGGCTCTTTATCCACCAGACGAGAGCCATCTGTCAGGTCAGCAACAATTGTTGGCTCGAAAAAATAGCCCTCCCGGTCCATGCGCTTCAATGCGGCGCAGGTCTGGCCATTGTTGTGGAAGGCCGCACCGAACAATTTGGGGGCAATTTTCTTTACATCCACATCCGGCAATACAATACCCGCATCGTTGCCACCGAGTTCGAGCGTGCATCGCTTAAGGTTAGCTGACGCCGAGGCCATTACCCGGCGACCCGTGGGAGTCGAGCCAGTGAAGACCACTTTCTGAATATCAGGATACCCGGTGATTGCGGCGCCAACATTCCCTTCACCCGTCACCGCATTAATGACACCTGGTGGTAAAATCTCGCTGACCAGTTGCACAAATCTCAAGATTGATACTAGCGTAAACTCAGAGGGCTTCATCACAACCGTGTTTCCCACCCGAAGGGCGGGAAAAACGTACCAAACAGCAATCAACAACGGCCAATTCTAGGGCGTAATGGAGGCAACCACACCCAATGGTTTTCTATGTACTTCTATGCGCGCAACATCATCATCCTGGATAACGTCTACAGGCAATTGCAGTTCCGCAGTAAATTGCGTCCATCCGATGGAGCCCCCAACTTCCTTACCTGCCCCTATTCCGTTTAAGCCAGCCATAGGTTTTCCCGTTTCCATCGTCACGAGCTGCATTAGTTCGGGCATATTAGCCTCAATGACCCCAGCGACTGCATGCATGAGCTGCTTGCGTTCCTCATCGCTAGTACGCAGGTGGAACAACTGACGCAGCTTTTAGAGCAGTAGTGCTTTTAATGTTTGTGTCGTGTTAAGTAATCGTTCGCTGAGCAAACGGGCCATGAATCGGTGTAAGCCGGCGGCAATCTCAGAGTGTTCCGTTTCAAGTCGTTTTAGGGCGGTCTGGCTCAATACGAAAACTCTGCCTTCAGAGTCAGTCTGAACGCTCGCCGTCCTGGGTGAGCTGAGATAGAATCCGAGTTCTCCGTAAACAGTGCCCTGTTCCGTTGTTCGCACCCGGATTTGTACGCCGTCTGGCTGAGTGATGTAGGCACTAGCGGTCGCCGTCTCGATAAAAAACAACTCCGTAGAGTCGTCACCCTCGCTGGTCAAAACCTGACCTGCTGTGACCTTACGTTCTTCAAGGAAGCGCTGAAATATCTCCAGTCGTTCTCTGCTTTCGAGGAAGGGGAACAACTGCTCGAAACAACTATTGAATCCTCCTTGTTGACCAGCGTCCGCGAGGATTTTATTTTCCGTCCATTCCAGCGCACGATCCAAGTCGGGAAATACCCACAGAGTTTCTGGTGATTGGGTACCGAACCCGTCCAGGCGAAGTCGGTCCAGCAGGGCTTCATCGATGCCGGCAAAGACGATATCGAAAGATGCCTTTACAGCCATGTGTTCGATCTTACAAAAATTAAGAGAGGCCGATGCATCGATGCCGCTTACCTGGCCAAAATCGATGACCAGGTACTTCAGCGGCCTCCCTAGTCTTTCACTCTGGCTTTGTTTCAGTGACTGATAGACGCGACCTGCCGTGCCGAAGAACAAGAACCCCTGTAGACCGATCACCAACGCGCAGTCTCCCTGTGACTCCAATATTTGCCCTGAGGTCATGTTTCTATCGACATTACTGTTAATTTCATTCCCAGGGGCAGTAAAACGAATCACATCGGTGCGACTGTATTTGACGACAAATAACAAGACGGCGGCGACAAGGCCAACCAGAACGCCTTCCAGGAATCCTATTCCCACCGATACCAGCAGGATGGCAGGTATTAAGGCGTATTCCAGGAGTGAAAACCGATGTCTTGCCTTCAGTATCCATTCATCCAGCAATTGAATCCCGAGCACCATGAGCAGGCCCCCCAAGACAAAGCGGGGGGTGTGTTCAACTAACTCCAGTCCAAATAATGCTACCGCTCCGACCACAGCCACGGTTAAGAGACCCGGCCAGACTGATTGATCCGCACCAAGATCGCTGGACAGCGTGGACATCCCGTAGGAGGGCAGGCCAATGACACCTCCGCCCAATCCGTTAAAAACATTGGCCACGCCGGCTAGCTTTAGCTCCCGATTCATGTCGGGATCTGTGGAGTTGAACAGTCCCAGTCCGTGAATGCAGAACATTAAGGAAAGTACGCTCATCAGGAAAACGGTCAGCATGCTTCCCGGGTTGGCAAACACGGCGGACCAGTTCACATCCCCTTGCGCCATGCTAAAAAGGGGATTGGCCAGGTCGAGTCGTGTTTCAGTGAACGGACCGATAAGAAGGCCTGACGCCATTAATTCTTCGACGGAATGGCCTGCAGCGAACGAGGCCATGTACCAAGCGGTGCTGAACAGTAATACCACTCCTGGAAACAGCCAGGTCTTCGGAATACGCTTTTTGAGGAGTAGTAAGGTGGCCGTTACCAATAAAGCGGGCCCCCAACTCCAGGCGGCGGAGGTATTCAGTAGTGAGCTGAATTCCGTGTAGTCATAAGCAGTGCCTGGTGTGGTAGTGCCAAAACCGCCTGCTAGTAAGAGCCAGCCAATAGCTGCGAAATAACCGCCCATGACAGAATGGGGCAAATATTGGATAGAAGTGCCTAAACGCAGACTGCCAAAGAGGACCAGTCCCAGGCCACTGAATAAAGTAGACAGCACTATCGCCGAAGCGACGCTGGCAAACATCTGTTCAGCCGACCAATGTTCTGGCGTAGCGGCTACAATAAAGGCCCCGAGCAATGCAATGACAGGGGCCGTATCTTCGTCGGCCATGGCTACGGTTGGACGGATCTGCCCGAACAGCGTCCATGCCAGCCCGGTTACCACGGCTGTGATGATTGACATTGCGATACCCTTCTCCAGGAATGGGGCTAGCGGGCCGCGGAAAATCAGTAGGGAAAAAGAAACTGACAGGATCACTACAAGGAACCCGGTGAAAAGACCTGGGAGTATAGCTCCGTGGAGTGACTTCAAATTCAGGTCGCCGATTGCGCTGATTGTTTGCCCTCCCTGGAATTGTTAGAAAGCGATCTACTGCAAACGCAGTCCGCAGTTTGTTATTTTTGATCCGGCACGAGTATAGAATAAATGGGTGGCGCAGTCTCTGAAAATACGACAGGCAGGCCAATAGTAGATACTGACAACTTAACTAATGCTGGCCAATAAATATCTGCCTATTGGAATCAAGTAACCGCCCTGCTCCACTCATCAAACACACTCACCCTGAGATCACGATAGTGCCTCGCACTTACCAGGTGACGGCCCAAATTGAACAAATTGTAGACAGCGGCGTGGGCACCGAGGAACCTCTGCGCCTGACCAACTGATTTGAAGCGTCGGAATGCCGCACCACGCATACCTCGTTCCCTCACCCTGGTACCCACATGTGACTGCTCAGCCCGATTATTCTCATATTGCTCAGTGCTGTGGATCACATCGGGCATCAGCTCCCTGTGGGCAACACCATAACTCCGGAGCTTATCCGTCACGATCTTCCTCGGTTCATCTCCGTGGCTTCGTAGCAGACGCCTGAAGAACCGTTTCGCCGCTGCCCCGTCCCGCCTAGCCTGTAGATACACATCGACCACCTCACCATCCTGGTCAATTGCCCGCCAGAGGTAATGCTGCTTGCCGTTGATCTGAATGGTACGGCACACCGGCAAAGACTTCATCGATGTAGAAAGTGTCGCCATAACCACGGTGCCTTCGCTTCAATCGTCGAGTGTAGATAGCGCCGAATTTGATGCACCAGAGTCGGATCGCTTCTCTGGATACTGTGATGCCTCGCTGGGCGAGTAAGTCTTCGATATCGCGGTGGCTGTTACCACGCGCCTGAGATTGAAGCGATAGTAGAGCCACACGGCGTAAGAAATGATATCGGGGGGAAATCTGTGTCGCTTATAAGTATTCATGAGCCGATTCTACCAATTATTGGCAGTTTACTTGGCAGAACCGTTTATAAGTATTCATTCGCTGATTCTACCAATTTCAGCGAGTTAAGTTGTCAG
>JBALVI010000020.1:0-14223 GCA_036961205.1 Halioglobus sp. | reverse complement strand
TCAGGTGCTAGTGCTCGCAAGGGCGTGGAGGTTCAAGTCCTCTTCTGGGCACCAAATTGAGGAACCCGCTAGCCAGCGGGTTTTTTTATGCCAGGTCGGACTCCCGGCACGCCAGCACAGCTGACGCGCGTTCGCGCCCACTCATTGCTGCGCAACGATAACGTGGCCGGCTCACCCTCTTCTGGGCACCAAATTGAAGAACCCGCTAACCAGCGGGTTTTTTTATGCCAGGTCGGACTCCCGGCACGTCAGTTCACGACAACCCAACTGTGGCATTTCCGCGCCAGAGGCTATATATTCCCCCGTTCGTTCCTGCACAAGATCACCATCATCATTCGAAGCCCCATCCAACCATGACTTATTGCCTTGCCATCGCCCTGGACGAGGGGCTGGTTTTTTGTTCGGATTCGCGGACAAATGCCGGGCCCGACCGGGTCAGCACTTACAGCAAGATGCATCGCTTCTCCGTGCCCTATGATCGCTCATTGGTGATTTTGACGGCGGGTAACCTGGCCACAAGCCAAGCTGTGATCTCGCAGATACAGCGGGATCTCGAGGAAGACGCTGAATTCAATATCTTCAAAGCGGAATACGTATCGGATGTTGCCGATTATCTGGGTGATATCAGCATCAAGGAGCAGGAAAAGTACGCCAACAAGGGCGGCCCGAATGCTGGCTTCAATGCAGCTGCCACCTTTATCCTCGGAGGCCAGATTAAGAATCACCCCCCCGAGCTATATATGATCTACCCTCAGGGCAACCATATTACCGCCTCGGAGCAGTATCCTTATCTGCAGATTGGCGAAACCAAGTACGGCAAACCAATTCTCGACAGAATTATCCGCTCTGATACGCCCTATGAAACTGCTATGCGGTGTGCGCTGGTCTCCGTGGATTCAACAATGCGATCCAACGCCACTGTGGGGCCGCCGCTGGAGTGCCTGTTCTACCGTACTAACAGCCTGATGCCACAGGAGCAGTACTGCAAGTTGGAGGAGAATCACCCGTACCTGTCTGAAGTCAGAGAATCCTGGGATGACAGCATACGCATTGCCTTTGCCCAACTACCGACTCTCAGCCATATTCTTGAAGCTGGCAAATAACCGCATCCACGAAGGTCAATTTTCTAGCCACATGCTTATTGATGACGAAAGGATAAGCGTCACCTAGCCCCACGCTGCGATTCATTTCATTCAGGGTAATACTTAAATCTTGCCAGACAGCGATACGGTCTGCAATGTTCATGTCCGCCGGTGACTGCTCAATCAACTTTTGAGATGCAGCGGTGTCCAGGGCGTCGTAGATATGGAGATAGTGCCCCCAACTCTCCGCCCAATCCTCTGACGGATGCGAGCTGGCATAGGCGCTGATGTAAAACTGTCGCCATTCCAACGACGGCCCGGACTTATAGTGGGCATCCAAAGCCTTTTTGTAATCCCTGTTTTCGTCGCCAAATTGCTTGGCAAATTGCGCTCGGGTGTCTGTGTCGGGGTTGAGTCGAGACCAGAAATAATGACCCGATTCATGCCGCAAATGACCTAAAACAGTGCGGTAGTCTTCATTCATCTTCTCGCGTACCGCGGCCCGGGCAGCATCATCAGCCTCCAGAACATTAATCGTGATGACACCGCCCAGATATCCTGTACTGAGGAAAGACTCAGGGAATACGTCAGCGCGGCTGCGGCCATCTTCGACGAAATCCAGCAGCAAGCCGTTCTGCGGATCACTCCAGCCATTCTTCAGCGGCAAATGAAGCTGCATCAAGGTAAAAAATAGTCGCTTTTTGGCCACCTCCAGCGTGCGCCAGCGGGAGCGATTTTCCGGAAAGTCCTGGTTGGGGATCGTACGGTTGAACTGACAGGCGGTGCACAGAGGGTGTTCTACCTGCGAAGGTCGTAGCCAATTACAGACATCATAGCTCTCGCCATTGCCACAAAACCTGAACTCTGCACCATTTTTGTTGTGGTAAACGCCACCCGCGCCAGGGTGAACTGCCAGCATGTCCATGGAGTCTGGGTCGAAACCTAACCGGGCGCTGCAATTCAGGCAGTTATTATTCTCGAAGAAGACCTGGCTGCCACATTCGCAATAAAATCGCTTCATCGACTGTCAGGCTGAAACCAGGTATCGGAGATAGCCGTGTGTAACTGATGGATCTGCGCCTGGAAATCATCGATGAAACGATGCAATTCTTCACGGCTTGCCGACTCTGCAGAAAACCGTCCCAATTTACGTCTGGCGCGCTCCCGTATCCTCATAGCGGCATGATTGTGCTTGAGTGGGCCCAATTCCTCTCGAATCCCGCGAAGACAAAATTGAACAGACCGCGGAAAGGTGCTCTCCGAAAAAATGAAGTCCACGACGGCGTCCTTCTCAACCAAAGGTCCGATCATCCTGCGATATGCCCCCAAGGCAGAAAGGGCCTGTAGCAGCGCACCCCACAGAAGTGGATCAATGGCGGCAAATGCCCCCTCCCGGTCCAGAATATCGCCGGCACCCACATCAATCACCCGCGTCGCCATGTCGGCGCGCTCCATCAGATGCCCAAGCTTAATAAAGCGGTAGGAGTGGTCCCTATTCAGGGTGCTAAGAAGCGTGCCATTGATCATCTGACAGCGATTAATAATTTGCTCTAGAAAGGCATGACGATTACGTCGCCCCACAGAGCCCTCTGCCATGTCCTGAGTGTATATATAAAGCTCGTTAACCTGTTCCCAGGTCTCCTCCGGCAGCACGTCGCGGGTGGTGCGCACGTTTTCTCGTACCGCTTGAACTGCACAGGGAATACTGCTGACACTGTTGTTATCCGCAATCAGGTATTTCAGAACATTCAGCTCATTGCCAACACGGTACTTATTGTAAAAGTCCTGATCTGCATCCAGAATGCGAATTAAGACATCCCACCCAGGTTCAGAACCGCGTGGGATATCCATAATGAGGTGGTTATAGGCCAGCGTTAGCCTGGCCGTATCCTCGGCACGCTCAAGATATCTGGCCATCCAGTAAAGTCGTTCTGCCACGCGCGAGAGCATAATCATTATTTACCCTCCACAATCCAGGTGTCTTTACTACCGCCACCCTGAGAAGAATTGACCACCAGAGAGCCTTTGGTCAGTGCGACGCGAGTTAGCCCGCCGGGTGTCACCCAGGTTTCCTTGCCCTGGAGAATGAAAGGCCTTAAATCCAGATGTCTGGGCTGCACGGTGTCCTCTATGTAGGTCGGTGCTGTCGACAGAGCCAGCGTCGGCTGAGCAATATAATTGCGCGGATCAGCTTCAATTAACTTAGCGAATTTGCGATGAGTTGCCTTGGTACTGTGCGGCCCGACCATAATTCCATAACCGCCCGACTCGTTGGCTGGCTTAACCACTAGCTTGGACAAATTATTCAACACATACTCGCGATCTTTCTCGCGCATGCACAGGTATGTGGGCACGCTATCTATAATCGGTTTTTCGTTGAGATAATAGCGGATCATGTCTGGCACATAAGCGTAGACCACTTTGTCATCCGCCACGCCCGCTCCAGGGGCATTAGCGATGGCTACGTTGCCCGCTTTCCACGCCCGCATTAAGCCCGCGGCCCCCAACACCGAATCATCGCGAAAAGCCTCCGGATCCATAAATTCCTCGTCAATGCGGCGGTAAATTACATCCACACGCTCCGGCCCATCAACTGTACGCATATGCACGCAATCGTCATCATCGACAAAGAGATCCGGCCCCTCAACCAATTGCG
This sequence comes from Halioglobus sp., assembly GCA_036961205.1. Classification (GTDB taxonomy): domain Bacteria; phylum Pseudomonadota; class Gammaproteobacteria; order Pseudomonadales; family Halieaceae; genus CALJFL01. Next base: position 10,485 of record JBALVI010000020.1, on the reverse strand, counting down.
CGCCCATGCCCTGAGCCAGGAACGCATGCTCGAAATAGGCTGAGTTATAAATCCCCGGAGTTAACACCACAATACAGGGGCGCTTTCTGTCACGGGGAGACAGAGATGCCAGGGTCTGGTACAAACGCGACGGGTAATCATCTACCGGTAAAATACTGTAGTTTTCGAATAGTTCAGGTAGCACCCGCTTGGTGATTTCACGATTTTCCACCATGTAAGAGACGCCCGATGGAACCCTGAGGTTGTCCTCTAGCACGTAAAACTTACCATCTACATTACGCACCAAATCGGTGCCGCATATATGGGCCCATACCCCATGACGAGGTGATATACCTTCGCACTGAGGCTTGTAATTGGGCGAATCAAGTACGATCTCGGCGGGTACGATGCCATCCTTGAGGATGCGCTGCTTATTGTAGATATCATCGATAAAACAATTGAGAGCGCGACTACGCTGGGTCAAGCCGTTACTGACCTTGGCCCACTCTTTGGCGGGTATGACTCGCGGAATAATATCAAACGGCCACGCCCGGTCTATGTTCTCGCCCTCGGTGTAGACCGTGAACGATATTCCCAGCTCTCGAATGGCCAGCTCCGCGGCCGCCCGCCGCGAGGCCATCTCTTCGGTCGACAAGCTCTGCAGTAGATTCACAGCACGCCGCGCCTTTGCCCTGGGCGAGCCCTTAGGAGTAATCATCTCGTCAAAGAAATCACCCGTTCGATAAGACTTCCAACTCTTGTTCATCGCCTGAGATTATCCGCCGTAAAAATTCTAGAGTAGTCGAATGCGTAACCTGCCGCCAGTAGGCTACATAGCTGAATTGTCCTGAGCGGTATATCGTGGGCTAAAAAAGATTACACTACCTCCCCTTGAAGATAACAAGAATCGCCCAGCGGACGGCGGCCGTTACTGGCCGACCGCCCGATGCGCCAAGCTCTTTCGCTGCGCAGCCCCGAATTCAACCGTTGGAGAACCGACCATGAGCAAAACCCATTTGCGTGCCTGCCACCTGTGCGAAGCCATCTGTGGCCTGGTAATAGAGACCGAGGGTGATGAGATCCTGAGCATCAAGGGTGACAAAAATGATCCGCTGAGCCGAGGTCACATTTGTCCCAAAGCGATTGCTCTGCGGGACTTACACGAAGACCCGGATCGCTTGCGCAAGCCGGTCAAGAAAATATTGGCTGAGGACGGTACCGCAAGCTGGCAGGAAATCAGCTGGAAGGAAGCGCTGGATACCACTGCCAGGCGTCTTATGGAGATTCACGAGCGCGATGGGGTACACGCCATTGGGGCCTATCTCGGCAACCCCTCAGTACACAACTACGGAATGTTGACCCACCAGAACAACCTGTTCCGCTTTTTTCGCACCAACAATCGATTCTCTGCCACTTCGGTAGATCAGTTGCCTCACCACCTCGCCTCCCTGTGGCTATTTGGTCACAAGTCTCTATTCCCCATTCCCGACATCGACCGAACTGACTACTTTCTTATGCTGGGCGCTAACCCCATCGCATCAAACGGCAGTATCTGGACCGTGCCAGATGTCCGCAAACGCATCAAGGATCTTACCAAACGCGGCGGCAAGCTGGTGGTGATAGACCCGCGCAGAACTGAAACAGCAGAGCTGGCTAGCGAGCACCATTTCATAACCCCGGGCACCGATGCTCTGTTTCTCGCCGCAATTCTGAATACGATATTAACAGAGGACCTAGTCGACTTGGGTCATCTGGAGGACTTTGTCAGCGGTATACCTGAGGTCGCAGAAGCGATGTCCGGGCTTACGGCCGAGCTGGCGGCTGTCCACACCGGGATTGATGCAGACAGCATACGGACCATTGCCAGAGAGCTGGCCCAGGCCGAAAACGCGATTTGCTATGGCCGCCTTGGGGTATCAGTACAGACCTATGGCGCCTTGAATCAGTGGCTTATTCAAGTAATCAACATTGTCACCGGCAATCTGGACAAACCTGGCGGCTCGCTATTCACCCTTCCTGCTGTCGACACGGTAAGCACCAGCAGTCCCGGCGGCTTCGCCCGCCACCACAGCCGGGTTCGCGGCCTGCCTGAGTTCGACAGGGAATTACCCGCGTCTGCCCTCGCGGAGGAGATTCTCACCGAAGGAGAAAACCAGATTCGCGCACTGTTCACCGGCGCTGGCAATCCGGTCTTGTCGACCCCTAATGGACGGCGACTAGACACCGCGCTGGAGCAGCTGGAATTTATGGTGTCACTGGACCCCTATATTAACGAAACCACCCGACACGCCGATATTATTCTGCCCCCCACCTCACCGTTGGAACACGATCACTACGACATCGCTTTTCACATCAATGCGATTCGCAACACGGCCCGTTTCAATGACCCTGTGTTCGAAAAACCCGAAGACAGCCTCCACGACTGGGAGATTTTCACCGAACTGGGCAACCGGGTTGCTGAAGCCATGGGGCAGGAGCCACGGCCAGCAATGTCTCCCGCCGATATCATCGAGCAAGGTTTACAATTTGGTCCCTATGGCGAGCGTCAGGGCAGCGAGCACAAATTAAGCCTGGAAAAGCTAAGAGAACAACCATCGGGCATTGATTTGGGCGAGTTAAAAAGCCAACTTCCCGGGCGCCTGCAAACCAAAGACAAAACTATCAACTGTGCGGTGCCAGTCACCCTCGCAGACTTACAGCGTCTCAAGCAGGAGTTTAGCGGTGCCCCCAGCACTGAACTTCGCCTTATTGGGCGAAGACATGTGCGCTCAAACAATTCGTGGATGCACAATTTCCATCTGCTGGTAAAGGGCAAGGATCGCTGCACGCTGCTTATGCATCCTGAAGATATGTCTGAACGCGATATTAGTCACGATGGAACCGTTACCCTTAGCTCCCGGACTGGAGCACTGGAAGTACGGGTTGAAGCTTCAAATGACATGATGAGAGGCGTGGTCAGTTTGCCTCATGGGTTTGGGCACAACCGTCCCGGGATTCGAATGGCAACGGCAGTGGAGCATTCCGGTGTCAGTTGTAACGACATTACTGATGAGCTTTATCTGGATGAACTTTCGGGGAATGCGGCGGTTAATGGAGTTCCGGTTTCGGTTCAGGCTACCTAGTTGCTCTCGATGGTAGCGCGGCAGAGCGGGCATTACTGCCGCAAGACCGTCTGAGGCCAGGACGGCCGAAGCGAGCCTACATGGACGTACTTGCGGCGTGTCTAGCGGCAGTAATGCCCGCTCTGCTGCGCGGAGCCACTGCAACCCGTATTGACCCAAACAACCCAATTTTCAGATAAACTGACAAAAGACAGCAACTGCAAGGAACAGAGCTATGGAAATTTCGACTATCGTATTCTGGTTAGTACTTCTGGGACTGATATTCTACGTCGTCAATATCTACAACACTCTGGTAACGCTGAAGAATCGGTTTCTCAACGCATTTTCCCAGATTGAAGTGCAACTGAAGCGACGTTATGACCTGATTCCCAATCTGGTGGAAACTGCCAAGGGCTATCTCGAGCACGAACGGGAAACTCTCGAGGCGGTAATCAACGCCCGCAATGACGCCTCGGCGATTCTCAACGCTATGGGAGAAAGCAATATCGGTGGCGATGCCATGGCCAAACTGGCTGGCGCAGAGAACGTCCTGCAAGGTGCTCTGGGCAAACTGAATGTCACCATGGAAGCCTATCCAGACCTGAAGGCCAGTGAAAACATGCAGCAGTTGTCTGAAGAGTTGACCACCACAGAAAATCGTATCGCCTTTGCCCGGCAGGGATACAACGACGCAGTGATGGGTTACAACACTTATCGACAGACCTTCCCGCCGATCTTTTTTGCGGCGCGCTTCGGCCATCCCAAAGATGCTGAGCTGCTGGAATTCGAAGACACTGAACAAATTCAGGCTGTGCCAAAGGTGTCTTTCTAGAGCGTCACGGTAGGCTCGGTAACTAGAACCAAATGAATTTCTTCGCTCAACAGGACGTTGCCAGACGTAACTCGCGACTGCTGACTTTAATGTTTCTGGTAGCCGTTTTTCTGCTGATCCTGCTGACCAATGCCCTGGTCGCAGCCTTTCTCTATTTCGGTCAGGATTACAACATCTACTCAGGTAGCAGGGAGGGTCTCCAGGGCTTTCTCAGCTACTTCACCTGGGCGCGATTTGGCAGTTTGGCTTTGGGCATCACCGCCACTGTCGCCGCGGTGGTGATGGTGAAGTGGATACAGTTGTCCACCGGCGGTCGCAGCGTGGCAGAGAGCATGGGCGGCAGCAGAGTTCTACCCCAGACGCAGGACAAGGCGGAGCGGCGCTGCCTTAACGTAGTAGAAGAAATGGCCTTGGCTGCTCACATGCCGGTGCCCGCGGTTTACGTAATGAATGGCGAGCGCGGCATCAACGCTTTTGCTGCGGGTATCACGCCGGCCGATGCCGTCGTCGCGGTGACCCGCGGCACCCTCGAACACCTGAAACGTCACGAATTACAGGGCGTGATCGCCCACGAGTTCAGCCATATCCTCAATGGCGATATGCGTCTGAACATTCGCCTGGCAGCCATGCTCAAGGGCATCACTTTTATCGGCGATGTCGGTTACTTTTTACTGCGCTCCAGTAACCGCACCCGCACTGGCGTATCGGCGAAACGGGGCGAAGGCGGGGCTTTGTCACTTCTCGGCCTGGCGCTGTGGGTACTGGGCTGGCTAGGTGGACTGGCCGCCGGGTTTATCAAGGCCGCCATTAGCAGGCAAAAGGAATTTCTTGCGGACGCCTGCGCTGTTCAATACACCCGCGATCCCGATGGTATTGGCGACGCTCTCAAGGTGATTGGCGGCTATATCCCTGGCACTCTGGTACACGCGGCCAGGGCAGCGGAAATGTCACACATCTTCTTTGGCCAGATAGAACACAAGCTGTGGCAAGTATTTGCCACCCATCCGCCGCTGGATCAAAGAATTCGACGCATTGATACTGACTGGAACGGTAATTTCATCGATAGGAGAGTGCAGCACTACCAGGAACAACCGTCGCGTCCAGGAGCTGCAGAGGTTGGTGTCGGTCGCGCCGCATTGGTGGCCGCTGCAATGGCTGCCGCCACACTGGAACCCGACCACGCCGCCGAACAGCAGCTCGACGCCGATTTCGGTCCTTCACCATCAGAGCTTGAAGCAGAGACCGCAGAGCGACATTCTCTGCCCGTTGCCTTTGTAAACCATAGCCACGACCCACTGGGGGCAAGCGCGCTGGTAATGGCGCTGCTAATCAGCGCAGAGCCCGATATCACGCAACGCCAATTGGCTATAATCGGAGAAAATCGGGTTAAAGGCCTTGAAGAGCTGGTCAACACCGTTGCCCCGGGTGTCAGGGAATTGCATTTAATCCACCGCTTACCCTTGCTCGAGTTGTGCCTGCCCGCGCTCAAGTCTATGTCTCTGAAACAGTATCGCGTCTTCAAAAACACACTGCTGCAACTTATCCACGCGGACGCACGCACAGAACTTTATGAGTGGTGCCTGTTTCAACTGGTCCGGCATTATCTGGACCCGGAGTTTATACAGGTCAAACCGAGCCGAGCGCGCTATCGCAAGCTTGAGAAAGTGGCCGATCACCTTCGAGTCACGCTGTCGGTGCTGGCCTACGAGGGCAGTGGCGATGCCGGTTCCGCCTTCCGCTTAGGTGCAGATGAGTTAGGCATGACCAATCTCGCACTGATGCCGCTGGAGCAATGCGGAGTAGCGGCCTTTAGCAAGTCCGTGCACGCACTCGCCGACTGCTATCCCCTGCTAAAACCCAGAGTCCTCAAGGCAATGGCGCTCGCCGCCAGTGAAGACGGCAAGATCTGTGAGCGCGAGCGGGAACTCGTAGCCAGTATGGCTGCAGTAATGGATTGCCCGCTGCCAAACGACCTATTGCCGCTGCACACCGCCTGATAATTCACCAAAACTGACCAACACCCTGCGACTTTCTTTCCACCCTGCTTTTCTCTGCTAGTCTTATGTATGTCGGGACATAAAACCGACAGGCAGACCAGCAAGGATAGCTGAAATTCTGCCTATATCTGTAGTCCTTTTACCCGAACAAGGAGGTTCTGGTCATGGAAATACAAAGCGTTGCTCTAGCAAATAGCCTGGTTCACACACCACCGTCGAAACACCATCACTGTGCCCTGTCGCGCACCACTGACAGGGTACTCCACATTTTATTGGGAGGAGATCTTTCCAGACTCAGGGCCAGCTCAGTCGCCGAAGAGTTGGGAATGAGCGGTACTACCTTGCGTCGCAGGCTACGGGCAGACCACACCTGCTATCAGTTTTTGCTAGACCGGGCACGGCAATATCGCTGTGAGAAAAAGCTGAGACAGCAATGGCTACCCGGAAAGTGTCTGGCTGACGAATTGGGTTATCTGGAGGTCAACAGCTTTTATCGCGCTTTCAGGCGCTGGACGGGGCTGAGTTATAGCGAGTACAAACTCCGTAACCTCTAATTCAGCTGATCAGGGATAGACCTTTGTAGCTGCCCAGCGTGACTTTGTTCCGCCCGCTCTCTTTACCCTCATAGAGGGCTTTGTCGGCACGTGCGATGCACGCTTCCAGGGTCTCTCCTGCACGGTGTTCAGCAACGCCGAAAGTCATAGTAATACGCTGCCGGATGGACTGGAATTCAAACAGGTTATCCGCAATCGATGCGCGTAACTTTTCGGCCAGTGCGGTGGCGCCTTCGCTGTCTGTCTCCGGCAGCAAAATAATAAATTCCTCACCGCCCCAGCGTGCGGCCCGATCGACATCACGCAGGCGATCTCGCAGAATATCAGACACTCGCATAAGCGCGTGATCGCCACAGGCATGGCCATACTGGTCGTTAAATTTCTTAAAATTATCAACGTCAGAGAGGATGACCGAGAACCCTCGCCCGTTTCGGAAAACCCGCTTGATTTCCGTTTCAGCCTCCTCGATAAACCCGCGGCGGTTATAAAGACCGGTGAGGGGATCGATTTTCGCCGCCTCAGCCAAACTTTTGTTGGCCGCGCTAAGCGCAGAGGTTCGCTCTGCCACTTCCGTCTCAAGCTCGCTGATGCTGGTAGTAAACCGATTGGCTAACGATATAGACATGGCCAGCACGATAGCGACAAAGCCATAGGGCACCAAACGGCTGGTTTCGGCTCCAACAAAGTCAATTAGCAGATCATTAACACAGGCCGCTACAAAAATGAGTAGTCCGACAATCAATGTTTTCGCCTCGCTGTGGCCCTGCCGTAGTTTCTGTAGCATCAACAACGGTGCCAAAACCAGCGCCGGTAAAATCCATAGCTGCCAGTAGCCCAGGCTTTGTATGTGTATCTGATGACCAGGCACAGCAACCACGACCAGGGCGATCGCCACGAAGCTTAATTGATAAGCGCGCAACAGCGGCGAGATACGCGCATCCAACAGTGTCCAGACCATCTGAATACCCAGCGCCGGGAACAAGTAGATAGACCCGAACTCTACTTTCTTCATCGCCAGAAAGGACCAGTCCAACCCGTACTTCCACTGATTGAGCATCAGTCCATAAATGCCAATATTGATTGCCATCAAACCAAACCACAAAAAAGTATTGAGTTGCCGATTCCTCGAAAACAGGTAGAGGTGATACAAACCAAAGCCAATGAAGAGAATGCAAATCACCACCCCGGGTAGCTGACTGCTGATGCTGGCGGTTAGTAGCTGGGCATAGCTACCCAGCACAAAGTTGCCATCGAACGGTCCTACCCGCCAGTGGTCGACATGAATTTGTTCTCCGCCCCAAACCCGCAGTGCCAACACCAGCGAGCCGTCTTCACCGATGGCACTTGCCGGCAGCGCGAACACTTTTTTGCGATCGTAATCGATTTCGGCGAGAGGCGGAAACTTACCCACACGTCCTAGCAGTTCTCCGCCGGCGTACAGCTCGTAAGCATTCATCACCTTGCCAATTTGGAGGCCCAATTGCTCGGCGTCAGCTTGCTCAGGCGATATATCTACCATCAGGCTCAATCGGTACCAGGCAAATTGATTAGTCTGTGGGTAGCCGCCCTTGGGCCATCGGCCTGGCACGGCATGGCTTGTCCAGTTCTGGTCATCGAATTCTGGTGCAGCCCAGGTTACGTCATCTCCTGGTTGAAAGCGCCAGTCACCCACCAGAGAAAACCCTTCCTGCACGGTGCTCAAGGAAACAGTCGGGGCTGTGCCCGGCGTGGAGGACGCCGAAACCGAACCGGCAAACAGCACATAGAGGGCTACCAGGCCGAGAAAGGGTAGTGCTGCTAATCTGATGATCGCAGAATTCAACATCTTTTGATTTCAGGCTCTCTTCGTTGCGGAGCCGTCAGTATATGGGCTGCCGTCAGGATTCTCGCGAGAGACCGGCAAATCTTTGAAGGTGTTCACAGATTGACAGCAGATATTCAATGTTTTGTGAGCCAAGTCACCCCACTACGGCGATCTGCCCCCCCTAAGCGTTCTAAACACCGGCCCAATATGCCCAAAACCCGGCGTACTCTTTCAGAGCAAAAGTAGACCGTTGCAAGTCGGCCACAGTCGGCAGCCACTTAGGTACGAGTGGCGGCGCATTGACTATCTGATAGTCAGTGGCAGAAGGAATCACCTCTATACCCTGTAATCGAAACATCGTTTCAGCCCTGTGCATGTGGAACGCCGAGGTCACCAGCAACACTGACTTTAGGCCCTCTCTGTTCAAAACGTCCTGAGTATAGCGGGCATTCTCTAACGTGTTGCGACTGACGCGCTCCTGCAAAATAGCGGTCTCGGGCACCCCCATTTGCTGCAATATTTCTGCCATCAAGGCGGCTTCAGGTGCCTCCCAGGAACGAGACCCACCCGAGACAATAATACGAGGTGCCTTACCTGCTTTGAACAATGCCACCGCATGCAACAACCGATCCCCCTGACCGTTCATGTCGGCCAAGCGATGACCGTGAGTGGCCCCGCTGGTCGCGCCACCCAGCACCACTATAGCGTCGGCAGTGTCCGTTTTGGACACTGCTCGAGGCGGATACCTGGACTCCAGGGACGCCATTAGTGCGTCCGCCACGTAGGCAGTGGAAGTGGCGTAGAGCCAGGTAATCGCGAGCAAAGAAAGCCCTGTGGCAAAACGGCTCACGCCGATCAATCGCAGCAGTCCCGCCAAGAGCAGCAGCGCCAGCGACAAACTCAGTGGGTAAATCAATAAAGACAGCAATTTGGTCAGCTCAAAAGACATCGCGATAAAACCCCTTCATTATTTTGGACGATCATAACGCAAGAAAGGCGTGAGCTCAGCCACCCGATCATAGAGGCGCCGCCCAGCGTATGGATCAACGGCTGAAGTTACAGGGCCTACCAGAAGATTGCACGGGAATGTCATTCGGCGTTAAGCTTCACCATCCAACTTTATAGAGGAGAGTACCAATGGAGCTTGTTGCCCTGGTCGCCCTGTTAATTCTGTGCGAATACATCGTGTTCATGGGCCTGTGTGGTAAGGCCAGAGCCAATTCCGGCCTACTGGCACCGGCCACCACTGGCGATGAAAGTTTCGAACGGGCCTACCGTGTACAGATGAACACCTTGGAACAAATGGTCATCACTCTGCCTGCAATGTGGCTATGTGCGTACTTCTTCATGCCAATCGTTGCTGTGGTGCTGGGTCTGGGATTCTTTGTCGGACGATTAGTTTATCGTGCCACCTATCTAAAGGACCCCGCGACGCGCGGACCGGGAATGATAATAGGTTTTTTATCCAATGTTTTGCTGTTGCTCTGCGGCTTATGGGGCGTTCTGACGCAGCTGTGAAGAGTCGCCGTCGGCGTATTATCCGACGGCTTACCAGCAGCTACTAAGCACTAAAAGGATGGCGCAACACAATCGTCTCCACCCGATCAGGACCCGTAGAAATTATGTCGATAGGCGCCCCGACCAGATCCTCAATTTTATTGATGTAATCTCGGGCAGCCTGCGGGAGTTCGTCCAGTGTTTTCGCGCCGACAGTGGATTCCGACCACCCCGGGACTTTCTCGTAGACCGGATGCAGGCCCTCGTAATCATCTGAATCCACGGGATTGGGTACGGGCTGGCCGTTCTCACAGGCGTAGCCAACACAGATTTGAATAGATTCCAGACCATCCAGAACATCCAATTTGGTCAAACACAAGCCGCTGACCGAATTAATATTGACCGCGTTGCGCAGCGCCACCGCGTCGAACCAGCCACAGCGCCTGGCTCTGCCAGTGGTAGCACCAAACTCGTGCCCTTTTTCGGCCAGATGGGCTCCGGCATCGTCGAACAACTCTGTTGGAAAAGGTCCTGAACCGACCCTGGTGGTATAGGCCTTGGTGATACCCAGAACATAGTCCAGATAAAGTGGACCAAATCCAGAGCCTGTCGCTGTGCCACCGGCAGTAGTATTGGAACTGGTCACATACGGGTAGGTACCATGGTCAATGTCTAGCAAGGAACCCTGTGCACCCTCAAACATGATGTCCTCATTATTGGC